>CABJAS010000001.1 GCA_902363625.1 Clostridiaceae bacterium
GTATTTTTTGTTCTAATGTATATTTTGCTTTTCTGGACATAATAAAATCCCTCCTCTGTAGATTCATGAAATTTTATTTATTTCATCTGTCTACTTCGGTGGGATTGTATCATTGAGGCTTGGCTTTTTTATTCATCTATTCTTTTTAACTGACAGTTTTTAAGCTGCACATATTGTCCCTCTTCTAAAGTAATAGGATCATCTAATGTACTTCCATAGCGCTCTTCAATCGGAGAATCACGATAATAACTATCTTTGTAAACATTTACCTGATTAGAGTAGTTATTGCTGTTTTTAGGAATGATCTGGTACTCTCCGGCAGGAAAATGAAGTCCGACTTTAAATATTCCATTCGTGGTTAGCGTTACGGAAGGATTCGCATCTATAGAATAAAAATAATCTGAACCGGTGTAATGGATATATTCCCCTTCCTTTACACTGATTACCAGTGTTCGATTCGTATACAGTGTCTCTTTATTGAGTGTTGTGCTGTAATCCTTCGGTCCTGATTTGACATTAAAACTGCTGTTGAAATTATAGAAAACAATATATTCTCCGGCCGGAATATCGGTTCCGGCTTTATAAACTCCACTGCCATAGCGATTTTCAATCAATACTTTTTGCTGAGATTCATACTCCTGAACCAGTGGTTGCAATTCAGCTAGACGCTTTGACCATTCCTCATATTCGTTTAAATATTGAGGAACATTCATTTTCTCTATATGGCTTTTTGTCATGTTGTAGTGGCGCTGTGTCGGCTCATTTTCAAGAACTGTAAATTCATTATTGACAGAAGTGATATATTCGTTTCTGAGTTTCGATTCATGATCGACTATAAAATTCTCTGCTTCTAAATCTAAAGCTGCAAAAAGCTGTTCATAATCTGATGCATTGATCCTGTTTTGCTGAGTAAATTGCAAGCCTTTCATCGCTTTTTTTAAGGCTTTTGTCGTTACCTTCAACTGCTCACTATTCGTATCCTTTGTGGAAGTAATCAACACAACATTACCAATTTGAGTGGTATTGTAATGGTACTTATAGAGGATGTCATTTGCGACGTAGTCCCCATAGGACTCAGTTGTATAGATTTCTGAACTGTGTGTACGAAGTGATTCTAAATATTTTATCCTTAATTCTGCGGCCTCTTTATTTTTATATACTTCGATACGTCCGTAATGCTGATCAATGTATCTAAAAGTAGTATAGGACAACGGGTAATAGTGCCATAATGTATCAGGCGGATTAAGATTAATATCTACAACCGAATTGTTAACATCACCGACCGCATTTTTAAAATCTGAATCTTTAAGCATTCTTTCAACTATTATTTTTGCCTCACAGTTGACCAAGTCCAGCTTATTAAGAAAAAAACCGGAAGCTGCAATCACCCCAATAATGACTGCCATTAAATAGATAAGTTTAGAATATTGTTTCATAAGTGTATTTAGTATTTTCATTTTATCCCCACCGTATTTTCATTATACCATTTATTTTCAATTCTGAATAATAAAAATCCAAGGAACGCTTGGATTTTTGTAGAGAATAGTCTTCTATAAGTAGAAAAGAATAATCCCGATGACAATAATGATATTGCCTAATAGTTTCCGTTTTGTTATTTTCTCATTTAAAAAGAAATAACTTAAAATCATGACAATAAAATAACCGATAGATTCAATGATCGGTCCTTCTTTATAATGAAGTCCGGAAAAGGCGAGGATCGTTAAGACTGTAGAAATAATCATTAAACTATAGCCGAAAATGACATAAGGATTTAAATATTCTTTTATTAATGAATCATGATGATGATAAGTGCTTTTTTTAAGGAAAATTTGAGATATACTAGCGACAATAACGCTAATGATCAGTATCAGGTGATGTATGTTCATCAAGATTGACTAGGATGATGCCGCAAATAGCAACACCGATTCCGACAATATTCATTACTGTAATGTTTTCCTTAAAAATAAATAAAGCAAAGATCACCGACCAAAGCAATCCGGTCGCTCGGTTGGCGTAGGCAATCGAGAGATCAAAATGTTTGATGACCTGCTGCCAAAGAATCGCATAAATGCCTAAAATAAGAATTTCAATTCCATAGAATAAAACGAATTTAGGAGAGAGAAAAGCTTCGTTAGAAGCAAATTTGGCACAGACGCTGGATAAAGAATAGATGATAATCACGAGCTGCAATATAATAATGTTTTTAAATTTCGGTTTTGTTTTCATGTGTAAGTATTCCTTTTAACTGATCTTTTTGATCACATTTTAAAATAAAGTAACCATGACGGCTGCCGCTGTCAACAATATTTAAACTGGGATGAGCATCAAGATATATTTTTTCGATCCACTGCGGATTCGTTTTTTTGATATCATCAAGTAATTTTATGTCTTCATCCCCGAATATAAAATGAATCAATGCAACCTTAGGTTCTTGTATTTTCTGTATTTTTGGTCGAATGCCTAAAGCGATGTCCAACACATAGCGGACAAAGTTATAACCGGTGGAAATCTGCACTAAATGACTGCCGATACAGTCACCACCCATACGTGCGCCGATTTCAATGATTCGCATTCCTTCATTCGTTAAACGAAACTCTCCGTGAATCGCACTGTTTTGAATGTTCAGTGCTTTAAATGCTGCTAACAGCTGTGAAGAGATCGCCTGCTGTGTTTTTTCATCAAGATCACTTGGCTGTAAATGTGCCGTTTCAATGAAGTGCGGGGCACCGGTCGTATATTTTTTAGTGAAGGCTAAAATATGATATTCGCCTTGGTAAGCAAAAGCCTCCACACTGTATTCCGGTCCATCGATATATTCTTCAATAATGGCTTTTTTTTCAAAGCTGTAGTCCATTGCCTGCATGATGCACTCAGATAGTTGAGCGGGATTTTCTACTTTAAATATTCCGCGGCTGCCAGAACGATCGGTTGGTTTAACGATCACCGGGAAAGGAAAATCGATAGTTTCCTCCTTATCTGTAACAACTTTAAAGGAAGGGGTTGGAAGTCCGGCTTTTTTTAACGTTTGACGCATTGCGTATTTATTGGTCGTGTTTTTGACACATTCCTTGTCATTGCAAGGCAATGACAGTCTTCTTGAAAGTTCATTGACTGTGACAGCAGCAAGATCGGAAGCAATCGAACAGACGGCATCCGGTTTTATTTTCAGACAGACTTCATAAATCTGATCGATCTCTACAATACTGATCGGATAAAAGTAATCAGCTTCCTTTTCTCCGACATCTCCGCATTCCCACGCAAAGACGTGAGTGATGCAGCCTTGTTTCTTAGCTTCTAAAATTAGGGGCAGCTGAAAATCATTTGCCCCTATGATGACGATATTTTTCATGTTATTGATAGAATTCCTTAATTGCGTTGATGACGCTGCTGATCTCATCATCGGTAATATTATAGAAAAGCGGTAGTCTTAATAGACGTTCACTTTCTTTTGTAGTGTATTCATCAGTCCCGTGGAAATAGCCGAATTTCTGCCCTGCCGGAGAACTATGTAATGGCACATAATGGAATACGGCTTGGATTCCCTTTTCTTTTAAATGAGTGATTAATGCGCTTCGCTGAGCAAGATCTTTGGTTTTAATATAAAACATATGGGCATTATGTGTACATTCACTAGGAACATAGGGAAGCTCGATATGTCCGGCTTCTGCCAATAGAGCTAAGCCATCATAGTATTTCTGCCATGTACTTAAACGATGGTTATTAATCGTGTCAGCGGCTTCTAACTGCGCCCAAAGATAGGCGGCATTTAAATCGCTTGGCAAATAAGATGAACCATAGTCAACCCAAGTATATTTATCTACTTGTCCACGGAAGAATTTTGAACGGTTTGTCCCTTTTTCACGACTGATCTCAGCTTTTTCTTTGTATTGATCGTCATTAAAAAGAATAGCTCCGCCTTCGCCCATACTGTAATTTTTCGTTTCGTGGAAACTATAGCAGCCAAAATCACCGATTGTTCCTAATGCTTTCCCTTTATAATACGCAGTTACTCCTTGAGCGGCATCTTCGACTACTAAAAGATGATGTTTTTTCGCAATTGCCATAATAGCATCCATTTCACAGCTGACCCCTGCATAATGAACAGGCACAATTGCTTTTGTTTTATCGGTAATAGCAGCTTCGATTTTTGTTTCATCAATATTCATCGTATCCGGACGAATGTCCACAAATACAATTTTAGCGCCTCTTAATACAAATGCATCGGCAGTCGAAACAAACGTATATGAAGGCATGATGACTTCGTCTCCTGGCTGAATGTTACAAAGAATAGCAGCCATTTCCAAAGCATGTGTGCATGAAGTAGTTAATAAGACATTATTGATATTAAAACGCTTTTTCATCCACTCACTGCAAAGCTGAGTGAATTTTCCGTCACCGCAGATCTTATGCAGATCGACAGCTTCCTTGATATAATCCAATTCTTTTCCGACATATGGCGGACGGTTAAAATCTAGCATATTATTTTCTCCCCCTAGTAGTAATATGGAATGATGATGAAAAATAAACTGTATATCAGTGTAAAGATACACGTACTACTCATTATTATAACATAGTGCTTTTTCCATTTGAAACGTTCTAGTAAATATTGTGTCCCCAGTACAATAAAATAAGCTAACGGAATAATCATCGGCATACTGTAGCGTCCCTGCGGCTGAAAATCGTTGAAATAGGAATAATAAAGATTTAAGAGATTAGGAATGATTAAAGCACTAAGCATTCCCCAGTTAAACAAGTCTTTCATAAATTCTTTAGAAAATAAGATTTCTTTGATCTTATAGAAGCAGCCGATCATTCCCACACAAATAACAATTCCCCAAATAGGATAGAACCACAATGGCGGGAAAATCATCATACCGCCAAAACGTGCGATGAATGAAGTTAAAAAGATCAGCAGCCACTGCTTGGATATCAGCATTTCCCATAATGACATGTTGAGATTGCTAGGTGAAGCTATGAGAGAAGGCTTAAATTGATCGGCAGCATATAATTCTGCATAATAATTGCTGGTGCTCATGCCGATAAAATCTCCGTCATATAAAAGATAGTTGCGAATAAACCACCATCCCGCTAAAAGCAAAGCGAGAGCAGAAATATAGAGACCTTTGATCATTAATGGTTTAAACCATTGCTTTGGATGAGAATGAATCATCGATCCAATAAAAATGAAGATACTGACTAAAATAAAGCCATAAGCATTATAGTAGGAAAGCGCACAGACAGCCAAACCAACCGCTAGCAAAGTACAGCTCCGATAGGACCACTGATCCTTGAATCCGCTTAACCAGGCATAAACGATGAATGCACAGCTAAATAAAGCCAAGCCGTCATTATTAACATAGGTAAAGATAAAGGCAAACTGTGGCAGACAGCCGACAAATATGATAAACAGCCATTGCCATCGCTCCTCTTTAAAAAGGATTCGTCCGATTTTTATTGTCAGATAAATGGTTCCCACCGCTAAGACAACATTCATCATTCTGGCACCCAGCCAAAGATAATGTGCATTAGAAGTGAATAAAGAAACGATCTTCATTGGAATCGCACACAGCATATACGCTAAAATAGGGGTGAATGCATAGGATTGTCCCCATGTCCAATTCATGATTTCCGGATCTGCTCCATGCGGAAGCGATCCATGATTTAATATATATTGACATATTGAATAACGCATACTTTCATCCGGTCCGGCATTCACAGGCTGAAGCATTGCCCAAAGACCGTAAAACAAAAATATACAGATTAAAAAATAGTAGTGTTTTTTCTCTAAACGATTTTCCATAACTTCCTCCAATGGTTAAATAATAGCATTTATGAGGGATTTCTACAAGTTTACCCTTTAAATAATTCGGATTAAATGATATGATTGATAACTGGTGATAAATATGAAAAAAATATCAATAATTGTACCGGTTTATTATAATGAAGATAATCTTTTGCCGCTTTATGCGGATCTAAAAGAAAAGGTGCTGGATCCACTTCAGCATCGTTATCAGTATGAAATTGTAATGGTGGACGACGGTTCTAAAGACCGTTCGTTTGAAGTGATGAATAATCTTTCCAGTATCGATGAACATATCAAAATTTATAAACTCTCTCGTAATTTTGGTGAACATTCTGCTTTGTTAGCGGGATTGAATGTATGTACCGGTGATTTAGCGGTTCGAAAAGCGGCAGATTTACAGGAGCCTAGTGAAATGATTTTGGATATGCTTGAAGAGTATGAAAAAGGAAATTCGGTTATACTGGCAGTCAGAGAAGGACGGGAAGAATCAGAGGGGCAAAAATTCTTTTCCAATCTTTATGCTTATCTGATGCGTAAATTTGCTTTATCGAATATGCCAAAAGGCGGATTTGACTCGTTTATGATCGATCGTCAAGTCATTGATACCTTGATTCAAATGAATGAAAAAAATACCTCACTGATGGCACAAGTGCTGTGGTGTGGATTTCCTACCAGCAAAATCGGCTATGTACGTAAAAAACGTGAAATCGGAACTTCAAAATGGACCTTATCAAAGAAAATCAAACTGGTTTTAGATTCATTGCTTGGGTTTTCTTATTTTCCGATTCGTTGTATTCTAATGATCGGAGCAGCCAGCTTTGTGATATCGTTTATTTGGTCAATCGTACTGATCGTTCAAAGATTAATGAATATCATTACAGTAGAAGGTTACACGACGATCATTATATTAATTTTATTTGCTTTTAGTATCATCATGGGTTCTTTAGGTATTTTAGGAGAATATATTTGGCGTATGTTTGATGCAACCCGTAACCGTCCGCCGTTTATCTTTGATCATCGTACTAAAGAAGAAATGACAAAATCTAAATAATACATAAAAATCATGGGAATGAATGCCCATGATTTTTTAGGTACATTTTCTTATGATAAGGATGGCGATCCAGTAAATGGCAATGATGCTCAGCATTACTGCAAAATGATCCAATGGTCCGGTTGCCATTTTAGCGGCAATGAGACAAAAGGTAATGCCAATCACATAATCATATAATGTAAGATGCTTTATTTCTTTATTGCCCCATAACTTAACAGTAATGCATAATACAATAATGGAACTGACAGCCATTACGATCGTTTCTAAAATCATCCTCTTCACCTCAAAACAAGTATTGCCATTTCTATAATTAGTAAACAAATGTTTAGTATATTTTTCATAATAAACAATATATTCAACATATAAACAGTATGTTGTATAGCCTAGCTATCCACTTTATCAGTAAATTTCTATACAATAATAAAAGAGGAGTGGAACTATGGATGAATTATCTCGTAAGTTATCTAATTATGTAAGAGAAACAAGATTGGATAAGAATCTTACTGTAACCAATGTCGTCAATAACTGTTCGTTAAGTCGTTCTTATATTAATATGATTGAATCAGGCAGAAATCCTAAAACGAATAAGCCGATTATTCCAACTTTGGAAACAGTCGAGCAATTATGTAAAGGTTTAGGTGTATCGAAAATTGAATTTCTCACTAAAGTGGGTTTTATTGATACCCGCGATGATGACCCTTTGCTGAATTATAATATGACTTTAGAAGAATTAATTACATATAAAACCGCTGTATCCAATATCGCTTTCGATCAATTGTCATTTGATGAAAGAGAACATATTCTAACAGCGGTCGATGAATTTATTAATTTTCAGATCTTTAAAATTCTAAACAGGAATAAATAGCTTTTAACACTTTAACGTGGGCAGTTGAAATCGGCAGTTTGTCGATTTCTTTTTTACTATATAAGCTTTTACTGTCTGAGTTCAGTCTGAACAGATAGACATGCATATACCACGTACGATGAGAAAAGACATGCTTGATATCTTTGACATGATCAATAACGTCAATCTCTAATCCGGTATCTTCTTTAAATGCTTCGATGAAGGTATAAGGACTTTCAACGGCATACTGCGGACAGCCATATAAATTAGCGAGCAAGCCATCGGGACCGTTTTTAATCAGATACAGCTGATCCTGATAGTAAATACCACCGGTAATATAATGAATATCCTGATTGTTTTTCTTTTTTATATTAATAGGCAAAACATCTTGACGATGCTGCTGACTAGCAAGACAGTGGCTGCGGATCGGACATTTTTCACAAGCGGGATTTTTAGGACGGCAGATCGTTGCCCCTAAATCCATGATAGCTTGATTAAAATCACCGGCATTAACACCTTTTACTAATTCATCACCGATGGCTTGAATCTGCTTCATCGTTTTAGGCAGGGCAATGTTGTCTTCCATATTATATAAACGGCTGATGATGCGTAAGCCATTTCCATCTAAAGCAAAGACGTTCAGATCAAAAGCAATGGATCCGACAGCGTTAGCGGTATAGGGACCGACCCCCTTTAAGGCAAGCAGCTTTTCAATATCGCCGATCATTTTCCCCTGATATTCTTCCACGATCATTTTAGCGGAGGCCTGCAAATTGCGGGCTCTGGAATAATAGCCTAAGCCCTCCCAGTATTTATAAACTTCTTCCAAAGGGGCAGAGGCAAGATCTATTGGGGTTTTAAATCGATTAGTAAAACGTAAATAATAAGGAATGACCGTATCGACTTGGGTCTGCTGAAGCATGATCTCGCTGATCCAAATAAAATAAGGGTCTTTGGTGCGTCGCCAGGGAAGATCGCGTTTGTTTTGATCGTACCAGGCTAATAAGTCTAAAGCTATGCTCATAAATCTCTCCATTTTCTTTAATCTTTATCATATTCGTAACTCTTGGTGAATATCATATATCACAATCGTTAAAAATGCAAAAATAATGATGATATGAATGGAAAAAAACACTAAAAAATGGTATAAATAAAGTAAGGGGAGTGATAACATGAAATTAATTATTGGTATCATTAATAAAGAAGATGCAGCTTCTACAACAAAAGCATTAAACGCTGCCGGATATTATGTTACAAAATTAGCGGCAACCGGGGGATTTCTAAAAAGGGGAAATATTACAATTCTAATCGGTACAGATGAAGAAAAAGTACCTGCCGCTTTGGAAATCATTGATCAGAATGCGAAAAAACGCTTGGAAAAAGAAAATGCCGCTTCAGCTAAGGCATTGGAAGAACCCCGTGATAAAACTGCGATGGAAGGGGTTATCGGCGGAGCCACAGTGTTTGTAGTAGAAGTCGATCGATTCGAGAAAATTTAGATGCTTCGGCATCTATTTTTATTTTGTTTGACAATGTCGAAATTTGAAATTATAGTTAAATAAGAATGGAAAAGAGGTGCCTCATGAATAAAAAAATAATCTTTGCTTTTATCCCTGTCATCTGTCTGTTTGCGGCGATCGTGTTTTTAAAAAATGATCCGGTTGTCCATCCTTTAAAAGAGACAGCCACTAAAGCAGAAACAACACAGCGGGAGGTAACAGCGTCCATTACAGGGGACCTGCTGTTTGAGGGCCCCTTGTATGAATGGATGGATAACTATCAGTTTGGAAACTATTTTGATCAGGTAAAACCTTATTTAAAAGGAGATCTGATCATTGGTAATCAAGAAGTTTTGGTTGGTGGTGATGAGTTAGGCATCAGTGGCTGGGGATACTCTTTTAATGCCCCTTATACGATCGGGGAACAATTGCCGAGTTTAGGCTTTAATGTGCTGACATTAGCGAATAATCATGAAAATGATCGTGGGTTACAAGGGATTATAAATACTCGTCAGTTATTTGATAAGATGAATATGTTTACTAGCGGAATGTATCTTTCACAAGAAGAAAGAAATCAGACGCCGGTTATTGAAAAGAATGGGGTTCGCTTTGGCGTGCTGGCTTATACATATTCTACAAATACTTATGTAGGATCAGATTACAATTATGCTATTCCTTATTTTTTGGATGCCAATTTACAGTTTACAGATGAATATAAAGATATTCTAAAACGTGATGTTGAAGCCGCTAAAGCGGTCAGTGATGTGGTAATCGTGGCGATGCATTGGGGAACAGAATTCACTTATGATCTGACATCTACTCAGCGGGCCGCTGCGGAATATTTAAATGAACTAGGTGTCGATCTGATTATTGGCAATCATTCTCATTGCTTGCAGCCAATGGAATATTTAACCAGCTCGACAGGACATCAGACATTCGTGATCTACTCCTTGGGAAATTTTGTTTCTGCGGATGTTGTGGTTGACCGTTCCAGTGAGCTTTTTAAAAACATGTATCAGGTCGGCGGGATTGTCAATTTAACGATTTGTCATGACATAGCCACCAAGGAAACGACAATAGAAAATGTCGAACTGACCCCGGTTGTCAATCAATATGAAAATGATTACCAGAATTTTAGGTTAATCCCTTTCAATCAATATAATGAAACTCTGGCAAGTCAACATTACCGCCGCCAGTACAGTGACTTATTTACATATGAAGTGATCAGACAGCAGCTTGATCAGCTTTATGATGAAAGTATCATCATCAATTAAGGAGACAACATGAATAAAGTGTGTATATTTGATTTAGATGGGACATTAATCGATTCTCTTAAAGATTTAGCGACGGCTGGAAATTATTTAGTGGAACAGCTTGGCTATCCGACACACCCGATCGATGCCTATAAATTGTTTGTTGGCAGCGGAATTAAAAACCTGATTCTTCGGGCAGTACCGGAAAGGTCTTTAGATGAAGCGCAATTAAATAAAGCGATGGAGCTTTATATGACTTATTACAGTCAGCATTGCAGCGAGTTCACAACGATTTATCCGCATATAATAGAAGTCTTAGATGAGTTAAAATTCATGGGATATGAACTGGCAGTGGTAACCAATAAGCCGGATGTCATCGCTAAAAAGATTGTTAAGGATTTATTTGGTGATCGTTTTGCCTTTGTATTTGGGCAAATTGAGCATATTCCGGTAAAGCCTGATCCGACTTTAGTGGAACGGGTTCTAAACAAGACAGAGGTATTAAAAGAGAACGCTTATTATATTGGGGACAGCGATGTGGATATCTTTACGGCAAAAAATGCGGGAATTGCTTCTATCGGCTGTCTTTGGGGGAACCGTTCAGAAGCAGAATTGAAACAAGCCGGAGCAACATTTTTGGCTAAAGATACCAAAGAAATAATAGATATAATCAGAGGTGAGGAAAATGATCGTAGTGAGTCAATGTCTGTTAGGGGATAACTGCAAATATAATGGAGGCAACAATTACAGTCAAAAGGTTGTAGACTTTCTAAAAAATAAAGAATATATAGCAGTATGTCCTGAACAGTTAGGTGGTTTGCCCACTCCAAGAACACCGTGTGAATGCTGCGGTAAACGCATTATAAATAAAGAGGGGGAAGATAAGACTCAGGCATTTATTGATGGGGCAGAGCGATGCTTAAAGCTCATTGAAGATAAAGAGATTGAATGTGCTATTTTGCAGCCAAGAAGTCCTAGCTGCGGAAAAGGAAAAATCTATGACGGTTCATTTACGGGAACTTTGACTGTAGGAAACGGAGTCTTTGCTAAGATGCTGTTAGAGCGGGGAATCATCGTTAAACACGAGGATGAGCTTGACTAATTTTGGGTTGAATAAAGTTAAAAATATGGGATAATGGAAGAGACGAATGGAGAGTGACAGAATGAGTGACGTATATCAAGAAGCATTAAAATTACATGAAGCAGCAAAAGGAAAATTAGAAGTCGGTTTAAAAGTCTCTTTAGATAAGAAAGAAGATTTATCATTAGCGTATACACCGGGAGTTGCACAGCCTTGCCGTGAGATCGCAAAAAATCCCGATGAGGCTTACAAATATACATGGAAATCCAACAGTGTAGCAGTTGTAACAGATGGAACAGCGGTATTAGGATTAGGGGATATCGGACCTGCCGCAGCCTTGCCGGTGATGGAAGGGAAATCAATCCTATTCAAGAAATTTGGAAATGTGGACGCTGTTCCTATTTGTTTGGATACGAAGGATCCTAAAGAGATCATTCAGATCGTAAAAAGTATTGCCCCTGGATTTGGCGGAATCAATTTAGAAGATATCAGTGCACCAAGATGTGTGGAAATAGAAAGAACTTTGATTGAAGAACTGGATATTCCGGTATTCCATGATGACCAGCATGGGACTGCAATCGTAGTAACAGCAGGACTGATCAATGCCTTAAAAGTCGTTAATAAAAAAGCGGAAGATATTACCGTAGTGGTCAGCGGAACCGGTGCTGCCGGAAGCTCTATTATTAAAATGATTAAGCAGCTGGGGGTTAAAGAAATTTATGGCTTTAATATTAACGGGATTGTATTAAAGGAAGATCAGGAACACTATGATTTCCTGACAAAAGAGTTAGCAGAGATCACAAACTCTCAAAATAAACGTATGACAATGGCGGAAGCCTTAAAAGAAGCGGATGTTTTCATCGGTGTTTCTGCACCTAAAATATTAACTAAAGAGATGGCTGCCGGAATGAAAAAAGATGCGATTGTTTTTGCAATGGCAAATCCGGAACCGGAAATAATGTATGATGATGCGATTGCTGCCGGTGTCCGCGTGATGGGAACGGGACGTTCTGATTTTCCTAATCAGATCAATAATGTTTTAGCGTTCCCGGGATTGTTCAGAGGAGCATTAGATGTTCGAGCTAAAAAAATCAATGAGGAAATGAAATTAGCGGCTTCGATGGGACTGGCATCATTAGTTAGTGAAGAAGAATTGTCAGAAACCTATATCATTCCAGAAGCAATGGATCCGCGTGTTGCAAAAGTGGTGGCAAAAGCAGTATCAGAAGCTGCCGTACGTACACATGTCGCAAGAACGGAATAATCTTCTGTTCTTTTTTAATGTGTATATGATTTGCATTTAAAGCATGCATTCGATATAATACCAAAGGCTTTAATGAAAGGTGATTGGATGGAAAAAAATTATGATGTTATTATAGTTGGTGCTGGGCCAGCTGGAATTATGGCAAGCTATGAATTGTATTTAAAACAACCAGAATTAAAAGTGTTATTAGTGGATAAAGGACAGGATGTGATGTATCGCCGCTGTCCGATTAAGGAAAAGAAAATTAAATCTTGTCCGGTGATTAAGGATAATGAACCGGGATGTCTGCCTGCATGTTCAATTACTGCCGGATTTGGCGGAGCAGGGGCATACAGTGATGGAAAATTCAATATAACCAGTGAATTTGGCGGATGGCTGACCGATTATATGAATGATGATGAGGTCATCAAAGCGATTGAATATGTAGATCAGTTATATTTAAAACATGGTGCAACAAAAGAAATAACCGATCCGACAACTCAAAAAGTAAAAGAGATCGAACATCGCGGATATGCGGTGGGCTTGAAATTGCTACGTGCGCAGGTGCGTCATTTAGGAACGGAAGAAAACCTGAAAATCATGACTGCAATGTCTAATGAGTTAAAAGAACATATTGATATTATGTTTAAAACAGCAGTGAAAGATATTATTGTTGAAGAACGTCAGGCAAAAGGAATTGAACTCACAAACGGTGAAAAGATTTATTCTAAAAAAGTAGTTGTTGCTCCGGGGCGTGACGGATCTGCCTGGCTGACAAAATGCTTAAAACAGCATGGTGTTGAACTTTACAACAATCAGGTGGATATCGGGGTTCGTGTGGAAACAAGCAATATCGTGATGGAAGAAATCAACAAGAATCTTTATGAAGGAAAATTTGTCTATAATACATCAGTCGGAACAAGGGTTAGAACCTTCTGCTCCAATCCTTCCGGACATGTTGTTATTGAAAATCATTCGGGAACTATGCTGGCAAACGGACATGCCTATCATGATCCGGCTTTAGGCAGCAGCAATACTAATTTTGCACTGTTAGTTTCTCATACATTCTCAGAACCGTTTAATCAGCCAAATGAATTTGCCAATGCCATCGGTCAATTGGCAAACAAATTGTCAAACGGAAGCATTATCGTACAAAAATACGGAGATATTAAAAAAGGACGACGTACAACAGAAAAACGTTTAAAAGAGGGGTATACGATACCGACTTTAAAAGAAGCGGTGCCGGGAGATCTTGGCTTAGTCCTGCCTTACAATACCATGAAATCAATCATTGAAATGATTGAGGTATTGGATCATGTGACTCCGGGAATTGCCAATGAGCATACCTTATTATATGGAGTAGAAGCGAAATTCTATTCTGCTCGTCCAAAAGTAAGAGAAGGTTTCGAAAGTGAAATCGATAACTTATATGTTGCCGGAGACGGGGCTGGTCTGACCAGAGGATTAGCGCAGGCAGGAGCAAACGGTGTGATTGTTTCACGTCATATTATTCAACAATTAAAGAAATAAAAATGACCCCTGGTTTTTACTAGGGGTCTATGTATTAGTAATTGTTTTTTTGTAAGCGTCTGATAAATGCAGGATAGTCATAGAAACAATAATTGAGATCGACATTACCGGCAATGCCATGCACTTTTCCATAACAGGTATATTGCCACATTCCATAATCACCGTCATATACATTTTGTAAATTATAGTTAGCGATCCAAAGATCATAGTTTTTTAAGCGTTCCATATCTAATTGATTAATATGATCGGGGTTGGTATAGATGCCAACATAGTAACCGGCTTTTTCAACTGTCTGTAAAAATGTCAAAACAATTTCTGTAAGCTGATCTTTTGTTAAATCATCTTGACATTCATCTTCAATATCATAATAGACTGGATATTGAAATTGGATGCCTTTGATTTGCGATAAGAAAAATTCAGCTTCTTTTTTTGCTTCCTCAGGTGTTGTGGCGTAGCTGTAGTGATAAGCACCAATGGCAATGCCATGCTTTTGAGCCTGATCGATATTTTCTTTGAATGTTTTATCGGTATGATCACCGGTATCATTCCATGCATAACTGGCACGGATGATGGCGAAATCAACACTGCTGTCAGCGACAGCCTTCCAATCGATCGTTCCCTGATGCTCACTGACATCAATACCTAATCGAAACGTTTCTAAACCCGTATTTTTAGGATTATAGATTGGAGTCATTATTTCTTTATTGGTAAAATTAAGTTTAGGGATAAAGAAGATAGCAAGAAGGATAATAATGACTAAAACTCCCATTGCGATTTTCTCGTTATATTTAAATTTCCGCATATTTTCCTCCTGCTAAGATTATAACACGTTTATCATATGAGTTGAACTATAAAACCGGATTTGATAAAATTACTTAAGTAACTTAAGTATTGGAGGCGATGGTTTGCTTAAAAAAGAAAGTGCACGTTTCTTAGAGTCTTTGAGGCGTTTTAAAAATCTAGATCCATTAAAAGAGCTGCTGCCAATTTCTCAGCGTGATTTTATGGTATTAATGATTGTGCAGGAATACTGTGATAAAAATGAAGCGGTGCGACCGGGACTGCTGGCACAATGCTTGGATTTGAGTCTGCCGGCAACTTCGGATATGCTGAAAAGACAATGTGACAAGGGCTTGATTATTAAGAAAACCGATCCATTGGATCGCCGCTCTTACATTGTTGAACTCAGTGAACAGGGGAAGCAGATTTATATAGAGGGGCAGGAGCTTCTTACCCGATTTTTAGAAACGATCATTGAACGTTACGGAAAAGAAAATATGGATCGTTTATTATTGGTAATGGATGATATCTACCAATTAATGGCAGTGACGAAAAAGGAAATGTTGGAGGAAAAAGATGCTTGAATTAAAAAATATAACTAAAAAATATAAGATAGGCGACGTTGAAACTGTTGCTTTAGATGATATCAGTGTCTCTTTTAGAAAAGAGGAGTTTGTTGCGATTTTAGGAACCAGTGGTTCAGGAAAAACGACTTGCTTGAATATTATCGGTGGTTTGGATCGCTATGATTCCGGTGATCTGATCATTAAAGGAAAACATACAACGGACTTCAAGGAAAGAGATTGGGACGCTTATCGTAATAATTCGATAGGTTTTGTGTTTCAAAGCTATAATTTAATCTCCCATTTATCGATTGTTGCTAATGTTGAAATGGGAATGACGCTAAGTGGGGTATCTGCCGCTAAAAAACATGAAAAAGCCTTGGAGTGTTTGGAAAAAGTAGGTCTGAAAGAACATCTTCATAAAAAGCCGAACCAGTTGTCAGGCGGACAGATGCAGCGTGTGGCGATTGCCAGAGCGTTGGCGAATGATCCGGAAATTTTATTGTGTGATGAACCGACCGGAGCCTTGGATTCTAAAACCAGTGTCCAGATCATGGATTTAATTAAAGAAATTGCTAAAGACAAGCTTGTCATCATGGTCACTCATAATCCTGATTTAGCGCATGACTATGCTAATCGTATTGTTGAATTCAGAGACGGACGTATCATCAGTGACAGCAATCCTTATCAAAATGATGATGCTCAGGAGGCGTTTGTGTTAAATAAAACCAGCATGTCTTTTATTACGGCACTGCGTTTATCATTCAATAATATTAAAACAAAGCTGGGAAGAACATTCTTAACTTCTTTTGCTTCAAGTATTGGGATTATTGGAATTGCTGTGATTTTAAGTTTATCAGTCGGGTTCCAAGTACAGATCGATAATTATCAGGAAGATGCCTTGGCAGAATTCCCGATCATTATTTCTAAGCAGGCTGCCAGCATGGATCCGGAAACGATTCAAAAGCATATGAATGAGATGTCTTCCACAGAGTACAGTGAGGAAAACCAAGTGTTTGCTTATGATTCATCAGCGAATTCCATTATGCATGAGAATCGCTTTAGCCAGGATTATTTGGAGTATATAAAAAATATCGATCCTACTATTTGCGACAGTATCGGCTATACACGTATTGTCGGTATGAATTTGGTGCGTGATATTGATGGAACTAAAAAAATGGTTAGTATTTCTGGAAACAGTTCAAATCAGGGAAGCTCGGGATTATCTACATTTCCGGTGGCATCGGATGGAAATATCAATACTTTCCTAGAAAAAAACTATGATGTATTAGCCGGAAATCTGCCGGAAGATAAATTTGATATGGTCTTAGTTGTCAATGAAAAAAATCAAGTGGAGCTTTCTACTTTAACTTCTCTTGGATTTGAAGCAGTGGATAAAGAAGGAATCGACTTTGATAAAATTGTTGGAACAGAGATGAAGTTAGTCGATAATGATGATTTCTATACGACGACACCGTTTCAATCTTATATGCCATCAAATGATTATCAGATGATGTATGATTCTAAGAAATCTCAGACAGTAAAAATCAGTGCGGTGATCCGTGCTAAGGAAGACGCTAATGTTGCGATTCTAAATCCGGGCATTGCCTACAGTGATTCATTATCTCAGTATGTCATTGATCAAGCCGAAGGATCAAAAATCGTCGAAGCTCAAAAAGCAGTGGATTATAATATATTGACTTTAGAAGCGATGGACGAAGCAACTAAAGAACAGATGGTGGCGTATTTAGGCGGAGATGCTACGCCTTACCTTATCACGTTGTATCCGACGGATTTTGAAAATAAAGATAAAATCGTTGAGTATCTGGATACGTATAATGATGGGTTAGAAAATCGTGATGATATTGTGGTGTATACCGATCTAGCGGCTACAATTTCCTCTTTAACAGGGGGCATCATGGGTGGAATTACGATGGTGCTGGTTGCTTTTGCCGGAACTTCATTGATTGTAAGTTTAATCATGATCTGTATTATTACGTATACGTCTGTATTAGAAAGAACAAAGGAAATCGGAATCTTGAAAGCCTTGGGGGCACGTAAGAAAGACATCACACGTGTATTTGATGCGGAAACATGTATCCTAGGAGTATTCTCCGGAACCTTGGGAATTATCATTGCCTATTTACTCACGTTCCCAATTAATGCAGTTATTTACAGTGTGACTGAATTAAGCAACGTGGCTTCTTTAAAATGGGAACATGCTGTTATTTTAATTCTGATCAGCACGATATTAACGATGGCAGGCGGGCATATTCCGGCACGTATGGCTTCTAAGAAAGATGCAGTCGAAGCGTTGAGAACAGAATAGTAAAAGCGGGGAGGAAAAGATATGAATATTGCTTTAATTGCTCATGATCAAAAGAAATCAGAGATGATTGAATTTGTTAAAAGATATGAAAAGAAATTAATGAAACATGAATTGTTTGGCACGGGAACGACAGGTAAAAAAATTATGGAAAACACTTCTTTAGCGGTTCATCGATTTTTATCCGGTCCCTATGGCGGTGACCAGCAGATCGGGGCTAAAATCGCAACCGGAGAAATGGATTTGGTTATCTTTTTCAGGGATCCGTTAACGGCACAGCCTCATGAACCGGATGTATCTGCTTTAATGCGTCTATGTGATGTTCATAATATACCATTAGCTTCCAATAAAGCGGCAGCCATAATGATGATGGAGGCGCTCGATGAATAATCGGGCGTTTTCTTTTAAAACATCTCGACAAAAGTGAACGATGCTTTTAAAATAAAGGAATGAGGTGATAGTATGAAAGTAGCTGTAGCCATTGATTCGTTTAAGGGCAGTTTAAGCTCCTATCAGGCGGCAAAAGCAATTGAAGAAGGTGTTTATGCCGTAAATCCGGATGCTGAGGTGGTGATTCAGGCAGTGGCGGATGGCGGAGAAGGAACCGTTGATGCGTTAATTGAAGGAATGAATGGGAAGAAAATAAATGTTTGTGTTCATGATCCGCTTTTTAGAGAACATGAGACATATTACGGCGTGATCGATCAATCGGCTGTGATGGAAATGGCAAGCGCTTCCGGATTGCCTTTGCTTACGTTAGAAGAACGCAATCCTTTGCTGACGACAACATTTGGCGTAGGTGAGATGATCATGGATGCTATTGAGCGAGGGTATCGTCATTTTATTGTCGGGATTGGCGGAAGCGGTACAAATGATGGGGGAACCGGCATGCTGATGGCAATGGGCTATCGCTTTTTAGATGAAGAGGCACAGCCGATTCGTTTAGGAGCACAGGATCTTGATAAAATAGCTGAAATTGATGATCGCTTGGTTGATTCACGAATCAAAGAATGCCGTTTTGAGATTGCCTGCGATGTGTCTAATCCTTTATGTGGAGAAAATGGGGCAAGTGCAGTTTACGGACCGCAAAAAGGAGCCGATGCTTTTATGATTCAAAAAATGGATGCCGGGCTTGCTCATTTTGCGGCAGTTACCAAAGCATATAATAAGACGGACTATCAAGAGGTTTCAGGAACCGGAGCGGCTGGTGGATTAGGCTTTGCTTTTTTGAGTTATCTTCATTCAAAACTGGTAAGCGGAATAGATTTAGTTTTGACATTTGTTCAGCTTGAGGATAAACTTAAAGATGCAGATTATGTTTTTACGGGCGAAGGGCGAATGGATGGGCAGACCTTGATGAATAAAACACCAATTGGAGTAGCAAGACTGGCTAAGAAACACGGGTGTAAGGTCATTGCTTTAGCTGGACAGATCAACGAAGAGGCTTATCTATTGAATGATCATGGGATCGATGCTATGTTTTCTGTTGTTCCCGGAGTTGTTGAGTTGGAGTATGCCATGAAACAAGAAAATGCTTATCGTCATTTGAAAAATACCGTAATACAAATATTGAGATTGGAGAATATGAAATGAAAATAGTCATTATTGAACCGTTGGGAATTGAAAAAGAAAGCGTTGAAAAGATCAGTCAAGAAAATTTATCGGAACATGAAATTATTTATTATGATACAAGAGTCACTGATGAAGCAGCTTTAATTGAACGAGCAAAGGAAGCAGAGATTTTAGTTGTAGCGAATTTACCGTTAAATCGAAATGTTTTATCTGCTTGTCCTCATTTGAAATTAATTTCCGTTGCCTTTACCGGAATTGATCATCTTGATGTCGATTACTGTAAAGAAAAGAATATTATGATCTGCAACAGTGTAGGTTATTCCACTGTGGCGGTTACTGAAGAGGTGTTCGGCATGATTATCGGTCTGTATCGTCAATTGCTTGCAAGTGATGAAAGAACCCGTCATCAGCAGACTAAAGAAGGGCTGAACTTATTGGAAATGGCAGGTAAAACAATAGGGGTTGTAGGAGCCGGAGAAATCGGACAGCGAGTGATGAAAATTGCTTTGGCATTCGACTTAAAGGTACTATGCTATAGCCGTACAAAGCGAATGATTCAAGGGGTAGAATTTGTTGATTTAGATACACTGATGAAAGAAAGTGACATCATTACACTGCATATTCCATCAACACCGGCAACACATCATTTAATTGATGCAGACAAGATTGCATTAATGAAAAAAGAGGCGATTTTGATTAATACCGCCCGTGGAACTATCGTTGATAGCGAAGCCTTGGCAGCGGCACTGAATAATAATAAGATTGCCGGAGCCGGGATCGATGTCTTTGAGATGGAACCGCCAATTCCGGTGGAACATCCGTTGTTGAATGCGAAAAATACCATATTGGCACCACATATTGGCTTTGCGACAAAAGAAGCTCTAGTAAAACGAGCGTATGTCGTATTTGAAAATATAAAAAAATATCTTGCAGGAGATCCGCAAAATATTTGTTAGGATTTTTTATCAAAGTGAGTTTGACATTTAGGGCATGTGATTGTGATTAATCCATGTCCTTTTGGCACTCTGACGGTTTGAGAACAATTCGGGCATTTAAAATAACGATGCGTTTTCTTGTCTGCTTGTCGGTTTGCCCATTTCAACAGCTTCATCTGATATGGATACAGCATCTGAGCAAATTTAATATTCTCCTGTCGGCGCTTATAAACCTGTTTGGAGAAAGTTCGATATAAAATATAAATTAATAGAACCCAAACAAGAATGGATAAAATGGCTGTCTTAAAAAAGAGGAGGTTGGATAGAGAGATAAGCAGCACAATAAAAAGTAAAAATTGACTTAACTGGTCGGGACCGTTTCGTCCTTTCAAAAGATTTTTCATACATAACCTTCTTTCTTATCATGATATTCTACAAGGGATAAATGAATTGAAAGTGAACTTTCTTTATTATTGACGATAAAATAAAATTTATATATTGATATGTTTAAAAAATAAAGATATGATTAAAAAAGATAGGAAAAATAAAAAAGGGGGAGTGTAAATGAGAACAAAAGAACAAAATATTGACTTGATTAAACGACTTTCAAATGCGAATGGGGTATCCGGATTTGAAGATGAGGTGGCTCAGATCGGGCGAATTGAAAGCGAAAGCTTTTGTGAAGTCAAGGAAGACTCTTTGCGTAATTTATATATGACATTAAAGGGCAATACAGGTAAAAAGCCGAAGGTTTGGCTGGATGCCCACAGTGATGAGCTGGGATTTATCGTACAAGCTATTAAGCCTAATGGAACTATGACATTTTTGCCGTTAGGAGGTTGGTCACCTAATAATATTCCAGCTAGCAAAGTCCGTGTTCAAAATGCAGAAGGAGACTATTTAAGCGGTGTTGTTGCCGCTAAGCCGGTGCATTTTATGAGTCAGGCAGAAAAAAGTGCCTCTTTGAATATTGAAAATATGGTGATTGATTTAGGAGCTGTTTCTGCTGAAGACTTAAAGGAAAATTTCAAAATCAGAATGGCAGCACCGGTGGTGCCTGATGTTGAGTGTACCTATGATGAAAAACGTGATTCATTTATTGGAAAAGCATTTGACTGCCGTATTGGCTGTGCGGCGGTATTGGAATCTTTAAATCAATTAAAAGAAGAAACATTGGATGTTGACGTGGTAGCGACATTGTCTGTACAAGAAGAGGTAGGAGAAAGAGGTGTGCATGCAGCCGTTCAAAATATTGATGCAGATATTGCGATTATTTTTGAAGGTTGCCCGGCTGATGATACTTTTTATGAGCCATATATGATTCAGACTGCAATGAAAAAGGGACCGATGCTGAGACATTTCGACCGTTCAATGATTACGAACCCAAGATTTATGCGTTATACATTGGATATGTGTGAAGAAAAACAGATTCCGGTTCAGGAATCTGTAAGAAGTGGCGGCGGGACAAATGCCAAATATATTCATATGTCACGTTATGGCGTGCCAACCATAGTAGTCGGTGTACCGGTTCGCTATATTCATTCTCATCATGGTATTTGTGCTTATGAAGATTATTTGAATTCTGTTAAACTGGCAGTGGAATTAGTAAAGCAGCTAAATAGTGATGTGATTGGTCAGTTTTAAACGAGATATCCTAAGGGTATCTTTTTTTAGAAATCGATTTTAAAGATCTGTCCTTCTCTAACAAATAATCCGTTATCGCTTTTAGTTTCATAAGTGCCGATTTTTTGCCCTAGACGCAAATAAAAAGGAAAAGCTTTGGCATGTGATGATTTTAAATACATAGTATTCTTGCCGAAATCTTGATAGTAGGGAAAAATGATCTCTTTAAGCCATTTTGTGCCTAAGCCATGCCCTTTTTCACAGATGTGAAAATAATTTAGAATAATGCTCTGGCTAGGGTTTTCAATGAGTCCTTTTTGATCCAATAGAATTTCTGAATTGAGCTGTCCGTGACTGATTAAAGCGATACCAATACATTGCTCATGTTTATAAAGAACATGATAATCCAAAGTAACATTCAATAAAGCGGATAACTGATGAATTTTTTGGTTGCAGTGATACACTTCATCGTAATCATCGTAGTGATGAATGAACTTATCGTTTAAATTCATGATTATCGGGCTTAAATATTCGCCTTTAAATGTATGGTGTAATTCAAAACGATATTCTTCTTCTTTTCTAAGTAGCATAATGACCTCCTAAATGGTATAATATGAAAATGATATGGGGGTAGTGATATGGAAAAATACATGGAGAACTTTAAACTGATCGAATGTCCGGATCAGCCATATAAATTGTTTTTGATTTTGCTGTTTTGTCATTCAAAGGTGAATCAAAGACAAATGATTGTCGAACGGCTCAATGATATGCATTATGAAGGAGAGATCCTTGTTGATAATCTAATGCAGGTTGGAGTAGAGGGATTGAGATTTTATAAAACCAGTTTTAAGGAAGATTTTCTTGATGCCGGCTTTCCGGTGAAAATCCCGCTTGATTCTCCTTATCGAAAACTGACATGTGATTTTTTAAGAGAGAATAATTTGGTAGTAGGATCTAATTTATCCCAACGCAAGATTGATGCTATTAACAATGGAGAAAACATTTAGTCTATTCTATTCAAAAAACCTGAAATAAATTCAGGTTTTTATATTAATCCATGTTTTTTGAAGCTGTTGAAGATTCCACCTTCGTCATGAGTGTCTGTCACTTCATCGGCAATGTCTTTCAGACCGGGTTTCGCATTGCCCATGGCAATTCCGATTTGACAGTATTCCAGCATTTCCGCATCATTCATTCCATCACCCATTGCGATCGTGTCTTTTTGATCGAGTCCTAAATGTTCCAGCAAAGCCTCGATTGCAGTCGCTTTATGAACACCGGGAACGGCTAATTCACCGCTGTCTGGTCCAAACATTGGAACTGTGCAAGGGATAACGTTGAATTCTCCGGCAAATTCCTCTTTGATTGTGTCAAAAGGGACATCTGACTGTAGAAAACAAGCCTTGTTGACATCGCTGCGATACAAGGATTCCCCTTGAATCATAGCTTCAATAAAATGATTAGGATTTTCATCTCGCTTGCGTCTTGCTTCTTCATCATGATCGACATCACCGTACATCATCGTTTCAAGATGGTGAACTAAATTTTCACTGGCGTAAAGTCCGCCGTTTGATTCTAAATAAAAGTCAACATGATGCTCATTGAAAAAATCAACTAAATGACGAACATCATCATCGCTCACACGTTTATGATACAGCATCTCATCCCCAACAGAGACAAATCCTCCGCCGGCACCAATCACGCCATCGAAACCAACTTCCATAATGAAATCATAAAGTTCGGCTTGAGAACGACCTGTGCATAAATAAACCAAATGACCGTTTTTTCTAGCCGCTCTAACGGCATCACGGGCAGAATCCGGAACAAATCCCTCATCATTACATAATGTACCATCTACATCTAAAAAAACTATTTTCTTTTCCATACTTACCTTCCTTTTAATTATTGGTTAGATTATAGCATAGAAACGAGAGTGATAGTATTTTTTTCAAAAAACAAAAAACCGTCAAAAGACGGTTTAACGTTATTTATTTTTTGAATGCGTTATATGCTTCAACCGCTTTATCTACGATTTTATCGGCTTCGATTGAAGAATATTCATATTCTTTCAAAGTAACGACAGCACATTTACCATCTGCTAATGCTTGCACTTCGTCTAATTTATATCCATATTGAGGTCCAAGTACTAAAACGTCAGAAGAATTAACGGCGTCAGTAATGTTCATTGATGAACTAGATGAGATTTCGCAATCCACTTTCTTTTCAGCAGCTTTTCTTTTAAGAACATCTACCAATAAATTTGAAGATACACCTGTTGCACAAACTAATTTAATTTTAATCATATAAAATTCCTCCTCTTTCGTACAAACACATATTAAGCCTATTTCTAAATTTTGTCAATTAAATTTGTGTTAAATTTTTATAAATATTTTCTGAAAGCGGTTAAATTAATGCTTTTCTTTTAATTTATAAAATGATAGCATTTACATTAATCCTAAAAATGAATATAAAATTAGTATATGAAATTAATTGTAAAAAGTTCACTATATTTAATGATATTTTTTCTGATTTATGAGATAATAATTTCCGGGGGTGAAAGTGTGAAAAAATGGACTTCAAATTTTTTGGCGTTGATATGTTTTGGCTCATTGATAGCTTTTGCACTTCCGTTGGGATTTTCTAATCTCTTTTTAGGGACAGCTGCTGTCAGTTTCCTTTTACTGGGAGCCGTCCAATATTTCAGCAAGAAAAAATCATTAAGCGATAAAAAGAAAATGCAGCGTCAACTAGATGAAAAGGCACTTGCTTATTTTAGTGAACATGATGAACTGGTATTGAACGAAAATGTAACAATCCGCAGTGATCAGGCAAACGGGTTCAATACATTAGATGTATATTACCAAAATGAAAAATTATGTAAGGTAAGTGAATTTAAAAGCTCTTTCCCAGATACGTATGATTATTTTAAGTATGTGATTTATACGAATGAAGTGGTGGAAACTGAGCCAGAAAATGAAGAGGAAGAAGATTCAACGGTAAACTTAAAGAAATTTATGCGTCAGATTGATGATTTGAATACTTCTATTACAAATACAAAGATTACGGAAGATTTATATCATACTTCAGCGATGATTAAATTTATTGATCAGATTTTAGATCAGTATCCTGAAAAGGAATCGAAAGTATCTAAGCTTGATTATTATTATTTGCCGACATTGGTTTCAATTTTGAAAAATTATGTGCGTCTGTCAGATACAAATAAAATGGATCCTGATTTTAATGAGGTAGAATCTCAGCTGATGAAAACAATTTATTTGGTTAATCAGGCCTTGGAGACGATGTCTGCAACGCTTTGTGACGATGAAATCTTAGATTTATCAAGTGATATGTCGGTATTGGAAACAATGCTTAAAAAAGATGGATTAGTTAGAGAAGGAACGATTGATGAACTTAAAGTAGGTGAAAACAATGCCGAGAGATAGAGATAAAAATAATAATCATGATCTTATCAATGATTTAGTAGAATTGGCGGATCAGACCATTTCAACAGTAAAAGACAATGTTGATGAATCTTTAAAAAAGAGTGGTTACGATAATATGGGAGAACTGCTTTCTGATGGGATTGACCGAGCTTTTGGAAAACGTAAACCGGAAAAGCCTTATTCCACACATTCACACAATGTCATTACGACACGTTTTGACTATATGAAACAAGTAATGAGCAACATTCAGTATGGGCGTCGCTATCGTGGGTATTATCGCGATGGCTATGAAAATGTGATCACCACGTATTTACAGGAATTAGAAACCTATAAAGATGATTTAGAATTTTTTGAATCGAGCATTCGTCATGAATTAAGCAAGGTCGCAAAAAATGTGCGTAACTCACGTAATAAATATCGTGAAGGACAAAAAGATGCCTTGGAGTATATTTTAAGTGAGCTGCAGTATTCGAAGTCACAAATTATGCGTAAGATTCAAAGAGAATTAGTAAAAAAATAATGAAGATGTGGGGAGCAGAATGCGCTCACATTTTTAATTAATAAAAAATCACATAAAATAACCGGAGTTATTTTATATAATGAAAAAGCGGTAAGGTAGGTGAAGTCATGTTTAAATTTAAGAAAAAGCAGCAATTTAGCGGAACCTATTACTTTCAGGGAAGAAATGATGAGAAAGTAAGAGAACGTAAAAAAAGAGAGCAGAGTACGTTTGCGAGAATGGTAGGACTGATGGGGTTGATCGTTGTGGCGATTGTTGTGATTGCCGTCAGACTGATATTTATTCAGGTACATCAAGGAGATTACTATGCGGCAAAGCTAGTAACCTATCAGGTTCAATCGAAGACGCAGGATGTGCCAAGAGGACAGATCTATGACCGTAATGGTACGCTTTTGGTGGGAAGTGAAGCGACTAATGTCATTATGTATTATGCACCAAAAGGGATCGAAGAGAAAGAAGAAAGAGCAATGGCAAAGATCATTGCCGATCGTTTTGAAATAGATTTATCGAAGCTGACGCTGAGAGATAAGCAGGATATGCTGATTCGTGATTTTGATAAAGAGACGAAAACGGTTGTCACCGAAGAAGAATGGGCAGCTTATAAAGCAGGTACTTTAAGCGATACGGATATTTATAACATGAAAATTGACCGTATTAGTGAAGACATGATCAATCAGTATTACAGCTCGGGTGAACTGACGCTTGAAGAGGCGTATGTCTATACCTTAATGAATAAGGATATCAATGGCGGCAATGTTGTGGTGGAGAATGTCTCAGCCGAAGATATCGCTTTTATTGGTGAACGTCAAAATATATTAAGAGGATTTACATACAGTCATGACTATACACGTGTTTATCCTTATGGGAGTACAATGAAAAGTTTGTTTGGAAATGTTTCAAGCAAGACACAGGGTATTCCCAAAGATGAATCAGATACTCTGCTAGCATTAGGCTATCAGATGAATTCACGTGTCGGAACTTCAGGACTAGAAAAACAATACGAAAGCCTGCTTGGCGGAAGCGGAGCAACGTATAACTTGACATATGATGAAGAAACCGGTGATCCGATTTTAAGTCAGTTGAGTCAAGGTGAAAAAGGCTATAACTTAAAATTAGCGATCGATTGGGAATTACAGGAATATATCAATAATATCCTGGAGACTCAGCTGCGTTCGATTGCTTATGCCAGCGGAAATCAATATATGGATCGTCTTTATGTTGTGCTGATGGATCCCAATAATGGGGATATTGTGGCAATGTGCGGAAAGGCGCTGGATCGTGAAACAGGTGAAATCTATGATTTTGCGGATGGGGCTTATTTAGAAGCTTTTGCGATTGGGTCTTCTTCAAAGGGAGCGACTGTCTATACCGGATTTAAATACGGGCTTTATACGGCGGGGGAACAGCTGTATGATGAACCTATTTATATTCAGGGAACGGCGCCGAAAGCATCATGGACGAAAACAGCAATGGGAAACTTAAACGAAGTACAGGCATTAGCTAAATCTTCCAATGTCTTTATGTTTAAAATTGCGATGCGTTTGGCAGAAGCCAATTATGTGCCTTATCAGCCGTTATATATTAACTATGAAGCTTTTGATAAGATCAAGCGTTCCTTTGGAGAATTAGGATTGGGTGTGAAAACCGGAATTGATGTACCAAATGAAGAAAGAGGTTATCAAGGCGGAGATCGTGAACCTGAAGCCGGGAATATTCTTGATGCTTCGATCGGTCAGTATTATACTTATACGCCGATCCAAATGGCACAGTATGTTTCAACGATTGCCAATGGCGGGCGACGCATGAAGCCAAGACTGGTGACGGAAGCTTATACAAATATAAATGGTGATGATGTCACAGTATATACGAATAATGTCGAGGTGCTTGATGATGTATCGGATGAGAAGACGGCGTTTGAACGAATTCAGGCGGGATTCTATGCCGGAGTGAACGGTGATGGAATTTTAACCGGACTTAGAAAAACGGACTATGTTCTGGCGGCAAAATCAGGGACTGCCGAGGTGTTTGATGAAACAGGAACCGATTATCCTAACCAGGCTTTGATCGCTTATGCGCCTTATGAGAACCCGCGTTTGACCTATGCATGCATTGCGCCTAGAGAAGGCGGTAACTCAAAAACTTGTCAAAGTATCGTAGGACAGATTTTTGATAAATATTTTGAAAAATATGGATTATCACAATAACTTTTTAATTCCTGATTAAATTGATGGTTTGTTAAAAAAAGTATGGTAATTCACAAATAATTGTGTTATTATGTAATACGAAATTAGTTTGGGTATGGAGGTGTGAGAATGAGAGATAACATTATTTATAAATGTACAGAATGTGGAGAAGAAAACTATATCGGTACAAAAAACAAAAGAAATCACCCGGATCGTATGGAAGTTAAAAAATACTGTTCAAGATGTAATAAAAAAACGACTCATAAAGAGAAAAAATAGTTTAAAGAATATAGAGAGTGTCATTGGCACTCTTTTTTCTTTTTGCATCACCTAAGGTTTAAGAAGATTGGCAATGTTATGCTGGATTTAAGGAAAGTAGGGGGACAATAAAAAACAGTAATGTTTTTTATCGTTTTTAAACTATGATTTGGATGGAAGCGGAACGATAGATTTGTTGTAGGCGAATAATATCAGCAATGCGCTTGCTTTTAGTTATATCATTTATAAATTAAATAAAAAGTGAAGATGTGTTATAATAAGCAGAGAAAGAAAAGAGGGATGAGATGAAAATAAAAAGATTAGTGGTCAGTTCGTTTCAAACGAATTGTTATGTGCTATATGATAATTTTCGGGCAGTTATCATTGATCCGGGGGATCAAGCAAAAAAAATCAAGAATTTTATCAATGAAAATGAATTAGATGTCCTTGCAATTTTATTGACGCATGGGCATTGTGACCATATCGGGGCAATAGATGCTTTGTATCAGGCTTTTAACTGTCCCATTTATCTGCATCATGAAGATCATGTGTATTTAAAAGAGCCTAAATATAATCTGTCAACGATGATGGGAAATCCTCTCATAATTCAAGCACCTGTTTTGGATTGTGAGGAGACAATGCAAATCGGTCCGTTTAAAGTGAGATGGCATCATTTACCGGGACATACGCCGGGATCGAGCATGATTGAACTAATAGATCAGAAGCTTATCTTTAGCGGAGATGTCTTATTTAACGGTTCGATCGGACGTTTTGATTTTCCGTTATCCAGTCATCATGATACTGTTTTATCAATGAAGAAGTTAAAAGAGTTTAATGATGATGCCAGAGTTTTCCCCGGACATGGAGAAGAAACGAGCATTAAAAACGAACAGCAGCATAATCCTTATCTAAAATAAAATGGCAAGCAGCTAGATGCTCTTGCCATTTTTTTCTTTTATAATAGGAATCTGTACTTCGGTCAGCCAATCTTCTTCACGTTCTTTATTCCAAATCCCGTCAATCACATTTTCGCGTGGATTTCCGGCTAAAAGATAGCCGTTCTTATCGATCCACTGTGCAGCGTAGGCATAGGCAAGCCCGATATCTTTATAGCTGCCCTGATGTAAAACAGAAACAACAGTTATTGGTTCAAGCTTTTTGAAGACAACGCCTTCTGGTGCTGTTCCAAAACGGTCTACAGCTTCACAAAACTCAACGTAACGATCATATTCTTTGTACTCACCGTCTAAATAACTAATGAAGCAGTATGCGGGGAAGGTACATTGAATCTCCGGATTTAAACGAGTGACTTCTGCGCCTAATGGCGGAATGACATCGAAGTAATCGTGATAACTGTTTAAATGCATCTTTTTAGAATAGACGATAAGCTCGGGGATTTCTTTGATAATAGCTTTATATTGCAAAAGCTGCTCATCTATTTGCTGTGAACACAGAAAATCAATACGAGCAATCTTTTCTGCCAAGCGTTCTTTTTCTTTTTGCATTTCAGACCTATGTTTTTCTAAAATGTCCTCTTCATTTTGCCCTAATAAGATTAGTTTGATTTCATTGATCGACAAGCCAATCTGACGATAAGCAGTCAGACTGTGAATTTGAATAAGCTGCTGTGTCGTATAAAAGCGATAGCTGCTTTCAGGATCGATATATTCCGGTTTTAATAAATCCATTTCATCGTAATAACGCAAGGTCTTGATTGAGACCTTGCTCATTTTAGAAAATTCTCCTATGCGATACATCAATATGTCCTCCTATTCCCATTTAAATGTTTTGATCGATAAAATAATGCTGATCACAGCAACAACAAATAAAATAATAAATGGTCCAGCTGTATTATTAGGGTGTGATGATAATGAATAACCCTTGATGAGTTTGATCCCTTGTGTTAACGGTAAAACGTTGGCGATGGATTGCAGCCATTTCGGAAAGATTTCAAAAGGAACTGTCGCTCCGGATAGAAATAACATCGGAAAATAAAACAGCGTACAGGCTAAATTGACAGATTTAGTTGTGCGGCATAAACTTGCAATCAGCATACCTAAACCATAAAGCGCAAACATAGTCACCATAAAAGACAGTATCAGCATACCAACACTTCCACTAATCTCATAACCCCAGCCCAGTTTTAGAATAATATAAATGGCAATGGCAGAGATAATTGAAATCAAGGCATTGATTACAGCCTGTACCAATAATATCATACTTGGACGTACGGGCGTTACAAAAAAGTGCTTTAGAATTTTTTTATCACGATAATCGGACAGACATAACGGGATTCCCATTAGGGCAGTGGCACAGATACCTACGGTAATCAATGAACCGAAAGTTCCCTGAAGATAGGTGTATCCATTAGCTGTCATACTATTGCCGCCAATGGCAGCGATAAGAACTGCAATTCCAATCGGCATAATCACACCAAAAAAGATTAAGTCAATGCTGCGAAATGCCAAAAGGGCCTCAATTTTTAAATAAGTCAAATATTTTTTCATAATAGAACCTCCTCACCCATATACCATAAAAATGCTTTTTCTAAATTATCATAAGGACTCTTTTCAATTACTTCTTTCACTGTGCCGCTGATCAATTCTTTTCCATCTTTTAATAAGAGGATACGGTCACATAAGGTTTCTACTTCATCCATATAATGCGAAGTCAAGATCAAGCTCTTTTTGTTCTTTTTTAGCTCAAGCAAATACTTCCAAATTTCCCTTCTTGCAACAACGTCCAATCCGGTAGTTAACTCATCTAAGAAAATAAGTTCAGGTTCGTGCATAACCGCAAGCACAATAGAAAGCTTTTGCTTTTCCCCTCCGGATAAGCTTTCGACCATTTGATTCTTTTTATCCAAGAGACCAAAATCAGATAATAATCGGTCTTCATCGATATCTTTTTGATAAAGCACAGCACGCTCCTGACATAGTTCATGCACTTTAATTTTTGATTGATAAGCAGAATGCTGGAGCTGTACCCCGATTTTTTCAAATAACTGCTGTTCTCTTTTTATCATATTGTGATCAAAGAGGAATACTTGACCTTGATTTGCTTTTTTAAGACCCAGCATCGTTTCGATCAATGTTGTTTTTCCGGCACCGTTGTGTCCTAAAATACCCAGACATTCGCCTTCCTCAACACAAAAAGATACATGGTCCAGCACGGTTTTATTTCCGTATTTCTTGGTAATTTCATTTACTTTTGTAATGATCATGTTGATTCTCCTTTCGTTTGTGACATCATCATAAAGTCTCCTTTTAGGGGAGAGTCAAGCGTTTTATTTCAAAATTAAAAATAATAAGGCTGATGGGAGTATATCACTAAAAAAGATAGATCGGTTGACCTATCTTTTACATTATAAAATGATTGAGTATTGTTTCATTGTGACTTTATTGATGAAAATTTATTTTATCTGCCTGCTGATACAAGGCTTTTCTTTTCAATCCGTTTGCTTTAGCACGAGGATACCAGAAAAACATAGAGGCATTCATCTTCCAAAGGAATCTTGGATAGTTAGGGGAGATAAAAAGATCTTGTCCGCTTTGGGCAGATTTAATATTTTGGGATAGTGTGGAAAGGGCATGCCCGAGATTCTTATTAGGTCCATGTCCTAAAGGGATAGAAGATATATACGGAAGCATTTCACCGGCACCGGCGCCGATCGCCTGTCCCCAAGTCAAATGAGTCTGCTGGCACCAGATTTTCATTTGTTCGATAGCTAAGTGATTTTGCTTTCCTTCATAAAAGCCATTGTTTACGATGCAGTAAACCATTGGTTTTCTCTTTGAAAAATCTTGCTTTGCTAAATCGATGAGCATTCTTAAAAGGTGAGAGGGAATACTGTCTACATATAAAGGAAAGGCAAAAATAAGGGCATCGCTGTCCGCAATATCAGCAAGCTGACAATCACTTAATATTTCTTTGTGAATACGGTAGATATGAATGTCATTTCCTTTGAGCTGAGGTGTTAAATAATCAATCAAGAGTGCAGAAGTGCTTTTACTTATCTTAGGACTGCCGTTAATGATGCTGATTTTCATTATAAGATCACCTCTTTTGCCAACAGATGTATTGAATCAAAAAATGAGACTTTATATTGAGTACTATTAAAATTAATGCTGTTGGATTTTACCAAGCTTTGTGCTACTGATTTTTCTTGTAAGCTTATGGATTCATCGTAGAAATAAACAGAAAGCTGATATTTATTTTGATAACGGGGCTGATGATGTGTTTCCCCATTTATCGTGTTGAAGAAGGGGAGTACATAAGAGATACTGCGGTCAACGATGTTTTTTATAAAAGGGCTGTATCCGCCATAAACACATTGACTGATAATGATAACTTTATCTGCCTGAGATAAAACAGCCCCTGTATGTTCATAGCCGTCTTTTATCACACATGTGCCGGGAGTTTTGATCCAGCAGCCAAAGCAGCCGATACAGTGTTTGATTTTTCCGTTATCAAAGATAATGTGAGTATCCTTATTTAAATTGGGAAAAAGGGTTTGAAACTGCTCATTTTTAAGATCATGTATAATGACTTTCATGATTGCTCCTCCTTTAAGAAGAAGGATGAAAAAGCACTGGCTTTAATGATGTCTTCAATCTTTGATTCCAGATCATAGTCAAATTCAACATTTGGCATTGTCATGATTGCAGAGAGTCCATGTACGAATGCCCACATGGCAATCACACTATCCTGAATTGTCTCATTTGACATTCCTGTCTTTTTAAAGGATTGGATAGCTGCTTTTTTTAGTATTTCCAGTGGCGGTATCTCATTTTTATTGATGGTTTCTAAGGATAGAGAGATTTTCATATTTTTTCTGGAAAATAAGAAATCATAATACAATGGGTGATGGTAAAAAAATAAAACATATGTTTTTCCCAGCTTTGGCAATAATTCAGGGGTATCCTGATATTGCTGTGCGGTTTCTTCCAATGCCTGCGTAAAAGTATCCATAATATGCTTTTGGATAGCACCGATAAATTCATCTTTACTGCTAAAATGAGCATAGGGAGCAGCGTTGCTGACGTGGCAAAGTGCCGCTACTTTTCGCAAAGATAATTTATCTTCGCCTTCCTTGCTGATAAATTCCAATCCTGTTTCAATCAGCAAACGGCGCAAATCGCCATGATGATAGGGTTTGTTTTCCATAGTTTTCCTCCAATCTTATCACTGCTTAGATTTTAACATACAAACTTTACACTGTAAAGATATAAATGTAATAAAAAAGATGACTTAGTTATTAAGCCATCTGAGTTCATTTATAACTCTAATTCGATATGATAGATTTTTCCCCATAAATGAATCTGATATAGATAGGCAATCAGCTGTGGTCCCATCATTAATTGACCAAACCATGGATAAGAAAATGAAGCTCCTTTTGTTTCAATCAGATCATTTAATTTTTCTTTATCAAACAGTTTATAAAGAATGCTGTCTTGATCTTCCAGACTTTCTTTTAAAAGCTGACAGACAAGTTCTGTATAGACCGGAGAATGTGTTTTAGGATATGGATTTTTCTTTCGTTCCAGGATTTCTTTAGGCAGTTCATTTTTAAAGGCATCACGGAGTAAGGCTTTTTCTTTACCTTCTTCATAAAGATAATTCCATGGTATATTGTAAACATATTCGATCAGTTTCGCATTGGCAAAAGGAACACGGCATTCAATGGAAGCCTGCATCGTTTGAGAATCACTGCGGGTTAATAGGGTTTGCATAAACCATTCTACACATAAATAAATCATGCGTCGCTTACGTTTATCTTCTTCCTCTTCATTGATCTCGTCAATTTCACCGACTGTATTGTCGTAAGCCTGTTGGATATATTCTTTAAATGGCAGCTTCTTGATATCTTCATGGAAAAGCTCGATACGTTTGTCTTGATCTAAGAGCCATGGGAAGTTTTCCTTATTGTATAATTCTTCTTTATAGAACCAAGGATAGCCGCCGAATATTTCATCTGCACATTCTCCTGATAAGACAACTTTGTGGTTAGAGCCGATATGACGAGAGAAACAGAAGAAACTGCTGTCAATGTCTGCCATTCCCGGCATGTCACGGGCAATTAATGAGGTTTCCAAATGTTTAACTAATTCTTTTTGCGTTAAAATCACATTAAAATGAACAGTATGATAACGATCACTGACTAATTTGATAAAATCATCATCCTGACTGGTCTGATAGTCATAGGCTTTAAAATATTTGCTTTGGTCTTCATACGTAATCGAATACGTGGCAAGACTAGGAAGATAGCTTGCGGCAATAGCGCTGATAATACTGGAATCAACACCACCGGAAAGCATCGAAGAAATCTCGACATCACTTAATAATTGTTGAGTGATGGAATGAATCAATAATTTTCTGACTTTTTGTCTCGTAGTATCATAATCATCTGTATGTTTTGTTGATTTTAGCTTAAAATAGCGTTTAATCATCAAATGATTGTTTTTATAGATAAAATAATGTCCCGGGCGCAAAGATTCAATGCCTTTATAAACGGTTTTACCGGGACTAAGTGATGGTCCTAGCCCAAGTAGCTCTAAGACACCGGTACGGTCTACAACCGCCTTGTTTTTATAGATCAGTATCGCTTTTATTTCTGATGCAAAGACCAGCTCATCTTCATCATAACTAAAATAAAGCGGTTTAACGCCTAATTGATCACGGCAGCCAAATAATTGATCATCACTGTAGATTACAAAGCTGAAAATCCCTTCAAAGCGTTTGACACATTCAGGACCATATTCAATATAAGAGACCAAAGCGACTTCGGTATCACTGGAAGTGGCAAACTGATATCCTTTATCAATCAGATCTTCCTTTAATTCCTTCATATTATAAAGTTCACCGTTATAGACAATACAATATTCCTGATCATGATACGTATATTTTAGTGGCTGATGTCCACTGTGTAAATCAATAATAGAAAGACGGCGGTGACCGAGCAATGCATTTTCATAGATTTCGATCCCTGCATCATCGGGTCCGCGATGGCTTAATACTTGACACATTTTTTTGATTGTCTCTGTATTCAGCTGCAAATCTTTTGTAAAACTAGATATTCCAACAATTCCACACATTTTTTTCACCTCTATAAACTATATTGTAGAATTCAATAAATATGACAATTATTTCAAAACCGTTTATTCGGAGTTTAACGTGTATGGAATGCCTTGTTATTTCTTTATCTTTTATATAATAGAGGTGTAAAGAAAAGGAGCGATACTTATGAAAAGATTAGATTATAAAACAAGCAGAATGGTCGATTTTCACCAGTTATATGCATTTTTAAATACATTTATTGCAACCTGTCAAAATGATAGGATTAAGACCTTATTTTATGTGTCCGAATCTATGGAACAATTGCAGCTCAATATTCAGGATGATGTTCAGGCTTGCGAATTTTTCTTTAAAAAGTTAAAGTGCTGTGCAGATCAGGCAGATCATTACATTGAGCTTGAGAAATTTGTCATTTATATGGATCTTTTGTTTGGAATGCATTATGCTCCTTTCAATCAGTATAAAAAGAATCTGCTGAATGTGATAATAAGACATATCGATCATTATTTTACATCGGATGAATACTGTGTCATTCGTCATCTGATCCCTTTTGAGCAGTACCCATTAGAGGAAATTGTGGAATTGTGTCAGTCTCATATTGATCAAAATAATGAAGCAAATCGATATTTTACTTGCGAAATTTATTTAATTGAAGGACAATATAAACAAGCTTTAAGTCTGGTCGATGAAAATGAATTTACAGGAATTCTTATGGATTATCAAGAAGATCTTCTTCGCTATAAACGCAGGAACGCTTGGCAGCAGTTATGGAAACCAAGTGAATTCGTTCGTTACCAGCAGCGCTATGCTTAATAGGAGGTAAAATGAATGGATCGTCGGGTATGGTATGTGCTGAAAATACTTTTAAAATCAAATGAAACCTATACGATGGCAAGTCAGATTCAAGAGATGCTGTCTGTGGAGTATGATATTCATTGTGATATTAAAACGATTTATGCCGATATAAATAAGATCAATGGATTCATGGAAGAAATGTTTGGTATTTCTTCTTATATTCAGGTGAAAAGAAAGCGTGGATATTTTATTGAAAAGGGAATTTTGCCTGATGCTCAGCTGCGTTTTATCTATGATGCCATTTATTCAAGCGGAGCATTGTCTAAAGAGGAAGGGGAGGAACTGTTTAAAAAAATCACAGCCCTGTCGCCTAAATCGCAAATTGATCGTTTGCACATTGAAAAAATGAATTCACAAAATAAACCTTTGTTTATTAAAATGAATGTTATTTTGCAGGCTATTAATGAACAAAAGACAATCATTTTTGAATATGTTCGTTATACGATCGATCAAAACGGAAAAGTGCTTGCCGTTAAAAGTGAAAATGGGAACTATGAAAAAGATGTGAGCGGACATACTTATTTCGTTTCTCCTTATGAGGTGATGATGCATTCGGGACACTATTATCTGTTAGCCTATAATGATATCCGTCAAGAACAATTATCGATCTATCGTATTGACCGAATGGACTTAGTACGAACGACTAAAATGAAATTTGTGGATATTCGTGAGATGTGGGATATGAAGCAATTAGAACGACAGGCGATTAATATGTTTTTCTCTAATGAAGTGATTGATTTAAAGTTTTTATTTGATAAGGAGATATTTCGCAGCGTTGTCGATCAGTTTAGTGATCAGCTGATTGTGAAATCGGATGTATCCGGCAAATATGTAGGAGAAGTAAAAGAAGTGACATTGAGTGACGGGTTGATCGGATGGATTATGATGCTGGGCAGTCGGATCACTATTTTAGAACCGTCCAGTCTTAAAACAAAAGTGATCCAGCGTTTAAAGGAATCTTTAGCTCATTATCATTAAAGCAAGAAATGTGAAGCAAACAGCTTTCAGTTTCATTATAATGACATTGAGGTGAGAAAATGAAAACGAATAAAGAAAAAGTTGAAATCATTTTTCAATACATTGAAGATCATTTAGATGAAAATTTAAGCTTGGATATTTTGGCGCAGATTGTTGGGTATTCAAAATACCATTTGCATCGCATGTTGTCAGAGCTGTTGGAAATGCCGCTTCATCTTTATATTCAAAAAAGAAGATTAAGCAATGCTGCTTATGAATTGGTACATAATAAAAAAGAGATTGCTCAAATTGCCTTAACAGCCGGGTATTCTTCTCAGCAGGCTTTTCATACGGCATTTAAGAAAAGCTATAAGAAAACACCGGATGCTTATCGGCAGCAGCAAAAATTCTATTCGCTGATTCTTCCTTATGATATAAAAAAAGCAGATCAAGAGAATGAGCTGCATCGTATCGCTCATATTCAAATAGTTAAAAACAGAGGATTCAAATGTATCGGATATACATGCAGTACATCGCTGGGCTTTTTTATGATAGGGAAGACTTGGCGCAAGCTGCATCGTCAAAAACATTTGATAGGTAACCGAACAAATCTTGATTTTTTAATTGGAATCAATGATTACAGCCATTATAAAATGGAGGCAGATCATTTATCCTTTGACTATTACGCAATGGCAGAGGTGGCAGATTTTAGTTCTATTCCTCGAGGCATGGTAAGTAAGACTTTACCGACAAGCGATTATGCCGTTTTTTATCTCAGAGGAAAAAACGAAGAGAGCGTTCAGCCGTTAATTGAGGCAATCTATAGAGAATGGCTTTTAAATACGGATTATGAATTAAATGATGAACTGCAGTTTGATTTTATTTGTTATGGGGAAAAGCTAGATGAAAATAAAGAAAGTCAAATCGAAATTTGGCTTCCAATCAAAAGGCACTGAGATGCAAGGCAGATAAAATACAATATGCTAGAATACATGTAGAAAGGCAGGAGATAAAAATATGTATGCATGGGAAGCCATTCAACAGAGTATTGAGTATATTGAAAATCATGATGATCAAGCATTGAGTGTGGAGGATTTAGCTAAAATTGCGAATTTATCCCCTTATTATTATCAGCGATTATTTTATCGTTTGGTTCATAAGCGAGTAGGGGAGTATCTAAAGCTAAGACGATTGGCAAAAGCTGCGGATCAGTTAAAGAACAGTCAGGACACTATTTTAAAAATAGCATTGGATCATGGCTTTGGAGATCATAGTCATTTTACAAATGCTTTTAAGGCAACTTACAAAGTAACCCCGAATGAATATCGTAAAAGCAATGTGTTGCTAGATCATTTCTTAAAACCGGATTTAATCTTGAATTATACAATGATTGAGGAAAATGTTCCTTTGATTGTGGAGGATATGGTATTAACGATTCGTAAAGACAAAGTTATACAAGATATCGAGCTTATTGGCAAAAGGAAAAAAGCGCCAATTAAAGAATTGGGAGAGCCTAAGATCAATTCATTAGTTGAACTATGGGAATCCAACGATGAAAAAAATCCGCAAGCTGTGGGGATTGATGTTTTAACTTTAACACCCGATCCGGAATATTTTGATTATTTTGTCGGCTTCGAAGCTAATGATCAGCTTACAGGAGACAGGCAAATTATTCCGAGAGGGGAATATATTGTATGCAGCTATGAGGCGGAAGACTTTGAACAGTTGGTTAATGTTTATTTATATAAAGCCAGTCAATACCTTTATGACACCTGGTTAAAAGAAAAAGGAATAGAAACGGATCCGATTTTGATTCAGAAATATTTTCACCCTTACACAAAGAACTGCTTTATTGAACTATGGGCAAAAGTAAAGGAGGATCATGATGTATCATTGGGATAAACGGGATGCGACTTGTAAACCGGTATTAGAAGAGGTCGCTGAATATATTAAAAATCCGTTGTTCAAAGAACTTTGTGATCATTTTGAAGAAGTGTATCATTGCTTTCCACAATTTCACTACAGCCGTTGTTCAATGGCAATGGGGTGGAATCTGAAATTTAAGAAGTCATCTAAAAATATCTGCACGCTTTATCCACAGAGGGGATATTTTGATGTGCTGATCGTGATAGGAAAAAAAGAAAAGGAATCGTTTGAGAAATTGCTTCCTAACTTATCCTATTCTTTTCAAAGGGTATATGCTGAAACAAAAGAAATGATGGGACAAAGATGGCTAATGCTGAGCATCGAAGATCCAAGTCAGCTTGAAGATTTGAAAAAGTGTATTTTGGTGAGAGCAAAATAAATTCATTATAACTTTAGCAACTTTCCTTTTTCGACTTTTATTCTATGGTAAGCTATATTCAGGTGATAAGGATGAAGTTAAAGTGTCAATGCGGCTATGAAATTAAACAGGAACATGGTCATCAGGAGGATATCAAATCAGGAATAAAAGCCTTCTTTTTTAAATGCCATCAATGCGGGAATTGCTATACGTTGGTCCGCTATTTGAATGGAAATGAAGAAACCTTAAAAGGATATCGAGTTATTAAAGAATTACTTAAGTAGGAATATCTAGTAGAGATATTCCTATTTTGTTTCTTAATTAAATATAATATGTTTCGGGTATAAAAAAGAACCGTCATAGTTTGGATAGCCAAAACTTTGAGGTTCTTTTTTATTAAAATTACAGAAGACCCATTTCGATCATTTTAAGACCGATATCTACAGAGTTGTAAGCAGCACCTTTCATTAGCTGATCAGCGACTACCCACATGCTTAATGCATGGTCATTGTCTAAATCTTTTCTGACACGTCCGACATATACTTTTTCAGAACCGATATGATCAATCGCCATCGGATAAATTTGATTAGCAATGTCATCTACTAATTCAACACCGGTAGAATGAGCAAGCAAATCGAATGCTTTTTCAATATCGATTGGTTTTTTAGTTTCGATATAAACGCTCTCGCTATGACCACGCAGTACAGGGACACGCACACAAGTAGCATTGACTTTAATATCTTTATGGTAAATTTTCTTTGTTTCATTGACCATTTTCATCTCTTCTTTAGAAAAAGCGTTGTCTAAATCGAATTTATCGATTTGCGGAATACAATTATAAGCAATCTGGTAATGTTTTTTATCACTGGCACATGGCAATGTATCAGCAACAACCGGTTCATTATCGATAATTGCTTTTGTTTGACTGTTTAATTCACGCATTCCGGCAACCCCGGCACCTGAAACTGCCTGATAAGTAGAAACGATGATTCTTTCAATATCAAATTCCTCATCTAAACGTTTTAAGGCACTGACCATTTGAATAGTGGAACAGTTTGGATTGGCAATAATTCCTTTATGCCATTTTAAATCTTCGCTGTTACATTCAGGGACAACTAATGGGACATTTGGATCCATTCTGAAATGGCTGGTGTTATCGATATTAACACACCCGGCTTTTACTGCATAAGGCACAAACTTTTCGGAAATGCTTCCGCCAGCTGACCAAAAAGCGACGTCAATGCCTTCAAAACTGTTTTCGGTTAATTCTTCTACAACGAAGCTCAGACCATCTTGTTCGATGGTTTTGCCAGCAGAACGGGCAGAGGCTAAAAGCTTAATACTTTCAAATGGAAAGTTATATTGGATGACACATCTTAACATTTCACGACCGACAGCTCCTGTCGCTCCCACAATCGCAACTTTATATTTCTTCATTTTATATTTCCCCCTTAGTTTTCATTTCCTAAAAAAGCTTCATGCAGTACAACTTGCGCACGATTCACATCATCACGATCAATAAAGCATGAGATATTGATTTCTGAGCAAGATGTCATTTCTACCGGTATATCATTTTTAATCAAGGTATCGTAAACCTTATGGAACATTCCCTGATTATTTTTGATGCCAATCCCAATGACAGATACCTTTCCGATGTTGCCGCGAACAATGGTACGCTGTGCTTTTAACGGCTGTTTGAGTTCATTGCAGATATCGATTACCTTTGGTAAGTCTTCATCTCTGATAATAAGAGAGATATCCATTTTTCCGCCGCCGACTAATGCCTGATTAAATACATTTACGTTAACTCCTTCTTCTGCTACCCTTTGAAAGAACTTAGCTGATGAATTGTTTGTTCCGTCAACGCCGACTAAAGTGACACGAGCTTCATTTTGAGAACCGGTAATCCCGGAAATAGTAAGTTTATTAAGGCTTTTCTTCATGATTTCTTCATCTCCTATCACATAAGTTCCTTTATATTGTTCAAATGATGAACGGGCATGGATTCGAATGTTATGGCTGGCGGCTAACTGAACGCAGCGATGATTCAGCACCTTTGCACCGTTGCAGGCTAATTCTAACATTTCTGCATAACTGATATAATTAAGTTTTAAGGCATCGGGAACGATACGCGGATCAGCTGTATAGATACCGTTGACATCAGAATAGATCTCAACTTCACTGGCTTCGACTGCGATTCCGACAGCCACCGCTGATAAATCACTTCCGCCGCGACCGAGTGTCGTAATTTTACCTTCTTCATTTCTCCCTTGGAAGCCGGGACAAATCACAACCTCCACTTCTTTTAATTTTTCTAAGATCATTTCTCCGTCTACTTCAATAATGCTTGCATTTTGATAATCACGATCTGTCAGGATTCCGAGCTCCTGATTGCTGATGGTAGCTGTGGTAATGCCATTTTTTTCGAGCTCGGCTTTAATAACTAAAGTCGCAATGGTTTCACCTAAACTGGTTAAGCGATCGAGTTCCTCACTATCTAAATGTTCTTTATTGACGATGGAAAGCAGTGTATCGGTTGCATAGGGATCATCAAATCGTCCCATCGCAGATACGACAGCAACTACTTTATGACCGGCTTTTACATCACGGATAATATTCTTGTACATACGTTCACGTGATTCAAACGAACGTGTTGATGTACCTCCATACTTTTGGACAATGATATTCATTTTTAACCCCTCACTTTAAATGATGAATATTTTTCGTTTTTAAGCAGTGCTTGCAATTGTTCGATTTCGATTTCTTTAGTGATGTAAATATGTACATTTTTTTCACTGTAATAATATTCATAGTCGATATCGACGGCATGGTCTAAACGAAGATAATATTTGCTTTTTGTGATAGGGTAAATGTTTTCAATAGTTTTATTGCTATATTGCCAATTATAAGATTGACTTACTTTGATGATATCGCCAACGACAGCAGATGCAGTGACATAACGCCCGGCACCTTTTCCGTAAAATAATACATTCTCTACATAGTCACAATTGAATTCTACTACATTGTATGCTCCCATGACATTCGCGACCATATCATTTTTACTAACTAAAGTAGGGGAAACATCAACAAAATATTTATCATTTTCTTTCTTAGCGCGGGCAATCAGCTTGATGCGGTATCCCATTTTTTTTGCGTAATCCATATCCAGTTTGGTGACATTGCGAATCCCCTGAGGTTTTAAACGTTCAAAGTCAACAAATCCATCAAATGCGTTGTTCGCTAAAATGGCGATCTTGTGTGCGGCATCGATTCCATCGATGTCTAAACTTGGATCAGCTTCTAAGTACCCTAAGCCATCGGCAATCGTTAGTGCTTCTTCAAAATCTAGGTTATCTGTCTCCATTAAGGATAAGATAAAGTTCGTCGTTCCATTTAAAATACCGGTAATTTCCTGAATGTTGTTGGCTACTAAGGATTCGTACTGTGGTGTTACCACCGGAATTCCTCCACCCACTGCGGCTTCATAAAAAACATGAACATTGTTTTTATTGGCTGCCAATAAAATTTCTTTGCCATCATGAGCAATCAACGCTTTATTTGCCGTTACAACGTGTTTTCCTTTTTCGATTGCTTCCATAATAATAGCTTTAGCGATTGTGGTTCCGCCGATCAATTCTACGACAACATCCACTTCCGGATCATTTAAGACATCCTTGTAATCGCGAGTAAATAAAACTCCCTCAGGTAAATCTCTTTCTTCCATTGCACATCCGTACTTTACGACTACCTCTTGATTTAGATAGTTGGAAAGACGTTCTTTTTCCATACATAGAATGTCTACGACACCGTATCCTACAGTTCCCAGACCAATCACGCCTATGATCATCTATTTCCCTCCTTAGATAATAAAAAAATGCTTCAGCAAATGAAGCATCTCCTTTTAGAAGTAAGTGTCAAAAATGTACATCATTTTGCCATGGTGATTAACAAATTTTTAGTTTGAAATGCACATGGTCATCATTTTATACATATGATTGACTCCTTTCCCTCTATAATTGTTCAAATAATACCACTAAACCAAATAACTGTCAACTTTATTTTATCCTAATTTTAGACAAAAAATCTTTTTGTTTTCATAAATATCTAGGTTGTACGAAAAAACAGACAATGAGAGTGTTTTCATGCATGCTTCGGTCTTTATTTCTTAGAAAGTAAGTCTTCTTTTTTTATTAATCATAAATTTGTTTTTAAGAGTTTCTATTATATGAAAAATAATCTCTTGTTTTTTTAAGTTCTATTTGACTTTACTATAGGATTAAATTAGAATGATTTATAAATATGAGAGTGGGGGATACAATGAGCAAGGCATTAACTTATGTAAGTACGAGAAATAAACAAGAACCGATCGATTTTTATACGGCAATATTACAGGGGATCGCAAATGACGGCGGATTGCTGGTACCGAATTTTGATTTACCGCAGCTTTCTTTGAAAGAGCTGATGGAGTTAGATTATCCTGAGTTAGCTTCAGCTGTTTTAAAATGTTTTGTACCAAAGGATGGTCATGTATTAATAGAAGAAGCATGTCAAGCCGCATATGGCGGAAGCTTGTTTCCTAAGGAAGTAGTACCGGTTAAAAAAGCCGGTGATCTTTATATAGCGGAACTATTTCAAGGTCCGACTGCAGCATTTAAAGATATGGCTTTGACATTACTGCCACATTTGATGACTCTTTCTTTGAAAGTGAAAAAGGAAAAGCGCGAGGTAATGATCTTAGCTGCAACTTCCGGAGATACCGGTAAAGCCGCTTTAGAGGGGTTTAAGGATGTGGAAGGGACAAGCATCAAAGTGTTTTACCCAAGTGACGGTGTATCCGCTATTCAAAAACAGCAGATGATCACCCAGGAAGGAAAGAATGTAGAGGTCATTGGTATTGATGGTAACTTTGATGATGCTCAGACCGCAGTAAAACAGGCATTCAATGATGCTTCTGTAAAAGAAGTGAGTCAGGCTCATCAGATATTCTTATCCTCAGCCAATTCAATTAATATCGGCAGATTATTGCCGCAGATTGTGTATTATTTCTATACGTATTTAAGCTTAGTGAAAAAACAAGAGATTAAATTGCATGATGAAGTTGATTTTTGTATTCCAAGCGGTAATTTCGGAAATGCTTTAGCTGGTTTTATCGCTAAGAAAATGGGACTTCCAGTTCATAAATTTATTTGTTCTTCCAATAAAAATAATATTTTGACAGACTTTTTTACATCTGGTCGTTATGATGCAAACCGTGAGTTTTATAAGACGAACGCACCGGCAATGGATATCTTGATTTCCAGTAATCTGGAACGTTTAGTTTGGTTTTTAAGTGATCAAAACGGGGACATGGTTAATCAGTACATGACAAATTTGAAAGAAAATGGTATTTATGAAGTGGATGCAGCTATTTTCGATCAAACGAAAGAACATTTTGCTGCCGGATTTGCCAGTGAAGAAGAAGTGCTGCATGCAATTAATGATATGTATGAGCAGACCGGATATTTATTGGATACCCATACAGCGACAGGCTATCATGTGATCAAGAACTATCGTCAAGAATCCGCAGATTCGCTTCCTGTCATTTTGCTGGCAACCGCTTCACCATATAAATTCCCTGAAGCTGTGTATAAAGCAGTGAGTCAAAATGAGGCAGATGAATATGATGCCATTAAAAAGCTGCATGATCTCACTCAAATTGAAATTCCTGCACCGTTAATAGATTTGGATCAGCGAGACATACGCTTTAAAGAAGTAATTAAAAAAGAAAGTATTGTCGATTTTGTTAAAGAAAAGATTATGCAGAAATAGGAGGCTAATATGAAAGTAAGAGTAAAAGTGCCGGCAACCAGCGCCAATTTAGGACCGGGATTTGATGTTTCCGGATTAGCGTTAACGATTTATAATGAGTTTGTTTTTGAATTGATTGAAAAAGGCATTGAAATTACCGGCTGTCCTGAACAGTTCTGCAATGAAGATAATATGACTTATCAGGCATTTAGAATGGCGGCAAAACGCTGCGGCTTAGATTATCAGGGGGTTCGCATTGATTGTCAGGGTGATGTCCCTTATACAAGAGGATTAGGGAGCAGTTCTACCTGTATCGTAGCCGGAATCGTCGGGGCTTATGCGTTTATGGATCGCTGTGAAGAAAGAAAAGAAATCCTTAATTTAGCGACGATGATCGAAGGACATCCTGATAACGTTGCACCTGCCATTTATGGCGGAATGACGGTTTCGGTCATGGAGGAAGAGGATGTCGTGACACTGAGTATTCCCATTAAGCATGACTATCGTTTTGTTGCTTTGATTCCGCCGTTTACTTTATCCACAGAAAAATCAAGAAGTATTCTTCCAACGGAAATCTCTCGTAAAGACGCTATTAAAAATGTATCTCACTTAGCCTTACTAGTTGCATCATTAATCAATGGCTTTGATGACGGACTTAAAACAGGTTTTAAAGATCATTTGCATCAGCCTTATCGAGGACATCTGATTGAAAATTATTTTGATATCATGGCAGAATTAAAAAATGATCCGGATGTTTTAGGCTCTTATTTGAGTGGTGCCGGACCGACAATCATGGCAGTCATTCGTGCGGAAGATAAGATGGGCGTAGTCCGCATTAAAGAACGTTTAGGTGCTTTGATTCAAGGCTGGGAAGTTAGAAAACTAGAATTAGACATGAGAGGCTATATTGCCGATTACGAATAAGCATGAAAGTGCTTATTTTTGTTTTTTATAAAGGATAATTTTGGTATAATAGAAAAGAAAAGAGGGATAATGATGAGACAATCAGAAATGAAAGTAACTCTCCCATATAATGTTGAAATGATATGGAATACAATAACGAACAATCTTGACAGTTCGTGGCGCAGTGATCTCTCTCATATTGAGATCATTGATGAGACACATTTTATTGAACATACTAAAGATGGGTTTTCTACAGAATTTGAGATTACCGATAAAATATTTTGTCAATTTTACGCTTTTACTATGTCTAATAAAAACTTTCAGGGGAAGTGGAGCGGAAAGTTAATCAAGGTCAATGAAAATGAAACAAAAATGATATTTTTAGAACAGATTACATTCAAAAATAAAATAATGGAGCTCATTTCTTATTTAGGAATGAATCTGAAAAAGATACAGGAGCAGTATTTTAAGGATTTAGAAAAAGCATTAGCGAAGCAGCAGGAGATTTAAGAGAAATTTATATCCTTTGGCTTCAATAATGCTTATAAAAAGCTGAAATAGAATTTAAATGGAGTTAAAAAATGAATAATCAGAATATAAGAAGTGCCATGCTTTATGGCAAGGATTACGATCAGCACTTGCAAAAGAAAACCGTTTGTATTTTTGGTGTTGGCGGAGTAGGCGGCTTTGTCTGTGAGGGCTTGGCAAGAATAGGTGTAGGTCATTTGATTTTGGTTGACCACGATGAAGTCTCTTTATCTAATTTGAACCGTCAAATCATTGCGACACATGACACAATCGGAAAAGCCAAGGTAGAGGTTATGAAAGAACGTATTCTTTCAATTAATCCGCAAATTAAAGTAGAGATCTATAAAGAATTTTATTTAAAAGATAAGGAGCTTGAAGCCATTTATGAAAAAGCGGACTATGTGGTCGATGCGATTGATACGGTTTCAGCAAAGATTGCTTTGATTATGACCTGTCAGGAAAAAGGCATCCCGATTATTTCTTCCATGGGAACGGGAAATAAAACCGATCCGCAGCATTTAACGGTTTGTGATATTTATGAGACCAGTATTGATCCTTTGGCTAGAGTCATGCGCCGTGAACTTAAAAAAAGAGGAGTTGCTCATTGTCAGGTTGTCTATTCGGATGAACCGCCAATCACTCCCTTAATCAAAGAAGTCAGTGAAAACGGTAAGGTCACGCCGGGAAGCTCACCGTTTGTACCTAGCAGTGCAGGTCTGCTGATTGCCAGTGTAGTAACAAAAGAATTATTAAATTCATTTTAATTAAAGTAGGGATTGTTTATAATAGAAGCTAAGAAGGGGGCGAAAAAATGGAACATGTAACAGCTATACCAAGTGAAGAGGATTTTGAAAGATGCTTGAAGATCGTGAGTGATACGATGCGTGTTGACGGCAAATCATTATCTCCATTAGAACTTAAACTATTGACAAAAGATATCATGGATACCTCTGTCATGATCGGCGGCGATTATTCGACAGAATGCATACGTGATCTTTTGCTTAACTATATTAAAGAAGATTTTTATCCGCGCTTTTTAACCATTCATGCCGAAGAATTAAGGGGGGAATAATCATGGAAGTTTATTGCGAAGTACAAACAGAAGAAGGGATTCTTCGAGGAATGCTGAATCGTCCGAGTCAGAAAAAATATCCTTTAGTTGTGATGCTGCATGGCTTTACAGCAAACCGCAACGGACCTCGTTTTGCTTTTGTGCGTTTAGCACGTTTATTGGAAAAACAAGGGATCGGCAGCATTCGCTTTGATTTTTTAGGAAGCGGAGAAAGCGATCTTGATTTTGAAGAAATGACCTATATGGCAGAATGCAAGCAGGTCATTCATATTTTAGAAGAAGTAAAGAAATTAGAAGATGTCAGTGAAATTTATTTGTTAGGACACAGCATGGGCGGAGCCATCGCCGGAAACATTGCCGCTTTATTCCCTGACCTAATTAAAAAATGCTGCTTATGGGCGCCTGCTTTTTGTATGCCTGCTTTAATAGGATATATGAAGCAGTCCGGAGAAGTAACTGAAATTGAAGAAGATGTTTATGACTGTAAGGGATTGCGTTTATCTTCGAAGTTTGTGGATGAAATTATGAATCTTGATCTGCTTTTACATTTGGAAGATTATCAAAATCCTTTGATGATCATACATGGAACCAAAGATGAAGCTGTACCGTTTGAAAGCTCAAAAGCATATTTGAATCAGTATCAGCGTGAAGATATTCAGTTTGTAGAGATTTTAGACGGCAGTCATAATTATGAAGTCTACCGTGAGATTTCGGTGGTATTAGAAAATACGGTAAGATTTTTTACTGAATAAGCCTGATTGAATTTAGGTCATCATATAAAAAGAGGGGATAGCCGATGAATAGAAAACTGATCCGAGACTATATAGAAACACATAAATCAACCTATCAATCAAAATATAAATATCACAGCAGTTATCAGAAAACAAAAAATATATATAAGTTTCACTATTATATGCGAGATGCTCAGCTCCAGCAAATCAATATCTTCTTTGAAATTAAATTGGGAGAACAAATATCTGTCAATTTTGCGGAGAATTTGCATGAGTATGAACAAATTGCTTTAACGATAGAAGCATTGGAAGTTTTAGAACGCTATATCGGTCAGGAAACAAAATTAGATTGTGATAAAATTAAGGGTTATATTGCACAAAACGATCGTTCGTTAGATATTACCAATCAGGATATTGTCAATATCTTAAACTATTTGGAGTATCATCAGGGAACATCGCAAAAGACCATTGATTTATTCTATGAGATTTATCTGCCTTATTTAGAAAGACTGATTCAAGATTATGAATATAAGCAGCTTATTCAATCTGTTAATATGATCTGCGATGAAATATTGTACGAACATTTTTGGTCGGGCATCAATGTGAACTATATGGATCAGGAATATTATCTTCATCTTTATTACTTCAGAAAGATATTTGAATTATGTCTGCCGCATATTGAAATGATCTTTTTAAAGGCAAGAGATGAAATTGAAGAATTAACCGTTCGTTTGTTTGAATATGATCGCTTTACGTTTTGCATGATCAGTGTTTTAGATGATATTGAATGCAATAAATATATTATTGATGCCTTGTTTAGCACCTTGAGTGTTCGCTTTAAGCTGATTAAAGAGGATGCAGAGGGCGGCAATCTAGCCTATTCTTATTTATATAGCTTTTATAAAGAGGATAAGAAGCTGCAGGAAGAAACAAGAGAAATTATTTTTGAACATATTGTAAATGATATATTGACCATTGATAATCATGATATGCAGATCGCATTAGGAAACTATATGCTGAAAACGGGTGGCTATGAGATTTTGATTCGTTTGTTTAAAAAAGATCATAACTCTTTCATTTTCCGCTGCTTCCCTTTAGAAGAAGTGCCGGAATGTCTGTATGCCGATGTTCGTGAAGAGCTAATCAGTGCCTTGAAATACTATGCGGATCTTATGAATAAACCAGAATATCGTTTGGGTTCACTTGAACAAATCATGAACATCAATCGATTGCTGATGGAAAACTTTAAGGAGGATATTTATGGCGGTTAATAAAAAAGCGGCAATTGCGACATCGTTAGGAGCCTTGGCTTTAGCTTCCGGCTATGCCATCTATCATGCTTCTAAAGCGATGAGTGATGTGCTGATGAAACGACAGGATCGTCCGAATAAACATTTCACGGGTATTGATGAAGCAAATCTGATACAGATTAAAAACCGTGATGGAGAAACCTTAAACGGCTATTATTTTGATCAGCAGGCTCCTAATACCATGCTGATGCTGCATCCTTATGGCTTAGATGCTATGGATATGGTCAGCTATGTTGATTTCTTTAAGACTAAACTAAACTGTAATTTTTTACTGGTGGATGTATACGGTCATGGCGGAAGTGACGGAGAGATTTATCGTCTGGGCGGAAAAGATCAAGATGATTTGATCGATTGGCTGCGCTATTTAGATCAGCATTTTGACGGTAATATATTACTGTTTGGCAAGGAAATGGGAGCGAACATCATTCTCAATGCTTCTGGCAAGCTGCAGGAATTTGACCAGATTAAAGCAATCATTTCAGATGGGGCATATGCCAATGTAAAAGATATTTTAAGCTATCGCATGCAGCGAGACTACTATATTTTTCATTTCCCGTTTGTGATACTGATGCGCTATATCATTAAAAGAAAGTATGGGATTGACATCAATCAGTTAGACAGCGTGGAATTAGTCAAACACAATCAGATTCCGACGATGTTTATACATACCAAAAAAGATTGTTTTGTTCCATTAAAACAAGTCTTTCCGCTTTACAATGCAGCTCGCTGCAAAAAAGAACTGTTTGTATTAAAAGATGAAGAAAGTTTGTTTCAATTAGATAATGCAGATGGAAATGATTATTTAGCCGTTTTAGACGCGTTTATTAAAGAATATCTTGATTAATATTCTTTGATGATAAAAAAGGAGGTAAACTATGTATTTTAGTAAAAGCAAAGGATTTCCCAAAGATTTCTTATGGGGAAGCGCATCTGCCGCTTATCAGGTAGAAGGCGCATGGAATGAAGATGGCAAAGGAGTTTCAAACTGGGATAAGTTTGTCCGCATTCCGGGAAAAACATTTAAAGCGACAACCGGAGATGTCGCCGTTGATCATTACCATCGCTATAAAGAAGATGTTAGATTAATGGCAGAAATGGGATTGAAAGCCTATCGCTTCTCTATTGCTTGGCCACGTATTTATCCTAATGGAAAAGGTGAAGTGAACGAAGCCGGAATCAAGTTTTACAGTGATTTGATCGATGAATGCATCAAGTATGGTATTGAACCGATGGTGACGATTTATCACTGGGATTTACCACAGGCATTGGTAGATGAATACGATGGCTGGGAAAATCGTCAGATTGTTGATGACTATGTTAACTATGCAGTTACTTTGTTTGAAAGATTTGGCGATCGTGTAAAATACTGGATCACGATGAATGAACAAAATGTTTTCACCAGCTTAGGATGGCTGACTGCAATGCACCCGCCTGGAAAAACACAGGATATGAAAATGTTCTTCCAAGTAAATCACCATGCCAATATGGCACACGCTAAAACAGTATTGAAGTTCCATGAAATGGGACATCACGGGATGATCGGTGCAAGCTATGCATTTGGACCTAGCTATGCTTTAGACTGCCGTCCAGAAAATGCTATGGCGAAAGCAGATTATGATGATCTGCAAGTCTATTGGTGGATGGATATTTATGCATATGGACGTTATCCAAAAGCAGCGATGGCATTCTTAAAGAGCATTAACTGCGCTCCTTTGATGGAAGATGGGGATGAAGCAATCCTGAAAGAAGCTGCGGTTCACTTTGATTTCATGGGAGTTAACTATTATCAAACGGCTGTAGTGGAATATAATCCGATTGATGGAGTAGGTCTTTCAACTAAAATGAACAATACCGGTAAAAAAGGAACAGCCAAGGAAAGTGGTATTCCGGGATTATTTAAAAACGTTAAAAATCCGTATCTGCCAACAACAGACTGGGATTGGACAATTGACCCAATGGGATTAAGAATGTGCTGTCGTACCATTACCAGCCGTTATGATCTGCCAATCGTAATTTCTGAAAATGGATTAGGCGCTTTTGATAAATTAGAAGACGGTAAGATCCATGATGATTATCGTATCGCTTATTTAAAAGCCCATATTGAAGAGTTGAAGAAAGCCTGTGATGATGGCTGTGAAGTTCTCTCTTACTGCACATGGTCATTTACAGACTTGTTAAGCTGGCTGAATGGTTATCAGAAACGTTATGGTTTCATCTATGTTGATCGTGAAGAAGAAGAGGGCGCAAGTATGAACCGTTATAAAAAAGATTCTTACTTCTGGTATAAACAAGTGATCGAAACAAACGGAGAAGAGTTATAATAAATAAAGGAGAAATCTTGAAGGTTTCTCTTTTTTTCTTGCTTTATAAACAAAAGCTATGCTATAATTATACAAGAGTTAGAATAAACTAACATAAAAGGACGCAAGTCCTTAAAATATTAATTAAAATGTTAGATTGTTATAACAATTAGGAGGGAACTATGAATCATCGAATATTACGTATTATGTGTTTAGGACTAGGTATTTTATTTTTAGTGATTGGATGTATCGGCGTTGTTTTGCCTGTCTTGCCAACCACGCCATTTTTACTGCTGGCTTCTTTTTTCTTTGCGAGGGGATCTGATAAGTTTCATCAATGGCTGATTCATACGAAACTTTATCAAAATCATATTCATGAATTTGTCACAACCAAGGCTATGACTTTAAAAACAAAACTAACAATCCTATTGCCGGCTTCATCCATGATGATTCTTGCAATCTTTATCTGTCCGGTGATCTACGGACAACTATTTATCGTTTTTTTAATCTTCTTTAAATACTATTATTTCTTTTTTAGAATCAAAACTATTACACCACAGCTGGAGGGAGAATCATGAACATAGAAGCAAAAAGAGAAAAGGAAAAAGAATTGATCAAAACTTTGATTAACCTTTATTATGCACATCATGAAAATCCAAGTGAGCATCAAGATTTATTGGAATATGCGATAAGAAAAATTGATCGCTGTCCTAAAATGGAGACAAAGAGTTTTTGTAGTCAATGTGAGATTCATTGCTATGATGCCAAAAGAAGAGAACTGATTCGACAAGTTATGCGTTACAGTGGACGAAGAATGCTGTTTAAGCGACCGATACTTGTTTTAAAGCATTTTTACTATCAGAAATTAGGAGGTCAACATGATTAATAAACGATTAATGACATTGCTGGAGGGGAACTTATCCCCCATTAAAAAGACAGTGTTTTTTCAATGGCTAGGCTTGCTCGCCAATATTGTCTTTAATGGGGCGATTGCTTATGCTTTGGCAACTGCTTACAAGCAGCAATTAACATCAGCTAAACTGAGTGCTGTGATCGTGGTCATTGCAGTGATGATAAGTCTGCGATTTTATTGGAGTCAAAAAGCGATAATGGCAGGGCACAGTGCTTCTTTAGGGATTAAAAAAACATTACGTGAAAAAATTTATAATAAAATTTTAGAGTTAGGAATGCACTATACAGATTTCTTTCCAACCAGCAAAGTCGTTCAGATGAGTATGGAAGGGGTAGAGCAATTGGAAATCTATTTCAGTAAATATTTACCACAGCTTTTTTACAGCCTGCTATCACCGATTACTTTATTTATTCTGTTTTCTTTTATCAGCTTAAAAACAGCTCTTTTACTTCTAATCTGTGTACCGCTGATTCCGATATCAATTGTAGCTGTGCAGAAATTTGCGAAAAAACTGCTGTCACGCTATTGGGGATCATATATGCAGTTAGGCGATAGCTTTTTAGAAAATTTAAGAGGCTTGACGACATTAAAAGCCTATCAGGCAGATGAGAGAAAAACAAAACAGATGGATGAGGAAGCAGAAACATTCCGTAAAGTGACAATGAAGGTCTTAACGATGCAGCTGAATTCAATTTCGGTGATGGATTTCATTGCTTTTGGCGGCGCTGCTTTAGGCATTATCCTCGCTATTTTTGAATTCCGCAGCGGTCGTATTTCTTTAATGGGGATGCTGCTGATTATTTTGTTATCCTCTGAATTCTTTATTCCCTTGCGTCTGCTTGGATCATTTTTCCATATCGCAATGAACGGGATGAGTGCCAGTGACAATATTTTTAAAATTTTAGATCATCCGTTAGAAAAAATTGGAGAACTTGATCTTCGTCTTAAGGAGAATATTGAAATTAAAGTAGAGCATGTTTCATTTGGCTATAACGAAGAAAGGGAAGTGCTGAAAGATTTAAGTTTTACGATTCCTGCTCATTCATTTGTCAGCTTTGCAGGGATTTCGGGAAGCGGAAAAAGTACGCTTGCGAATATTTTAGCCGGACATCATCAGCGCTATTATGGCAGTATTCAGCTTAATGGAAAGGAGCTATCCAACATTAATCAAAAAAATCTTATGGCATGCATTACTGTCGTTAATAATGATGGCTATCTGTTTGCCGGAGATATTACTTATAATCTGCAAATGGGGAACACAGCGATTACCCAAGAGGAGATGTGGGCAGCATTGCATGAAGTGAAATTAGACAGCTTTATAAAAGAACGTGGTGGGTTAAGCATGCCGGTACTGGAAAAAGGAAGCAATCTTTCCGGCGGACAGCGACAAAGACTGATTTTAGCAAGAGCCTTGCTTAAAGATTCGCCGATTTATATCTTTGATGAAGCGACATCTAATATTGATGTTGAAAGTGAAAATGCCATTATTAAAGTGATTGAAAATTTAAGAAAACATAAAACAGTGATCATGATTTCTCATCGTTTAGATAATGCCGTTCATGCAGATCAAATCTACATGCTAAAAGGGGGAGAGATCGTCGAACACGATACCCATGCAGGCTTATATCAGTTAGACGGAGAATATGCACGTGTATATAAACAGCAGGAAGAACTGCTGAATGTTTTAGGAGAGGAGACAGCTCATGAATAGAAGTGCTTTAACAATCACGAAAAAATTAATCGGCTTAGTCTTTCCTTTATTGCATATCATGTTAATCGCTATTTTGTTTGGTGTTATCGGTTATCTGTGTGCCATCTTTATTACTATTCTGGCGGCTATGGCAGTTCTAAAAGGAATGGGGCTTGCTGTTGCTCTATCTTTTGAACATATTTTAATTCTGATTGGACTGTGTGCTTTGTTTAGAGGAATTCTGCGTTACATTGAACAGGCTTCTAACCATTATATTGCCTTTAAACTCTTAGCTTTGATCAGACATCAGGTATTCATGAAACTACGAACTCTAGCGCCGGCAAAACTAGAAGGAAGAAACAGCGGTGATTTGGTTTCCTTGATTACCAGTGATATCGAGCTATTAGAAGTATTCTATGCGCATACAATTTCTCCGATCATGATTGCTATTTTAGTTTCAGTCATTATGATTGGCTTTATCGGGCAGTATCATTTGCTTTTAGGAATCGCTGCGGCAACAGCCTATTTAACAGTCGGAGTATTCTTGCCTATTCATTTTGGAAAAAAAGGAAAGGAAGCAGGACAGAACTATCGTGACCGCTACGGTAAAATGAATGGTTTTATTTTAGACAGCTTACAGGGAATCAAAGAAAGTATTCAGTATGATCATGGACAGTACCGTTTGGCAGAAATGAATGAGGGGATGAAAAATATTGAACAGGATCAGACACGCTTAAAAAAATTGGAAGCAAAAAGCTATGCGACGAGTGATATTTGTGTACTGCTTTTTTCAACGATTATGATGGTCAGCGGCATCCTGCTGTATCAAGGTAATGCTATTTCCTTTGTCGGACTTGTGGTATGCAGCATTGCCATGATGTCTTCCTTTGGTCCGGTAGTCGCTTTAAGCAATCTGTCAAATAATTTGCATCACACTTTAGCAAGCGGCAATCGATTGCTGGAATTGCTTGAAGAAGAACCGAGAGTAAAAGAAATTACGGGAGAGAAGCCGATTCAATACGGAGAAATGAAGATTGAACATGTCTCTTTTGGCTATGATAATGAAATGATTATCGAAGATGCAAACCTCATTTTGCCTAAAAACAAGATTATTGGGATTCATGGTAAAAGCGGCAGCGGAAAATCTACTTTGCTTAAACTGATGATGCGTTTCTTTGAGCCTGACAGCGGTCAAATTGTTTTAAATGGACATTCTTTAAATCAAATCAATACGCATGATTTACGTGATATAGAAGCCTATGTCATTCAGGAAACTTATCTATTCAATGATACATTAGCTAATAATATTGCCTTAGCTAATCCTGATGCAACGCTAGAAGAAATTAAGCTGGCGGCAAAAAAGGCCTCGATCGATGAATTCATTGAATCTTTGCCGGAAGGTTATATGACAAAAGCCGGAGAATTAGGAAGTCTATTATCAGAAGGGCAAAAACAGCGGATCGGCATTGCCAGAGCCTTTCTTCATCAGGCGGATATTATTTTACTGGATGAGCCTACCAGCAATCTGGATAGTTTAAATGAAGCAGTCATTTTGAAATCTTTGAAAGAGGAAAGTGAAGGAAAAACCATCGTTTTAGTTTCACACCGTAATTCAACAATGAATATCGCCGATGAGGTGTATGAAATGAACGCTGGACACACACTTTTGCGATAAGATAATCTCTGTTTTCCTTCACACAATCTTACCATATTTTTCAGATATACTTGAGCAGTATCTGAAAGGAATGAAAATATGGAAAAACAAAACAAACGCTTTTCAAAATTAACGATTTTATTTTATGTTTTAGCCATCCTTACATTTATTTACAGTATCTTTAGTATTTACAAATCGTATGAATATGTAAATGCTCTTGTAAAGGCGGGACAATTAACGATCAGCAGCAGTATTGGGGATGTTATTCAATACTTTGTAGATAATAGCTCAGCTTATATTTTCTATGGATTCGGGTTTGGTGCATTTGGCTATCTGATCTACTTATTAAAAAATAAAGAAGCAAAAACGGACAAACCTGCTGCCGCAGAAGAATTCACTTCGATTGATGAGGAAGAAGACCTTTTAGAAGATGAAGAAGCAGATCTGACTATTGAAGCAGTGGCTGAAGAAACTGACGAATAGTCAGTTTTTTACTTTCAACAAACAATAGTTATTCTTTAAAATAAAATTGAAATAATGTATAATAGTCTAAAAGCGGGGTGACTGTGATGCAGGAAGTCGATATTATCTATAATCTATTATCTTTTATAAATACATCTAATCGGGAAGATATGAATTACACTATTGCCCTGACTGTTTTACAAAACTTAAATAAGGTACCTAGCTGCAGTGTGAATGAGCTGGCGGATATGTGTTATACTTCTATTGCGACAATCAGTCGTTTCTGCAAATATTTTGGCTGTGAATCATTTATTCAGTTTAAGCAGGAGATTCGTGACGGGTTAGTCAAAGCGAAAGCTGAGCTGTGTTTTGATCCGACTGAAAAAGAAGCGCTGCTTAAAGAGCCGCAGCAATTAGTCAAGAAGGTTTATGATCTTACGATTCAGTCCTTGATGATGAATGTTAATATGAATATTCATGAAGTGGATCGCATCTGTTCTAAAATCTATGAAGCCAAGAAGGTGCATTTTTTTGGCTATCAGTTTTCAAAAGTAGTAGCGAGTGATATTCAAATGAAATTCATGAAGTTAGGAAAATTTATTTATTCCTTCAACAGCCGCGGTGAAGAAGATTTAAAATATCGTGTCGTAGATAAAGACAGCTTAACGATTATTCTTTCCGTGTCGGCAAACAGTGATCAAATCAAAGAGATGATCCAAAGCCTACGAGAGAAGGGGGCTGCTTTGCTTTTGATTACCTGCAACCGGGAATCACCGGTGTTAGATAGCGTGGATGAATATTATTTTATAGATGGATTAGAAAGTGATTTTACCGATTCATCATTATCGGGGAGTATTAATTTTTTAACGGCTTTAAATGTTGTATATATACGTTATGGAATGCTTTATCAAAAAAACGGGTAGCCGTTTTTTTGTTTTCCTAAGCTATTCATTTCTTTTAGTAAAATAAGATGAAGTTTGTACTTATAGCTTGAAAACGGGGTTAAGAAACATAAATTAAAAAGTTTCATGTTCTGGTAAACGTTTTCAAATTTTGCAAAAAGATACCAATTTTTCTGTAATACGGTATACTCCTATTGTGGACGGGGATCCAGATAATAATTAGGAGGAAGATAAATGGAAAAGAAACCTGTAAAAATCGTTACAATTGGTGGAGGAAGTAGTTATACTCCAGAACTAATGGAAGGATTTATCAAACGTTACGATGAGTTACCAATCAAAGAAATTTGGTTAGTAGACTGTGAAGCTGGTAAAGAAAAATTAGAAATCGTTGGTGCAATGGCGCAACGTATGTGGGATGCAACTCCATATGGTGTTAAAGTTCATTTAACTTTAGATAGAAGAGAAGCTTTAAAAGATGCTGATTTCGTAACTACACAATTCCGTGTTGGTTTATTAGATGCACGTATCAAAGATGAAAGAATCCCATTCTCTCATGGTATGTTAGGTCAAGAAACTAATGGTGCCGGAGGTATGTTCAAAGCATTCAGAACTATTCCTGTCATCTTAGGAATCGTTGAAGATATGAAAGAATTATGCCCTAATGCATGGTTAATCAACTTCACTAATCCATCTGGAATGATCACTGAAGCAGTTATCAAACACGGTGGATGGAAAAAATGTATCGGATTATGTAACGTACCAGTAGGTGCTTTATTAAGCGAACCACCAATGTTCGGATTAACTGAAAGAGAATGTATCCATCAATTCGCTGGTTTAAACCATTTCCATTGGCATAAAGTAACTGATGCTCAAGGTAATGATTTAACAGACAAAATTATTGACAATATGTACAAAGATGTTGAAGATGGAACACCTGCAAACATCCATGATGTTAAATTCTTAAAAGATCATTTAAAACAAGTTCAAGTTATTCCTTGTGGATACCATAGATATTACTATATGCATGATGAAATGTTAAAACATGGTATTGAAGAATTCAACACAATCGGTACTCGTGCTCAACAAGTAAAAGTAACTGAAGCTGAATTATTCGAATTATACAAAGATCCTAACTTAAACTACAAACCAGAACAATTAACTAAACGTGGTGGAACTCACTACTCAGATGCAGCTTGTGAATGTATCAACTCTATCTACAATGATAAGAGAACTCACATGGTTGTAAGTACACAAAACAATGGTGCAATCTCTGATTTACCATATGATTCAATCGTAGAAGTTTCAGCTATCATCTCTGGTAAAGGGGCTATGCCTTTAACTTGGGGTAAATTTAATCCATCTGAAAGAGGTTGGGTACAAATCATGAAAGCTATGGAAGAATGCGTTATCGAAGCTGCAATCACTGGTAACTATGGTTTAGCTTTAGCTGCATTCGAAATGAATCCACAAGTTGAACATGGTGCAATCGCTAAAACTGTATTAGATGAATTATTAGTAGCTCATGAAAAATATTTACCACAATTCGCAGATAAAATTGCTGAATTAAAAGCAGCTGGTGTTGCTTCAAAAGATCCAGTAGTTATGGATTTAATGGTAAACGGACACTAATATAATGACTAAACCTTGCTTAGGCAAGGTTTTCTTTTATCATAAACAGCTAAATCAAAGTTGTCTTTTTTTCGATACTTATGGTATTATAAGATGAAGGTGGTGGTAGCAGTGACAATTAAAGAAGTAAGTGAAAGATTTGGGCTTTCCAGTGATACTTTGCGTTACTATGAAAAAATAGGCTTGCTTGATCCGGTTGAAAGAAACAGCAGTGGAATCAGAAATTATCAGGAGAAAGACTTGGCACGTATTCAGTTTTTAAAATGTATGCGTATTTCCGGTTTGAGCATTGAGATGCTGAAAAAATATATTCATCTCTTCCATGAAGGTGATCAGACCATTGCTCAGCGTAAAATGATTTTGGAGCAGCAGCGCCATGAACTGCAAAGCAAGATGCAGGAATTGCAGGATTCATTGGACCATTTAGATCATAAGATAGAGACATATGAAACAAATTTAGTGCGATTAGAAAAAGAGATGGCATTAAAAAATTAAATGAGGATAGGTTTTATGCCTATCTTTTTGTTTTAATGCTATAATGAAACAAGAGGAGGAGATAAGATGATCATAAAAAAAGAGGTGCTGATTACACCATTTCAATTACCCCGCTTACTGCATATTTATTTACCGAAACATTATGAAGAAAGTGATGAAAGCTATCCGGTGATGTATATGTATGACGGACATAATCTCTTTCATGACGAAGATGCTACTTATGGAAAATCATGGAAGATGGAAGAATATCTGGATTATATGGAAACAAAATTGATTGTTGTAGGGATTGAATGCAATCATGAAGGCAATGAGCGTTTAAATGAGTTTTGTCCTTTTGATGTTGATCATCATCATTTTGGAAAGATCACAGGTAAAGGGGAAGCATTCATGGATTGGGTTGTAGAGGAGCTAAAGCCAATGATAGATTCGATGTATCGGACTCTTAGGGATCGTGAGCATACGGCAATCGGCGGAAGTTCAATGGGCGGCTTGATGGCACTGTATTCGGTGGCTAAATACAATGATTATTTTTCAAAGGCAGCAAGCTTATCTCCGGCGGTGAGTTTTTGCTATAAAAAGACAAAGGAAATGATCAGTCACTATCCGATTGATCCTAAAACTTGGGTATATATTGATTGGGGAAGTGATGAATCAAGAAATAAGCAGCTGCTAACTTATGCTACCAGCCGCAATCTTGAAATTGCTCATCTTTTTGATGTTCAGGGTGCTTCTGTGTATCCGCGCATCATCATTAACGGTAAGCATAATGAGGAGACTTGGGAACAGCAGGTTCCGATCTTTATTGATTATTTATTTGGTAAATAAAAAAAACATCCGCAGATGTTTTTTTGTTTTTATAGTTATTTAATGATGATACCTTCAGTTGGTCCGCCTGCTGCATTGGATTCATCAGTATCGATATGCATTGCTGTTGCATAGCTAGGGCTGACACGGCAAACAACATCTCCAAAAGTAAGGGATCTTCCGTTTGTTTCCACTTGTACACTGACGATTTGTTTGTCGGCAACACCGAATTTTTCAGCGTCTTCAACAGTTAAGTGGATATGTCTTTTAGCGGCGATAACACCGAAAGGAATTTCGATTTCACCTTTAGGTCCGACTAACTTACATCCTTGAGTTCCTTCTAAATCTCCTGATTCACGAACTTCTGCTTTTAACCCGATTGAACGTGCATCTGTCAATGAAATTTCTACTTGTGTATGATCTCTGACAGGTCCCAAAATGCTTACTCTTTGCATTTCGCCTTTAGGTCCGACAATAGTTAATCTTTCTTCACACGCAAATTGTCCCGGCTGAGAAAGCTCTTTCTTTTTTGTTAATTCATATCCTTCTCCAAATAAAGCCGCTAATGCTTTTTTGCATACATGAATATGACGTGCTGAAGTTTCTACAATAATTTTTTCTGCCATAAAATATCTCTCCTTTATACAATCTTATTTTACACTATTTCGCATGATGTTCAATCCTTTTGCATTAAATTATGAAAACTTTTTTATAATCCTGCGAAAAAATTATTGATGTTAAAATTTTAACAAGTTTCAGCACATTTTTACAGTTTTCTAATTTTTATTTTTTCTTATGTAACTAGGATAATAGGCTCAAATTTGTTATAATAATAGTAAGAGGTGGGGATAATGGACAATTTATTTGACATGATAACATTACCAAGCATCATTACTTTTTTACGGTTTGGTTTAGATTTATTTTTAGTTTGGATTTTATTTTACTATTTGATCAGCATCGTTCGTAAAAACTTACGTACGTTACAGATATTTAAAGGAATTTTGATTATTTTAATCGTGAAGTTATTAACAACAGCCCTGAATTTAAAAACATTAGGCTATTTAGTGGATACAGTGTTAATGTGGGGAGCGGTGGCACTGTTTATTATCTTTCAGCCGGAAATTCGTGCAACTTTGGAAAAGATCGGGAAAGCAAATTTGTCAGCACCGGTTCGCAGTACAATGGATACCGCCAAGAAGCATTATATTTTGGATGAAGTGACACGGGCACTGCAGTTCTTTTCAACCAATCGGGTAGGCGCATTGATCTCTTTTGAATTGAATCAGTCTTTGGAAGATTACATTGCGGCAGGAACTCAGATTCATGCGGATATTAGTTATGAATTGATTCTAACCATCTTCTATGAAGGAACTGCATTGCATGATGGCGGAATGATTATTCAAGGTGATAAAATTGCCTGCGCAAGTGCTTTTTTTGAACCGACAAATCGTGAGCTGAGTCCGATTTATGGGGCACGTCATCGTGCGGCTTTGGGACTTAGCGAAGTCAGTGATGCCTTGACGATCATTGTTTCTGAAGAAACAGGAAATGTGTCTTTTGCTAAAAACGGAGAATTGATTCGTATTCCATTAGTAGAACTTTGGGATCGCTTAGCTAAGGAGTTAGGCTGGGAAGATACGATAAAGGAGGGAAAATAAAATGGCAGATGAGAAAAAAGATAAGAAAACATCCGAAGGCTCAACTGACTTTTTCCTTAACTTTATGAAAAAGCGACGTGAACAGGAACCTAAAAAAGAAGAGCCGCAAGAAAAAGAAAAGCGAGTTCCTCTAAAAAACAGTGTTTTGGATAGTGTTTATGCGATTATTGATGCCATCAATCATGTGATTGAAGGGATCTTAATGGACGATCGAAAATCAAAGTGGCTTTCACTTGTCATGGCGGCGATTTTGTTTATCACAGTGAATGGATCTTCCATTACGGCAACGACAGAGCGTACAGTAGAAGATGTTCCGGTAAGCATCGTAAATCTTGATGAGAATTATGCGGTAACCGGAGTGCCGGATAAAGTAACTCTGAAATTAACCGGGAATGTAGTGAATCTGCAGTCTGCGGTTTATAAGGGTGATTATTCCGCTTATATTGACTTAAATGGCTATAGTGAAGGAACGTACACCATGGATATTAAAGTTAAAGGTCTTTCCGGCGGCATTACGGCAGTGGTCTCTCCGGGCAGTGCAAGTGTAACTTTATCCCCTAAGGAATCACGTGTCTTTGCATTAAGCTATAAATACATTAATGAAGATCAGAAAGATGCGAAGTATGTTTTAGAACCACCAGTGTTATCAAAATCAGAAGTGACGGTGACATCAGGACGAGAAACTTTAGATGCAATCAAATATGTACAGGCGGTCATTGATGTTAAGCAAGTGAATGCTTCCTTTACTCAAAAGGCAACAGTAAAAGCATTTGATGAGTATAATAATGAATTGCAGGTAGATGTAGAGCCGGCAACTGTGGATGTGAGTGTCAGCGTGACTTCTTCAAGTCAGCAGGTACCCGTCAAAGTGAATCGAGTAGGTACGATGGATGACAGTTTAGCGATTGCTTCCATTACCCCATCTGTTACGACGGCGATGATCTATGGAGCAAAAGAAAACTTAGAAAACGTAAAAGCGATTTATGCTTCTGTCGATGTCTCACAAATTTATGAAAATAAAGAAGTATATGGGGTACCGATTGAATTGCCTTCTGGAGTCAACAGTGCTTCGATTGATACGATTAATGTCAGCATTGTGGTAGAAAACCGAATCAGTAAAACGATAAATGATGCTGAAATCAAAGTGTTAAACAATACAGCTAATCGAAAAGTCGATTTCAACAGTGTTATTACAGTCAGTGTTTCCGGTGCTGCTTCAAAGATTTATGCTTTGGATAGCTCTGTGATTCAGGCAACGATTGATATTAATGGGCTGGAACCAGGAGAATATGAAATTCCGGTGACCTTGAAATCAACCGATTCCTTGTTAGATGTTAAGTTGTTGAGTGAAGAAAAAGTAAAAGTGAAAATAGAGTAGTGGAAGCTACTCTATTTAATTCCACATATTTCCACACATTATTGCAATAATGTGCTTATATGTTTTTAATAAAGTATAAATGAGGTGATAATATGAAATACCGTATCAATATTATAGATGATGAAAAACAACTAAATGATTTAGTGAGAACCTACTTGGAAAAGGAAGGGTTTTATGTTTATTCTTTTTATACTTATGATGAAGCTTTATTACATATTGAAGATGATGTGCATTTATGGATTGTTGACATCATGCTGGATAAAGAAAGCGGATTTGAATTGCTGAACCAAATTAAAGCTGTAAAGCCGGATATGCCGATTGTCTTCATGTCGGCAAGAGATCAGGAATTAGATCGCATTATCGGTTTGGAAAAAGGCTGCGATGAATATATCACAAAGCCGTTTGCCCCTAAGGAAATGGTATTAAGAGTACATAATATCTTAAAACGTGTCTATAAAAATAATCCGTTCTTAATTTCCATAGATGGCTATTTAATTGATGAGGTTAAGCGTAAGGTGCTAAAAGACGAAGAAGAAATTGATCTAACGACAAAAGAGTATGATCTGCTGCTGTTCTTCTTAAAGAATCGTTCGCTGGCCATTTCGCGTGAGCAGATCTTGTCAAAAGTATGGGAAGAATTCTATTTTGGCAGTGATCGTGTTGTGGATGATACGCTAAGAAGATTAAGAAAGAAAATGCCAAACTTAAATATTAAAACTATTTACGGCTTTGGTTATCGTTTAGATTAATGAGTAAGCGTTTAACATTGCTTCAGCAGTTAGGATTATTGGTTATGGGGATCTTACTGCTGATTATTTTTGTAGTGTCCCCGCTGATTAACCGCAATCTAAATAATTTAGTAAGCAGTCAGATGTTTGAAACTATTCAAGCGAACCAGCTGGATTATTTAAAGGATTATTATAACCCGTATGATAAAGGAAAAGAAAAACAGGTCTATCATATCACTCGAAGAATCGTGAATGATGCGATTCAGTGGGAAGCCATTCCCCCATTAACAGTAATAACAACACGTGATATGGTTCAGGAATTATTTTCTAAAAACGTGGCAGAGCAGACAGAAACAATCGAGAATTATATTGCCGAATATCGCGGACAAAAAATTTATTATACCATTACTAAATTAGCCGATGACGGCAGCTATATCATTTCATTTGTTTATAATGATTATTCGACAGAGCTGCTTAACTCCATCAAAAATGAATTAGTTTATGTTCAGTATATCGTATTATTTATTGTAGCTTTGATCATGACGATTTGGGTATTCACTTTTATTAAGCCGTTGCATAAAATAAAAAATTATATTGAAGCGATTAAACGTGGAGAAAAAGGAACTTTGGATATCGAACGAAATGATGAAATCGGTCAAGTATCGATGGCATTAGTGGATATGAAAAATGAATTGGATCAGCAGGAAAAACTGAAAGAGGAATTCATGCACAATATCTCACATGATTTAAAAACACCGATTGCAGTTATTAAAAGCTATGCGGAAAGTATGAAGGATGATATATATCCTTATGGTACTAAAGAATCATCATTGGACGTTATTTTAGAAAATACAGAACGATTGGAAAATAAAGTGCAGTCTTTCCTATATTTGAATCGATTGGATTATATAAATCAGGATGAACTGATCTTAGATGATGTGAATATGAATGAATTGGTCGGCAAGATTAAATCTCAATTAGATGTCAGTGATGAAATTATCACAGTGATTGAAAATACAGAAGCCCTGATTTTTAAAGGACAAGAAGAACACTGGCGCAATGTGCTGGAAAACATCATTGAGAATGCCAAACGCTATTACCAGCATCAAATCATTATTACGATTGATGAATTCGGTATCTCGATCTTTAATGATGGATCGCCGATCAGTCAAAAACTGCTGAAAGAAATATTTAAGCCTTATTCAAAAGGGGAGAAAGGTAACTTTGGGCTTGGTCTGTCGATCGTTAAAAAAGTAGTGGATATGTATGGATATGCAATTCAAGTAGAAAATATGGAAAATGGGGTTACTTTTAAAATTACAAATAGATAATGATTTGAATTATCTATTTTTTTTATGAATTTGTTTTAAAGAAATGACATCTTTGGTATAATAAGACAATGAATGGAGAGTTGATTATGTCATTGGAAAGAATACAAGAGCTAACAAAATTATTAAACCAAGCAGGTTATGAATACTATGTTTTAGATAAACCTACGATCAGTGATCAGGAATATGATCGCTTGATGCAGGAATTAATGGCATTAGAAGAAAAATATCCGGAGTATCTGTCTCCGACTTCTCCCTCACAGCGAGTAGGGGGCGTGGTTTTAGATTCATTTAAAAAAATTACACATACAAAAAGCATGCTGTCATTAGGCAATGTTTTTTCAAAAGAAGAATTAATTAGCTTTGATCAGCGAATTCAAGAGGCACTTCAAAAATCAGTGGAGTATGTTTGTGAACTTAAAATAGATGGATTAGCTGTTTCCTTAGTATATAAGAACGGTGAATTGGATTATGGAGCAACACGAGGTGACGGAACAACCGGTGAAGATATTACCCATAACGTAAAGACGGTGAAATCGATTCCTTTAACGATTCCTTACACTGGAGATTTAGAAGTGCGTGGAGAAATCTTCATGCCTAAGAAATCGTTTGACGAATTAAATGAATTACGTAAAAAAGACGGAGTAGAACTCTTTGCTAATCCACGTAATGCCGCAGCCGGAAGTGTGCGTCAGCTAGATTCTGCTATTGCGGCACAGCGTAAACTGGATGCTTTTTTATACATGGTTCCGGATGCTTTGGATTATGATTGTGTTACACATTATGATTCCTTGCAATGGATTGCTTCATTAGGATTTAAGACGAATCCGCATACCCGTATTTGTCAAAACATTGAGGAGGTTTGGGCATACATTCAAGAATTTAGTGCTAAGCGCAGTGAATTGCCTTATGAAATTGATGGAATTGTTATTAAAGTAAATGATATTGAATTGCAAAATCAGTTAGGATATACTGTAAAAGTTCCTAAATGGGCAACGGCTTATAAATTCCCCGCAGAAGAAGTGATCACTAAATTAAAAGATATTGTTTTTACTGTAGGACGAACAGGACAGATTACACCGAATGCAGTTCTCGAACCGGTTCGTGTAGCCGGAAGTCTTGTTCAGCGTGCATCGTTACATAATGAAGATAATGTCGTATCCAAAGATATTCGCATCGGTGATTATGTGGTTGTAAGAAAAGCCGGAGATGTTATACCGGAGGTTGTTCGTCCGGTGATTGAACGCCGTGATGGCAGTGAAAAGAAATTTGAGATGACAAAAGTTTGTCCAAAATGCGGAGAACCTGTTTCTCGTGAAGAAGATCAGGCAGCGTATTTCTGTCACAATCCGCATTGTGATTCAAAGAAGATTGAAAAGATCATTCATTTTGTCAGCCGTGATGCCATGAATATTGACGGACTTGGTGAAAAGATAGTTGAACAGTTCTATAATCAAGGCTTTATCAAAAACATTGAAGAGATCTATTATTTAAAAGACCATGTCAATGAAATTATCGAATTAGATGGTTTTGGACAAAAATCAATGGATAATCTTGTTGAAGCGATTGAAAAAAGCAAAGCGAATTCATTGGAAAAACTGCTGTTTGGTTTAGGAATCCGCGGTGTTGGAGCGAAAATGGCAGAAGTGTTGGCTGCACGCTTTAAAACAATGGATGCATTAATGGAAGCAAAATATGTTGAACTCATCAATATCAATGATGTTGGGGAGACCATCTGTGAAGCTATCTTAGACTATTTCAGAGAAGAAGAAAACAAGGTCTTGATTCATCGGTTAAAAGAACTATGCTTAAATATGACTTATTTAAAAGAAACAAGCTTTAGAGAAGATACCCCTTTCTCTAATAAAACGGTGGTTGTGACCGGTACGTTAGAAAAATACAATCGAAATGAGATCAAGGAGCTTTTAAAACAGCTGGGGGCTAATGTTACAAACAGCATTTCTAAAAAGACAGACTTCTTAGTCTGCGGTAAAGATGCCGGAAGCAAGTTGGAGAAGGCTGAAAAAATTGGTGTTCGAGTGATTACGGAAGAGGAATTTGAAAGGATGGTGTCAGAATGAAGAAAAGTATAATTTGTTTATTGGTACTTAGCTTTTGCTTAACGGGCTGTAAGAAAGTAAAAGATACCATCAATAAAGAAACAAGTGCAGAAAGTGCAGTGGCTAATTCATTTGATAATACCTACTATAATACGATCAATACGAATGGCAGTGCGATCCGAGAAACGGTTTATAACGATCTTTCCAGCAACCAGAATGATTATAATACAATTGGGAGAGGACTTCAGATCCTTTCCCTGGATTATTTTTCAAATAAAGACCATTATTTGAAAGAAGGAAGCCATATTTCGGCAGACGATTACAGTAATCTGTTGGGAAGAAGCGAGTATTCTATTCAGATTCCAAAAGGAGAAACTGTCGATGGTGTCACTGATCCGGCTATCTTTGAGTCACTTGTACAGCAGGAATACGTTAAAAAGAACGGTGATCAGTATACCTTGTCGGGAATTTCCATAGCGATTGCGGTATCACCGGATGCAGAAGTTAATGGTGTGACAAAAGAGTTTGCTCAGGAAAACATCATTCGCTATTCTAAAGAAGCCATTACGAAAACCTATAACTATTTTGCCAGTCAGTATGAAGATTTAGCGAATGTGCCGATCTTAGTCAGTGTCTATCAATTGGCAAAGGCAACCGATGCAACAAGCGGTAAATTTATATTAAGCAGCTATTGTCAGGGCGGTGCTGGTGATATTAAAAATGTAGATATGGAAACTGTCGTATTTACCAGTGATCGTGCTAAGGAAATCGATAATGCGTTATCAAGTCAGTTTGTATTATTTAAAGAAAAAATAAAAAATGCAGCGATCGATGCAACCGGAGTGGTTGGATACGCGACTTATTTAAATGGAAAAATTATCAGTATGCGCATTGAATTTAGATTAAACACAAAGACTTTTACAGAAACCAATGCTTTAATGAATGTGGCGGCGAGTGAAATGGACAGCTGCTTTACAACGGAGTTTGATATAACCGGCATTGTCTATGCGCAAAATCAATTACAGGGCTTTATCTTGAAAAAAGCAGGAGAAAAAGCATACAGTCATACAATTTATTAGAGAGGATTTTAAATATGAACGAAACAGAAGAAATGTTGAAGGCATTAGGATTAAAAACAATGTTTGCGATCAGTGATGAAGAAATGCCGGCGTTAGTAAAAGAATACGAAGTATTTATGAACCATGTGGAGGTATTAGATAAGATTGATACAAGCGAGGTTGATATCATGGCTTTCCCTTATGAGATTGAAACCTCTTTTTTAAGAGAAGATGTACCAAATCATGTGATCAGTATTGAAGATGCTTTGAAAAATGCACCGAGTGTTGAAGATCATCAAATAAAAATGCCAAAGGTGGTGGGATAATGTACGGACTAACAATTACACAGCTGCATGAAATGCTGAAGAATAAAGAAATAGATATTAAAGCATATTATGAACAGCTTTTTAACGACAGTCAAAAGGTTCAACAGCGTTTAAATGCTTTTGTTACCATTACTAAAGAAGAAGCTTTGGCAAAACTGGATGGTTTTGAGTTTGATGAAAATAACTGGTTAAGCGGGATTCCTTTTGTCGCTAAAGATAACTATTCTACTTTAGGAATCAAGACAACAGCATCAAGCCGTATGTTAGAACATTATGTGCCTATCTATAATGCGCATGTGATTGATTTGCTGAATGAAAAAAAATGTATCATGATCGGAAAGGCAAGCATGGATGAACTGGCAATGGGAGGGACGAATAAATCGGCTTTGACCGGACCGGTTGGCAACCCTTATGACGCAAGTCGTATTGCCGGAGGATCTTCTGGAGGAAGTGCAGCAATAGTAGGAAGTGGGTTAGTTCCGTTTGCATTAGGAAGCGATACTGGAGATTCTATCCGCAAACCAGCGGGGTACTGCGGTGTCATCGGATTTAAACCGACATGGGGAAGGATTTCACGTTATGGCGTTATTCCTTATGCCTCTAGCTTAGACCATGTTGGAGCCTTTACCCGCACCGTTGAGGATATGGCGATTGTTATGGAAGCAATGAGTGGCAGAGACGATCGTGACATGACTTCTTCAACCCGTCCGGTAGAAGCGTATTACGATCATCTCACAAGCGATATTCAAGATAAAAAAATTGCGGTAATTAAAAATGTATATGATCAAATATCAAACAGTGAAATTAAAGAAAATTTTGATCACATGATCGATTTATATAGAAAAATGGGATGTACAGTTGATTTTGTAGAGTATGACGAAACTTTATTGAAAGCGATGCTGCCAACGTATACGATCATCGCTAATTCTGAGGCAACCAGCAACCATGCCTGTTTGGATGGCGTGAAGTATGGTACAAGAGTAGAGGCTGCCACTCCCGATGAAGTGATGATTGCTTCACGTACTAATGGCTTTGGAGCTCATATTAAACGTCGATTTATTTTAGGGAATTTAGCCTTAGCTACTCAGAATCAAGAAAAAATGTTTAGAAAAGCACAGCGAGTAAGACGCTTGATTGTTGAAGAATTAAATCGAATTTATGATCAGTATGATTTGATTTTAGGACCAACTGCGGGACATGTGGCAGCTAAAATCAATGAGGAAGAAACAGATCGTCTGACTGATGAATATCTGATCTTAGAAAATCATTTGGTTTTAGGTAACTTTGCGGGAACGCCAAGTCTGACTTTGCCATGCGGATTTGTTGATGGAATGCCGATCGGTATCAATATCATGGGTAAATTGTTTGAGGAACAAACCGTTCTTAATGCTGCTTATGCGTTAGAAAAAGAATTGGGATTGAAAAATAAATATGCAAAGGGGGAAGCATAATGAATTTTGAAGTCATCATCGGATTAGAAGTCCATTGCGAATTAACGACACAATCAAAGATGTTTTCTGCTTCACCTGTCACCTTTGGACAAGCACCGAATACAAAAGTAAATGAAGTTGACTTAGGGATGACGGGAACAATGCCGGTCTTAAATAAAACTGGAGTCGAATATGCTGTTCGTGTTTGCCATGCCTTAAATATGGAAATTGATGAACTGCTTCGATTTGACCGTAAAAATTATTACTATTCTGACTTACCGAAAGGATTTCAGATTACACAGGATCGCTTCCCAATTGGGCGTAATGGAACAATGGAAATTGAAGCTGACGGCAAAAAGAAGACGATTGAAATCGAACGCTTACATATGGAAGAAGATACTGCAAAACAATTGCATTTTGATGACCATACACTGATCGATTACAACCGCTCAGGAATTCCTTTGATCGAAATTGTAACTAAACCTAATATTCGCAGTGGTAAAGAAGCTGCGGCTTATTTGGAAAAATTACGTTCTATTTTCCTTTATACAAAAGTAAGTGACGCAAAAATGGAAGAAGGATCAATGCGTTGTGATGTCAACGTGTCTATCCGTCCATTTGGAAGTGATAAATTCGGTACACGTACGGAAATTAAAAACTTAAACTCTATTTCCAATGTACAAAAAGCGATTGAATTTGAAGTCAGCAGACAAGAAAAAATTCTTCTTCAAGGCGGAAAGGTTTTGCAGGAGACACGCCGCTACGATGAAGGCTTGAAAGAAACTGTCTTGATGCGTTCAAAAGGAGATGCTGTAGACTATAAATATTACGCAGAGCCTAATATTCTACCAATTCGTTTGGATCATCAATGGGTGTTGGATATTAAAGAAGCTTTGCCGGAGATGCCGGAAGCGCGTGTTTTGCGCTATACTGAAAAATATCAGCTGCCTAAAAAAGACGCTAAAATCTTAGTGGCAACAAAAGAAATTTCAGATTATTATGATGAAGCTATTCAATTTACCAAGGAATGGAAATTAGTCTGTAACTGGCTGTTAGGAGAAACAATGGCTTATTTAAATAAGTCCAACATGACCATTGAAGAAATTAAGATGACGCCTAAATCTTTAGCCGAAATGGTAAATTGTGTTGTCGATGAAACGATTTCCAGCAAACAGGCGAAAAAAGTATTTGATTTAATGATGGAAACAGGTAAGGATCCGGAAACAATCATCGAAGAAAATCATATGAAACAGATTTCTTCTGTAGATGAGATCAGAAAGATCGTTTGTGATGTACTCGATAAAAATCCACAGTCAATCGAAGACTATAAGAACGGAAAAGATCGTGCTGTCGGATTCCTAGTTGGACAAATCATGAAAGCGACGGGCGGACAGGCAAATCCGGGAGTAACCAATAAGGTATTGATCGAAGAATTAAAGGCGAGATAACAACTTTTCTATACTTATTGAGAAAATTTTGATACAATAGCGTTAAGAGGGTGAAAAAATGAGTGATAGTAATAAAAAACAACTTCGACATGCCAGATCAGAGGATTCAAAGCGTGTAGATGACAATACATCAGCACCAAGAAGAAGACGTACAAAAGAAAGCAAAGGAAAACGCAAGTTCAAGCCGATTTATATTATACCGATTGTTTTTGTTGTTTGCTGTTTAGGATTTGCTTACTATATGTTTAGTTCTTTGAATACAAAAGGACCGGTTTATGGTCAGCGTTGTTCAAGCGGTATGACATTAGATCTTTCTAAGATGACTGAAGCAGAAGAAAAAATCGGTCAGACAGAAGGATTGTCTTCAATTAAAATTAGTACGGATTGTCTTATTATTAAAATGGAATTCAAATTTAATGATGATGTTGCATTGGAAGATGCGAAACAAATGGTCATTGATGCAACTCACGTCTTTGATGATACCATGGGATATCCTAAGAATTCAGAAGAAGATGCTTATTCTAAAATGCTGTCGGTAGATGGAGACAGACGTCAGTACGATTTAGAAATCGTTTTATATGGCGGTCAGGAAGGATTCCCGGCTTATGGAACGAAGCAGTATAGAAATAACGAGATTACCTTTACAGATGCGAACGCTAAAGATCAAGCTTTAGCGGATAGTGTTGTAGCAGGGCAAAATAACGAATAAACGAGCATTGCTCGTTTTTTTAAAGGAGAATAAATGAAAAAGAATGATTATTTTGAAGCCGAATGTGTCGATTTAACACACGAGGGACAAGGGGTAGTAAAAGTAAACGGGATTCCTTATTTTGTTAAAGGGATGCTGATTGGTGAAACTGGGAAACTTAAAGTGATTAAACAGCTAAAAAACTATGGGATTGCCCGTTTGATCGAATTGAACACTGTATCTAAGGATCGTGTGAAGCCGCGCTGTCTGGTATATAAGCAATGTGGGGGCTGCCATCTTCAGCATTTATCTAAAGAAGCACAGCAGCGCTTTAAACAAAAGCGTGTTCAAGATGTCATGCAGCGAATAGGAAAAGTAGACTGTGAAGTAGCACAAACACTTGTTCAAGAAGATCCTTGGTTTTACCGCAATAAAGTGCAGATGCCAGTCGGTTATGTTAATGGACAATTAGAAACCGGATTTTATAAGCAGCATTCCAATGACATTATTCCAACCAAAGAATGCTTTATTCAAAACCACGCATCAAATCGATTAGTTAATCGTGTAAAGGAATTGATGATAGAGTATAGAATTGAACCCTATGATAAATTGACCGGCAAAGGAATGGTGCGTCACATTCTAACCAAATATGGATTTAAAACGGGTCAGCTGATGCTTGTTTTGATTACTAACAAAGAACAGTTTAAACATAAACAGGTATTTATTGATGTCCTAACGAAAGAATTTCCTAATTTAAAAACGATTATTCAAAACATTAATTCACGTCGTGATAATGTTATTTTAGGTGAAAAAGAGAATATTTGGTTTGGAGAAGGCTATATTCAGGATGTATTAAATGGATTAACATTTAATATATCATCGAAATCGTTTTATCAAATCAATCCGCCGCAAGTGGAAGTTCTTTACAATAAAGCGATTGAACTGGCAGACCTTCAGCCTACAGATACGGTTATTGATGCTTATTGCGGGATTGGTACAATCTCTCTGTGCATGGCAAAATCAGCGAAAAAAGTCATTGGCGTTGAAATTGTTGAACAGGCGATTGCAGATGCGAAAAAGAACGCAGAAATTAATCATATCGATAATGTAGAGTTTTTAGTGGCAGATGCTGCCGAATATATGACTCAACTTGCGGATGAAGGGGTACATATCGATGTGGTGATGGTGGATCCACCGAGAAAAGGCTGCTCTACGGTATTTTTAGATGCAGTAGTCAAATTAGATCCTCGTAAATTAGTATATATCTCATGTGATCCTTCTACTCAGGCACGTGATATTGCCTATTTAACTCAATTTGGTTATCAAGTGATCGGACCATGTCAGCCGGTTGACTTGTTTGCTCAAACTTATGGGATTGAAAATATTGTACAGCTTTCAAAAAAATAACGCTTTAAGATAATGTATTGCACTAAAGTGCAGCATTATCTTTTTATTTTATGGACTTAGTACACCGGATGTACTATAATATAGTAAACAAGATGTACTATCTATAAAGGAGGACATGATGGATAAACAAATGTATGCAGCAGACCAAATTTCATTGTTTTGCAGGATCAATATTAATACAAAGAAAGCTTTGCCGATTCGTTCGAGTGAAATGGGGCTGTTAATTTATTTAGTAAAAACAAAGCACGTCAAGACACCGATGGCTATTGCTGATTTTTTCAAAGTATCTAAAGCGATGGTCACAAATATGATGACATCATTAACTAAAAAAGGATATATTATAAAACAAAGATCTACAGAAGACAAACGAAGTGTTTTTCTTATGCCAACGACTCTGGCCATTGATTTAGTGGAAGAAACTTATGAGGAATATTATAAAAATCTGGTACTCCTAGAAAAGAATATGGGTGAAGAAAAGTTTGGACAATTTATTGAGTTATTGAAACAGGCAAACGAAATATTATTGGAGGAAAGAAAAGATGGGTAAAATCATGGTTACAGGAGCATTAGGGAATGTAGGAGGCTTCGTGGCGAAGCAAGCCATTAGCAATGGGCAGGAAGTAGTTGTGGCAGATATTGATGTCACTGCGCTAAAAAAAAGATATCGTGATAAAGCAGAATGTGTTTATTTTGATTTTACTGATCAAAGCTGCTATGAAGAAGCATTAAAAGAGGTTGATCGTGTCTTTATTATGAGACCTCCGCATTTAGGGAAACCGGAGGATTTAAAACCTTTTATTGAAAGTCTGAAAACAAAGCCATCCATGCAAATGGTCTGCTTTCTCTCTTTGTTAGGGATTGAAAAGAATCCAATGCCTCCTCATCATAAGATCGAAAAATATATCGAACAGTCAGGACTTCCGTATTGTCATATTCGACCAAGCTTTTTTATGCAAAATATCAGTGGTGTGCATGCCTTTGAAATCAAACATTTCGATAATATTGTGGTTCCGGTCAAAAAAGCTTTGACTAGCTTTATTGATGCCAGAGACATCGGTGAACTCACAGCAGAAGTTTTAACCCGTCCGCAGCAGCATATAAATCAAGCTTATTCCATTACAGGGCCTAAAGCAATGGACTATTATGAAGTAGCGGCAATATTAAGCAAGGAGCTTGGACGAAAGATTCGATATGCTAATCCTAGTCCGTGTCTTTCAAAAAAGTATTGGATTAAGATCCGAAAATTGGATAAAGAGTATGCTTCAGTCATGGGGATGCTTTATATGATTACACGCTTAGGCAACGCTAAAAAGGTAACCAATACCTTTGAACAAGTAATGAATAAAAAACCTAGAACATTTGCTGAGTTTGTACAAGAGAATAGGAATGCATGGATAGATCATCAATAATAAATTAAAACGCATCTCAATCGGTTAGGATGCGTTTTATTCTATAATAAAATTTAAATTAAAGCGTATTGAAATAATCCTGACAATTCAAGACAGAAGCAAATTTCTGATTTAATGAAGCCATATAAACATTGTGAACGACTTCTGCGGGAATCACTTCATTTTCCCATATTAAATCTTTAGTAGTACAGGCATCCGAAATTAAAGTGTTTGTATAACCTAAACTTGATGCTGTCCTTACGGTTGTATCGATGCACATATGGCTCATCATGCCGCAGATAACTAATTCTGAAATATCGGCTTTATCTAATTCTTTTTGCAATGCTGTTTTAAAAAAACTGTCCGGATAATGTTTAATAATAACTTTTTCATTATCCAACGGGATAAGATCGGGATGCAGTTTAACCCCATTCGTATTTTCAACAAAGAAACTCGCATTTTGATCTGCAATGTGTTGAATATAGAAGACAGGCAGATGCTGTTTTCTAAAATAAAATAACAATTTTTTTATGACGGCTAAGGCAAATTCAGGCTGATACAGTTCACATTTACCCTTTGAAAAATAATCATTTTGAACATCAATGATTAATAATGCTTTATTCATTTTCTCATATCCTCTCTTTTGATGATGCTATGACTAGCATATAAGGAATCACATATAAAGTAAATTACTTACTTTTTTGTGTATAGGGGATTCCTTTTTGAATAAGCATTTCGGTTTGTTCATGCTCGACCATATAATCGATGCCAATTTCCTGCATGATTTTTATAGCTGAGAGCATTTTTTCTCCTTGACTCGTTAAAAAGTATTCAACTTTTAATGGGTAGCCATCATATGAGCGTTTATCTATTAATCCAAATGCTTTTAATTCATGAAGCTGTTCCAACAACATCTTTTGAGTAATCCCATTGATGCTATGTAGAAGTTTGGAAAAAGACTGCTTTCCATTTCTTAATTGAAAAATAATGATTGTTTTCCATTTTCCTCTAATCATGTCATGAACTAATTCCAATGGACAGGTATAGTGTTCTCTAAGTTTCATTTTATCATCTCCAATTGTTTTTATTTTACACAGTGTTATATGAAAATACAAATTAATTAAAGATAACATAGAGTCATTTATAATGATCTGTTTAGAAGATGCTGACAAATTATAAATAAAATTTAAAATATACTTTTAAACAATGATATAATGAAAATATGTGAGGAGGAGAAAATCATGGCAAAAGTAAAACTGACGATTACAGACAGTCACTGTCGAGGCGGATATCATAAAATCGGAGATAGTTTTATAGTGGAAGATCTCTGTCCGCCGATGTGTCATGAATTATGGAATCAGCTGTATCCAATGCTGTATGCTGTTTTAAATGGAGCTGAATTGGATTATGGTGAGCATAAAACGGCGATGTTTGATGTGGAATGTCCCGATCATGGAAGAGTTAAAGTGCATGGTGAAAGAGTAGAATAAGAAGCAAAGGAGAAAGCTATGAAAATGCCTGAAACAAATATTGATCCTGTTTATTTTGCCCCCTGCGGCATGAACTGTTTAGTCTGCTATAAACATTGTTATCATAAGAAGCCATGTGATGGATGCTTAAAAAGTGACCTTGGAAAACCTGAACACTGTCGAAAATGCAAAATAAAAGATTGTGTAAAAGCTAAAAATATTACGTATTGTTTTGAATGCTCGGAATATCCTTGTGTTCGAGTTAAGAATTTAGAAAAAAGTTATAATAAACGTTATCAGACGAGCCTGATAAAAAACAGTGAGCTTGTTAAGGAAAAAGGGCTTGCCGAATTCATGCGCCTGCAAAAGAATAAATATACATGTAAGAACTGTGGGGGGATTATTTCTTTGCATGATGGAGAATGCAGTGAATGTCAGACTAAAATGAAAGTGGGGAATGAGTGAAAATATATACATTAAAATTAATAATGATATTAAAGGAATCAGTCAAGCAACCTCTATATAGAATGACTTATATGAAACCTGCTGAAAGTTTTTATAGAAATTTAATGACACAGGAGCATGTGACGGCATATGGGGGAAAATTTTGAAAATGTTTCAAGATGAAAGAAAGTATTATACTCCGGAGTTATTTAAAGAAATTCAAGAGGATTTTGATTATACGCATTATTTAGAATTGCTAGATCAAAAAGTATATGCTATTTACGGAGATCGTAATCAGATAGAGTATGAACGTAAAATTGAAGATTTAAATTTACCGATAAGCGCACTGGAAAAATTAGAGATTCGTTTTGTTCATAATGCCTGTCATATGATTATGCTGGAAAATCCAGAAGGGCTTTATGCTGTTTTAAAATCAATATTTGATGAACTATCCGTTTAAAAGGAAGTTTTAATTATAAAAGACAGAGAAGATCCTCTGTCTTTTATAGAGTGTTTAAATAGTCGTTCTGCTGCTCCAACCAGTATTGTCGATCAACTGGTGTTATATTGCGGATGACCTTGCAGGGATTGCCGGCAGCGATGACACCTGCGGGAATGTCTTTGGTTACGACAGCACCAGAACCAATGATCGTGCCTTCGCCAATTGTTACTCCGGGATTTATGACTACACTGCCTGCGATCCAAACGTCATTGCCGATTGTCACTGGAAGTGCATATTCTAAACCTGATTTTCTGACTTCTAAATCAATGGGATGAGAAGCGGTGTAAATGGATACCCTTGGACCAATCATTACATTATCGCCTAGAGTGATCTTATTTAAATCTAAAAAGATGCAATCAAAATTGATAAAACAGTCATCACCGACAGAAATGTTAGAACCGTGACTACAGTAAAAAGGAGCTTTAACATAAATATTTTTACCCGCAGAACCAAAGAGTTCCCGAATAAGCTTTTCACGTAATTCATTTTCATCTGGTGCAGTTTGATTAAATAAATAGCTTAAACGACGCCCATGATGTTTCATTTTTGATATTTCTTCTCCTTCTGATCGATATAATTTTCCTGCTAATAATCGTTCTTTATTATTTACCATGTTGTTTCCTTCCTTTTATTACCCGGTTTAATTTTCCCGTGGTGTATCTTCGCATGTTCGATTCGCTCTTGGTGAATATCCACCGTTCTAGCTTTTAATATAATACCAATATTTATGATCAATGAGTTTTAAAGACCTTTACAATTTCGTCATTTGGTCTTCAATGACTATTTTGATACTTTTCCTTAATTACAAATTGTAGAAGGGATAAGCATCATTTTTCTTTAATTGTATAGTTTATAATTTCACTTTCTTTTTATATGATAAACACTTTCTATTCTGTTTGTCAAGAAACCACTGGCTTGAAAGCTGGCTTTAATATAAGGTTTTTTGTATAGAGAATAAAGGTTAAAATAATAATTAAGGGAGATGAATTTACATAGGATCAAATAGGTGATTGGAAAAAAGAGTAAAAGTAGGAGCATTAGTTTCAAGCGGAAAGCGACGTGCCATCGTCATCACAAGTATACTTTTTTTAAAATATGGAATTAGAATTACAGAAAAAAAGAATTAGGATTTTGGCTAATGTTTAATTTTCTGTCAATGTAAGTAATTGTGCTTTTATTTAAAGTTTCGTATAATAAAGTAAAAGATCATTATCAAAAAGAACAATGTTAAGAAGATTTGACAAGATGCCTAATCGATTTGATAGCTAAAAATTGGTTAAAATGCTTATAATACAGGTAGAAAGGGGAGTTATGATGACGTTTGGGGATAAATTAATAGAATTAAGAAAGAGCAGAGGATTATCACAGGAAAAAGTGGCGGAACAGCTATCTGTAACAAGACAAACCATCTCCAACTGGGAGACAAATCAAGCGATGCCAACGATCGATAAAGCAAAAGATTTGTCTAAATTGTTTCGTGTTAGTTTGGATGAGTTATTAGATAATGATGTTTCTTCGATTATGCTGGATCGTATGAGCAATGTTGAAAAATTAGCTAGCATGCTTATAAAAATTATTAAAGGATTTGGCGTAGCTTTGATTGTACTGCTGATTATAAGTATCTTATCTATCATTTTTTCTTACACTAGTTTTAGAAATGCCAATAGTAAAACCGTTCAGCCTGATAAAGAAGCAATAGTTGATGTAGGGGGAATTTAAAATGAAGGAAATAAAAAAATGGAGCGTTTATCTGATTTGTCCTATCAGCTGTTTTTATATATTGCCAATGCTTATTCGTGACACCGGATCCGCCATGTTTATCTTATTAGGTGTTGTCCCGGTTTTATGCTTTGCAAATGGGCTGTATTATGGACTAAAAGAAAATAAAGCGATGATTTATTCGCTTCTTGTAGGTCTTTTGTTTTTACCAACTATTTATTTGTTTTATAATTCCTCTGCAAGTGTTTATACGATTATTTTCTCCTTATTATCTTTTACAGGGGCAATGATTGGAAAGGGGGTTCTATGGCTAAAAAGATGAGCGAAAAAGAAAAGATGATCTGTGGGCTGGATTATTCTCCCCTTGATCCACGGCTGATTTGGGAGCGCGACAGGACAAGCCGGCTTTTAAAGCGATACAATCAAAGTACTTTTCATGAAGTGAATATGCGTCATCATTTATTAAAAAAGCTGATCCATACAACAGGTAATTTTTGGGTGAAACCGCCGTTTTATTGTGATTATGGCTATAATATTTATTTAGGCAAAGAGGTCATGCTGAATTATGGCTGTGTCTTGTTAGATGTCTGTCCGATTTATATCGGTGATCATACATTGATAGGACCTTATACCCAAATCTATACGGCATGTCACTCTTTAGATCCGCAGAAAAGAAAAAAATCCATCGAATATGGAAAACCGGTGGTAATCGGTCAAAATGTTTGGATTGGCGGTGGCTGTATTATCTTGCCGGGAGTGACGATTGGGGATAACAGTGTCATCGGGGCAGGAAGTGTTGTTACTAAGGATATTGAATCAAATGTCATTGCAGTCGGGAATCCCTGCAAAGTAATAAAAAAGAACGAGGATCAAGCAGTTCGTTCTTATGAATAGGTTTTGCAAGTCTCAATAAAGGCTTGCATTTTTTTATCAATGGTTTTATTTTTATGGGCACAAATTGAAAATTTTCTTTCTAAGATGATATTGCTGACATTGATGATCTGCAGCAAGCCTTGCTGTAATTCGTTTTCCACTAACTTCACCGGTACAAGGGCAATCCCATGATCATTTAATACAGCCTGCTTCACAGCTTCCCAGCTATGACATTGCCAAGTCGGGTGTATCGTGAAATTCTGATCCTTCAAGCAGCTCTCTAACTGTTCGCGTGTTCCGCTGCCTTCCTCGCGGTCGATGAGATCCAATGCCTTTAAGTCCTCCAAAACAAAATTGCTTTTGCCTTTTAAGCCTTCATAATGACTGGAAGCAACGAAGATCAGCTGATCATTGATGACAGGCTCCACTAAAATATCAGGATGTTCAATCGTACCTTCAATCAATGCAATATCTAGTTTATTATTTAAGATCATTTCTTCGATAATATGGCTGTTATCGACATAGACTTGCAGCTGTAAACCGGGATTTTCCTGCTTTAACTTTTTTAGCATCGGTGCGAAGATGGTGCCGCCGATTGTCAGAGTAGCCCCAATGCGCAAAGGAAATTGATTAATATCGGAAAAGATATGATCGATTTCATCAAAGGACTCAAGAATCTGATTGGCTTTTTCCAATAAAATTTTTCCTTCATCGCTGATTAAAAGTGTTTTAGAGTAACGCTCAAACAGCTTAACACCATAGAAATTTTCAATTTCCTGAATCTTTTGGGAGATCGTAGGCTGAGAGATGTAAAGTGCTTTCGCGGCTTTTGACATTGATTTTGTTTCGGCTACGGTCTTAAAGATAAATAAATGTCTTCTGGTTATCATAAATTCCTCCTGTGTTATTGAAAATATCAATAGATGTTATTTGTTTTTGCTATTACTATAATAACATAGATAGTGATATAATTGTTAATGTAAATATGAATTTAAGCTAGGAGGAAAAATAATGGGATATAAAGTCGTTTTTGAACAAGCGAATGATATCTTGGCTGAGTTGTCTAAGGAGTATGACATCTATGCACCAAAGAGATTTAGTAAACAAGGAAGATATTCAGATACGGATATTATTCGTTATGACTTAATTAACAAAGTAGAGGATATCGTATTCGATGAAAAATCAGATTACCCTGCAAAAGAAGTGATTACTCCAATCACGCAGTCATTATTCTATTTTACTGAAGATGAATATCGTGAAAGCAAAACAAAGAATAAACCGATTTTAATTTTCATGCGTCCATGTGACATCAATGCTATGGAACATCAAAATCAGATTTATTTAAAAAATGGGGGATTTGAAGACTTTTATTACAAACGTGTTCAAGATAGAGTGAAAATCGTTTTAATGGAATGTACTAGCGGTTGGGATACATGTTTTTGTGTCAGCATGAATGCCAATAAAAGTGATCATTACAGCTTAGCTGTTCGTCATCAAGAAGGAGAATTGATGATCGAAGTAAAAGATGAGACTTTTGCACCTTATTTTGCTGATGCTAAAGAAGAAGCATTTAATGTAGAATTCATTGAAAAGAATCAGATTGAAGTGACAATTCCTGAAATTAAGGATAAAGCCACCCTGAATGCATTGAAAAAACATCCAATGTGGCAGGAATTCAATAAACGTTGTATTTCTTGTGGAGCATGTACAATAGCATGTTCAACTTGTACTTGCTTTACGACAACAGACATTATTTATAATGAAAATGCGAATGTAGGAGAAAGAAAAAGAACTTCTGCATCATGCCAAATTGAGGGATTTAGCGATATGGCCGGAGGGCATTCTTTCCGTCCGACAACCGGAGATCGTATGCGTTATAAGATCTTACATAAATTCCATGATTACAAAGCACGTTTCAAAGATTATCATATGTGTGTAGGATGCGGACGTTGTACATCAAGATGTCCGGAATGCATTTCTGTTACTGCAACAGTTAAGAAAATGGCAAATGCCATTGAAGAAATTGAAGCAAAAGGAGAGGAATAATGAATAATCCAGTTAAACCAGTACTTTGTAAAATTATTGATGTTAAAAAAGAAAGTGCTTTAGAATATACATTCAGAGTTGAAAGTGACATTAAACCGGATCATGGACAATTCTTACAATTATCTATTCCTAAAATCGGTGAGGCACCTATCTCAGTGTCTGCTCATGGAGATGGATGGATGGACTTTACGATTCGTTCTGTTGGGAAAGTGACAGATGAAATTTTCAATAAAGGAGCAGGGGATACTTTATTCCTGCGTGGTCCTTATGGAAAAGGATGGCCTTTAGATCAAGAATTTAAAGGAAAGCATTTAGTCGTTATTACCGGAGGAACAGGATTAGCTCCTGTAAGAAGTATGCTGAATACTTGTTTTGAAAACGATGGTTACGTAAAGAGTTTAAGCCTTATTTCAGGATTTAAAAATGAAGAAGGCATTATCTTTAAAGAAGAACTTAAAAAATGGAAAGAAAAGTTCACAACTTACTATACCTTAGACAAAGATCAAATCGATGGATGGAATGTTGGATTTGTCACTGATTTAGTAAAGGATATCCCATTTGACAGCTTTGATGGAAATTATGCTGTTGTTATCGTGGGACCACCGATGATGATGAAATTCACTGCTGAAAAAGCAATGAGCTTAGGCGTGCCAACAGAAAAAATCTGGGTATCTTTCGAAAGAAAAATGTCTTGCGCCATTGGTAAATGCGGACATTGCCGTATCGATGAAACATATGTTTGTTTAGACGGACCAGTATTTAATTACACGACAGCGAAAGACTTATTGGATTAGGAGGACGAACAATGAATCACGATATTGATATAAAAAAATTAAGAATCAATTGCTTTAGACAATCAAAAGTACCTGGTGAATTCATGCTGCAAATGCGTGTTCCCGGATCAATGATCGAAGCAAAATATCTTCAGGTCGTTCAAGATATTGCCAACAAATGGGGAAATGGCACTTTCCATATCGGAATGCGTCAGACTTTGAATATGCCTGGAATCAAATATGAAAATATTGAAGAAGTAAATAAATACATTCGTGGATATATCCATGATATTGAAATTGAAATGTGTGATGTTGATATGGAAGATACTGATGCCGGTTATCCAACAATCGGAGCTCGTAATATTATGAGCTGTATTGGGAATTCACATTGTATCAAAGCAAATGCCAACACATATAAATTAGCAAGAAAAATTGAAAAAATCGTATTCCCTAGCCATTACCATATTAAAGTGGCAGTCTCAGGATGTCCGAATGACTGTGGTAAAGGACATTTTAATGACTTTGGAATAATGGGTGTTGCAAAAATGGAATACCATCCTGAAAGATGTATTGGCTGCGGAGCGTGTGTTAAAGCATGTGAACATCATGCTACTCGTGTACTGTCTTTAAATAAAGATGGTAAAGTAGACAAAGATACTTGCTGCTGCGTTGGCTGCGGTGAATGTACAATCGCCTGTCCGACAAGTGCATGGACACGTAAAGAAACAAAATTCTATCGTGTGACATTAGGCGGGCGTACCGGTAAACAATTTCCACGTATGGGAAAACTGTTCTTAAATTGGATCACAGAAGATGCTCTTTTGCAAGTGTTTGGAAATTGGCATAAGTTCTCTGCTTGGGTAATGGATAATAAACCTGAATATATTCATGGTGGACATTTAATTGATATCTCAGGATATGCAAAATTCAAAGAAATCATCTTAGATGGTGTTGAATTAAATCCGGAATGTTTAGTAGCTGAAGAATTATATTGGACAGAAAGTGAACAGCGTGCAAATATTCACTTGAAACCAATCGAACAACATAAAAAAGCAGGACCACAAAATTAAAACCACGATTATCGTGGTTTTTTATCGGTTATGCAATTAGCAGTCATTGGTGTAAGTCACAAACAACTCTCTTTGGAAGAACGAGGGGTGTTTAGCTTTACAGATACTAAACAATTAGAGTTTTCAGGCTTACTGCTGAACGAAGGCATTGAACAGTGTGTCATTTTGTCTACGTGTAATCGCAGTGAAGTCTATGTCATGTATGAACAGGATATCGATTTTTTGAAATCACTTTATTTAAATTATTTTAATCAGCCACAGTCTTCGTGCTATTTAAAAAAAGGAAAGGAAGCACTGCGTCATCTTTTAAAGGTGACATGCGGATTAGAATCCATGCTGGTGAGAGAAGATCAAATCTTAGGTCAAGTAAAACGAGCATTAGAGTTTTCTAAAAGTATGCAGCTGGGTGGAAAAGAGATTTATTTTCTTTTTCAAGAAACCATCAATTTCGTTAAAAAAATTAAGACAGAATATGTTCAGCCGTCTTTATCTCACACACATTTAGCGATTGCAGAATTGAATGAGCAATTCGATCTTACTAATAAGAAGATTTTAATCTGTGGGGCAGGGGAAATATCACGATCATTTGTTCCATATTTGTGTAAAGATAATACACTTATCTTTGCCAATCGCACAAGATCAAATTTAGATGATTTATTAGAAGAATTTCCTAATATCCAAATTATCCCTTTTGAAAATCGAAAAGATGTTTTATCTGAAATTGATATTTTGATCAGTGCAACAGCGAGTCCGCATGTTATTTTTGATGCAAAGGATTTAGATCCGTATCCTATTTATGCGGTTGATTTAGCCTTGCCTAAAGATATTGATAAGAATACAGTCGTGCCTTGTATTGATTTAGAAAGCTTAGAAGAGAGAATCCATATGAATAATCAGCTGCGTACTCAAGATGAACAGAAAATACTGGACGCGATTGAAGAAATGATTACGCATTTAAGCGATAAACTCGATAGTATTAAAAATGATTATATGATACAATCTTTACAGAAAAAAAGTTTGGAAATAGCGGATCATACGTATCAGCTTTTATCTCGAAAGTTATCGCTCTCAAAGAAAGATGAATATGTTTTAGAAAAAACATTGCGTGCGGCTTTTATGCAGGTGATGAAAGAACCGATTCATTTTATAAAAAACGGACAGATTGATGATGTTGCTATTATCCATAAATTATTTGATATAAAAGAGGATATTAAATGAAAATAACAATTGGAAGCCGTGGTTCGGCATTGGCATTGAAACAGACAGAATTAGTGATTGAACAGTTAAAAGGTGCTTATCCAAGTCATGATTATGAAATTAAAGTCATTCATACAAAAGGCGATAAGATCTTGGATGTTGCTTTGGATAAAATGAATGATAAAGGAATATTTGTCAAAGAGATAGAAAAAGAATTGCTGGAGGGAACGATTGATCTAGCTGTACATAGTCTAAAAGATATGCCAAGCATACAGCCAGAAGGACTTGTCTATACAAAAACCTTGGCGGCAAGCGATCCTCGTGACTGCCTGGTTTTAAAATCAGCGGATTCATTAGAAAGCTTGGCACTAGGAGCAGTTATTGCGACAGGCAGCAAACGTCGCCGCTATCAGCTCAAACAGATTCGTCCGGATTTGAAGTTCGTAGATATCCGTGGAAATATTAACACCCGCCTTAAAAAACTTGAGGATCAGGATATTGATGGTTTAGTGCTGGCAAGTGCCGGCTTGCTGCGCTTGCAGCTGGATGATAGGATCAGTCAATATTTAGATGAAACGATCATGGTACCCGCTTGCGGTCAGGGAATCTTAGCTATCCAAGCTAAAGAGAATAGTCCGCTCATTGATATGATTAATGCAATCAGCGATGAAGAAGCGAACCAGCGTTTAAAATGGGAACGTCTGTTTTTAAGTGAGGTAGATGGAAGCTGTCATATCCCTGTTGGCGGTTACGCTAAATTAGAAGGGGAAGAGCTTCATTTTCATGCTTTGCTGGGAAATGAAGAAGGAACGGTTTTACTAAAAGAAGAGATTATTTGCAAGAGCTGTGAGGCAGAAGATAGAATCAGAGCTTTAGCAAAACAAATGAAGGAGAAAATCTAATGGCAGGCAAAGTTTACTTAGTCGGCGGCGGGCCAGGCGCTTTAGAGCTTTACACATTAAAAGCTATGGAATGTATTCAAGAAGCAGACTGTTTAGTGTATGATCGTCTGATCGATCCGCAGATTTTAACCTATACAAAAAAAGAATGTGAATGTATCTATGTGGGAAAAGCGGCGAATCAGCACACCTTGCCACAGGATCAGATTAATCAGCTTTTAGTGGAAAAAGCACAGCAATACCAAAATGTAGTCCGTTTAAAAGGCGGCGATGTCTATGTATTTGGTCGAGGCGGAGAAGAAGCACTTGTATTACAGGAAAACGGTATTGATTTTGAGGTTGTACCGGGACTTTCCTCTTCTATTGCCGGATTGTGCTATGCTGGTATTCCGATTACGCATCGAGGACTTGCTTCTGGTTTTGAAGTGGTTACAGCACACCATAAAAATGATACTGAATATGAATGGAATTATCATGAGTTTTTAAATGATCATAAAACCTATGTCTTTATGATGGGGTTATCTGAATTAGAACGAATCACTAAGGGGTTATTACAGGCTGGAAAAGCACCGTCAACACCGATGGCATTGATCTCAAACGCTACTTTACCAAATCAAAAGACTTGCTATGGGCAGTTAGATACCATCGTAGATTTATTTAAACAAAGTGATCTGACCTCACCGATGCTGATCGTAATGGGAAAAACAGTGGAACTGCATGACCGTTTGAATTTCTTTTCTCAGGGGAGTTTATCTCAAAAGCGTGTTCTGGTTACTGCCCTTTCTAATGAAACGCAAAGTTTATCCCGCTATTTTAAATCAGAAGGAGCGGTAGTCACTCAGCTGCAGGTAGGAGAGATATGTTTGCTGGATTTTGAAATCAATTTTGACTGGGAAAATAAATTGATTGTGTATACCAGCCGCAATGGAATTCGCGGATTTTTTGGCGGACTCTATCAAAAAGGGGTGGATTTACGTCAGCTGGCTTTTGTGCGATTTGCCTGCATTGGGCAAAAATGCGCTCAGGAGCTTGCAACTTATGGGTTTACGAGCGATATTGTATGTGATCAGGCAAACAGCGAAGATTTCAACCCGTTGTTAAGAAAAGAAATTTTGGAAGAGGAAACAATGCTTATCGTTTGCGGTAGGGGAAGCTGTGCGATTGAAGCGCTTCATGAGGAAGATATATATTTGCCGGTTTATGAAAATAAAGAAATAGATTTAGAAATTTCAAGTGATGCTTATGATATTGCTTGTTTCAGCAGTGCATCAGCAGTGCTGCGGACAGCTAAATCGAATATTCAGTTTAAAACAGCGGTTTCCATAGGAAAAATGACAACGAAAGCAATTCGTTCATTGTATCCGGATGTCCAAGTGATTGAGGCAGAGACCGCAAGCTATGAAGGCATGATAGAAGCAGTAAAGGAGAATAAACATGTTTTATAGAGGAAGAAGACTAAGAGAAAATAAAACATCAAGAGCACTGATGAGGGAGCATCATTTACGTCTTGATCAATTAATTTACCCGATTTTTGTCGTTTCTGGTGAGAATATTAAAGAAGAAATCTCATCTTTGGAAGGTGTATATCGTTATTCCGTTGATCGATTGAGAGAAATCGTCGAAGAGATGCAGTACTATGGGATCAATGCGTGTATCTTATTTGGAATCCCGGAACACAAAGATGTTTTAGCGAGTGATGCCTATGATGATCAGGGGATTATCCAGCAGGCAGTACGTCAAATTAAACAGCTTGCCCCTGACATGTTTGTCATCGGAGATGTGTGTATGTGTGAATATACCGATCATGGGCATTGTGGTATTTTAAATGAGGCAGGACAGGTGCTAAACGATGAAACATTAGCTTACCTAGCCAAAATCAGTGTCAGCTACGCAAAAAACGGAATGGATATGGTAGCCCCAAGTGCCATGATGGATGGTCAGATCCTAGCTATTCGTGAAGCTTTAGATGAGCATGGATTTAAACATATTCCGATCATGGGCTATAGCGCTAAATATGCATCAAATTATTATGGCCCATTCAGAGAAGCAGCCAACAGTGCCCCATCTTTTGGAAATCGTGCGGGGTATCAGATGGATGTTGCCAATTCAAAAGAGGCCATGCGAGAAATCACGGCAGACATCGAAGAAGGAGCTGACATCATCATGGTAAAGCCGGCACTTGCTTTTTTAGACGTCGTGAAGGAGGCTCAGCTAACTTATGATATGCCGATTTGTGCGTATAATGTCAGTGGTGAATATGCCATGCTGAAATCCGCAGTTAAGTTGGGTCTGATGAAAGAAGAAGTAATTGAAGAATCCCTGTTAGCGATCAAAAGAGCGGGAGCCGATATGATTATTACTTACTTTGCTTTGGAATTAGCTAAAAAATGGAAGGGTGAGCCACATGTCTAATCGTGAATTGTTTAATGAAGCCTGTCAGTATATTCCCGGAGGTGTCAATTCTCCTGTACGCGCTTTTAAATCTGTTGACGGAATCCCGGTATTTGCGAAAAAAGGAAACGGCAGTCATTTAACAGATGAAGAAGGCAATGAATACATCGATTATATCTGCTCATGGGGTCCTTTAATTTTAGGACATGGACATCCTGTGATAAAAAATGCAATTATTGAAGCAAGCGCATTTGGAACCAGTTTTGGACTGCCTACCCAGTTAGAGGTAGAAATGGCTAAATTGGTCGTAGAAAGCTATTCGGGAATCGATCAAGTAAGAATGGTGAATTCCGGTACCGAAGCAACAATGAGTGCCTTACGTGTCGCTCGCGGATATACAAACCGCAGTAAAATCATAAAATTCGAAGGGAATTACCATGGGCATAGCGACGGTTTACTGGTAAAGGCGGGATCAGGCGCATTGACCTTTAATATGCCGACCAGTCCGGGCATTCCAGAAGAAATTATCTCTCAAACACTGGTATGTACATATAACGATCTTTCTTCTGTAGAAAAATGCATTGCTGAATATCCGAAAGATATTGCTGCCATTATTCTTGAACCTATTGCTGCTAATATGGGAATCGTTCCGGCAAATGCAGAATTTTTAAAAGGATTAAGAAAACTTTGCGATCAGCATCAGATTGTTTTAATTTTTGATGAAGTCATCACCGGCTTCAGAGTCTCATATCATAGCTGTCCTGAATATTTAGGTGTCATTCCGGATATGGTCTGCTTCGGAAAAATTATTGGCGGGGGACTGCCGGTCGGAGCATATGGCGGAAGAAAGGATATCATGGAAATGGTTTCACCAAGCGGACCGGTTTATCAGGCTGGAACTTTATCCGGTAATCCTTTAGCAATGCGTGTGGGTTTGGCTCAGTTAACCTATTTAAAAGAGCACATGGAAGTATATGAACATCTTGAAAGCTCTGCTCAATATTTAGAAAACGGAATCCTTAAAATTCTAAACAAATTGAGCTTATCATATCAGCTGCATCGTCAGAAAAGCTTATTGACATTATTTTTTACCACTCAGCCGATTCAGGGATATGCAGATGTTCAAACATGTGATACTGCAATGTACGCACTGTTTTTTAAAGAAATGCTGGCTCAGGGCATCTTGATTGCGCCCAGTCAATTTGAAGCATGGTTCATTAGTGATGCACACACAAAAGAAGATTTAGATAAAACTTTAGATGCTGTTTACAATGCATTGGTAAAATGCCATGATTCCTTATCTGATTGATTTTGCTGATAAAACAGTCATTATTGTTGGCGGGGGAAAAGTGGCATATCGTAAAATCCAAGATTTTGTAAGTGAAAAAGCTAACATTAAGGTGATTGCCCCCCAAATCATTGAAGATATACAGAATTTGCCATGTGAATGCCATATCCGAAATTATCAGTCAAAAGATTTAGATGGGGCTTTCCTTGTCTATGCGGCAACGGATAACCGTGTGTTAAATGAGCAGATCATGAAAGAAGCCAATGCCAGACATCTTCTTTGTGCCAGTGCAACAACGGATCATGCTAATCTGAGAAGTATGAAAAAAGTGGAAACTCAAGAGTTAATCTTAGGCGTGTCTACAAAACACACCTATCCTGCTTTTGCGGAATCATTGACAGGGAAATTGAAAGTGTTTGATGAACCTTTGATGCTTCTTTGTCGAATAAGGAAGTTTGTTTTAGAAAATAACTTAGTTTCCAAAGAACTTCGAGCTTTATTTTTCAAAAATTTACTATTATTCAGCAACGATGAATTAGAGATTATCGATTTTTTGATGAGACAGCCATCGATGCTTTTGCTTATATTTAGTGGTCTGTTAGAAAAAGAAAGCTGGGAATTTGCAAAAATATGTCAGGCAATGCCTATATCTTATCGTGATGAGTTTTATCTCACGAAAATAAAAACATTATTAATGATGAAAGTGAACTGGCAGATTCAGCCGATGGTCCTGTCATATGGCAGAATTTATGAAAGAATCAGTGAAAGTGTTATGCCTTATTTGACTAATGAGCCTTTATTTACAAATGATCATCTTCTTTCTTTTATCTACAAGGAATATAAAAAATCACGTTTATTCATCATTCATCCTAGAGGTAATTCAGATTTAAAAAAACTTCTTAGCAGCTTTGGGGAAGTGATCGAATTTCAAGAGAACCTCTCTTTAAAGTCTTATGACGAAATTATTCCATTCATCTTATCAGAAGGTTATCACTATAAACATGATATTGAGACGTTAACTATCAATCCGAACTATTTAATGCCGGTTTTGCTTAAACAAGAAAAGTACAGAGAGTTATTAGCTAACAAAATCAAGCAGCGCTTTATATAATATGAGCACAAGGCGTGCTCTTTTTCTATACAATTTAAATGATTTTGTTTATACTTAAAGGAGTAAGCGAGGGGATTAATTTGAAAAATAAAATTGTGACCTATTTTCAGGCGTGGGTAAATAATGATATCAGCTGTATGGACCAACTTTTTAACGATGAAACTTATTATAGTGAATGCTATGGACCTGAATATCATGGAATTGATGAATTAAAAGTATGGTTTAAAGACTGGCATCAGCATGGACGTGTCTTAGAGTGGAAAATCAAAGATATGTGGCAGTTAGGGAACAAATGGATGGTAGAATGGCATTTTGAATGTATCTATGAATGCAAAACAGATGATTTCGATGGAGTTAGTTTGATTTGTTTTAATGATGATAATAAAATTGTCTCTTTAAAAGAGTTTGAATCAAAAGCTCAGCACTATCACCCATACTCAATCAAATGAAGACGAAAAAAGAAATGTATAAACAGCCTTTAGACCCGCATTTAATGGATGACTTAATAATTGATTGTCAAAGCTGCAGCGGCATATGCTGCATTGCATTGTATTTTTCTAAAATAGATGGTTTTCCTCAGGATAAGAAAGCAGGTGTACCTTGTCTTCACCTGTGTCAAGATGGTTTGTGTGCCATTCATTCGGAGCTAACAAAAAGAAGATTAACCGGCTGTATCCAATATGATTGCCTTGGTGCAGGACAAATTGTGACACAGTCGCTTTATCCGAAAACAATGTGGCAGGATCATCCGGATCAAAAAGAACAGCTCTTTTCTGATTTTGTGAAAGTGTTTCAATTACAGCAAATACGTTGGTACTTACTGCAATGCACCTGTTTAAATGGAATGGAAGACTTGTTGTCTGATCTTACTCAGTTGTTGATGGAGATTGAATCTGCATTTATTAATCAGGAATGTTTGAAAAATTGTTCGCTGTCAAATATGCATCAACGAGCGAATATAATTTTAAAAGAAGTGAGTCGCCGTTTCAGTCATCAGTGGTCAGAACGACCGAAGAAACCGATGTTTTCTAAAAAGTTGGATCATCAGCAGTTTATTGAAACAGATTTCACTATGAGTTTACTGATTGGCAGTGATTTTAAGAAAAGTCAGTTGACACGTGTTAACTTTTTAGGAGCAGATCTTCGACAAGTTGATTTCAGCGGAGCGGATCTTTATGAATGTCTCTTTTTAACTCAGGGACAAATCAATGCCGCCATCGGGGATCAGAAAACGAAATTGCCTCCTTATTTAAAAAGACCGGATTCTTGGAAATAAAAAAATGGTGTACATAGAGATGTACATCACTTTTTAATTGCTCCCACCTACAACGGTAACATTGAATTTAATGGTAGCTATTCCGGCAGCTGCAATCGTCGGAATCGTATAAGAGATAATCTGAGAGTTAACAGTAGGGGTTGCCTTTGTTCCGTTGACAGTGAATGAATCGGCAACATAAGTGGCGCCGGCAGCGATTGTATCGCTAAAAGCAATACTGGAAATATCACTCAATGAGACATTGGTAATTGTAATTGTATATAATAGCGTATCACCGATTTTTGCTGTTAGTTTATCAACCGCTTTTAAGATTGTCGGAGGTAATAAAAGTAGAGTGCTGACAGCATTGCTGTTGATTGTTTGTCCCCCATACACTATATTTGCTGTGTTTTGAATCGAATTGATAATTGCCATGCGTAACCTCCTTTCTACATTCTATCTTATGAAAGAAAATAAAGTCCGGTTATAATGTTTATCTTGATTATATAATAATTGAATAAATAACCAAAATCATGTTAAGCTAAAGACAAGACAGGAGGACGCTATGAATCCAATTCAACACTACATATCAGGGTTTGATCAAGCTAAGCAGGAAGTGCTGCTGACGATTTATACAATAATTAAAGAAAATGTTCCGGCAGAAACGACAGAGAAAATAAGCTGGGGAATGCCCACTTTTCAGTTGAATGGAAACCTTGTTCATTTTGCGATGAATAAACGGCATTTAGGCTTCTATCCGGGGGAAAGTGGGGTAGCTTTTTATTTGAAGCAGCCTGTTCAGCCTTTTAAACATTCTAAAGGGGCGATACAATTTCCTTTAAATGAACCTTTGCCTAAAGATTTGATTATTGAAATCGTGAAATATCGTGTAAAAGAAAATTTGAATAAGTAAAAGCTGCTCTAATTTAGAGGCAGCTTTTTTGCGAAAAATAGCTTTATTCCTTCGTACCAGAAAACAGAGATAGCTCCAATGAATAAAGATAAGAGCAGCTGTGGTAAAGATAATGGCACTAATTTAAAAAACAAATGAAGTGGTGTATAAAGAATAATACACAGCATGATTAATGTGATCCCCATCGATATACGAATAACACGATCTTGAAATAAACTTTTTATCGAATGGATCACTAAACCTTGGTTGGAACTGTTTACTAAAACAAGGAAAATATTCGCAAAGACAAGAATAGACATGCCCATTGTACGAGCTAAAAACGGATCATTATTGTAAATGAAATAAAGATAGTAGGTACCAAAAGAAGCGATAAACATCATCAGTCCCTGCAGAATACTTTTAAATAAGAGACCTCGGCTTAAAAGTGGAGTGTTCGTGTTGCGCGGAGAACGTTTCATAATGGTATCCTCTTTAGGAAGTCGTTCTAATACGATGGAACAAGTGGGATCGATGATCAGTTCCATTAATACGATATGAATCGGAAGTAAAAGCAAAGCATCCGGTGATATTTTTAATAATGGCGCAAGTAATGAAGATAAAGCAATGGGGATGTGAATAGTAAAAATATAATTAATCGCTTTTTTTATATTGTCATAAATGCGACGCCCATCTTCAACAGTATCTAAGATTGTAGAAAAATTATCATCCAATAAAATGAGGTCGGCAGCTTCACGGGAGACTTCGCTTCCACGTTTTCCCATTGCAATTCCGATATCGGCGCTTTTTAAAGCCGGTGCATCATTAACTCCATCACCGGTCATGGCAACGATTTCTCCGTTCGCTTTGAGAGCTTGAACAATTCGCATTTTGTGGTTTGGGATAACGCGTGAAAATATATTGACATGAGTGACTGCTTTTTGCAGTTCTTCATCAAAAAGCAGATCGATCTGTTCACCGGTCATGATTTTGCCATTTTGATCCATCCCAATCTGATTAGCGATACCTCTTGCGGTAATCCCGTTATCTCCGGTGATCATGATAATTCGGATTCCTGCCTGATAGCAGCGTTGAATTTCTTTTGAAATAAAGGGACGCGGAGGATCAATGAATGCGATCAGTCCCAAAAAATCTAACTTGCAATCTTCAATCTGCTTTGGTATCTGAGATACATTTTCTAATCTTTGCTGTCCGACAGCTAATACGCGCAGACCACAAGCAGATAAAGATTCTATTTTTTTATGGATCTCCTGTTTTTGCATTTCATCTAAACAAGAGATCGATAGAATGCTTTCGGGCGATCCTTTAGCGGCAATGAGCAATTCATTTTCTTTTTGCCAAATATGTCCCATCATTTTTGTTTCATTGGTAAAGGTGTACTCATCGATTAATTGACCTTTAAACAGGATATCCTTTGTGAGTCCGTGAAGCTGACAATAATCTAAGATTGCTATTTCCATCGGATCGTATGTCATTTCTTCACAAGCTGCTCCTAGTGTTTCCAAAAATTCCTGAGTTAAATGATAGAAAGGACAGATTTCCTGTACAGTCATTTGATTTTGTGTCAGTGTGCCGGTTTTATCCACACATAAAACAGAAACAGCACCTAGAGTTTCTACAGATGGCAGCCGCTTAACTAACGAATGCTTTTTAGCCAGCCGCCATGCTCCCATTGATAAGAATACAGTCAGTACCACTGGGAACTCTTCGGGAATCAAAGCCATCGCTAATGTAATACCTGAAAGAAAGCTTTTAATCAGACGATCCATGAAAGCGTACTCTGATAGATTCAGCCAAGTCAACAGACTCACTAATAAAAAGGAACCTAATGCAATATAGGTGCAGCCTTTTATCAGCTGCTTCGTTTGTTTTTGCAAAGGAGTGGGTTCGATGACAGTTTCAGAAATTGTTTTGCCGATCTTTCCATACTCCGTCAAGTTACCAATCTTTTCCACTTGAACATAGCCGCTACCTTGAGTAACCATGGTGCCGGCGTAGCAGTAATCCTTTCTCCAGTAAGAATCATTTTTGTGATTTTCATTCGCGGTTTTCCAAACGGCCTCTGCTTCTCCTGTAAGCGTCGATTCATTGATACATAGATCGTGACTGCTTAATAGAACACCATCAGCAGGGATCAACGTTCCTTCATAAAGAATCATCACATCTCCGGGAACTAAATCAACACTTTCAATACTGCATTCCTGATTGTCACGCATAACCTGGATTCGCGGTGTAGATAAATCTTTTAAGGCTTTTAGAGTTTGATCGGTTTTCCATTCCTGTAAAAGATCAATGCTGATCATGGCTGAAACAAAGATCAGCATAACACTGCCATCACGTGGTTCTCCTAAAACAAAATAAATCGTAGCCGTAATCAGAAGCAATAAAAACATCGGTTCACAAAGAACATTTATAAGTTTCTTAAAGAAACTTGGATTCGAAGTTGATACTAATTCATTTTTACCAAATAATTGCTGAAGCTCTTTCGCTTCTTTTGAAGTCAATCCTAATTTTCCTGTACTTTTTGTCATATAAGTTACCTCCCATGTACAAGATAGCTCTATATGGCACTCACATTCTTTTAATCGTTCCGTTAAGTAAAAAAGCATTTACGGAACATACGTCTGTCCCGCAAATGCTCATAAGAGATCTGCTGCTATCTTCGATAGCCCGGCTACCGTTAAATGGCGCCTGATCAGTTTGTACTGTAGGGATGATGCAGTGCAAATAGATGATACTTAATATAATCTATGCTATCTTATTAAAAGAGTACCGGGGTTATGTCAGGAAAGATAAATATTATAAAGTGTTGTCAGCATTGTGAAAAATAAGACTAGGTTAAAAGCTATCTTTACTGTATGGCTAGATAGCCGATGATGGAGCTTGGACCCGAGCAGTCCGCCGATAATACCGCCGGGGATCATATAAAGCAGCATACTTAAGTCGTAGCTTAGTAAATCATGATTCAAAAAGACATTGAAAATCTTAGAAGCTTGTGAAAATAAAATAAGGATTAAGGAATTGATTGAGGCATCTTTAGCTGGCAATGCAAAAAATAAAGTCAGTGCCATAATATTGATTGGACCGCCGCCAATCCCCAGTAGTGTCGATATGAAGCCTAAGCTTAATCCAATTAGAAGAATAAAGGCACGGTTCTTAATGTGGAATTGATACTTCTTATTGAAATAATTGATATAAAGCAGGACAATCGCCAGCAGTGCCAATAATAAAACGTTTTGCAGTTGTTTTACCTGCTGTGGGTAGCTGGCATATTCAATCGCTTTAGTAAATAAAGAATCTCCCAGCATCGCACCGATAATCGATCCGATAACTAACAGCGGCGTCATACTTTGATCAAAAACTGTTTTAGCCTGATAGTGACGCATCGTAGAAGCAACTGCCATCGATAATACAGTAAAAGAGGAAAGGAGATTGATTGTTGTAATGTCATAGTGACCGATAGCATCTAAGATCGGTTTTATGATGACACCGCCTCCCAAGCCGGATAATGCACCAATGATAGAAGCAATTAAAGCAATGAATAAATAAAGCACTCTGACCATCTCCTTATATAATATAAGTGTTTACGAAGCGCTGTGATTTATGCATCAGATGAAATAAATCCATATAAAACAATACCAATTAAAATCAATTTATTGTATGATGAGATAGACAGAACGACCTGTTAATATCGGTTTAAGGAGAATAAACATGACAGAAAAAGAAAAAGCAAAGCTAGGCATGCTGTATGATGCGAATTATGACAAGGAACTCATCGAAGAAAGTATCATATGTCGTGATCTTTGTTATGAATATAACCAGTTAAAACCATCTTTATTTGAAGAAAGAGATACATTGATTCGCAGAATACTTAATCAGGCAGGTGAGAATCTTGTGATCCATTCTCCCTTTAAATGTGATTATGGATATAATATTACGGTAGGGAAAAACTTTTACGCCAATTATTACTGCACAATCTTAGATGGGGCAGAGGTTACTTTTGGCGATAACGTCTTTATTGCTCCCTTTTGTGGCTTCTATACGGCAGGACATCCGTTTAATATTGAGGAACGTAATAAAGGCTTAGAATATGCTTATCCCATCAAAGTTGGGAATGATGTCTGGATCGGGGCTAATGTGACAGTGCTTCCGGGAGTGACGATTGGTGATGATGTTGTGATTGGTGCCGGCAGTGTAGTAAATAAAGATATCCCCAGTGGGGTACTGGCAGCCGGAAACCCTTGTAAAGTCATTCGTCCTATAACAGATGAAGACCGCAATAAATATAAATAGAGACTGATTATAAACAATCAGTTTCTTATTTATTAGGATATGCTATGCTGACACAACGATAAAGAAGAGGAAAATGTCAAACATATCTATACTGGTTTTACCTATCGAGATCATATATATATGATATAATATAACTATAAAAGAGCAGAAAGTGAGGAGATCGTGATGCAGTGTCCATATTGCCAGCAGGTCCTTATCAAAGGGCATATACAAACACGTGGAGAAGTTATTAAATGGCTGCCTGCTGAAAAAGAAGTGTCGTTTTTAGAAAGCCGCGGGAATATAAAAGACGGCGAAATTGCATTAGGGCATTATCATTTTTTAACGGGTGATGATGTAGAAGCCTACCGCTGTCAAAACTGTCATAAAATTATTATCGATTACAAGTAAAGGAGGTATATAATGGGAAGCGGAGTATTTATTTGTGCATAGCAAAAGCTGTTGCACGTCATGAATTTTAATATCGCAACAGCTTTTGCTTTACTAAAATCTAATTTTAGGGGCGCATAATGAGCTATCAAAATGCGAAGGATATTTTGCCAAAGCAAATAGTGGCACAAATACAACAATATATACAAACGGAACATATGGTTTTTACGGATAACTAGCAGGGAAATATCTCTGCTTTTTAATTTATGATCGATTCTAATCCTTCTCGGTTCAGGATTGTTATTTTTTTATATGAAAGCAAAATCCAGCGGTTCTCCTGAAATTCATTTAAAATTTTAGTGACGGTTACGCGGTTTAAACCAACGCACTCTCCGATTTCTTCATGACTATAGCACAATTCATTTTGTCGAATACCTTTATCTTCATTAGTAAAACGAGTTTGCTCTAAAAGGAAAATAGCGACTTTTTGATAACGGTCATAAAAATAAGAACGATCCAACAACGTGGAAAGATGCTGACAGGTTTCGGACAGAAGCTGAAATAACAGTTTGGTTAACTCTGGTGATAAAGCAAGGTAGGGGAGCATGGCTTCAAGCGAACAGGAAATCAACTCAACATCACTTACAGCACTTACGGAAACTGGACGGGTGGCTTCCTGAATAAAAGAGGAATCACCGAAGATACGTCCTTTTTCTACGATTTCGATCGTTATTTCACGTCCATCTTTAAATAAAGAATAGACACGGACACGTCCTTTAGTAATCAGATAAAGATCGGTAGCTTGGTCTTCTTGCATGTAGATAATGGAATTTTGATGATAAAAGCGTTTTTGTCCAGCTTGCTCAAAATAGGTGAATAATGATTCAGGAATTTTTATTTTTTTCATATTTCTCCTCTTTTCTATCCATATTGTAGCATAGGTTACATTCTTAGAAAAGAAAGTGTGCTATTTTTTCTTCGGGGTGAGATAATGAAAGAAAAAATAAAAGCGTTTGGAATGATTATTTTAGGGAATTTATTATTAGCTTTTGCGTTAAGTACATTAGTTATTGAAAATAATATTATTGCCGGTGGTGTTACCGGTATTGGGATTGTTTTCAATCATTTTACAGCTATTGATATATCTGTAGTTGTGGCTATTATCAATGTTATTTTATTTGTGATTGGTTTTTTGTTTGTAGGAAAAGCATTTGTTATGAAAACACTTATTTCAAGCATCGTTTTTCCGATCTTTTTAAACTTTTTTGAAAACACGGCTGCTTTACATCATTATTGTACTGATCCTTTGTTAGCGAGTGTATTAGGTGGAAGCTTTATAGGGATGGGAGTCGGCTTGGTAATAAAAGCAGGGGCATCAACAGGCGGTTTAGATGTAATTTCGGTGATTCTAAACAATAAGTTTAAGATTCCGGTTTTTATTACTTTAAATTTGTTTGATCTTATAGTGTTGTCTTCACAGATTAGTTTTTCAGATACAATGAAAATTCTTTATGGGATCGTCGTCATTGTTATGACTACATACATGGTGGATAAAACACTTACCAGTGGGAAAAACATGGTTCAGGTATCCATTATCAGCGATCAGTATGAAGAAATAAAGCAGGCTATTTTAACCCAAATAGATGCCGGGGTTACTTTGCTGCATAGTGAAAATGGCTATTCAGGATCACAGACAAAGATGGTCGTCAGTGTTATTTCCACAAAGAAATTAGAAAATCTAAAGTCTGTCGTTTTACAATTAGACCAAAAGGCATTCATTACAGTTTCATCTGTTCATGAGGTGTCCGGAAGAGGATTTACACAGGCTCGATTCGATTAAAACAGCATGGTTTGCTGTTTTTCTTTTAGATACATTTCCTTTTTTCTATATTTGAGGTATAATAGTATCATTCGTATGGATAAATAATGAGATTATTATTTATGATTCAATAATTTGGGGGTGGAAAGATGGCGAAAATAAAAAGACAGGACTGGTATTCAATACCGAACTTACTTAGTTATCTTCGTATTATTCTGGTCCCCCTTTTTGTTTGGGTCTATTATCAAGCAGAGACAATCAATGACTATTATTGTGCTGCGGGAATCATCGTTGTATCAGGATTGACGGATTTTTTTGACGGGAAGATTGCCCGACGCTTCAACATGATCACGGAAATAGGAAAATTCATTGATCCGGTTGCTGATAAGCTGACGCAATGTGCATTGATCTTTTGCTTTGCGACACGTTATTCATTAATGTGGTTCTTAGTCGCAATTTTCATGGTCAAAGAAAGTTTCATGGCGATTGCCGGAATGCTGATGCTGCGACAGCATAAAAAGCTGGATGGAGCGATGTGGTATGGCAAGGTTTCAACATTTGTCTTTTATGTTGTGATGATCATTTTATTGCTTTGGCCAATGATTCCTATTTCTTACGCGAATATTCTTATCGTCATTTGCAGTGTGTTTTTAACGCATTCGTTTATAATGTATGCTGTTTTATATTATAAAATGTGGAAAGGAATGGTTTAATGAAATTAACGGATATTCAATGGATTGATACATATTGTATGGGAAAGCGCGGAACAACGAAAGCATTCAAAGAAGAATGGGGCTGGATGCGTTATTTTGTAGAAGGAAAGCCTTATGCAATAATTGGATTTCATGATAATAAAGAAGTATTGTTGACAGTCAGAACGGATACAGCGTATAGTGAGATGCTGCAGCAAGAATTTCAGGCTATTGTGCCGGGGTATTACTGCAATAAACTGATTTATACGACAGTTTGGTTTGATGTTGATGAAATCCCTGAAAAAGACCGTCATCAAAGCGGAGAAGAAATATATCCTAACCGTCAATTGATGCAGGAAATGATCGATAAATCTTATCTGATTCAAGTGAGTAAGCTGCCTAAAAAGAAACAACAGCTGCTTCTTGAAAAGTAAAAAAAGGATTGCTGGAATCCTTTTTTAATTTATCTCAAAATAGTGAGATAAATAAATATAAAGTGACAATAGAAAGACGATGCTTCCGGCACCGATCAAGAGCCATTGAATGGCTATATAATCGGCAATGGGACCAAAGATGATCATTCCCATCGGCAAGGCACAAGAAGTCGAAATTTGCATTAAACTAAAGATACGACCTTGCATAGAGGAATCTACCTTTTCTTGGATAGTGACCGTAATCGGCGCGTTATAGCAAGGCGATGTAATTCCGATCATCATATTTAAAAGCAGGTAGAGTAAGAAGTAGGGGGCTAATCCTAATGCCATCATGATCATTCCATACAAAGCTCCGGCTAAAAGTGTCGTATTCATCTTCTTTTTAAAACCACCCCATGTGGTGATCAATAACCCGCCAATCACCATTCCTAAGCTGTAGGTCATTTCACTGGCTGTCAAACGCCATACCTGAGAACCAAACGTACGGCTGACCATGAGCGGAGTTAAAAAGGCAGAGGGACTGATTAAAAACAAAATCAATATCTGAAAGATCAGTAAACGCTTAATAAAGCGATTTTCTTTTAAATAAATAAAACCTTCTTTTATTTCCTTGAGATAAGAATTATCAATCTTATCTATTCTTTGATAACTTTGAATACTTATAGTTAACGTAATTCCGATCCCAATCATGGCAGTGATGATATCAATAAACAAAGCAGCTTCCAATGAAATAATCGATAAGACAGCACCGCTCACTGCCGGTGATATAAACATCATTAAAGAAGAAAGCGTACTATTGATTCCGTTTATTCGCATCAAGTGTTCATTGGGAACTATTTGAGGAATAATAGCATTGACTGCTGGTGTTTGTATTCCGGTACCAAAAGATCGGACGATCAGTACAATAAACAAAAGCCAAATGAATTTAAAGCCGCTTAGAAAAGACAGGGCTAAGATCAGTGTCATGACGGCAATCATCAGATCCGAAAGAATGATCATTTTTTTACGGTCATAGCGATCAATCCAAACCCCAGCGAAAAGAGAAATGATTACTTGCGGCAGGAAACCACAGACAGTAGCAATGGTCAGCATGATTCCGGATGAAGTAGATATTGTAATATACCAGATAATACTATATTGAACGATAGAAGAACCCAATAAAGAAATTGTTTGAGCAGTGAGAAAACGAAAGATATTCTTCTTCCAATTTTTATAATTATTCATATTAATAACCTCATTTCTATTCTAATTAAAAGCAGAAAAGAATTACTTTTCTGCAAATCATATCAGGGAATAGAAGCATCGCTAAAAGCATATTGGAATTCATCATAAAAAGAGTGTAGTACCTACACTTTTTTTGTTATTGATGATGAACAGCAGATTATTATCTTTTAAGCTCTGTACAATGTTTCATCTTCCCCTTTGTACAGAGCTATTCGTCTTCTCATTTTATCAGTTAATATAAAGCTCATGTATATCACTCCTATAGATATAGGAATCTTAGCATTATCTTCTTATCTTGTCAATTTACTAAACCGTTTTACCGATGATTTGGGCAATATCGCGTACTTGTTTGATAACCGCTTCAAATTTCTCCGGCTTCAATGACTGTGGTCCATCACATAATGCTTTTTCCGGATTGTTGTGGACTTCGATCATTAAACCATCTGCTCCCGCTGCTACTGCCGCTCTTGCCATGGGTTCGACTAACCACCATTTTCCTCCGGCATGACTTGGATCAATGATAATCGGTAAATGCGTCAGTTTCTTTACTACCGGGATTGCTTGTAAATCTAACGTGTTTCTTGTATATGATTCAAAGGTTCGGATTCCTCTTTCACATAAAATGACATTAGGATTTCCAGCTGCCATGATGTATTCGGCTGACATAATCCATTCTTCAAAGGTAGCAGATAAACCTCTCTTTAATAAGATCGGTCTTTTTGTCTTCCCTAACTGTTTTAATAAATCGAAGTTCTGCATGTTTCTTGCACCAATTTGAATCAAGTCTACTTTTTCATCGAATTCCTCTAAATGATCGGCTGACATTAATTCGGAAACGATCGGCATTCCCACTTCTTTTCCTGCTTTATACAGGATATCCAATCCGCTTGATCCCATTCCTTGGAACGCATAGGGACTGGTACGAGGCTTGAAAGCACCGCCACGAAGCATATTAGCACCGGCTGCTTTTGCAGCTTTGGCAATCTCGATGACTTGCTCTTCTGATTCGATAGAACAAGGACCGGCGATCACTGCTAAATGGTCACCGCCCACTTTAACCCCTGACACATCAATGATAGAATCATCAGGGTGGAAAGCACGGTTTGCTTTCTTATAAGGTTCAGAGACCTTCATCACTCTTTCAACGGCTTCATCGACTTCTATACTTCTTGGATCAATCTGAGTAGTATCACCGACTAAGCCAATAATCGTTGTTTCTACTCCTTGTGATAAGTATGGATCTAATCCTTTAGAACGGACTAAGCTTTGAATTCTTTCAATATCCTCTTGTTTTGTTTTTGGTTTTAATACAATAATCATAATGTTTTCTCCTTTCATTTTCACATATATAAAAAACTCTCATCCTATAAAAGGACGAGAGCTATGCTTCGTGTTACCACCTTTGTTTATAAATACCTCACGATATTTATCTCATCAAGTACGCTAAAAAATTAGTTCATACTCTAACACGATAACGGGTGTACCCGGCTGCGCCTACTTATTTCAGCGTTCTACTCCAAGATGTATTCAATAGTTCTTTTGCCTTCTTTTTCACCAGCCAAGAAGTCTCTATGCCTAAAAGAAATATCTACTCTTTCTTTTCACTGTATTTATATATGTCTATGTGTATAATATAAGGTTGAGCAGGCGAAATGTCAATGATTTACAAAAAACTTTTTGAATTCTTTACTAACTCCTTTAATTGCGCTAATATATAGGTTATATGATGATCGGTAGGGAGGAATAGGCATGTTTAACACTGTAGAAGAAGTATATGAGTTCATTGATAGTCAAAAAGATCGTGTATATGCATTAGATAACTTTAAGCAATACATGGAAAAAATGGGGAATCCGCAGTTAAAGATTCCTTGCATTCATATTGGCGGGACAAACGGAAAAGGAAGCACCACTAACTATATCCGCAGTGTCCTTCAGGAGCAAGGCTATACAGTGGGAACTTTTACCTCACCTTTTTTAGAGAAGCCGCAGGATCAGATCCGTATCAATGATCGATTTATTGAAGATCATTTCATGGTCACTTTAGCGAATCGCTATATGGATGACTGGATGAAAGCAGAAATCTCTAAATTTGAAATTGAAGTGTTTATTGCGATTTCTTATTTTATCGAAAATCATATTGATTATGCGATTTTTGAAGTAGGATTAGGGGGAGAATTGGATGCCACCAATATCGTGACACCGCTTGTTGCTGTCAATACGAATATTGGTTTGGATCATGTTGCTTTTTTAGGGGATACTTATGAACAGATTGCCCGAACTAAAGCAGGGATTGTGAAATTTGGGATTGATTATATAACCGGTGAGCAAAAAGAAGAATGTCTAAGCATTTTTGAAGCTGTCTGTCAGAAAAATCATTCTCAGTTGATTCAAGTAAGACCAATAAAAGCAATAAAGCAGGATCCCTTTGTTTCGTTTGAGTTTGCTCATCTTCCGATACAGTTAAGCACTATGGCCTCATATCAGGTCAAAAATGCGGCGTTAGCTTTGGAAGTTCTGTTTTATTTAAGAACGCAAAAAGGTGTGCGAATCAGTGATGAAGTGATGATTAGAGGAATGAAAAAAGCAGCTTGGAAAGGTCGCTTTGAAATAATGCGTGAAAAACCATTGGTGATTATTGATGGGGCGCATAATAATGACGGCATTGAAGCTTTCATTGACTCTGCTAAGCATTTCAAAGACATTAAAGTTATTTTCACGGCATTGAAAGATAAATCCACTCATGAAATGATGGAGCTTCTTTTAACACTGACGAATGATATTGTTGTCACTGAATTTGAATTTTACCGCAGTCAGACAGCAAAGAAGTTGGCAGAAGATTTTCCTGTTCAGATTGATGAAGACTGGCACCATGCTGTTGATGAAGGGTTAAAGCATCAAGGCACCTTGCTCATTACCGGATCTTTATATTTCATTACTCGCGTAAGAAAATATTTATTAGAGAAAGGGGAGTCTACTGGTTCATAAGAACCTAGATTGAAAAGAATGTACGGTATGCAAATATCGGAATTAACGCCTGTGGAGTAGCAACACGTTGAAGCAGGAAGCGACACATTTTTTCAAAGTAGCAAAAAATGTATGTTTGTACAAATTATAGTGTTTATTATTTTACTGGTAATTGGATTTTTTGTTTTTAAAACAGATCCGTTTAAGGCGGATACTAAAAAAATCAGCTTAGCAGCAATCTTTGTTGTATTGGCTGTTGTGCTGAAACGTTTTTCACTGATGATTCCATTGTTTGGATTTCCCAGTCTGCAAGTTGGCTTTGAGACCTTGCCTTTAATTATTGGCGGTATGCTTTTGGGTCCTAGCTATGCTTTTTTAATTGGAATGGCTGTGGATGTGATTGGTCTGGTTATTGCCCCGAATGGGTTTCCGTTTTTAGGCTTTACATTGAATTCTGTTCTAAGACCGTTGATACCGGCAATATGGATGAAACATCAATGTCATTTTAGTGAAAAACAGATTATCTATGGTCTTTATGCTGGAATGCTGGTTCTATCAATCGGAGCGTCTGTTTATGTTTGTACGCTCAACAGCATAACGGTCTCAAAAGAGATTATAATGATCACATCATCAATTAAAATCGGAACTGTACTTCTTTGTGTAGGTGTCAGTCTTCTGATGATACTAATATGTCAATATCTTCGAAAAAAACTCGATGCTGCGTCGCAGACAGATTTATTGAACTGGATGGTCATCGTTGTTGTTTTAGAAGTTTTTATAAATTTTCTGTTAACGCCGTTTTGGCTGCAAACCATGTATGGCATTCCATGGATCGCTTCTTTATTGATTCGTATATTAAAAGCCTGTATCATGGTTCCACTCAGCATCTTTATCGGCTATAGCTGTTATGAGATGATCAAACGGATCGTGAAATAGATTCTTTCAGAGATATAAAAATATCTCTGATTTTTTTATTGTTTATGATATGATGGTAGAAGCAAAGGGGAATGAAGTATGAAAAAATATGGGATCTTGGCACTGATCATCTGCAGTGCTTTACTGTTTGGGTGTGAGAAGAAACCGAAGCTTATATTGAAGCAGGATTTGTTTACCTATGAATTAGGGGAACAGATTCCAAAAGAGTTAGAAGCCTATTTAGATGTAGAAAAATTAGATGAAAAACAAATCAAAGAGACTGCTTTGACGTTGTCGATTCCTGAAGACCACACTGTTACCAAAGGAGATAAGACCTATGTGATGACAGGAAGCTATGAAGGAACGATCACTTATTTAAAAGAGACTGTACATTTTACCGTGGAAATCAAAGATACAACTGCACCACAGCTAAGTGGGTTAAGCAGCATTGAGATTCCACTAGGAACATCACTGGATTACAGTCCTTATTTTAATACACAGGATCTCAATGAATTAGAACCGATCATTTTTGATGAGAGTCAAATCGACTATCAGACTGAAGGAACTTACATGCTTAAAGTGATAAGCAAAGACGCTGCACAAAATGAAACAGTCTTGGAAGTACCGGTGACATGTATCTTCGTTAACGAGAATCAGGAAGCAAGTTCTGAGATCATCAGCAATGAAGATGGCTCACAACATTTTGTAACTCATGTGACAGATAAGAAACGGTCAATTTTAATGGATGTTCCTTATTATAATCAGTTTGCTTTAGGAGCACCGGTAGGCTGCGAATCGGTATCCTTATATATGGCACTGCGTTATAAAGGATATATCTCAGATATGGATTGTGTATCTTTTATTTCGACGACACCACAGTCTCCTGATAATAATCCGCATCATGGATTTGTAGGTACCGTTTTTGATCAGCACCGCTACGATATTTTACCGGCTATTTTCCCAAGCGCTTTTACACCTTGGGCAAATCAGTATGGGAAGGCGTTGGATATCAGCGGTACGGGTACAGAGGGCGTGATTAATCAGCTGTTGGCAGGAAATCCGGTTGTGATATGGGCAACTGCCTATTTTAAACCGATTGAGTGGCAGCAGTTTGACTGGGGAAATGGCTTTAGAAATACGCATACCGTATGTCTGACGGGAGTAGATGAGGATTTAGGAGTCATTTACTATAATGATCCGGTAACTAGAAAAAATGAGACAGTCGATATTGCGACTTTCAGTGCCATCTATGAGGTGCAGAATTTTGGTGTCGCTATTTTATAAGAGTTGACAAAAAGGAAGAAGTTCTATAGAATGATTAAAAACAATGAGAAAGAATAGTAGAAACAAACCCTCAGAGAATTAGCCATGGCTGAAAGCTAATACTTGTTTTGAACCTGCTTTTGAGTTGCTTCGGCCGGAGGAAACTCCGTTATCAATGAAGTGATAAGATTAGGTGGTACCGCGATTATTCGCCCTATGTGGGGCGGATTTTTTTATTAAATGGAGGAAAGAAAAATGAGAATGTCTAAAATGTTAATGCCGACACTTAGAGAAGTAAGCGGTGATGTTGAAATTGAAAGCCATCGTTTGATGCTGAAAGCCGGGCTGATCAGAAAGATGGCATCAGGAGTTTATAATTACTTGCCGTTGGGTTTAAAAGCCTTACGCCAGATCGAACAGATCATTCGTGATGAAATGAATGATGCCGGGGCTCAGGAAATCCTGACTTCTGCTTTGATTCCCAGTGAGCTTTGGGAAGAATCCGGTCGCTATCAGGCTTATGGTCCGGAATTGATGCGATTAAAAGATAGAAATAATCATGAATTTTGTTTAGGACCTACTCATGAAGAAGTCTTTACTGCCATAGCCAGACAGGAAATTAAATCTTATAAGCAGCTGCCAATGAATCTATATCAGATTCAAACGAAATATCGCGATGAAATCAGACCGCGTTATGGCATGATGCGTTCACGAGAGTTTTTAATGAAAGATGCCTACAGTTTTGATAAGGATCAGGCAGGGTTAGATCACTCTTTTCAGGTTATGAAAGAGACCTATCAGCGGATCTTTGAACGATGCGGTCTTAAAGCCATCGGTGTAGAAGCTGATTCTGGAAGTATCGGGGGAAGCAATTCGATGGAATTCATGGTGCCTTCTGTGGTAGGGGAAGATGATATTGTCCATTGTCCTAATTGCCATTATACAGCTAATATTGAAAAAGCAGTCTCGTATCTAGAAACTGAAGCAATGACGAACCCATTAGAATTGCAGGAAGTAGCAACTCCTAATGTGCATACGATTGAAGAAGTAGCCGCTTTTTTTAATACTGATTTCAAAAAAACGGTCAAAACGTTAATTTATACCGCCGATCAGCAAACCATCGCTGTGATGATTAGAGGAGACAGAGAAGTTAATGACACTAAAGTAAAGAATTATTTGAATTTAACAGAAGACATTGTTTTAGCTGATGAAATAACAGTACAAGCTTGTACACATGCCAAAATAGGATTCGCAGGACCAATCGGGCTTGAAGCCGATCATTTATTGGTTGATGCGGAAGTGCCTGGCATTGAAAATATGATCACAGGAGCCAATAAGGATGACTGCCATTATCAAAATGTCAACTATCACCGAGATTTTGAAGGAGTGGTCGGAGACTTCCGTTTAGTTCAGGCAAATGATCATTGCCCCCATTGTCAAGCTCCGTTAGAAATTTCAAGAGGAACGGAAGTTGGACATATTTTTAAACTGGGAACCAAATACTCAGAAGCGATGAATGCTCAGTTTTTAGATGAAAACGGGAAATCTCAGCCACTTGTTATGGGGTGCTATGGCATTGGAGTCAGTCGAGTACTTGCTTCAGTCATTGAACAGCATCATGATGATAAAGGGATTATCTGGCCTAAAAGTGTAGCCCCTTACCAAGTGACGATTCTGATCATGAACATGAAAGATGAGCAGCAAATCAAGACTGCGGAAAGTCTGTATGCTCAGCTTAAAAAAGCACATGCAGAGGTTTTATTGGATGACCGTAATGAACGTGCCGGGGTTAAATTTAATGATGCCGATTTACTGGGAATTCCATTAAGAATTACCGTAGGAAAAAGTATTGCCGAGCATCAAGTCGAAATAAAGGCACGTCATGAACAGGATACCCATTATATTGATATCGATGATGTCCTTCACTACTGTTTAAACGACGAAAATGACATGTCAGCTGCCTAATCTGATAACACTTAGTCGTATTGGGTTAAGTCTTCTGTTGTTAGGACTGTGTGACCACCACTTCCTCTTTTTGAGTTTTTATGGCTTATGTGTTTTAAGCGATCTGCTGGATGGCTATTTAGCCCGTAAATTAAAATGCACAACCTTATTAGGAGCACGATTAGACAGTTTAGCTGATTTCCTCTTTCTAACAACAAACATCTATCTTGTTGTGTTTCAATGGAAGATCACGTTTCCCTTTTATATCGTCATCATCATTACTTTTTGTTTTGTTATTCGTCTATTCAACTTTATTTATACGTATCTTAAATTTTATCAATGGAATATGATGCATACGTATTTAAATAAAATCACTGGCTTTTTATTAGCTTTTTTCATTCCTATCTATCTGTTAAGTGGTACAGTAATAGACGGAGTGATGTTATTGGGAAGCTGTTTTGCGGTTGCAGCGTCCATAGAAGAAGCACTCATTCTCAAAAAGCAAAAGCTCTATTTAGTTAATCAAAAAAGTATTCGCGAATAACTTAATTTGTTGTATAATAAAGACTTAGGTGGTGAAAGAATGGAAAGATTTAAAACGCCTTCAGCGAGTATGCTGATTCTAGGAAGATGGAATCACGGAAAATTAGAAATATTATTACAGAAAAGACAAAATACGGGGTATATGGATGGATACTATGATTTTGCAGCCAGCGGGCATATTGAAAAAAATGAATCTGCAAAAACAGCGATGATCCGAGAAGCTAAAGAGGAATTAGGTATTGAAATTGCAGAAGAAGAGCTGCAGTTCAGCTCGATCGTTCATAAAAAGTTAGTGAGTGATGAATCCGGCTATTTTAACTTTTATTTTTATGCCGAAAAATATCAGGGAATTCCTTGTGTCAATGAACCGGAAAAATGTTCGGAAATAAAATGGTTCGCGATTGATGCACTGCCGGAAAATTTGATTGATGATCGAAAACAGGCAATCGAGAATCATCTCAATAGTATTTATTATAATGAATATGGATTTACCAAGGAGAAGTAATATGGAAGAAAGAATTCGTTTAAGAAAATTAACGGCTGATGATTTAGATCATCTTTATGCTTTATATCATAACGAGAATATAGCGAAATATATGCGTCATGGCAAACATAAATCCATTGATGAAACAAAAAAGCTGTTAGCTATGTATTTGAATGATGAAAATTATGCGTATGCCATTATCCATAAAGAAGAAGGGGCATTTATCGGCTATATCAGTTTGACTCTTATTGATTCACAAAAGGCAAGCTATAGCTTATCTGTCATGAGCTATGAAAAATACTGGAATGGCGGCTATAGCAGTGAAGCATTGAAAATGCTGATCAAAACAGCAAAAGCATTCCCCATAAAAGAGATTGTTTCTTATATTTGCAAAGAAAATATCGGTTCATGCAAAGTAATGGAAAAGTGTGGCTTCACTCTACATTTTATGATTGATGAAGAAAGTACACAGCCGGTCTGTGTTTATCACTATCAGTTTTAAGCATCTCAGGATGCTTTTTATTTAACCGATAATCAAATAGATAGAGTACATAATAAAATTATGGTATAATTTTAGTGAGGTGTTAAAATGGAAAATAGTCGAATTATCTTTATGGGAACCGCTACCTTTTCACAGGCGGTTTTGGAAAAATTAATTGAAAAGAAGTATAATATAGTGCTTGTTGTTACTCAGCCTGATAGAAAAGTAGGAAGAAAAAAAGAAGTCAAAATGCCGGAAGTTAAAGAAGTGGCGTTGGCACATGGAATTCCTGTTTTTCAGCCGAATCGCATTAAAGAGGATTATCAGCTGATTATCGATGAGAAAGCAGATTTGATTATTACGGCAGCTTATGGGCAGCTTATTCCGCAGGTGGTTTTAGATGCGCCAAGATTAGGCTGTGTCAATGTTCATGCGTCACTGCTTCCAAAATATCGTGGAGGTGCTCCGGTTCATCAGGCCATCATTGATGGGAATGATCATACCGGTGTAACGATTATGTACATGGTAAAAAAGATGGATGCCGGAGATATGATCGCTTCAAAAAAAGAACCGATTTATAGTGAAGATACGGTCGGCAGCTTGTATGAACGTTTAAGTCATGTTGGGGCTGAATTGCTGATGGAAGTGCTGCCTTCAATTTTGGATGGCACGAATCCACACATTCAACAAGATGAATCACAAGTCACATATGCACCAATCATTAAACACGAACAGGAGCATGTTGATTTTATGACCACAGCTTTTTTAGTGGATTGTAAGATTCGCGGGTTAAATCCATGGCCGGGAGCATATACGACGTATCAAGGTAAAACAGTGAAACTTTGGGCTGGGAAAACGCATGTTTGTGAAAATGCAATGAAGCATCATGGGCATGAGAAAAATGGAACAATCGTTAAATTGTTTAAAGATGCTATTGGGGTTAAGGTAGAAGACGGTGTTTATCTTCTGACAGAAATACAGTTAGAAGGAAAAAGAAAAATGCTGGTTAAAGATTTAATGAACGGACATCATCCTTTTATAGTAGGTGAATGTTTTGAATAATAAAGAAAGGGGAAATCGAAGATGCGAATGGTCGATTTAATCAATAAAAAGAGATTAGGCGAAAAGCTAACCAAAGCAGAAATCGATTTTATCATAAAAGGCTATTGTGATGAATCTATTCCTGATTATCAAATGAGTGCCTTTTTAATGGCTGTCTGCTTTCAGGGTTTAGATGAGGAGGAACTGTATTATCTTACCGAGGCGATGATTCACAGCGGGGAAGTCATTGATTTAAGCAGCATCAGCGGAATCAAAGTGGATAAGCATTCTACTGGCGGAGTAGGTGATAAAACGTCCCTCGTCTTAGGACCGCTAGTTGCAAGCTGTAATGCCAAAGTCGCTAAAATGTCCGGACGTGGATTAGGACATACAGGCGGAACGCTTGACAAACTGGAATCTATTCCGGGATTTACAATAGAGGTCAGCATTGAAGATTTTCATCGTCAAGTAGAAGAAATCGGTTTGGCAATCGTTGGTCAAAATCAAGATTTAGTAGTCGCTGATAAAAAGATGTATGCCCTGCGTGATGTAACGGGGACAGTTGAATCAATCGGACTGATTGCTTCTTCTATCATGTCTAAAAAACTAGCCAGTGGAGCAGATACGATTTTATTAGACGTTAAATATGGTAAAGGGGCATTCATGAAGAATGTCAGTGATGCAGAAAAATTAGCACGCTGCATGATTAAGATTGGAGAATCCTTTCATAAAAATACGAAAGCCATGATTTCCAATATGAATGAACCTTTGGGAAATGCTATTGGAAATAGTTTAGAAGTGATGGAAGCTATCCAATGTCTAAATGGGCAGGGACCTTCGGACTTATTGGAACTATGTTTAAACGCCGGAAGCCATATGCTTGTTCAGGCGGGGATTACAGACACTGTTGAAGAAGGAAAAGAAAAATTACAGGAACAAATTAAAAACGGGCAGGCACTAAATAAACTAAAGGAAATGGTGGCTTATCAGCATGGGGATACAAGCTATATTGATGATCCTCAAAAATTTTTGTTGGCACCCTATAAGATTGCTGTTGCCAGTCCTAAAAGCGGGTATGTTCAAGAAATGGATTCGCTTATTTTAGGAGAAGTCTGTATGATGCTTGGCGGCGGACGAAAAACAAAAGCAGATACTATTGACCATGGAGTAGGGTTAGTGTTGAATAAAAAAACAGGAGATGCTGTAGAACTCGGTGAGCCATTACTTTATATGTATTCAAATCATAAAGATATTTTAGAATTAGAGGATATGGTAATAAAGAGTTATGTGATCTCTTCTGAAAAAACAGAAAGACCAATATTGATTGAGCAGGTGATTTAATTGACGCTTTATGATGTAATTGATTTATTTTTATATGCTGCGATGATCTTTGATCTGGGTTGGAAAACTTTTAAGATGAATCGTATTAAAAAGAAAATGCCAAAGTGGAAACGTTATTATTCTTTCTCTAACACTAAAAAAATACTGTATATCGCCATTGTTACTGCCAATGTGGTGTATGTGGCTTACAGGCTTTACTGCATGGTAGCTTTGAATATCTACACATTTAATGCGGCAGCGGTTGTCTTGCCGGTTGCGCTTTATTATGTGATTTTGGATTATACAATCGGGGGCATCTATTTTAACCGAAAATCGGTTTATTATAAACAAAATCTCATTAATTTTGGGGAGATTATTCGCTCGTTCAGAGATCATGAAGAGGGGTATTATGAATATACCATTACTTTTAAAGAAAAAGACAGTGGTGAAAGAGAACTGAGCATCCGTATTAAAGATGAAGAAAAGGCTTATCCTTTATTAATGAGCATTCCCTTTGAAGAGTTAGATCGTTAAACAGTCTCAGGACTGTTTTTCTTTTATGTAAAATCATAAATTTTATAAAAAGTTATGCTATAATGTCATCAGACAAGGGAGGTCATAAGATGAATGTGTTAGATCATAATCAACCTATTTTAAAATATTTTGAGGAAATCAGCCGAATTCCTCATGGTTCTTATCATGAACAGCAGTTAAGTGATTATTTAGTTCAGTTTGCTTTAAAACATCAGCTTGAATATAAGCAGGATGATATGGGGAATGTCATCATGTATAAGCAAGGAACACAAGGCTATGAGGATCATCCATCAGTCATGCTGCAGGGACATATCGATATGGTCTGTGAGAAAAACAACGACTGTGAACATGATTTTGATCGCGATCCTTTACAGCTCTATGTAGAAGACGGCTGGCTGAAAGCAAAGGGAACAACATTGGGTGCAGATGATGGTTATGCAGTCAGCTATATGCTGGCAGTATTGGAAAGTCAAACGATCGTACATCCGCCATTAGTGTGTGTGTTTACAGTTCAAGAAGAAGTGGGATTGTTTGGAGCCAGCCATTTAAAAGCTGAGGATTTACCGGTTAAACGTATGATTGGAATGGATACTGGCGGAGAAGTAGTCACTTGCGTATCTTCATCAGGTGGACGTCGCACAATCGTTACTAAACCATTAAATAAAGTGGTTAATACCAACAATACATTTGAATTAGCTGTAGGTGGACTTTTAGGCGGGCATTCAGGTGGGAATATTAATAAAGAACGTGGAAATGCAAATAAATTAGCGTTCCGAATGCTGCAAAATCTAAATGAACAGTTTCCTATTGGTTTAGTAGATGTTATAGGGGGATTGAAGGAAAATGCGATACCTCGTGAATGTGTCATCACGTTTACTTGCGATACATCAATTAAGATGATGGATAAAATTTTCAAAGAAACTGAAAAACAGATAAAGACAGAACTTGAATTCAGTGATCCCGAATTTCATTTTACTTTAAAACAACTTTCAAAAACGGCAGAGTACTGCTATGACGAAAAAAGCTCAAAAGAAGCGATAGCCTTAGTGTATTTACTTCCTAATGGATTTAAAGCGAAAAGCATGGTTATCGAAGGGTTAACAACGGTTTCTTTGAATCTAGGTGTATTAGCTATTGAAGAAGATGCTTTGAAATGCTATTTTTCGATTCGCAGTCCTATAAAGAGTGCTAAAGAAGAACTCTCTCATGAAATTGAAGTGTTATCGACAATATTAGGGGCTCAAGTTGAAAATATGGCAGACTATCCCGGATGGAACTATGAAGAAAAATCAGAAATGCGTGCCATCTTCAAGGAAGTTGTCAAAGAAGAATTAAATGCAGAAATGGTAACTTTAGCTAGTCACGGCGGTTTGGAAACAGGAATTTTAAAAGGATTGATACCAGAACTTGATATTGTGACAATGGGACCACACTGTGAAGGAGCACATACTCCTGATGAAAAAATGAACATTGCATCATTTGAAAAAATGTTTGAAGTTTTAAAAGCGTTATTAAAGAAATTATAGGAGGAATGTATGTATTATCAAAAATTGAGTATACCTGTAGATCAACATCATGTTGATGTATTATATTACAAAGCGAAAAGTGCAAATCGCCCGGTAATTTTCGAAATGCATGGCGGTGGCTTCATGTTCGGCAGTGCTACCAGTGATGCCATTATGTGTCATCGTCTGCGCAATGAATTAGATGTCAATGTTGTTTCTATTGAGTATACATTAACAACAAAAGCACCTTATCCAACACAGCTAAATGAAGTTTACGAAACGATGCTTCACTTTTATCAGCGTGCCAATGAATATCAGATCAATCCGGATAAATTGATGACATTAGGACATAGCGCGGGAGCCAATCTGGCAACGACAGTATGTATGAAAGCTAATGAAACCAAAGCGTTTAAGGTATGTCTGCAAGTCATGAATTATCCTTATTTGGATTTAGTAAGTGATTCATATGAAAAAGAACAGTTATCCGGATCAATCGGACCTAAGTTCATGGAAATGTTTAAGGAAAGATATGCCGGGGATCAGGATCCTTCATCTCCGTACATTTCTCCGATCAAGGCAAGTGATGAGCAACTGCAGCAGATGCCGCCGGCAGTGATCGTACTTGCTGAATATGATGGGCTTAAACATGAAGGTTTAGCATATGCCAATCTATTGATTAAAAACTGTGTGGAAACACATGTGAAAACAGTGAAGAAAGCACCGCATGCCTTTATGGAAAAATATTTCAGTGCTTCTCGTGTCGTGAGGACGAAATACAAAGAGGAACAGGCGTTTGTGTGGATTAAAGGACATTTACAGTATTATATGAATAGAGAATTTTAAAAAGGGCGTTTTGCCCTTTTTAATGTTGAAAATGATGGTTGTAGAACTGATATAAAATATACATGACATAGAAAAAAGCTGTGACATTTAATAAAGTAGGATGAAAGACACTTAAATACTGGGTAATAAAAGGATCGATAATATTGACTAATAATATCCCTAAGATACCCCAAATTAAAGAATAGAACATACAGATACGGTTTGAAAAGCGTTGATTAAAAACAGTATAATCCCAGATTTGGATTTGAGCATCATATTGTAAAAAGAAATGAGTTAAATATTCAATGAATGTACAAGCGATCATTGAATAAAAAAATAAATCAAAATTATTATGAGCAAAAGGAGCAATTCCTAAGATGATGAGCGCACCAAAACCATAAAGAGGAATAAACGGTCCTTTCAGCAAACCGGAAAAGTAGATTTCTTTTTTATAAATGGATACATAGATGGATTCCATCCAGAAACCAAGAAATGTATAAATAGCAAATTTTACCATAATGACCTCCTATCATTATTTTTATGAAATTTCCTGTTTTTTATGCGTAAAATAATGCTATAATGAGAGCGGAGGTATATATATTATGGGACTATTAGGAATTTCAATTTATCCTGAACATTCTACTTTGGAAAAGGATAAGGCGTATTTAGAGTTAGCAGCAAAATACGGGTTTAAACGTGTGTTTACTTGCCTGCTGTCTGTTGATAAGCCAAAAGAAGAAGTGAAAAATGAATTTAAAGAATTGATTGGATGTGCAAACGATTTAGGGATGGAAGTCATTGTTGATGTTGCACCTAGCGTATTTGATAAGTTAGGCATAACTTATGATGATTTATCTTTCTTTAAAGAAATCGGGGCTGCCGGATTCCGTTTAGACGAAGGATTCAACGGAGCGGTAGAAGCGCGTATGACGTATAATCCGGAAGGGCTGAAAATCGAGCTGAATGCCGGTGATACAACCTACTATATCGATCAAATCATGGCAAACCTGCCGGATGCTTCTAAATTGATCTCTTGTCATAATTTCTATCCACAAAGATATACGGGAGTGGGTGAAGCGCGATTAAGAGAATCAAGCATGAAAATGAAAAAATACGGAATTAAAGTGGCAGCTTTTGTTTCTAGCCAAGCAGAAAACACATATGGACCTTGGGATGTTTATGAAGGATTATGTACATTAGAAGCGCATCGTGATTTGCCAATCGATGCTCAGGCAAGACATTTATTTGCGACTGGATACATTGATGATGTGATTATTGCCAATGCTTATGCAACGGAAGAAGAATTAAAATCATTAAGTGAAATCGATCAAAAGAAACTGACTTTAGGTATTGTCTTAAACGAAGGATTGTGTGATACTGAAAAAACAATTATTTTTGATTACCCAAATAATGTTAGAGGAGATATGTCAGAATACATGGCACGTTCAACAATGCCGCGTGTTGTTTACAAAGATGAATCTATTAAGCCTCATCATAACACAACCGATTTAAAACGTGGAGATGTCGTTATTTTAAATGATCTTTACGGTCATTATAAAGGTGAACTGCATATTATTTTTCAGGATATGCCAGCCGATGAAAGAAAGAATATTGTAGGACATATCCCGGAATACGAAATGTGTATGATGCAGTTTGTTCAGCCCAGAGTTAAATTTAAATTTAAAGAAGTAAAAGAATAAAGATCATAGCAGTAAAATCATAAAAGCAGGTACGCTTGAAAAGACAAGACCGTCTTCTAAGTGCAGCTGCTTTTATTTTTCTATAGTTTATCTGTTTAAATAATTGTTTGTTTTTCGAGGATGATCAAGGTGATAAAGTGCTGCTAGGTCATCAAAATGATGAATGCAAAAATCGGTGAACGATGCATTAAACGTGTTAGAGTGGTTTGATAGTGACATCAGCTTAAAAGGATCATCTATATTTACGTGTTTATTGTTTAAATATTCATATAATTCGAGGATAAAAGCATCAGCGTGTATCTCAATATGGATTTCTAATGTATGTGTATAGAGGATCAGGTCAACTAAATAATAGAAATTAGGGAAGGGCAGGGGACTTGCGCTCTTTAAGCGACTGCACAATGAAAGCTCTATTTTGTTTAAATCCTGGTAGTGAAGATTCATAAAATTTGATGCTGGATTGTGTTTAGGATTGGGACGAAGACAAATGCAATCCTTTTGAAAGTCGGTATAATAACTAGGCAAGCTGTTTTCTTTATGGTTAGTAAAAAGTCCTAATCCCACGCTTTGCTTCTTATTTGTACTGTTAATAAACACAGATTCACTCATATATATTTTTTTCATTTATTTTCCCTCCAAAGCAGTCCTTCTTTCTTTAATCATAATCTATTTTAAATTATCACAACACTATTATTAATATTATTTAAAATATTTTTATTTTGTGTTATAATGATTATAGAAAGATAAATAAAGGTCTTTAAAAATAGGAGGGGTCGTTATGGTAAATTATCTAGCGGGCTATTGGCAGTGGATTTTGTTTATTGGTATTGTAGTGACGGTGGTGCTCTGTATCGTTAATGAACGTCGTGTCCAACGATTATATCCTAATCTGCAGGAAGAACTAAAAAACAGCACCTATCAATTAATGAATGTGCGTTTAACCGATCATTATTTAGTTGTTGGGGACCTGCGTAAAAAAGTGATTCCTTATGAGGATATTGATTCTTGTGAAGAAGTGGTGGGCGATCTGTTTTTCAGCAGTGCGGGGAAAGCAATCTTACTGCATTTGAAAAATGGAAAAACGGAACAGATTGCTAAAATCACAAGACATTACTATAGAGAAGAGTATCCAGAACTTCAAAATAGAATTAAACGTCATATACACATTCCGGCAAATGTTTGACCATTTATTTATCTGAAAAAAACGGCTTGGCCATTAAACCAAGTCGTTTTTATTTGAAAAGAAGACTGCCGATACGAACGATTGTACTGCCTTCCTCTAAAGCGATTGGATAGTCATTAGACATCCCCATCGATAATTCAACCATCTCCGGATGGCTTTTTTGTATTGATATTTGAAGATCTTTTAACGAGTGAAAAACAGGACGTGTCGCTTCGGGAGCTGTGTGAGGTGCCATTGTCATAAATCCGATAGGATGAACATTGGGGAGATTATTTTTAATATAAGAAATAACTTCTTCAATCTCTTGTGCATTAAAGCCATGTTTTGTTTCCTCATGAGAAATGTTGACCTGCAAAAGAACATCCATTGTTTTATGAAGTTTTTTGGCTTGTTTATTAATTTCGTCTAATAAACGAATAGTATCTACCGAGTGAATCAGTTCCACTTTATCGATAATGTATTTTACTTTATTAGGCTGTAATGTACCAATAAAATGCCAATGAATCGGTAAATCTTGCAAAGCCTCCTGCTTGCTTAAAAAATCCTGTACCTTATTTTCACCAAAGCAATAAACTTTTGCCGCATATAATTTACGCAAATCTGAAATATCGGCATATTTTGTGGCAGCAACCAATGTTTGATGGTTAAGCTGTGATTGGATCTGTTTAATTGCGTTTATATTGACTGTCATATGTTCCTCCTATGAATATTGAGCCTGATACAATGAGGCATAGAATTGATTTAATGCTATTAATTCATCATGAGTTCCTTGTTCAATGATGTTTCCTTCTTGCACAACCAGGATCAAATCAGCATTTTGAATTGTCGATAAACGGTGGGCAATGACAAAGCATGTTTTTCCTTCCATCAAAGACAGCATGGCAGCTTGAATCTGACGTTCGGTACGTGTATCAACATTGGATGTCGCTTCATCTAAAATTAAAATTTTACTGTCTAAAAGCATAGCGCGGGCAATTGTCAGCAGCTGCTTTTGCCCTTTTGATATATTGACACCATCGTTTGATAAGATTGTATCATATCCATTAGGTAATTGAGTAATAAAAGTGTGAATATGCGCGGCTTTAGCAACGTTCATGACTTCCTCTAAGGTGGCATTGTCTTTTCCATAAGCAATATTTTCAAAAATACTGCCTTCAAACAGCCATGTATCCTGTAGCACCATAGAAAAACTCTTGCGCAGACTCTCTCGAGTCAGGGACTGGATATTTTGTCCGTCAATCAAAATTTCCCCGCTTAACGGATCATAAAAACGCATCAGCAAATTGATAATTGTAGTTTTCCCAGCTCCGGTTGGACCAACGATTGCGATGGTTTGTCCTGGTTTCGCTTCAAAACTAACTTTTTTAAGGATAGGGCGATCTTTTGTGTAGCCAAAATCGACTTGATGAAAGGCAACGGCTCCCTGAACGTTTTCTAGTGCAATGGCATCCTTACAGTCTTCTAGCTCCGGAGCCTCGTCAATAAGCTTGAATACACGTTCTCCTGCCGCTAAAGCAGACTGCAGCTCAGCTACAATGTTCGCTGCTTCATTAATGGGACCAGAGAATTTTCTGGAATATAATACAAAGGACGTGATGTCTCCTAAAGAAAGATGCTGCATTAAAAATAAGATAGCCCCAAACACACTGATTAAAGATAAAGAAAGATTATTGACAAAATTGACAGTTGGACCTACCATGCTGCCATAATATTCTGCACGATAATATGCCGTTACAGCATTTTCATTCTGTTCATCAAAACGTCGGATCATGTTATGTTCCTGATGATATGCCGTGATCGTTTTTTGTCCGGAAACCATTTCTTCAACAAAACCATTTAATTCTCCTAATGCCATAGAACGCTTAGAAAACATCGGTCTGGTTTTGCCTGTCATATATTTAGTAAGCACAATAGAGAGCGGTACAGTGACGCAGAATACCAAAAGTAAAGTAGGAGAGATCGCAATCATCATGCTCAATGATCCGATGACAGTGATTAAACTGGCAACAATTTGAATTAGATCATTGGATAATGAAGTATTGATTGTATCAATGTCATAGGATATTTTAGAAATAATATCTCCTGTAGCGTGGGTATCAAAATAACCGATTGGTAATTTCATCAACTGATTGAATACATCTCTTCGCATCTGATAAACGACTTTTTGAGATATTTTGACCATTAAAATAGATAATATATAAGAAAAAATTGAGGAAAGGACATAGAAGATCACCATGATAAAACAGTAATAAAATACCGTTTGAAAGTCCACCATCCCTTTGCCAAATTCGACGGAATCAACCGCTTTCCCTGACAGCATGGGACCTAATAAAGCCAGCACATTGCTGATAATGGCTAAAATAACAGCGAGCAGGATCATCCATTTAAAATGAAGCAGATATTGACTCAGCTTTTTTAATACATATTTTGTGTTTTTAGGTTTTTGCAGTACCTTTTGATTTGCGGATTTAGGAGCATTAAACTTCATAAATCTGACCTCCCATCTGTGAAACGGCTAACTCACGATAGACATCACAGTGCTGCATTAAATAGGCATGATTTCCCTGTGCGAGAATCTTTCCTTCTTCAAGTACGAGGATATGATCCAGCTGCATGATTGAACTCACCCTCTGAGCTATCATAATTAGTGTCGTTTCAGGATAATTTTTCACAATCGCCTGACGAAGCAAGGCATCAGTTTTATAATCAAGAGCGCTGGATGCATCATCTAAGACTAAAATTTCCGGATGTCCGGCTAAAGCGCGGCTAATCAATATTCTTTGTTTTTGTCCGCCGCTTAGATTTGCACCTTTTGCTTCAAGATGAGTATCGTACTGCTCATTCAAGTTTTCAATAAATTCAGAAGCCATTCCATTTTGAGCAGCAAAGCTGATCAGCTCATTATTTAAAGTGCGTCCAAAGCGAATATTTTCAGAGACACTATCACTAAAAATGGTATCATTTTGAAAAGTAACACCAAACATTTCTCTCAATGTTTTTTCATCGATAGCTTGAATGTTTTTCCCATTAATTAAAATATTGCCTGAGTTCACATCGTAAAAACGCATTAATAATTGTATAATAGTCGACTTTCCGGCTCCTGTTGCACCTATAATTCCCAAGCTTTGATTTTTCTTTAAATGAAAATCAATATCTTTTAACACAAGCTCTTTTTTATTGAAAGAAAAATCAACATGATTGAACTCAATAAAGTAATCGCTGTCTTGTACAGGTATATCTTTTATTTGAAGATCTTTTGTCTTTAATAAAACTTCTTCGATACGATCTGCAGAAGCACTTGCTTTAGAATAAATGATAAATAAACGGGTAATATTCATCATCGCTGTCAGAATAATTGTGAAATAACTTAGAAATGCTACAATTTTACCAGGTTCACTAATACCTGCATTGACTCTTTGAGCACCGACGATAATAATAAAAACTAATCCTACGTTTAAAAGAATATTCATGATTGGATTAATCAGTGCCATTGTGTAATTTGCTTTCGTTTCCTGATCTACTACGGTTTGATTTGTTTTTTCAAAGCGCTTCTTTTCATAGCTAATTTTAGATAATGCCTTAATAACACGAATACCGGTTACATTCTCACGAACTACTTTGACTAACTGGTCAATGTAGCGCTGTAAAGATGAAAACATGGGTACACCTTTTCTTGATACTAAGTAGACGGTCAGACCGATGAATGGAAGTGTCGCCACAAGGATCATACATAAAACCGGTTCTAGTGTCATCGTGATTACCACACCGCCCAAGATTAAAATAGGAGCACGAACGCCTAAACGCTGAATCATTCCAACCATTTGATGCATGTTGTAGGTATCGGTTGTTAAACGTGACACAAGTGACGGAATGGTTAATTCATCCAGCTGTTTACTGGAAAGATCTGTTACTTTTACATATAAGTCATGGCGCACATCGCGGGTAAAATCACGTGCTACTCCGGATGCTTTGCGGTTGGCAAATATATTTGCCCATAAAGCCAAAATAGAACAAACGATCATAATTGCTCCCCAAACAAAGATCATTCGTATGTTTTTTAACGGAATGACATCATCGATCACATAAGCCAAAATCCATGGCAAAAGCAAATCCATGATGGTTCCAAAAAATTTGATGACAAACCCGTACCCCATCCTTAAAAGATAGGGGCGGATATAATTTGTCATTGTTCTCACAATAACCCCTCCCTTACATATTTCATTTTTAGTATAGCAGTCCATATGGGATTATTCAATCCTTTTGTTAAGGTACCATACAAAATATAAAATGAGGAAAATAGCGAAACCCTTGGAATAGTAAAGTATAAGGGGAGGAGGAAAATGGAAGAACTGTTAGAAAAGATTTTGCTGTCAGCATTAAAGATGAATGTAACGGATATTCATCTAAATAAAATGCAAAACAAAACAACTGTTCAATTCAGACAGCAAGGAAAACTATGTCCTTTTAGGGAATATGAGCAGTCCGTTGGGAGAAATTTAATAAATTATATAAAATTTTTAGGAAACATCGATTTAAATTATCTCTTAACTCCACATACAGGACAGTTTGAATATTATTTGAATCAAAAAAACTATTCATTTCGAGTCAGCAGCATTCCTACAATGCACAGTGAAAACATTGTTATTCGTGTACTGCATCACGGACGATTATTGGATATAAAAGAGTTGTCTTTGCATTCAAAGGCACGACATACCTTAGAACATATCACAGCATTAAAAAGCGGTTTGGTGATTGTATGCGGTCCTACCGGGGAAGGGAAATCAACTACACTGCATGCTTTGCTGCATCGTATTTTTCAAAAAGGAAGGGTACATATTATTACAATGGAAGATCCCATTGAAATTGTGGAGCCAACTTTTGTTCAAATACAAATGAATTTAGATGCAGGTATTAATTTTGAAAATTCTCTTAAACAGATTTTACGTCATGATCCGGATGTAGTCATGATCGGTGAAATTCGCGATGAAGCATCGGCAGCTTTGGCGGTTCGCTGTGCCTTGACAGGCTGTTTAGTGTTGTCTACACTGCATTCAAAAAACTGTTTGGGAGCCATCCATCGTCTTAAAAACTTAGGAATAAGCGAGTTGGATTTAAGAGATACTTTGCAATATGTGATGTCTCAGCGGCTGATCTATTCTAAACAAAAGGCATTTTCTATCTATGAATGGATCGATGCTTTTACTATCCAGCAGGTTTTATCCAGACAGGAAATCATATACAAGGATTTCATTGCCCATATTAAAGAATCGATTGAGGCAGGGGAGACAGGGCTTGAAGATTATGAAAACAGTGAATTTAAATCAGCGTTATTTGATGATTGAAACATTGTCTCAGTTTATTAAGCAGCAATATCCCTTAAATGAAGCTCTGCTGATGTGCTATCAGCTATTTAAGGAGCCTTCACTTTTAAAACTGCTTAATGAATTAAAACAAGGAAAGGCAATTGAAGAAAAAACTGATCTTTTGTATGATGATACTCTTTTTAAGGAGTTTTTCACCTTTTATTTGTATCGGGACACCTTAGATCAGGCACTCATAAAGTCAATTGATTTATGCAGACAAAAAGCTGCTTTAAAACAAGAAATCATAAAAGCTTTTATTTATCCGATCCTTTTGCTAGGTGGAGTCATCAGTTTTTCGTTTATTGCTGTCTTTTATTTGCAGCCGCAGTTTAAGCAGTTCTTTTCTTCATTTGATATCCAATTTAGTTCTATTCAGCAATGGTTAATGCAGCTTCTTTTTGCCTTTCCTTTTCTTGTATGCGTTATTTTCATTGTGACAGGGGGAATTGCTGTATGGTTCATCAAACAACTAAACGGTGGAAATTTTAAAGAATTAGAAAAATGGTTTCATTATTGGCCATTTGGCATTGTGTTAAAAAAATACTTTTCTATTAAATTTTGTCTTTATTATAAAGAATTTTTATATCTTGGGTACGACCTGCATACGATTCTTGATATGATTTCTCAAAAAATAAAAGATTCACATTTGCAGATGATGGCATTTGAACTTATTGAAAAAGTAAAAACCGGAACAGAATTGACAGAAATTATAGAATCCTTTCCCTATTTTGATTCCTATTTTAAGCTAGTCTTTAAGCTGTCCTTATCTCGCCATTCACCATACTCACTATTCGATCAGTATTATGAAACGAGTATCCTGCTAATAAAGACAACGGTGCACAAAGTTATCCAAGGGGCATTGCCTATTTTGTATGGATTTATAGGGCTTTATATTGTAGGAATCTACAGTGGGATGATCCTTCCCATGATGAATATGCTAGATAAAATATAAGGGGGAATAAAAATGAAAAAAGGATTTACACTTATTGAATCTTTATTTGTGATCGCTGTCATGATGATTGTTTTGCTGGTTGTCATTCCTAATGTGACCAGTAAAAATAAGGTAGTCAAAGATAAAGGCTGCGAAGCACTTTTAGAAGTGGTCAATTCTCAGGCTTTACTTTATGAATTGAATACGGGGGAATTTCCTGGATCGATCGATGTATTAATTGATGGAAGCGGAACTTATTTAAATGAAAACCAGCGCACCTGTCCAAATGGAAAGGCGATTTATTTAAGTAACGGACAAGCCTATGTCAGCTAAGTCCGGGTTCACGATGATTGAATCTTTATTTAGTTTAAGCATTATCGTGATGATGTTATTCCTTGCTCTACCTAACATGCATTATTCAGGAAACTTTATTGAACCACAGGATCAATGGCGACAGAAGATTTATCATACTCAATTACAGGCAATGTTATCTAAAACGCGAATAGAATTAGAAGCAACAGGTGTGACCTTTAATGCATTAGGGCATATTAATCATGCGGCAACAATTGTTCTGGAGGGACATAAATGTGTTTTTCAGTTAGGCAGCGGACGGTTTTATTTTGAATAGGGGATTCACAATGATTGAAACATTGTTTGCTTTTTCACTTTTCTCTTTTGTGGCAGTTGGCTTAATTCAAGGCATAGTTTCAATAAAAAAAGGAATGAGTGAATCAATAGGCAGCTATCAAGAAAAAATAGACGTTATAGAAAACGGACTGGAACAGCTTTTTTTGCCAGTGGATGATGTAGAATGGGCAATCACTCAGGTTTTACCTTAATTGAGACCTTGTTTTCATTGATGACAGCCAGTATCGTCTTGACACTCTGTTTTACAGGAATGTCTTTGTTACACCAAATTAAGCCCGTTGAAAAGCCGATGACAGATAAGGAAATCATGTTTAAGCAGCTGCAAAATGAATTAATGCTGGCAAAGGATATTTCAACCGATCACGGACAGCTTCGATATTATAAAGATGAGCAATGGTTTACACTTTTTCTTGATCAAAATCGCTTAGTAAAAAAAGATGGCTATGAAATATACTTATATGATGTTGACCGGCTCTGCTTTGAGGTTAGTGACTATATTTATCTTACTGTCTATCAGGGTGAAAAAGCAGATCGAAGAATCATAGGAGTCTATTATGATAGTGAATAAAAATGGCTTTGTATTAAAGAATGTTTTATTTTTGCTGCTGGTTTTAAGTGGTATTACGTTTTCTTTTGCGCACTATTATCAACTGAACCTTAACATTCTTCGGCAAAGCTTATTGCTGGAAAAACAAAAAGCAACGGAGCTTATTCTTTATTCGTACTTCATGTCACATCTTCATACAAATGAAAGCCAAACGATTGAAAATTCAAACGTTCAGATTACTTATACAATTTCTGCTGCAGATGACCGTTCGGTTTTAAACAGCCGAATCTGTTTTGATACATGTTATAGGTGGGAGCTGGAGTATGATTTAGAAAATAAATGTATGATCAGCAGTGAATATATGCCATAATTAGAAAAAAGAACAAGAAATTATGGAAGGCTGCTATAATGGGAAGACAAGAGTGAGGAAGAAATAATGATTTTAGAAACAGAACGTTTGTATTTAAGAGAAATGACACATGAAGATGAAAAGGATTTATCGGAAATGCTGCAAGATCCAAAAGTGATGTATGCTTATGAACATAACTTTAGTGACACGGATGTTCAGATTTGGCTGGATCGCCAGCTTGCCCGCTATCATAAAGACGGTTTTGGATTATGGGCAATCATTTTAAAAGAGACAGATGAGATGATCGGGCAAGCAGGACTAACTCTTCAAAAATGTATGAAGGAAGAAGTACTGGAAATCGGGTATCTGCTTAAAAAGCGATTTATGCATCATGGTTATGCCAAAGAAGCGGCAGAAGGATGTAAACGTTATGCGTTTAATCAGCTGAATGCAGTAAAAGTCCATTCCATTATAAAAGCGGATAATGTTTCATCAATAAAAGTTGCTAAAGCGATTGGGATGCATAAAGAAAAAGAATTTATGGCACAATACTACAATGGGGATCAGCTGCATTATCTTTTTACGATACAAAAATAATTTAATGCTTTAAACCAATAAATTTGGTCATAATAACATTGGGTGATATGATGTATCTATTTTATCTTTCAATCTACAGTTATTTGATTTGGCTGTTGTTTTTTACAATCGATTATTTCTTTTTACCAATTCAATTTGCATATGAGATGCATTGGCTGCAGTTCCTTATTTTTATCGTGATTGGATTAATTCTTAGCTATCTTTTCACACAACTTTTAAAGACGCTGAAATGCAATCGCTATTTATTAAGTATACTCATGGCTATTCTCATCTTATTTGTACAATGGCTAAGTGGTTTCTTTATTTTAGATCCTTTTTCGGCATTTACCTTTCTTTTAACAAACTTTTTATATTCTTTTATCATATTATCTTCACTAAATCAAAAAAATTTGATATAATCAATCAATGTTGAGGGAAACCTTAAATTATTTAGTAAAGGAGAGAGTATAAAATGATTAATGTCGGTGATTTAAGACCAGGTATGACTTTCCAATATGAAGGAAATTTATTTGTTGTACTTGAAGCAAGCCATAATAAAACAGCTCGTTCTGCTGCAAACGTTAGAGTAAAAATGAAAAATATGCGTACGGGTTCTACCACTGAAACAACTTTTGGTGGTAATGAAAAAGTTGCAAAAGCGCATATTGATAAAAATAAAATGCAATACTTATATGACACAGGATCTGAATTAGTATTCATGGATAATGCAACTTATGAACAAATCGAAATTCCTGCTGCCAATTTAGAATGGGAAATCAATTTTCTAAAACCGAGTGATGAAGTCGAAGTGACAAGCTTTGAAGGAGAAGTGTTGGGATTATCATTGCCAATCAATGTTCCTTTCCAAATCACAGAAACTGAACCAGCTGTCAAAGGCGATACTGCTACTGGAGCGACTAAAAATGCTACAATTGAAACTGGTTTCCAAATTAAAGTTCCTTTATTTATCAGTGAAGGCGAAATGGTTATTGTAAGTACAGTAGACGGAAAATACCAAGGTAGAGCATAAGAACTTCAAAAATGAAGTTCTTTTTTCATATTCTCAAACTTTCTACATATATTGTATTGTCATACATAGAAAGGAGAATATTATGAACAAGCAAGCGTTAACTTTTTTATCCCTATTCAGTCTTATCTTGATGTTATCTGTGTATTATATCTTGCTTCCACCAATTGAAAATACATTACCTGTCAGTGAACCGGTAGAACAGGAACAAGAGCAGGAAAACAAAGAAGCGGATTTTGATTCAATGAAGTCTGACCTGGATGAACGTCATAACTCTGAAGTAGCAGGATATAACGCTATTATCGCATCAACAGATAGCAATATCGACCAAGTGAGTGAAGCGTTAGAAAATATTGATATGGTCAATGTAAACAAAGAATTAGAGAAAACACTTTCTAAACAAGTAAAAGATATGGGATATAATGATGCATTTGTTGAGATTAACAACAAGGTCATCAAAGTCACGATAAAAAAAGAAAATGGTGAAGCTGGCGAAGTTGCTAAAATTATTAATGCTATTTATGCTTCAACAAACAATAGTTATTTAGTGGAAGTAAAATTTATTGCTTAGATTCCTTGTAATTTAACTTGGTTTTTTATACAATAGAGTTAAGTAGTAAAGGAGAATGATCGATATGGCTCAAAGTATTTATTATAGTAATCCAGCAAACGAAAAATTAGGTAAAATCTGTATCGGTTTACCGGTATTTAACCTTATTGCAGAAAAATCAATTGATGAAATTGAAGGTGTCCATGTAAGTGGAAAAAATGGTATTTTAAGTGAACTTGACGGCACCGATTTAACAATGACAATCAACACTAAAATTTCATACGGAATTTTGGCAAGCAAAGCTTCAAAGGAGATTCAGGAGCGGGTAACACGTGCGATCTTTGATATGAGCAATGTTTCACCAAAAGCAATTAATGTTAATGTGATCGGGATTGAATTTTAACCAGTTTAAAAACTGGTTTTTTTTGTTATCTTATGATATTATATTAAATTGTATAAATACATATTGGAGGATTTTAGGAATGGCTAAAACACGTCGTCAAATAGCTAGAGAAACAGCAATGATTGCAATTTATCAATATTTGCTTGTAGATCATAGTTTAGAAGAGATTGAAACATATATATCAGAAAATAAAACAATCATGGAAGATGAAGCAACGTACACTTTTTGCAAGACGCTGATTGATACAACTTTATTAAATTTAGATCAGTATCGCAATGAAATTTCAAAGCATCTGAAAAAAGGATGGACATGGGAACGTTTAAGTAAGATGGAACAGGCAATTCTTCTAGTAGCAACATCTGAAATGTTGGATTCTGATCTAGCTAAAGGGGTTATCATTAATGAAGCTATTTTAATAGCGAAAACTTATTGTGATGAAGAGTCATATAAGTATATTAATGGTGTACTGCACTCACTGATTTAATGGAACAGCGTTATTTAACAGTCAGTGCCTTAAATAATTATTTAAAAGCAAAATTAGATCAGGATGTACATCTGCAAAAAATATTTCTGCAAGGGGAAATTTCTAACTTAAAATTACATAGTTCAGGGCATTATTATTTTACCTTAAAAGATGAAAAATCAAGAATTAATGCTGTGATGTTTTCAAGTTATGTTCAAAAGTTGAAGATTCGTTTAGAAAACGGAATGAAAGTATTGATTGTCGGCAGTATTTCTGTATATGTGGCAGCCGGTAATTTTCAGCTGTATGTTTATCATGTGGAGCTAGATGGCATAGGAAATCTCTATATTCAATTTGAACAGTTAAAAAAGAAATTATATAATGAAGGATTGTTTGATGATACACACAAGAAAACAATTCCTGTGTATCCAGAAGAAATAGGAATTATCACCGCTTACCCAAGTGCGGCTTTAGAAGATATTTTGCGTACTGTGCATAATCGGTTCCCACTAGTTAAAATCAAACTGTTTCCAACATTGGTTCAGGGAGAAACTGCCTATCTAAATATCATTGATTGTTTAAAGCAAGCAGATTCCATGAAACTGGATGTTCTTATCTTAGCTCGTGGAGGAGGTTCTTTGGAAGATTTGTGGAATTTTAATAATGAAGAATTAGTACGAACCGTTTATATGTGTCAAACTCCACTGATCAGCGGGGTAGGACATGAAGTAGATACGACATTGGTGGATTATGTAGCGGATCTGCGTGCGGCAACGCCAACGGCGGCGGCAACGGCAGCGGTTCCCGATTTAAATGAATTACTGATGCAAAATGATGCGACAATGGATTATCTTCAAACATTGATGATGCACCAGTTAGAAAATACGAAAACAAAACTAAGTCATCTCAGTCAGCACCCATGTTTAAAAGAACCGCAAAGAATGATCGCTAAGCAACAAGAAAAAGCAGCGATGCATGCCATCTTTTTAAAACAGCAGATGACATTAATTTTAAGGCAATACCGCTATCTGCTCAGTCAGCAGGATCAAAAAATTCTGCCGATGACACAGCAGTTTATTCAAAAGCAATATTACACGATTGAACAGCAGACTCAGCAGATGCAATATGCCTTAGTGCAGAAAATGAATACAAAAAAACAAAACTTTAGGCAGCTTTTAGAACAATTACAGCTGTTAAGTCCGTTAAATATTTTAAAAAGAGGCTATGCCATTGTTGAAACGAATGGGCATGTCATTGATAGCATTCAGCAAGTTAAAGCGAATGATGAAATTGCCATACGTTTAAGTGATGGCACGATTAAAGCCACTGTAAAGGAGTAAGAGTATGGCAGAGATTACATTAGAAGAAGCAATGAAACGATTAGATGAAATCGTAAAAATATTAGAGAAGAATGAAGAACCTTTAGAAGAATCTATTAAGTTGTTTCAAGAGGGAATGGATCTCTCTAAATTATGCAATGATAAACTGACACATTTTGAAAAACAAGTCGTAGAAATTATTGGTAGTAAAGAAAGTCAGGATTAAACCGATGGAAAAAATGAAAAAACAAATAGATAACTATTTGGCTCATGCTTTAGATTCACTAAAAGATGGACCGGTTAAAGAAGCAATGTATTATTCTTTGTTAGCACCGGGAAAACGTTTGCGACCTATTTTGTTTTTAAAAGTGCTGCAAGCCTATGGCATTGATTATTCAGCTTACATAGATATTGCCTGCAGTGTTGAAATGGTGCATACCTATTCTTTAATTCATGATGATTTGCCAGCAATGGATGATGACGATCTGCGTCGCGGTCGAAAAACCTGCCATAAGCAGTTTGATGAAGCTACTGCTATTTTAGCGGGAGATGCATTATTAACGCAAGCTTTCAGTATTCTAAGCCAAGCTAATATAGAAGACGATAAAAAAATGCATTGCATTCAAATTTTAGCTGAAGCAAGCGGACAAAACGGGATGATTTACGGACAACAAGAAGATCTCCGCTTTGAAAATAAGCAAGCAACGATAGAAGAACTTATCAATATTCATACCCATAAGACAGGCAAACTGATCACAGCGCCCTTATTGATGGCTGCAGAAATCGCTGCTCCTATGCAGAAGGATGTTTTTCTTGAATTAGGAGAGACGATTGGCTTGGCTTATCAAATTCAAGATGATATTTTAGATGTGACCGGTGATGAAGCTATAATCGGTAAAAAAGTAGGCAGTGACATCGAAAATAATAAATCAACGTATGTTTCATTATTGGGACTAGAAGCATCGCAAGAATTAGTGAAAGACTATTTTAAAAAGGCATTGGAATGCATTTACAAATTAAAAATTAATCATGGCATTATGATTGAAGTCGTTCAGGCTATTTTGAAAAGGGTGAAATAATGGACATTTCAAAGATTAAAGATCCTCATTTTTTGAAGAATTTAACTACCGAACAGCTAGAAAGCTTAGCTGGTGATATTCGCCACTTTATCATTAACAGTGTCGCTAAAACAGGAGGACATCTTTCAAGTAATTTAGGTATCATTGAATTGACGATTGCTTTGCATTATGTTTTTGATGCACCGGAAGATAAGATTTTCTTTGATGTCGGACATCAAAGCTATACACATAAAATTTTAACGGGCAGAGCCGATCGCTTTGATACATTAAGACAGCTAGGTGGTTTATCCGGATTTCAAAAATGCTGTGAAAGCGAATATGATGCATGGGAAGCAGGTCATTCCTCAACCGCTTTATCAGCAGCAGTAGGAATGGCGATGGCACGTGATTTAGATGAAAAACAATATGAAGTTATTCCCGTTATCGGGGATGCTGCAATGGTTGGAGGAGCTTCTTTAGAAGCATTGAATCATTTAGGTTCTACCCATTCTAAAGTGATTATTATATTAAATGACAATCAGATGTCTATTTCAAAAAATGTGGGCGGAGTTAACAACTTTCTTTCTGAATTACGTACGTCAATGGCGTATAATAAAGCTAAACAGGAATATAAAGAAATGCTGTCACACATTCCTTTAGGAAAACCGTTATATAAAGTATCCTCTGCAGTAAAAGAATCGATCAAAAAGAATTTGATTGACGATACGATTTTTACTGAATTTGGTGTAGACTATCTAGGTCCGATCGATGGTCATGATTTTAAAGATCTGATTCGCGCACTGAATAAAGCCAAGGATTCTTCCGGAAGCATTGTTGTTCATGTGCTGACTAAAAAAGGGAAAGGTTATCCATTCGCTGAAAACGATGTTGAAGGGAAGTGGCATGGCATCAGTCCTTTTGATATTGCAACCGGGGAAAGCTTGAAAAAAGCAAAAGAAAATGAAGTAAGCTGGTCAGAAATTGTATCTGAACAGGTCTATAAAGCAATGGCTTTCGATCAAGAAATAGTGGCGATTACTCCGGCTATGATTTCCGGTTCAAAGATGGAGAAAATATTCCGTGATTATCCAAAGCGTTCCTTTGATGTAGGCATTGCGGAACAGCATGCCGTCACTTTCGCCTGTGGTCTTGCGAAAGCGGGTAAAAAACCATTTATCTCTGTTTATTCTTCTTTTCTGCAACGTGCTTATGATCAAATCAATCATGATGCTGCCAGAATGAAACTGCCTTTGTTGATTTCGGTAGATCGTGCCGGATTTGTAGGAGAAGATGGAGAGACTCATCATGGAGTTTTTGACATTGGTTTTTTAATGGCGGTGCCTAATCTGGTTATTTTTACACCAAGCAATGCACAAGAAGCGAAAGAATTTATCAATACCGCTTTTCATTTATCAGATCGTCCATACATTATCCGTATATCAAAGCAAATGACAAAAAATCAGGATGTGTTAGTCAATCATTATTTGGAAATCGGAACATGGACCACTCCTTTATCACAAGATAATGCGAAAGTGGCAGTTTTGACCTATGATGATAAAGTTCAAAGAGTAATCCAGCATATTAAAGCGAATAATTATAGTGTAGATGTGATTAATGCACGTTTCTTAAAACCGATGGATAAAGCAATGCTGCAAAGAATTGCGCAAAAGTATGAACATTTAATTATTTATGAAACAGATATGAAGAATGCTTCTTTAGGGCTTTATATTAATGAATATTTTAATGAGCATCATTTGGTGATAGATACAGTACATTTAGCGATTGATGATCACTATACGCCACAAGGAAAGATTGACCAATTGCTTGAATTAGAGAATCTGGATATGAAAAACTTAGATATCCATTTAAAGAAGGTATTATAATGAAAAAAGAACGAATAGATGTATTGTTAGTAGAAAAAGGGTTCTTTGATTCGCGTGAAAAAGCCAAACGTGCAGTGATGGCGGGAATTGTTTATGATGATCATGACCGAATTGATAAACCGGGGACTAAAATTGACATTGAATCTAATCTATATGTCAAAGGACAAAAACTTAAATATGTATCTCGAGGCGGTTTAAAACTCGAAAAAGCAATTGAAGTGTACCAGCTGGATTTAAAAAACAAGATCATGCTGGATATTGGCTCTTCTACAGGTGGATTTAGTGATTGTGGACTTCAAAATGGCATTAAATTGGTCTATGCGTTAGATGTAGGGACAAATCAGCTGGTATGGCAATTACGAAACGATCCCCGTGTTGTTGTGATGGAACAGACTAATTTTCGTTATGTGGAACCGGAACGTTTTGAATTTGGTCGACCGGATTTTTGTTCGATTGATGTTTCCTTTATTTCTTTAAAGCATATTTTTCCCAAACTGTCTGAAATTATAAAGGAAGATGGACAAGTTGTTGCTTTGATCAAGCCACAGTTTGAGGCCGGTAAGGAGCAAGTCGGTAAAAAAGGAATTATCAAGGATCCGGCGGTGCATCTTGATGTATTAGAAAAAGTTTTAGGCTATGCGAATGAAGAAGGATTTAAAATGACAGGACTTACGTATTCACCAATCACAGGTGGACAGGGAAATGTGGAATTTCTAGCTTTATTTGAAAAGGGCGAGCAAACAGAAAAATTTAATTTTAAAGAAGTGGTGATTGAGGCGTCAGATTATTTTGGAAAGTAGGTGAACTTAAATGATCCAGGAATTATTGATCAAAAACTTTGCGATTATTGCTGAAAGCAGAATTACATTTAATGATGGGATGACTGTTTTAACGGGAGAAACCGGAGCAGGTAAATCCATTATTATTGATGCAATCGGGCAGTTATTGGGCGATCGTGCCAACACTTCATTTATTAAAAATGGTGAAGAAAAAGCTTTTATTGAAGCTATATTGGATATCTCTAATAATGCTGCTGTTTTAAGTGTGCTGAAAGAGGCAAATATTGATAATGAAGATGATAACTTATATGTATCAAAAGAATTGCTGAGCAATGGAAAAAGTATCTGTAAGATTAATTATCGTACAGTTCCGGCTTCATTGCTGAAACAGATCGTTCCTTTAGCGATCGATATTCATTCTCAGTTTGATAACACAGAGTTGCTGAACAATAAGCATTACCTTGACATTTTAGATCATTACTGTGGTGGCGGTTTAGACTCCCTTTTAGAACAATATAAAAAAAGTTTTCAGGCTTATTGCGATACTTTGTCTAAAAAGAAAAGCTTAGAAAACGAAGAAGAGAATTATGAGCAGATGGATTTTTATCAAAGTCAACTGGATGAAATCAACCAATTTGATTTTGAAAACGAATCGGTAGAAGAACTGGAAAAAGAAAAGCAGCAGCTGCAAAACTTTGAGAAGGTACAAAAAAGCATTAATGTTTTTCGTCAGTATATTCAGCAGGATGAAGGTGCTTTATCCAAGTTTTATTTGGGAATTAAGGCATTGGATGATATCGCAGATCTTGAAGAGTTTGAAGCACTGTATAACGAATTGTATGATTTATATTACAAAAGCGAAGATGTTACCGAAAAAATCATGGATACCTACTATGCGTTGGATTTTGATGAATATCGTTTTAATGAAGTTCAGGATCTGTTGTTTACGATTCAGCGATTAAAGAGAAAATATGGTCCGTCTGTAGAAATGGTCTTAGAAAAAAAGAAAGAAATAGAAGAAAAAATTCAATTTTTGAATAATCGCGAACAAGTTTTGTCAGAATTAGATAAACTCATTTTAGAACAAAAGGAAAAATGTATAAAACTTGCGGATAAACTACACACTATTAGAGAAAAAGCGGCAAAAGATATCTCTAAGAAAATAACACAGGAATTGCACTTGCTGTATATGGAGCATGCCCGTTTTGAAGTGCAGGTACAAATTGGCGAATTATCAAAAAGCGGTTACGATAAAATAGAGTTTATGATTACGACGAATTTAGGACAGCCGATGCATCCTGTTTCTGAAGTAGCTTCCGGCGGTGAATTATCGCGTATCATGCTGGCTTTAAAAACGATCTTACTGGATCAGACTTCCATTTCAACAATCATTTTTGATGAAGTGGATACGGGCGTCAGCGGAAAAGTTGCCTATGCGATCGGTCAAAAAATGAAGCGAATCGCTAAAAACAAGCAGGTGCTTTGTATTACACATTTACCGCAAGTAGCGAGCTTTGCCGATTGTCATCTGTATGTTTCTAAATACATTGAAAATAAAGATACTAAAACAAAAGTATCAGTGTTAAATCCGGAAGAACGTATCGAAGAAATCGCTAAAATGCTTTCAGGGGATATGATTAGTAAAGAAGCCTTAAAACAGGCACAAACGCTTTTAGCACAAGTTGCAGCTTTATAGCATGAAGCTGCTTTTTTATTCCATAATAACATTGTAGCTTTGCTACAGAGGATGATGAGCTTGGTTAAAAAGTTGTTAAAGTTTGCAATTGTACTCTCCATGCTTTGTTTGACAACCATTTCCGCTTTTGCTGCCACAGTTATCTGTGGCGGAGATTCTGTTGGGATTGCGCTGGCATATGACGGCGTGCTAGTCACAGGCACCTATGATTATACAGTTGATTCTCAGACAGTCAATCCGGTGAATAACGATATCCATCCCGGAGATTTGATTACCCATATCAATGGGAATAAAGTCGAAAATATTTCTTTATTAGCCAATGAAATTCAAACTGCTATTGAAAGCAACAAATCAACAGTCCTCTCGATCACTCGAAACAATGAATCGCTACAAAGAACATTGAATGTAAACTACGACCAAGCGACTGGGACATTTAAGACGGGTTTATATGTGAAGGATTCTACAATTGGAATTGGCACAATGACCTATTATGATCCTCAAAATCACACATTTGCATCTTTAGGGCATTCTTTAAGTGATCAAGATTTTGATTTGCAGTTTGCAAAAGGGACCGTCTTTGAATCTTATGTAAAAGATGTTGTTAAAAACAGCTCTTCTAAAACAGGGGAAAAAATCGCTGTGGTGGAAGATGATAAGGTTCTAGGAGAAGTGGTCTACAATAACGAAATAGGGGTCTATGGCTATTATTATGGGACGATGGACGGTGAGACGATGGAAACAGCGTCAATCAGTGAAACAACACTTGGAACTGCCTATTTATTGACCGTTATTGATGGTCAAAATGTACAGAAGGTAGAAATCGAGATTACTGAATTAAAGCCGCAGGCGGAAGCTGGACAAAAAGGAATATGCTTTAAAGTCACAGATCCGGCATTCTTAGAAAAAACAAATGGTGTTATTCAGGGAATGAGCGGTTCTCCAATCTTACAAAATGGCAAGATTATCGGAGCAGTATCTCATGTAAACGGGAAAGATCAAAAAGTTGGATATGGTGTCTACATCGAATGGATGCTTCAAATCAGTGATCAAATGAAGCAATAATAAAGGGCAGAAAATGCCCTTTATTCTTTATTATTCCAACAAGAAGTGACAAAGCAAAGATGAATTTGTCGAAATAATACATGTATGCAATACATTTTTAAAGATTATTGAAATATTTTAAAAATTTTACAAAGAAAATATTTATTTTACTCGAAAAAGGATATATACTAGACCTTGCCGATAGTTTAGGAACTCTAAATAGGAGAGACTAAAATGAATACGATTAAAACACTCATTGCACAAGACAACGTTGCATTAACTGAACAAATCATTTCAAAATTTTCTGAAACTAAGATTTTGAATTTGATCGACACAGCCGCTAATGGAAATGAATGTTTGGACAAGTTAAACAGAAAACATTATGATTTATTAATCATCGATTTAATGCTTTCTGGTATTGATGGGCTTGTCGTCTTAAAAGAGTATTTTACTTCAAAGAATTATAATCCAAATATAAAAATTGTCTGCTTATCAGATTTTATGTCTGACATGATGTCACAAATGTTGAACGCATATAACGTCCATTATTGTTTTAGAAAACCATTGGATTTAAATTATTTTGTTAAATCTATCAATGAAATTGTAAATTTTCAAAACGATGACTTGTCACGTCTAGGCAATGACGAATTGGAAAAGTATCAAAAAGTAAAACTGGAAAATGAAATCACAGAAATCTTACATGAAGTAGGCATTCCAGCTCATATTAAAGGCTATATGTATCTTCGTTCTTCTATTATGGAAACTTATTACAATCCAGATATTTTAGGACAGGTAACAAAAGTTTTATATCCTGATATTGCCAGAATGTATAACACTACTTCTTCAAGAGTAGAAAGAGCTATCCGCCACGCAATCGAGGTAGCATGGAATAGGGGGAATACTGATGCGATTGATGAAATCTTCGGATATACAGTATCAGCAACTAAATCTAAGCCAACTAATTCAGAGTTTATCGCAATGATCTCGGATAAATTAAGATTGGCACATAAAACAAAAACAACTGCAGTAGGAATGAATCGTTTTCAATAATGCCGGTTATCTTCCATATTGATCTTAATTCATTCTATGCAAGTTGCGAAATTGCAAGAAATCCTTCACTTGCCGATAAGCCTGTCGTGATTGCCGGAAATTCACGTCGTGGAGTGATCACGACAGCGTCCTATAGCGCAAGAAAATATGGAGTTCATTCTGCAATGCCCTTATTTCAAGCACAAAAGCTTTGTAAACATCTTGTGATTTTACCAGTAGATATGAATTACTATAAATCAATATCGGAACAGTTCTTTAAAATTATTGCTCATTATACATCGAAATTTGAAATAGCAAGTATTGATGAATGCTATGTAGATGTAACAGATATCGTATACGAATATGAAAATGCGATCGAATTAGCTAGTCAGATTCAAAAACAGGTGATGGATACATTACATATTGGCTGTTCGATCGGTATTTCTCATAATCGTTTTTTATCTAAAATGGGAAGTGATTTAAAAAAACCGAATGGCATTACGGTACTAACAAAAACGAATATTCAGTCTTTTTTATGGCCGTTGCCGGTAGGGACAATCCATGGCATCGGTAAAAAGACCGCTGTAAAATTAAATCAACATGGGATTATCACGATCGGTGATTTTGCCAGTAAAGAAAACTATGACATTATTAAGCAATATTTAGGAAAGAATGCACTGCTTTTTTATAATCGTGCCAACGGAAATGATGCCGTTAAATTAAACAGTGCTCACAATCAGCTGCAGTCCGTTGGAAATTCTACCACTTTAGAAAAAGATACTAACGATGTTGACGTTATTAAAGAGCATTTGAAACGGTTGTCAATGCAGGTTTCACAGCGAGCAAAAAAGCGTGATTTAATTTCCAATAATGTGACCATTACTTTAAAATATACACGCGAACTCAGCATTAATCGAACCTATCGACTAGAAACCGCAACCAATGATTTTGATATCATCTATGAGACGGCTTTGCTTTTGTTTGATCTTAATTACGATGATCAGCCGATTCGTTTAGCAGGGGTTAGTTTGAGCAACGTCATCGCTCGAAAAGATTATTCAAAACAACTTTCTCTTTTTAATTACGAGGAAGAAAAAATTGAAGACTCCAAAACCGATGAAGTGATTCGTTCGATTCAACGGCAGCTGCCCAATTCGGTTAAGCTGACAAAAGCCTCAAAATTGTTAAATCAGACAAATCATCAAAAAAAATATATCGATGAAGAATAAAAAAACATGCGTATTCATACTATAAATTGAGGTGATACTATGAATACAGCAATATCGAAGCATTTTAACCATTACCAGTATATTTATCTTTTTATGATAATTTTATTTGGCGGTGGTTTTTTTCTTGGTCTGACAATGAAACTTTTACATCAGCCAATGATCCTTTTTCAAACCACGTACATTAACCATTTAATCACTTTAGATAATATTAAAAATTATATGTATCTAATCCTATTTATTTATCTTTTACTTATCTTTAATTCTCTACATGTCTTAGGTGTCATTACTTTTGGTGCCTTTATCTTTCTGTACGGCATACATAACGGTGTCTATTTATATAGCTTATGTTCGCAGTTTCAGCATGTTTTTGGCTTTATTATAGATTTAGTTTTTCTATTGATGCAGTGGGGGAGTGTAGCTGTTTTACTTGTAGGCTGCATTGAAATTGCCATCAATATTTTTGCGGTCACATTTGTCTTTAAGGAAGCCATCCGCCCCTCTGAAATTTTGCATCAGTATTTAAACTACGGCTTTATTTCGATTTTCATCTTTTTCATCAGCATCATATTTAAAACATATATGATGAAACTATAGCAATAAACAAAAAATTATTAGCATAATAGTTGGTCGAACATTTAAACAATGCTATAATTTAAAATGGTGATAACATGAAGTATAGCATTGATGAAGCAATCAGCGAATATAAGCAGTATATTCGAATTGAAAAGGGATTATCTAATCAAAGTGTTGCTTCTTATATGACGGAACTGAAAAAGTTTAGGGAATATTTTATTAAAAAGAAAGAAATCAGGGAAATCAGCAAGAACGATATATTGGATTATTTCAGTTATTTAAACGAGCAGGCTTTAAAAAAAAGAACGATTTCACATAATGCTTCAACGCTGAATAATTTTTTTAAATTTTGCATGCGTGAAGGAATTTTGGAGATTGATCCGATGGTTAGTGTGAAATTTCCAAAGCTAGATAAGGATCTTCCGGTTGTATTAAACGAGCAGGAAGTAGAAGATCTGATGAATGTCGCTTATGCAAAGGCAAGAGAAAGTGCGTTGTATTATCGTGATTTTTGCATGTTGGAATTGATGTATGCCGCTGGGCTCAGAATCAGTGAATTAGTCAATTTAACGATCAACGATTTGCATTTAACAATGAATCTTATTCGTTGTTTTGGGAAGGGATCAAAAGAGAGAATGGTTCCGATTGCCGATTATATGATTGAGATACTCAATGAATATATGCAGGATTATCGTCCTTTGTTAATGAAAGGTCATGATTCAAACTATTTATTCCTAAACTACAAGGGACAGTCGCTTTCACGTCAGTCATTTTGGAAAATGATTAAGAAAAATGCGTTGCAGGCAAATATTAAAAAGAACATTACGCCCCATACACTAAGGCATAGTTTTGCCACCCATCTGTTAAATCATGGCGCGGATTTGCGTTCTATTCAAGAGATGCTAGGACATTCCAACATCTCAACCACCACTATCTATACTCATGTTACAAATCAAAAAATGATCGATGAATATAAAAAATTTCATCCCCGCAGTAAGCAACAGGAGGAAAAGGAAAATGTATAAGTATAAACGGGTATTTACAATTGTATTGGATTCACTGGGGATAGGGAACGCAAAAGATGCTGAATCTTATGGGGATCAGGGAACGAACACATTAAAACACATTTGTGATCAATATCCGCAGATCGAAGTTCCTAACCTTGAAGGATTAGGATTGGGTGAATTAGGTGACTTTAACGGGATTTATAAATTACCTGGATATTTTGGGACTGTTGGTAAATTAAATGAGATAAGCAATGGCAAAGATACTATGACCGGTCATTATGAATTGATGGGATTAAAAGTGGAAAAGCCATTTAAAACCTTTACGGAAACAGGATTCCCTGAAGCTTTTATTAAAGAATTTGAAGAAAAAACAGGTTATAAAACGATTGGTAATATTGCTGCCAGCGGAACTGAAATTATTGACTTGTTTGGAGAACAACAAATTAAAAACAAAGAACTGATTGTCTATACATCGGCGGATTCCGTATTTCAGATTGCCGCTCACGAAAAATACATTGGGCTAGATGAATTATATCGCTGTTGTGAAATTGCTCGTGAATTGCTTTTAAAGGATGAATGGAAGGTTGGGCGTGTTATCGCAAGACCGTTTATCGGAGAGAAAAAAGGAGAGTTCCAGCGTACTTCCAATCGCCATGATTGGGCTTTAGAACCTTTTGATCGTACGGTTTTAAATACTTTGAAAGATAATGGGTTGGACGTTATCGCCGTTGGAAAAATCAATGATATTTTCTGCGGTCAGGGCGTTACCAAAGCGATTACGACAAAAAGCAATGAAGATGGCATGGATAAGACAATTGCCCTTGCACAAACCGATTTTACAGGTTTGGCGTTTATCAATTTAGTTGATTTTGATTCTCTGTATGGTCATCGTCGTGATCCAATCGGCTATGGAAAAGCCTTAGAGAGATTTGATCAGCAGCTAAATGATCTTATGTATCAGCTAAACGAAGATGATCTTCTGATTATCACAGCGGATCATGGTAATGATCCTACATTCAAAGGCAGTGATCATACACGTGAACAAGTACCATTGATTCTGTATTCAAAGAAATTAAAAGGAAATCAGAATCTTGGAGATTTAGATAGCTTTGCCACAGTAGGTGCGACTATTGCAGATAACTTTAATTGTCAGCTGCCACTCATTGGAAATTCCATCTTAAATCTATTATAAAAAGACTTTCACAAGTCTTTTTTTCTAATCCTCAATTTTATAGTCAATGCAGACACGTGATTCACGTAGTGGCGTTATATATTGTCCAAAGGCAACATGACTGGGATGAACCTGGTATTGATTTAAATCCTCCATTGTTTGGAAGGTTGAAACTAGAATATAATCATAATTGTCCTTTACAGCTTGTTCATCATTAAAATAAACCTCTAATGAAACAACCTGTTTAATTTCATCTTTTAGCTTCAGCATTCTTTCTTTTGCTTCTAAAAGGTTTTCTTGTTTGCTTTTTCCATTGGCTTCTTCTTTAAATTTAAACATTACAATATGCTGTATCATCATCAATTCCTCCTTTAAACATTATAACACAGCTTGAAACCAGACGAAAACCTCTTTATAATAGATATTAGGTTGAATGAAGGAGAATAAAAAATGTCTACAGATCCTAAAAAATTAGTAAAAACCATTCTATTAACTTACTTGCTGGCTTCTGTCATATTAGCTTCCGGTTATACTTGCAGGGGAGTGCCGGTGCTGATTGTTACTTTTTCAGCAATAAGTGTGTTGCTTTATGGAAGTGCTGTATTGGCACTGCATCAAAACTATAAAAAATACAAGATATCCATGTATCGTTTTTTAGAAGAAATTGGAATTATCTTTTGTTTATTTGCTGTTATAATGGCAATAATGAACCTATAAGAAAAGCCTAGGGATTATATTTAGTTATATAAACCTTGGGCTTTTTATGTTTTTGCGGAATAAGCATAAGCACAATTTTATTATATATTTTGGTTAACATAATATGCATTATCGGAAGTTGTATATATTGTTAAAAAAGGAAAAGGCGAGTTAATGTAATACGATTACAATGCCTTTTCACTTCTTTGTTAAAGGGTTTCACTGATAAATAATGTGGTTCCTGATCTTTCTATTTCATCCTTCAATGTATTATCTTGATATCGAACAGCCATATTCGCCAAAGCTTTTTCATTATCAGCTAATTCAATATTGTCAGCCATTCTTATCTCAATCTGTTTTGCTTCACACAATAAATAATTAAGAACAGCTTTTAATCCTTCCGGATCATCTATAATGGATTCATGAATTAAGATCACATCATCAGATTTTTCATATACTATATATCCTATGCACTTTTCATTTTGATAAAGCGTTAGGATACAATGGTTCTCATTTTGATGATATGGTATAAAATAATTTTCATAGTAAGCTTCATCACGAATGCGATAGCCATTATAATGCTCAGTAAAGTGTTGGTATGCTCCCAGTAAGGTTGTTGCTCCCACCTCTTCTTTAAAATTGTATACAGACTCGTTAATATTGGCAAACGGCTTTTTGATGATCGCTATCTTATGATAATAAGCTTCCATAAAGCCAAAAGAACGGTAAACATCCCAATTATAGGCTTGCAGGATCAACAAGCGATCCTCTTTATGATCTTCCAGTGCTTTTTCCATCATCGTTCGCATAAACCCGTTGCCTCTGAAGTTTCGTTTCGTACAAACACCGACAATAAAGTGTGTTTCAATCTCCTTATCCCCTACTTTTAAAGTCATTGGTTTCATCTGCATCGCTGCCAATATCTGGCCATAGCATTCTATTGCGTATGTATTTTTGGGATCATATAAATTACTGAAATAAAAGGCTGTCGAATTTTCATCCTCATCAGCAAAAGAATCCAACCATAATTGCTTAATCTGTGATGTATACTGATTACCAGGACGAATCAGTTTTGTCTGATTTAGACCAATCGCATATTTAACAAGACGATATAAAGGATGCAGATCCATCTTTGCCTTTCTTAATTCCGGAAGACCTAGATCATCTTCACGGTTAATAAAATGATATTCTAAATGCTCATTTAAGAAATGCTTCAGTACAGCCACATATAAACCACGAATACTGCGATTCGCCTTTTCTACATGAATCTGCAGTGTATCTTCATATAGTTTTGACGCTAATGTGAACGCTTCGATCTTACCATCAATATAAAGACACCCGCCAAGTAGATTTAACTCATCATAATGCGCTAATAATCCTTCAATTCCGTTGATTTCTGCTTCAATATCCTCTTTTCGATCATGGGTATCTTTCCATTGATTTAAAAAGCTGAGAACATCTTCTTTCATAGTGTTTTGATATGAAAGAAACTCAAAGCGTCCCTCATATTCTTTCACAAAGGCATTATAATGATTGCGTCTTTTCTGCATTTTCTTTCCTTTTAAAGTAGCGTGCATGGATACATCATAAACATAATCCCCAGCATTTTCTTCTAATCGCCATATAAAAGTGTTTTTAGGATAATATTTCTTTAGCAATTCCACAAATGGATCCACTGCTGCTTCCACAACAAAATCCACTCCATGCTGCTTTGAATACGCTAACATAAAATCCACTGCCTCTTTAAAATAAGCTTCATCACATAAAGGCATCATCCATCTCACTCGGTCATGATAGAGCCAGTAGCCGACAAAAAAATGTTCATGAATTTCATAGTAAAGTTCATAAACATCTTTCCACATCAATAATGTGACGATGTTGCAGTTATATTCATTATAGCCATACTGATCGATGTATGACCGAATTTCTTCAATATCATTATAGTCTATTTTCTTCATAAATTTCTCCTGTTACGACAATATTATACCACACTCGATGATTATTAAAATTAAAATGCACAAAAAAGGCATTAGAGTGTCTCTAATACCTTTTTATTGACCATATATTGAATAAACTGAGTTGCTGTACGTCCGGAAAAACCACCATTGCGAATTTCCCAAATCATAGCCTGCGCATGCAGTTCTTCCTGATCCATCTCTAAATGATATTTTTTGGCCAATGTATCGACAATATTTAAGAATTCATCCTTAGCCGGATGAGAATATAAAATAGTGATTCCAAAACGATTAACCAATGAAAGTTTTTCCTGCATAGCGTCATTCAAATTAACTTCATCTACATTTTGTCGTTCAGACCAGCTTTGCTTGATTAGGTGACGGCGATTGCTTGTTGCATAAATAATAATGTTATTTGGCTTTTCTTCCAAACCACCTTCAATAACGCTTTTTAAATATTTATATTCAGTTTCAAAATCTTCAAAAGATAAGTCATCCATATAAATAATGAATTTGTAATGACGATTTTGCAAAGTATGAATGATCTCCGGCAAAAACTGAAACTGATGCTTATAGACCTCGACAATTCTCAAGCCATCTTGATAAAAGTCATTTAAGATCGCTTTAATACTGGTTGACTTACCAGTTCCGCTATCTCCATACAATAATACATTATTTGCTTTTTCGCCTAATAAAAACGCTTTTGTATTTGCAATCAGTTTTTCTTTTTGACTGCTGTAGCCAACAATATCACTCAACGTATAGCTCTCTACATGACTGATTGGAATGATTTTATGCTGATCATAGCGAAAGGCCTTATTTAAGCCATAGAAGCCTACTCCGTAAGTAGAATAGTGTTCCTTTAAAACATCATAAAACGCTTCTATAGAGGATGTATTAGCTAAATGATCGCAAAGTTCAGACAATAAGTGATGCACTTGCGGATCCATCATGTGTTTTTTGATTTTATAGTCTTTAAACATCGGCTGATATAGCGGATTCAGACAAGAAAAATCATAATGAAACAAGTGATAAATGATAGAAAGGTCAGATAAAACAATAGCTTTTAAAGAAGCATCAATTTCTTCTTTTCTTTCCAGTGCCAGTGTAAAGGAGTTTTCATGATAAGCTAGCAGCAGTGTAATATATACCTGAAACAGCTGTCCGTCAATCGCATATGTTTCTTTTACCTTTAGCAGTTGGTGAAAAAGATCGATCTCATATTGATCCGGTTCCTTTTGCCACGCTAAAAAAGCAGAAAGCGGTTCTTCAATGATACATTCTACTTTTAACGGACGATATAAGATAAGCTGATTTAAATTCATTGATTTCACCTTAATTCTTAAAACTATGAATTGGTGCCGGTACTCTGCCGCCACGGTTTACAAATTTAGAACAGTCGTATTCGTTGACTTTCATGATTGGTGCATAGCCTAACAATCCACCAAATACCGCTTCTTCCCCAACATCTTTTCCAATGACAGGAATGATTCTTACCGCAGTTGTTTTCTGGTTAATCATCCCAATGGCCATTTCATCTGCGATAATTCCGGAAATGGTACTGTCTGTTGTTTTACCCGGAATAGCGATCATATCCAATCCAACTGAACAAACACATGTCATCGCTTCTAGTTTTTCAAGGGTCAACGCACCCACCCTTGCAGCATCGATCATTGCTTGATCTTCACTGACCGGAATAAATGCTCCGCTTAATCCACCAACATAAGAAGATGCCATGACACCGCCTTTTTTAACTTGATCGTTTAAAATCGCTAATGCAGCTGTTGTTCCAGGTGCACCAACCGATTCTAACCCCATTTCTTCTAAAATTTCAGCAATACTGTCTCCTACAGCCGGTGTAGGCGCTAAAGAAAGGTCGATAATACCAAAGGGTACATCTAATTTTTTAGAAGCTTCCTGTGCCACTAATTGACCGACACGGGTAATTTTGAATGCTGTTTTCTTTATGGTTTCACATAACTCACCAAAATCTTTGCCGCGTGCCTGTTCGATTGCCTTTTTAACAACACCCGGACCGCTGACTCCGACATTGATGATGCAGTCTGCTTCTGTTACCCCATGAAAAGCCCCTGCCATGAACGGATTGTCATCGGGAGCATTACATAAAATAACCAGTTTTGCGCATCCCAAAGAATCTTCTTCTTTTGTCAGTTCTGCTGTATCTTTAATAATCTTTCCACATAATTTAATCGCATCCATGTTCAATCCTGTTTTGGTAGATCCAACCACTACTGAACTGCAAACTGAATCCGTCACTGCCATTGCTTCAGGAATCGATTCAATCAGTAATTTTTCAGCCGGTGACATCCCTTTTGATACGACAGCTGTATATCCACCGATAAAATTGACACGCGTAGCTTTCGCCGCTTCATCCAATGCTTTCGCAATTTTCACAAAGTCCTGTGTTGAATGACAGCTACTGCTGCCAACAAATCCGATTGGGGTTATAGAAATTCTTTTATTGACGATTGGCACACCAAATTTCTTTTCAATTTCTTCTCCGACAGAAACTAAATTCTGTGCCTTTGTCGTGATTTTACGATAGATATTTTCACATACCTTATCAATATCACTGTCCATGCAATCTAACAAGCTTATCCCCATTGTAATCGTTCTTACATCCAAATTTTCCTGTTCGATCATTTTATTGGTTTCATTTACTTCAAACGTATTAATCATCCTAGACCTCCGTTAAATACGATGCATCTTATTAAAGATGTTTTCATGTTGTAATTTAATATTGACTCCGATTTCTTTTCCTAACGTATCCAGTTCATCAGCCACATTTCCAAAAGTTTCTTCAACTTTTGAAGCATCGACGATCATCATCATATTAAAATAATCCTGTACGATGGTCTGTGAGATATCTAAAATGTTCATTTCATGTTTCGCTAGAAAAGTACATACTTTTGCGATAATTCCTACTTGATCTTTTCCTACTACGGTAATGACTGCTTTGTTCATATACATCCTCCTTGTTATATCTGTTAGCATTATAACAAAATACGATTTAAAATACTACCTGTGATTCTATAAAAAAACCGGTAAAAAGAAGACTTTTACCGGTTTTGGCAATTATAATCGCAAGATCTTTTTTACTTTATCTAAGACTGCTCGGCCGTTCATGGTGCCGTAGTCTACCATATCAATCATTTGGATGGGTATTGATCGTCTTATCGTCTCTTGAATGTGATGTTTTTCAAAGCGTTCTTGGGGTGATAAGAGAATGACATCGGCTTTATCACACCATGAGTTCAAGTCTTCTTTTAACACAGGGTGAATCATAATTTCAATGCCATCGTCCCTGGCGGCTGCTTCCATATTATGTATCAACATATTAGGGGCTTCGGGACATTCGATGATAATCGTCTTCATTGCCAGCTCCTCCTTTTATCTACTTATATCATACAATGTGTGATTATTTATGTAAACCCTTCCATTTGTTTTTTGTCAAGATATTTGCTTAAAAAAATATTCTGCTTACATTTATATATACCGCTTTCAAAAAGGCGTGACAAATGAGTGAAAATGTGCTTTAATATATATGTAAATTAATTATATAGGAGGAACTTACAATGGTAAGAATTATGTTAGCATGTGCAGCTGGTATGTCAACTAGTTTATTAGTAACTAAAATGCAAACAGCAGCTAAAGAAGAAGGAGTAGAAGCAGAAATCTGGGCAGTACCAGAAGCAGACGTTGAAAAAAACGTTGGTAAATTTGACGTATGTTTATTAGGACCTCAAGTACGTTTCAAATTAAAAGCTATTCAAAAAATCGCTGATGGTAAATGGCCAGTAGATGTTATCGAAATGACAGCTTATGGTACTATGAACGGTAAAAAAGTATTTGACTTTGCTATGGATACTTACAACAAATTCTATAACAAATAATAAACTATTAAAATAAAAGACGGGGGTTCTCCTCCGTTTTTTATTACTTGAAAAATGAAAAAAATATTAGTAGTTAGTGATACTCATATGGATAATGATACTTTTTCTTCAATCACTGCTCGTCATCGTGACTGTGATTATTTTGTTCACTGCGGAGATTCATCTCTGCCGTATAATGATCCTTTATTAAATGGCTATATCACGGTGCTTGGCAATCATGATGATGATCCTCATTATGATCAAAATCGTTTTTTTAAAGTAGAAGATCAGCGAATATTCGTTACCCATGGGCATCTCTATGATGTTTATCTAAGTTACGACAAGTTGTATCACAAAGCAAAGCAAATGAACTGTTCTCTCGTCTTGCATGGTCATACCCATATTCCCCATCTGCAGACGATTCAAGACATTACTTTTATCAACCCGGGCAGCGTGATGTTTAACCGTTCTCACTATGGCTATGGCACGTATGCGATCGTATTTATTGATCATGCCCAGATATTTGTTCACTTTTATCATCATGAAACCCATCAGATCGTTGATGACATTGTCCTGCAAGATGGGGAAGAAATGCTGAAGGAATTTGGTTTCAGCCATGATTTAACATTTTAAAAGCACCTCTTAGGAGGTGCAATTTTTATTAAACAACGTCTTTCATGTTTTCAATCGCCTGTACTCTTCGGATATTGTTTAGTGAAATCAATACTAAAACTGCGACTAACAGGATATCAAAAATCATGATGGATACAATTAATGTTAATAAGATATTTTGTCCTAATTGGAAAGCAGCAGACAGCTTCAGTTTTGATTCTAGTATACAGATTGGAATAAAGATTGCTGTAACTAAAGCAGAAGCATTGATATACCCTTCCAAATACTCAAAGACAAAGAGTTTATAAAGCTGGTACGAGGTCATTCCGACTGACTTCATAATGCTGATGTCTCCGCGTTTTAAATGCACATTTCCTACAAGGACATTGTTGATGTTTAAAACTGAAATGACAAACAACAAGAAGAATAACGGATACAGCAGGGATTCAATCATAAAGGAAACTACTTTGTTTTCCTGTGCCCTCAATAAAACATTATCATAAGTATACGTATCCTTAGCTCCGGAATCGGAAATGGCATTATCAATTGCCAGTGTCGCTTTTGTCACTGTTGCTTTATTGCTTAAGACAATCTTTGCTGCTTCTTTGACAGTAAAGTATTGTTGGTACTTGATACCATAATCAGAGGACATAGCGACAATACGCGGATACTCATCATAATCACAATAGAGACCTTCTGCACCTTCATCGACCAATGCGATAGCAGCTACATTTTCGTAGAGTGTTTCTAATGACTCTGTCATATATAAACGATCCCCTACTTTGAGCTGATCAAATAAGCCCTCCGCTACTTTTGAACCCTTTCTTAATACAACGACCATTCCGCCGTTATCCAAATCATCTAATGATCCGGCTACAACATAAGGTTTCAATTTATCTAGCTGATGATGATCTAAAAGCAAGGTAGCCGTTTGAATCTGACCATACATAATACCGTTTTCATCTGTGTTTTCTACGTAACTTACACGCGCATTGCTTTTATAAGTTTTAAAATTATCCTGATTGATCGCATCTACCGGATATTGAATGTACGGTCCTAAAACCTGACGTTTAATATCCATTGACTCCGGAATCAATTCGCGATCATCGATAGCTTGATATAATTCGTCATAAATTTCGAGATTGATCGGTGTTGCCGTATTCATAGGAATAGAGTTCTCGATCGAAAAGTCGTAATTAACAGAAGCTGTTTCATTTTTATATGAGAAGTTGCTTAGAAATACGGCAAAGAAAATAACCGTAGTGAGAATAAGCAAGGCAAAAGATTGAAAAATATTTCGCGTTTGCTTTTTTAAACGTCCATTATAAATCAAAAACATTTTCCAAGAAAAACTCTTGGACATATAGCTTTGACGCTGACGAGGCGGATCATAATTGTAAGCTACATCTTTCAAGTCATCGATCGCACTAGAATGAATGTAACGACTATAAGAATGATGTCCCAAAATCAGCATTAACCCAAATCCGATTAGGAATGATGAAATCAATGTATATGGGTTCATAATCATTGACCAATCAAATGGTAAAGCTAATTGTTTAATAAACATCTTTAATACAAAATAAGAAACTAAAATACCAAACACAATTCCTAAAAATGCTCCGAGCAGCCCTAATGCTGACAATTCAATCTTTAATAAATGATTGATATCTTTAGGAGTTGCCCCGATAGATTTTAATAAACCAAACTCTTTTCGACGATCTTTATCGGTAATAATAAAGACGTTTTTCAAAGAGATGACTGACATCATGACAGCAATAAGAACAATAGCTGCAAACATGACTAACAGTGTTGTCGTATCTTTCAAGTAATTTTTTACAGTATCATAAGAAATCGCAGAATTATTCATCTGAATTTCTTGAGTATCGGTATGAAAAATCTCGCTGATCATCGTTAAAGAGTCAGCTCGCTGTACCTGATCATCGCGAATGATTACATTGCGGTTAGTGCTGGTATTATTATCCATTACATAAACCGGAGCAGCTGAAGCTGTCAGCTGTGCAAATAATTCAGTCGCTTCATATACACCAACCACTTTATAAGTTGCGGTTTTGCTTGAAGACTGATTAAACACATTACTGTCCACTTGATAAATGCCATTGGAAGCAGTGTTCGTTTCGATCAGATCCAATGATAATGTATCCCCTACTTTTAATCCCAACTGATTAGGAAGAACGATTTCATCATTAGCGTTCGGCAGAGTACCTGCTTCGATGATAATTGGCAAAGGAGATTCTTCTTCAAGTGGTGTTAACTGATGAAGCGCTAATGCTTGTTCCTGATACGTTGAATATGTATTCAAATCATAATCATAGGTAGTCTGATGACGCGTTAACGGTTCACCTTCATTACTATTAAGAATGTAATGATATTCTCCTGTCGTTTCTTTGTTAGGAATCTTAGTTAAAGAAAAGACATTTGTAAACAGAGTTAAAGAAGTAAAGATAATCGCAACACTTAAAGAGATTGCAATCAAACTTAGCAGTGTACGTTGTTTTTTCTTTACAATATTGATAAGAGCTAATTTATTAATATATTTACTTACCTTCATGATAGAACGTCGGTTCCTTTTCTTCGATTGCCTTCATCAGCATTTTTTTACGTTTTGTTGTCATCCATCTTGCATTGTCAAAAGTATCCACAAATTGCAGCAATTCTTCTTTTGTTGAAATGGATTTAACGACTTTATTCTTTTTCATGTTTTTAAATTCAATACATCTAGCTCTTGCAAAAACATCCATTCCTTCTAAGAATAAATCAAAGTACACTTTCATGACATCTTCCACTTTTTCATCTGTTTTATCATCCGTTGTCTTTAAATCTTCATTATAAATAAAGAAAAGTGTACGAAGCATTTCATTATAATCAATAACGAAGTTTCCGGTTTTCATATCCCATTTTTCATATTCTTCATCGATATGTACTGAAAACTCCATATTATCTAATTTTTCCTGTGCGCGTTTGAAAATTTCATCTTTATCTAAACGTTTAATTGAAGTTTCTTCAATCGGACTGTCTTCTCCTTCGGTTTGGAAGTCCTTAATGATATGTCCATCCTGAATCTCTAAAACACGATCTGCATAACGGGCTAAGTTCAAATCATGTGTAATCATTACGATGGTTTGGTTATATTTTTTAGAAGCTAACACTAAGAATTCCATGATCTCTTTTGCTAGCTTACTATTTAAGTTTCCGGTTGGCTCATCAGCCAATATAATACTTGGCTTGTGAATCAGAGCTCTTGCAATCGCAACACGCTGCTGTTCCCCACCTGACATTTTACTTGGATAGAAATCCAATCGATCTTTAATTCCCAATAATTCCACTAATTCATTGAAATATTGACGATCTACTTTTTTCTCATCCAGCATCAGCGGCAGTTCGATATTTTCTCTTGCAGTCAACACCGGAACTAAGTTGAAGAACTGATAAATGATCCCTACTTCTCTTCTTCTAAAGATCGCTAAGCCTTCCTGATCCAGTTTTGTTACATCCTTACCGTTAATGAAAATTTCTCCGGTAGTAACGGTATCTACCCCAGCCATCATATGCATCAAAGTGGATTTACCTGAACCGGATGTTCCAATGATACAAACAAATTCTCCTCTCTCAATAGAAAAAGAAGAATTTTTCAGGGCTTCTACCTTAATATCGCCAGAACCATAGGTTTTACTGACGTTTTTAACATTAATTACTGCCATATTATCCTCCTAATATAATAAAAATACACGTTAACATTGTAACCCTTTTCAGGTGAAATTGCAATTTATTGTATATAAAAAATAATCCAGTTTATTCAGCTGGATTATTGCCTTCAGTGGCTTTTTCTTCGTTTCTTTTTCTCTTGTATTCGATGATAAACATTACTTCTTTTAAATCTTCATCAGGCAGTTCAGTTAACAAACGTGCAATATTAGCGATATTATAATAATCATATTTTTTACCGCTCATGATTTCTTCTACACTACGTCCGTAAAGGTTAGATAGAATCTTTAATTCCCCGACAGTGACGTCGCGTTTACCATTTTCAATATCTGAAATGGCTGAATGGGGAACGTTTAAATAAGAAGCAACCTCTTTTTGAGTTAAATGCTTAAAGTTTCTATATACTTTTAATCTTTTCGCTAATGCCATATCAATAGCCATATTCTCACCTCGATTTTAAGAATATCATAAATCGTCGTCAATTTCAATTTAGAAATATTAAAAATATAAAATATTTTTTCCTCGGTTATATTTACGATATTTGCAACTTGTTGGAAATACCTATTTTATGTTTAAGGAAAAGCATATTTCATTTAGCAATTTTCAACATCATTTGACTTCTTTATTATTGAAATATCCTAACGTGTAATCTTTATTTCCGTGCCAGTAGCTTTGACTCTTATCTGCGATGATGTGCTGATAATCCTCAATGACACGCTGTACTTCAGTTTGCGTTTCAATTGTCATTTTTAAAATAATGAAATCTGCCTGCAGTTTGGAAAGCTCATCCACATACTGAATCTTTGCATTATACAGATGCATACGACATTCTTCGTCCATTATAATAGGAAACTGTTCATTCTTCCTATCTATTAAATAGTATTGACCAATTTTACAGCGATTACACCCTTTTTTTTGACAACCGTAATGCTGTTGTGAAATCGGACAATATTTAGTGACCATGGTTTCTAATCGTCCATAGGCAATATATCCGATTTTTTGCTGACAGTCACAAAGTTCGTTGATCTGCATTTCGCTCATTTCTACCGATAAGACCACATCTCTGTTTTTAATCAAGTCATGATTCAAGGCATAGCTGTTCGTAATATTTAAACTGTTGTCTAAAACCACCTCTTTTTCTAAAAAGTAATGCAAGGCTCCGATATCGCCCACCATTATCTTATTAAACAGCGGATATAACGGGGATTCTTTAATTTGTTTCAAATGCTTATCATCAATGATTCTTGAGACATACGGAATTAAAGTTACCTCTGCTTGTTGGCATAAAGAATATGCTTCTTTTAATGATGTGACAAAAGGATAATAGATAATTTTCGCTCCTGAATCGATCGCTGCATTGCATTGCTCCAATGTTTGAACATGGATATGAATTTCTTTGATAGAGCGTTCAGTTGCAGATGTCTCCTTAGGTTTAAAAGCTTTAGACTGACGCTGATGGGTTAATCTTGCTTTATCCAAGGCTTCAATACCATTACGGCGCAGCTCATTTAATTCTTTGATTGCAAATTGAACTCCATCCGGCAAATTAACAATGACTTTCTCTGCTGTATAAACAGTATTTCCTAATTTAGATAATTGCTGTTGTATTCTTTCTAAAGATAAAGCGCTGTTCATTGCTTTTTCAACGATTGCCGAAGACTGCACTGTTACTTGATGTTTTTTAGACGTCAGTGTCAACGCCAGAGGTTCCCCTATTTTTCCTGATAATTGAAGTGTGATCGGACTTTTAATCTTTTTCTCACTGTATTCTTTTTGCAGCTTTTGAATCAATTGCGCTGAAGAAGTTTTGAAAACTTTCGTTCCTTCTTTTATTTTAACGTTAAATTCCACTGCGATTTCATCTTGTGGTTTCCCTTGGTTTACTAGGCGATCACGATAATACATCTTATTAACGACTCTTCCGCTGTCTTCAAATCCGAAGCGAATCCCATCACCTTGTGCCAATGGCTGATTCAATTTTATATATACCAGTTGCTCTTTACGGTCATACTGAGTGACTTCACCGATCTCAACACCAAAGTTACCTGGGAAAATATCGGTGATTAGGTTACTTTCATGATAAGCATGTCCCAAAGAGAAACCGCGGTTGAACATTTGAAACATTTCCGCCGTGTCTTCTTGTACATCGCCAACAGAATGCGTTTTTAACCATTGGTCAATAGCACGACGATAGCTTTTCACAACTGCCGCCACATATTCAGGACGCTTCATTCTTCCCTCAATTTTAAAAGAGGTAACACCGGCCTCAATATAATCACCGATGTTTTCAATCACGCAAATATCCTTTGCTGAAAGCAAATAATGAGGAGCATAGTCTAAAGATTTATCTTCTAATTTTAATTTATAAGGCAAGCGGCAGGGCTGCGCGCATTTCCCTCTGTTACCACTTCTTTTACCAATCAGGCTTGACATCAGACATTGTCCCGAATAGCACATACACAAAGCTCCATGAACGAATACCTCAATATCAATTTGTGTATGCTGAGCGATGTCACGGATTTCTTCAATCGTATTTTCACGAGCTAACACTACACGTTCTACACCTTGCTTTGCCATCGCTTCAACACCTGACAGCTGATGAATGCTGGCTTGAGTAGAGGCGTGAATTTCAAAATCAGGATATAATTTCTTTACTTCTGCCATCAAGCCAAGATCCTGAATGATCAAAGCATCGACATTCATCAAATATAAACGATCAATATATGCCATCAATTCCTTGAATTCTTCATCATAAAACAAGGTATTGACCGTAACATAAATCTTAACATTGCGTAAATGAGCATATTCAATCGCAGCTTGTAGTTCTTCGTCACTAAAATTAGTTGCATAGGCACGTGCATTAAACATTGTTCCGCCTAAGTAAACGGCATTGGCACCACTGTTCACTGCTGCCTTTAGTGATTCTAAACTCCCAGCCGGTGCTAATAATTCTATATTTTTCATAGTTTTTCCACTAGTGAGCAACACATCTTAGCAGATGCTGCGCTTGCGATTTGTAAATATTCATCGAATTGCATCCCACTGTTTCCTTTTCCAAAGATATCGCTTAATGATCGGGTAATAATAAACGGTACATCATAAATCGTACAGACTTGAGCTATCGCGGCTGCTTCCATTTCCGCACATAGTGCTTTTGGAAAATGCTGTTTTATATTTTCTACTTGTGTTTTTTGAGCAACAAACATATCACCTGACACAATTAACCCCGTATGAGCAGCAACATGATTCTCATTAAGAGCCTGCTTAGTTATTTCAATTAACTGGGGATCTGCCTCAAAAAAGCGTGGGCTGCCAGCCATCTGTCCATACTCATAATTAAACGCAGTAACATCGACATCGTGGTAACCAACCTTTGAAGAAATCACAACATCTCCGACGGTTTGATCCAAAGATAAACCTCCGGCACTGCCGATATTGATTAGTTGCTTAGGATGATAGTTTTCAAAAAGCAATGTTGCGGATACAGCAGCGTTCACTTTTCCTATTCCGCCTTGCACAACGACACAATCTTTTTTCGCAATCTTCCCAATATGATATTTATAGTTTAGCTTTTCTTGTGTTTCTGTTACATCCATCCGTTCTAAAATAGCTTGTACTTCTTCTTTCATTGCACCGATTATTCCAATCATTTTGTTTCCTCCATTATTTTTTAACGACAAAGATAACACGGTCATCCTGCTCGTTATATTCTTTAAAATCACTGTAATAGTGAATAGTTTTAAATCCTGCCTTTTCTAAAAGGTCTATGTAAGTTTCAACAGGATAGGTTTGCTGTTCATGACGCTCATCCACACGATCATGATTTTCCTGATCGACGATTTGAACATGATGACGTATTTTGCCTTCTGAAATCTTATGAACCGTCCATTTAAAGTAAAAATCATCATCTTCTGCTTCTTCTGTATAATCTTCGAATGTTACATTGATTTTATGCATGCTGTGAACATCAAAAATAAATGTTCCCTCAGCTTTTAAAGCATTAAAGACGTTCTTAAACACCTTTAAAACTTTATTGGGAGTGAGTATGTAATTTAAAGAATCACACATACACAAGATCAAATCCACCGGTTCATTGATCATAAAATCACACATATCAATTTTCCCAAGCATTAAATCAACATTCGCCTCAGCAGCATTCATTTTCGCCACTTCCAGCATCTGCTTAGATAAATCTGTCGCATAAACGGTTTTGTTTTGTTTAGAAAGTTCGATTGCCATGATCCCGGTTCCGCATCCAAGCTCTAAAACAGTTTCAAAAACAGCGTTGTTCATAATAAAATGAAGATATCCAGAATAGAAATCTTCATCCATTAAGCTATCATAATAATAGGCAAATTTCTGATAACTCATTACAGGTATTTCTCCACACCGATGCGCGGCATATCGCCCCATAATTTTTCTAAGTTATAAGCGCCTCTTTCATTTTCTTCGAAGATATGAACAACAATATCTCCATAGTCCATTAAAATCCATTTGCTGTCACGTAATCCTTCAATGCGTTTCACTGTGCATCCTGCTTTTTCCATTTCTTCTTCCACGTTATCACGCAGTGCCTGCATTAAACGTTCATTTGATCCTGTACATAAAATAAATGTATCAAAGATCGGACTTGCATCACGCATATCGATTGCGACAATATTTTTCGCCTGTTTATCACTTAGTGCTTTTACTATAATTTCAATTTTATCCATGAGTACCCTCCTCTACATATTTCTTGTATATTTCAAAAAACACTTTATCTATTTTTCTATTTTTCTTCTTTGAAAATTCATAAAAATCTTTTAAAGCATATCGGAATCCTTCCACAATATCCTGATTACACAGCATTCTTTCTTTAGAAGCATCAAAATCACGGGTTGGTTCATATTTGTCAGCACAATACACACACATATCCAGCAAACTCATTTCTATAGAACCGGTGGTATGATTCTCGATTGCCTGCAAGATGTCTGCATCATCTACTAAATATTTTTCTTTCGCTAAAAAAGCAGATAACCACTGATGCCATACCGGAACACTGGCTTCTAAATGTTCAGGATAGTAACGACTCATCAGCACTTTCATTTCATCTATTGGCTTCTCTTTAGCGATATCATGTAATAATCCGGCAATGTACGCTTTATTACTGTCTACATTATTGTTTGAAGCGAATTCACGTGCTGTGTCCGCTACACTCAATGAATGTATATAACGCTTTTTAGACATTAATGGTCGAATCATCGTTTTAGTATAAATGGAATGCATCATCATGTAATGCAGAACTTTAGGATCTAAAGCAGATATATCTCCGTTTTTGATTGCGGTAGACGATACATCTGTTGGTTCTACCTCTAATTCAATCATCTTGTATTTCCCAATATTGATATGCTTTTGATACCCCAGTCTTTCAATGACAACTAAAGTTGCTTGTGTGTTAATCTTATCTGCTTGATACCACTTTTCAAACTGTTCCGCTTGATCATAGCCAATAATGAAATAAAAGTCATGATTATACATACGGTTAAGTTTTACTAAAGTATCATACGTATAAGATTTTTCGCTTACATCCGCATGCAGCTCGATGTCGCATATTTTCATGTATGGATAATCCTCAGTCGCTAAACGAATCATTTCCATGCGTTCTTCATTGCTTGCCACGATTTCTTTAGTAAAAGGATTATTCAATACCGGAATAAACCATACTTCATCTAATTTCAACTGCTGATAGGCTGCTTTGGCATTACGAATATGTCCGTTATGAATCGGATCAAACGTTCCGCCCAGCAAACCGATTTTAGCCATTAGACCTTAATATTCCCATCTTTATTATATAAATATAAAACAATGGTTCTTCCAATAATTTGTGCAACTTCTGCCTTTGTATACTCGCTGATTTTCAAGGCCACCACACGAATATCTTCATCACACGATTCCAGCAGCTTCACCTTGATTAGTTCATGCTTAATCAACGCCTGTTCGATTCCTTCAAGCATATTAGTGCTTACGCCTTCTTTTCCTACTTGATAAATAGGATTTAAATGATGCGCTAGTTTTCTTAATTCTCTTTTTTGTTTTCCTGTTAACATATAAATTCCTTTCTATATTAATGCTTCTCTTATAAAGACACCGATACCTTTAGGCGCACGGATCACAACTTGTGTGTTCGGCTCAATTCGAATCCAACCCAGCCCGGAAATCACAACATCGGATTTTTTATCTAAAGATGTCAGTGTATAGGCTGCCATCTCCTGGATCGTTTTAATTTCATCGATCTCTGGCGTTAAAGTCGTATGGCGATCATAAAGTCGATCTGCATTTTCTAATTTGGTACGATGAATCTTCAAGGTTTTTGGCATAAAACAAATAAATGATTGGCTTTCTCCGCTAACATAATCCATTCTTGCCAATGCTCCAAAATATAATGTCTGCTGACTGTTCAACTGATAGCTGACAGGTCTCAGCTCGCTTTTTGGCAAAATCACTTTCAGTAGTTCCGGTTTTACTAAATGTGCCATCTGATGTTTATTGACAATTCCCGGTGTATCATATAAAGAAGAAGCTTCATCAAACGGTATCTCAATTAGATCTAATGTAGTTCCCGGAAACTCGCTTGTCGTGATCAGCAATTCATTTGTATTTTCTGTATAATGTTTTAACAGAGAGTTGATAAAGGTTGATTTTCCAACATTCGTAACGCCTACTACATAAACATCTCGCTGCTGGCGATATTCCTCAATACACTCTAAAATTTCATCCAATTGATAATTCTTAATGGCGCTCGTTAAAAAAACTTCTTTAGGCTTGATATTATATTCTTTTAACTGTCTTTGCACCCAATGCTTAATTTTTGTATCTTTCACCGATTTAGGCAGTATATCACGCTTATTTCCAATCACAATCACATCGTTCATTCCAATATGACGAATAAAGCCATCGATCATACTACCATTAAAATCAAACAAATCAATGATATAGACAACCAGACAGTCTTTTTCGCCAATCGTCTGTAAGATGCTTAAAAAATCGTCATTAGTTAAAGTGGTGGACTGAAGTTCATGGTAATTTTTCATGCGAAAACAGCGTTTGCATAAAACATGATCCTGAGACAAAGCATTTTTAGGAACAAATCCGATTTGATGTTCGTTCTCAGTTTGAATGATCGCTCCGCAGCCGTAACATCGTATTTCTTTTTCCATAGAACTCTCCTTTCGCTCTTGGTTTTACACTTTATTGTACACTATTTTGTCAGTAAAATAAAGAAATTCATGATTATTTATTCTTTTTGACAGATTTTTGAATATCTTTTAAGGAGGTGTTCGAAATATGTTGTATTATATTATGCTTTTATTGCAAAACCCGCTTTTTCTAGGCTATATTAAAACCAATATCTTTTTAAGTCCATTAAGCAAAGATGACGAAGAAAAATACATCGAGCAATGGGTTCAGGGAGATCGTAATGCCCGTGATAAACTCATCGAGCATAACTTGCGCTTGGTAGCGCATATCGCAAAAAAATATGAGAGTTCAAATGTATTGCAGGAAGATTTGATCAGCATTGGCACCATCGGTTTAATTAAGGCCGTGGATTCCTATTCTAATCACCATCAGACAAAGCTGGCCACTTATGCTTCACGCTGTATCGAAAATGAAATTCTAATGTTTTTACGCTACAACAAGAAAACACGTTTAGATGTTTCTATAAACGAAGCCATCGGTAAGGATAAAGATGACGGTGAAATTGCATTAATCGATGTCATTCCAATGGTACAGCCGGAAATCATTGATACGATTCATTTAAGCGATCAAATCAAACAATTACTTGGCTATTTAGACATTTTAAGTGAACGTGAACGTGAAATCATTGAACTGCGTTATGGATTAAATCTAAAAAAAGCACTGACTCAAAAAGAAATCGCAAAGCAATATAAAATATCCCGTTCTTATGTATCTCGCATTGAAAAAAGAGCGTTAACGAAACTATTAAAATGTTTTATCGAAGATGAAGAAGAAAAGAAAAAAGGGAATCTATGAGTTCCCTTTTATTCGTCTTCACTTAAAATTTCATCAATCGTCATTTTTTTAAACTTCTTTGGTTTATCTTCATCATAAAAATGAACTTCTGGCAATTCAACAGATTCTGTTTTATCTTTAACCGGCACTTCGGCTTGTGCATCAAACAAATTCGGTTCATCTAAACGAATCACTTTCTTTTCTGCTTTAGGCTTTATTTCCGTTTCACTTTTTTGCGCAATAATCACATCATCCACCAACCCCATCAAAATGGTATCTACGCCTTCGATTGTTGAGGCGAAACGAGTGTCGATCGTAGTGGTATTAAAGTGTTTTGCTTCAAATGAGTGATGAACAAAAGCACTATCAATAATATGCAGCGACTGCTGCTCATTCACTGTAAAGGCGGAAACAATACGCTGTTCGTTGGATTTCACTTTTTTCACGATCAGAACGCCGCGGCTGGTTCGATTAGATGCCGGGATATCTAACAAACGAATTTTCTTGATATACCCTTTTTCACTCAGAAGAATCAGGCAGTCTTTTGATGTTGGTGAGAAAGCACTAATGCCAACCACACGATCCCCAGCGGCATTAATCCCTTTAATCCCTGCTGCTTTGATTCCTAATACGCTGATCAGCTCTTCACTGTACAACGCTGCATAGCCTTTTTCAGAAACGAGGATCAAGCCTTCTTCTCCTGTCGATAAAGTGACATCAGCCAATTCATCTTCGCCCTTTAGATTCATACACTTAATCGGTCTTGAATAACGAGTGACTTCAAATTCTTTTAAAGCCGTACGCTTCACCTGTCCGTTAGCACTTGCTAAACAGATATAATGAGGCAAATCAAACGATTTCACCAATACACTCTTAATGATTTTTTCGTCATTGTTGACTTTAATCATATAGCTGATATGTTTTCCTACATCTTTCCATTTAAATTCTTCTAATTCATGGATGGGAATATATAAATAATTTCCTTTATTTGTAAACAGCAGCAATTTATCAATGGTATTCGCCGCAAATACATTGACCAGTACATCGTCTTCTTTCTTTCCGAAAACTGTCTTTTCACTGGCTTTATATGAACGTGGCGATATTCTTTTTACATAACCGTCACGAGTAACCGTAATGTAAATATCTTCAGGTATAATCAAATCTTCTTTATTGACCGTAATATCTTTTACGTGATCCTGAATAACCGTTAAACGAGGGACTTTATATTTTGATTTTGTTTCTTTTAATTCACTGATAATAACTCGGCGCAGTTCTTTTGGATCATTAAGAATTTTATTAAGTTCAATAATCAGCGCTTCAATTTCATCGTGCTCTTTTTGCAATGCAACAATATCGGTATTTGTTAAACGATATAATTGGAGCATAACAATTGCTTCTGCCTGTTTTTCAGTAAATTCATATTTTTCTATTAAATTATGTTTTGCATCCCCTTTATCCTTAGAAGCACGAATTGTTTTGACAACGTCATCTAAGATTGAGATTGCTTTAATCAAACCATCAATGATATGCTGACGTGTCTGAGCTTTATTTAAATCAAAGATACTGCGACGTGTCACTACATCAATCTGATGTTCAATATAAGAATCCAATATTTCGATTAATCCCATCAACGTCGGACGTTTATTCTTGATTGCAACTACATTGTAGTTATAGTTTTTCTGCAAGTCGGTATTTTTATAAAGATAATTCAAGACATTTTGAACGTTAGCATCTTTTTTTACTTCAACAACCACACGCAGCCCTGTACGATCGGATTCATCTCTTACTTCTAAAATTCCGTCAATGTTTTTATTCAAGCGAATTTCATCGATTTTACGTACTAAATCTGCTTTATTGACTTCATAAGGAATTTCATCAACTACGATGACATTCATATTCTTTTCTTCCTGTATTTCTACCTTTGAGCGAACCACTACTTTACCGCGTCCGGTTTTAAAGGCATTTATAATCCCTTCTTTTCCTTCAACGATCGCTCCGGTTGGAAAATCCGGACCTTTGATGAATTGCATTAAATCTTCCAAGCTGCAGCTAGGATGTTTAATGCGATACACAGTGGCATCGATCACTTCCTCAAAATTATGCGGAGGAATATCAGTTGCATACCCGGCAGAAATTCCGGTGGCACCATTAACGAGGATGTTAGGATATTTAGCCGGTAATACGGTAGGCTCATATTCCGTATCATCAAAGTTTAGTGCCATAGTCACAGTTTCTTTATCCAAACCGGCTAATAATTCCAACGCAATCGGCGATAAACGTGCTTCTGTATAACGCATAGCGGCGGCAGGGTCATTATCGATCGATCCGTTATTCCCTTGCATATCCACTAAAGGAACACGCATTTTCCAATCCTGAGATAAACGCACCATCGCATCATATACAGATGTATCTCCATGTGGATGATAATTCCCGATAACGTTCCCTACTGTCTTAGCAGATTTACGATAAGGCTTTAAATGTGTATTCCCTTCTTTAAACATCGCATATAAGATACGACGCTGAACGGGTTTCAATCCATCACGAACATCTGGCAGAGCACGATCTTGAATAATATATTTTGAGTAACGTCCAAATCTTTCGCCCATGATTTCTTCAAGGGGCATTAATATTTTTTTATCTGACATGATCATATCTCCACTTCTAGTCTAGGATAAATGAATCTTCCAGTGAGAACTGTACATTCTCCTCGATCCATTCACGTCTTGGCTCTACTTTATCCCCCATCAGCACCGATACACGACGATCGGCAATTGCCGCATCTTCGATGGTCACTTGTATCAAGGTTCGTGTTTCCGGATTCATAGTGGTTTCCCAAAGCTGATCCGCATTCATTTCCCCAAGTCCTTTATAGCGCTGAACATTGTAGCCACGTCCGACCTTTTTCTTGGCTTCTTCTAATTCTTCTTCATTCCATGCATACTCAATGACATTCTTCTTCCCTTCTTTTCTTGCTACTTTATAAAGCGGCGGCAAAGCGATAAATACTTTTCCAGCTTGAATCAATCCGCGCATATAACGATAGAAGAACGTCAAGAGCAATACCTGGATATGGGCTCCATCGGTATCGGCATCGGTCATGATAACCACTTTTCCATAATTGGAATCATCCGCATCAAAGTCCTGTCCTACTCCGGCACCCACAGTATTAATAATGGTAGAAATTTCTTCGTTCTTTAAAATATCCTGCATACTTGCTTTTTCTGTGTTGATAACCTTACCACGCAAAGGCAGAATCGCCTGGTATTTTCGGTCACGCCCTTGTTTTGCTGACCCTCCGGCTGAATCTCCTTCGACTAAATAAAGCTCTTTTTTCTTTTTGTCTTTTGACTGAGCAGGGGCTAATTTCCCGCTCAGTATTCTTTCTTGTTTATTCCCCTTGCCTTTACGAGCATCTTCTCTGGCTTTACGTGCTGCTTCACGCACCTGAGAGGCTTTGATCATCTTTTTAACTAATAGATCCGCCACCTCTTTATTTTCCTCTAAAAAGAAACTCAGTTTTTCTCCCACCAAAGAATCGACAGCATTACGTGCTTCCGGGGTCCCCAGCTTTTCTTTTGTCTGTCCTTCAAATTGAAGCAGCTGTTCGGGTATCTTAACAGAAATAACAGCTGTTAATCCTTCACGAACATCGTTTCCTTCAAGGTTTTTATCTTTTTCTTTTAACAGACTATATTTACGTGCATATTCATTGAACACACGGGTTAAAGCGGTACGAAACCCAGTTTCATGTGTTCCCCCGTCACTGGTTCTTACCAAGTTAACAAAACTGATTGTGTTTTCCTGATAACTGTCAGTAAACTGCAGCGAGCATTCTGTTTCAATCTCGTTCACAACACCTTCAATGTTGATCATCGGATGGAGTACATTTTTTTGATCATTCATGTAATCGACAAATTCTTCTAAACCTTTATCATATTTAAACGTATCTGATTTCCCCGTACGTTCATCATACAATTCCATTTGAATACCTTTTAATAAAAAAGCACTCTCTCTCATTCTTTCTGAAATCGTTGTATAGTTAAATTCAATGGTTGAAAAGATGGTATCATCCGGCATAAACTGAATAGTTGATCCGGTTTGAGTACTTTTTCCAATGACTTTCAAATCAGAAATCACGGTTCCGCCGTTTTCAAAACGCTGAAAATACTTTTTACCGTCACGACAAATTGTAATCTCCAGCCATTTCGACAAGGCATTGACGACACTAGCCCCAACACCATGCAGTCCCCCGGACGTTTTATATCCGCCATCGCCTGAGAATTTTCCTCCGGCATGCAGAATCGTTAAAATGACCTCAGTTGTATTTCTACCACTGGCATGTTTCCCAACAGGATAACCGCGGCCATGATCTTCTACTTTAATACTGTTATCTTTACCGATGGTGACAATGACTTTATCACCATAACCGGATAAAGCTTCATCAATGGCATTATCGACAATTTCCCAAACGAGATGATGCAATCCTCGTCCATCCGTTGATCCGATGTACATCCCCGGTCTTTTTCGGACCGCTTCCAACCCTTCTAGGATTTGAATGCTCGAATCATCATATGTATTAGTTACCTTTTTACTCATCAGTAATGACTTCCTTTCTTTAGAAACATTATGTTAATTATACCTTAACCCTTTTATTTTTCAAATATATTCGGTATAATATTTGCGGGAGTGATAAAATGAATATTCAAACAATCATCACAATGATTTTATCTTATTTGTATGGTTCTATTCCCTTTGCTTTAGTAATTGGAATTGTTTTTTATCATACAGACATACGAAAATTTGGTTCAGGCAATCCCGGCGGATCGAATGCCGGACGTGTCCTTGGAGCAAAAGCCGGACTAATCTGCATTATTCTTGATATTTCCAAATGTTTCGTTGTTGTAGAACTGACTAAGCTGTTGACCAATACGTTTGACTTACCGCCTTATGCGATTTATTTATCGGCATTGGCTTGTGTTATTGGTCATTGTTATTCTGTCTTTATGAAATTCAAGGGCGGAAAAGCCGTATCTGTTTTCTTTGGATACATACTGGCCACAAACTTTATTGTGTTTGCTATCGTGGGTATCTTCTTTTTAGCGGTATTAAAAATAACCAAATATGTTTCTTTGGCTTCTATCAGCTGTGCCTTAGTGATGATGGCAATCACACCATTCTTCCACTACGGTCCGGTAGGACTAAGTGTGAATGCCGTGATCGTTCTATTGCTGATTTATAAGCATCGTGCCAATATCACAAGACTAAGAAATAAGACTGAAAATAAAATCACTTGGATGTAGAGGCGGAGCCTCTATTTTTTTGTATACGATATTGTTTTCGCTTCATCTAAATGGGTATCAATTGCCTCTTTTAAAAGTTGATAGCGATGATCTTTTAATGAAACGATCGTAAGTGCACCGCCGCGAATAATTGATTGATTCAAAGTTGTAAGTTCTTTAATGGGAACCTCTTTGATAATGCTCATTAAAATCACATACAGCATTCCATGAATTGCCATAAAAATATGATGCTCCCCTTTTAATGAGTGCAGATCCTCTAAAAAAGAATGCAGTCGCGCATAAACCTCTGCATAGCTTTCTCCATGAGGGATTCGATCAAATGCTTCCGGATGATTCCAAAGGGCATCATAATCTTTTAAATCAAGCAGTTCACTTACATAACGTCCTTCATAATCACCAAAGCTCATTTCTTTTAAACGTTCATCTGTTAGGATTGAACGATTCGGGAAGACAAGACAAGCCGTCTGATAAGCACGTGTCAATGGACTCGAATAAATTGTATCAATAGGATACTGCTTCATTAATTCAGCTAAAGCTTCTGCATCTTTTATCCCCTGAGCGGTCAATGCAGAATCGCCGTGACCTTGCAGACGCCCCTCTTCATTCCATTGTGTCATGCCATGACGGGTTATATATAAATAGATCATTCTTACAACAAAAAAATAAGAGGAACCTCTTATTTATATTGCGAATTCATTGATTTCATGATTCTTTTGATCTGTGCTTCTGTTGGTTTTCTTCCCATTTCCATAAACATTGCACGGATCATCTTTTCATTGATAGGAGGGTTCTTTTGAAGCTGCTTCTTGAAATAATATCTTGCCCCAAAGAAACCTACAATCAGCCCAACAACAACACAAAGAATTTGGATAAATAGATCACTCATTTGTTGACACCTCCATAAATTACTTATCTAGTATAACATAATTTGAATCACATTGCAAAATGATATTCTTCATTATATGGAACTTTGTCGAACAGCGCAAATAAATCCCATGATCGTATACTTTCATTAAAGAAGAAGCGCCTGTAATACGATTTCTTATGTAGTGTGTACCCAAATAATATGTATAGTCATTTCGTTCCTTAAAAAAGTCTTTGAGAATACTGTCGATTTCCTGATGGTCCAAGAATACTAGTTGATGCTGCCCTTTAGAAAACAGATCATGATTCCTTCTCGCCATTTTATGAATTGCTTTGGGATATTTATAGGCATAAACAAGAAATTCGTTATTTACTTTATAAATATAATACTCTTCCATCTTTCATCACCCACATTTATTTTAGAGGATTCAAAACGAAAAAAAAGGCGAATTACCGCCTTTTTTATTATTTTATTAGTTTATAGATATTTTCTTTTACTTTCTCTACGGTAAAGCCATAGTTAGCAATGACATCTTTTGCCGGTGCTGATGCACCGAAGGTATCAATTCCCATGCTGATGCCATCAAGCCCAACATATTTACCCCAGCCAAAAGTCGCTCCCATTTCAACAGATAAGCGTTTTCTCATCGAACTTGGTAAAATGCTTTCTTTATAATCCGCTGACTGGCGATCGAAAAGATCCATTGACGGCATAGAAATAACACGAACATCTATTCCTTCTTCCATCAATTCATTTTTAGCTTCCATCGCTAAATTTACTTCTGAACCGGTTGCGATAATGATCGCATCCATCTGATTTTCTTCTTTTCCAACAATATAAGCCCCATGACGAACGCCTTCATATCCGGTGTTGTCCATTGTCGTTAAATTTTGTCTTGTTAGAAGAAGGGCTGTCGGACGGTCTTTTGTTTCCAATGCCTGACGCCATGCCCCAGCCATTTCATTCGCATCACAAGGACGAATAACCTGCATATTGACCATCGCACGCAGCATTGCCATTTGTTCAATCGGCTGATGAGTAGGTCCATCTTCGCCAACAGCGATACTGTCATGAGATAAAGCCAAAATAATTGGCAATCCCATTAAAGTCGACATTCTTAATCCGGCTTTTAAATAATCACTAAATACCATGAACGCACCTGAAGCCACTCTTAATCCGGTATGCAGTGTCATCCCATTCATAATCGTAACCATGGCAAATTCGCGGATACCATAATATACGTTACGTCCGTCATAGTTTCCGGGCAGGAATGGTTTTTCATAGCTGATATTTGATTTAGTTGATCCCGACAAATCCGCAGCACCCGCCATAAATGAGTGATATTCTTTTGCGAAAGCATCAATCACCTGTGAAGAAGTGTTACGTGTCGCATCGCTGTGCCCTACTTCATAAGTCGGTAAAATGCTGTCATAATCTAATTCATAGTCATCAGAAACTGCCATCATAAACTCTTTGTAAAGCTCAGGATATTCATTTTGATATTCTTTTAGCATTTTATCCCATTTTTTGTTTTTATTAAGACCACGTTTAGCTACATTTTTATGGAAATCTGCATAGACTTCTTCTGGCACAAAGAAATCATCATGATCAAAACCATAAGCCAATTTTGTATTACGTCCGTCTTCAGCTCCTAAAGGATTTCCATGAACTTTGCTTGTTCCTTGATTTTTAGATCCATATCCGATTACAGTATGATTAATAATCAAGGTAGGTTTATACACATTGTTTTTAGCCTTTTTAATAGCTTTAGAAAGACTGCCAAGATCATTTCCATCTTTGACTTCCAATACTTCAAATCCACAAGATTCAAAACGTTTTTTTACATTTTCAGAGAATGACAAATCCAACGGACCATCTAAAGTCACCTTGTTTGCATCATAAATGATGACTAATTTTCCTAATGAATAATGTCCTGCTAATGAACACGCTTCATAAGTCACGCCTTCTTCCATGTCACCGTCTCCGCACAGTACATAAGTGTAATGATCACAGATATCATATCCCGGCTTATTAAACTTTGTTGATAAGGCTTTTTCTGCCATTGCCATTCCGACTGCCATTGGAATTCCTTGACCTAACGGTCCTGAACTGGCATCAATTCCCGGTGTCATCTTGTACTCAGGATGTCCCGGTGTTTTGGATTCCCATTGTCTAAATGATTTTAAATCATCCATTGTAAGATCAAATCCAGATAAATGCAGTAAACTATACAATAATGCACAAGCATGTCCAGACGCTAAAACAAAACGATCACGGTTAAACCATTCCGGATTCTTTGGATTGGTAGTGAACGTTTTAGTAAATAACGTATATAAAGCGGGTGCCGACCCAATGACCATTCCAGGATGTCCCGAATTGGCTTTATTGATCATGTCGATACCAAGAGAACGAATCGTTGCAACCGATAAATCAGATATTTCCATTAAGCTAATCCTCCGTTAATAAAATTGCTATATCAACATTATTATACACAATTCGAGTCAAAAGTATATTATTTTTTTATCATCAGATAAAAAAGTTATCTTTAAACAAAAAAAACCCTAATGGGTCGTTCCTGAATTCTTCATCTTTTCTTCTTTAATTTTTTCCGGCGTAATGTCATTTCCTTTTGCATCCACTACTTTCACAGAAGTCAGCTGCTGTTTAAATCCAGCTCTGAAGATTTGCAGATATTCCTGATACAATACTTGCTGTTCTGCCTTTTCTTCTTCTGTTAGTCCTTCTGTTTTTTTCTTTCTTGCAAGAAAGTTGATCTTTGCAATCAGTTCGTCCATTTCCATCTATGTATCTCCTTTACAATAAGGTTTCAAACAAAATAAGCGCCTAGAGGTGTTTAGATTATCCCTGGTTCATACAGGTGGGCATCTTAGCATTTAAATTAGGATCCCTAATCATTGAAAAGGTATTCAACACATTAAACGCAAATCAGATTCCCTTATCTAACATGTAGGAAATTTATTTCCCCCTAGGCAATATTATTATAGCATAGTTTAGTTGTCTGTAAACATCTTTTATCCATAAAAAAATTACGTTGAATTCATCACAGTTTTTTAAACCTGATAGCCATGCAATCCCTATTTAAACTTATTTTAAACAACTATTCCCTCGATTCAGCCAATGATTTAACATCTACTTACGACACCATTAATCAAAAAGTTTTTATCGCCAAAAGCCTTGTTAGAACAAAGCTAAGATTAGGCTTTTATAAAAAGTTTCTAAAATGTATTTTCAGACCAGACGTCAATTATTACAGTTCCATTTCTTGATATGATATACATGATATAGATTCATTTCGTAAAATCAACAAAATTATCTGGACACAATTCATATTTAACTGTTGACTGAGGCTCTCCAAGCTGATTTTTCCATGAGTTTTCCAAAATTTGACTTTTTCTAAATCCGAGTTGCTCATAAACATGTTGGGCTCGCCTGTTTTCCAAGTTTGTATCAAGAACAATATTCTCATATATCATATTCTCAAACAAAAACGATATAAGCATACTAAGCACCTTTTTCCCTATTCCTTTATTATGCAATGAAAAATCACAAATTTTTATACTTATTTCAACTGTTCCTTGTCCTCTGTCACGATAACTCATTTCCCCCACAGCATTTTGTGACACTTCAATAATTAAATGTCTAAAAGATTCATCACTTTCATTTTTCAGCTTTTCCATAACACTGTTTACCGATTGACCTAACCCCATAGGAAAACCAGCATGTGCCATGATTAATCCATTATTCCACCACAAAGCAAGCTGCTCTGCATCATCAGGTATCGCATTTCTAATTATTAGATTTTCAAATGTAAGCACCATTCCATTCCCTCCCAACAGATTGAAAATTTAGAAAATACTTAATGGGCATAAAGGAGATACACTTGAATCTTCGAGCGATCAGTACTATTATTCCCATCTAAAAATGTATATTTCTTATTAAATATTGATTTTTGCTCTGCACTAAAATTAAAGTTATAAGGTAAAAACGAAATATCTTCTTGCGGATTAATTTTAGATATAATAACCGGATCAGACTTGCCGCCATTACTTAAGCAATCTAGGTAGATACAGTTTTCACTAAGCTTCATTTAATTTTTCATACAGTTCCCTTTATGCATCTCTAATTTTAAAATAGCATTTTTATTCCTTTATGTAAATATCTGTCAAGCTTTCTTTCTAATACAATTCGTAATTATTAAATAGCCATTTTCATGAGTACAGCAGTAATTAAAAAAGATCATTTTCATCAAGAAAACGATCTTCAGTTAAATTTATAACACTTTATCATGAGTAGTTTAGTTACCTGCTTTTTGCGGAACAATAATATGCACTGTCTTTGTATCTGCCACAAAATAATCTCTCATCTTCAACACATCAGAAAGTGTAATACTGCTAATGATATCAATGATTTCAAAAGAAAATATTCCTTCGAAATAATAACGGCTAAACGTATTAGCAATGGTTTCAGGGGAGTTAAAGCTGTTAATAAAAATCCCAATCGACTTCTTTTTTACCCTTTCAAACGTAGCTTGATCGATATCAAACTCGTTTAAATGATCAAACAGTAAAAACAGGTATTGTTTTAATTCTTCCGGCTTCGTTGTATCTCCGCCTACTTGGATAAAAGAATAATCTCTCTCTTGCGTAAAGCCTGCACCAAAAGAATCATTGATTAGTCCGGTATTCTGCATTTCTTCATAGATCGGACTGCTTTTTGAAAATAAGATATCCAACAGTATATTCATGCTTAATTCTTTAATCAGCTTGTCTTTTCCATTTTGAGGGATATCATTTATTTTAATTCCCATCATTATTTTTGGCATAACCACATCCATTTTGAGCACTTCTTCTTTTTTATAGACAGTGGTTGGTTCTTCTATTTTTGCACGAACAATCTCCTGAGCAGGAGCAAATTGTTTTTTCGCTTGATTTTGACGGATCAAATCCATCATTTTTTCGGGTTCCAAGTTCCCTACTACAAAAAGCATCATATTACTTGGATGATAAAAAGTTTCATAGCATTCTTTTAGCATCTCTACTGTCGTTGCATTGACCGTTTCAATTGTGCCGGCAATATCCACCTTGACAGGGTGACGATGATATAAAGAACTGATAGAACCGAAATAGTTACGCCAATCCGGATCATCATCATACATCGAAATTTCCTGACCGATAATTCCTTTTTCTTTTTCAACGCTCTCTTTTGTTAAGTAAAGTGACTGTACAAAATCAAGCAGCAGCTCTACACATTCATCGATGCGATCAGCGCTGGAAAAAAGATAAGCAGTACGGGAACTGGAAGTAAAGGCATTGGTGCTTGCACCTAATAAAGAAAACTTATCGCCGGCATCTCCATCTTCCATATCAAACATTTTATGTTCAAGAAAATGGGCAATTCCGTCTTGAGTTTTAATCATCTCTGATTGTCCCAATGGTACAAACTGTGTATCAATTGCACCAAAACGAGTCGAAAACAAACCATAAGTCTTACTAAATCCATATTTAGGCAATAAGTAGACATTTAAACCGTTATCCATTTTTTCATGATACAGTGTTTCTTTGATCGTCTCATAATATAGTTTTTCCATAGCCTACTCCTTTCCTTCTAACATATAGATCGTATCTAGCTTCACTTTTTTGCTCACACGAATAATATCTTCTAAAGTCACTGCATTTAAACGATCAATGTATTGTTGATTGGTTTCTTCTTTATGTGTAATATCTCGGTTATAGCGCAGCGCAATGATATTTAATGCTTCATCATCTGATTTCTTTAATGAATTTTCTAACATCACTTTCGTAATATCTAATAATTCTTGACTGACTTCTCCACGTTGGAACTTTTCCAATTCATTTTGAATCAGTTTTACGGTTTGATCATAATTTTTAGTTTCGATTCCGGCATTGACCAGCATAATCCCATTGAAAGCGTCATAGCTTGAACTCACATAATAGCATAAGCTGTGTTCTTCACGTACGACTTTAAATAATTGAGAATGGGCAAAGCCGCCAAACATTCCATTAAATAAAGTAAACGCATAATGATCAGGGCTGGTAAAATCAGTATCAATTGTATAGCCCATGTTTAACTTTGCCTGAACAATATCCTGCTTTTCTTTTACAACTAATACTTCGGTCTTATCCGACGTAAATATAGTGCTTGTTGCAATATTCTTCTGTCTTTTAGGCAATTTGAAATTTTTAGAGAATAAGTCTTCAAAGCTTTCATCAATATCCCCTACAACATAAATATCAAATACATCATTTTTCAAGCATTGCAGATAATAATTATATAACGCTTCGTTTGTGATTCCATCAATTTCATCTTCGTAGCCAAAAGTGCTGATGCCTAATGGCTGATTCTTCCCCATTTCTTCAAATAAGCGTTCTAAAGAGTAAGAATATTTGTCATCTTTTAATGCCTGCAGACGCCATTTAAATTCTTTTTTCTTTTGATTGAAGGTTACTTCATCAAAATGGCCGTCTTTTGCATTAGGTGAAAATAAAACATCATGGAACAATTCAATTTGTTTTATCAAAAGATTTTCATCTTCCTTTAAATATTGTGAGTCAATGCAGACGCTGGCAATCTGGATCACATGAGCCAATCCTTTTGTCCCGATTGAGCTTGAAAAGCGAGCACCGTAAAGTTCCTCTAAGTAAGATGAAAAGCGTGCCACAGAAGGCAGTTTTTCCGTTCCGCCTGTAAATATAAAGCTTAACAAGCTTCTTAATGTCGTAGTTTCTCTGGTTAACGGAGCCGCCATTTTTAAAATGATCGTTACATTTTTAAATTTATTTATGGGAATCAGATGCAAACGATACCCGTCATACTCTATTACATTTTTCATTTCAACACCTCTTCCATTATTGTAAGTATCTAAGTTTTTATTATACTCTCTTTTTTTAAAAAAGAAACTGTAATAAAAAAGAATAGCTCTTGTCTATTCTTCTTCCTGATATCCGCGGATCAGTACTTCTCTTGGTTTTGAACCAATTTGCGGACCAATCACACCATCGCTTTCCAATTGATCGATTAAGCGAGCAGCTTTATTGTAACCAATTCTAAATTGACGCTGCAATAATGAAGCACTGGCTTTTTGAGCCGAGATAACAAATTCTCTTGCCATTTCGTATTCTTCATCTTCTTGATCGTCATAACTGCTGCCATTATTGACGGCTACTTTTAAATTTGTATACTTTTCATCATATTCTGCTGTCATTTGCTTTGTCACATGATAAACGATATTGCTGACTTCTTCATCCGAAACAAAGGCTCCTTGTACACGTGTCGGATGACTGACTCCCATCGGAGAAAACAGCATATCTCCTTTCCCTAAAAGCTTTTCTGCTCCTGTTGTATCTAAAATGGTACGTGAATCAATACTTGAAGAAACAGCAAAGGCGATTCTTGAAGGAATATTTGCTTTGATAACTCCGGTGATAACATCTGTTGACGGACGCTGTGTCGCAACAATTAAATGAATACCGGCAGCACGTGCCATCTGCGAAATACGCATGATGCAGTCTTCTACTTCTTTGCTGGCAACCATCATCAGATCTGCCACCTCATCTAAAATAACAACGATAAACGGCAGAATTTCTGTTTTTTCCTCATCTTCTTTGAGCTGATTGTTTTTCTCTTTAGCAAAGGCATTGTATCCAGCAATGTTTCTTACGTTATGACGAGCAAACAAATCATAGCGACGTTCCATTTCTTCCACGATCATACGTAAGGCTACTGCTGCCTTTTTAGGATCTGTGACAACAGGGGCTAATAAATGGGCAATGCCATTATAATTCGTTAATTCCACCTTTTTTGGATCGACTAATAATAATTTTACCTCATCCGGACGTGCTCGCATCAAAATGCTGCAAATGATCGCATTGACACAGACAGATTTCCCAGACCCTGTTGCTCCGGCAATTAAAAGATGGGGCATTTTATTTAATTCGGCATAGATAGAATTTCCTGTAACATCTTTCCCTAACGGAACCAATAGTTTACTGTCATTATATTTTTGCGGAATATCCGTAAACACTTCTCTAAAAGTGACTGTATTTGATTCTAAATTTGGAATTTCTACCCCTACCGCTGATTTTCCCGGAATCGGTGCTTCAATACGAATATCCTTAGCTGCCAGTGCCATTTTAATGTCATCTTGCAATTGCAAAATTTTATTCACTCTTGTTCCCGTTTCCAAAGTAAGTTCATACTTAGTCACCGAAGGTCCTATGAAAATATTCTTAACAGAGGCATTTACGCCAAATTGCTTTAAAACGACAATGAGTTTAGAAGCATTATCGGTAGCATTTTGACTTGCCATTTTATTGTTTCGCTTATTTGCCGCCCCTTTTAGCAAGGATAAAGGCGGATAACGATAATGATCTAAGCTTTTAGCTGTTGTGCTGCCATTATGAATGACTGGCGGTTCTGTCTTTTTTTGTTCTGGAACAATGGTTTCTTTTGCCACAGGGGCTTCAATTGGTTCCGGAATCTGACTGACACGAATAATTTCCAGCGGTTCTTCCTCTTCATCATTCATTAATGGTTTAGGGATTTTTTTATCAGCAAACACTTTTTCCGGAAAGAAAGGACTTTTTTTCTTTTCTTTTTTTCTTTCCTTAGTTGTTTGAATCATTTGCTGGTAATGCTTCACTTGCTTATTTTTAAACTGGTCGACTTTTTTACGATGGCGCAGATAGATGCGTCCGCCCAATAAAGCAAGTCCAACTGCAATCAATAAGCCGCTGGCAATCAAAGATCCGATATAATCAAACAACATGCTGAAGCAACCATAAATCAAGGCTCCGATCAAACCGCCGCGAATAATGGTATCCTGACTGAAAAATAAATTGATGACATCTGTTCCCTTAATCGCATGATCACTGGGAATGGATGCCAATGTCAGCATCGCCAGTAAAATCAGATAAACTCCTACTGCTTCCGGAGAAGCAAATTTAGGAAATTTTAAATTCACAAAAAAGTATCCGCAAGCAATCAGCAGCAGACCATAAACGATCCCTGCAAAATTACCAAAAAAATAGACAAAAACATAATCCATGTAAACGCCGACAATTCCCAGTTTCAAACAAGATACGATCAATAGGAATGCCACTAGAATGGTTAGGATTCGATATTGTAATTGTTCACTGAAAAAAGATTCATCTTCTTTTTTCTTTCTTTTCTTTGTTGTTGCCATATCATCCCTCCACTTTGTCATTATAGCAAATCCACACCTCTAATGAAAGAAAAAAAGCAAGGAGTCCTTGCTTATATTTCAATCACGATTGGCAAAATAACAGGTTTTTTGCCGGTTTGCTTCACAATATATTTGTAAGCTTTATCCTTGATCATTTGACGGATATCCGCGACATCTACATCCCTGTTTGTCTGATTTTCAGTCATTGTGTCTTCAGCAATCTTTAAGATTCCTTTGACGACATGTTCAGAATCCTTCAAATAAACAAAGCCACGTGTCTGTACATCGGTATTAGCAGCAATTTCACGCTTATCGTTTATTGTCATCCCAATAATCACAACCCCGTCATTTGACAGTTGAATACGATCATCGATAACTTTCATTCCGACATCACCGACACCGATTCCATCAATCATGACATCTTCAATTTCATAATATTCACGTGCATGCTGTAGCTGTCCGTCTTTAAACGTGATTTCTTCCCCATTATCCATGATAATAACGTTTTCTTCCGGCAGGCCGCTTTCTTTAGCGACAGCCGCGTTAGCGATAAAATGCTGATACTCTCCACGAATCGGGATATAGTATTTCGGATGGAAAATCTGTAACATGACTTTCAAGTCTTCGATAGATGCATGCATACTTGATAAATCTTTGTTTTTAAAGATATAGATTTTCGCATCAGTTTTATACAATTCATTTTGTGCCTTCGTCGCAATCTTTTCAGTTCCGGGCACTACCGGTGAAACAACGATAAAGGTATCTTTTTCATTGATTTTAAGCATTTCATCCCCGCCATCAATAATATCTGAGATATCATGATAGATACGAGTTGGACGTCCTGTCAGCAAAACCACTAACTGATCATCAATGTCAGGTCTGCCGATCTGAGATTTAAAGGCGATATTTTCTTTAGGAATTTCAATGACTGCCTTTTTAAGCTGATTACCCATGCGCACGATGGAATTGGTATTATCATATTTATCACGTCCGTAGAAAACGATCTTACGATTATATCTTTTTGTTAACTCAATGATTTCTTTTGTTCTAAAGATATTCTGAGCATAAGAGGCAACGATGATTCTTCCGGTTGCATCTTCAAAAATCGGATCAATTTTATCTTTGATCTTGTGTTTAGGCGACGTATACCCCGGTTTTTGAGCATAGCTGGATTCACACAGAAGCGCTAAAACACCTTTGCTGCCAATCTCCATCATGGTTTGAATATCTGTTTTAAATCCGCTTGGTGCGCCAAAATCGATGATGAATTCACCGGCATGGACGATATATCCTTCTGAAGTTTCAAAAGCTATTCCTATCGATCCCGGAATAGAATGTGTCACCGGGAAGAATTTAATATGCACTCCCGCAACATCAATATCACTTTTTCTTCTGACACGCACGATATCTGCCGTAATGCGTGTACGATTTAATCGATTATGCTGTTCGATCATTTCTACAATTAAATCGGCAGTTAATGTTGGTGCATAGACCTTTACTGTAATTTGTTCTAATAAATAAGGCAAAGCTGCCATCGTATCATCATGACCATGTGTGATAAAGATTCCGGCAATCTGATCTTTTCTTTCTTTTAGGTAATCAAAGCTTGGAATTATGATATCGACCCCTAATTTTTCAGATTCCGGAAATCTAAATCCTGCATCAATAATAAATAATTTCTCATTTATATTAATGACATACATATTCTTTCCCATTTCCGCTTGGCCACCCAGCGGCAGGATTTTCACTACATCATTCATTTATTATATTCACTCCTTATAAAATTTTTGTCACATATATTTTATTATACATGAAATAAGGAGGAATTAAAACGAAATTACAAATTATTCACCAAACGTTTCAGTTTTTTCTCCGTTTCTTTACTTACCGGACACATTGGCAGACGCAGAACATTTTCAATATAGCCCTGAATCGACAGCATATATTTGATTGGACCCGGGGAAGCTTCAATAAAAACATACTGGGCAAAATTCTTAATGAAATCATCCTGCAATTCCAAATTCATCTGATATTCATAGTCTTTCATAAACTGTTCAAGCTTAGGATAGATCATATGACTGATGACGGAAATAACACCATCCATCCCATGATCCAGTCCTTCTTTTAATGTCCCATCTTCTCCGCTTAAAATCAAAAAATGGGGATACTCCGCTTTTATTTGTGTGACCATCTCAAAATTTTGACTGGCATGCTTCAAGCCAATCAGATTCTGATGCTTCTTTAAGAGCTGAAGCATCGTCTCTGCCTTAATCTCCACTCCGCAGCGGCTTGGCACATTATAGATAATAATATTTTTATCTGTACTGCTAAGCAGCAAATCAAAGTGTTTAAACAGTCCTACTTGTGATGGCTTATTATAATAAGGCACTACAACCATTAAAGCATCTACATCTTTATTTTCAAAATATTTTAATTGTTTCAGTACTTCTGCTGTATCATTTCCGGAAATCCCCATAATGATCGAGCAGTCTTTTGCTTGGCGAATCACAAAATCTAATATCTGTTCTTTTTCTGACAAACTTAAAGTAGGCGCTTCGGCTGTGGTTCCACAGACAACGAAGCCCCTTTCTCCTTCACGAATCAATTTAGCGATAACATTTTCCAATCCGTTAAAATCAATCTGACCTTGCTGGTTAAATGGTGTGATCAGTGCCGTATAAATAGCTTTCATTTAAAATGAAATAATAACAGGCTGATATTGTTCGTTATTTAATGCGCTGATACAAGTTGGCACTAACTGGTTTGGATCGCACACCATACTGTTTGGTTTTTTAACCGGGTCATCTTGACCAAATGGGATAAAGAAGATATGTTTCGTGTTCATCAGTTTCATAATATTGGTTCCGCTGTTCCCTAATGCATCATTGGTAAAAATTCCTAATACGACCGGATGCAGATTTCTTAATGTTGCTTTAATTGCCATGACTAAAGCATTATCGCACAAGCCGTTGGCAAGTTTTGCCATAGTATTCGCACTGCAAGGCAATACGACAATCAGATCTAATGGATCTTTTGGTCCGAATTGTTCCGCTTCCTGAACCGTTGTCACAATTTTATGACCGGTGATTTCTTCCATTTGCTCTCTGACATCTTTCGCATCCATAAAACGGCTGTCTTCTTCATAGACCATACCGCTCATGATGCAGTATAGATCGGCTCCGGTTTCTTTTAAAGCACGAATCGCTTTTAATGATGCTTCCAGTGAACAAAAAGATCCACTCATCCCGATTCCGATTTTCTTTCCTGCTAACATTCTGTTCCCCTCCTATAAATAAAATCAGCGATCATCTTACCAGCTTCCTTATAACCGTACTGGCTAGGCAGACCCGGCAAAATATAATCGTGCAAATGACTGGCACACTCATGATGGTAGCCATATGGGAAAGAAGAAATATCAAATAGATAGATTGATTTATCTAAGTTCTTTACAGTGTCTTCCTGCATTGCTTCGTGGGGTGCGGTATTCACGATGATATCGATCGGTCGTTTCAGCAAGTCATCTTCACTGATGATCTCAAAGCCGTCCTTAAGTGCCGCTTCGATGGCATTAGGATCTTTTTCAATCACTAAAATAGCGGATTGCAATGCCGATAATTTGTTGGCAATACTCTTTCCGCAATGTCCGTAACCGATGACGCATGTTGTTGAATTTTCTAAAGTATATGGTCTTTTTTGGATAATTTCACTGATAGTGCCTTCTGCTGTTAAGACAGCATTTTTATTGATAATCTCTTCTTCTTTCATTAAGGTGATTAAAGAAAAATGATATTTTTCCTGCAGCTTATTTAATACCGGATTGTTTTTTCCTGTATAAATAATCGTCTTAGGATCCAGCTTTTCAAAAAATGTTTCATCTAAGTGACAGTAATAGCCATGGCTGGTTCCTTTCAAGGATTCATTCAATCCGTTAAATCCAAGCAATACAAAATCTAATTCTTTTGCCCATGTCAGCGTTTCATACAGTGTACAGCCTTTTTTAATTAATTCCATTTCTGTATACGATAAACGCTGATCATCATTCAATATATAACCTTTCATTTTATTCCCCCTTTCATCTATTTATATGCGTCGATAAAGGGCATGTGCATTTAAACTTGCAGACACTGCCTTAATAAACAGCCTACAAGCTCTAATAAATAGGGATGTATTTCGCACAAGTAATATTTGACTTTTTCAGAGTTCATCACTCCGTTTTCATGAATGCGATACAACATTGAAATGAAGATCGCCGGATCTGTTTCTTCTGCTCCGATTTTTATTTCATACATAAATAAAAAATCTTTATCTTCTTTGATAATTTCTAAGTCGGCAAACACCTTTAATGTTTGGATATCGGTAATATTTTGCTGTAAATGTGCATTTAATGCGGTTAATGTAATGTTTTCTTTCATAATCTCCTCCATTAATACATAGACAAAAGATTAAGAAAAAATACTAAAAAAGATCACGCTATTTTTCAAGCATGATCTCTAAAATTTCGTGATCGGTGACTTTCATTCCTTCTTTTCCGATTCTGCCGATCGCCTGGATCGTATTTTCAATCGATTCTTTTAAAATGCCGTCACATGTATTATAAGCACAGTTTTTCATTGCCAGATAATGTGCCATCATCGCGGCATCAATCGCTGTAGCAATCTTTACTGCACAAGATGCCTTCGCCCCATCACAAACGATTCCCGGAATATTCGCCAGTGTATTGCGGATGGTCATATCGATTTGTGCCAATGTTCCGCCGGATAAATAAGTGATCCCTGCCCCACTGGCACAGCCTGCACAGACTGCGCCGCAAAATGCAGATAAACGCCCGATCCCCGTCTTTTGATGAATCGTCACTAAGTTAGAAAATACCAAACCACGATATAACTGTTCTGCACTCATTTGATGATAGTTAGCATACACAATAATCGGAACTGAAGAAGTGATCCCTTGATTTCCGCTCCCCGAATTTGTGACAACAGGCAGTGAACAGCCTGACATACGGGCTTCAGAAGCCGATGCAGTATATGCCTTCATCAATGTTAAGACATCTTTATCCGGATAGTTTTCCATCAGCATCTTCCCGATGCCTACGCCATATCCACCTTTTAGCCCTTCTTTTGCAATCGCCATATTATATGCAATCTGCTTATCAAGCATTTCCTGAACATCTTCAATCTTTACCGTATTCGCAAATTCAAAGATACCACAGATATTTAAAACCGAACGATCTGCCAGCACTCCTAAATATTTGCTTTCTTCCTGCTTAGTTTCAAATAATACTTCTTTATCCTTAGTGATTTTAGTGATATTCGTATGTGTATCTTTAATTTCCACAAACGCTTCGTGTTCATCCGCCGTCGCCAACACTTGTATATGTAAAGGAGTCAAAGATTCCAGCAGCTCTACTTTGCAGTAATCTGTATTCAGCAGTTGTTTTGCTTTGCTGATCTGCTCCTTGCTTACTGTATTGATAACCTCTAAACGCTTTGATGCATCTCCTGCCAATACCCCGATAATTGCACTTGCTTCAATCCCTACTAAATGCCCGGTATTTGGCACAGTCACACACTTTGCATTTTTAACGATATTCCCACTGCATCTAACAACCAGACGTGTCGGCAGCTGTCCCAATACATCTTTTGCTTTTGCACAGGCATAGGCAATCGCAATCGGTTCTGTACACCCCATTGCCGGGACAAGTTCTTCTTTTAATATTTGAATGTATTCTTGATAGTTTTCTTGCATAATCCTTCTCCTTTATTAGACATTCTACCTAATCTAAACTATACATTCAACCCTATTTAAACGTTTCACTATTTTTAATTTATGAAAAAAACGTTTTATCCAAACTTTCTATATTAGACTAATCCTTATATGGGGGAATTATTATGAAACTAAGTCAATTTTTTTCTGTAAGATCACATGTATCGAAAGATGAAATACAAGGTGAAATCCCCAGCGATAAAGAAATTTATAAAAAGACCTTAGGTGTTGCCTGGCCTTCTACGCTGGAAGCCGTTTTGATTTCGCTCATTTCTTCTGTCGATATGATTATGGTGGGGTCTATCGGTGCAGATGCTATTGCATCTGTCGGGATTACTAATCAGCCGAAGTTTATTATTTTAGCGGTGATCTTGTCTTTGAATGTTGGGGTTACCGTTGTTGTTTCGCGAAGAAAAGGAGAGCAGGATAAAGAGGCTGCGAACCGTTGTCTGAGACAAGCTTTAATGATCTGTATCGGTGCTGCTTTGGTTCTTTCCATTGCCGGCATCATCTGGGCAAAAGATATCCTCTATCTTGCCGGTGCCAATGATGAATATGTCGATATGGCAGCAACTTACTTTAAACTCATTATGGTTGGGAATATTTTTTACAGTATGTCCTTAACGATCAATGCTGCACAAAAGGGGTGTGGAAATACCAAGATTTCCATGAGGACAAACCTAACCGCAAACGTTGTCAATTTGATTTTTAACTTCTTACTTATCAACGGGATTGGTTTTTTCCCTAAGCTGGGAGTAGCCGGTGCCGCCATTGCAACCTCATTAGGGAATATAGTCGCTTGTGTCATGTCATTTATGTCACTGCGCCATCAAGATGAGTTTCTGCATTTTTCTTTGCATCAGAGCTGGCGTTTCGATAAGAAAACACTGCATGACCTTTACTTTATCACCTCTTCTTCTTTCGTTGAACAGGTCTTTATGCGTATTGGTTTCTTCCTTTATTCAAAGACTGTAGCTACATTGGGAACCATTGCTTTTGCTACTCATCAGGTCTGTATGAACATCATTAATCTCTCTTTCTCATTTGGAGACGGACTTTCTGTAGCGACTTCTTCTTTAGTCGGTCAAAGCTTAGGAGCAAAACGAAAAGATATGGCAAAAATATACAGCACGTCTACACAAAAGCTTGGGAAAGTTGCCGCTGTTTTGGTAGGCACCTTTCTGATTGTCTGCCGTTATCAAATTTTAGGACTATTTACCAATGATCCTATCATTATTCAAACGGGTGGCAACATTGTCTTTATCATCGTTTTAACCGTTGTCTTCCAGATCACTCAGGTGATTACTTTTGGTTGTCTGCGAAGTGCCGGTGACGTTAAATTTACTGCGATGATTTCTTTAATCAGTGTCACAGCAGTGCGTCCGGTTTTAACCTATTTATTAGCGTTCCCATTGGGACTGGGATTGATTGGTGCATGGCTGTCTCTTTTCTTAGATCAGCTGATTCGTTATTTTGCTTCCCGAATGCGCTATCGCAAAGGAAATTGGGTTAATCTTAAAGTTTAAGGTGCTTAGCACCTTTTTATTATATAAAACATTCAGTTGTACCCTGCTTTGCTTTTATGATAAAATCAGGGAAGAAATCAAGTCTTCATCAGGAGGAGCTTATGCTAATCACAATAAAAAACTTAAACAAACGTCATGCTGACAGACAAATTTTAAAAGATGCCCAGATGATCATTAATGATCAAGATAAGATCGGGATTATCGGCAAAAACGGTGCCGGTAAATCAACCTTATTGAAAATCATTGCCGGAATTGAACAGATGGACAGCGGCGATTATATTACCGGCGGAAATATAAAGATCAGTTATTTAAAACAAATGCCTGATTTTCTTGATGGTCAAACATGCTTCAGCTTTATCAGCAGTCAATTAAAAGAAAAAGACAAAGTCAATGACTATGAAATCAAAGCGATTTTATCTAAATTAGGTATCAATGACTATGATCAGCAGATCAGCCAATTATCCGGTGGACAGAAAAAACGTGTTGCTTTAGCACTGGCTTTGCTTTTGCCCAGTGATCTTCTGCTTTTAGATGAACCAACGAACCATTTAGACCAAGATATGATCTTATGGCTGGAAAAATATTTAATAAAATATACAGGTGCCATCGCCATGGTTACTCATGACCGTTATTTTTTAGAGCGTGTCTGCAATAAAATGATCGAGATCGATCGTTGCGACTTATTTACTTATCAAGCCAACTATTCTGCCTATCTCGAACAAAAGGAGCTGACTCAGGCACAACAGATTGCCAGCGACCATAAACGTCAGCAGTTTTTGAAAAAAGAACTGGAATGGGTGCGTGCCGGTGTACAGGCACGTTCTACCAAAAGCAAAAGCAGATTGGATCGTTTTGAAAAATTATCACAGGTTGCTTCTGTTTCACAGGATAAGGAATTTGATCTTTCTTCCATCGCCAGTCGTCTTGGCTCTAAAACTATCGAACTAAAAGACATTACTTATCAATTAAATAACCGTTTGCTAATCAATCATTTTTCTTATTTATTTTTACGTCATGACCGTGTTGGCATCATCGGTGCTAATGGTATTGGCAAATCCACCTTGCTGAATATTATTGCCCAAATCAAGCAGCCGACTGCCGGCGAAGTAATTTTAGGCGATACGATCAACATTGGCTATTTTTCGCAGGAGATTCAAGGCATCGATGAAAGCAAGCGAGTGATCGATATCATTCGTGACTATGCCGAACATTTTCAAACCAGTGAAGGTCAATTAAGTGCCACCCAGCTTTTAGAACAATTCTTATTTGAAAAAGAAAAGCAATACACAGTTGTAAATCGTCTTTCCGGCGGAGAGAAACGACGCTTATTTCTGCTGACTGTTTTACTTAAACAGCCTAATGTTCTGATTTTAGACGAACCGACCAACGATTTTGATATTCCTACATTAAATGTACTGGAAGATTTTCTGGATCAGTTCAGCGGGATTGTCATCACCGTCAGCCATGATCGTTACTTTTTAGATCGTGTCGTAGACCAAATTTTTGCTTTTGAAAAAGATGGTATAATTCAGCGTTATATGGGTGGATTCAGTGATTATTTAGAAAAAAAGACAATTCAGCAGGAAACTATAAAAGAAACAAAAAAGAAAATCGTTAAAAAAGTCAGCACCATTAAAATGACATATCAGGAAAAGAAAGAATTTGAGTCTATTGAATCAGAAATCAGTAATTTAGAAAATCAATTAGCCGAAATCGAAAAGGAAATGAATGCTTTTCATGAAGATTATACCAAAATAATAGAACTCACTAAAAAACAGGAAATGCTTGAAAATGCCCTCGAAGAAAAAATGGAACGCTGGGAATATTTGAGTGAATTAAACGAAAAAGTGATGCAGGCACATTAGCGCATCACTTTTATTGTTACTAAAGCAGAAAGATTATAGATATATCCTTATTATTTAGTATAATAAAGATAAGGAAGGTGAATTAAATGAAAAAATCACTTTTTAAATCTATTATCATTTTCTGTTTAGTACTCCTTACAGCAATCTATGGCATGAGTGTTTACGCAGTTACAATGCCAAAAAATGCTCATCGGGATGATAAGGAGCTGATTGTTTTTGATCATACTGCAGACTATATTCAAGCCTTATCTCAAAATCAAAATGTCTCTGATGAAATATTAGATTCAAAAATTGAAACTGCTTCCTCGGATACTTCTGTGCATTTTGGCAAGCTCATCCAATATATTCCCACTTCATCTCATTACAGTCTCCAGCTTTGCTTTTATATTCAGTTTGAAAATGATCCCGATACTCAAACTCCCATCAAAATCATAAGTGTTGATTACGCTGAAGTAGAATTTGAGGAGGCTCAGTCAACAAAGTCGTATCATGGCAGTCTCTATTATAATTTAGAATCTAACAACGTTCTCTTTTGGGATTTAAACGGAGATATTTACAATAACGGCAATACCTCTTATAAAATCGAACCCAGAAATCCTGAGTCTGCCATTATTCAATATGTAATTGATGGCTTATATGAGCATGATACCTACCTTCATGATTCCGGTCGATTGCGTTTAGATGATTCTTCCATTACGCTAATCCCTTAATTACTAACTAATAAAAAACGATGCGATATTATTACGTGCATCGTTTTTTATATTATCTTACCGTTAAACGGGTTAAAATAAACAATCTCATTATAAAAATTAACTGCGGCATATTTACCGTCTGTTATCCTTAGTCCAATATAAGCGTTATTCATATTTTTAGTAACCCCACTTGATTCGCGTTTTTTTATTTTCCACAGTTCTTGTCCTTCATGATTCAAACAATAAATATTACAATGGGTTTGAACATCTAAATCAAATCCCAGCAGTACAAAAATATAAGATTTACTCGTCATAACATTATAGATTTTATTTGGAAACTGAATTTCTTTTCCATTGAGTTGAAGACAGTTGTTCTGATAGGTCATTTTCCTTCACGCTCCTATTCTTATATAAGAATACATTATAAAATATGCAAAAATATAGAATAAATACTAAAGATTCTCGAAAGGTTTAAAATTCTCCTTAATTTCCAGACGAAAAAGCACCAAAATCAGAAACCTTTCTCCTCTATCCGTTATTTTCAAGTATAATAAAGGTAAGGAAGGTGATGCTTTATGAAAAAGAAACATTTCAAACATAGTTTAATTGTTATTATAATAATCATCGTTGGTTTCATTTGTTTGGCTGCTTATTTTAAAATAAAACAACTACAGCCTGATCCCAACTATACTGAATTCACTGCCTATAACGATCATTCAGAATATATTGAGACTCTCACGCAAGATTCCAGTATTCCGACAGATATTTTAAATGAGATGGTCGAACGTGCCAATAATGACTCTGCCAGCCACTATGGATTGTTGGTTCATCATTTGCAAGTGACTTCGACATATACTGTCCGTCTTTATTTTTTCATTCAGTATGAACCCGACGAAAATTCACAAAAGTCACCTAAAATTACTAAGGTTGAATATGCAAATATCAATCGTCAAGACGACAGACGCCTTAAACAGTTTGAAGGGAAATTATCTTATAACTTGGAGCCTTACAATCAAATCCATTGGGAATTAGAAGAAAAATTTATGAATGGTGACACCACAGCAGAAAACAGATTACACTGGGATGTCAGTTGGACTAACATTGAAAATGCCCAGAATAATAAAGACACAACCGAGAATACCATCTTTTTAGACAAGGGTGGAACTACCATCGAATATACCGCAAATGATGAAAGCACCTATTATCACTATTTAAATAAAGAGGGTTATATTAATTTTCAAAAGTTATCCGTCATGCAATAAATGTGAGTGTTACTGTTTGTTTTCGCTGTTCCAAAATGTTTCTAACTGTTTTGAAATATGGTCGACAGACGTTTTTTGAAGATGTTTCCATTCACGTGGGAACATTTTTGTATACTCGTTTGATGCATAGCGTTCATCCAGCAGTAAAATGACTCCGCGATCCTGATTTGTTCGAATTACCCTCCCGGCTGCCTGAAGTACTTTGTTCATTCCGGGATATTTATAAGCATAATCATAGCCGTCTTTTTCAAAATAGCTTTTAATCAAATTTCTTTCCAATCCCAGCTGCGGCAGTCCAACTCCGACAATGATTGTTCCGATCAGCTGCTCGCCTTTAAAATCAATTCCTTCCGAAAACATACCGCCCAAAACTGTGAAAAACACCTGTGAACGGTCTTTAACTGTTTTAAAATGATCAAGAAATATGTTTTTATCTTCTAAGCTCATCTGTCCTTCTTGTTTATACACGTAGACTTCATCATTTGGTATAAACCGCTGATACACTTGGTTTAAATATTCATATGAGGAAAAGAAAATCAGATAATTCCCTGTTTTTCCCTTTGCCAGTTCAGAGATGTACTGACAGATTTTATCATAAGAATAGATGCGTTGGCGATATTTCGCCTGAACATCATTTCCCACTAAAACTAAACGATTCTGACTGTCAAACGGAGAATCATAATATAATTTAAAATCATCTTTTTTACCCCCAAGTATGCGGTAAAAATATTGAATCGGAAGCAAAGTGGCACTAAAGAAGATCACTGCTTGTGCTTGACTATAGTAATCATTGAGCAAGCTGCTTGGATCCATACAGTATATTTTCAGCATGACATCGCCATCATCAATAGCATAAGTGACATAGGATTCACGATACAATTCAAAGATTTTCATAAAAGCCACGCATTCAAAATACAAATCCAATATTTCTTGCTCCTGTTCCCCATTTTCGGATAAATATTTTTGCATTGCCCATAGAAAACCTTCAACACGTTTAGCTATTTCTAGTGGCGGCTGATAATCCACAATATAAGGTCTGTCAACCAGATCGTTTTTTAATTGAAGCATGGCTTCATCTAAAGCAATCAAAGCTTTATAAGCATTCTTTGAACGATCTGACATTAATGTTTTTACTTGACGAATATGAGAGTGAAACAATGCTTTTGAATACATCTCTCTTGAACGGTCAACTAAATTATGGGCTTCATCAACCAGCATTGTCAGTTTGCTTTCCGGATAGAAGGCACGCTGTAAATTGACTCTGGGATCAAAAGCATAATTATAATCCAAAATTGAGAAATCACTGAACAAGAATAAATCTAAAGAAAATTCAAAGGGACAAACTTCATGTTTTAAAGCAAACTCTTGGATATTTTCTTTATCATAAGTATTGGCATGAGCCATAATATCGAGCATTGCCTGATTTACCCGATCATAATGATTCTTAGCATAGGGACAATAATCCGGATGACAATGGCGTTCTTCGAGAAAACACATTTGATCTTTTGCCGTAATGACCACCGTTCTTAAAATCAGTCCGTTTTTTTCAAGATGGCTTAGCGTCTCTTTAGCAACAGTGCGGGTAATCGCTTTAGCTGTCAGATACATAATCTTGTTTGTATGACCATGATGCAATGCTCTCAGAGCCGGAAACACCGTTCCCAATGTTTTCCCCAGTCCGGTTGCCGCATGAATAAAAAGCTTCTGTTTATTTTTAATCGTATAATAGACTGCATTCATCATTTCCTGTTGACCGTTTCGATATTGATCGTAAGGAAAAGCTAAGGTTTCTAAGGATTGATCGCGAATTTGCTTGAAATCATAATAGAGTTTAACGAATGCATGATACTGCCCGATAATTGAAGAAAAGATCAATTCAATCTGATCAAATAAAAAATGCTCCTTTAATATTTTCTGATCTTTATTATTCACGTCATAATACGTCAGCTGACAATCTATTTCCTTTAAATCATTTTGAACACAATAGATATAGGCATAACACATCAATTGGTGAAAATGGCGCTGATTGACATGCTCGAGATCTAAATCATCTAATGGATACGTCACAGATTTAATTTCATCAATGCAGACTTCATCCTCTAAAATAATCAGTCCGTCCATCCTGCCTTGAAGAACATATAAAAACCCTTCATACTCAAATTCATAGTTCAGTGCTACTTCAGCATGATAAGATTCCCCTTGCTGTTTTTGAATAAGCTGATGGATGCGAGTTCCTTCCACCGCTCGGTTGTTCGCTGAAATTTCTGTAATGATATGTCCGCTGCGACTGATGAACTCTACCATTTCCCGAATTGAACATCTTACTGTTTCCATGCATCCACCTCTTTTCTCCATTATACATATTTTTCCTTTTAAAATCTATGTGCTTGTGAGAATATTCAATTTATGGTAGGATACCACTAGGAGATGAGGATATGGACAAGAAATTTGATGACCTTCTCAACAGTGTATTTGGGACGAAAAAAACATTAGAAAAAATGGAGAAAGAACATAAAAAAAGCGGAGATTTAGTCAGTGAGCTAGAACAGATGAGTAAACAGATGGATCAGCTGATCAAAGAAAATAGCCGCCAGATGATGAAAAATACCAGCAAACAAATGGATAAGCTGCAAAAGAATTTAAAAGAAGACATGTTAGAAGAAACGCCAAAAGAGATTGATTTTAGTGATCTTGAAACAAAGCTTAAGGAAATCATGATCGGTCAAGATCGCTTTATCCATCAGCTTGTCATTGCTTTTAAAAGAGCGAAAATCGCCGGAAATCGAATTGGAAAGATTAAGAATAATATTTTAGTTTTAGGAAAACAAGGAACGGGAAAGCAGTTAGTATTAGATAAATCAAATGAACTGCTTTATCTTTTAGGAGAAGTAAAAAGCAAGAATCTTCATATCATGGATCTGTCTCTTTACCCCTCACAAGGAGAAGAAAAGCTCTTTTTGCAAGATCTCTTTGCCCTTCTTTCAAAAAGCGACAGTATTTTAGTTTTCTTAAATTTTGAGCAATGCTTTACAGGATATCTATCAATGATTACCCAATTATTAAAAACGGGGAAAATCACATTAAATAAACGTTATATTTTAAATAATCATCAATTAGTAGAAAGCACCAATGTGCTGTCAAGTGATTCAATCGGCAACTTGGAAGCGAACCAGCAATATTTGGTTTTCGTCTCTGATCAGTCTTTAAATCAGCTGACTGCAAAGCTTGGGACTAAATTTATTCAATTATTCGGCGATATATGTGAAACGAATGCTTTTAGTGAAGAAGAAGTGATCGAAATCACTGCACAGCAGCAGGCTGCTTTTATTCAGCGCTGTTTAAATCAATTGCAGATTGAAGTCACTGTCGATCCTAAATTGGAGAATACCGTATTAAAAAAATATGATCCCCAGCAAGGGATCGAGTCAATACAATATCAATATGATAAATTATATCAGGGATTAGTAGAATTGAAGCTTCAGGAAACACGTTTGATTGAAAAAGTCACTATACGAAGCGATATGTCTGTTTTAGTTGATGAAATCGTTTATCCACTGGATCACCTTTTACCTAACCAAAGCAATTTAGAGCTGCAGCAGGTTATTGATGAACTTGATACAATCATCGGTTTAAAAGAAATCAAAGAATATATTCTTTCTTTAAAAGATCATTATGAAATCATGAAGCTAAGAGAACAAAGCGGTTTTAAAACATCGGATATTTCTAAGCATATGATCTTTACCGGAAATCCCGGGACCGGAAAAACCACGATTGCCCGTATTGTTTCAAGATATTTAAAAGCGATCGGTATTTTAGAAAGCGGTCAGTTAGTAGAAGTCAGCCGCGGTGATTTAGTTGGACGTTATGTCGGTCATACCGCACCGCTTACCAAACAGGTTGTGGAATCAGCGCTTGGCGGTGTCTTGTTCATTGATGAGGCCTACTCATTATACCGCGGAAAAGAAGATTCTTTTGGTTTAGAAGCGATTGATACACTAGTAAAATGTATGGAAGACTATCGTGATCAGCTGATTGTCATATTAGCCGGCTATACAAAAGAAATGAGTGAATTTTTGGAAGCCAATTCCGGATTAAAATCACGTTTTCCAAATATTATTGAGTTTCCGGATTACACCGCTCAGGAACTGTTGGATATTACCTTGAATATTGCGACTTCAAAGGATTATCAGATTGATGAAGAATGTCTGCAGCCGCTGCTTAATTATTATGAAGAAAAACAAAAGACCGATTCACAAAGAAGCGGAAACGGTCGTATGGCACGAAATTTAATTGAGCAAGCCATGATTAATCAAGCCAAACGTCTGATCGTCGAAAAAGAAGCTCCCATTAACCAGCTGAAATTATCTGACTTTGATTTCGTTAAATAATATTTCTTAGGACTAGATCCGTTATTCCCGGATTTAGTCCTATTTCTATTTTTATGACCTTAGGATGATGGCGATACGTTTGTCGAACCATTCTTCTTAAAGCATCACCTTGATGAAAGCCGTGAATGATGCGTAAACGATACACGTTCGTTTTCGCTTTTTTTAATTGTGAATCGATAAGTGTCTTTGCCTGATATTGATTCATACCATGTATATCGATTTCTATAATTCCGCCATTCATTTTTCATCACCCTATTCATTATAGCATCATTCGCAATGTTGTTTAAGCATCGCAATACTTTTTTTCAAATCATAATCCCCCATATTTAATAATAGAATCATTTGGTCTTCGTTTTCTTCCATAATTCTCATTTTAAATACTGCCGGTAATTGTTTTAGAAATTTATCAAAATTTAATTTTGATATTCCAACACTGATTGAATAGATCGCATAAATATCAAAATCAAATTCCTCCATACTTAAAGTTAACATTTTTCCGGTTGTTATTTTACCGGTAGTGAAATCGACAGCTTCTGAATGCAGTGTATAAGTAACCTCTTCTTCATTTAGTATAAACAATAAATCCTGCAGCAACAGGCTAGGGATATTGCGGTCAACCAGGATCTTCTCTTTAAATTCAATTAGGCTTCCAGCAAAACTGATAACTCCATCCAAGGCATAGTGCGGATAGTTTAATGAAGAAAAGTGAGTAAAGCCGATGTTGTAGCAATGCGGTAATAAGGTTGTTTCATTTTGATCTAAGTTTATAATATTAATCTCTTTCATAGTTCCCTCCATTTATCTAATACATTATATGAAGGAGAATAGAAAAAATTTAAGATTTATTGTATTTCAGTATAAAAAATCACCTTGCAAGACCAAGGCGATATTTCTAAATAAGTTTTTTATGTTTCCACTTGCCGCTTTTCCAACGCCAAATAAAACACAGCGATCTAAAGCACCAGTCTAAAATCATAGCGATCCATACTCCCATGACTCCCATGTGGAAAACATAAGCTAATACTAAACAGGCACAGATTCTAAATGCCCACATTGAAAAAATAGAAATAGACATTGTAAACTTTGCATCGTTTGCCGCACGGAAGACATTTGGCAATGTAAATGCGATTGGCCAAACTAAGATTGCAAAGACTGTATGTAACACTAATAATTCAAAAGCTGTCGCAGTCGTTTCCGGTGACAAGCTGTATAATCCTAAAATCGGTTTACATAAAGCCAAAATCACAACATTTAAGGCTAACATCGAAATAAAGGTAATCTTCATTAGATACTTAGAGTAATGCTCTGCCTGCTTATAATCTTCTGCACCGACACATTGTCCGACAACAGTGACAATAGCTAGCCCCATCGCTGCTCCGGGAATGATCTCTAATCCGGCAATGTTGTTGGCGACTGCATTAGCGGCAATCGCTACCGTACCAAATGATGCCACGACTCCGGCAACTAAGATTTTACCAATCTGGAACATTCCGTTTTCCAAACCGTTAGGCACTCCGATTTTCAAAATCGTTTTAATCATACCAAAATCAAATTTGAAATGAAAATACTGACGGACATTGATCATTAAGGACTCATTTCTCAGCATCCAGAGCATTGTCATTGAACCGACTACACGAGAAAATAAGGTTGCTACCGCCGCTCCTAAAACACCCATGTTGAAAACAAAAATTAAAACCGCATTTCCAACGATGTTCAGCATGTTCATAATGACTGAGTTATACATCGAAATTTTAGAGTTCCCCATAGATCTAAATAATGCTGCACCGGCATTGTATAGGGCAATAAACGGATAAGAAATAGCAGAGACTGTAAAGTAAATTTGCGCATTGCTCATCACTTCCCCATCTATATTAAAGATCAAAGCTAATAACGGACCTTTCACCAGCAAGCAGACAATCATTACGATCAGTGCTAGCGCACCGGTTACAAACACTAACTGCTTGGCTGCCTTATTGGCATTATCATGATCCTTTTTACCTAAATATTGACTTGCAACAACGGCTCCCCCTGTTGCAAGGGCTGAAAATATATTAATTAATAAAATATTAATCGTATCGACTAGCGATATTCCTGAAACCGCTGCTTCTCCACAAGAAGATACCATCATAGTATCTGCCATCCCGATCGTCATGGCGAGTACCTGTTCGATGATCAGCGGAAAAATTAATCTTTTTAAATCTTGCTTACTAAACATGTCTTTTCCCCCTAAACATGTAAAAATTATACGCTCATTTATTTTTTAATCAACAAGAAATGTTAAGATTTTGTTAAATTCGATAAAATATTCTTTTGATATCGTCATGAAGCAAAATAATGCGATACTATTTTCGATAGATAACATAAAAAGCTTTCGAAAGTATTCGCTGCTAGATTACAAAAGCAGGAATTAAGTATATAATAATAGTATAGAAAACAGTAAGGCATAAGAAGCTGCCTTGCTTAGCTGATGTCCTACATCATATAGGAGGAATGACTTATGTTCATATTATGGTTTCTGGTGGTTCTTTTTGGTATCATGTCGATTGTTTTTTTACTTGGCAAAGGAGGCTTTTTAATTGCCGGCTATAACACTGCCAGTGCCAAAGAAAAGGCACAGTACGATGAAAAGAAATTAAATCAGGTGTTTGGCATTGGTTCTGCCACCATAGCTCTCTTGCTGCTTTTAAGTATCTTCTTTGAAGATGCGGCACTGAAAATATTACCTGTCGGAATTGTTTTGGTTGTCATCGCTTTATTGATCGCAAGCAACACAATCTGTAAAAATAAAGAGGTGACAGCTTCCTCGACTTCTAAACCAAAGTCGAAAACTTCAGCGATTGCCTCTATTGTGATAACGACAATCGTTTGTGCTGCTGTCCTAATCATGCTTTTTACCGGTGACATCACGATCAAGGTGAAGGATCAATCATTGATTGCAGATGCTTCCTTTACTTCATCTACCACCGTTGAATTTCAAGACATTGAAGAAATCGATTACGTGAGTGATATCCCTTTAGGTAAACGTACAAATGGTGTTGGCAGCGCTAAACTTCAGGCCGGACATTTTAGAAATGACTTATATGGCGATTACATGCTTTACTCTTATGCTGACTGTCATGATTATATTGTTCTTAAAACAAAACAGGGCTTCGTTGTCATCAACGCAAAGAATACTCAGGATACAAAGCAGCTCTACTCCAATTTACAAAACGAACTCTCTAAATAGAAAGAATCCTACAAAAATGAAGCACCCCAAATTGGCGGTAATTCAAAAATGTAGGATCTTTTTGTTATGAATGATTATTTCCCATAGTTTTTTCTTTGAATATTTAATATTGGAAAGCGATCTTCATTATTAAATAATTCCATTAGTGCTTCTGTAGAATAAGCCTGCTTAATCTCCAATTCCTCTTGATATAAAGGAAACAGCTGATAGAAGTTGATTGTTTTACCAGAGCTTAATTCAAGCTTCATGATCTTTCCATTCAAATCGTTTGCATTTAACAATACGAAACTGTTTAGCTGGGTATTATCAGCTAAAGGTTCCATTTCTTGGTTGCCGTGGACACTGTGACCATAGCCCAGCCATGTATCACATTCCAATGGTAATCGCCCCAATATTTTTAAATAGCGAATCGGCCAATAATCTCTCTCATCACAAGAGCGAATATCCCAGTCTTTTGGCAAATAGATCACCAATTCCGCATGTTCTAACGAGGATGTCTTTAAATCTTCTGGAACCGCCATCGTATAAGCTCCCATTCCCATTGTGACTAATTTGTAGTAAGGGTGTGTATTCGTTGGTGGAACAATGATGATATCTAAATGAATATCTGGAGATACGATTTCATGAAACACTTCATCATATCCACCTAAAGCTTTTTCGATATAAGCTTCATATTCGTTTAACTCTTCTTCCAAATAATTATAAATAACGATCTGCTGCTTTTTCCTTCTGAATTTATCTAGCCACCCCATCTTCGTCCCTCCTGTTTTAATGTTTATATTTTCAGTATAAGGTATCACTGCGCTTTAGACAAGTACTGCATAGATATTCGTTTCAAATAATAAAGTCTTCTTTGATAAATTAACCTCTGCTAATCCATGCATCATTCACTTATCCCTTTATTTTACTTGCTGGTTCAGTTCCAGATTCGTTAAAACACTTATAAATAAAAACAACTAGAAGCTAGTTGTTGTAAAAGTCGTGAATATCAATAATATTTTGCGGCGGAACACGATACCCGGTTTTTAACTGACACCATAATTCTACATGTTCATTTAAAGCAATGACATCCATTGCATAATAAACCAGCTGTAAGAGAACATCCTCTCTATTTTGAGAAGGCGCTAAGCTCGCTAAATCGAAATTGCTTAAATCTTCAGTAAACTTAATTAAGTATGTTTGATGATCAATATCCCAATAAGACAATAGATCATCATCATTATAAATTTCTGCCAGTAACGTCAGAATCTCCGGACGAATTTGGTTTTTAGCTGAATAATAGCCAAAATCTCCCACTCGTAAATAGACATGAGTAGACAGATCATCATAGATTTTTTCTTTTAATCGCTGAAATTTTGGTTCATCCAAAGACTCTTGCTTTCCATGATAGCTGATTTTCTTATCTAAAAGATCGAATACGACCTGATGTTCTTTTAAATAAGTCGTTAAACTGTTTTGAGTAGATAATACGGCATATAAATTAGATAAACCATGCTGCTTGATAAAGGCACATTGATCATCGTTGGAGGTCACATGCATCCCCACTAACTGCACAGCATCAAAAGGCAGTGTGCTATGATCAACATTTAATGTTTCAAGTAATTTAGCCGCATCATAATCTTGAATATGATGTTCCATATATCGATTGATCTCTTCAATATCCCTATGAAGGAATGTCGCTAAACTTTCTAAGGCTTTTGATTTATTCGTAATGTCAAATATTGTCATATTATCCTCCCTTTCGCATGTCTCTATTATAACTTTTATTCGTTTAATTGTATAGATGAGATATGCTATAATATTAAAAAAGGAGTTTACTTATGCAAGACATCGATAAAATCATTGCTTTACAAAAAGAATATTTTCAATCTCAAGCAACAAAGTCTTATCTTTTTAGAAAAAAGCAGTTAGAGACTTTGTATAAAGCCATTTTTGAGAATACAAAAAAGATTGAAGAAGCTTTATATCAGGATTTAGGAAAACCAGCATTTGAAGCATACTCTACCGAAATAGGCTTTGTCCTAAACAGCATCACTTATACGCTTAAACATTTAAAAAGATGGATGAAGCCTAAAAGATATATACCTCCTGTTTTTTTATTTGGCAGTTATGATACAGTCACCTATGTACCTTATGGAATCAGCTTGATTATCGGTCCCTTTAACTATCCGTTCCAGCTTGTGATTGAGCCTTTGATCGGAGCAATTGCTGCGGGAAACACCTGTATTGTAAAGCCTTCCGAAAATACCCCTCATACAGCAAATTTATTGGCAAAACTGCTTCAAGAAAATTTTGAAGAACGCTATATCGCCTGCATTAACGGTGATAAAGAAGTGACGATTGCTTTGACACACAGCCCTATTCAGCACATTTTCTTCACCGGAAGTATTCCTGTTGGAAAAAGCATTATGAAAGCTGCTGGTGACAATCTGATTCCAGTCACATTAGAATTAGGTGGGAAAAGTCCGGTAGTGATCGATGAAACTGCCGATGTGAAAGATGCTGCCAAAAAAATCGTATGGGGAAAGGCGTTGAATGCCGGACAGACCTGTATTGCTCCTGACTACCTTATCATTCACGAAAGTCAAAAAGAGGCTTTTATTGATGCATGGTCAGTTTATGCCAATATGTTTAAGGGACATATGGCTAAAATCGTTAACCTGCACCATTTTGAACGTCTGATTCAACCTCTAAGCACTGCCATCATTTACAGCGGCGGAGCCTATGATAAAGCGCTTTTACAGATTGAACTGACACTTGTGGATGGAAATAAATCAGCCTATATGGAAGAAGAAATTTTCGGTCCCATTTTACCTATGCTGACGTATCGGGATTTTTCTGAAATCGTTCCTAAGATTGAAAAGCATCCTAATCCCCTTGCCTTTTATATTTTTTCTAAGGATCAGCAGCATATCCATGATCTGCAATGCCGCATTGCATTTGGCGGCGGGTGTGTCAATGATACAATCAACCATCTCATCTCACACAAGGTTCCTTTTGGCGGAGTCGGAACTTCCGGAGTCGGGCAGTATCATGGTAAAGACAGTTTTATCACATTCTCTCATAAGCAGACCATTCACCATCGCTTCCTAAAAAAGGATATTGTCTCTTTATATCCGCCCTATTCTAAAAAATTATATCAGCTAGTCAAAAAAATTATGAGATGACCTCAGTAAACGAGATCATCTTTTTATTATTTACACTAGACAAGCTCTGTTATAAAGATATATTAAAAAACAAGCTTTCGCTTGTTAGTCTTTATACACCATATTAGGAAATACCTGTTCTAAAAATTCATCGGGATATACACTGTCACAATAGCGCCCAATTATCGAATATGGCGGAATATTGCTCCGTCTTAAATTTTGTCTAACTACTGCCGCTAAAGATATCGCCATATCAAACACTAAAAAAATCGATAAAATCAGAGTCAGTGATTTTCCCAAAGAATAGGGAATCTTCTCAATCCAGCTTGATAAAGGAGGATAAACATAATGAACGAAGATTAAAGAAAGCAAGCCCCAAAACAGCATGAAAGGCAAGGTAGTTCTTCCATTGATGTTTAAGAAATGATGGGAATAATCCCATGATGTACTGCCGACAACCTTTTCCTGCAAAAAACTCAGCAGATATTCAAAGCCACCGCCAATCAACGCCCCATGGAATAAAGTTATATACCATTTTTTAGGTTTACGGCTCAAACAGACTACCATTAACAATAAGCCAATCGCATAAACCGGATTAAAAGGACCGTAGATCACTCCCTGACGGGCAACCCACTCAACTCTGCCATATTTAACCAGCACTTTTATAAAATGAAGAATTTCTTCATAATAAGTTCCTGCAATACCGCCGATTAAAAAAACAAAGAAAAGTTTATCATAGCAAAAACCCTGTGCAAAAATCTTTTCTGTTTTTTCCTTTTGCTTCCTCATACTATTTTCCATAAGTGTTTCCCCTATTCTTATTGACAAATATCGACATTTAATATTGCCTTGATTATAACATCATTGTTATGTTAATACAACTATTACCAAGATATGCCTATTAAGCAAAAAGATTCTAAGTATTCTTAGAATCTACTTTTGACGATGGGCTTTTTTCCATGCTTCTATTTGTTTTAAACGTTCACTCACTTTACTTTCTGTTCCCTGCATTGTAGGCTGATAATAACGGCGATCCAACAGCTTTTCAGGCAGGCAATCCATATTAGTGATCTTTTCTTTAGTATCATGAGCATATTGGTACCCTTTTCCATATTCAAGATCTGCCATGAGCTTTGTTGGAGCGTTACGAATTACCAAAGGTACTGGTTCAGCCAATGTTGTCAAAGCATCCTTTTTTGCCATTTCATAAGCCTTGTATATAGCATTTGATTTAGGAGCTAAAGACAGATATGTGACCGCATGCGTTAAGTTTACATTACATTCCGGCATTCCATTAAAATGACAAGCTTGGTAGCAGGCGACCGTGATCTCTAAAGCACGGCTATCTGCCATACCGATATCTTCACTGGCAAAACGGATTAATCGCCTTGCTACATAGAGAGGATCCTCTCCCGCTTCCAGCATTCGGCTTAACCAATAAATGGCAGCATTCACATCACTGTTGCGCATGGATTTATGTAAAGCAGAGATAATATTATAATGTTCTTCCCCATTTTTATCATAAAGCAATGATTTTTGATTAATGCACTGTTCTACGCTTTTTTCATGGATTATTAAATGATCGTCTTTCTTTTCGGCATTTAAAACAAGCATTTCCAAAGTATTTAAAGAAACACGAGCATCTCCATTAGCAAACCCGGCGATCATATTCAAAATAGCATCGGTTACTTCAATCACTGTATTTCCATATCCTTTGGGACTTTTCAGAGCTTGTTTTAATAACTCTACCAAATCCTTTGTTGTCAATGATTTTAACACGAAAACTTTACAGCGAGATAATAACGCAGAGTTTACTTCAAATGAGGGGTTTTCTGTCGTTGCCCCAATTAATATAATACTCCCTTTTTCAACAAAAGGCAAAAAGGCATCTTGCTGTGCTTTATTAAAACGATGAATTTCATCAACAAATACAATAGTTTTTCTGCCGTACATACGTTCTTTATCAGCTTCTGCCATCACTTGCTTAATTTCTTTAATACCGCTTGTGACTGCACTAAAATCAATAAATCGAGCTTCTGTTTTATGAGCTATGATTCTAGCCAGTGTTGTTTTTCCTACCCCCGGCGGTCCCCAAAAGATCATCGAAGGAACTTTGTCATTCTCAATCAAGCGATAGAGAATACCATCTTTGTTTAAAAGATGTTTTTGTCCTACATATTCTTCTAACGTATCCGGTCGTAATCGTGCTGCCAAGGGTTCATCATCTAATAATCTATCCATCATCGTTCACCTCTTGTTTCATTTTAGCATGATTTTACCTTATTTTTCCATCCTTAGACATAAAAATGGTCAATTCTCTTTTATTGACCATATAATCATTAACGTTTATAGTTTTTAACTGCTCGCAACGGAATACTCATTCTTTTTGCTACTTCTTCATCACTTAGCCCCATAGCAACAAATCGCTGACATACTGTTTTCATGTTTTCACCGACCTCTATAATATGTCCATCCGGATCATAGAAACGAATAACCCGCTGTCCCCAATCACATTCCATTAGCGGGTGTACATAGTGAATTTCATCCATTCCCTGAAGCTTTTCCAAGTAGTCATCAAACCGATCTTCTTCAAAATAAATTTCTGTATCTTTTCCCTGATAAGTAACTTCCTGATTGATAAAACCTTTCCAGCTTTCTTCCGTCTGCAATGCCAAGCCGCCGCTTAATACGACATGTTCACCTAAATCTACCAATGCACGCAGTCCAATCACTTTTGTATAAAAAGCCTTTGCCTTTTCCATATCTTTCACTACTAACATACATGTTTTCATTTTCATCTTTCATCCCTGCTTTCTTTTCTTATTTAAAGTTTAAACCCTACAGTATATGTAGAGTCAAATCTTTTTTACAGGAATCATCAATTCCGTTACAAATTCATCAATATTAGATGTCAATGAATGGTCAACCAAATAATTTTCAATGGCTGCCCCATTGATTTCATATCCATTTAGTTTCATCCAGTCCAGCATCTCTTTGTAGGTTTGTGATTCTTTTTCATAAGCACCGTGATGGAGTGCCGATACTACCCATTCTCCGCCAAATTCACGAATGTTGGCGTCTTGCGAATCTTCATGCTGTACTTCCACCGCCACTTCAATGTCAGCGTTGTGAGTGTCATACTGTCGGTAATCATCATAATAGATCGCTTTAATCGGTCCCGAGGGCAGTAAGTTTTTCTTTTTCAAGAGATGATTCAATTCAGCAAAACGGAGCATAAAATCTTGCGGGGTGCCGCCTGCCTTTTTGCGAATGAATAAAACCGTTCTCTTTGTCAGAAATTTGAGATGGACATCCATTGGGGCATTAACATATTGAATAATTTCCAGTTCCTTATTCAAACGTTCTTCTAACTGAATTAAGCGTTGAATCGTTTGATGAATCTCTTCTCTTTTTTTAATAATTGTCTCTGCACTAAAAGAAATGGAATGAGTACCCAGCTTTTCTTTTATTTCTTTAAGTGAATAGCCCTCAATCTTAAACTGACTTATGATATTGATTAACAGCAGCTGATGCGATGTATAATAACGATAGTTAGTTTCTTCATCTTTTTTCTCAGGCTTCAAAAGATCAACAGCATCATAGTAATGCAGTGTTCGAATGGGGATTCCGCAAATTTTTGATACTTCCCCGATCGTATAATATTCTTTTTCCATAAAGTTAACCCATCCTTATATTCTGTTGGAAAATCATCAGCGACATTCCGTATAAAAGCATTATATGAAGAGGATAAAACAGATAAAAAGCATATTTTAATGATAAGCCTCTTTGATGATTGTATAAAGCAACTGGAATCATCGCTAAAAAAGCTGGTAATTCCGTAATCGAAAGCAGACACAGAATTGCACAAGCAAGCTCTACGGATAATACCGGCTTTTCACGAAAGAAATAGATGATGACGATACATAAGATCCCATAAATACTGTAATCTCCGCCAATCGCAACAACACCACCACAGGCTAAAAGTGTAATAAGCAAATATCCTATAAAGCAAATAAAATTTGTCTTTCCTTTTTCTTTTATCCAGTCAAATCCATACATCGCTAAAACACCAAGTAATAACGTAAAGAATACATTTTGATACAGTATATTCCATCCGCCAAAGAAAGCATAATCAAACGGAATCTCAGACAACAGAGCAAGGATTCCTAGATTACGCATGTATTTAAGTTTGCTGTGCGTATAATAAAAGCCTTCCACTAATAAAAAACAAAACAGCGGAAAAGCGATGCGCCCAATGCTCCGCAACACGAAGTCTAGCGCCAGCAGGCTTTCATTGATTTCGCCAATGCCTAACTGCATCGGCAGATAAAGTTTTCTTTCTACTAAAATCGCACCTATATGATCCATTAACATGAACACACAAGCTATAATTTTAATAGAGCTGTTACTTATTGATATTGTTTTTTGTGACATTTTCTCCTCCTGAATGTGTAAAATGAAAGATATCGAACCCAGTGATCCGATATCTTTGTTCTATCCGCTTACTCCCAAATACTCCTCAAGGGTCGTTTGACTATTGTATATTTCTGTTGCTGCATCGATCCCCACATAGCGAACATGCCATGGTTCATACATATATCCTGTAATTGCTTCTTTTCCTTCTGGATAACGAATGATAAACCCGTATTCATGAGCATGGGCAGCCAGCCATTTTCCTTCCGGTGTTGTTCCGTAATTATCATCCACTGCACCGATATCAAAACATAACCCGGTTTGATGTTCAGAAAATCCTGGTCGTGCCGAATAACGATCCGCCGCTTCCTGACCATCTGTTTCTACATAGGCATTATATAGCCCCACCTGATAATCATAGCTGCGCCATCCGCTGATTAGAGGAATATCATAGCCTGCAGCATTGGCTCCTGCTTGTAAAGTTTCCAAAGCAGTAGATGCTTCTTCATTGTATCCGCCAAAATCAGCCGGAATTCCATATTTTTTATTGACAATCAATATACCATTAATATAAGTTGGTTCGATATCACCATTGCTGCCGTTTGCAATCTGATCACTCTCCACAACTTTTAACGTATACGAAGCAGTTGCATGATTTCCATTTTGATCAACTGCCTCCACATTGACTGTATATTCTCCGGCTTTCGTTAGATCAGCGTTGCTGCTTGCTGTATAATAATTGACTTCATCCTTACTCGGATCCGCTTTAAACGGCAATGCCCCATCTACAGCATCGCTAACAGATTCCACATTCGCAGCAAAATCATAGCCTTGACCTACTGAAATCTCAACAATTTCCTGACGCATTGTAATTTGTGGATTTTGAGTATCCTTAATTTCTATTGTATATTCCACTTTTTTCTCTTTATCTTTGGACTTTAAAATAAATTCAATCTTTTGAGGTCCCACTTTCGAGGTATCAATTTCAGGATAGATCACTTCATCTGCATTAAACGAAGCAACAAATGATTCAGCTTTAACATCAGCCGTTCCATACTCAATCGTTGTCTTATTTTCCTTAAATTCTATGGATAAAGCTGGCTTTTTATTCAGGATAATAAAAAATGCAGCGGCAATAAAAAGGAGAACAACAACAATTAAAGCCATCCACGCCTGTGGTCGTACCTTTCTTTTTTTCATGTGACTCACTCCTTTATTTCATATTCCTTTTTATTCTAGCATAATTCCTCAATAATAGACAGATATTATTCATACGGAATTTCTAATATTTCTTTAATCCTTTTAGCGATCTTTGGCATTCGTTCTGCTTCAAACTGAGGATACATCTTAAACCAACGCATATTCAACGGAGAAGGATGCGGCAAGATAAAAGTCGGCTTTCCGTTGAGCCAGTGATCTTCAAAAATCATCTCTGTAAAATTCTCTTTTGGAAAAAAGTAATGTGCAGCATAACGTCCAATTAGGATATAGACTTCATTTTCTACACAAGCCATTTCTTTTGCCAGCCATTTATCCGCACAATGCTTTGGCGGCTTCTGGTCTCCTCCGTTTTTTGCTTTGCCGGGATAGCAATGAGCAATGGAAGTAATATAAAAACAGGTAGGATCATAAAATACATCATCGCTGATCTGATACCATTGCTCACGCAGGCGTTTTCCGCTAGGATCATTAAAAGGACGCAAGGTTTCATGAACTAACTTTGAAGGCGCCTGAGAAATTTGCATGATCTTGGCTTCCTTTTTACCAAAAGCAATCGGATGAGGGAAATAGCCAAACCGTTCCTCACAGTCATGACAGGCTCGGATTTCTTTTTGCAGTTTTTCTAATAGATCATCATCTGACATAAAATCAACCTTTCTCTTCCCATTCTAGCATGTTCCTTAAAGAACGTACACTTTTCTTATAATAAAAAACTTCGGAAATCCGAAGTTATGGTGCCAAATAATCATTTAAAGAAGTATCACTGAAAAATGTATTGGCATTATATAAAAACAGCATATCTGTGATCCCTTCATCTTGAATCAACTGGTTGACATCCCCAAAATAATAGCGAGGGTCAATCATAATAATCTTTTCATAATAAGGCGCTAAAAATGGAACAAAGGCATTTGCATAAGAATCTTTAAATATCAATAAACGCTGTTCTGATTCGGAATCCGTGGCAATATCGACTCGGGCAAAATTTCCGCCCATGAACACTGCGTATTGATCCTTTGCAGTTAATTTGCTTTCATCATAAAAACTGATAGTTTTCTTTTTTTCTTCAACATAAGATATAGTGTAATTCGTCTGATCATCACCAACATATATTTGAATTTGATCCGGTTGACTTACCGGATAGCCGCTTTTACTTGCAAGTGTACCGATAAAATCATCACTAATATAATAATTGGTGTACTCAGGCAAAGTAAATCCATTTTGCGATGCGAAAGCCTGCCAAACATAATAAGCATTCAAGCTGGTCCAATGGTGGTCAGTACGATAATAAAGGTATTCCTTTGCATGTTCCTTTAATAGTTCTGTCAGATCCGGTGCATAATCTACATTTAATCCTTCTAAAAAGTTTTGAAGGATCACTGTCTGATCTATTGGCTTCGCTTGTGAAGGCAGGTTATCTTTTTGTAAAGAGATCGCATTTGGTACCAACAGCATAGATGTATTTAAATCCTGATGTCCGTCTAAAAACGTTTGCAGACGCTCCTTAAGCTGTTCAATCAGCTCGTTTGAAAAGGGAGTAAAATCTTCAAACATCTGATTTTTCTTACCAATGTAAACATTATGAAAATAGCGTTTACCTGACCAATAATCCAGTTTTGTCTTCAATGTAACGAAGGTGTTGCGAAAGGGAAACTGATCGGAAAGGTAGCGATCTTGATCGGACTGAAAATTTCCGTCTATATAATCCTCACTGTTTAATGTCGGTCTTGTCTGTAGGACACGGTTCTCCGATTCTGAAAAAGTTTTCTGCTTACCTAAATAAATAGTCAACGGACAAAGAAATAAAATTAGAGTGATGATAATAATGATGGATTGTTTAGATTTCATCTTTTTTCCTCCTTTATCCTAGAATGCAGCATATAAGAATGACTGATAGGTTGAATTTAACAAGGCAGCAATACATAGAAACAACAGCACCACTAAAATAGCAGTACACATCCATTGTCCCTGCGGATCATGATGAATGCGCTGATAAATCTTGCCCGGCAAAGGAAATATGAAGATAGCTCCCAACAGTAAGATTATGCCATAATTTTGAATCAACCAAAGTGTATGATGCAAAGCAAAGCCCTCTGCTCCAAACATTGCTCCTAAATAATGAAAAGCCTGCTGAATCGTCGGACTAAAGAAGAACACCCAGCCAATCATCACTAAAAAGAACGTAGAGAACCATTTCAGCCAATGAGGCAATCTTAGTTTGGAAATACCATATTTCTCAATAATAAGCAATAAACCATAATAAAATCCCCAAAAAATATAAGTCCAGCTGGCACCGTGCCATAAACCGGTTGTCATCCAAACAACTAAAATATTAAGAATATGCCTTGGCACAGGAACACGGTTTCCCCCCAGCGGAATATAAATATAATCTCTGAACCATTGACTCAGTGAAATATGCCAGCGACGCCAAAAATCAGAAATACTTTTAGCAATATAAGGATAATTAAAGTTTTCCATCAACTCAAAGCCGGCAATCTTCGCCAATCCCAACGCCATGTCCGTATAACCGCTAAAATCAAAATAGATCTGCAATGTAAAAGCAGCAACAGCGATCCATACGGTATAAAAGCTTATTGTTCCTTCCGCAATCGCCAATCCGTAAAGAACACTTAGACTATCTGCCAGCAGCACTTTTTTAGAAAGCCCAATAATAAAACGTTCAATCCCCTCGCTTGCTTTAGGAAAGCTGACTTTTCGATGATAAATCTGATGAAAAAATGGTTCGAAGCGCTCAATCGGTCCCATTAATAACTTAGGAAAGAAGGATACGTATAGCGCATATTCAAAAAAGCCATGCATCGGTCGGTTTTCGTCTTTATAGTAATCGAATAATACGGATAAGACACTAAATGTGATAAATGATATTCCTATTGGCAATGGGATCGGTTCAAATTGAATTTTAAAATGAAACATACTGCCGATAGTATTTAAAATAAAGCCATAATATTTAAAATAAAACAATAGAAATATATTGACTAAAACACCTTGTATAAGAAGGGATTTTCTTCTTTTCCCGGTTCTTTTATTCATGAAGCTAAGTAAAGCAAAATTATAAATCATCAAAAGAATTAATAAGAAAAAATGGTGTGGATCTCCCCAAGAGTAAAAGAATAAACTGACAAGAAGCAGTATCCAATTACTTTTTTTAACGGATAAAAATAATGAAGAAAGAATAAATAAAGGCAAAACCATGAATAAAAATGTGAAACTTGTAAATGACATTTAGATTCCCTTTGCTAGGTCTTTCCAAATCGTTTCAGCATTTGGGCTGATGATTAAAACGACATAGCCTTTTTTATCACGGATACGGCTTTCTTTTAATAATGCAGTTTGATCCGGACCATAGCCTTCAAATACTTTTATTCTTTTTTCAATTCTTTTTTCCATTGCCTTTTTTACTTCTTCTCTTTGAGAACCGTTTTTTACTTTCACTACCATTATTTCGTTCACTTCTGTTGACTCTTTTGATTCATAAAGCAAAATGCCGTCATAATCATCACTACGCAGTCCATAATCCTGATTAACACTGCGTGAAGACGCTAAAGATATATTTTCTGATTCCACATATGAATCAAGAGACGGCTGCACTTCATCGATTGTTGCGGAACTGATTTTATAGCGAAAAGGATAAGCAAGCATTAATACTGCAGCAACTATTAAAAATAAACTGAATAAACGATCTTTTCTCATGCTCTCCTCCTATAAATCGGCTTCATCTGCCATATAACTTAACCATTTAGGGAAATAAGAATATCCTGGATGAATACCATCTGCCTGATACTGTTCCATATCATTAGGATCCACCAAGAATCCCGGATCAATAAACTTAATCTCTAAACGTTCGCACATTGTTTTTATTGCCTCATTAAATTCTAAATAACGATGGTTATATTCGTTGACACTTTGTCCTTTGCTTGTCAGCGGGGTAATGGCAATCACATAAAGATCGGTTGCCGGCAGGGCTTCCTTCAAATCATTAATCATTCCTTCATATGCGGTAATCCAGCCATCGATATTTCCACGAAAAGCAGGCATATCATTTAAGCCATACTGCAAGAATAAGGTTTGCGGACTCAATCCTTTAACAATAGCGATATCTTCTTCGTTATTGCCTACGGTTCGTCCTCTCTTACTAACGACTTGATTTGGATTCAACAGCTGATAGTCTAAAAGCGCCATCGCCATCGAATCCCCCATTATGATCGCATTTTCATAGATTTGCTTAAAATTGAGATCTTCTCTTTTATTTGCTCGTTTACGTTTCTGAGCATTGGAAATGCTTGTTTCTACAGTGGCTAAATCCCGCTGAGACATCTCTGTCAGCACTTCTCTTCCCACCGCAACTTCATCAGGATATGTTATTTTCTTAGGCGAAAAAGCAAAAGCAGCAGCAATGATGACAATCACAGCTAAAATAATGATTCTTCCTTTTTTCATATCCTTCACCCTTTCTTAACAAACCATTTATAGAGTATCATATTCTTTAAATCTAGCCAACCGATATTCTTAAAAATGTCGTTTTTTACCGAACTGTAGCATCGCTCTCACTGATGAAAAAAGATATCTTGCGATATCTTTATTTATGGATAGATTTTAAAGAAGCATGTGACTTTAGCTTACGTCTTCTAAAGAGCATTTTAAAATCACGCCAACAAAACGGAATCAGCGGATAAAGATAGCTCTCTTTAGATATAGTTTTACTATGATAAAGAATCCATCCCATAATCACCAATCCTATCCATAAGCCCCATTTTGGGAGTATTGCAATCAAGATCAACAACATGACACGCATAAATTTTATTCCATAGCCCAGTTCATAGCTTGGCTGTGTAAAGTTCGCCAATGCGACAAATGCCATATATAAGATAACTTCTGGTGCAAACCAGCCGGCTTCAACTGCAAAATCACCTAAAATCAATGCTCCGATAATACTAAAGGAACTGCTTAAAGAACTAGGTGTATTGAGTGATGCCAGTTTTAAAGCATCGATCCCAAACTCTAGCATCAGAAGCTGAATAATGACAGGAATGTTGTGGACATTACCGATTAGTGTAAACCGCAAAAAAGCAGGTGTCAGGCTTGGATTCATATTAAAATAATACCAAATCGGACTCGCCAATAAAGTTACAATAAAAACACCGATGCGAATAATACGCAGATACGTTCCGGTTAATGGCGGCAAATAATAATCCTGCGCTTCCTGAACAAAGTCAAAGAAATATGTAGGCAGGATCATAACACTGGGAGAATTATCGATAATGACGATAATTTTTCCTTCCAGCACATTACTGCTGGCAGTATCCGGACGTTCCGTATAGCGCACTTTAGGAAAAGGACTGTACCATTTCCCCGGCACCAATGCCTCCGCTAAACTTTCCTGTGCCATTGTCAAAGCCTCTACCTTAACATCTGCCAGCTGCTTTTTGATGCTGTCTAACATTTCCGGTTTAACGATTCCATCCATATAGCATAATACGATATCGGTTTTGCTTCGGGTTCCGACACTGGTATACTCCATTCTTAATCGAGGATCACGAATGCGCCGACGGATCAAGGCTGTATTAAACACCAGTGTTTCCACAAAGCCATCTCTCGATCCTCTTAAAACTCGATCATCTTCCGGCTCCTGCATACCGCGTGTCGGATAGGTACGGGCATCAATCAATATCCCTTGAGAAAAGCCTTCTACAAGCAATACAATTGTCCCCGATAAAATTGCCTGCACCATCGCTTCAATCTCTTCATTGATTTCTACTTCAACATAGGGAATAAGCTGAGCGGAAAATTGTTCAACTGTCTTGAGCTGATCCATTTTAATCGTTGTTCCCATTAAAAACTGCATAATTCGTTCAATAATATCATCTTTAACATAGCCATCTATAAAATAAAAAGAAAGTTCCTTTTTTTGAATGGTCAATGTTCGCTTTACAATATCAAAGTTAATCTTTACGTCTAAAATTCGATCTAATTCACTAACACATTGCTGATAATCTTTTTTATCCATTATATCACCTATTATTAAGATTGACTTATTTAGGTAAAAGTATACAAAAAGCAGGATCAATAATCTCCTGCAACCTATTTTCTGTTTTTTTGTATCCACTGATAAGCAAAATCCGTTATTGACTGCATTTCTAACAGACGCGCTTCTCCCTGTCCTATATTTCCAATTTGAACCGAATGGCTTTTTTCATAATCTTCACCAATTTTGTCAAAATCTTCATCGTCATAATCAATTTCACAAAACCTAATCCATGTCGCTTTTCCATCTTGCACCACACTGGCACCGGTATCTACCCACTTAGGATTCTTTAGCCATGTTTCTCCCAGATGCATACAAGTACAATTACCATAACCAACACCTAATAATAAAACTTTTGCATTTTTTTCATATAGCCTGTATAATGGGGACTCTTTTCCAAATCCCGGTGTCAATTGATGAGGTTCTAATAAAAGCTGTGCGTTGGGACCACGTGCCGCAAATGAAACCTGAGGATGATCAGAGCGCAGTGTACCGGGATAATGCCGAAACAGATCGGCAATTTTTCCCATCTGTCTTGTTGGAGTCAAAATCGGATCAAAGGGCGGCATATGCTTTTTGATTCGTTCAACCCATTCTTTTGGAACCGGCGGTGCCTGCCAATTCTTTGGATCGGAATTTTCCCCGCTAAAGCTCGGCATCACCAATGTTCCTTCTTCCCCGACTGCTTCAATCAGTGCTTCTACCACCGTGACTTCTCTGCCAATAACCCAGCCTAATTTTGAAAGAGATGAATGCACAAGCAAACAATCTCCGGTTTGAACTCCCAGCGCTTTTAAATCTTTAACTAACTCCTCTTTTGTATATGCCTTTTTACTATCTTCTATAATTGAATATTCACGCATCTTTCATCCTCCTTTCTTTCATTCTAACAAATACTGCTTTATTTTCAAAGTAACTTTCTTTTTAAAAAAAAGCAAGAAGCTCAAACGAAGCTGATCAAATCTTGCCTTTCATGTTATTCTGAACGATAACGATTAAAGATTTCACTGTCATTAGCATTGATAATATCAGGTGTGAGGTAAGGAACAAAGACTTCATTTTCTTCGTCCATTTGAATGACTTCGTGACTGGTTGCCCAAATCTGAACCGTATCCCCTTCACTTAAAACAAAATTATTAAGACTTGATGTTTTCAGGGCATACTCATTGCCATTATCATCTTTTATTACGTAAGCCGAACTTGTTGCAAACTGAAGTTCACCATAGCCTACTCCAATATATTCACCTACAGTCCCTTCTACATAAAGAGATACACTTTTATAAGCAGCACCTCTTAATTCAGTGACCAGCTGACTATAACGATTAGGCAAATATTTTGCCGACTCACTCTCACATTCCTTTTTAAAGTTTGCAATGGATTCTTCTGTCATTTCAGGATCCTCATAGCCTTTATGATCATAAGGATCAATCGATAAAAGTGTAATTTTATCTACAATTTTTTCTTTTTTGTCAAATGAATAATTTACAATTTGAATTTCATTGCGATCCTCTAAGATTCCTTCATATTCATCACTAGTATAACTTGGAAAATCCTTGAATGCTTTATTAACATCCTCTGTTTTAGCGTTTAAGGCAATCCCGCCTTTAGTGACAAAGTCTTTCGAGGCTAAGAAGAAGTTATCGGCTACAATCCCTACTACTTGCGTTTCTTCTGTGATTTTAATGGTATCAGAAGTATCATTCATTAAATAAAGTTCGATCTGTGCCTTAAAACCTTCTAAACTTTCTGTTTCATTTACAAACGAAATTTCAACAACCGTATCCGGTTTTAATTCAATTGTCTCTATTTTTGATTCTTCTGAATCAGCATCCTCTTTCCATCCTTTATCTAAGAATTCTTTCAGCGAACACGGCAGCTGATAATAAGTTCCCATCAAGACAGCATCCACCACTTCACGCTCTGTACTGATTTGTTTAGCGGATTCGATAACCTGAGAATCGTTAGACGGATCTTTTGGAACGTCTTTTTTGCCATTACTGCTGCAGCCACTGATTGTCAGCATCCCCACTAACAAAAACAGCCATAATTTTTTCATTTGTTTATCTCCTTCATTTAGCTTAGGAAGGCATAGATTGTTTCTTAATCTATCCCGTCACTTAATCAAAAGTTTACCATATCCGCTTCATCACTGACAAGAGACAAACAATAAAAAGCAGCATTTTTTAGTTAATGCCTTACATATATCATGTGTTGGCAAAGCAAAAACCGCTCTTCTTTAATAGTTATATCCTAAATTATTTTTGTCTATATGTGAAATAAGATAGCTCGCAAGATGGGATCAGCAACACGTGGCATTCATAAGCATCTAAACGAATAATCTTGAATTATTTTAGCTGTACATTAGGATAACGATTATCGCTTAGCTTGATGGTCTATCCTTTGTCCCGGACAATTAAAATAAACAGCAGGGCATGTGATAAAGTCAAAATCAGAACGGTTATATCATCGATTTCAATAACATCGTCTACTATGCTGCGCAGTCCTAATAAATAAAACCATTCTACACTAGTGCTATAAACGTTTCCACTGTATCGGCAATCCCTGCTCTTCACACACCGCCATAAAGAAAACAACTACTCTCGAAGCCTGAAAAACAACAGCAGTTTTTCATTAAGCTTTCACATAGCACCTTGATTTCAACAATCCATCTATAGTAAAATATGACATTTTATTTAGGGAAAATAGTAATCAATCTTCCTGCCCTGCATATCTTAGCTTTGAGCTAAGACATAATGACAGGACGGTGCTGTCATTTTTTTATATAAAACTCATCTTATTTTACTTCTCCGTTTAAGGTTTCGTAAACTGTACGTTGTAGTTCTTTTACTTCGGGACTATTTGGGTCCTCAACATCCTGTTCAAATTTATCCATTGAATATGCCCAATAGAATCCACCGCCATATCCGTTTTCCTTAACCCAGTTCATTTTCTCCTGAGCAATTTTAGGAGAGGCGTCTATATAACCGTCCCATTCTTTATAGTAAGGAACTAGATAGGGACCGCCTTCATTATAGAAAGGAATTCCTAAATTTAATTTAGCACGATGTTCGGGGGTATCGCCCACTTTATGAATATGCTTTTTCATATTATCTTTTACATAAGACATGGGAGCCTGACTTCTGCCGCTGCCAGAATCAAAGTCATAACACATAACATTCATATAGTCGAGTGCTTCCAATCCTTCTTCATCCACCCAAGGGATGCCAGAAGCGATTGTCAGCAGCTTATGATTATCAGGATAGCGCTCATCTAGTTTGGCACGAAATTCTTTCAATAAGGCAAGCCCATCTTTTTCACAAGTTGGACATGATGCGATTGTTCCCCAACCGCCGTTATTTGGATATTCCCAGTCTAAATCAATTCCATCCAAATGAAATTCATCAATCAGATCCATGCAGCTTTCAATAAATTCATTTCGTCCTTCTAGTGTCTGCGCCATATAACAAAAGCCATCCGAATCCCAGCCCCCGATGGAAAGCAGTACATTAAGCTCCGGCTTTTGTTCTTTCAAAGCAACTAAAGCATGAAGATAAGGCTCTCCGTTCACTTTAGATTTCATTTCTTCAATCCAGCCGTTTACTGTTGCCCTATAATGATAATTTCCATCACTGGGATCTTTGTAAGCTTCTTTTGATGCCACGCTGCCACTCATTAATGGACGTCCGTCATAACCCGGATCATACTGATAGGCTTCAATCATCCCAAAAGCGAAATTGATATGCGTAACATAGCGTGTATCCACTGCTGATGTTACGGTTTCTCCCTCCTCACCAATCCAGCGCCAATTTTCTGATGCCGGCACCGTTACATAGGCAATCGTACGGTAATCTCCTTCTTTGACTAGTGATTCTTGTTGTTTGGGTACTGAACAGCCACTTAGCATAACTACTATCAAAAGTAAAAACAGAATTTGCTTTTTCATTCAACTCCTCCTTTTAATGTATCTTTGTATTTTCATAATACACCTTAAAGCTTCCTTTAGGTCAATACCTTTTTAAACAAAAAAAGATTTCAGGGAAACCCGAAATCTCATATTATTCTTTACCACTCCAGCAATATGTACATAGTTTGCATGGTTCAAGACCAATCGATTCAATTAAATCATCCAAGCGGTGATATTTTAATGAAGTAAATTTCAAACGTTTACAGATTTCATCCAACATTGCCTGATACTTAGGATGATCCGGATCTGCATATTGCAGCAATACCTCTTCACTGACATTATCTGTCCCTTCAAGATCACACACTACTCTTCTGGTGATTAGATCCATCTCTGAATTTGAACGAGAGAAATTTAAATACTTACAGCCAAACAGCAATGGCGGACATGCCGGTCTAACATGCACTTCTTTTGCCCCGCTCTGATATAAAAATTCTGTTGTTTCTCTTAACTGTGTCCCACGTACAATAGAATCATCGATCAGCAACAAACTTTTATCTTTGATTAGCTCCTGCACCGGAATCAATTTCATCTTAGCAATCAGATTTCTCTGTCCTTGACTTTGAGGCATAAACGAACGTGGCCAAGTCGGTGTATATTTAATAAAAGGTCTTGCAAAAGGGATTCCTGAGCGATTCGCATAGCCTACCGCATGAGCAATACCCGAGTCGGGAACACCGGCGACACTATCCGGTTTTGCATCATCACGTCCCGCTAAAAGATCTCCGCAGCGGTTTCTCATTACCTCAACATTGATTCCTTCATAGGTAGAAGTCGGATAACCGTAATATACCCATAAAAATGAACACATTTTCATTTTATCTGCCGGTGCCTGTTCCTGCTTGATTTCATCTTCACTCATGAATATGATTTCTCCGGGACCGAGATCCTTTTCGTGATGATAGCCTAAATTCAAGAAAGCCGAACTTTCAAAAGTGACACAATGGGCATCTTCTTTTGTCCCAATAATGACAGGGGTTCTTCCGAATTTATCACGGGCACAATAAATCCCATCCGGTGTCATGATCAAAATACTCATTGATCCTTTCACAACCTCTTGAACATGCTTGATTCCATCAACGATCGTATCTTTTTGATTAATGATCGCCGCTACCATTTCCGTAGGATTGATAACTCCCCCGCTCATTTCTAAAAAGTGCGTTGTTCCATAAGCAAAACAATTTTCTTTTAATTCTTCTAAATTATTGATACGTCCAACCGTGGTGATGGCAAATGATCCTAAATGAGAATTTACCAATAACGGTTGAGCTTCATTATCTGAAATACAGCCAATTCCAATCTTTCCAACAAATTCATCCACATCTTTTTCAAATTTTGTTCTGAAGGGTGAATTTTCAATATTATGAATAGAACGGTTAAACCCATCCGGTCCATATACAGCCATTCCCCCTCTGCGGGTTCCTAAATGTGAATGATAATCTACTCCAAAAAATAAGTCCATGACACAATCGTTTTTTGATGCTACGCCAAAAAATCCACTCATCTCGATAACCTTCTCCTTTAACCATAGTTTACTTATCTATTTTAGATGATTTTTCGACATAAGTCTACATTTTGTTTCCAACAAATGCCATAACTTATAAAAGAAAGCGAAACCATTTTATACATTCTCCTTTCTTTTGCCGCCGTTTATCATGAAATAAACAAATTTATTTTACTTTTTAACATAAATTTACCAAAATCAAAGATCAAAGTATATATAAAAGTTCGCTATGATTATATGAATTCAATAGAAACAAAAAATACATCATGTGCATGAGAGAAAATTAAGACCGGAAATCTATTTTACTAAAACACTATCTTTGCTTATTTCATATTTTTTGACGGCATCAATATAAGAACTCATGCCGCCTAAGCAGTCTTGAATAACATTTTCTTTCGTTCTTTAGAATAGACTGTATTTTATAATATAGGATAAAAACCCTATATCCTTTTATAATTAAATACTGCTCAATCTTTATTGAAATTTCTTAACAAGAAAAAAGATCACTCCTTTTAGAGCGATCCCAACATTTGAAAAGATGCTTCTTTTTATTATGTATTAAAATAATGAATTTTCGCATGAACTTCGTCATCAATATCTAAAATCGCATAGCTTGGTCCCTTTTTACCAATACAACGCCAAAGTGCGCCGGGATTAATCAGCAATACCCCATCTAAATATTCTTTTCTTTGCACATGAGTATGCCCGAAACAGACTATATCGGCATTGCATGCCTTTGCTCTCTTTACCAGCTGCTGATCTCTTTTAGCAGAAGGATATTGATGCCCATGAACAACAAGCAGTCTATGCCTTCCTATATCCAATATTAGCTGCTCGGGATAACTATTTGCTTCATCATTATTTCCTAAAACAACCCTAAACTGAGGATAATCTTTCTGATTCAACAAGAAATCACCACAGTGAATGAAATAGTCTGCAGTTGGGTAGCGTTTTAAAATTTCATCCAAATAAGCTGTTCTTCCATGAGAATCACTGACGACAATCACAACCATTCTTTTCACCTCAGTTTTTTTATTTCTGCTTATAACGGTTTATATCCCGACAGCTCAACATTACCGCTTCTTTTCCTTTCCATCTCACACAAGTGGCATCAACATCCACCCACACTTTAAAGGTGGGTATATAAATTTCATCATTTTGACTTTCTTTACTTTCAAAAAGGCGTTTCAGCGGACAAAACGGGCATGGTGACGTTCGTTCCATAAATACATGATAACAGCGCATACCAATCTTTGCTTGCTGACAATATTCACTCGTTTTCTTGTTTAAAAATAAAATTTCATATGACTTAGGATCAATCACATAGATCCAAGAATTTTGATTATTTAATAAATCCAACAAACCGGTTGATTCTTGTTTCAAGATAGATTCCGCTCTATTTTTTAGTAAAAATACACTTAAGATTTCAGATATAAACACTAATGCTTCAATTTGATCCTGTGTCCAATAGCGGTTTTGACGGCATTCATCAAATCCCACATAACCCTTGAACTCACCATTATCCATCACTGCACATTGAAGCATAGATTTAATTCCCTGTTTTGCGACAAGATTATAATGATATTCAGGAAGCTGATGAATATCGGCACAATAAAAGATCCCATCTTCATTAAAATTATCTATATAATTTCTGCCAAGCTCATCTCTGTAAGAAACGTGCTTCAAATAATCAATCTGAGGTTCTATACCACTATTGCACCATTCAAATGTATTTTTACAGTAAGTTCCATCATGACTGCTTTCAAATATATAGACACGGCTAACATCAAATTGCAATCCAACAATTTCTAAAATGGACGCGATCGCCTCGGCTAAATCCTTGGAATTATATAAAACTCGAAACACATATTCAGTAAGCTGTCCATTCAGTACTTTATTATTTTCATTAGAGTCAATTTTTTCATTGACAACTGAACCGACTTTAGTATCCCCAAAATATTCATTAATAATCGATTCGTCATAAAGTGCATATTGATTTTTCCCAGCTTTTTTCGCATGATACAACGCTTGATCCGCTTTTTGGAAAAGCAGCTTGAAATTATCGCCATCTTTGGGAATCATAGCTATTCCAATACTGCATGAAATCGGTACTTGTTTATCATGATTCAGCTGCAATTCATGCATCTCGTAAAGCATTTGCCTTGCTTTTATTTTGATACTCTCTATATCTTGCATATCTTTAACAAATACAATAAATTCATCACCACCGATTCTTCCAATAATATCATGGTGACGAAAAACATTCTTCATTCTTCTGGCAATATCACTTAAAACCGCATCACCAAACAGATGTCCAAGACGATCATTGATTTCTTTGAAATTATCAATATCAATAATCATCAAAGCATGAAATTTCTTTCTATCTATCGATGCTAAAGCGCTTTTGATTTGACGCTGTGCAGTCATTTTATTATAAATGCCAGTCAAAGCATCTTCCTGAGAACGACTCAGCAGAAACTGAGAATGCTGCTTTTCCTGATCGATATCAATAATAATCCCAATTGCTCGAATTGGCTGTTCATTTTTATCAAACTGCACACTGACACGCAGACGCCACCAGCGATATTGATGTTCACTGTTTTGCAGACGCAGTTCTTCTTCAACGTAGCTGTTTTTGTTTTTAATCTTTTCTAGCATACGCTTTAATTTAGGAATATCTGCCTGATGAAAAAGAGGATGCCCGGCTTCGAATACAAATTCTTTAACATTATTTTCCGGTATTGTTTGCGGAATAATTCTTTCCAGTCCCCTTGAGTATTTTAATTGATCATTCAAAATATCCCAGTCAAACACAACATCATTCGTTTGATTCATAATGATATCATAGCGCTCTAATGCCAGATTTAACTCTTCTCTTATCTTTTTTTCTTCTGTAATATCTATAATGATACAGTAATAAGAAGGATACCCTCCTTTAGGATCTTCAATTAACTGACCATTGTCCAATACCCATATGGAACGTTGGTCTTTATGTAAAATACGATATTCGATCTGCTTGGTTGATCCTAATGCCATTTGCTGTATAACTTCCTGTTCGATATTTTCACGATCACGAGGATCAATCATTTTTCGAAAACTGTCATCAAACTGATCTTTTATTTCCTGACGCTTATATCCCAGCATTTTTAAAAATCCGTCACTCATATAAAGCAGCGTTAATGCTTCATCGTCTAAACAGCGAAATATCCCACCCGGAACATTATTGGTTAATACTTCCAAATCGTCATTAACCTGTTTTAAATATAAAGCATCCTGATAGTCTCTCTCATTTTGTTTTCGTTTTTTTCTGTCCTTCATCTCTTTATAAAGAAGTTCATTAAACTGTTCCTCTGATTGAAACATGGATATATAGACCTCTTTAATAATAAATGCACTTTCTCTTGCCTCTACTGTTAAACTACCAAAAAAAGTAAGCGAATATTGATAGTTTTCACCGATCAGTAATGCATCAATTTCGTAACACACTAAAAAGGGATTGCTTTCCTCCTTGATTTCCTCCATTTTAAACTCGCACACTTCAATCCTATAATTTTTACGGTTAACGGCTTCTGTCAGCATTTTTTCCACTTCAGCTTTTCCGTTTAGAATTCTTTGACAACGTACACTGCTCCAGCGAATCTGAGGATCCAGCATCATCAAGACTTTTGAAACATCATGCTGCAGGTAATAGGCTTCAATAAATTGATTAATAAAAGCAGAAGCGGCTCTTGTTTCCATCTTAGCGCCCTCCTGCTTGATTATCATTAAAATATCGGCTTTCAAAATCAGCAGCACTGATTGGTCTGCCAAATAAGAATCCTTGAATATAATCCGGAGATGCCTGTTTGACAACCTCATATTCTTCGATCGTCTCAACACCTTCCACACATACTTTTAAATCAATGATATGTGCAAGCTTCACAATATATTCCAAGAAGGTATATTCATAACTGCCCTGATTGATTCCCTGAATAAAGCTTCTATCAATTTTAATAATATTGGCTGAAAGCTCCTTTAAATGACTTAGAGATGAATATCCGGTACCAAAATCATCAATCGCAATGCCATATCCCATATCCTGAATATTCTTAAATTCCTGATTTAGGAAATGCAGATTTGGCACCCAACAGCTTTCAGTTAATTCCAAGATAAAGTTTCTCGTAGAAAGCTTATGATACTGATTATTTTTCAAATATTCCAGTAATGAATTCTCTTTTAGCTGTGTGTAAGATACATTAATGCTCATGATAAAATCAGGATCATATTTCTGCCACTGCTTGCATTGCCTGACCGCTTCTTCAAACACCCATTTTCCTACTTCAATAATTAAATGACTTTCCTCCAACAAGGGTATAAATTCAATCGGTGAAACCTCTCCATGTTCAGGAGAATGCCAACGCAGCAACGCTTCTGCTCCCACTACTTTTTTAGTATTAGTATCAATCTGAGGCTGATAAAACATTTCAAACTCTTCGCATCCGCGGCTGACACAGTTATGCAGACTCTCCTGCATTTCAATAATCTTTAATCGACGATTATAAATTTCTTTAGAAAAGAAAACCAACTGGTTCTTTCCATTCATTTTAGCGATTTCTACAGCCCCTTCTGCCTGTCTTAGCAATCGCTGATAGTTATCACCGTCTTGAGGGAAGAAACATACCCCGGCAGATAGAGATACAAACAGTTTATGACCATCCATCATAAATTGATTAGTGATATATACCTGTATGTTTTCATAGATCATCTCAATATTTTCTCTTGTGCCATCTTTCATTAAAAAGGCAAATTCATCTCCATCTAAACGATAAATCTGACAATCCTGAGGCAATAGGTTAGATAATTGTGTTGAGATTAAATTTAATGCACGGTCTCCAAAAGCATAGCCATGACGTTCATTAATATTCTTAAAATTATCAATATCCAGTACAACGACTAATCCTTTGATCCCAGAATTTAAAAGATAGTTCATATCACTTTGAAATTGAGCACGATTCATAAGTCCGGTAATATTATCAAACTTATTTTGCTTTCCAATGTTGGAAATACGCCCCACCATAAAAAGAGGACGCTGATTTTCATCTTTATTTACTTCTCCGCGGCACGATACCCATATGACATGTCCCGCTCTATTATAGATACGATATTCCATATCATGATAATCCTTTTTCCCATCCCCGATCAACTGCATATCAGCCAGCCAGCGTTGACGATCCTCCGGTACCATGATTCCTGCCCATTCTTTCACAACATCACTCTTAATTCCTTCATCAATATTAAAATCGACATAAGCATTATCTGAAATATAAAAATACCCACGCTGGATATCCCACATATAAAGATAATCATCTGTCGTTCTTGAAAACAAATCAAAGAACTCCGCTGCAGTTAGCCCTATATTCTTCATTATATTGCGCATATAGTTGCCTCCCTTATTCTCTATGTTCATTATATCCTAAATTTATTGGCAATACTAGAATGTTTGATAAAAAGAAACGTAAGTTTGTAGATATTTGATCCCATAAATTTAAAAAATCGCAAAGAAAAGAACCACTCTCTTTAGAATGGTTCTAAAATTTTTCTATTTTACTTCTTTTACTTCTTTTTTTCTTTTCTTTACAATGTAGAATACAAGTCCTGCCACCACTGCAATTCCTACAGCACTTCCACCTATAATATAAGATGTTTGATCCTGTTTCTTTCCATTTGCTAATGGTGTTTCATTTTCTTCTACTACTTCGGTTTCTGGTGTATCTTCTGTTGGTTCATTAACCAATTCCCCATTTTCATTTACAACTAGCGGTGTTTCATTTTCCGGTACAGTGATAACTATTCGACCGGTTGTATAATCAATAGTTACAGTTGTGCCTGTTGGTGTTTCAACCACTCCGCCATTATCCCCCGGCAGCACAACAACATCCTGATTTGCCAAGTCATCCGCATTACGGTAAATAAATGTATAACTGCGTCTTGTTGAATAGAATTCATGAGTATATTCTGTATCCTGTCCAGATAATAAGACATATTGGTTCCCGTTTGCTTCATAAGTACTAGGTACTGTAATGGTTAATCCGTCATTTACATTTGCTGTTGCTTTTGTTGTAAATAAGATCTTGTTTTCAGTTAAATCATAATATGAAATCGTCACTGGATATTCTTCAACGTTTAAATCTTTTTCATGGAAATAAACATTGTATTGACGCAAAGCTGAACCGAATTGATGTGTAATTGCTGTTGGCTGTTCTGGTGCTAAGATATAATTCGTTCCTGCATCAGTCAAGCTTCCGGGAATATCAAATTTAACCGTTTTATCTACGCCTACCGTTTGATAGTGACTTTCCAAGATTTTGCCAGTTGTCACATCTACATATTGCACATACACATCATAAGGCTGATTTTGATCAGTAACTGTCTGAGTATACTGCACTGTATAGTTTTTAGTTGCATCCCCATATGTATGAGTGATGGTTCCGTTACCGGCTAATTGATAAGATGAAGTCCCAGCTTTAAAAGTAGAAGGAGCCTCATGTGACACTGTTTTTCCATTTTGTACTGTCAATGTTTTTCTAGCCAGCAACACATCTCCTGCTCTGTAATCCACAGTCACATAATAAGGCAGATTCGCACTTTCTTCTTGAAGCTGGTAACGTACATAGTACGTATTGGCACCATCATCATAGGATTGAGAAATATCGCCTTGATTCGCCATTAAAGTATAAGTACGGCTATTATGTGTAATGGTTTGCGGTACTTGATAGTATCCGCCGTTGGCTTCACTTACAGTAAATGTATCGTTTGATTTAATCGTATTTCCGTCTTGATCCAAGAACACCACTTTTGACTGATAGTCATCACGTGCCTGTAATTCATATTCGAAGACAATCGCTTCAGTTCCATAAGCTACTTCTTTATAATTCAAACCATCTTTCACATTGTAAACACGTCCGTTTAATGGAATCGAAACCGGTGCGCTTGCACTTGCTCCATTAACATTACAAGTAACATATGTCGTATCCTTTAATGAAACGCCATTGCTTTGATAATATACTTTAATACGATAAGAGGCAATGCTCGCTACAGCAGCAGAATAATCACCGTCTGTATTATTTTTCAACTGAAAATAAATAGTTCCGCCATTTTTATTCAAGCGAATTTCATGAGTATTACTTCCATTCGCTCCAATATTCATAGTTGCTCCGCTCTCACTTGTATCTCCAGAAACAGTATAAGTATAATTCTTAACTGCACTATCATTATTAGTTACGGTAAATACACGTACATATGGATCATCACTGATCGCTGTTGAAATCGTCAAAGCCACAGCAGCATGTACATTTTGTGCAAATACAGTCATTGTTGAAAAAACAATGGTTAATGTTAATAGAAGTTTTAATAATTTATTGTTCATCAACAATCCCTCCTTCATCTTTCCTTTTTACAAACCTATCATACCATTTAAATATCACAAACATATCACAAATCATAAAATAATAGCCAAATAGTCAAATTTTCGTCATTCACTAATCATATGCGAAAATTATTTAGGGGATACAAAAAAAGGAATAATTGGCAACGATTATTCCTTTTTAATGGGTATTTTATTTTATTCTACAATCCAATCTACATTATTAAGATCAAAGACCGCATAGGTCACGTCGTTATCCTGCGTATCTTTTACCGTTTTGCTGACAATCGGCACCGTTGCTTTTTTCACAATTGGTTCCGAAGAAAAATCCGTGTTGCTGCCATAATCGTATTGAATGACTTCGACACTGTCTCCTACCATATCCAACGTTATTTTTTGATTGCTGATGGTAATGGTATTGGAACTGCCGCCATACTTTTTATAGATTCTAAAGCTGAAATTATTCAAATCATAGCCTTTTTCTTTAAGCATTTCCAGTAATACACTGCCTGTATTCGGTCCTTCTGAATCTAATCGTTCAGGACGACTGGCAATATTAAAATAATCATTAATTTTGCCAATAAAACTGCTGCTTAGCAATTCATTTCTTACCTGTTCATGAATAGTGATGTTACTTAAATCATTGGACAAAGTAAATTCCTGTTTTGCATCATTAAAGCTGACATATTTCCCATCAATCTTAACGACAAAATCTCCGGTACTGGTCTGGCTTTCATTTAGCTTTATGGAAATCATTTCTCCATCTACTTCCGCTTTTTCCATCACTTCTTTGTGCCATGCCGTATCATTTACTTTTGCCAAAAGCTCTCCTCTGGCATACAGCCAAACCGATTCACTCTTTGTAACAGTCAAGACATTGTGTGCTTTATTTATTATTTTTGTATCCTTAGCGTCTTCTACATATCCTGAAACTACCGGTACGACAATCGCTGCCAAAATAGCGATAATCACCAAAACTACGATAATTTCAATGAGTGTAAACCCTTTATCCTTTCGTTTCATACCCTGCTCCTTTATCCTTATTATAACGAAAAACGACATTTTTTCTATAATAAAGAAGAAATTTTTCATAAAATAGCGATAAAAAAATAGTGGAGCTGACGTTTCTCCACTATTTAGCTTCTTTATTTAATTTTCTTTTTCTCTTTCTTGTGTCTAAAACCATTTCAATGATAATTCCAGCAGAAACCAGTCCAATCAGTGACCAAGTCATGAATGAAGTTGGATCATTAGTCTCTGGATTATTAAGCCCGCCAAGATCATTCATAAATGATTTTGGCAAGTAAACCCCGCAGTCCCATGTCATATCATAGCCTTCTTCATTCAGATAGAAAGGACGGCTGTAATACCAGTTATCTTCAAAGAGAGCAACACCATCAGAATCAATGGCACTGTCGCTTCCAACATTAGATAAAGTAACATAATATGGACGCTCAATTTGGAAACGCACACGATACATTCCCGCATTTAAATCGGTAAATAAATAATATCCTGCGGCATTGGTTGTTGTTCGACCAATAACTTGCCAAAATTGATCGTCACTTAAATCACCAGTTTCATTATATTCCAAGATAACCGGAATGCCACCGATACCGCTGTTGGTTTCATCCTGCAATCCATTTTGATTCTCATCAAACCAAACATAATCGCCGATAGTACCATAAGAATCAATAATCCCTGCATCCCAAGAAAGATCTTTGGTATGATAGTTTAAATGGATAATATCGGTTGGGAATCCTGCTCCCGGCAAATAAGCAGCTAAGGCATTAGAATCCAATTCACTGTCTCCGTTTTTAGGGATAGTTAATTTTGAAGAGATTGGCAAATCAAAGACGATACGATAAACAATCTCGGTTCCGTAATCACTTGATTTTAAATGCTCAAACAAATAATGACCGCTTTGATCTGTTACAGCCTGTGCTACTTGCTCCCAGCCAACACTGTTAGGTGAACGCATCTGTAAATAAACCGGCACATTTGCAATGCCATATTCCTCTTTTGCAGCATCTTGAAGTCCATTCTGATTTGCATCAAACCAGACATAATCCCCTAAACTGCTGTAACGTGAGGCACCGCCATCAACATGTTCGATCAAAGTATTCTGCGGCAAGGTAATGATGTCCGTAAACCCACTCCTTAAATCGGCACTCAAATTATATTCGACATCGCTGTCCTTACTGTCATCTCCACCAATATTGGCGTTGATAATCTCATATTCATCCGGGAATACGAAACGTACTTGATATTGTCCGTCTGATAGATGGTCAAAATAGTAACGTCCATCTTCTTTCACTACTTGCGTAGCGGTTGGTGTAGTTTCAAGTGTTCCATCAAGAGGATTAATGCGGTATAGTTCTACCAGGGTGTTAGGTACCGGAATATCATTTCCATTATCTAAATCCTGCTGATCGTTGTAGTTGCGATCCTCAAAGGCAATACCGCTGATTGCGCTGTAAACGGTTAATCCGGCATCAACAGACATATCATAGCCACGATAATCCAATTGAATCACATCGCTTCGCATTGTAAAGTCATTGACACTATGCACTGCATTTGAATCATACTCACTGTCCCCCTGATAAGGAATAGTGAAGCTATAATGATCGTTATACCCTCCGGTCACAACCTGAGAGGTATCAAACTCAACAATATACTTTCCTTCAGAAAGGTCATTAAATACATAGTAACCTTCTTTATTGCCATAGCCGAACATCGTTTTAGTTTCGGCAACAAGGCTTCCCAGACTGCCATCATCATTAGCGTGATAAACGCGGACAATGACACCATTGATTCCTTTTTCATCTTCATCCTGAATGCCGTTGCGATTCGCATCAATCCATACATAGTTCCCTAATGCACCTAAAGCTGTGAAGCCGGCATCCAAGCTGTTATTGACTTCTCCTACATAATTCGTTCCTTCTTTTGTTGCCGTTAAGCGAACAATCGGAGTTAATAAATAAGTATCCAAGTCATTTTCATCATTGCCAATATCAGAATCCAACAAATCATCATCACCAACATTCGGAAGCGTTGGGATGTATTGATAACGTGATCCATCATGCGGCTTTTCAAATTCTACTTGATATTCATAAATAATATTACCGGCAAAATCATTTGGATCCGTTGAAGCTTTCGACGCTCCATTTACCGGAACATTGCAATCCAAATCATCGAATTCATAATAACCCGCAGATGAAGTGGTAGTTGTATTGATTAAACTGCGAACAGTCTCAGCAGCTCCATCAACATATCTCGTTTTATATTGATATAGCTTTACACCAAGCCCGGCAATTGGAGCGTCACCGTCATCCTGCAAGCCATTACGATTAATATCATAGAATGCATAGTCTCCAATCTTTCCTTTTGGCATGGATAGTTTTACTTTTACTTCATAATTTTCCGTACGATTATTGCTGGCAATCGGTGCATCGCGCATTCCTCCACGACTAACTGCGACCATTGCTGAATTGGCAATATATTCATTTTCAAATTCATCTAATTCGTCCGCACTGTATATCGGTGCCTGCATCTGAATACCAATGCTCAGAGATTCTCCTTTTTCAAAATACTGACCATTGTCACAGCTGATTTCCACTGCAATCGCACTGACATATTTTAAATCATCATCGGTAATCTCATCCGCAGCATACCATGTGTGCACTCCCTTTTGCCATTCCGCATCGCTCATAGTGCTATAAAGGATTGGCAAATCTTCTGTCGTCGTTACTTTTTGACGCGCTTCTTTTGTCCATTTAACCCACTTTTCATCATAGTTACGGCTGTCAATGCAGTAAAAGATTTTAGTTGAAGCATAATCGGGAATATCTAGTAAATCAATTGACTTTAATAGAGCTTCTTTTTTCAAGGTTGTAGAGCGATCAAATACTAAGGCACTATCATTATCACGACTGGTTAACGTATCCCCATAAAATGGCAAGATATCGACAATACGAATACGATCCACCGGTGTATCTGAATCATCTCCGTTTTTAACGTTAATTTTATAATCAATATTTCCACCCGATGATGTCTGTGCAACGCGATTATAATCTACATAGTCATCATCAAAGTCACCTTTTACCTGTTTATAAATATAAAGGGTATTGTTGTCATTCACTTGAATATCTGCATTAGCATTGGCATGTTTGTTTCCACCCACATCCTCACCTAAAGCTTTATCCAATATCTCATCTTCTACTAAAGCATTACTGTTGTGATCTGAATCATTCACACTAAAGCTGTTTCCATAAGGGTTTTCTGCAGATTTAACAATCTTTTCATCACTGTTTAAATAAGCTAATACCCATAATGGTCGTTCCTGTGAAGATGGCTGACTATATGAGATCGTTCCGGAAAAAGAAATCTTGAGCGATTCTCCCGGTTTTAAATTCGCTGCATCCCCACTGTTTTTAAATCTAAAGGTCACCTTCGTGGTTGGCTGGTTTAAACTTTCTAAACCATCTGCACCTGGAATACGGGCTTCTTCTACACTTGAGAAAATCACTTCGATACTGTCTTGATCGATACTGACACCCGTCTTTCCATCGGCTGACATTTTTGTAATTTTAAATTGTTTAGGAAAGTTATTGGCAGCTGTATCGTTTAATGTCATTCCCACCGGTAAATCAAAACTGATGACAGGCTGATTAAAATCTGCACCATTGGTGGAAACATTTTGCGCCGTGATCGTATACTGCACCATATCTCCCGGTTTAAATGTTTTAGAATCTCCATTTGGATTTTCGGCAACAACACCTAGATTCACGGTTGGCACTTTTGTCTCTAACGCTGGAAGCAGAATCTCCACTGTTTCGGATTGTCGTGTTACAGTATTACGCTGTTCTGCTCCATTTTCATCTTTTACGATAAAATGATATTGTGCATCGGCGACATTTTGAATACGTCGAATTTCATTATAATCCGCATCACTTGGTCGCTGATTAAAGGTATAATGAATATCAAAACCATCTGATATAAATCCTTTTTCAATCCCTGTATACACCACTTTTACATGAGCCGCTTTTAATGACGGATCAATTGCTGCGGTACGGCTTTGACCTTGATTTAATTTCTGAAGGTCTTTAAATTCACCATAAGGTACTTCTTTCCATGTGTCACTGCCATACGTTTGATAATACAGCTTCGCATTAACAGATTGAGCGGAAGCTTTATTGTAAGCACGATAGATCGCTACCGAATGAATAAAATATGAATCCTGATCCACATGTGAATCTTTTAAATATTTTCCTTGACTGGCATCATAGTATTGAAGCTCTATCTGAGTATCCGTAATCTCTATTGATTCAGCTTTTACCTTATTTGTCCCGTTGGCAAAATTACGAATAATAAAGACATTTTCATAAGAATTTAGTGACAGGGATTGATCTGCCGTCACAGACTTAAAATCATTGGAAGTAATCCCTTTATGAATTTCTAAATTAAATTCCATTAAATCTTCTTGAGAAGTATTTTTAAATGTCCCTTTATTTTTATCATTCGCTTCATCTTTTATCAGATCACTCTGATGGATCGGATAAACTTTAATAGAAGCTGTTATTGGATTGAGCGTATCATCTAAAACATAACCATCTGGTGCTTTTATTTCTTTTACGTAATAGATTGTCCCTTCCTTTGCAGCGTCCAACAAGTCACTCACAGCGTAACCAAATTCATTAGTTGTGACTTCACCTATTACATTAGTATAGGTAGCATCGGAATAAATCCTAAAGACTGCTCCGCTTAATCCCTTATCCGTCAAACTATCTGTTTTATAAATAACCAAACGCCCTTTATCAGCCTTATTTATAATCGCACCATTTGTTGTTGTTCCATCTGGATAATACGTATCTACTGTAGATTTATTAGGTTCCACAGTAACCTGATATTGTGTATCTGTATACACGTAACCATCCGGATTATCTAATGTATCGATTTCTTGAACATAATATTGTCCGGCTGGAACATCTGTCCAAATGATCTTTCCATCTGCATCTGTTACTTTTTCTTCAACCAAACTATTATCTGACTTATAAAGTCCAAAATGCACACCGCTGATTGGTTGGTTATCTAAACTAGGAATATATGATGAAACATCATCTAATTTCGTTATTTCAACTTGACCTAAAGCCTGATCAACCACGTTTTCACTTCCATCTGAATGAAGCTTGGTGATCTCCTTTTCCTTGATTTCAAAAGTGATGGGTTCTATCTTTTCAAAGCCATCCGGTGCTGTTGTTTCGACTAACCTGTACTGCCCCGGTTCAAGCATGAATGATGAGAAAGTACCATCTTCTTTTGTCGTAATGGTATCACTGATTAATTGATCTCCCTTATATAAGCTGAAAACCGCGCCGGCTAGTCCGGTTCCATCCGGTTTAGCTTTCTTAAACTCAAACTTACCAAAATTCGGATAGTTTACAACCGCCTGGTCGCCAGTCAACTCAGTATTTTCTTCTCCCATCACGATTGTAATGGAATAAGAATCTTTGTTTTCCGCAAAACCATCAACAGTTTTTGTTTCTTTCAAAGTATAAGTTCCGGCAACTAAGTTTAAAAACTGCACCTTACCATTTTCATCACTGACTTCTTTAGCGACTTCTTTACCAGTCGCATCATATAATGTGAACTCAGCGCCTTGAAGCGGTAATTTATCTTTTGAATTTGCCCAAGTAGCCATCTTATCAATGATTAAACTGCCATAAGGATCATTCAATACTTCAATCTCTTTTGGAGTGCCATCAATGTTCGTTGTAAAAGGAATTTTATTTTCATCTAACACATAGCCGTTTGGTGCTTTCACTTCTTGAAGCTGATAGGTTGTGTTAGGGAGCAAATCTCCAAAATAAATCCCCGTATCGGTCTGATAGGTTGCCGTGGCAATCAGTTTGTCACCTAAGTACAAATTAAATTGAGTACCTTCCATCTGCTTATCAGAAATTGGATTATTAGTCTTTGAATCTTTCTTAATAACTTGGATAGACTGTTTTTTCTTGTTTGTAATTTGATATTGAGATGCTTCGTTGACTTTCTGCGCCTCTACACGATAAGGACCGTGCATATCATCATCACTGAAATAGCTTTCAGGAGTATTTATTTCTTTAAGATAATACTCTCCTTCTGGCAGCAGTGGCGATACTGCAATGCCTTGAACATCTGTCGTAATGGTTTTTTGTAAAGACGAATAAGTCCCATCATCAAGTTCCCTAAAGATCTCGAATTTAACATTTTCAAGTTTAATTGTCGGCGTAGATTCATCTACTTTTGTTATGCTGAATTGCCCATAATGCGATTCATTGACAATTTTATCCGCTGCATTGCCAGTAGCCTGCCCCCGTTCATCAATCGGCGTCACAGTCTTCGTTTCCTGATTGCTTAATATAGTGACCTTTCCTAAATAATCAGCTTGATAGCCATTGTTCGTGCTGTCCGATGTCACTTTTGTTTCTTTCAACACATAATCTCCGACATCCAGCCAATTTTCACCAGCATTGATCTTGCTTCCATCTAAACGATAAAACGCAAGTGTTCCATCGGATTGAGATTTGGCTGTTCCTACTTTTGTTGAGTCATCTAACTGTAAGGTTTCACTATCACTCACATAACGATAAAGATCAAATTCGGCTCCCTCAATTGGTGTCTCTTTTATGGTAAGGTCAATGAGCTGACGTCCCACTTTGTTTAAAGTCAGGCGTCCCTGTTCCATGTTGACGATCGTTATTGGATGATTCAATGCTTCTTGCAGCGTTGAATAATAGGTTGCTTCATACTTTCCTGATGCAGTGTTATAGATGCTTCCAGTAACTTTATCAGATTGAATTTCAAAATCAAAACTATTGTTTTCATCTACTGTATATCCATTTTCAACAGATTGTTCAACTAAACGATATTGCCCGCTCTTTAATAAAATCGGACTTTGATAAATATTTTTATTAGTGTCAATCGTTAATGTTTTTCCCTTTTCATCTTTGTATTCGATATAGTGACCTGTTTCATCTTTAACGTACAATTTAAATACTGCCTGTAATTTCAAGTCTTTATCTGTATATGCCGTTTTCATTAAAGTAAATTTTCCATAATCTGTCTTATTCACGATCGGATTATCAAATAATACTAAATTATCTTTCCCATCACTTTTTATATAGGATAAAGTGATTACATGCCCTGTTACTTCATTAGGAATGATAATCCCGCTATTTGCTGGCAGTGAGGTATAATCCTCCACCACTAAATAGCTTCCCGGCTCTAACTGTTCAGTAATGGCAATACCATCTCCGACAGCCGCTTGTGTGCCTGTCTGCACCCTGCTGACAAGTTCGACAGAATAGTAATATCCATCGTTACCTTTAATGGCACCTTCTGTTCCCTCTGATACTTTTTCTTTAATTTTATAAACATTGAAATTAACTCCGTTTATTAATTCTGTCTGATCAGCAAATTTCAGCTGTTTCTTAATCCAGATACGCTGGTATTTATTGTTGACCACACTTAAAATCTGATCACCTTCATAATAATGATAGCTGCCATCTGCTTCTTTTTTAACTGTCACAGTATGAACAGAAGGATCGCGCAAGTAATTTTTCGGAGCTTTTAATTCAACGATATAATATGTCTTGCTTTCATCTACTTCACCAAAATCAATAGCACCGTTTTTTGTTTCACTTATGGATATAATGCCTTGAATCTGTTGCTGAAGAGGATCATTAACTAAAGCCGCTAATTCTGCTTCTGACATCTTTGCCACAGCGTTTGCCTTTTCTTCATTATCCAGTAAAGCTAAGACAGCTCCATTTACATCTTTACCAGTGCCATCTACCTTTTTACCGGTTGGTGAAATCGGCTTGAAGTTTTCAATCGTGTCTTCCGCTAAAGCTCCGGCTGAACCGGTTTGTACTTTCGTCCACTCTTTAGAAGCTTTATAGCCATCCGGTGCCTGTACTTCTTTTAGGAAATAAGTTGTATTTGGTTCTAAAATCCCGAATAGCCGATACCATCCTCTGTAGCTCCATTTACGATCTTGCCATCGGCATTCACTAAAACAGCCGTTCCAGAGATAATCTGATAAGAAAGGTTAGATGAAACAACCTTATACTTCATTCCATCCACAACAATGACTTGTTCATTATCCTTTACCTGAGTAAAGTCTTGATTATCTGCTAACTGATAAATGTCAAATTTTGCATTATTCAAGTGTTTAGAAGAGTCTGCGGCATCTATCTTATCTACTTTGATTCTTGCTTTTTTACTGACATTATGAAATGTTGCCACACCATTTTTACCCGCTGTTAATTCAACAACCTGAGGTGACTGCACTTCATAATCTTTCTTTTGATCTGCTGTTAGTACTTCTTCTATATAGTAGAATCCCGGAGTTAAATCACTGATCGTAGTCTTTTTGCCACTTACTAAAGTTGCGATTGGATCTCCGTCTTTAATATAATACTGACCGTTGTAGCTGACTGCACCTGGTGTTGATGCACTCGCTAATTTAGCGGCATATACGTTAAAGCTAAAGCCATAGGCTGGCAATGTGACTTGACTGCTGCCGCTTCCCCAAACTTCATTCTTAACTAATTCTAATGAACCCATTGGTGCATTTTGAATCGGTGTGTCAAAATAATCTAAATTAATAATTCCTTTTTGAATCGTAAAATTATAGACTTGATCACTTAGAACATAATTGCCATTTACGCTTTTTTCAATGACAGCATATTCTGCCGGCTTTAACCCATTAGATTCATAAATACCTGTACTAGATGTATTAAATTCGATAACTTTCTCGGCAAAAGAGGCAATATTGTCTTTTGTCACTGAAGTGATGTCTACTCCATCTTTATAGCGATACAAAACAAAAGTTGCATTCACTGGCTGCTGAGTATTAGAATCCACTTTTTTCAGCCTAAATCGTCCTTTTGCGTACGTATTTACTAATTTTAAAGTATTGCTGTCTTCCTTAGTCGTCTTTCCGGCTTCTACATGAACGACCTGCGGAGCTAATGTTTCATAAAGTCCATTCGCATTATTTTCTTCTACCCAATAGTCCCCTTTTTCAAGCAGGACAGAGCTTCCCATTCCATTTTGTCCGGTTTGAAGTGTTTTTAATGTTTTATTTTTATTTGCCGTTGCTTTATCTTTTACACTGTCTCCAGTCAAATTTGGATAATACCAAAATGAAATACTTAGAGGTTCTAAAGCCGCTGTTCCACTGTTTCCTTCTTGAAAGGCTGTTCTTTGTTTTTCAAGGAAGAATTTCCCTTTGGGTTCATTTTCTACAACAACCGACTTTTCTTCGATCACCAATAAATTATCATCTGTATCCATAGCCGATGGTGCGACAAATTCATGAAGCTCAGAATCTAAAACATAGCCGTTAGGCACACTGATCTCCTGATACCAATAAGTTTTACCAGGAACGATATTAGAGAAGGTCGCAAACCCTTTTGGTCCTGTTGAAGCTTGCTTGTACTTACTTAGATCATTTTTATCTTCATATATTCTAAACTTTACATCTGATATTATATTCCCAGTAATGGAATCAATCTTCTTTATTCTAAATTTTATATACGGATCGTTTTTGATTTCATCTTTGATTGTCGTCAGGGTGTTATTAGTAATCGTGAAAGAAACAGGCTCTGTATTTAAAACATAACCAGTAGGTGCCTTTGTCTCCAAAAGCTCATAATCTCCCGCAGGAAGGAAGATAGACACGGCTTCACCAAGGCTATTCGTTTTTAAAGTCATCATGATTTCTTTATCATCACTATCATCACTTTTACGAATGATCTTGAATTCTGCATTTGCCAATGGCGCATTCGTCTTTGAATCTGTCTTCGTGATCTTTAACTGCCCCAAACTGTCTGCTTTATTATTGATGTTTTCAGCTGTTAGCTGACCACTTTCTATAGTAACCGGTATCGCACCTGTTAGTTGTTGATAACCATCAGGATATTTTGTTTCTTTTAAATAATATTGTCCGGGATCTAAATAAACAATATTGGAAGAAGATCCCTTTTCATCGCTCACATCAATTCTAGGAGTTATCACCACCGGGTTTCCATCAGCTCCAACAACTGATTGGGTTAATTCTTGATCCGTATACACTGCAAATTCAGCTCCATCAATTGGCACAGCAAATTGCACAGAGCTTGAAAGAACCCCAAATTTTCTAACCATTAAGCTTCCTTGCTTTTCATTGGTAATGGTTACTTCTTCTAAATGGTTCTTTGTTACATGGACTAAAAAGAACTGGTTATCTAAAACATAATTCAGCGGTGCTTTTGTTTCTTGCACCACATAATAGCCTTCTTCCAATGCTCCTGATTCATATTCCCCTTTAACCGAGCTTTCTTTTAAATCATGGCTAACTAAGCCCGTAGGATCAAAATTTTTCAGCTCTTCATCAGTTAATGGCTGATTTTTATTCGTTAATTCATATATTTTAAACTCTGCTCCACTTAATAATGTTGTCGCACTTTGAGCATCTTTTTTTATAATCTTGAATTTACCCTTATTTGATACATTTAACACATACGGATACTTTCCATCATACTTGTCCATAGAAGCAGGGTAATTGACTTGGTTCGCTACAACATTGATCTCCCAAGTTGTATGATTTTCTACGAATTCAGCATCATCATTATTTTCGTTAATGACATAATCTCCTTCAGGAATTCCCGAAAATAGTACTAATCCTTGTTCATTAGAAGTTGCCTGATACGTTTTAGATGAGTTACTTTTATTGGTTAAAGTAAATCCTACCCCTTGCAGCCAACCGGTATCCTGCTGTGTTGCATTAGATCCACGTTTCCAAAAGGCTACATAACCATACTCACTAGAAGTATTCACCACTTCAATTGACTTATCGTCCAAGATGGTATCATCGACTGTAATTGTACCATTTTCTTGCACAATTATCTTTTTAACCGGCTGTGCATCAAATAATGAAGGCGCACTTTCTTCTTTAAGGTAATATGTTCCTTTCAATAACTTCGTGAAAATAACTTGCCCATTTTCATCAATTTGTTTATTAATCAGCTGCTCATTATTGAGATTTAAAGCAGGCGAAGTACACTCTGGATCGGTATACAGTCCAAATGTCACGGGAGATTCATTATTCACATAATAGATATCTTGCCATTCCTTTGTCATGATATTGGTTTCTTCTACCGGAATAGAAGGCGTTCCTGTTGTATTTACACGTACTTTTTTAGTTATTGTTAAATCATAATAAGCTGGATTATCATTCTGCCATCCAACTTGAACAGCTGCATTACTTTTCAAAGTCTGTTCAGTCTTATTCAAAGGCTTATAAAGCAGGGTTGCCTGATTATCCAATATTTTTTGAATAAAAGGCTCATTGGCTGGAATCTCATACGCCGCATAAGGATATAAAACACTAACTGTATAAGTTGTATTAATAGGTGTTCCTTCCGGAATGAAGTTAGTATCCGTAGAACTTGTCTGATACTTATTTAACGAGCTTTCATTGAAATGAATCGTTTTGAGTGAGCCATCATCATTTTTATCTAGTGTATAGTCACTGCCTTCACTTAAAATACGGTTTCCAACAGCAATGCTGACCTGCTGAGCTCCCCCACCTGCTGGATATCCTACAGGTAAAGAATCATATAAATCAAACTTTTCGCAGTCTAATCGTCCATAACGGTTTCCGCTTGTTGTTTCATTTCCGGGACGCACTAAGATCTGATAGTTTACTTTATAATAATCTTCTCCATCTTGTTTAATGATGCTGACATCCTGATTTTCCTGTTTTGCAACAGTTTTTTGAATTTCCCATTCTTGATGGGCAGTAGAAATAATGGTTGCATTTGGAATCTTAATATTATTGATAGGCGTTGAAACAGATCCTACCAATTGATTTCCTGTCATAATCATATTATCGAAACTTGCTAAAGTTCCGTCCGGTGTTTTCAGGTTTTCAAAATGCATTTTCAGATAAATCGTTCCTGCGGTTCCGGATGATAAGGTTCCTTTTGATGTTAAATAGACAAACTCGGTACCATCACCAAACTTATCTTCGACTGTTGCTGAATCAAAAATAGAATTAGCTTGCCCAGACATTGCCAATTCATCAAACTTGACATGTTCAGGAAGCTGAATCGTGATCCCACATTCATTATAACGTACATTATCTCCCCCGGAATTAACGGTATAACGCAAAGCCAAAAAGAATGGTTCTCCGGATTGAATATTTTCAAGCGTCTGACTTGCTCCGATTCCATTTACAATCTGTGATTCAAAGGAAATATTCGCTGTCACATTCCCAGCCGCATGAACACTGGGGATGCCTGCTTGAATTAATGAAACTATCATTCCTAAAATTAGGATGAGAATATTTAGTTTTTTCAATACTGGTCGTATTTTTATTATTTCTTTCATGAAACTCCCCCCTAATTAATCTTTTTCAAATCTTTCTTCAGCATTACATGCGGATGCTTTTTCTTTTCATCATATCTTTTTTGTATGCGGTTCACGGCAATTTCTGCCCCCTCAATATCAGGTGAAGCCACAATCAAAGAAAACTGAGTCATATTAAACTTTGAAAATACATCATTTTTCCGCAGACTACCAGCAATAACATTCCTTAGAATTTTAGATTCTTCCTGTAATTCTTTTTCTGATAACTGATCTGTTTCATCACAGAGAGTCAGCAGCGCTAAAACACGAGCTTTCATAGAACGTCTGGCAGAACGCAGATTCACTTGATAAATATTTTTAAACACGTCAAAATCACAGTAAAAAGTGGCATCAAAATCGCCTGTATTCGTTAAATTCTGTTCCAGTTCTTCTACCCCGATTTGAGTAGCCGGTGCTGTATCTAAAACTAACTGATAGATTTCTTTCATTCTTTGAGAAACGCTCATTCCATACTGACTGTAATAATGATCGACCGTTTGACGATAAAACGATAGAGCGTTGTCAATTTGTCCTGCTTTATAAAAAGCAAACAGCTTCATTTCACAAAGATGGGAATCCATCAGTCTTTGAATATGCGGATGATTAGTAATATTTAAAATTTCATTAAATCTTTCCTGTTTCTGAAGCTTCTCCAAGGTTTGCTGGACAGCTTCCAAACAATTGGTTTCCAATACATTATTCATCTGCATAATCCAAGTGTTGTAGTTGAATTCAGGCAAAAAATCATATTCATATTTTCCCAATAAATTTAAACATTTTTCATACTTTCTTTCTAAATCTGTTTCTTGTTTAACGCGATTAGCTAGTTTTAATATTTCTTCATAATCGATCTTGCATTCAATCTCAATATTCCAGTGATAACTATGTCCCTGTGACTGGATGCAGTTCACATCATCAAAGAACTTTTTCATTTCTTTGCGTGCACGATAAACTAAATTTCTTAATGCTCCCTCCGGTTTATCAGAGTCTCCATCTGACCATAAAAAGTCAATCAATTTAGAAGTGGTCAAATTACGATTACGATTCAATATAAGATAAACAATTAACAGTTCCACCTGAGCACTTCGCTGTCTTTCGGAAGGAAAACACGTTTCCCCGCTTACTATTTTAAGTTTCCCCAATGTTTGAACACTTAATATTTCTCGATCCATCATAATTATCTCCTTCTTTATTCCCAATGAATTAGTTATTTCTAATCCTATATAAGTTTCTAAATTCTACTTATCCACTCTCATTATACTCTTTTCTGTCACAAAAACTATATATGTTAAAAGTAATTTCGCTTCTTTTTTTGTAATTTATGATAACTAAAAAGGAGGAAATCCTCCTAATTATAATTTTTTTTCGATCTGCAACGGATTTGATGCAAACAGCATTACTGTTTCCTTTGTAATCTTGTTTTGCCTGTAAAGCTCAAGAATTGCTTCATCCATAGTAATCATGCCCTGCTGTCGACCTGATGAGATCGCATTATCGATCTGATGCGTCTTTCCATCTCGAATCAAAGTGCGAATAGCCTGATTACAGATCATTACTTCAAATACCGGAATCATCTTGCCATCGATCCCCGGCAGCAATTGCTGAGACACAACGGCATTAAGCACCATTGATAGCTGAATACGAATCTGCTGCTGCTGAGATGGCGGAAATACATCAATCATTCGGTCAATCGTGTTCGCCACTCCTATTGTATGCAGGCTGGAAAAAATCAAATGCCCAGTTTCCGCCGCTGTAATCGCAATTTCAATAGTCTCTAAATCACGCATTTCCCCTACTAATATGACTTCCGGAGCTTCTCTTAAAGCGGCACGAAGGGCAGACACATAATCTTTCGTATCATGATAAACCTCACGCTGAGATACAATGCTTTTTTGATGACTATGCAAATATTCAATAGGATCTTCAATCGTTACAATATGCGTATTGCGATGGCGGTTAATTTGATCGATCATACAAGCTAAGGTTGTTGACTTTCCACTTCCCGCTGGTCCGGTGACTAAAATCATCCCTTTTTTGGTTGATGCCAAATCCATTACCGCTGCAGGGATATGAAGCACCTGAGGATCCGGTAATTCAAATCGTACAACACGAATTACAGCCGCTAAAGAACTTCTTTGTTTATAGACATTGACACGAAAACGTCCAACATCTGGAATCGAAAACGAGAAATCGTCATCACCGCTTTGAATAAATTCCTCAATATCTTCTTTTTGAGCAATATGATAAATCTCACGAATCAGGTTTTCAGTATCCTGAGTTGTCAGTCGATCTCCTGTATATTTTTCAATCTGTCCTTCTATTTTAATGGCACATGGAGACCCTGCCACAATAAATATATCCGATGCTCCCTTGTTTACCACATCTTCTAATAATGTCTTTGCTTCCATGTTATTCCTCCATATTTTCTGTTTTTAATGATAAAAGAACCAGTTGGTTTTCTTCAACTTTAAAGGTCAGCTTCAAGATACGCCCATTCATCATTAGCTCTTGCAGAATATACTTGTCATCTAAATACTGATATTCTATTCCCGCAAGATCTTGTTGGAGATCAGTACTGTCCAATCCATAATACAGATCAAGAAGCTTTGCTTCTGATTGATAATAATCGCTGGTAAGTTCCATTTGTCGCATCATCGCTTCATAACTAGAGTTTGCCCTTAAATAAGAAAGAATCGCCAAAATAAACATGACCAGTACCACAAATATCATAAAGATAGTGGATGCACCAATCCCCATATGAAAACCTCTACTCTCCTTATTCATCATGAACCCCTCCTAAAACAAAAGGAAACCGACTTATTATTTCCTCTTGATAATAAAGAATGACCTCACCATGTACGAATTCATCTTGACTCCATTCAATGATTAGATTATCCAGCTGATAAGTTCCGTCATCTATTTTCACTGCATCAAAAAGCTGCTGGGGAGTTTGTGAAGGATACGCCTGCATCGTTTCAATTATACTTTGCGCCTCACTCATGGCAGTCTCTAAATAACTTGCAGCTTCCTGTCTTTCTTTTGCCTTCACTACTAAAGATACGCAAACCGCAGCAGAAATTACAAAAAAGAAGATCACAATAATAAGTTCCATTAAATATGAAAATGAATGTCCTTTTGATTTCATGTGACCCCTCCTAACTATGCATATAAACAGAAATCTGTTCACTCTGTTGACCAATCTGTACACTAAAATGATACAGCTGATCCTGATTGCTCATTTTAAAATCATCTAATTTAAATAATTTTTCTCCCTCATCTAATGATGGCATATAATCTTTCACAGCATAAAGTTCCCTCAGATAACCCTCAAAATAATAGATATAAGTAACATGTTGATCTTCTTCCATTTTTAGACAGAGTGTCTCTTCAATGGTAACAAGCTCCACTGCTTCTTTTTGATCACAGCTTTTTAACCGTGTATTTAAATAAGCTAAAGGTGTCATTAGGCGATCCTGCAAAGCAATGCTTTCATGAATATTCTGATAGACCTGAATCTCACTTGTCATAACAAAGAAAGAACCCATCACAAAGACTAAAAACAAGGTAAGAAACATCAAGGTTTGAATATGTGATCGTTTATTCACTATGAGTCACCTTCTTACTGACACGGATCGTTGGTTTCAGATTATCCCCTTCATAATGATAGAGAATATTATAGTCTTCTTCATTGACCAACAAGCCGTAATATTCTTTTAAATAAGAAACATCTTTAGGATATCTGCCTTCAATGCTGTAACATTTTAAACTTAATTCTTCAATGGTTTCGCTGATTCTTTGCAAATCTTCTTTCTGAGAATACTGACTGGCTTCTTGAAATCCGATCCATATCAAGAAAATCACTGCTCCCGCAAATAAGATTTTTATTATAGTTCTCATGAATATTCGCCTACAAAGAAGAAAGAACGCTAACGATCGGCAGCATCACAGAAAGCAGGATTATTCCCACAATGACAGACAAAAAGGTAACGATTGTGGGCTCGATAATATTCAAAAAACGCGTGATAGATTCACTGACTTCATCCTGATATGTAACGGACAGCTGTTTAAGTACCTGTTCAACTTGTCCGGTCTTGACACCTACTTGCAGCATATTCAGTTTCATCCCCTGATAAATACGATGCTTAGAAACACTGTCAATAAACATTTCCCCTGCCTGCATATCCTGATAGGCTTTTAGTAAACTCCCTTTTAACGCTTTTTCTTCTACTAAAGGAATCGTATTTTCCACAGCTTCTTCAAACTCATAGCCGCTTGACATAAACATAGATAAGGCATAAGTCATCTGCGCATGGGACAAAGCATAGGACAGAGATTTCATAAAGGGCGTTTTATAGATAAAAACTGTCAGTAAATTCATTTTCGTAATTTTAGAATAAATATAAAAGACTAGAACAGCAGCTAAAACAATCGTCAAAACAACAAACCCTGCAATAGAAGCAATCTGTCCCACCTTCATAAATGTATATGCATAAGGCGACAGGTGACTTCCTAAGCTTTTTAAGACATTTTGAAAAATAGGCAGCACTTTAAACACAATCACCCCGATAACTACAAACATCATCATTAATAAAACAATAGGATATGTCAAAGCTTGCTGGAGCTGATCAGACATCCCTTTCATTCTCCCATAATAATTGGCTAACGAAAGCATAACATCATCTAAATGTCCGCTCATTTCCCCTACCTCTAATAAATGCACCATATAGCCATCAAAGGCATCTGTTTTCATAACCGCTTGGCTTAAACGTGAATCTTCTTTAAAATTTTCAATAACCTCTTTCAGCACTTCTTTTAAATGTGAATTTTCTGATTCCTGCCAAATCATCTCCACTCCCTGCTGCATATCAAATCCGGCGTCTAAAATCATCGCCATCTGACTGGCAAAGAGGCATTTTTCCTCAAAGTTTAGTTTCATAGTGCTCCCCCTAGTAATAGTAAACAGCTTCATACTGTCCTTTATAATTGAATTTTGAACTGGCAAAAGTAGGATCCATTCGCGTCCATACTTTTTCGTCAATAAATGTATCCGGATTAACCCAGCCTTCTCCTTCTAAATAAACCTCTACCCAAGCATGATATTCGATATCTGTATTCCCACAGATCAGTCGTGCCGGGATATGATTAATTCTCAGCATGGCGACCATCATAGCTGCATAATCGAAGCAAATACCTTTTTTGTTTTCAAATAGTTCTGTTAAATTCGGAAGAATATATTTCGTCGTTGCGATCGTTGCTTTATCATCGTCATAATCAAGATAATGCACTACATAATCATAAATATTACGAATTCTTTGTAAGTCATTGATATCTTCCTTAACCAGTTCAATACTCTTTTTTGTAATGATATCCCCTTTTTTATAATCAACCAACTGATTAGGATATAAAAAAGGCGTTAATTCATCTTTTAATATTACATTGATTTTCTGCGACTTCACGATCGCATATTCATCCCCCTGTGTGTTTTCCAATATCTTAATCAGATATTCCCCATTTCCCATCTGCATTGGAAATGCCACCGGTTCAGTGCTGATTAAATCATAATTATAAGTTTGTATGGAGGTGGATATTTGAAGCTTGATCTTTTTTTCACTCTCATTATTCAAATAAGCCATAACATAGCCTAAATCAGAATGGCTGTAATCAACGTTTCCTATAGGACTTTGGATAAGGTATTCTCCGGAGTTTTCCGGATATAAAATATCCTCTTCACTATAGGAAGGTGAATCCGGGTAATCACTTGGATAATCCCCTTTCTTGTTTGAACAGCCACATAACATCAAAGACAGTGCTAACATCATAATATAAATTTTTTTCAATCTCACACTATCCCCTTCTTTCTTTATTATTATACACGAAACCTATTGATAAAACAAACATGCGGTTTGTTAAATTCGTAAGTATCCAAGAATCATATAGACCCATTATTCTAAATAAAACGGTTATCACAGTAACACTCCATAACCAACACTAAATATAACATTTATCCTAAAAATATTCATGATTATCCTTTTATTTTTGAAAACAAAAAAAAGGCCGAAGCCTTTATGCTTTAAGTTCAGTCTTTTTAATAACCCAATAACTGCTGATCATAATCACTACATTGATAACTAAAACAGTCAAGATTGGAAATAAGAATTGAATAGTGCCATCACTTCTATAGCCGATTACTCTTAACACCCCATAAAGAATATCCATCACAAGCTCTCTTGGCAAAACTAAGTTGAAAAGTAATGGAGTGACCACAAATAACACAAGTCCTAATGTAATTAAGATAAAATAGAATAGTTTTTTACCTATTTTATTTGTTATTAAATTCAGCAGATACATTAATGATGAAACTAGAAAATAAAATCCAAACAGCCAAATAAACTGAATTAAAATGGAATGCCCCGGTCCGTAAATTTGATGAAAAAGCGGAGTAAATCCGGTAAATTGTACAAGCAATGCAGCCATGCATGTATCAATAACCGCCATCAGTAATGAGATAAAGACAAACATGCCCAGTGTCCCTAACAAAATAGATTTTCTTGTGAATCCATTTTGCATAAAAAACTTGAAATCTTCATTAAATCCCAGAGAACCAAGAATACCTAAATAAATCATGCATGCCATTTCTGTCCCACTAAAAACAGATCCTCCTAGATGCCCTTGAATCATCCAGGCAATTAAATATCCAAATAGAATAATTCCATATAGAATAGCATAGAAAACAGCTAATGATTTCAACGAAGTATAACATTCAAATTTAATTAGTGTTTTAAGTTTCATTAGTAAGCTCCCCCATTCTCTGTTAATTTTACAAATAACTTCTGTAGGTTAATAGATGACGGATGCAGACGCTCATTTAACTGACGCTCATCAAGTTCTCCTAACACATAGGCTATTTTCATATTGCCTAACTCATCAAAACCAATCACATTTTTATCTTGACAATATGCGTCAACATCACTTTGCAGTCCGGAAATACTGTAGCCTTTAGACATCAGATTTTCTACCGAATCTTGAAGCAGTATTTTACCATGATCGATAATAACAATATCCTCAATCACGCCTGCCACCTCTTCAATTAAATGAGTCGCTAGGATGATTGTACGCTGACTTTTTTCAAAATCTTCCAACAACAGCTTATAAAACATTTCACGATGATTAGCATCCAATCCTAATACCGGTTCATCAAAAATAACATAGGGAACCTGCAAAGATAAAGCGACAATCAACTTAAAGATCGATTTATATCCGGTAGAAAGCGCATTGATCTTTTTATTACGATCCAATCCAAATTGATTACATAGGGTAATTGCTTTTTCCATATCGAAACAATCGTAAAACTGTTCTGTCCAATTCATTAATTCTTTAACTTTAAGATTAGGATATAGATTTGCCTCACTCATGCAAAAGATCAGTTCATGCACCTTTTCATTGTCCCTGCTGTCTAGTCCATCAATCAGAATGGTTCCTTCCGAAGCAAAAATACGATTGGATATAATATTTAGAAGTGTTGACTTCCCAGCTCCGTTTCTGCCTAGCAGACCATAAATCTTTCCATGTTCAAACTGAAAGTGAACCTGATCTAAGGCTAATGTGTCCTTGTATTTTTTTGATACTTGATTAATTTCAATGGCTCTCATTACTATACCCTCTTTCTATCAATTGAATAATTTGTTCTTTGCTCATCTTTAACTTGTTAGCTTCATTGATCAATGTTGCAATATACTGATCATAAAACTTATTTTTCCTTTTTATCCGTATATTCTCCACTGCGCCTGCTTTGACAAACATGCCTAATCCTCTTTTCTTATAAAGAATATCTTCATCTACCAGCAGATTCATTCCTTTTAATACAGTATGAGGATTGATATTAAAAATCATGGATATTTCGTTTGTAGAGGGAACCTTAGTTTCCTCCGGAAAAATACCGGTAAAAATAGAATCTTCCAATTGCTCGGCAATCTGGATAAAAATAGGAATTTCACTCGCTGTATCTATTTTCATGAAACCCTCCTTCTATAGTTTGTTACTAAAGTAACTAACTATCACACTTGAAGTATATCATATCGTAATTATTTGTCAACACTAAATAAAAAAAGATCTGTTTTATTCACAGATCACTTCTTATATTAAAGATTCAATACAATGCTTAGCCCATAACGAATCTTGAAACAATGCTCGTCCGACTCCGATTAAATCGGCACTGTTTTCTTCCAATAGGCTTTCAGCACCACTTGCTGTTTTAACGCCGCCAGTTAAAAGTACCGGAATCGAAACATTTTCCTTGATGAGTGAAGTCACATCACCAAAGTACCCTTCTTCATTTCGATTCGGACGAATATACCCATTCAAACCTCCACTGATATCCAGTAAATCTACTCCTGCTTTTTCAAAAGCAATACAAGCCTCTAATGCATCGCTGATGTCACTTCCGCCCTCTAAATAATCACATGCACCTAAACGCAGTGCGATCGGATAATCATCTCCTACTGCTCTTCTAACTGCTGCAATGATTTCAAGATGCAGACGGATTCTTGAAATCAGATTTCCTCCATACTGATCCGTTCTTTTATTAGTTATCGGTGAATAGAACTGATTAAGCAAATAACCATGTGCCGAATGAATCTCTACTCCATCAAAACCGGATTTTTTCGCTAAAATTGCGGCATTGACAAAATCTTTAATTACTTTTTCAATATCTGACTCACTCATTTCTTTTGGCAAGGGATCATCTTTTTTATCACGAGGATGATGAACCGCACTGGCACTTAGCTTGGTTTCACTGATCGTCCTGCTGCCGGCATGATTAATTTGTGCAAATACAGGAGTATCATTTTCATGAATCACTCTTACTAGCTTCCGATACCCTTCTACATCTTCCTCTTTAGATAATGACACCTGATGAAGACTTGCTTTTCCCTCATCACTGATATAACTATGTTCAGTAATAATCAGACCTAAATAGCCACCTAGCGATTTTTCTTTATAATAGTCTAAGTGAGCTTGATTGATTTCCCCATGATCTGCTTTAGAAGTTGCCATCGGCGGCATAACCAAGCGATTTTTTAAAATTAAGCTTTTTATTCTTACAGATGTATTTAATCGGCTCATAATATTACTCCTTTTCTTTCCTATTGATTAATCAAATCTTATCATAGTATAATACAAAAAGATAGAACGCACTTTTATGAAAGGTACTACCTAAAAGGAGAGTAAAGATGAATAACCAAGAAATAGATATTCGCCCGTTTGCCTATGCCATATCTTTAATCGAGGGCAAATGGAAAATGCACATCTTATTTTGGCTGTGGAAAAATGAGGTTATGCGTTATGGAGAATTAAAGAAAGCCTTAGGCAATGTCACTCATAAAATGCTCAGCAGTCAACTAAAAGGCTTAGAACAAGATGGCATTATTATTCGTAAAGAATATCCGCAGGTTCCACCTAAAGTCGAATATTCTCTATCAGTAACAGGAAGATCCATGATGCCGATTTTAAGTTCATTATGTCAATGGGGGAATGAGCATGTACCTACAAACTGGACACTATAATATAAAAAGTATCTTATAATGATGAGATACTTTTTATTATCTAAAATAATAGACCTATATATAACACGCTGATATACTTGATAAGCATATAAATTGACGCTATACTAAAATATAAAGGAGATCAATCACTATGGAATTAAGAGTATTAGAATATTTTTTAGCGATTGCCAGAGAAGAAACAATTTCAAAAGCCGCTGAATTTTTACATATTACCCAGCCGACACTTTCAAGACAAATGAAAGATCTCGAAGATGAATTGGGAAAATCATTATTCATTCGTGGGAATCGTAAGATTACATTAACCAAAGATGGGATGCTGTTAAGAAAACGTGCTGAGGAAATCGTCAGTTTAGTTGAAAAGACAGAAGCTGAAATGTTAGCCGATGATACTGATTTAAGCGGTGATATCTTTATTGGCAGCGGTGAAACAGACAGCATGCGCTTAATCGCTAAAGTGATGCACAAAATCAAACGAGATCATCCGCATTTAAAATTTCATCTTTACAGCGGAAATGCTGAGGATGTGACCGACCGTTTAGATAAAGGACTCATTGATTTTGGTATTCTTATTGAACCGGCTGATGTTTCTAAATATGATTTCATTAAAATGCCGACAACCGACGTATGGGGCGTTTTGATGAGAAAAGATGATCCATTAGCCGCTTTATCAACAATTACTCCTAAAGATTTGGTCAACAAACCACTCATTTGTTCAACCCAAAGAGCTGTAGAAAATGAAATCGCCGGCTGGTTCGGCAGAAATCATAAGCATTTAAACATCACGACAACGTATAATCTAATCTATAATGCTTCCCTTTTGGTTGAAGAAGAAGGAGAATACGCTTTAACTTTAGACAAGCTGATTAACACCAGCGGTGACAGTCCTCTATGTTTTCGTCCATTAGAGCCAAAACTTGAGGTTAACTTAAATCTTGTTTGGAAAAAATACCAGATTTTCTCTAAAGCCTCTGAATATTTCTTAGACCAGATTCGTGAAGAATTTGCTAAATACAAAAAATAGAATATTTCTTTATATAAACGAGATAGGAAAAGCAAAAAAACCTTTAACTGAGCAGTAAGCTAAAGGAACTTGATGCGATTAACCTATCTTTTTTTATCTTAATCATTAAGTTAAAAAACTTCTTACTAGTGTTCTTTGCTTCATACAATGCAACATCATTTTAAATGAAAAAAGGTCTATTTTATCAAGACCTTATTTTTCCCATCCTGTTTTCCTTTATAAAGCAGCTGGTCTGCCCGTTCAATCCATTGAGTCAAATCCATCTCATCCTTATTTTCACTTATCCCAAAGGTTAAGGTAATATGAATCACATTATTTTCATAGTGAAAGTCATATTCCTCTATCCATTGACAAAATTCAATCAATTCTGTCTGTACTTTCTCAAGGCTTGTTTTTGAAAATACAAAGATAAATTCTTCTCCGCCCCAGCAGCACAAGAAAACATCGGAATCGAAAAACTGTTGCATCTGTTCAGATAGTTCACGAAGGATTTGGTCACCGCAAATATGACCGTATTGATCGTTAATCATTTTAAAATCATCAATATCTCCAATTGCCAGCACTTTATTTTCTTTGATGCCATTTCTAAAGATTTCTTTTAAATAATGACGGTTATACAATCCTGTCAGCTGATCATAGTCTGCCAACTGCTGAAGATTATCATTTTGAAGCATCAGTTCTTTTTGACTTACGGCAGCATTAACTTTAGAAACATAGGCAACATACAAAATAATACTAAAAGAACCTATACAATTACAAAAGAAAATAACATGCGTAAAAATAGGATTAATCATAAACCACGGAGCATAATTCAAGGTATAAATACGAAGGATAAAGAAAACAGTAAAATGAAAAACAGATATAAGATAAGGAATATAAGTACGTTTATAAGGACAAAAATAAACCAAGCTTGCCATTGCAACCAGCAGCATATAAAAGCTTCCATCCCATCCGTACATCAGTGTATGTAAAAATACAAACAGGCAGGATTCCATATGGATCAGTGTAACGACTAAAGTATAACGACGCTTTTTTATAGCAATATACAACATAGCACTATAAAATACAACACTTCCAATATTATATAAACATCCCAGCTTATATTGAAACAATCCAAATAATAGCGTATAGACGATATGCAGAAGGAGTCCTAGAGCAATGATATTTCGATAAACTTTATAGACATAGTTTATCTCATTTGTAACAGATGTTTTGGGTGCATCAGACATTATGGATTCCTCCCCTCTACTTACATCATAATTACTTTTTTAATAACAGACAACCATTTTATCACAAATAATATGAATTCAGGCTGCAAATTTGGTAAAAACTACCGAATACGTGTCGATTTTACTTTTCATTAGCTTGTTTCTATAATTAAGCAAATAAAAAGCAGCCAATATAAATTGACCACTCAATATTAATGTATACTATTCTCATTATTTATTTCTAATTTTCTTTGATCGATTTATAAATAGTGTCAGCCATTCAATCCATAACAGCTGCACTAATCAATTAGAAATATTTAATACGCTCTTGTTTTTCAAGAAAACACTCTCTGTCCATAAGAGCTAAGACTATAGAAAGCAAGCGATTTATTGATTACTGCCCTTATTGCCTGCACAGCCATGCTTATCTTCACCACAATGATGTTCCCCACAGCTATGCTCTTTTTCATGGTGAGAGCAATGTACATTTACATCATAATTCAGTTCTCCAGCCAAATAAGCAGTAACTGCTTCATCCGTATCTCCAGTTACCCCGCCGCATAATTGAATCTCGGCATTAGACAGTGCAGTCTTGGCACCTCCGCCAATCCCACCGCAGATGAGCAGGTCAACGCCTGCTTGTTTCAAAAACTCAGCTAATGCGCCATGCCCTTGACCAAACGTATCGATAATCTGTGATTTTACAATCTTTTTATCCTCAACATCATAAAGCTTAAATTGCTTTGTATGCCCAAAATGCTGAAAAACCATTCCATTTTCATAAGTTACTGCTATTCTCATTTGATTTTCTTCCTTCCCTTGAATCCTTATTTTTCTGACGGATGCCTCTGCTCTTTTACATGTCTTATTACAGCAAAAAGAAGCCGCTCCATCACACAAACGATAGTGACCGCCGGAAATATACAGTCTTTTCCCATTCACAACACTGTCCGCAAGTTTCTGTCGGGCAGTTTCATAAATCTCTGTTACTGTTGTACGAGAAATTCCCATCTGCTTTGCACATTGTTCATGAGTTCTTTTTTCCAAATCAATCAAACGGATTGTCTCATATTCATCAAGTGCCATGACAATCTCCTCATCTGTCAATACTCCATCCGGCTGGAAACAGTCATAAGCCGGTTCTGTGCAGATTCTCCTGCATCTGGTTGGTCTTGCCATCAAATTTCTCCTCCCAACATTTCCGTCATATGTCGATAACTATTATAACATAGGCAAAATTTAAAATCAATTTACTATTAAATAAGTTCCTTATTTAGAAATGAAATATATATCCTCTTGATATTCAACTATTATGTCATACTAATTTTCTCTAATTCGTTTATAAACTATATCCACCATTCCATTAAAGCTACTATTAGAGATCAATTTAAATCGTTTCATTTGTTCCTGATCTTCAAACAAGCGAACACCTTTTCCTAAAAGACACGGAATCAATGTGAGATGCAGTCGATCAATTCTGTCATTTTTTAAGCATTGAGTCACAATGCTCGCTCCACCGCAGATCCAAATATCCTTTCCCTCTTGATGTTTAAGTTCATCAATAAACACCGAAATATCTTTTTTATTTATAAATTCGATTTCCGGTTGCGAAGAATAATCGCGATGGGTGAAAACATAAGTTTGTTTTCCCTCATAAGGCCAGCTGTCAGGTGACAATTCTGTCGCAATCTGATGATAGGTTGTGTGTCCTAAAATGACCGTATCAATTGTTTTTATAAATTCACCATAGCTGGTTTCTTCAAGATCACATGATTGATCTCCAACAAGCCAGTCTACCTTACCTTCATGGTCGGCTATGAAGCCGTCTAAACTCATCGCAATATATAAAACAGTTTTTCTCATACTTTTCTCCTTTTAACAACGTATCTTATTTCTTTTATATCCTAATTTACCCCTGTCGCTTACATTTTAAATATCATCTAAAGCTAAAAGTATTTTGCACTGAGTATCTTTCATAACCGCTCAATAGCTTGCCACACACTGCGCTTCATTACTTAAGGGAAATAGGATATTCCAGTCACAATTATACAATGATTTATCACATAGCACTCTCAATAGACTGATTATGAATCAGCTTTTCCAAAAGGCTCTACATAATTTGAATCTTACCTTTAATAAATTGTTCATTTTTTAAATCCCACGACATAGTAGAGCAGCACACCCACGCGCTTAAAGAATACAGTTCCTGATCATTTTTAAGCCAAAGATCAGCAAGTTCCATACCCAATGAGGATTGAATCAATGTTCAACCCACTTATATTTAAGTCATTATTATTGGGATTTGCCATCCTCTGCATTCCTTATCTTTTTATTTATATTGTTCTCTCTATAGATATCATAATCTAATTTTTGTAGCAAGCAATGTGGCTGATAAAAAAGGCAATATGATTCTATATTGCACTTCGCTATTTTTATTATTTTATTCTAATCAGCTGATCATAAGCAATTTCTAAAGCTTCAATCTCCACTGTATCTGCATTCGCATTATAATTCGGCATGGTATATTTTAATGGAAATGCTTTAGATATTGTCCATTCAATTGAAGGAATTTGATTGTTTTCAGGTATTAATATAACCTTAATTTGATGAGGCGTGGTGTATCCGGTTAATGATTCGAGAATCCATTCAATCACTTTTCTTTCTTTACAAATCCCTCGCATAAAAAGGGCATTACCTTCCATTCTTTCTGATAGCATCACTTTTTGGGGAGACTCTACAGCTTCCCTATGCTCAATAGGCTTATTGATATTTATCGGTGCCTTGATTTCTGAAAAATAAAATTCTCCTAACGTATCAATAATGACTTTATATCTTAGTTTCATCTTTTTCTCCTCTTCCTTACCCTCATGTTCAAATATCCTCAAACGGGATCTCTTTCATATCTTTGATCAATTCATTAATTTCATGATAAATAAAATACCATCCTTGCTGTGCACCGCAGTGTTCACATAAATTCATCGGATAACTTCTTCCTTGTGTCTTACTGTATTTTACTTTGATTCGATCAGAATAATGATTCATGATTAATGCATCTAACCTCTCGTCATCACCGATCACCAACAAGCCATAATATTCAATACTCGGATCTTGAAGATGAGCTATTATATTTTGATTCTTCAATAACCTTTTCTTATCCCATGGGTACTCCACATTCTCGTTAGTTCCATCATTAAAAACAATGTAAGTATAAATCGTTGTATCTTTATGGCATCGATAACAACGCTTTTTTAGCTTATAAATTTTAAAAGGCTCTCTTTTACTTTGTTCTTTTAATGGCTTTATAATTTCAATATTATCTTCATAATACGCATACTGTTTACCATTCTCTACAAACTTTATGTATGCTTTTTTATCTCTTATTTCAATGGCATAGGCTTCTTTTATTTCATTGTTCCGCTTATCCCTAAACTTCATAAACCTGCTCCTTTCTATTTTATCTGCGTAATTATAGATACTTTTGCTTTCCTTTATTTTACTAAAGATGAAGGTGAAATGCTATCTTTAACTCCCTCTTATGAAGAAGATTTACCAAATACATACTTTAGAATAAAGTAAAAACAGCAATAAAATAAATTATCACTGTTCTTTAATATTAAAAATTATTCACGTATAGAGAACTATGTATTTTTATTTCAAAAGTTCATCTTTTTTATCAAGGATCGCTTCCGCAATTGCACAAGCTGGGCAATCACAGTATTTTGCCTCATTTGCTTTAATTTCTTTGCCATGCTTCGCAATATTTGCCGCTGTTTCTGCTCCAAAATGCTTTATTCCCACTTCTGATTCAACAAAACTAATTAATCCATCCACACTCATAATATTATCTTCTAACTCTGCAATATATTTCTTTGTTTCATCCGTCTCTTTTTCTGTCCCTACTGCATCCAGCCATGCTTGTGCCGACTCTTTCAACTCTTTACAGCAGGTTGAGGCATTCATTAATTCTTTTGTTTTTTCGACTGTGAATTCTAATACTGTTTTTTCCATAATAACCACCTTTCTTTTATTATTCTTATTGTATCACGAATTATAAGCGGTTACAATTCTCCGATCAGTCTTTAAAAACAATCAATTTTAAAGTTACCTTTTCATCTATTTAGCAGAATAAATACTATTATTTCCTAATTTATTAGAACTTCTACACTCTTAAAAGCTCCTATCTGTTTTTATTATCACTTTCCTCCTGCAAATAATATATTATTTGCAACCCATTGCATTTTCTTTAATAATCATTCTTTCAAAATATATTTGTTTTCCAACTTTATTTAGCAGCTTAGTCCACAACACTATAATTTCAATATCTTAGTAATTATAGAAATAATATTTTCTATACCACTTGTTATTTCATAAGCACCTAAATTAATAGCCTCACTGCCAAACTTTTGTATAGCACGTTCACTGGTATATACAACAATTGGAACATTGCAATTTAACTCTCTCAATTTTTTTATTAAGATATTGCCAGCATGATCATTCTCATTTTTACACCCCATATCTGTAATAATCAAGTCATATTCGTTACTATTAAAACAATTTATTGCTTGATTTGTAGTAACGGCTAAGTCAAAAGAAATATGCATCTCAAAAATGTTCTTATTCAATGATTAACAAAGAAAAATAATGAAATCTCAATATAAGATTTCATTATAGATTTAAATCAAACTTTTTATCTGCATACTCATTCTTTTCTATCTTGTATATCTATAGTTTTAGCCCCATCCTGAGAAATTTTCTGTTTCTTTCCGTCCAGTGTATGCCAAGTAATCTTTTCCTTTCTTCTGATATGAAACAGTTTCTTTAACACGACAACAATGCCATCTATTATTCCAACCCATAAATGTATCGCTATTAGAGAAATGCTCATACCAGCAAAAACCAATATAATTAATTGAAACGCCGACATACTTATTTACTGAATTTAGGCCAGAAGCTATCCCATTCTGCCGCCTCATTGTTTTGACGAATGTAGGCAAATAATTTTGGATCATCATAATCATCCGAAATATAAAACTGAGTATACCCTGCCATAAATCCACCTTTATGATAAAGGGTAAATCCAGCTTGTACAATTTTTGCTTTTTTTATGTTATCTTTTGTGAAAATTTCAGGATCACTGCATCCTTCTAATTCAGGTGTTGTCTGCAAAATAACGATACTCATATCGGATTCGCGAAACCCTACAATCAGACTTGTATATGTATAAGTCGTCTTTCTTGCAAGCACATAATTGCTTGTTTTCACATTAGAGGAATATGCATAAACCAGATGATATCCTTCATGATCTGCAACAACTTGATTGAATAGCGCTCTCATTTTAGCTTTGTTTTCATTGCTTTTTTCTTCATCCCAAACTTTTTTCTTCTTACTAAATAATCCCATTTGTAACCCTCCTTCTTATTTACTAAATATAATTTTAGTAATTATATATATTTTTATTATACCTAGCAAAATCATAGATTACAACAAAAAAAGCATGCAAATCACCGCATACTCTGGTTATGAATTTTCTCTAAATGGTCAAGCAACAGTTTGATTTGCAGCATAGCTGTTTCATCTAAATAATCATGAAAGAAAAATGGCAATGATGTTTCAGCATTATTCCATATTATTACCAATGTCAATAAATAGTTTCCTAAGACTTGCGGAGGTATTATTTCTACTGGAATTTCCCAAGCAGTGAGTAATCGAGAATATAATTCGATTTGTCCTTTTTGAAAACTATCAAATTTTTCTTTACCCAAACGTTGATAAAGCCACACTTCTTCTTCAGGAGATAAAATATAAAGTTGTTGATCCTTATGATGCAAAATACTTAGGATAAAAGCTTCTATTTTACTTCTCCAAGTTAAAGATGAATCTTTTTGTGTAAGTTCTAATAAGTTAATAATCTGACTATACTGTTCCTCTATGATCGTCAAAATCAATTCTCCTAATGAAGAATAGAAGGTATAAAAGAACGGTTTAGAAATACCTGCTTTTTTCAAAACTTCAGGGAGTTTGACATTCTGTATACCTTTTTCTAAGTACAAATCTAAACCTATCGCATGTAGTTTTGCTTTTAAGGCTATACGTTCTTCAGTTGAATATGCTTTTCTTGACATATTTTCACTCCTCTGTCTTTGATGAAATGTCATTTCTTTTCATTAAATAAGTATGTTCTAACAAGATCATGTTCACTTAAATTATAATTCTATATCAATCATTCTCATCTTTAATTGCTGAACACAATTAAGCCCAAACAAACAAATATAAAATCTATTTTCTAAAATTGTAAAGATAAATTCAAATAAAAAAGCGTTTAATAAATTTAAAAATATTATATAAGACTATCCTATCCTTATTTAGGATAATTTATCAATCTCTACTTGTTCTATTACATCTATATAAAATTTTAACTATCACTAAAAGTTTTTTCTATAAACATTAAATAATAAGTTTTTTCTTATAAAAAACAGGAATAATTATTATAATACCCGTTAGTTAAACTCAAGATATGTCATTAAAATGTAGTTTTTCCCAAACAATATATGATTACTTGCACACCTCATCTCTTACTTCTTTAAAATAGTTTTAACAATAAAAATTATACCCTTTCATTTACATCTTCAAATTATCGTTTTATTTTTAACAGCTTACAACTATCTTCATTACACTCAAAAATATTTTTTATAGTAGCATGTGGGACATATTGTTCTATTAATTTGCATCTTTTATTCCTCCATAACATCCAATTATATAAATATACTTAGAATATTGCTGTTTAACACAGTAGTAAAAATCAAATTTCACTTTCAAAGTAATTAATAATGCCATCCGATATTTCTCTATTTATTTCTTCATCTATATTATTTTTCTCTATAAACTTATTCAATATATCAAAATTTTTAACAAAAAAATTTCCAACACTATATTTATCATATAAAATTAAATGCTTATCCGTTTGTTTATATCTGTTAACCTTAATGCATTGTGAATGCATTAACAGCTTTAATCCTATACTATCGATTTTATAATTCAAAAAATAAAACCATGGAATATTACAATCCATTGTATGTACTAACCAATTCATAATTTCTGGAATTTCATATATTTCTCTTTTATCATTATCATATTCCGGAAAACATAATTCTAAAGTGTTCCTTGCTTTAATAAGTTTTTCCTTACTCTTTGACAACTTATCAATAACAAGACGTATTGAATCCAGCTTCATTGAATAAATATCTGATTTTGGTATTCCTATAACCATAAAATCAGTGTTATCAAGAATGGCATCATTCATCCATGCTTTTTCTATTTCATCCTCATAATCAATTATTGGATCTATAGAACTGATGAGCGCATTAAAAAAATTATTATGTAGCTGATTTTCTCTTGGAATTTCTATCCACCACTTATTGTTATTTTGTCTCATAATTCTATTAATATCAAATTTAATCCATATAGCATTTTTTAATGAGTCATCTATTAATACAATAAAAACAGGTAATTGGCTATTCATATAGTAATTCAAATGTTTGTTTTCTCCAATATATTTATAACCATCTATTGTCATATTACGAAAATAGTAATCCCCATGTTTTATTTGAACTGCAACTTTCTTTCCAGTAACATATCCATTTATAACCAACTCAATAAACCCATCTATTCCAAAGTCATTATCATTACTTGATTTATGATATATACATTTCAATTTATTATTGACAAAATATTCAAAATAGGATTCTCCTGTTATTCCTTTTAATTTATTATTATTAATTTTTGGAAATTTCATCTACATCACTTCTCCCGTTCTAGCAATTCATTTTAAACTCAAGTAACCACTAAATTTCCTACTATTTTACCTAACATAGTGTTTATTTTTTCAAATAAGGCAGCAGTTAAGTTTAGCATCAGTTAATCTCTAGCCGATCAAATAATCTATATTATCAGTCATCTGTTCATCGCTTTTGCTCATTTGCTTCATCACTACCTGATAAAATCTCATATTTAACATCTAATAGAAATATCAATATTTGTTCTTTAATAAAAGTAACTATAACAAAAATATTGTATATAGTCAAAATTACTATAACAAAGATAAAAAGCACGCAAATAAAAAATCTACATAGCTCAAAATATTATATTCATATAAATCATCTGATTTAAATTTTCCAACATGTTTGATAGTTCATCAGTTGACATCAACCTTTAATGAGTCTGACAAACAAGTAATCACTTTAGATTGCAAATTAGCCCCCCATAATCCTGTAACATATAATCAAATAGATTTGTAGACTCTAACAATTTACAACATAGTTTCTTGTATTATTTAATTAACCAAGAAATAGATAATTAAATAATATCTTCCTTTCTTGGGAATTCTTTGAGCTTTATAATAAGCTTTGGGCTGTGGATTTGTATCTATAATTTTGTGGCGCTGACCATTTAAAGGAGAATCAAACCACTGTTTTTATTTGCAAACTTTGATTAGTTAGATAGCACTTGATGTTTTATTTCGTACAAGATTAGGTTTGAATAAACAACTGTGATATAATCCCTTACCCAGCCCGACAACAACAAAAGGAGGAATCATTATGTACTATGTTGGCATTGACATTGCTAAGCACAAACATGACTGTTTCATCTCATCTTCTGAAGGTGTCACAGTTTGTGAATCTCTTACATTTGATAATACATATCAAGCGTATTTCTGGCAAATCTAGTAATTGATTTCGTTATCAGCATATCAAATTTGCCATCCATCGCATCTCGCATCATTTCATTGAATGCATCTCTGTTCACCGTAGAGGTTCCTGTTTTGGCTTCATCTGCATATAGTTGACGCAAAAAAACCTCTTGAATTTATATCCAAAAGGTCTTTTGAAATCGATAATTATACTCCTTACAGCAAAAAAGAGCCTCGCAGCTCTTTTCCAACTTATCATAAGCGGTGATATACTTTATCACCACTATCATAAAGAAATGGTTAGAAACGTAGTCATTTACATAATTTTCCATTTTTAACATGAGTATTCTTATAAACAGTAATCCAGAGATACGTTTAAGACATAAATTCACTTTTAAGACCAATATCTTCAGAGATAGGGCTCGTTTCAAATCATACACGAGCCCCATATTTTTATCAGAATTCAGATCATAACATAAACTAGCTTTTCCCCACTAATCCTGTTTTGATTCATTTAGAATATCAACAGCCGTAGCTCTTTTGATTCTATTTGCATACTTATAAAATGTAGATTTTTTCATTCCAATCTTATCACAGTAATGGGAAAGGCTTTCTTTATTGTTCAGCCGTTTCCTTATCTGTTCATCAAAGTCATGAGGCAATGATGTTCTTGGTCTGCCATATTGTCCTATTCCTTTTGATTTGTTGAGAAGTGCTCTTTCAATTCCTTTTCGCTGACACATCTTCATTTTCTTTCGATTCAAATCGATCAGATAGTCGCAGAATGTATATAGAAGCAATGCATCAACACTCATGTCATTATAATGAAACTCCACACCTGCATTTGCATATTCCTGCAATGTGTTTTTTACCTGTATAGGATCTTCACCTAATAATGTAAATTCCGATACTTCAACTTTTCTATATGAATCCATTTCAATACTCCTTTTCCTTTGTTTTGAAATGCTTTGCCAAATCCATATAGTTTCTTTATATTATTTTTCTATATCTCTAACCCGTTCCAGAGTCATATTCAAAGTAGCCCCGGCTTCTGGATAATGCCTTACATCATCCCCACGCTTTACGGTAATATAATTTTTATCCTTTCCCTTATTTCTGTTTTTTCATTTAAACAACTTCATTTATGTATACAGCACTCCTTCCTAAGCTCAATCTTTTATGACGATAAATGAACTTACTTCTGATGCCAAGACACCATTCGCCTTGCTTTTTTCAAGTATCTCATATCGTAATTGATAAGATCCGACTTCCGCCGTATCCTTTAACTTGATGGATATCGTCTTAAAGGTTGACCACGGTAGAATCTGATTATTGATAGGAATTTCACGTCCTGTTGTAATATCACTTACTTTTTCAACCGTATCAGTAAAAGGTACTTCTACATAATTTCCACTTTCATTTTTCTTCCATAATGTTAGTTTCGTTTCGATATTGGATGTAGAGCTGGAACCATTGCTGACTCGTATGACATCATAGGATATTGTTTTATCTGCATCTGTTAATGCAATAACCTGCTTTGCTTCATCTCGTATCGTAGATTTTATGGAGTATCGATCATCTGTCAGCTTGAAACGGTAAATGATTGTTTTTGTATCCAGTGTCGCTGATGGATAGTTCGCCATCGCACCAGCTACCAGAGATATCTCCAGCTTATAGCTACCAGCAGGTATATCACCCATGTTACTCATGATGACATAGATATCAGAACTCGTTGCCGTCAGGGAATTTGCCAAGATGATCGTCGCACTGTCTCCGCTTGTTGAATAACGTGTCCCATTACTTTGTATCTGCCAGCCTTTTGGAATAGGCAGAACAGTACCTGTTTCTGTATTGGTTAGTTTCAGCTGTACCTTTGCTGCCATCTGCAGATCACTACCCGTTGTATCCGTTCCTGCATTAGCATCAGCACTTGCTGTGGTTTTTAAAGTGACTCCAAACATTCCATTCATTCGGTAAGATGGAATAGTTTGGGCTGATGAGTTATCCTGCTGACTTGAAATGCTGTAAGTACGATCACTTCCTGTTGCTTTGAATCGCAGTTTCTTTTCAGAACTAGCTCCACCTGAGTATTCTGAAATCAAGGAAACGAGTAAATCCTTATCTCCTGCTGTATCTATGAAATCAAATATAAATATGAAATTTGATTTCTTGATTGAAGCTGTTGGTATTTTATACCTCTCAGATGTGCCATTCTTTGTGAAATCAGTTAAAGCAATTTTTGAGCTTTCAGTAGTTACCGTATATGTATAATAGACAGGCGTTTCCTGACTCTTATCTATCATCAGCACTCTTGTACCATTTGGCAGTACTGCATTAGCAGTTCCTGCTCCATTTTTGAAATTTAAGCTATATCCTGTGACTGTCCTTGCTGTTTCTGATTTTTCAGCAAACTGTGCGGTCAGTGCACTGCTTCTTGATACACTTGTAGCGACCTTATCATCAGGGGCTGTATCATAGTTATAGGACTGTTCTCCTCGATCATAACTTTTTCCCTGTGACACAAGCACATTCGTATAGCTCTCTGTTGCTTTCTGAGTGATGCTCAGTGTGACAACAATGCTGCCGGTCTTGACCTCGGAACCATCTGTCTGCTCACTGATACGATCAACCGTAAAGCTGACAGTTAATGGTGTGTTGTCGGTTGTTGTGATGCTATCCGAATTATACAGCTTTACATTGATGACAGGATTTTGACTATCATTCACAATAGAGCGCATATCCAAACTATCATCAACAGAAACAGTATCCGTTATATCAGACTTATATGGAATGATTTTTCCTGTAGCACTGTCGATATATCCTGCTTTCAGCTGTTCCAGCCATCCCGTCTGTCCTGTTTCAATGCTTAGTCCAATTGTATTCTCAGGACTTGTAGAGGTAATATCATTAGGATTCACAATTGTGTATTTATTGTTTCCACTGATAGTTACAGAGTTTGGATCGATACGATAAATAGAGCCATCTGCTGCCCAAGTTTCAGTAACCATTGCAGTTTTCCCATCACCCGGTTCATCGGATATGACCATATTCTTTGTTGCATTCTTGACAGAAGAACCCAGCAGCCAGTTTCTCCAGGAAGATGAATTGGTTGTTGCCTCAATGATAGCTCCTTTATGAAGTTCTGATTGTCCTGTTAATGATTCATTCTCCGCAACAATGAAACCACTCTTTGTATTTGCATCTATATCCGTATAGTAGCTTCCCATGACATAGACACCCTGTGCGTCTGCATCTATAGGCTTCTTTGTATTGTCGTTTGTAACATAATATCTACCCAGCTGAGCAAAACCTTTCACATCCCCATAACCCGGACGAGAAACATCTTCATTGATACGAAGATCAACATGCTGTCCCTGCTGAATATACAGACGATTTCCAGTTGTATCACTATTAGCCTGATCGGATGTCTGCAAACTGCCATTTGTATTTTGACTTTCCAGTCCCATAACTAGATTGACTGGTGATTGAAGTTTTAATAACGTTCCACCTTTAAGAACCAGATTATCAATTCTGTTCAATGAATAGTCAATTGTTGTAACAAGGTTAGCAGTATCCTTTTCACCGATAAGTTCGATATCTGAATTCTCAATCAGCAGTGTCGTAGCACGCTGAATGGATGTATTCGCACCCGTTCCTAGTGCTGTATAGTCTTTGATATTGATTGTCTTATCTCCATTGGTTACACATTTGTTTCCATCACCGAAGATACTCTTTTTAATATCCAATGTATAACCAGTACCACCAATCTCAACAACTGCGTTGCCTAACACATAAGGGTCACTTGCATCGAAGTCCTTACCTGTAGAAGTAGTGTTGCCTCCACCAAAAACTGTTCCCTTGATTTCAATCATTTTATCTGATTCAGTTGGCAACGTTGCCCCGGTAGGTGTGTTGATAACATAACTTCCTATATGAACAAGAGTATCGCCATTTACTTTTGCCTGATTTGATCCTCCAAATACATGACCACCTGTATCAGCTGAACCAATCGTTCCTTTGGCTATATCAACATGTGTGTTTCCTTCAACAGTTCCCTGATTTCCTCCACCGTAGACACTATCCTTTACATCATTGGCGACATAGACCCAAGTATCTCCTGTAACAACAGAACTAGAACCTAATCCACCACCATAGATACTTTGATCTACAGGCCCCATAACAACGACAGTGGTATTGATGACTTTTCCTTCCTCGCTTCCACCATATATGTTTTCTGCTTTGGAACTATTCTGAGTTTTGATATAGGTTTTTTTCACTATCGTACTTGCACCTTTTCCACCACCGAATACATTCTTGACAGTTCCATCAGCCTCTATATGAGAGCTTTCTGTAAGACCTGAGCTTTCAGAACCACCATAGATATTCTCAACAGAAGACGATAAAGCATTTGTATTATTTCTCAATGTGATTGCAGTATTGACGGATGAGGCACTCTTTCCACCTCCAAAAACATTGGTAATCACACCGCCTGATATACTGATATTATTGGTACCTACTGTTGGACCTTTTTCACCTCCACCATATAGATTTGTAATTGTTCCATTGGTAACTGTAATCGTAGGAGTATCAACAATGGTTCCAACATTGTTTCCACTGTTTGTACCACCTTCATATCCACCGCCATATATATTGGTTGCATCTCCTTCGATATTGAGAATAGGTTTGGTAACCGTTCCAGATGAATTAGAACCACCATACACATTCGTTGCCTTAGAGCCTGTCTGTGTCATAAGTTTGATTGTTCCCTCAACACCTGCTTTATTTCCACCTGCATAGGCATTTTTGACTGTACTTCCCGTTTCTAAGGTAACAACAGTATTCTTGACATTTCCTTCTTCTCCACCTCCGAAGACACTATTGGTTACATTACTGCCTGATTTTATATTCACTTGTGTGTCATTTGTGACGGTGTCTTTACCTAGTCCACCGCCATATACATTACCAACATAACCGGAAATGTTTATTTGTGGAGAATTCACCTTACCCGAGGTATTTGCACCGCCATAGACATTTGTAATTGTGTTTGCTTCATTAGAAGTAACATTGATAGTAGATTTCCCATCTACATCATCTATCGTTTTATCAGTAGCATTACCACCTGCAAATATATTTTTTGCTTTACCGGCAAGATTCAACACAGGATTTTTTACACTTCCGGATGCATTACATCCAGCATAAATACTGCCTGCATTTGATCCTGCAAGAGAATCAATTTTTACAGAACCTACCACACTGGCTTTATCTGAACCACCAAAGACATTCTCTGCATAGCCACCATTCAATTTAACCACCGAATTAGTAACTGTTCCTTCTTCGGAACCACCAAAAGCATTCCCCTTAATATCAGCACCATCTTCTATATTTAAGTCTGCAGTAGTAACGGTTGTGCCTGAACCCTTTCCACCTGCATAGACATTATTTGTAACTGTTCCAGCGATATTGACGTTTGAGGTTGTAGTCATACCTGTAGTATTACTTCCGCCATATATATTTCCATAAATATCAGATGTTCCTTTTACATTAATTGTACTTGTTGTCACCCCGATATTGTTTCCACCACCAAATATATTTCCACTGTTTTCTATTTCTGCAGAACCTATTCTTCCACCTAATATATCTATCTGTGAATTCCCAATTAACTTGCCAAACTCCCCTCCTCCGTAGATACTTCCACTTATTACAGCAGTATTATTTATGATAATCTTTGTATCACCTTGAATACTTGTAGATGCACCATTTCCACCACCATATATATTTTGAGCTTTTCCATAAAAATCAAGAATTACTTTTCCTGTAGTAGTAGATAAAATGTTACCGCCTAAAAAGACATTGTTGTCTATGGTCGTATTTTCATCAATATACATTGTCATATTACCACGCACATCACTTTGTATTACATGTCCCGCTCTGTTTGTCCCACCTTGTCCCCCTGCATAAACACTATCATTTATTTTTGAATTTATAATTCTTAAAGTTGAATTCCCATCTATGCTGCCATACTTACCTGCTAAATAAACACTTCCTTTAATAGTAGCATTTTCAATATTGAGTTGTATTCCATTTCTAACTGTCGTTTCTTTTCCCACAACCCAATCATTCAATCCTCCTCCATATACAGAATTAAAAGTTCCTCCATGTATATCGATATTTATAGTATTATTCACTGGATAATAGTTTTTTTCATAAACTCCATCATAGACTCCACCACAAAATTCGCCGATGTCTGTAGTACCATACAAGTCAAAAATTTCAATAAATACATTTTCGACATAACCAGTAGATACATGTGAGGCTCCATATACATCATATCTTCCACCATATATATAAATATGCGTATCGCCTGTTACTTTGCCGTATCTAGAACCACCAAAAACACCAAATCTCCCTCCATATCCATGTACATATGTGGATCCATAAAGTGTTCCACTTTTATGTGTACCAGCATATATATAATTCGCTGAACCACCAAAAAGTGAAACATGCGTATCGCCTGTAGAATTTGTATTATAACCAGCACCAGTCACATATTTATAATATCCACTATAAATTAAAATATTGGATGATCCAGTAAGATTATTTGTACGACTTCCTCCATATAATTGTATATAACCACCAGAATTGATGATATTATCTCCCATAATTAACGTATGAAAATTTGCATATATTCCAGCTTGCCTATCATAATTATTATTACCTAAATCCGGTCCAGAAATTTTTATATTCTCAAATTTTGTATCACCATTTAAGCTTACCATTATATCCATGTTACTATCTATATGTAAGACAGGTGAATTAGCTTGGTCATATGAAATAGCAGTTATCGTCGTACTCTTTGATGGTAACGTCCTCGTAGGAATTGTGTAATCACTGACAATGATAATTTTGTTTGTATTTAAAGTTCCCTCTGATGGCAACAAATTAAACGCTTCATCAATCGTCTTAACTGCCTTTTCAGCAGTTGTTCCATCACCACTAGTGGCTATATTTGAATCAAGATAAACTGTAATGCCTTTACTCCATTGAGCTGTAAACGTAATATTACCGCTTTCTTGACCTTCAATCATATTCAGAACTATTACATCCGAACATTGAATAATGTCATTATTGTTGACAATTCCACCACTATTTTTTTTAACAATAACATTATTAGTGTTAATTTTCCACCCGATAAAAACTTGATTTTCTTTATTAGTAGGTGGTGTAAAAGGATTTTCCAATGGTTTATATGGTATACCTTCTTGAATCGTCCCATCTGTAACTACCCCTGTACCACCATTTGCATCATATATGACAGTAATTGGTGTCAATGAATTAACACCATTCACAGGATCAGTTTTTATTGTGGAAGGTTGTTCTGCTGTTCTTAGCTTCGTATCCTTAAGAGTCGTAATCTTTGCTCTGAAATAACTGGATGTATCGCCAGATTCCACTTTTCTTTTGTAAATAAGCGAATTGGCATCTTCAATGTCTTTCCATGAAGCTTCATCATCCTTATCCTTTTTATTGATCTGCCACTGAACAATGAGCTTATATCCTTCTGCCTCTTCTATTGCTTTTTGAGTGTTTTTATCTATGACACTGTATTCTGTAATATCTTCCTTGGCTTCACTTTTTACCTGTGGATCTATTGACCACTGCTCACTCCACTGTGATGTAAGAATGATCTCATCAACACTATCCGCAATCTCATATTTATCTTTTGGCTGATAGTTTTGATTATCAATGCTCCATCCTGTAAAGGCATGTATCATATAAGCCGTGTCTGGCTCATCAGGCTCAATACCATAGTTAGGACGATCTGGTATGATTAATTTTCCATCTTTCACAGGCAGATGCTGTGTGATCACATTATCCAGTCTAACTGTCACAAAGCGATCTGCTTCAATGTATCCCACTGCTTCCACCTGTGTTCTAAAGCTCTTATTTGTTTTCTCTGCTTTATAACCACCTGTCTGATTTGGATAGAATACCTCTGTACCCATTTCCTGTTCCTTTATCGTCTTGACTTCCATTTTCCCTGAGGCTTGTGGTGTCTGTTCTTCAGGTAGAGTAACTGTGCTGTCTGTATTATCCTCTTTTTTGCTTTCAGTATTTGTTGTTTCAGCTGGCTGCTCTGATGTGTTTACGTCTGTATTTGTAGAATCTTCTGCACTCTCGCTTTGCTTGTTTTGTTCCTGTGCAGGATTCTGTTCGGTTTCTGCTGGTGCTTCTTCTTTGCTTTCTACCGGAACAGTGATATCGGCACTTATGAAGCTGTTCGTGATATAAGTAAAGGCAGGGGCTGTTTCCTTGCTGTAGCCTGAAAAGGCATAATCACCAATACGGATGATCGTTTTTGGTATCTCCAGCTTGTCATTGAGGTTCCTGCATCCAAAGAATAAATAGTCACCAATGGATGTGACACCTTCTTCTATGACTAATGTTGATATCTTATCTATATTATCTGAGAATGGCATTGTTTCTGCCGTATAGTCCTTGGTATCACCCATACCGCTCACAGTCAAAACGCCATCGCTTGTCAGGGTTGCTGTGACTGCATCCTTATCCATTCCAATATCATACGTCGCAATCACCTTGTCCTGTGCATATGCCATTAGATAATCATTACTGAAAAACTGAACCAGCAATGCACTCACGATAAAGAGGGCAGTGAATACTTTTAACTTGTGAATCAGTTCCTTTTTATATCTTGTTTTCTTCATCTCTCTGTCCTCCTTATTTTGCTTCACTTATCTTGATTTGTTTCGTCGTACCGGATTTATCTTTTACAATGAAATATTCATCCTTATTCAATGTCCCTGTCACAAAGAAGCGCAGTCTTGCAGAGCTGTCATCGGAAGTTGTTGTATACTGTACAGTTCTGGAAGTAGCATTTGCTCCTAACAGTTCCTTAACAGTCGTGTCTGGGGTAAAGGAAGCTGGCCATGTAATCTCCATAACTTCGCTGTTCTTGGCAACACCTACCAGCAGGTCATAATAATCCTTATGATTTTCCAGTTGCAGATCGAAGGTCGTATTGTTTGGTACCAATGAAAAGACTGCACCGATCGTCTTCGTATAGCCATTTGATGCTGAGGAAAGCGTTGTTGCCTGAATCGTAATTTTTTTATCTGATGGTGTCTTTCCTTTAGGAATCGTGATCAGCAATTGATCCGTGATTGGTGAATTTGCTGTCATCGTAAATTCTGAATCAGCATCTACTGCAGTGCCGTTTAAGGTGGCATTCACATTCGTCCCCAGTTCTGAAATCGTCAGCTTGTATGTAATATCAGATTCTGCCGATTTCAAGGTATCCTGAAAGTTACGGATGTCGATGACGAAGCTGTAGTCCTTATCGGTATTCCAGTTCTCCATGGTATGTTCCGTATTGTTGACTGTCAGATAATCACTCTCAAAGAAGAAGCCATCCGGTCTGCCTATGATTTTATCTGAATCGAATAGGTTGAAATATTTTGCAAATGTAAAGCTTCCCAATACGAGTATTATGACACACAGCAAACCAAGAATCTTGAGGAGCTTTTTTTGTGTTCTTTTTGTTCCAAATTTCTCTTTCTGTTTCATAGAATGCTCCTCCTCTTAGCTTGCTTTCTGCTCCATATGTATTTTAATTCTGACGTATTCGATCTCATTCGCATACTTGCTGTCATCTGCTGCATCTGGCCATATGATTCTGATTTTCCAGTTATCTGTCTGTGCATTTAAGCCCAGAACACTTTGATAATTCGTTTTCGTATTGGCGGCTACAGTTTTCCATGTTGTTCCGCCATCCTTGGAAAATGCAAACTTCAATGGAATATTTTCTGCTGTTTCAACTGTGAATTCATATATCTGTGAAACCTCAGCTGTTTTTGAATCCTTTGTATTGGTTACGCTGAAGGCTACGATTCTCTGATCACCGGGATGCGTTGGCATATCATCATTCGTTAATGTAAATTCTGCATCATTCTGATATAAAGCAACTGTCGCAGTTCCAGACCCTGTTAATGATGTGGTATAGCGGGCAAGTGTGACGGCTCCCATGACCAGCAGAATGATGAGCAGTCCTCCCAAAGTCTTTTTTAGTGTTGCATTATTTTTCTTCTGTTTCATCCTCTGCACCTCTGTTTCTTCCTGTCCATATGTACCAGATCGCACATATCACGAATAAGCAAATAATCCCGATCGGAGATTTCAGCCATATATATAAGTATCCGATATAGGGAATCGCCATGATGACACTGCCCATGATCTGTTCCTGCGTGATTTCCTTTTCATCAGGGGTATTGTTGGCATCCCCCTTCGTTATAAAATGATCATTGTTTTGTTCAATGATTCGATGGGTAATGATAACGCCATCTTCTTCAAACATGACGATATCATTGACTGCATACTGCTTTTGTTCCTTTGTAAATGCCATACTGCCAACTGGCAGTGTTGGTTCCATGGAGCCTGTCAGTACGCTTCGATAGTTAAATCCGAATATATTCGCTGTTTCATCATGAAGGATGAATTTGTTGTATGTCTGAACACCTAATATGATCATCAATAAACCAATGAGAAGGGAAAGCAAAATCGTAATGAATTTTTGTATCAGTCTTTTCATTTGCTTTCCACTTCTTCTACATGAACGCTGAGTTTCAGTTCAAATTTTGCCTGTTTCTTTCCTAATTCCGTATCTTTTGTGTCTGATCCCTCAAACGGCCATCGCCATTCCAAGCGATAGAGCTTGACATTTGATTTGCTGCTGCCGCTGCCAATGGTTCCATCATCCGAAAGAACAAGATTTCCATCTTTAAGACTCTTCCATTCCGTACTGTTTGGTACGACACTTTCTACTGTTGGAATCTCACTGAGTCTGTATTCAAGCGGGAATTCATCATCCGATAATTTCGCTAGCTTGATCTGGACATTCAATGCAGTATCTCGCTTGTTTTCTATCTGGAAGATATAGCTGCCTTCTGAACCCGGTTCTATGATTGGGACATTGTCCTTGTTTCTTCTTCCTGTATCAAAGAGATCCAGTGCAGTCAGTGGTGTTTTCACATCCCATGGGGAAGTCCAGCTGAGCTTATTTCGTCCAACAACGGAGTATCCTTCCGGTGTATCGGGTACATCAGGTTTTGGATCATCAGGATCCACTGGTTTATCAGGATCTACCGGCTTGTCAGGGTCAACAGGCTTGTCTGGGTCAATAGGAGTATCCGGGTCTACCGGTTTATCAGGATCGACTGGTTTGTCTGGATCTATCGGCTTATCAGGATCTATTGGAGTATCTGGATCTGCAGGTTTATCCGGTTCACTAGGCTCAATCGGTTTGACATCACCATCCGGTGTGATATTTGATGGCTTATCATTTGGTATATCGGTTGTTGTTCCATTTTCATTATCAATAACCTCGTTACGGTCATTGTCAATTACAGTGTCAGTATCAGGGAACACGATCGTTCCATCGCCTTCAACCTTGACACCATCATCAAATGTTGTTCCATCTTTCGGTATGCTGATAACAGTATTATCTGGTTCAACGATATATGGATAATGGATAATATTGTTATTCTCTAGGATGACAGTTCCAGAAGGCAGTACGATCTGTCCGTCTTTGACCTTCAGCTGTCCATCCTGTGTGAAGACCTGACCTTTATCTGTAACAGCATATGTTTCCTCTGGAATCAGGAGAAGATCTTGACCATTCACTTCTACTTTCAGCTCCAGATAGCGGATATTCGTCGACAGCTGTACGACATAGTTCCCATCCTTATTCTTCTTGATATGAAAATCTTTTTCGCTCTTGCCTTGTTCTACATTCATATAGGCTTTCGCCAATACATTGCCATCATCATCCAGCACAGAAAGGGTATGCTCTGCCGGGTCGACTTCCCTGAACAGGAACCAGCCATTCTCATCTGTCGTGGTATCCATGACATCGGAATGAAGCTGTACATGACCATTATGAAACACCTTTCCATCGGAATAGGTAACCTGACCACTCACATGGATGCTGCGCTTTTCAATCGGTTCTATGGTGATGTTGTCAACTACCGGCGGTTCATCTAAGTGCTTGTTCAGCATCAGACTCACGCCAATACTGGACACCAGCAAAAGAAGCAGCAATATCAGAATCAGCATTTTGCGCTTTTTCTTTGGTTCCTGCTGTTGTGTCTGTTCCATTGTACTTTCTTCTTTTATATCTTCGTTCATATGGTTCTCCTTCCGGATTGTATTTTCCTTTATCAAGGCACACAGCTTTTTAATTCTGTATGCTTTGATAAAGGGCAGTGCTGGCACAACACACTGCCAGTTATTCGTGCCTTATCTTACGTAAGATGTTAATTTACTGCCGAATACTTAAGATGCAGCGGCCGCTTTCTGTTCAGCAGTTACTTTCACATTGATCGTTCCAGTTGTCGGTGTTTTACCATTTGCTGTATCTTCTGTATCCTTATTTGTATTTGACGTTTCATCATAATTCCAGCGCCATTCGATATCCATAGAGCTTTTTGCTTTTGAAGCATCACTCATATCGCTCAAACTCAATTCTTTTGTTGCGACTTTGATATCTGTATCCACTGTGATAGCACTGACTTTTGTCCAAGTTCCATCAAGTTTGATTTCAAGATTTGTTGGCAGTTTAGCTTTTTCTGCTGAAGTAATATTGATATATGTCGTTACGGTTGCCGCAACTTCTGTACCCGTGAAGTCATAGAAGACTTTTGCTGTTCCTGAATCACCAGGAGCGATCACTGTATCCTTAACATTGACATTTGTTGTCTTTGTTTCTGCCAGCGTAAAGGTTCCATATGCTGAGTCACTTACACTGTCTGCAGTTTGACCAGCTTTAAACACCCATTTAGCTGCAACAGTAGTTCCAGTTCCAGCTACTTCTGATGCATATTTAGCCAATGTTCCGCCAGTCATGCACGTCGTCACGAGTGTCAATGCAAAGGCAGCCACTCCTAAACGTGCTGCTATGCTTTTCTTTCTCTTCATTTCTTTTTCCTCCATTGTTCTTTTATATGTAAACATCATCCAATGTCTGTGCCAACTTATCAGATGTTGTGTTACAACGTGTTTAATCTGTTTCTTCCATCTGCTGTTTTTCAGCTCTTAGTTTTGCGAGTTCTTCTTCCAGTCTCTGTTTTTCCTTCAGCTGTTCATCTCGCTCACTGTGTTCCTGCTGACGTTCCTTTCGTCTCATCATCAGGTCATATACGATATACAATGCAAAGGGAACACCCAGACAGATCATCATGCCCTGTGTACTCTGCATGAACATCATGATGCTTCCCAGCTTGGGAATATGAAAACCTTTATAGATTCCCTGTATCTGATCCGGATAGACGACCAGTCGATCCTCTATATTGTTGTAGTCTCCTTTTGTGACATAGGCGACTTTTCCCTCATGCTCTGTAACACTGATGATCCTATGGGTCGTTGCCTTGCCGGATACCAGATAGGTGATGACATCACCCTTCTGCAGATTCTCTGTGTTGTCAACATCTTCAATGATGACGGCATCGCCGGCATCAAATGTTGGTGACATGGAACCGGACAGAACGATGTTCATACGGTAGCCAAAAAATCCGGGTATATTTTCACTGTCACTAAAGCCGTTGAATATAATGACCAGATTGATGATAATGATGGGGATGAATAGGATACATGCCAGTGTCCCGATCACAGCTGATGGTTTGATCTTTTTCATTGTTTCCTCTCCTCTTTGTACGTTTTCAGTTCCTCTTTTTGCTGCATCCATAACGCTTCAAACTGCATGGCTTCCATCGGACGACCGATCAGATAGCCCTGTCCGATATCGCATCCGATCCTGCTGAGATATTCCAGCTGTTCCTCTGTTTCGATTCCTTCACAGATAACTGTCATATCGATTTCATGTGCCAGCTCGATGGTCTTTTCTATGATCGTGCGAGAACGCTGTTTATCTTCGATACCATCCAACAGGCATTTGTCGATCTTCAAAATATCGGCAGATACGACACTCAGGAAATTCAGGGATGCATATCCAGTTCCAAAATCATCAATCGCCAGCTGAAATCCTCTTTTATGCAGCTGTGCAGCCAGCTCAACCATTTCATCCTGCTGTTCCACAAATGCGGATTCTGTCAATTCAAAGGCGATATAATCATGCGGTATCTGATAACGGTCTACCGTAGCACAGAAGTTCTCCAGATAATTCTCATAGCCGATATGCAGGCGTGACTGATTGATCGAGATCGGCTTGAGATGCAGTCCCTGATCGATCCACGTTCGCATCTGTTTGCATAACACCTCCAGCATATGGAAGTCAAAATTGATGATCAGACCATACTCCTCAAATGCGGGAATAAAGTCATTGGGCTGAACAAGTGTGCCATCCTGCTTTTTCCATCGACACAGTGCTTCTCCTGAAATGATCTCATGTGTCCTGATATCGAACTGTGGCTGTATGTATAATTTGAATTCATCCTCCAGCATAGCCGGTGCGGCTGCTTCCAAGAGTTCGTTTTTTTGTATCATGCTGTTCATCATGGAATCCTTATAATAGATGAGTTTGCTTCCGGTCACATTCTTGGGAACGGCCTGCTGTGCGATCAGTGCCTTGTCCAGCATATCGATGACATGCTCATGCTGGATATCCTGCGGTACATAGATACCGGCAATGAAACAGATGTCCATATGGATCTTCCTGCTGATTCGTCTGTCGATCAGCTTTGCACGTACCTTATGCTCTATGCGATACATCAGCTCATCCTTAGTTGAAAAGCGATACGCTGCGGCAAAGATATCTTTTTCGATCCTTGCACAGGTTTCCCCCACATTGCATGTCTTTTGAAGATTCTTGGCGATATTGCGCAGTACCTGATCGCCAACACCATAGCCATGGACACGATTGATATATCGAAAATTCTTGATTCCAAACTTGATGATGGCATAGGAATCCTCTGGATATTTTTTAAATATGCATTCTGTTTCATGAATAAAGCCATTCATATTATGGATACCGGTAAGGGCATCGCTGTTGACCGCTTTACTTAGTTTCTCATTCATCTGGGAGTATGCCGATTTCGCCGCATCGATATTAAAATAATTGTTTTCTGTCAGATTGGTATCTGCGATGGAGTTATGGATATGAACGACTTTCCATAGGCCTTTCTCTTTTTTCCATATCACTGAGAAACGCAGTGGCATCTCGATCAGACAGGAGGAATCGGAAGGCGTTTTGGCTGTCAGCGTGACCATGACGATGACCAGATCATCACTGATCTCGATGCCATGAAACCATGTGTTCTCCATCTGAAAATAGCCTTCATATATTTTCTTTTCTTCTTCAAAGAACAGCATTGCCTCTTTGTAGTTGCTACATATCTCATTGATACCGGTACCGATCCAGCTTATCTTATCGGACAGGAATCCGGACAGGCCTGTATAATCACGCTTTACAAAATATAATTCCGCAAGGCGTTCTGTCAGTATTTCCAATTGATATGCTATTGTGGAGCTTGCCACATCCAATCACTCCCGCTTTCCTCTTTGCTTTCGCTTGAATTGACTTTCCTTTTTTCTAAAATGTGCGATCACGATCTCATTTGCCTTCTCTTGTGATATCGGCTTCCCCCGATAGTAGAATTCCGGCTCCTGATTCATGTTCAATAAATGTGCCACTCCTGCACTTCGATACTGCTTATGCGTAAATATATCCGGCACATGAATCACATGCTGTTCTTCCATAAAACACCCTCCCATATCATTGACTCAGCCAATCCCGAACCTCGTTATAGCGTTCCTGTGATACAGGAACACTGATATCGTTTTGCAGCGTCAGCTCATAACGTGACAACGATAATGCATGATAGCGATTGACCAGATAGCTTTTATGTACCCGTTTAAACATTTTTCTATTTTTGTCACTCAGCATCTGTTCAAAATCAAGAAGTGTCAAACGGCCAAACACATCGTTCTTAGATAAATGGATGATGCAGTTCATATCAAACGCTTCACAGTAGATGATGTCATGGATCTTGATGACATGGTAACGGTTCTTTCTGTCCTTGACTGTGATCGTCCCGTTTTTCTTGATGTCACGATTCACCAGCATTTCAAAATATCCCTTGGTAAACTTACCAATCTTATGCGGGAAGATTTCTCCCTCCTGCAAATTATTCATCGGATTGGAGACATGGATATGCATGATCAAAAGTTCGTCTTTGTGCTTTTTCCAGACGAATGTGATTCTTTGCATGTCCCGATAGATTTCTCCGGATGACCTTGTCGTCTGTCCGGTATGTCTGCCAGTGATCACACAGCTGTGCGTATCATGCGATGCACATACATAATCAAAGGCCGTCAGCTCGATATCGGGAAGCTCATTTGCTTCTTTTTTCAATACCGAGGCGATTTCCTCCTTACCTTGATAAAACTCTTCGGCACAGGAACCGATCCATATGCAGCTGCGATGTAAATAGCTTATTGCGAAATCATCATCCTTTTTATAATGCCTGATCATGAGTTCTTTTGTCAGTTCTATACAGTGATGGATATCTTCCTTCTTCATGTCATTTCTGTCTCCCATTTTCTTAAATTTGCACCACATAATACGGATTATGTGGTGCAGTTTATGAAGCATGATAAGGAAACGCACAAAAAGGCATCACGAATGGATGCCATTTCAAAAATCAAGACATCAGATTTGATCCGATGTCCTTTCCTAATATTTTTTTATGATACTGTTTTCATGGCGTTTTTACGCCTTTTTTTGGTATGAAATCATAACTATGTCACACAAAAAGTGTAAAAAAATAGATTTCCCCAAAATATTTTGTTGTTCACCAATATTCGTTGTCGAAGATTGTACAACATGGTAAGATTAATCGTGTAAAACGGTTACAGAATCACTAATATCAAATTTTTACCAATATGCTGCCTTAGGGGAGCCTTTGAAAAACCGCTATTTTATAGGACTTTTGCATACATAAAAGCCGTTTACAACATAATCCGTATTATGTGGTGCAAATTTAAGAAAATGGGAGACAGAAATGACATGAAGAAGGAAGATATCCATCACTGTATAGAACTGACAAAAGAACTCATGATCAGGCATTATAAAAAGGATGATGATTTCGCAATAAGCTATTTACATCGCAGCTGCATATGGATCGGTTCCTGTGCCGAAGAGTTTTATCAAGGTAAGGAGGAAATCGCCTCGGTATTGAAAAAAGAAGCAAATGAGCTTCCCGATATCGAGCTGACGGCCTTTGATTATGTATGTGCATCGCATGATACGCACAGCTGTGTGATCACTGGCAGACATACCGGACAGACGACAAGGTCATCCGGAGAAATCTATCGGGACATGCAAAGAATCACATTCGTCTGGAAAAAGCACAAAGACGAACTTTTGATCATGCATATCCATGTCTCCAATCCGATGAATAATTTGCAGGAGGGAGAAATCTATCGGGACATGCAAAGAATCACATTCGTCTGGAAAAAGCACAAAGACGAACTTTTGATCATGCATATCCATGTCTCCAATCCGATGAATAATTTGCAGGAGGGAGAAATCTATCGNTATTTTTTTATGATACTGTTTTCATGGCGTTTTTACGCCTTTTTTTGGTATGAAATCATAACTATGTCACACAAAAAGTGTAAAAAAATAGATTTCCCCAAAATATTTTGTTGTTCACCAATATTCGTTGTCGAAGATTGTACAACATGGTAAGATTAATCGTGTAAAACGGTTACAGAATCACTAATATCAAATTTTTACCAATATGCTGCCTTAGGGGAGCCTTTGAAAAACCGCTATTTTATAGGACTTTTGCATACATAAAAGCCGTTTACAACATAATCCGTATTATGTTGTATTTTTTTATGTGGTAGCCAGTTGAGTCGAATTCTTCGAGAGAAGATCCATACGATCCATGATGCTTTGACATTTTTTCATCCCTGTTTTTGTATAGATACGAGTGGTTTCGATGCTGGAATGTCCAAGGATATCCGCGAGGCGTACAAGGTCTTTTTCCAGACCATAAAAAGTGTACGCAAAAAGATGACGCAGATTATGTGGAAAAACTTTTGCCTTATCTACACCAGCCTCATCGCAAAGGCTTTTCATCATCGTCCAGATGTTGCTTCTGTCTAATGGATTGCCATGCTTCGTGATAAAAACAGCACCACTTTCAATATGATGTTCCTTGCAGTATTTCAGTAATGATCGTCTCAGTTTTTTAGGAAATATGATCTCTCTGATCTTTCCTTTGTTTTTGACGACGGCACTCCCTTGTTTCAATGCTTCCACTGTGACATACTTATGCTCACTGACACGAATACCTGTTGCACAGATCGTCTGCATCAGCATCAACAGCTGCTCATTGCTTTTTGATTCTGCGGCGGCTAACAGACGTTGATATTCTTGCTTGCTGAGATTATTTTCATCATGGAAGATTCTTTTCTGGATCTTCTGTAGTTTTACCTTGCAGTCGTTCAGTCCCATATAGGCAAGTAATCCATTGACGGCAACCAGCATACTGTTGATGCTTGTTGGCTTATAGGTATCCGCAAGTGACTGTTTATAGGCAATAACAGCCTCCTTCGTAACGATCTTATCTTCTGGTAAAAATTCATAGAATCCTGTGATATCCCTCATATATTTAGAGATAGTAGCCTCACTTCTTTCTTCCTCATATAAATATTTTTTGAAATTCCCCACTGTTTTCAAATTCAATATTGTTTTCTTCATTTTATCCAGCTCCTTTGATTCATGTTTTAAGTTTATCATAGCATTTTATAATAGCAGAAGCACTGGGAATAAATGGTAATTATATATATCTGAAAGCAGTAAAATTTTTATTCTGCTGATCTCATCAACTAAATTTCATTTCAAAAAACAAAAAAAAGATGCCCATATGAACATCTTGAATGATAATAGTCTAGTCTTGATTTTCGAAATGATCAAATGTAGTTCTTGACTTAAGTCGCATGTTTATCATTGTTTCTACTGAAACATTGCGTTCTTGAATGCCTTTGAAAAATTCTATCGCTGTACAAAATCCGTTTTCAAAATCATAAGGTGCAGTCAGGTTGATAATTTCCAGACAAAGGTCAGACAGTTCCTGAATCAATACTTTCTGCTTATCATTTGCATCATCCATCAAGCAATTCATTATTTTCTCCATTTTTCCCAAACTGTTTTTAAACTCCTTTGATTCAAGTCCTCGTGAATGATCACCAAGCTCACACCTGTCATAAAATAGATGTATCAGGTTTTCAGTAAAATCTTTTTTGTTAAATTCCATTTTGAATACCTCCTAAAATCATTATGTCGTGCTATTGTTTTTTTGTCAGCGCCTTATTAACTCTTTTACATGATTTTTTCATAGCAATTACATATTATTAGATAAAGGGATATTCATGTTCAAATTTGAACATGTACATAAAAAAGTTCATGCCTACGCATTAGACTAGGGTGGATTGTATTGTTATGACATTGTACACTAAATATTTGTGTTTTTTTCAAGATATCAAAAAAGTACGACATAATGTGTTAAAAATGATAAATCAAGCAATACTTTTGAATAGCATAAAATGAAAAAAAGCCTTTATTTATCAGGCTTTTTTCAATTATCTTCTACATAACAACGTTATACACTCCACATGCTCTGTCATGGGAAACATATCCACTGGAATCATCGTATCAAACGCATATCCCGCCTCTTTAAACAACCCTAGATCACGCACCTGTGTAGACGGATCACAAGAAATATAAACCACCTGTTTAGGCTTCAACGCTTTTATCGCATTGATAAAGGCAGGTGTAGTTCCACTTCGCGGCGGATCCATAATCACCGCATCAATCTCCACTTTCTCCTTTGCCAATTCCACCATAAATGCTGTGGCATCTTCATTAATGAAACGAATATTTTTGATGTTATTCATCTTGGCATTGTAAATTGCATCCTTCACCGCATCTTTATTCAATTCAACCCCAATAACCTGCTTCGCTTTTTTAGAAGCTACCATTCCAATCGTCCCAATACCACAATAAGTATCAATAACGGTTTCACTGCCTTTTAAGTCCAGTAAAGACAATGCCTTATTATAAAGCACCTCACACTGATCACGATTGATCTGATAAAATGATTTAGGTGAAATCTTGAATCTCAATCCACACAGTTCATCTTCGATATAGCCTTTACCAAAAAGAATCTTTTCATCATTCCCCAATACAATACTCGTTTTTCTTGTATTAATATTCATAACAATGGTTTTAATATTTTTAAACTGCGAAGTCAGTTCCTTCACAAAATTCTTAGAACCTGGAAAAACAGACGAAGTTGTCACCAAAACCACCATTGTCTGATTTGTTTTAATCCCTCGGCGAATCAATACATGACGCAAGAACCCCTTGCGACGATCCTCATTATAAATTTGAATTTTATATTTACGCAATAAAGAAGCGATTTTTTGGATAATCGCATCACTTTCTTCATCATGCAGCAAACAGGTTGTATAAGGAATAATCTTATGCGAATTTTCTTCATAAAACCCGGCTTCATTACGCTGATTAAATCCCACAATCACCTTGTTTCGATAATGATAGGGATCTTTCGCTCCTATCGTATCTGCCACTTTGACCTGTGACAATTTCGCCTTTTTCACAAGCTGAACACAATATTCCCTCTTCTTTTTTAACTGCTCCTCATAAGCTATATGCAAATAGTCACAGCTCCCGCATTGTTTAAATATCTTACAGTTCATTTTATCCTCTTTCTAATGATGATTTCTTCCTCGCCAGCAATCATTCGAGCGATTATTACCGTTATTAACAACAATCGCAGGTACTTCTTTCATCCCTAAATCATTCAAAACCGTTAAGCGCTTATGTCCATCGATACAACGATATCCATTTTCTTTTACTTCTACCTTAATCGGAAAAGATAACCCAATCCTTTCCACACTGCTTTTTAATAAGTCATCATATTCTTTATTTATAAATTCAATCATTTGAATCTGCAATTTTATAATCCGCATATTTGCCTTTCTACATCAACGGTGCAAACAACTTTAAAAAGACCGCAATGATTCTTAAATACCATGGTTTTGATTTAAAATAGCCAATAAAAACAGGCTGAGAAACTTCCAATGTTTCATAATAATCTTTTTTAATATCGCAAACAGCACTGGTTCCCAGCATATATGTCCCACACTCAAAATGATGCACCAAGCTGCGGTAATCTAAATTAATAGTGCCTACCGTTGCCACATGGTCATCACTGATAAACGTTTTAGCGTGAATAAATCCCGGTGTATATTCATAAATCTTAACACCGGCTTTAAGTAATTGATCATAGCTTGCCTGTCCAATCAAATGCACATACCACTTATCAGGAATAAAAGGCATGATAATACGAACATCTACCCCACGTTTTGCCGCATTGCATAAGGCAATCATTAAATCATTATCAATAATTAAATACGGTGTTGTGATATAAACATAATGATTTGCCTGATTAATAATATTGAGATAGACGTTTTCTCCTACCAGTTCATAATCCAAAGGACTGTCTTCATAGCATTGCACATAGCCATTATCAATCGGAAGACTTTCTTTATCATATAGGAAGACAGAGAAATCTTCATCTTCATCCATATAATAATTCCACGTCTCTAAAAACATTAAAGTGAAATCGTTAACGCCCTCCCCTTCCAGCATAACCGCATTATCTTTCCAATGACCAAAGCGGCGAATCTTATTTATATATTCATCAGCAATATTAATACCGCCATTAAAAGCAATCTCACCATCAATAACGGTAATCTTGCGATGATCACGATTATTATGCACGATAGATAAAATAGGTTCAAAAGGATTAAATGCCATTGCTTTTATTCCATGTGATCTTAAATAACGGAAGTATTCAGGCGGCAGCGTTGTCAAGCAGCCAAGATCATCATAGATAAAACGTACTTCTACTCCCTCTTTTACTTTGTCAATCAAAATATCCAGCACCGTCTGAAGCATATACCCTTCATCAACGATAAAGCTTTCAATAAAGATATATTTTTTAGCCTGCTTCATTTTTTCACACATAGCTTCAAACATATTCTCACCTAAAGGAAAATAAGTCGTTTTCGTATGGGCATACACTCTCGCATTGGAATAATTTCGCAAATAATTGACCTGTCCGATATAATGTGGAAAATCTATTTGCAGTTGTTTAAATGTTTCTTGATCGCTGTAAGATGCACTGTTTCTTAAAGCGTATAATTTATTATTTTCTTTCTTTAAAGCTTTAGATACATGGTTTTGTCCAAATAATAAATACAAAGCCCCCCCAAATAACGGAATCAACATCATAATCACTAGCCAAGGCAGTTTTAAAGAAGGCGATGTCTCCTTATTTATTAAATAAAGAACCATGATAATGCTTAATAAAATAAAGAAAATATAAATATATGTAAACACATGGGAAAAGCTGTTAATTAAAACTAATAGTATAATAGCCTGAATAATAATCAGCAAAATCGTTACCATGCGTCGGCTTAAAACCAGGTTGGTAAATTTTCTCATATTTATACCTCTTTCTAGTCATTTATTATAACATAATTTGACTAGATTGCATAATCATAACTGAAAGGATGATAATATGTTCTATGTTGACTTTGATTTAGGACCGATTGATTTCGGTTTTACCTATCCGCCATTTGGTCCGGGTCCATTTTGGGGACCTCGCCCACCTTTTGGTCCACCGCCGCCAATTTGGGGACCACGTCCACCATTCGGACCATGGGGTCCAGGCCCAGGAGGTCCAGGTCGTCCACCATTTGGCCCAGGTCCAGGAGGTCCGGGTCGTCCGCCATTTGGTCCGGGTCCAGGAGGTCCGGGTCGTCCACCATTTGGCCCAGGTCCAGGAGGTCCGGGGCGTCCACCATTTGGCCCAGGTCCAGGAGGTCCGGGAGGACCAAGACCGGGAGGTCGCCCATATTAAAAAAGCAACTCCGAAGTTGCTTTTTATTATTATTCAAGATAATTGACGATCGTTTGATTCAATGTTTCACAACTGTGATTAAACTTATTCTTATCGTTTTCATTTAATTCCAGTTTGATAATTTCTTTTATTCCTTGGCGCCCAATAATTGCCGGCACTCCGATATAGAGTCCCTTTTTCCCATACTCACCACTCTGATAAGCAGAAACAGTCAGGATACTGTTTTCATCATTAAAGATCGCCATCAGCAAACGGTTTAAAGATAAGCCAATTCCATAATAAGTGGCTTTCTTTCTCTCAATAATTTCATAAGCCGCATTTCTTACTAAATCATAAATATGCTGTATACTGTCCATACTTTTATCTTTTTCAACCAGATATTCTAATAACGGCTTACAGCCAATAAAACAATTCATCCATGGAACGAATGAAGAATCACCATGCTCTCCTAAAATATAGGCATGGATATTAGAACTGCTGATCTGAAGATATTCTCCCATATAATAGCGTAAGCGTGCGGTATCCAGCAATGTTCCGGAACCAATTACCCGAGTCGGCTTCATTCCCGATGCTTTCATGACTACATAACTCATAATATCCACGGGATTGCTTGCTACTACAAAAATGCCGTCAAAATGATTTTCCATTACCTTAGTGGTGATATCTTTCATTATCTTTGCATTAATCTGTGTTAATTCTAAACGTGACTGTCCTTCTTTCTGATTTGCACCGGCACAGATCACGACCACATCTGCATCCTGACATTCGCTGTAATCTCCCGGTCTGACTAATATCTTTTTATTTAAGTAAGGAAGTCCGTGATTTAAATCCATTGCTTCACCGATTGCTTTTTCATAGTTTTGATCAATTAAAACCAATTCGTCAATGCCACCGGTATTAAGCAAAGAATAGGCTAAGGACATGCCTACAAATCCTACTCCAACCAATACCACTTTTCTTTGTTCGTTATTCATTTTATCACCCATTATAGTATGAGCGAAAAAAAAGAAGATAAACAGCAAAACTGTTTATCTTACACCACCACCGGAACCACCGCCGCTGAAACCTCCACCTCCGCCGCCTCCAGAAAAGCTGGTAGACTGAGAAGACTGGAATCCGGCTGAGTAGCCTTGGTGCAATGAATAATTCATGTGATTAATCATCATAATCGTCGCATATGGATTTGAGTAATAAGGAATATATTCTTCAAAATATTTAGGATACAATTCCTCAAACTGTCTGCTTACCTCACTGGCAATACCATATAAACTGGCATAAATCAAATAATCTTTCCATAGGTACACTTCCCTAGCTTCACGTTCATTAACCAATGTAAATTCTTTCAGATAAAATTTTAGTCCGAGAACTTCTTCAACTTTTATTTTTCCCATGTCATTAATATAGCGCTGTTTTGCTTTAATGAGATGGAATAATCCCCTTTTAGTATATGTTGAAATAAATCCTTTATCTGTAAAATAGTTTTCACCGTTCAGTTTTATAGATTCGAGCCAGCTTTCAACATCTTCATAATTATTTTTAGCCCATCTTTCAAATTCATCTTCTTGTAGAATATGATCTCTTCCACTGGCTTTATAAAGCATTTCATATAGCTGTTTTTCTAAATAATGATCAATTCCCAGATTATTTTCAAAAATGATTGAAGGCTGCTGCTTAGATCTGAACAATCCCGGCTTTTCTGCCACTTCAATACGAATATTTTTATTCAGCATCCATCTTAATAAATAAGCCCCTATAATATCTGTCTCGTTTTTCAATTCACTGGTCTGAATTAATGAGAAATAAGCAGGAATTAGATTTCCGTCAAAAGGAATATCTCGATAGTAGTTGACATCACGTTTAGAAACATGATATTTCTTCACTTTACGAGAGCTTGCATAGAAACGCGCCGTATAAATAAAAATGAATAGTAATGCCGCACCACCTCCGACAATCGCAATTGGAGCAATCATTTCAAATAAGTTCAGCTTACCTCTTTCATTCGCCTCTTTTTCTACCTCAGCGTAGGTTTTATCTACCTTATTTGTAGGTGAAAACATGCCTTTATCAAAACGCATTAAAATAGTAGCATGATTCTTGCTTGAAAGACTTTTGCTAGAAGTGGCATATAAATAGTCACTGTATAATATGACATCCCCTTTAAAGCCCATCCCTTGATACTTGGTATTTTGATCACTGAATTTGACACTATCGGCACTAATAGTAATACTGACCTTTTGCGGCGGATTACTCATCTTATCATTAACCAAGCGCTGATTAAATCCGTCATAATCCTCATAGCTGTTAATAAAATTGGTCATCGTATACGATACAGTATAGCGATTTCTCCCATACTGACTTACTCCCCAGCAAATTTCATAGCCTGATGAGGTTTTATTTAATCCGCATTTATACTTCTTTTGTTCAAATGATAAAGAGGTATCCCATCTGTCAAATGTAGTAAATACATTCCCTTTATCATCTTTTACCCGTAAATCTAAAATTTCACAATCGTTTAATTGACTTTCATCCTTATAAACTTCAGTTCCTTCATCAATATACATATCCCAAACTTCTTCGATATAAGCGTCCCCATTAGGTTGAAGATATACATGGATATCAATAGAATTGCATGTAATGGCCTCAACTCTTACCAAACAGCTAACCGCAATGAGAATCGCTAATAATGAAAAGACACACTTTTTCAGTGATTTAAACATTCGGCATGGTTTCCTTTGCTTCATCCATTTCCAGATAATCTTTTAAATCACCAAAGCCTAACATGCTCGCAAATAAACTTGCCGGCAATTGTCTGATCTTACGGTTAAATTTAGTAACCGTATCGTTGTATACCATTTGACTATAGCGTACTTGATCTTCATATTGCTTTAAGCTCTCCATTGTTTTCGTGTAGACTTGATCTGCCTTCAAGTCAGGATATGCTTCAGAAATAACCTGAAATTTTGAGATTGCCTGTTCCATGATTTTTTGTTGTTCATTGATTTTATTAACATCATCATTTTTTGTCAAGGTCTGTCTTTGCTTTACGACATCCATTAATGTCTTGTATTCATAGTCAGAATAATCTTTTGTTAATTTTACTAAGCTGGTAATGGCTTCCCAGCGTGCATTTTGCTGAACACTGATTTGTGACAATGCGTTATAGCAATTCTCATCTAAATGAACCAAGCGTCGCTGAATGACAACTAAATATCCTACAACGATGGCAATAATGGCTACGATAATGATTAGCATATGCTGCACCTCCCTTTTTCTTTATTATAGCAGTTCTTGATTAAGATTACTCGTTTTTCAAAAAAATAAAAATACCTTTCCGATAAAACGGATTCAAAAAAACTTATTTCAAAACGTCAAATGGAGCTGGAATAAGATCAAGCATTAAGGATACCATATATTTCGTTGTTTCTCTGTCTTTCTTTCTAAACCAGCGATAAATCACATAGATTTGACCGCTAATCATAGAAGTCAGGCGATAATATTCATCTTCACTTAATTCTTTCTTTTTTGTTTTTGTAAGATAAAGCTTCGTCATTCCATCACTTAGATACTGATAAAGATAGTCAAGCAGGCTGTTTCTTCCTTTCATCCTATATACTTTTGTAAAGAAATTTTCCTCTTCTAAAAAAAGTTCAAAAATATCTCTGAACACTGTTTCCAAATCCGCATCAGCATAGCTATCTAAAATACGTACAAGATGATTCTCTAAAAAAACACCCGCTATATCATATTTATCTAAAAAATAGCGATAAAAGGTTGATCTTGCTACTCCTGCTCTATCCAAAATTATTTGAATGGTTATATCCTGAAAACTCTTTTCCTGAAGCAGGTCCATCATCGCCTGAATAATAAACTGTTTTGTTTTCACCGTGTTCACCTCTTAGTTTACTATATCATACAAAATATTAAAAAAGTACGATTTCGAACTTTTTTTATAATCCTTCTGTTTCTCTTTACATTATTTAATTTTATAGTAAAAGCAGGAGGAAACGAATATGCAAACAACTCAAAATACATCATTCCCCAAACATTTTTTATGGGGTGCTTCAACATCAAGTTTTCAGTTTGAAGGAGGAGCAACATTAGGAAATAAAGGAATTTCTGTTCAAGACCTGCAGCAGCCTAATCCCGGATGCTGTGATTTTAGTGTTGCCAGTGATCACTACCATCATTATAAGGAGGATATTGCATTAATGGCAGAAATGGGTTTCAAAGCCTATCGAATGTCGATTGCCTGGTCACGAATCTTACCTGACGGGTTTCATCTAAATCCAGAGGGTATTGACTTTTATAAAAATATATTTAATGAATGTCACCGTTATCATATTGAACCTATCGTCACAATCTTTCATTTTGATATCCCGCAAGCACTGATTGATCTTTATGGCAGCTGGCTGGATCGCAGAATGATCGATGCCTATGTGGATTACGCCAAACAATTATTCAAGCACTATAAAGATGATGTTCATTACTGGCTGACGTTTAACGAACAAAATATGCTGATCTTTTTTGGAGCTGTCGATATAATGGGATCAAACCGCATGTTTCACAGTGATAAAGAATTATATCAGCAAGCTCATCATCAATTAGTTGCTCAGGCAAGAGCAATGATCTTATGTCATGAACTATGTCCGACTGCAAAAATCGGTCCTGTACCGAATATAACCTGCTGTTATCCAAAGACATGTCATCCACTTGATTATATTGCCGCAAAACGTTTTTGTGATCTGAGAAACTATTTTTATCTTGATGCTTTAGTAAAAGGACAGTACCCTACTACCTGTTTAAGCTATTTACAACAGCAAGAAGCAATGTTTACATGGGAAGCAAAGGACATGGACTATTTAAAAAATGCGCATCCCGATTTTATTGCATTTAATTATTATGGCGGAGCAACAGTTGAACATTGGAAAAAAGAGGACGCTCTAAATCTGGAGCAGCTTCAAAACATGGAAAATCATGATATAAGCTTTCTTTCTATTTTAGCCCAAAAGCCATCAATCGGAAAATCGGTCAGCAATGAATACATCGCCAAAACCAGCTACAACATGAATATCGATCCGATTGGCTTAACCGCTACTCTAATCGATCTATATGACCGCTATCATTTACCTTTAATCATTACGGAAAACGGATGTGGGTGTGAGGACGAACTGACACCGGATGAGTGTATTCATGATGATTATCGCATCGATTATTTAAGACAGCATATCTTAGCAGTAAAAGCAGCACTTGATTTAAACGTTGATGTTTTTGGTTATTGTCCTTGGTCTGCCATTGATCTTATCAGTACTCGCGAAGGGTGCAGGAAACGTTATGGCTTCGTTTATGTTAATCGTGATGACTTTGATGTAAAAGATTTGAAGCGAATTCGCAAGGATTCTTTTTATTGGTATCAAAAAGTGATACAATCTAATGGAAGTCAACTATAAGGAGGAAACAATAATGTTGAAAATTTTAATTTGCTGTGGCGGTGGTTTTTCATCTAGTGCAATGGTAACCAAAGTAAAAAAGGAAATCGTTGAAAAACATTTAGAAGACAAGGTCATGATTGATTTTTACCCTTTCACTCTTGCCAATGAAATCATGAGTAAGTATGATGTATTAATGGCGTGTCCGCATTTAAGATATGGAGTTCCTCAATTCATTAAGGCATATGAAAAAGAATGTATCCCTATTTATCTACTGCCACCTAAAATGTATGGAACCATGAATTTGGAAGATATTATGGAAGATGCAGAAGATATCATTGCCGGATTTAAAGAAACCAAAATGAATCCTTTTCACTTTCCCGGTGAAGATAATGTTTTAAAAGTAAGAAGAATTCATAGCTACAGAAGAGAACATCAATAAACCTCACCATTATTCCTAGTCTTACATCAAAGAATTAAATAATAGTAATACGGCTTAATTTTCGATTTAATGAAATTAAGCCTTTTTTCATCGCTTGACATAATAAAACCCTGCCGATTAACAGGGTCAATAAGGATAGTGCTTGTTTTATTTTATATCAGAGCAGTTCCGTCAATATCATCCGGGATCACGAATCCCAATAATTTCATGAAGGTTGGAAATTCATCAACTAAACGTCCATGTTCAATTACTCTTGCAGGTAATTGTGAATTATAGATGATAAACGGTGGTCGATCCCCTTTGGTCGGTAAATGTCCATGGGTTGCTTTCGCATATTTATAGTCATCATTATTGATTTCATTTACAATTTCTCCATCCACATCATTGGATATCGAGATAAACGGACAGCTTTCAACAACATAATCAAAATCCCCTGATAGATGCATACTGTTAAGCTGATCGCTGTTGAAAATATGTTCAATGTAACCTAAGCGTTTTGCCTCTTCTAAGATACCCATCACTTTAGCAGCTGCTAATTTGTTTTTAATATAGACATGTCCGGAAATTCCGGCAGACTGAACATAGGCGTCATAATCCAAGACATTGCCTAATCCGTCAGTTTTAATCAAGCCTTCTCGTCTCAGCATTTCGTTAATGCTGACCACACGATGAATATTTAACTGACCGTGATCCCCCAAAATAACAAATGTTGTCTTATCAAAGATTCCGGCACGTTTATACATTTCAAAGATATTGGCAAGCCAATGCCCATGTTTTTGATGAGCTTCAAGGATGGCTTCTCCTTGTGTTCCGTTGATATGGCGAACATGGTCGAGTGTTGCTTGATGCAAGAACAGCACATCCGGCTGATAATGATCGACGATATCCATTACCGCTGCTTCGGCAAAGGTATCCAGAGCTAAATTCTCTTTCCAATTCAGTAAGTGTTTATTGCGATAATATACTTTTTTTCCTTCTAAAGAAGCGGCGTTTAAGATAGCCGAATTACTTCTTTCATAATCCAAAGGCCAGATTTCCGGCAGTAAGTAATCAATCGGACCATTTCCGCTTACCGGCCATGATACTGCTGCCGTTGTCAGCTTGTTTTCTCTTGCATAATCAAAGATCGTCTTTACTTTCAAATCTTCATAATGCCAAAACCAGTTGCCGTTGTGAATGCCGGGATCTAATTTTTCATTATGAAAGATCCCGTGTTTATTTGGATAGCACCCGGTCATGATGGTGGCATGGCAAGGGTAAGTCAACGTCGGATAGATACATTCAATATTTTTAACGATGATGCTGTCTGATAAAGCTTCACTGAATCCTGTCAGATTTTTAACCTTGTCCAAATCACTGGTAAACAATGAATCTACACTAATAACAACTAATTTTCTCATGCTATCCTCCGTTATTTATTTTCCTGTAAAATCTTGGTTGCACTGTCCGCAGCGGTGTCTAAGGCTGCTTTAGGATCTTCATTGGTTGTAAATATTTTATCTAAAGCTGTCGTATAGACTTTCGCAGCTTCAACATAGCCTTTGTTCATTGGACGTCCGCTTCCATACTGCAGCTGATCTAAAGCTACTTTAAACTGTGGTGTCTGTTCATATAATGCTTTGATTTCATCACTGTCAATTGCTGTTTGAGTTGTTGGTAAGTATCCTGTTTTCTTATGAGAATAGACTACTTGTTCCTGATCAGTCATGAAGTTAATGAACATTGCAGCGGCTTCTTTTTGCTTATCGTTTAACTTTGAAGTCATGACAATGTTGCAGCCACCGGTAGGCACACTGTATTCTTTACCGCAAGGAATGAACGCTGTTCCGATTTCATAGCCATTTTGATTGGCGATATCCAAAGTATTGTTTAAACTTCCGGTTGATCCAAGCCACATCGCTACTTTTTGATTCATCTGTTCTGTGCTTAACGTATCGCTGGCATTATTTCCGCTGTAATATTTGAAATTACTGTTAGCAAGTCCGTCTTTTAAAAAGCTGACTGCTTCTAAGGCTTCCGACTGATTGAAAACTGCAGTGGTTTCATCTGCACTGACAGTATTTCCGCCATTCCCCTTTGTCAATGCTTCGAAATGCCAAACATCGTTCAGAAATCCAAATCCTTTTACGCCCAAGGATTCTAATTGTTTTGAAACACTTGCCAGCTCCTCCCAATTTTTAGGGGCTTCACTGATTCCAGCCTGATCGAATAGAGTTTTATTGTAATAGAAGATCGGTGTACTTCTTAAATAAGGGACTCCGTATAGTTTTGAATCAACATAAGAGTTTTCCATTAACCCCGGTAAAAAGTTAGCTTCTTTTTCATCAGAGATATAAGAATCCAATGGTTCTAACATACCGGCTGCTGCAAATGTCTTGATACTGCCGATTTCCATGACCGAAATGGCAGGCTGTTCATTGGCTACAAAGGCACTCTGTAATTTCGCATGCAGGTCATCATAGGTTCCCTGATACTCTGCTGTAATATGAATATTGTTTTCTTTTCCAATCGTATCATTAAATTTTTGAGTGAGTTCCAAATTGTTTTCGGCTACTTTATCCTGCCATGAATACCAGAACGTTAATTCCGTTACCCCGCTGTCTCCCCCATTATTTTCTTTATTGGTTGAACAGCCAAATAAGGCAACAGTCATCAGTGACGCTAAAGAAACTTTTAAAAGCTTATTCAGTTTAGTTTTTCTCATTTTTTTCTCCTGTTATTTATCTCCCATATAGGTGAATGCTTTGATAATTTGTTTTTGTGCCAGTAAGAAGGCAATTAAAATAGGAATGACCAGCATTACATTTCCTGCCATTAAAACATGGAAATTAACCCCGCTTTCAATATTTCGTAAAGAAGCAATTCCAACCGGCAATGTTCGTACGGTGTCTTTGGTTGTTAAAACTAAAGGCCAGAAATAATCGTTCCAAGTATTGATAAACGTCAAGAGCCCCAAAGTTGTCAGCGTTGGCCTAGCTAACGGCAGCATGATCTTACGAATAATCTTGAATTCACTTGCCTTATCAAGCTTAGCAGCTTCAATCAATTCTTTAGGCACCTGTTTAAAGGTCTGGCGCAGCATGAAGATTCCAAAGGCGCTAGAAGCAAACGGCAAGATCAAACTTTGATATGTATTGATCCAGCCTAGTTTTGAAAACATGACAAATAAAGGCAGGAAGACAAGCTGAGCAGGAATCATCATTGTAATCATGATTAATCCAAACAAAATCTTATCCCCTTTAAACTTATATCTGGCAAAAGCATATGCTGCCGGAACAATGGTACACATTTGCAGGATCAAGACACTTAATGTAACAATGACACTGTTTCCCAGATACTGCATGAACGGAATCGCTTCAAATGCCCGTTTAAAATTCTCCCATTGAAAGATTTCCGGCCACATCGTCGGTGGTATTCTGACGGTTTCCCCCAATGTTTTGACAGATGTCGTAAACATCCAATAAAAGGGAAAGAAGAAGATCAGAAAGAGAACGATCGTAATAAGTATACGTGGTGTTTTTTTTACTATTTTCATGATCTGTCCCCCCTATTGATAATGCACTTTCTTAGATAATAATTTGAAATAAATGATCGTGAAGATGCTGATAATCACAAGCAGAACAACGCCAATTGTAGAAGCGTAGCCAATCTTATAGAACTTAAAACCATATTCATACAAGGAATAAACCAAAGTATTGGTACTGTTCTGTGGTCCTCCTTGAGTGATGATCTGAATGGTATCAAACACTTTAAATGAAGCGATGATATTGACGATAGTCAAGAAGAATAAGGTTGGTGAGATCATCGGAAAAGTAATCTTCAAGAAGGTCTGACGACGATTGGCTTTATCCAAAGATGCTGCCTCATAAAGATGTTTAGGAATACTTTGCAAAGCCGATAAAATAATGATGGTATTGTATCCCACGGTTTTCCATACAGAAATGATTACCAGTGAAAACAAAGCTATTTTAGGACTTCCCAGCCAATCGATCGGTCCAATCTTGAAAATGGATAAAATATAATTAATTAAACCAAAATCTGTATTCATCAGCCACATCCATAAAAATGAAATAGAAGCCAGTGAAACAATATAAGGTGAAAAAATAATACTTTGCATAAAGCTGTTTACTTTCGATTTCTTATTTAAGAATAGTGCCAGCAGCACACCAAATAGGATACCTAAGCCAACCGTCAAGATCATATAGACAAACGTATTGGAAAGGGTCTGATAAAAGGCACTGTCTTGAAATAAAGTGATGTAATTTTGAAAACCAACAAATAGTTTTGTCGGAGATATAAAGTCCCACTCAAAAAAGCTGAGCTGGATCATACTTGCGATCGGATAGATCGAAAAGACTAAGAAGATAATGAGAGCCGGTGCAATGAAAAGATAGGGTTTCGCTTTTTTTAAGAATTCGTTTTTCATGAATGAATAGTATCCATTCTATTTTTATTTTCATCAAAACAGTGAATACTAGAATAAGAAAGCGATAATTTGATTTCATCGTCCAAATTCAAGTTAATATCACTAAACATTTTGACTGCCACGACTCCCATATTCGTTTGCACACGATAAATGATTTCTGAACCTAACATTTCCTTTGTTAAGACGGTGCCGGTGAAGATCAGCTTTTCCTTTTGATCATGTGTCGGTTCATACATTTTTACTTTAGATGGTCTAAATCCGATATACGCAATTTGTTTTGGCAGCTCTGCGATCGCTTCAAATTTCTGACGTTCGATGATATTCATTTCCGGTGTTCCGATAAACTGTGCGGTAAACACATTCTTTGGATAGGTATAAATATCATGCGGTGAGCCATGCTGACGGATCTTTCCTTTTTCCATTAAGACAATATCGGTTGCCATCGATAATGCCTCCACCTGATCATGCGTTACATAAACGAATGTCGCATTTAATTTGTGATGCAGTTCAATCAATTCTGAACGCATTTGATTTCTTAATTTTGCGTCTAGGTTGCTTAGCGGCTCATCCATCAAAAAGACTTTCGGCTTTTTAACCATTGCTCTGGCTAACGCTACACGCTGTCTTTGTCCCCCGGATAATTGTGACGGCTTTTTGTTCAGGTATTCTCTTAATCCAACAATATCGATAATTTCTTCAATCAGCTGTTCTCTTTCCTCTTTAGGAATCTTAGCATTGATCAAGCCAAATTCAATATTCCCTTTGACGCTCATGGTTGGATAAAGAGCATAGTTTTGAAATACCATGGCAATATCACGGTCTCCCGGATCAACGTCATTCATCTTTTTCCCATCAATATAGAGTTCTCCCGATGAAATATCTTCGAGTCCGGCAATCATGCGAAGTGTCGTCGATTTTCCGCATCCTGACGGTCCTACCAATACCGTAAAACTGCCTGATGCAATGGTTAGATCCAGATTTTCAATGACTGTGCTTTTATTGTCATAATCCTTTCTAACATTTTTTAATATGATCTCTGACATATTTCCCCCCTGTAGTTATGTTTCGTCTCTTTTGAAGACGCCCCCATTATAGCAAAGTCATATTAAATCCAAAGACAGCCTGCGTTAACTCTATGTAAACAATTTCTCATGATGATTTTTAATTTTTAAAAGTAAGTTATTTAGGTTAATTTAAAGTTAATTGAATTTAGAAAAATACAAAGATCTGCTATGATGCTTAGCGGGAGGAAATTATGGAAAAGAAATTAATTTTTTTTGATATTGATGGAACTCTGATTGACTGCCATACTAATTTAGTCAAAATGAGTGAAAAAACACGCTACAGTTTAGAGGCTTTAAAAAAAGCCGGACATCAAATTTTCATTGCCAGTGGCCGCTGTCTTTGCTTTATGCCACAAGAAATTCAGGATTACCCTTTTGATGGATATATCAGCTGTAATGGTGCCAGCATTCATTACCATGATCAAGTGATCTATAAAGATATGATTTCATTGGCACTAATAAAAAAGCTGGAGACATTCGCTAAAGACAATGGGATTATTTACTTTTTGGAAGAGGATCAAAAAATATATACGAATAGAATAGATGATCCGATCTGTATCCGATTTGCGAAAAAATGGCAGATGCCGCTAGCTCGTTTATATCCGCTCTCGAATGCAGAAACATTAAAGGTTCAAATGGCGATGATGATTTGTCCAACCGAACAAATTTTAGAAGCAGCCAGGGTGTATTTTCAAGATGATTTTGATGTTCAGGTACATCCCGGTCAGTTATCGACTGATCTGAGTCTTAAAACTTCATCCAAAGGAAAAGCAATTCGTATCTTAGCTGACTATTTAGATCAAAATATCACGAATACGATCGCTTTTGGCGATGGACCCAATGATACGGAAATGTTTAATACTGTTGATCTGCCGATTGCCATGGGAAATGCTGTTGACGAATTAAAAGCCATAGCAAAGGATATCACTAAGCCAATAGAAGAAGACGGAATTTATCATGGACTAAGGAAACACCATTTAATCAAAGAAATCTAAGTATAAGCCCTTCATTGCATAGCATAATAACTATGTAAGGAGGTTTTTTTATGGAAAATTTAATTGATAAAGAATTATTAGAGTTTAAAGTAGAAGCGTATCACGATGGAAAGTTTGAAGAAGTAACCCATAAAGATTTAAAAGGAAAATGGGCAATCTTTTTCTTTTATCCAGCCGATTTTACTTTTGTATGTCCGACTGAACTGGCAGATTTACAGGATTACTATGAAGAATTAAAATCAATGGATTGTGAAGTTTATTCTGTTTCTTGTGACAGTCATTTCGTACATAAAGCATGGGCAGATACTTCCGATACGATCGGAAAAATCAAATATCCGATGTTGGCAGATCCAACCGGAAAATTAGCGGATTTCTTCGGTATTTTAGTAAAAGACACTTTTCAGGCATTACGTGGGACCTTCATTATTGATCCGCATGGAAAAATCAAAGCCTATGAAGTGCATGATATGGGAATTGGCCGCAACGCAGAAGAATTAGTGCGTAAAGTCGCTGCTGCTCAATTCGTTGCAAAGCATGGAAATGAGGTTTGTCCGGCGAAATGGAAACCAGGCGAAGATACCTTGATTCCCTCACTGGATTTAGTAGGTAAGATCTAATGAATCAAGAGATCTATGATCTGATTATTTTAGGTGCCGGAAGTGCCGGTTTGAGTGCCGGAATTTATGCCGGAAGAGCTAAACTAAAAACATTGATCATTGATAAGAATGCTCCTGGCGGACAAATTTTAAATACCAATGAAGTTGTCAATTATCCGGGTATAATTTCAACGAATGGTCCAGATCTGATTGCTTCCATGAAACAACAGGCGATCAATTTCAACTGTGAGATTATTCATGAAGAAATTATTGATGTAGTGTTAAATAGTCAAATCAAAGAGATCAAGACAGCCGATAAAACGTATCAGGCACTCTCTTTGATTATTGCTACAGGGGCAATGCCAAGAAAGCTGAACTTCCCCGGAGAAGAAGAATTTACAGGGCGTGGCATCGCTTATTGTGCAACCTGTGACGGTCAGTTCTTTACGGATTTAGATATTTTCGTGGTTGGCGGTGGCTTTGCCGCCTGTGAAGAAGCCATGTACTTGACTCGCTTTGGTAAAAGTGTCACGATGATTGTTCGTGAAGAAGATTTCACCTGTGCAAAAACGATTGGTGACAAAGTTCGTGCGCATCCTAAGATTACCGTTCATTTCAACAGTGAAGTGGTAAGTGTTGAAGGCGATGATTTTGTTCATACCTTAACCTATGTCGATAATCAGACAAAAGAAAAAACCGTCTATACACCAAAAAACAATGATACATTCGGTTTATTTATTTTTGCCGGCTATCTTCCTGCAACCTCATTATTTAAGGGTAAAATAGAGCTAGACGCTCATGGCTACGTTAAAACCAATGAACAGCTTGAAACAAATGTTGAAGGAGTCTATGCCGCCGGAGATTTACGCATTAAAGAACTTCGCCAAATTGTTACAGCAGTCAGTGACGGTGCTATTGCGGCAACAAACTGTGAACACTATCTAGCTAAATTAAAAGAGGAGCATCCTCAGTATAATGCGATTGAACCTAAAACACAGAAAAAGAAAGAATCCAAAAACCAATCTGATTTAATCAATCAGGATTTAGCAAAACAGCTGCAAGCGGTCTTTACTAAATTTAAAGATGCGGTTACGCTGGAGCTATATCTTGATGACAGTGATAAATCTAAGGAATTAGAAGATTACATGGATAATATTGCGGATCTTAGTGATAAGGTGATGATAGAAAAGCGATATGAATCACGACCTGAAATGCCTGTGGTCAAATTTAAAGACCAGCCTATTTCTTGGCATGGGATTCCTGCCGGCCATGAATTTAATCCGTTTATTTTAACGATGTATTACATTTCTACTCATCAGGTACCGTTAGAAGAAGCACAAAAAGAAAACATCATGAAAATTGATCATGATGTTCACATTAAAGTCGGAGTCACACTTGCTTGTCATTTTTGTCCCGATATCGTTGGGAACATGGAAAAAATGGCATTGATAAATTCTAAAATTAAAGTTGATGTTTATGATATCAGTCTATTCCCAGAATTTAAAAAGAAATATCGTCTGATGTCTGTTCCTGCAGTTATTTTTAATGATCAGGATATTTTATTTGGTTCTCAGAGTTTAGACACTTTAATAGAAAAAACAAAAGAGGCTTAGCGCCTCTTTTTAGATTGCAAAATATAAAATAAAGACAATGATCAAGCCAAGGATAATCGGACTGATTTCTTTTGCTTTACCTGAAGCCAACATCGCAATCACATAAGCAAAGAACCCAAAAGCGATCCCGTTAGCAATTGAATAAGTTAAGATCATGGTAATGATCGTTACAAATCCACAGCTAGCAAATACTAAATCATCCCAGTCAATCCCTTTTAACTGCTGTGCCATTAAGATCCCTACTACAACTAATGCCGGTGTAGTCACGGCAGATGTCACTGTAGCTAAGATTAACGGTGAAAAAATCATCGAAATAAAGAACATGATCCCGGTTGTACAAGCAGTAAGCCCGGTTCTTCCGCCTACTTCTACACCGGAAGTCGATTCAACAAAAGAAGTGACTGTCGAGGTCCCCAAAGCCGCTCCGGCTACCGTTCCGACTGCATCGGCTACTAACGCTCTTTCAACATTTTCTAATTGTCCTTTTTCATTTACCAGACCGATACGGTTTGCAACAGCAACCAATGTTCCGGCTGTATCAAAGAAATCAACAAATAAGAATGAGAAGATGACCATGCAGGCACTCAATGGTTCTGCAAACAATTCTCCAAAACCATCCATAAAGGCACCTAAAGTATGAATACTAAAATTAAATTCTATGACTTTATCCGGTAATGTCGGCATCCCTGCAAAACCTCCGGCTAAATGAAGAATAATCCCAATGATCGCTGTAATGATCATCCCGATAAATACTGCGGCAGGTACTTTTTTTATCAATAAAACAAGGGTGATCAAAATCCCGGCAATCGCCAGTAATACTGCCGGATCCTTTAAATTCCCTAAAGCAACTGCGGTTGAGCTGCTGGCAACGATAATACCTGCATTTTTCAAACCGACAAAAGCAATAAAGAACCCAATTCCGGCTCCAATCGCCAGCTTTAACTGTGATGGAATCGAATTGATGATCATTTTACGAATTCCTGTTACTGAAATCAAAATAAAGATCAGCCCGGAAACAAAGACAGCAGCTAAGGCAGCCTGCCAGCTATATCCCAAGGTCAAACAAACGGTATATGTAAATAAAGCATTTACTCCCATTCCCGGTGCTAAAGCGACCGGATAATTGGCTACCACTCCCATAATGATAGAGGCAATCCCAGCAGATAAAGCTGTCGCAATAAACACTGAATGCTTATCCATCCCTGCTTCACCTAGAATAGACGGATTGACTCCAAGAATATAAGCCATCGCTAAAAAGGTTGTGATCCCCGCAATGATTTCTGTTCTCACGGTTGTATTTTTAGCTTTTAACTTAAAAATCTTTTCTAACATAATTTCCCTCTTTCTTTCAATTTTCTGTCAAATATAACAAATGACTTACTTATTATACTGGAAAATATTCTTAATCACAAGATGAACTTATTTTGTCATTGACTTTCATTTACTAGTATTCCATTCTTTGAACCATCTATTCTCATATTGAAAAGCAAAAATAAGTTTGTTATGATGATTAAACGAGGTGAGTCCATGAAAAAATTCAATATCTTAAATAATGTCATTATTCCAATTTTCATCGTTGCTGTCTGTTCACTATCCTCATTGCTTCATCAAAACCTGACCTATATTGCCAACCAGCTGCCCTATCGCTTTCTTGTTTTTATATTAGCCGGACTCATTGCTTATAATTTTTATACACAGTTTTCCTGTCTGTTTAAAGCTACCGGATTTTATGGACAAAAGGTGGCTTCTTTGATGATCTTTTCTTTATTATTAATCCCGCTTGCGGTTTTAGTCCCCTATAATAAAAAGGATATCCTCACTTCAACGATACATGTTTGGATATCCTTTGGCGGCAGCATTCTGTTTATGATTCTGCTTAATGTCTTTTTATGGCATCTTGCCAAGACACAGCTTGAAATCTATCAGCAGATTCTGCCGGTTTATTTATTTTTAATTACGGGCTGTTTCACTCTTTTTGTATGGTTGGGGAGTGTCAACTCTTTAGTGGAAATCTTTTTTATTTGGGTGTTAGATGCTTTGATCTATCGTCTCAATCTTCTTTTCAAACTTTAAGCTTCTTCAGCCATCGATGCAGCCATGATCCTTGTTTTGGAGCAAGGCTGTTTTCTTTTGCCTGCTCAATGAAATATTGATGAGAATTCATCGGTTCTCCCTGATCCTTAATTGAAATATATTCCTGCCCAATCAAGAGCTTTCCATTAATATTATCCTGACACATAATATCAATCATCTCTAAGATACGCTTTTTAATACGCTGATCATATATTGGCACAGCAATTTCTACACGCTTTGTGGTGTTTCTCGTCATCATATCGGCTGAGGAAATGTAGACTTGCGCATCATGTCCCTTACCGAAAGCATAAATTCGAGAATGCTCTAAGAATTGTCCTACGATGCTTTTAACCGTAATGTTTTCTGTTTTCCCATTCACTCCGGGCACTAAACAACAAATCCCGCGAATCAACAAATAAACAGTAGTACCGGCTTGGCTTGCGGCTGCCAAAGCATCAATAATCTGACGATCTGTCAATGAATTCATTTTCATAAAGATATTGCCGCTGCTGCCTTTTTCTGCCTCACCTTTAATTTTATCAATCAGTGATGATTTTAGAGAATTCGGCGCAACCAATAGATGCTGATAGTCCCCATCCAGATTAGAGATAGCCATATTTTTAAAGAAACGGCTGGCATCTTCACCAATTCCTTGATGGTAGGTCATTAAACTTAAATCTGTATAAAGTCTGGAAGTCGATTCATTGTAGTTCCCGGTTCCAATCTGTGTGATATACTGAATTCCTTTGTGGGTTTTACGAGTAATCAGACAAATTTTAGAATGCACTTTATAATCTTCAAAGCCATAGAGAATCTGACATCCGGCTTCTTCTAGCACCTTAGAAAAGAGAATGTTATTTTCTTCATCAAAACGTGCTCTTAATTCCATCAAGACAACGACATCTTTTCCGTTTTCAGCGGCTTCACATAAATATTTTACAATCTTAGCTTCTTTAGCTAAGCGATAGATCGTGATTTTAATCGAAATGGTTTCTTTATCATTAGCACACTCCTTTAATAAACGTATAAAAGGAGTCATCGATTCATAAGGAAAGCTTAATAGCTTATCTTCTTTTAAAACCTGTCGGGTAATGGACGTTTCCATATCAAAATCCTGTGCGGGATAAGGGGAAAACGGAGGATAGCTTAGTGTCATCTTACTTTTTTCAGGAACGGCTTTCAAAAGATCAAACAAGTATTTCATATTGATCGGGGATTGACTCATATAATAGCACTCTTCCGTCAAATCTGTATGCTTCAGCAAGTACTTTTTTACCTTCTCGTCCAATGGTCCCTGTGATTCTAAACGAACTGCATGCAGTCCACGACGTTTCTTCAACAGCTGTTTCATCATCTGACGGTAATCTTCATAGTAATCCTCGATTTCTTCATCAATGATTAAATCGGCACTGCGGGTAACAGAGATGATGCCGCTGTTTTTAACGACATAGTTCTTAAATATCTTATCTGCAAAATGAAGCAGGACTTCTTCCGCCAATACATAGCGTACGGTATTTCCCGGCAGCAAAATCAAACGTCTGCAAGCAGAAGGAAGCTGAACTAAACCAAAATAATCTTCCAACTCTTCCTTTAAAGATGCCACAATATAGAGACTTCCGTTTTCCAAATGGGGAAAGGGATGCACTTTATTCATCACCATAGGTGAAAGAATCGGGGAAATCTGATGTTTAAAATAGTCACTGATAAACGTGCGGTCATGCTTATTTAGATCAGAAATACGCTCATGAGTAATATCATAATACGCCAGTTCTTTTTCCAAAGAATGCACAGTCTGATCTTTGTAGGCACACAATGTACGTGCTGTTTCGTGAATCTTTGTCAGCTGCTGACGCGGAGTCAGATGGCTGCGTACATCCTGATGCTGTGGATTCATCTCCAACATATCATTGATGCTGCCGACACGCACCCTGAAAAACTCATCTAAGTTACTGGAAAAAATAGCTACGAACTTGCATTTTTCTAATAATGGCACCTCATTATGATGGGCTAAATCCAGTACTCGCTGATTAAATTTAAGCCAGGATAATTCACGGTCCTGGCTATAACTATAGTCATAATCTTCATTCATAATACTCACCCCCTGTCATTTGATAGCGATTCATCAAATAGCCTTCCCTTAATCCTGTATGGGAAATCAAAATGCGCTCAATCCCATACGCATTCATTATTTGCAATAGAATCAACATTCCCGGAACAATCGTATGAATTCGATCCGGTTTGATCCGCAATATCTTATGGGCACTGCTTTCCATATCATCTAATATTAAATCCAGCATCATTTCTACATCTTTCTTACTAAATGCATTTAAGTCCTTTACTTTTACTTCTTTACGGATTAAAAGCAGCAAAGCCCGAATCGAACCCCCTACTCCAATGGCAGTTGTCATTTTATGATTTTTAGGTTTATCAGGCAAGGCATTCAATTCTTTTTTGATCCTAGCTTTAATATTTTTTACTTCCGCCTTTTTGGGAAAAAGATAGTCCACATAGTCAGCATAAAGATTCAATGAGCCTACCGGCATTGAGGCATTATAAAAAATATGATCCTTTTCATACCCAACGATCTCACTGCTTCCGCCGCCGATATCAATCAGCCAGCCGGAATTCACATTCATTGATAGTCTTGAACCGTAAAAATCATATAATCCTTCCTGATCCTGACTTAAAAGTTCAATCTCAATTTCCAGTTGATGCTTTACATGCTGAAGCACTTCTTTTTTATTGCTGACATTTCTTAATGATGCCGTTGCAAAATAATAAGCATGTTCAACATAAAACATCTTACAAAAATGCTTCAATTGAGACAAGGCATCGGTTAATTTGGCAATTCCTTCGCTTGTGAATGTCTTATTTTCAATACAGCTGGCTAACCCCAGCATGATTTTTTTGGAAACTAACTGTTTAAACGTTTTATCATGCATGGTATACACAATTAATCTTACGGTATTTGACCCAATATCTATGACTGCTACTTTCATCCTTTTTCTCCTAAATTATATCAAAAATATTCTTAATATTGTTTTATGTTTATGTTATCTTTTCGTTAACTGCCACACAGCGCACTATTCTTCTTCTTTTTTGCTTTCTTCTTCTACGAAGCTGTTAAGCTGTTCGATAAATTTAGAAAGCAGAGGCGCTAATTGATTCATTTCTTCCTGCGTGTACACTTCAAACGCTTTTGTGGCTAAACGACTGGTAAAAGCACTGTTCTCGATGGCTTTATCTTTACCTAACTGCGTTAAGTAAACACGAATGATACGCTTATCATTAGAATCCGGCTTTCGTTTAACTAATCCTGCTTTTTCCACCTTCATCAATAATTCACTCATCGATGCTCTAGCAATATCCATATGATTCGCAAGCTCCGTTTGAGAAATCCCATCTTGTTTAGATAAAACCGAAAGAAGCTGCCCTTTACCTCGAAAACTGCCTTTAGGATCGTTCTGCTGGTGACATTTATGTAAAGCTTTATTGCATTTCTTAAATAAAATCAATAATTCTAATTCTTCGATATCTTTCATAATTTACTCCTTTTTTATGCACCCTTATTATAATAATTATACTGTAAATTTAGCCAAACAACAAGTCCCACTCATGAATCACTCAGCAAAAAATGTGTTATTTATATACTTGCTTTATACCTATTCCATCATTATACAATCGACTTCCTCCTTAGCCAAACATATGTAAAATATCTTGCTTATGACCAAATATGCTTTATAGATAATATTAATTTTAAACCCTTCATCTTTGGTGTGGTTAAAAAATATAAAAGTATACAAATCGCTGAAGATAAAAAGAACGTATTAAATAAAAACTATTCATGTTATCATAGAAGCAGCAAGCCATTTAAGGAGGATCATTTATGGAAGAAACAACACCCCTGCAACAAAAAGAAGTATTATTGTTTTTAACGAATCAATGGGCAGACTGGGAAGCTGCCTACGCTATTGCCAGCATCAATCTAATGGATCAATACGTAGTAAAAACGATAGCTGTGGATCATGAACCAAAAGTATCTATGGGAGGACTGAAAGCAACAATCGATTATACACTGGAAGATTATGACGATTTAAATAATTTAGCGATGATTATTTTACCCGGTGGTTTGGGCTGGAATGAAGAATCAACTGACGATATAGCGGTCTTTGTGAAAATGGTCATTGATGCAAACATCCCTGTAGCCGCAATCTGCGGTGCCACTTTATTTTTAGGCAGATATGGTTTTTTAGATGAAGTCAAACATACCGGTGACGAACTGGAGTTCTTCCAAAAAGAACCTCTCTATCATGGAGAAAAGGTCTACATATCCGCTCAAGTAGTAACGGATCAAAACATTATTACCGCTAATGAGACAGCGGCTGTTGAGTTTGCTGATACTATTTTTAGGGTGCTTAAAATGTACACGGATGAACAAATCGATGGTTGGTTCCATTATTTTAAACACGGTATGGTTCAATAATTGATGATAGTCTCATCTTAAAATACCTTAATCAAACCTACTTACTATTCCTCATTAAAGGACTGCTGTTGACGGCAGTCCTTTAATAATAGAATATACAGTTTATCCATCTGATTTTTATAAAAAAAAAGACCAGCTGATGCTGATCATTTTATTCTAGTTTTTACGTGTTGCCGAAACTCCAATGGCACCTTTTCCGCCATGTGTAGTCATGACACATCCCAACTCTAGGACAATTACTTCTTTAAAGCCATAAGCCTTTAAAGCTTCGACCATATTTCCTAAGACATCCATTTGAACCCCTACAGAATAGAAGGCAAATGCCGTTTCTTTATCAAATTCTTCCTTGCCTAAGAAATCTTGAATAAATTCCTTCGCTACTTTTTTCATCATCCCCAGATATTTTTTACCGGCAATCAATTCACCGTTGATAATATCGATCTGCGGTTTAATTCTGAAGATACTTGCACCTAATGCAGCCGCATTGCTGACACGTCCGCCAGCCGAAAGGAAATCTAATTTATCCGGTACGAATGCCGTTTTTGTTCTTGTGACATAATTCTTAATCTTCTCCACCAGTTCTTCTACTTCCTGATCTGGATTTGCTTCCACCATACGTGCCGCTCTGAGTACCAAATTTCCCAATCCCCCGGAAACATTCTTTGAATCGACTAAATGTACTTTCGCATTCACACAATCTCTGACCCCTAAACAAGCATTTTGAAAAGTGGATGAGCAAGCTGACGAATAACCAACATGTACGATCTCGCAACCCGGATTTTCCTTAGCGATATTCTCAAAAAATTCCGTATACTGATATGGTCCTACCGCATTTGTTTTAGGTATTTGCTTAGTTTTTTTATAGAACTCATAGATCTCCTGCACGGGGATTTGTCCATCCTGTACAGTACGATCAGGGAAATTTAATCCAAAAGGAATAATCTGAATCCCATATTGATTTAACTGCTCCTTTGTTAAATCACAACCACTCTCCGAAGTGATAATTATTTTTTTCATGTTTGCCCTCCTTTAGACTTTTCATCTATTTTATATTTTACGCTAGCGATCCCTTACTGTCAAACCTAACACTTACAGTATACCACGTTTTATGGGAGAATTATGTTTTTTCTTCGACAGCAAAAAAAGTACTTTTCAGTACTTTAATGATTTCTGTGTCGTTGATGATGTTCCTTAGATGACAAAGGTTCATCGGATAATGTGTTATAAATATCCCGCAGCTGTGCCATCGATAAATCTTGCAGCTCTTCTATTGAATATGCAGAATCCAAATTCATAATTTTCTTAATCATTTCATATTTACCACCGGACATATGGTGTGACGAAGCTTCTTGATGTGTTACTTCATCGATGCAATGACAGTTATAACGATTTTTCATTTTAGTGTTGTTTAAGTAATTACAGAGATTTTGTTCAATTTCAAAGGAACGTTTTTCGTCTTTTGAATAGATGCTGATCTGTAATAATGATTCTTGCTTAAAATACTGCTGATATCCCTCTGTTTCCATCAGTTCCGTCAGTGCTTGTTGATAATGCAGTCCAACTAAATCAACTGAGGATAACGTTTCCTGAGCCTCCTTATTATAGGCTTTCACTAACATGACACCATCATGTTGATCCAAGATTAATTCTAAACTCGGGTTAATATCGAGGGTGATATAGCTATATGCCTCTGCACGCGCAGGGTAAAAAAAAGTGATAGCCATTATGATACATACAGCGGCGCAAGCCAAACCTCCCCATTTTAAAACGGGGTGCTGTAAAGAAGAACGGCGTTTTATGTTTTGCCATGTTTTTTCCTTCAATGCCTCTTCTGCTTTTATCTTAGACATTGCTTCCAAAGGTCCTTTAGTCAAAATAATCGCCTCCCAGTTTCTCTCTCAATTCCTGTTTTGCCCGTCGCAGACGTGTATGTATCGTATTTTCATTCTTCTTTAACAATGCAGCAATCTCAACGATCTTATACCCTTCATAGTAATGCAGATAGATAAGATCCCGATATTTAGGAGAAAGCGTCATAACAATATCTAAAAGATGTCCCTGATCTGAATGGGGATCAATTTGAAACTGACTGAAATCTTCCGTTAAGATGGCTTTCTTTTTAAACCAGGATCCTAAAAAGTCGTGACAGGCATTGATCGTTACACGTATCAGCCATGCCTTTTCATGTTCAGCTGAATCGAAGGCTTCTCTTTTAGTCGCATACTTAAAAAATACGTTCTGAAATATATCCTCCACATCAGCGTATTGTTTTAAATGAAGAAAACAGATGCGTCGAATCATATCTCCATAAGTCTCTATTGCAACTTTTATTTCTGCTTCTGTTTTCATAACGGTCTCCTAAAAGTGATTATCTGCGATGTCGTTGATGATGCATTGAACGATTGTTGTTTTGTTCTTTTCTGTTTTGATGACATCCACTTTTATCATTATAGCAAGTTTCACCGCAATTTTCACTCCCAATGCAGGCTTCATTCCCATAAGGACACTGCCAAACATCACTTTCATCATTTAAAAGAGATTTTCCTGTCCAGTTTTGGCAATCATCGTTATGCATTTCATATACATGTGTTTGACAACCTTGCGGATTCTTCGATGGTGTCCCATTATTTAAAGGCTGATTAAGTGCATAAATGACCGCACCACCTCCTAATAAACTTGTAATACCTAAAACAGATAATGCTTTGATCATGTTGTATTTCCTCCTTGATAGCTTCATTAGAAATACGATGCTGTCTTTGAAAACCTTTCAAATTATTTAAAAAAAGAAAAAACCGGTCTCCCGGTCTTATTCTTGTTCTGCAAACTGTGCATTATAAAGCTGTTCATAGAATCCATTTAATTGAATTAATTCTTTGTGAGTTCCTTTTTCAACGATTCTTCCATCACGAACAACTAAGATCAGATCTGCACTTTTAATTGTCGATAAACGATGAGCAATAACAAAGCTTGTACGGTTTTTCATCACGTTCTGCATCGCTTCCTGCAGCATTTTTTCCAAACGTGTATCCACCGATGAAGTTGCTTCATCCAAAATCATAATCTGTGGATCTTTTAAGATGGCTCTGGCAATCGTTAATAACTGCTTTTCACCTTGAGAAATGTTATTTCCCTCCTCATTGATCTGCATGTTGTAGCCATCGGGCTGAGTGCGGATAAAATGATGCACATTCGCCTGTTTAGCGGCTTCAATAATCTCATCTTTTCTGGCATTCATACGCCCATAACGGATATTGTCATAAATGGTACCGTTAAACAGCCAAGTATCCTGCAAGACCATCCCGAATAAAGAACGTAAGTCTTCACGATCCATATCACGGATGTCTACACCATCAATCTTGATCCCCCCCTGTGTCACATCATAGAAACGCAGTAATAAGCTGATCAAGGTTGTTTTCCCTGAACCTGTCGGTCCTACCACGGCAACCATCTGTCCGCTCTTGATATCCACATTAAGATCATGAATAATTTCTTTTTCATTGTAACCAAAGTGAACATGATCAAAGGTTACATTTCCTTCAATTTCATGAACAGGCTGCGGATGTTCTGTAATTACTTCTTCTTTCTCGTTTAAGACTTCAAATACACGAGAAATAGCGGCAAAGGCAGACTGAATCTGTGAAGATAAGTTACTTACCTGAGAAATCGGATCGTTAACCTGCCAAATATAACGTATAAAGGCTTGCAGCTGTCCGATTTTCAATGTACCGCTGATCGCTAAAATACTTCCGATCAATCCGATTGTTCCGATAACTGTATATGTGACTAATGAAATACATGGTGAAATGATTGAAGACATGAATTGTGCCTTGAAAGCATTTTGACATAAGTTTTCATTAATATCTTTAAACTGATGAATCGATTTTTTCTGCTTATTAAAAAGCAATATCTCATTGTATCCCGTATACATTTCGGTAATCGCTCCGTTCAGCTTTCCTAAAGCATCCTGCTGAGCTTTAAAGCGTTTTTGTGAACGATGAACAATAAAACGAGTAATCAGCAATGCAATCGGAATAATCATACAGACAACAATTGCCATCATCGCATTGATTCTTACCATCATGATAATAGCTAAAATCAAAGTCAAAACTCCACTGATGATCTGTGTCAAGGTTTGCTGCAGGGCATTTGACACTGTGTCAACATCGTTGGTAATGCGGCTTAGTACATCTCCAAACTGATGCTTGTCAAAATAACTGACAGGCAGATGACGTATTTTTTCCTGCAAAGCATTTCTTAAATCGTGCATTGCATTTTGGATTGAATTCGTTAAAGCAAAGGTTAAAACAACCTGCGATAATGTTTTGATCAAATAGATCGTGACTAAAACAACAATAATCTTGATAATAGCGGCAAAGTTAACACCGGCATTAGGCACATGATTTGCGATATTCGTCGCATCACTCATCAGCTGAGTGGTAATCATCCCTTCTACCGTCGGTGCAACCGCTAATGCAATATTAGTCACCACAACCATTAGAATCGCCACAAAGAATCCCCATTTATAGGGTGAAATAAAAGGTGACAGCTGTTTAATAGATCGTTTGAAGGTTTGCCATTTCTTACTCATAAGCCAATTCCTCCTCACTCAACTGAGATGCTGCAATTTCGTAGTAGATCGAGCAATTTTTGAGAAGTTCTTTATGGGTTCCTTCCCCTACTACCTTTCCTTCATGCAAGACAATAATCTTATCGGCTTCCATGATTGTAGAAATACGTTGTGCAACAACCAGCATAATCGATTGTTTTGTAACTTGTTTCAATGCTTTTCTTAACATAGCATCTGTTTTAAAATCTAATGCTGAAAATGAATCGTCAAATATATAGATTTCCGGCTTTTTAACTAATGCACGGGCGATGCTTAAACGCTGACGCTGTCCCCCTGATACATTCGTCGCACTCTCGGTAATGACTTCATCAAAGCCTTTTGGCTTTTCCATAATAAAATCATATCCCTGAGCGATTTTAGCGGCTTCAACCACTTCTTCCATGGTTGCATCTTCTTTTCCATAGCGGATATTTTCAGCGATAGTTCCGGTAAACAGCATTGCTTTTTGCGGAATAAAACCAATCTTATCACGCAGTGCCTCCATAGAATAATCCTGAACATTTTGTCCATCGATTTTAATGGTTCCGGCGCTGACATCATAAAAACGCGGAATCAGATTGATTAACGTACTTTTTCCTGAACCGGTGCTGCCAATAAAGGCTATGGTCTGTCCCTGACATGCTTTGAAAGAGACATCTTTCAAGACCGGTTCTTCTCCATCCGGATAAACAAAGGTCACATGATCAAAATCTAAGGTATGTTCATTGACCGTTGGCACATTCATCGTGCTTTCTTTATCTTTAATGAGAACCTGAGTGCTAAGAATTTCCTGAATACGTTTAGCTGAAACAGCAGCACGCGGATACATCACAAAGACACTGCAAAACAGCATCATTGAGAACATAGCATGGAATAAATAATCCTGAAAAGCAACTAATCGCCCCACCTGCAAGGTTCCTGCATCAATCATCTGACTTGCCAGATAGAAAATAAAGACAGCCGCTAAATTCATTAACAAAAAGAATATTGGCTGAGTTACTGACATTAATTTAAAAATCTTTTTAGTATAATCTGTAAACTCTACGTTCGTTTCATTAAAACGGGCTTGTTCATAGCGATCGTTATTGAAAGCACGAATAACTTTGATCCCCGTTAAGTTTTCTCTTGAAATACGATTTAAGTGGTCTAATGACGCCTGTTGCTTTTGTGACATTGGCTCTGAAATCTTTGCGACTAAAATAACCCCCAGAATAACAACTGGCAAAGTGGCAGCAATGACTAAAGATAAGTCCAAAGAAGTTCTTAATGTCATAATAAAGCTGACAACCAGCATGACCGGAGTCATTAAAGCAGTTCTCAATATAACATTGATAAACATCTGAATTTGAAACGCATCATTGTTTGTTCGAGTAATCAATGATGAAATCCCAAATTTATTGAATTCGCTAGGTGAGAAATCCTGCACCTTTGTAAAAATATCGTTACGGATATCACGTGTAATTGACGTTGAAATCTTTGCACAGCAATACCCTAGTAAAATCGTTCCTGCTACTCCCACAATCGAAATAACAAGAATCGCTCCCCACATTGAATATAAGTAGTTACGATCCTGATTTTTAACCCCAATATCAATCATATTGGCGATAATCGTCGGGATTCCCAATTCTACAAGTGCAAACCCAAAGACAGAAATCACATTTAAAACCAATAACTTTTTATATTTTTTCAAATACTTTAAAATAAGTTTCATATTAATCTCCTTCCCTTGTTGTTTTTACTCGACTGTTCTATCATAAACTATAAAGTAACCTTATAGTCAAGAGGTATTTTATGTATTTTGAACTTTTATTTAAACTACGTATCGCTTTATAGGAAAAACGAATTCATTCTGCCTTTATTTTAATGATTAAACCCATAGCCAACTTATTCAATTCATGGTATAAAGAAGATAGTTATTTTACGTAGGAGGTGCTTATCATGAAAGAAAAATATGAAAAATACTTTACGACCGGTGAATTTGCCAGAATCTGCAATGTACCTAAGCATGTCCTGTTTCATTATGATCAGATCGGCTTATTTACTCCGGCAATTGTAAAGGACAATCAGTATCGCTATTATTCGCATCACCAGTATGAAACGTTTGCGATTATCATGATTCTTAAAAATATTGGAATGTCATTGCAGGATATCAAGATTTATCTGGAACAAAGGACACCTCAGATGCTCATTGATCTATTGAACGATAAAGAAAAAGAGCTGGATGATCAAATAAAAAAACTTAAGCATGCCAAGGAGTTTATTAAAGCAATTCGCTCTACAACCTCCAACGCTTTAAAAGCAGATGTTAACGAAGTCAGCTTAGAATATATGGAAGAAGAAATCCTGCTGTGCAGCGATGATGTGGAAAATGCCACCAGCAAGCATTTTGCGACCTACATGGAAGAATATGTCAACTTCTATAATAATAACTATCTTGCTACCGAAGATCGTGTTGGGGCAATTCTCTCCATTGCCAATATCAAAAACAAGGATTATACGAATTTTCAATATTTATTTACCCGTACACGAAAACGCAATCTAAAAAACATCAAGATCAGAAAAGCCGGATATTACATTGTAGCTTACCACAAAGGTCCTTATGATTTAGCGTATAATGCTTATCAGCGAGCCCTCGACTATGCCCAAAAGCACAAGATTCCATTAGGAGAAATGGCGTATGAGGAATACATTCTCTCAGATATTGCTGAACGACATACTGAAAACTATATCACAATGATCTACCTAGAAACCAAATAGAGACCCTTTGAGGTCTCTATTGTATTATTGCTGCACTTACCATCATTGAAAAGAAATCGCCGATAAAAACAACAACCATGCGAATAAATTCTGTCACTCCATTGCTGACTGCTTTTGCGCCCTTGGCAACGGCATTTTCTTTTCCGTCATCATAAATAACATAATGATCTTCTAATTGTTCTTCGTTTTTTATATCTGATTCTAATTGACTGGTGGATTGATTCACAATATCCGTTTTGATTTCCGGACCTCTAATCACAGCATTAACGACCACTAAGAAAATAACCACCAGAAAAACATCTACGATGATATCTCTCATTGTTGTGCCTCCAAATAATCGTGAATGGATAAAGCCAGTACATCTAAACTGTTTTTCACTTCGGTAAAGCTGTTTTCAACGCCCCCTACTTCTATCAGCAGCATATGATCTGTCACATATTGATTATAATAGGCTTCTCGTTCAAAAGTTCCGCGGCTGATTCCCGGCATATAGCTGTCGATCAATGCGGACAAAGCCTGTGAAGCTCCGCGTACTGCTTCCACTTTTTCACTTAGTCCCCCAATAACAAACATCATTTTCGCATATGCCTTATCATTAGCTAAAAGCCGTGTTACATTTGCTCCCACCGAATCACGGTGAAAGTCAATCACTAAATCAAAACCGCCATTATTGACTAACGCTTCGGTGAGGAATGTATTTGATACCTGATAGAATTCATCATACTGCATTCCGTTGGCTGCCGCATAATTTTCAAAATTACTTTCCTCAACGATCACGTTATACCCCATCGTTCTTAACTTCTCGGCTAAGTATTTACTTCCTTCAAACACACCCTGATCGGCATATTTTTCCTGCTGATGCGTAGAATAGATGTAAATACTTTTATTAACACCTTGATTCTGATTCAACTTCACCATTTGCGATTCAAGATCGCTTACTACCTTGCTGTCCTGCTTTTCCAAGGCATCCACGCGGACATTATTATTAAGTAAATTAGTTACACACATATTGAGTGCAAACAAACATACGCTGAATATCAAAAACTTCCCTAAAATATAAAAACCTGAATTTCTTCGCATATCCTCACCTTCTATTCACTTATATAATGTATGAAAAGAATAGAGGATTTAGAACATTAATTCAAAATATTCATCAAACAAATACTGATCATGTTCGATAAAATTTCAATACGATAGTCGATATCTTTACTTGTTATGACATAATTCTTGTTGATTGGATTCATTATTTCTTCAATTAAATGATAACGTTCATCATGATGAAGAGTGCCTAAGTGTCCCATCAGGAATTGTTTTTTCTCATCATCTAATTCTCCCTGATAAGGATCCTTGCGTACTACTTTCAAAATATTTTGACCGCCCTGCAAATTCTCAGAGAAGAAGCCTTCGACATATTTAAAAAATTCATTAATCAGGTTGCTGACTTTAATGACACAAGGAATACCGACAGCGATGACTTTACAGCCTAAATACGCTTCGTTGATCGCTGTGGTATAGTTGCCTACACCGCTTCCCGGACGAATACCGATATCATTGATTTGAATCGTCTTATATAAAGCATCGGATTGAATCGCTGAAAGAGAATCAATAGCGATGACTAAATCAATCTGATATTTCTCAACAATGCTTTTTACCATCTCGGCACTTTCTAAGCCGGTTTGTCCTTTTACACGTGGAATAAATAAATAAAGATGATCGAGGCTCATTTCCATTTTACCGACAATTTTTGGTCCGATCGCATCCGCATTGAAATCAGCGTTTCCCAACCCCACAACAAGAATGCGCTGTGCCGGTAAATAAGGAGTCATCACTACCTTAAAGGCTTCTAAAAGATCATCCTGCTGATAATCATTTAAAATGATCTCATCATAATGTCCTTTAGGTTCTTGAAAAAAGTCATATTGTTCTAATGTGACGTCATTAAATGTAAGCTTATTAAACTTATAATCTTCGTTTTCTTTTAGATGTTCCAGCTGTTCTCTGGCTAAATCTGTATTATAATTCATAAAATCACCAAACTTAGTATGACCATAAAACCATGATTCAACAAAAAAATAAAAATAAGATTGCATTTCATTTCTATTTTTGTTAAAATTGGTAAGGAAATGAATCGGAGGTGGACAAAAATGGCTAACATGAAACAACAAATCAAACGTTATAAAAACGATGATGCTAAACGTGCTGTTAATAACGGATACAGAACTGCTTTAAAAACTGCTATCAAAAAAGTATTAGCTGCTGTTGAAGCTGGAAATAAAGAAGAAGCGATTGCTGCTTATAATGTAGCTTCTAGTAAATTAGATGCATCTGTAACAAAAGGATTCCATCACAAAAACTATGCTTCTAGACAAAAATCTAGATTGGCTAAATTAGTAAACTCTATTAACTAAGGCTAATAGAGTTTTTTTGTTGCTTAAAACAACGTTATCAATACAGTTTTTTTTTTGCGTTTTTTTTGCTATGATAGTAACGAGGTGATTGAATGAATAGAAATGAAATCAGCCTTCAGGATACCTGGGATCTAACCAAAATCTATGAAGACGAAAAAAGCTTTAATGAAGATTTAAAGGAAACCAAAAGTTTATGTGAAAAATTAGTACAGCAGGAAAAAACATTTATTGACAGTGCAGATCAGTTTTATCAGTTTTTAGAAGATTATACGAAGATGGATCGTCTGCTTTCAAAATTGTATTGCTATACGCATTTAAGTGTAGATGTTGAACCTAACAATCAGTTCATTAAAAGCATGGAAGCAAGAGTCATGGCTCTATATGAACAAATCTCGCAAAGTCTGACTTTTGTTGATTTGGATATTATCGCTCATCAAGAAGTAGTTAAAGAATATCTGAAGGAAGAACGTTTTAAGGTCTATCGCTATAATATGCAGGAAACCTTCCGTCAAGCCAGTCATACACTTTCTAAAGAAATGGAAGACCTGCTTGCACAGATTTATCCTCTAGCGGATACCGGAAGTGGTGTCTTTGATGCATTGAGGCTGGAATTCGAACCGGTTTTAGTGGATGGCAAGGAAGAGTTCTTAAATAGTGCGACATTAACTAAATTCTTAAAGAATGAAAATGAGGAAGTACGACGCACTGCTTATCATCACTTTTATAAAGAATATCAGCGTTTTGAAAACGTCTTTGCCAAAACGTTATCAAGCACAATGAAAAAAGATGCCTTTTTAGCGAAAACACGACATTTTGAAGACAGCTTGGCTGCCAGCTTATTTGCCGATCAGGCACCAAGTGAGCTGTTTCATAAAATCCTAGAACAAGCCAATGAGAAATATCGTCCGCTCTTTCATCGCTATAACGCATTGAAAAAACGTTTAATGAACAAAGAGATTATGTATAACTATGATTTAAGTGTGCCTTTAGTTAAATCAAAACAGCGTCATTATACAATTGATGAATGCTTTGATATTATTCTTAAATGTGTGGATGTTTTTGGCGATGAATATACGGATATTATTAAGAAAGCCAAAGCAGAACGCTGGATCGACTTTTATCCGCATGTCGGTAAACGTGCCGGTGCCTATTCAAGCGGCTGCTATGATACAAATCCATATATCCTCATGAATTTTATCGGTGACTATCAGTCATTATCAACTATGATTCATGAATTAGGACACAGCTGTCATACGTATCTTTCTAATAAGTATCAGCCGCCCCAGACGAATAACTATCGTATCTTTGTAGCGGAAGTGGCATCAACAGTAAATGAAATGCTGCTGATCCAACACTTATTAGCGAATACTCAGGATAAGCAGGAAAAAGCCAGCCTTCTTTATGATCTGTTAGAAAATTGCGTGGGATTGATTTTCAGACAGCCGATGTTTGCTGATTTTGAATACAAGCTGCATGCTATGGCGGAGAAAGATCAGCCGATGTCCAGTCAAATCATCACAGATCTTTATCAGCAGTTAAATCAGGAATATTTTGGACCGGATGTAGTGTTAGATGACTTAACTCGTTATTCTTGCTATCACGTGCCGCATTTCTATTACAATTACTATGTCTATAAATATACTTTGGGTATGTGCTGTGCCCTCGCTATTACAGCCAGAGTCACAAAACAGGATACTCAGCAAATTGAATGTTATCTGCAGTTCTTGAAATCAGGTGGAAGCAAACCACCGATCGAACTGCTGCAGACTGCAAATGTGGATCCATTATCCGATCAGCTTTATGATGATGCTTTCCATTATTTTGAGGATTTATTAAATGAATTTGAAAGTTTAATGCTTGAAAAGGAGTAAACGCATGAAAAGAGAGGAAACTCGCTCAATCAAAGTCGGTGACTTAATCATTGGGGGAAACAATCAAGTCATCATTCAATCGATGACCAATACCAAAACAAAGGATATTGAGGCTACTGTAGCTCAGATCAATCAATTAGCCGCGTCAGGATGTCAATTAGTCCGAATGGCTGTTTTCGATCAGGAGGATGCATTAGCCATTAAAGAAATTAAAAAGCAGGTGAAACTGCCTTTAGTGGCAGATATTCATTTTGATCATCGTTTAGCTTTGACAGCCATTGAATCGGGCATTGACAAGATTCGTATTAATCCCGGTAATATTGGCTCAAAAGAAAAAATCGAAGCGGTGGTCAATGCTTGTAAAGCAAAACATATTCCCATTCGCATCGGTGTCAATGGCGGTTCTTTAGAAAAAGATATCCTGCAAAAATACGGACGCCCTACTCCCGAAGCAATGGTAGAGAGTGCGAAACGTCATGTTCAGATTTTAGAAGATTTAGATTTCCACGATATCTGTATCTCTTTAAAGGCTTCATCTACACTATTAACGGTAGAAGCCTACAAACTAGCGAGCCAAACCTTCGACTACCCTCTTCATTTAGGCGTAACCGAATCAGGAACTGCGCTTGGCGGAACAATTAAATCAAGTGCCGGATTGGGAATCTTGCTGTATGAAGGCATCGGCAATACGATTCGTGTCTCTTTAAGTGATGATCCGTGTCAGGAAATTCCGGTAGCTAAAACATTGCTAAAGGAATTCGGATTAATGAGCAACGTACCGACATTAGTCTCTTGTCCGACCTGTGGACGTATTCAATACGATCTGATCCCGGTTGCTAAAGAGATCGAGCAATTTCTAAATACAATCCATGCCGATATTACCGTTGCCATTATGGGGTGTGCGGTAAATGGTCCGGGGGAAGCTAAACATGCGGACATCGCTATTGCCGGCGGAGTAAAGGAAGGATTGCTGATCAAAAAGGGTGAAATTATCAGAAAAGTTAAACAGGAGAACATGGTTGAAGAATTAAAAGCAGAAATATTAAAGATGGTACAATAAATGTATCATCTTTTTTAGTGAAGAAGCATATATACAGATTAGGGGGAAATATCACGATGAATCTAAAAGAAAATTATATGCATATCCAATCCTTAACACTTACTAAATTAAAAAAAATATGTCAGGACTACCAATGTCAGATTAACGATTATGATTTAAGCATTATTCTTCAGATTATAAAAAATAATGTGTATGCATTGGTTACTGCACATTACCATCCTGTTTTATACAACGAGATAGAAAAAGAGACAAACATCTCTGTTTGTCATCAATTTAAACCCATTATTCAAGATTCTATTTTATTATTTTAATCCCGGCTCAAACTTCTTATTGCGAATCATCGCAATTTCTCGTTTATATGGGGCTTTTTCTTCATGATAAGGCGTTTCTAAAAACTTAGGCACATGACTGAGACGTTCATTATAAATAATAGAACAAAGCGTATCAAAACCAATATAACCATAACCGATATTTTCATGTCGGTCTTTTTTTGCACCGCGTTCATTTTTAGAATCATTGATATGCATCGCTTTAATACGATGAATACCGATTTTTTCATCAAACTCATCCAAGTAGGCATCAAATTGTGTAAGATCATACCCGGCATCATGAAGATGACACGTATCTAAGCATACACCTAATTTATCATTATGTTCAACATGATCAATCATATATTTCAACTGATCTGTCGTATAGCCTAGTTCGCTACCCTTTCCCGACATCGTTTCTAAGGCAATAATGACGTTTGTATCTTCACTTAATACCATATTTAATCCTTTTACGATTTGATCTAATCCTACTTCTTCACCCGCCTTAACATGACTTCCCGGATGAAGAACAACCATTTTCACTCCGATTGCCTCTACTCTTTCAATTTCCTGTCGCAGAAAGTCCACTGCTAACTCAAAAGTTTCAGGCTTTGTTGTATTGGCTAAGTTGATAATATAGGGAGCATGGACTAAGACATCTTCAATCGCGATGCCATGCTCCTCCATCAAAGCTTTAGCTTCATCTATTCTCAGCTCTTCGATTTTTTTACGGCGTGTATTCTGTGGCGCACCGGTATAAAACATGAAGGTGTTCGCTTCATAAGACAGAGCTTCTTTGACCGAACCTACCATCATTTCTTTTCCAGACATGCCAACATGACTTCCAATTTTCAACATTCTAATAATTTCCTTCTTCTTTTTGTCTTTTTTCAATCTGTGCCTGTTTTGCACGTTCTTTTTTCTGACGGCGAATATCCTGCTGGATAATCGAACGTTTTTCTTTTCTCACTAATTTTTGAATTTCTATCTTACGTTTCTTTTTATACCCGGGCTTTACTTTTGTTGGACGGTTCACCATCTTAGAGATACGTGTTTCAATCTCATTGCTGTGACGCACACGTTTATTACGACGGTCACGATCCGCTAAATCTACCCAAACACCATCTTTAATTTCCTGATTAGTAAACTTAATCCCTTTATTTTCCAGATACTTAATACTTCCTTCATCCTCAACGTTATATAAGCTGTAACAGATTCCGGTATATTTCCCACGTCCGCAGCGACCTGCACGGTGCACATAGAAATCCAATTCCGTTGGAAAGTCCATTGAGATAATATGGCTTGCCCCATCAATGTCAATCCCTCTGGCAGCAATATCAGTTGCCACGATATACTGGTAATCCATATTGTTGATGCGGCGCATCATTTGACGACGTTCACGCGGTTCCAGATCTCCATGAATCTCACCGACACGATATCCATCATCATGAAGCTTTTGAGCAATATCTCTTGCTTCACTGCGCTTATTACAGAAGATCAGACATATGTAAGGATCGATTGTATCCATGATCTTTTTAAGCAATTCAAATTTACTCTTATGACGAACCGGGACTAAGATATGTTCAATATTATCAGTTGTCGCTTTCTTTTCATCAATCTCAATAATCTGCGGACTCTTCATATACTTTCTTAAAAATGGTCGGATATTCTGCGGAATTGTCGCACTAAAAACCAACATCTGCAAATCATCTTTCATCAGTCCGGCAACAGCATCAATATCTTCAAGATAACCAAACTCCAAAGTCATATCAGCTTCATCGACAACAAAAATATCGGCTGTCGTAATTTTTAATGCTTGCTCATTAATAGATAAATCGCGGATTCTTCCCGGTGTCCCGATAACCACGTGCGGCTGTACCGCTAATTTATCAATTGCTTTTTGTTTATCATTCCCACCGATCACCAATGACACACGCACGGCTGGGTTCGCTTTTTGAAATAAACGGGCATGTTCAAAAATCTGCGTCGCTAATTCACGCGTTGGGGCTGTAATAACCGCCTGTACTTTATCTGAATTGGGATCAATTCCATTCATGATCGGAAGCAGGAAGGCATGTGTTTTCCCTGTTCCGGTTTGAGAAATCCCGATAATATCGGTATGCCGCATGACCTGCGGAATGACTCTTTCCTGTATTTTTGTCGGCTTTTTGAAATTAAGCAGACGAATTGTATCATTAACAAACGGTTTAAAGTTAAATTGCTCAAAAGTTTTCATTTTATCACTCCTTTTTTTATTATACATAAACCAAAATAAATAAGCAAATACCCTGATTAAAAAATTGGCGTATGTCTTATTTTAACAAAATCGTGACTTTTGTCAACTATAGGATAACATCTTATCCTTTTTTACATATACTAAGTAAGAGGAGGTAAAACAATGAATAACTACCCACCGCAATATCCATTTTACGGCTATAACGCGCCCTACTATCCAAGTCAAATGAACATGTCAATGAATCCGATGCAATATCAAAATCCGATGATGCCAATGTCACCGATCAAAAAAAGTCTGATTCCATTCAACATGCAAACTACATTACGAACGGCTCAAAAAGCCATTACGACATTTAATCAAGTCATTCCTGTCATTTATCAAGTACGACCGATAGTAAGCAACGCCAAAACCGCTTTTAGAGTGATCAAAGCGGTCAAGCAGATGGACCTCGACCCATCTTTTGACCAAGAGATCGACGAAGCATTAAAAAATGTCACCGATGAAGACACGCAGTTTGAAAATATGCTATAATCTTTCTGAGGTGATGAAATGAAAGTATTTAAAGTCGTTCCTCGCGGCTATTGCCAAGGGGTTGTTAACGCAATTAAGATCGCAAAATCTACCCGTCAGCAATACCCTGACCAACCGATCTATATTTTAGGAATGATCGTGCATAATCAGTTTATCGTTGACGCCTTAAATAAAATCGGGATCCGCACCATTGACTGCAAAGGAAAATCCCGTCTGGAGCTATTAGATGAAATTGACTCCGGAGTCGTGATTATCACGGCACATGGTGCTGGTCAAAATGTCTTTGAAAAAGCAAAGCAGAAAGGTTTGATCGTAGTCGATTCTACATGTAAGGATGTCATCAAGACCCATGAATTAATCTCACACTCTCTAAACATGGGACTAGATATTCTTTACATTGGAAAACAGGGTCATCCTGAAGCAGAAGGCGCTTTGGCTATTAATCCTATGCGTATCCATTTGATCCAAAATCAAGAGGATATTGAACGCCTTGAAAACAAGGAACAGCATTATGTTGTGACAAACCAAACAACTATGAGCATGTGGGATGTGCAAATGCTTTCACACTATGCCGCAACGCAATTACCCCATGTTGAAATCATGAAAGAAACCTGTAACGCTACAACGATCCGCCAGCAGGCGATGGCAGCTTTACCGGAAGACGTTGATTTTCTTTATGTTGTAGGAGATCCTCATTCCAACAATACCACTCGTTTAGCGAATATAGCGAAAGAAAAGAAAGATATTCCTGTACGATTGATAGAAAGCGTTGAAGATATTTGTTTAGATGATTTAAAAAGCAGACAGCATATTGCAGTGACTGCCGGTGCGTCTACTCCTACTTATCTAACCAATATGGTGATTGATTATCTTGAACAACTGGAGATGGAAAATCCCGCAACTTACAAGCTGCCTGTAATCGATGCAGAGAAGATTTTAAATTAGTACCAATTCGTTGGTACTTTTTTAATATAAAAAGGCATGTGCTCCTAAGAGCAAATACCTTTTATTTTTCGTCAATACCACAAGGACGCATCCCTGCTGACTGCATTACTTTATTTTCTTCGATATGCTGATAAATACCATAACCACCTGCAATATTCTTGCATATATAGCCATTTTGACTTAAAATACGGCACGCTAGATAACTTCTCAATCCACTTTGACAGTATACTTGAATACCTTTATCCCGATCAATTTCAGATAGGCGATCTCGCAGCTCATCAAGAGGAATATGCAAAGCGTTAGGAAAATGTCCGCGTTGATATTCCAAAATAGTTCTTGTATCTAAAATAATAGTCTTTTCGTCATCCTTGATGTCTGACCAGTGCATTTGTTTCACCTTATCTGTCAATATATTTTCAATGACAAATCCAACCATGTTAATGGGATCTTTGGCAGAAGAAAATGGCGGTGCATAAGCCAAGTCTAATTCTGTTAAATCATAAGCAGTCATCTTTGCACGAATAGCTGTCGCTAAAACGTCAATTCGCTTATCCACCCCATCATAGCCAATTATCTGCCCGCCTAGTATCGTGCCAGCTTTCTTATCAAACAAAACCTTTAGATACATATTTTTAGCGTTAGGATAATAAGCAGCATGACTTGAAGAGGTGATAATCACATAATCGTAGTCAATTTTTGCTGTCTGTGCCTCTTTCTCATTCAGTCCGGTTGTCGCAATATGCATATCAAATAATTTTAAAATAGAAGACCCTTGACTGCCCTTATAGAGACGATCAATTCCACATATATGATCCGCTGCAATACGCCCTTGTTTATTCGCCGGCCCCGCTAAAGAAATGAGACTATCTGTTTGGGTAATAAAATGCTTCACTTCAACCGCATCCCCAACTGCATAAATATCATCGATATTCGTCTGCATATGAGCATTAACTTTAATAGCACCTTTTATTCCAAGATCAATCCCAGCAGTTTTTGCCAGCTGACTGTCCGGCTGTACCCCTACTGCCATAAGAATCATATCACAAGCTATTTCTTTTTGATGATCCAGTACCGCTATTGTCTCATTTTCTTTTTTGAGAATCTTGGTCAGTGATGTCCCCAACAACAATTCAATGCCTTGATTTTTGATATAATTTTGTACAATGGCAGCCATATCTTTGTCTAAAGGTGTCAAAATCTGATCCATTAACTGAACAATCGTGACATCAATTCCTTTTTCTTTAAGATTTTCTGCCATCTCTAAGCCTATAAACCCTGCTCCAACGACAACTGCTTTTTTTACTTCATGCTCTTTAAGATAGTCATCTATCTTAAAAGTATCTTCTACCGTACGCAATGTAAAAACATTCTCCAATGCGATCCCGGTAATAGGTGGTAAGACTGCCTTTGCTCCCGGAGAAAGAATCAGTTTGTCATAACTTTCCTGATAGGTCGTATGATCTTCAAAATTATGAATCGTCACTTTCTTTTCTAAAGCGTTGATTTTTGTTACTTCTTGATGGACGCGAACATCAATGCGAAATCGATTATAAAAAGATTCCGGTGTCTGCAAAGTCAATGCTTTTTTATCTGTAATACTCCCTCCAATATAGTAAGGAAGTCCACAGTTCGCATAAGAAATATATCCGCTTCTTTCCACCATGATAATTTCCATTTTTTCATCTAAACGGCGTAATCGAGCTGCTGCTGTTGCGCCGCCAGCAACTCCGCCAACAATCACTACTTTCATCTTGCTCATCCTTCCTGTAAAGCTTTTTTGCTTTTATAAATCCCGCCAATGTTTATTAAATCAGTATAACCCATTTTAGATAGCTGCTGTACTGCCACTGAACTTCTTGCTCCGCTATGACAGAAAACATATAGGGGTTGATCCTTTTTAATATTAATCATATCTATTTTATCTAAAGGTATATTCTTACTGTTTCTCAAATGTCCTGCCTTAAACTCCTCGCTTGATCTTACATCCAGCAAAACGATGTCTTTATCATAGGCTTCATCAACATAGTCATCAAACGACTTCTTTTTTCTAAAAAACATTTTCCTTACTCCTTTCTAATCCTCTTGACAATACATTACTTTTAACACTTTAATCACTTCAATAATTCGCTGATCACTGATTCGATAATAAACATTTAATCCTTTTTTATTACTTTCTATAAATCCCGCCAATCTCAGTGCTGAAAGATGCTGAGATAAAGCCGATAAAGTAATACCGTTTATTTTTTCTCCTAATTCACCGACAGAATATTCTCCTTCTTCTAGTATACAAAGAATCATTAAGCGGTTAGCATTAGCAATTATTTTTAATATGGATGCAACTTCTTTAGCCTTCATTTCCATGATGCGTACCTCCTTTTTTCAATTTACAGATTGCCTGTGTCATAGTTCCCATCGGGCAGTACACACACCAGCTGCGCGGTCTATATAAAAGCATTGTTATAAAACCTAAGAGACTCGATGTCAGCATGATACTGTACATGCCAAAGGCAAACTGTGCGAATCCCCAAGAAGAACCATTCCCGTGAAAAGCAAATTGCCAAGGAATCTTAAAGGTCCATAATAACGTCACTACTTCTTTTAGGTTTTGTGTTCCCGAAAACACTTGAACTGTGGAGATGATCATCAGAATAAACATCGTCATAAAGAACACTAAAAAGCTATACCTAAACCACAATGATGATAAAAATCTAGGCGGTGCAATATGTCGGGATAATTTCAGTTTGTTTCCCAACAGTTCAAATAGCTGTCCTCTTCCACAATAGCGATTGCAAAAAAGCTTGCCTCCACCAAAAATCGAAATGAATAAGGGAACAATGAATTCAATCATCCCTAACCAAGCAAATAAAATATTAAACATTCAAAAAAACAAATAGACAGGTGTATAAATCCATAAATAGTCATACCAGTGTTTCTTCTTATTCATGTGATCCCCTCGCTGCTTTATCTATAATGCCTGCCGGACACATCTTTACACACAAGCCACAGCCAATACATAATGATTCATCAACGACAGCTTTAATTCCATTTTCAACCTTGATGGCGCTCTTAGGGCAGACTTTCATACACGCCCCACATGCAACACATCTTTTTCCAACTACAGCAATAAATTTACTCATAATTTCCTCCTCGTATTTTAGTATATGCTTAATTACTTAAATTGTCAACGTAGCAGACTTATAAATAAAAAAAGACTCCCGGAGGAGTCTAATTATTTTTTTATCTTTGTTTCCCTTTATTATTTTTTCTAGCTGCTTCAGATTTCATTTTTCTTTTTAACCCAGGTTTTACATAAAACTCTCTTTTACGAGCTTCAGCTAGGGTTCCTGTTCTAGAAACTTGTCTTTTGAAACGACGTAATGCATCATCTAGTGATTCATTTTCACGTACTACTGTCTTAGCCATTTGAACTTCCCCCCCATCTGTCTTACTAACACAACATGTATTATACTATCCTTGACATGAAAAATCAATATCTAATTTAATAAGTTTCACCATTTTCTGCTTTTTTAGTCATTAAAGAAACACCTGAAGAGGTTCCGATTCTTGTTGCGCCTAATTCAATCATTTTAATCATGGTATCATAGTCTCTTACTCCCCCTGAAGCTTTGACATCCATGTCTCCTACCGTTTCTTTCATCAGTTTTACTGCTTTAAATGTCGCTCCTCCGCTTGAAAATCCGGTTGACGTTTTAACAAACGCTGCTTTTGCTTTTTTAGCTAACTGACATGCGCGAATGATTTCCTCATCAGTTAACAAACATGTTTCGATAATCACTTTTACGGTATGTCCTTTTGCAGCCTCAACAATAGCTTTAATCTCTTCATACACCATTTCATCCTGATGATCTTTTAAAGCACCAATATTAATGACCATATCAATTTCATCAGCCCCATTGCTCAAAGCGTCTTTTGTTTCGAACACCTTAACAGCTGTTGTATTGGCACCTAACGGGAATCCGATAACAGTACACACCAACACATTTGTATCAGCTAAACGCTGATGAGCATGTGCCACCCAAGTTGGATTGACACAAACAGAAGCAAAATCATATTCAATCGCTTCATCAATTAAATGATCGATTTGTGATGCTAAGGCATCTTGTTTTAACAATGTATGATCAATATATTTATTATAATTCATAGTCTTCTTCTCCTCCATAGACTTCTTCAATTGCATTTAATAATGCTTGTTTATCTCCAATATAAGGAATCGGTCCTCGACGTTTATACATCGTTTGTTCTTCTCCCTTTCCTAATATCAGAATAATATCATTTGGATTGGCAATTTCTACAGCCTGATAGATAGCCGTTTCACGATCTGTAATCACCACATTTTTAGTCTTTTTAATTCCTTTTTTTATTTGTTCGCAGATTTCTTCGGTGTCTTCATCACGCGGATCTTCTTCCGTTAAGATAATATGATCACAGTAGTGGTCTGCAATTTCTCCAAGAACCTGACGTTTTTTAAATTCACGTTTGCCGACACTGCCGAAAACCGCAATGATTCTTCCCTCACCAACTACTTTAGACGCATATGATAAGACTTGTTCATAGTGCTGCGGACTGTGTCCGTTATCGACAAAAGCATGGAATTTATGTTCGGTTTCTACATACTCTAAACGTCCTTCAATATTATTAACCCCTTCAATTGCCTCGATCGCCTGTTCAATTGTGAACCCAATCTGCAGCAGGGCAAGAATTGCCGCTAAAATATGATAGATATTAAACTGTCCGATCAAAGATGTTTTGACAGGATAAGTATACCCTTCATATAAAACCTCAAACAAGGTTTCTCTTAACTTTAATACGATCTTTGTTGCTTGAATATCAGCAGCATGTTCAATTCCAAATGATAAAACATGTGCTTTTGTCAGTGTTGAAATGCGATTAAACATTTCCTCATCATCACGATTGACGATCGCAATGGCATCGCTGCGCAGCCCTTCAAACAATTTTAATTTCGCCTTCACATAGTTATCCATGCTGCCATGAAAATCCAAATGCTCCGGTGACAAATTGGTAAAGATCGCCATATCAAAATCGACACCTGCTACCCTACCCAATGCCAATCCATGTGACGAAACCTCTAAACATGCTCCCAAAATACCGGCATTGACCATCTTTCTAAGATGCTCCTGAAGGAAAATAATCTCCGGAGTAGTAAATTCGCATTCACACGTTTCCTTATTAAATAATACATGATGTGTTCCGATGTAGCCAAATGGCATTATCTTTTTAGCAATTTGGTAAATCAGCATTGAAACAATCGTTTTTCCATTCGTTCCGGTAACTCCGATCATATTTAACTGCTGACTGGGATCATCATAAAACTTGCACGCTACTTCATTTAGACATTTTAGTGTATCCTTTACCTGATAATAGACTATATCTTTATTTTTAACTGAGACGTCTTTAGAGTGAACGATACAGACTGCCCCCTTATAAATAGCCTCTTCAATGAACTGATGACCGTTAACTGACAATCCATCTAAACAAAAGAAAATAGAATTAGGGCGTATTTTTCGAGAATCACTGTGAATCGATTCTATCGCTAAATCACTATCTATCGGCAATAATTGATTTAATTTTTTCATAGGCGTTCTCCTTCAAGCACTTCTCCTGTGATCCCCAAAACACTTACTTCTTTAATTACAACCGGCACAACCTGACCAATCCATTTTGGATTCGCTTTGGCAATTACCTTTAAATAATTACCGGCATGTCCGATCAAGTGTTCTTCATCAAAAGCTTCTTCAAAAATAACGTCAACGGTTTTATCAATAAACTTTTTAGCGTAATCGACATGCAGTTTTTTAGAAAGGTCGATCAATGCTTTCACACGTTCATTCTTAATCGCTTCATCGACTTGACCTTCCATTGCCGCCGCCGGAGTATTTCTTCTTTTTGAATAAGGAAAGACATGCAGTTCACTATAGCCTACCTGTTGGATAAATGCATACGTTTCATCAAATTCTTCTTGTGTTTCCTGTGGAAACCCTACGATAACATCGGTTGTAAAGGCGATATTTGGCAGTACAGAACGAATCTGTTCAATCTTTTCTAAATACTGCGCACACGTATACTTACGGCGCATTCTTTTTAATACACCGTCACTTCCCGATTGTAATGGAACATGCAGATGATCCACAATAATAGAATTATTTTTGATTAAATCTATCACTTCATCTGTAATCTGATTAATTTCGATAGAAGAAATACGCAGACGCTTTAATCCTTTTGTTTTTTCGACTAAATCCACCAGCAGGTCATAGAAACGATAATGCTTTAAATCGATGCCGTAAGCTCCGGTATGAATCCCAGTTAAAACAATTTCCACAAAGCCATGATCAACAAGGGTTTGAGCCTGTTTCAAAACACTTTCCGGCTTACGTGAGCGTACCAATCCCCTAGCATAAGGAATGATGCAGTACGTACAAAAATTATTGCAGCCGTCTTGGATTTTCAAGAAAGCACGGGTATTTTCAGTGAAAACATCAACATCTAATTCTTCAAATTCTTTTTCCTTCATGACATCACTAATCTTTGTGATTCTTTGTTTACTTTTTATATGATCTTCAACTAAATCTACGATTTGATGACGGAACTGAGTACCTAAGATAATATCAACCCCTTCAATCGCTTCAATATCGCTAGGAGCTACCTGTGCGTAGCACCCCACAACACAAACGACTGCCTCGGGATTTTTACGAATTGCACGACGTATGATCTGACGTGATTTACTATCTCCGGTATTGGTTACCGTACAGGTATTGATGACATAAACATCCGCTACCTCTTTAAAAGAAATCTTGTGATAATCGTGTGCTTCAAATAAGCGCACAATTGCCTCCGATTCGTACGTATTCACTTTGCAGCCTAAAGTATGAATAGCAAATGTTTTCATATTAACCTCCTAAAAACTTCTTCTTTAACTTCGTATAAACCTTTTTACTGATAAACTGATGATCCTGCAAATACTCTAGCAAAACATCTTCTTTTTGATGCTGATACAGTGTCACTATTTCTCTTAGTTCTATCATTTCCGGAATTTTCTTACTATATTTATCAACGAGAATACACTGATCTGTAAAGACCTTATCAGATTCATTAAACACATAGATGGATTTAAAATCTTCTAAATAGAGATAATGCTCATTCTCAAAGGATTTTATCCAAATAAAATCACAGAAGCCATTCTTCAGCACTTCTATTCCATACAGTTCAATCGGATCTTTTAGATTCTTCAGCTGTTCTTCTACGATATCTTTATTCTGTTTCAGCAATAAAAACTGATAATCCTCACAAAAACGATGATTCAGTTCACTGTCAAAACAAGGAAGCAGGATCAGCTGATCCCCGACATTAAAATGAGGCAAACAATCCAAGTCCGTCATCAGTTCACCATGCAGTAAAATTTGACGCTGCTGATAGCTCATGGCATTCCACAACTCACCATTTTCGTTCACATTTAACAAATAGATGCCAAACAAGGCTTCTTTATTTAACATAGAACGAAGATAAACGAGTGTTGCCTGCAACTGATATTCATTTTTATAAACAGGCTGAATATGATTTTTCTTAAGCAGTGTACTATTTTCCTCAATGAAACGATAGCTCGCTAATTTTTTTATAACGGGATGCATCCCGTATTTGTTTAATCCTTTGACTAACTGCATATCCGATCCTCTATCCTAACTCTAGTGCGTATCCAATGGCACTTAACAAATATAATGGTGCTGTTTCGCTCCTTAAAATACGTTTCCCTAATGAGCAGGGAACAACCCCCATCTTTTCTAATTCATCAATTTCGCCCTGTTCAAAGCCACCCTCGCAGCCCACAATAATAGTGATTGTATCACCATTGTGCACCTGAGACAAGACCTCTTTTAGCCTAGACATCTCATTTTGTTTCGCATTTTCTTCATAAGCGACTAAATTATGATCTCCCAGATATGATGCTACTTCTGAGAGTTTAATCAAAGGAGCAAGCCTCGGTATTTGATTTCGATAGGACTGTTCTGCCGCTTCTTTTAAAATTTTATTGAATCGCTGATATTTTTTATTGAAAGTTTCGCGATCTGTTTTAACGATACAGCGTTTCGATAAAAGCGGAATAATGCAGGTCACACCCAATTCACACGCTTTTTGCAGAACGAATTCAAACTTATCGCTTTTAGGCAGTGCATAGATTAGATTCACCTTGACAGGCAGTTCGCAATTTTGCAAAAGCTCTTCAACCACTTCTATTTCTCCTGTTTCGATATTTTCAACCCGACAAAGAAATACCTGCTGCTTTTCATTAATGCAAACAATCTCATCGCCATCGTGCATACGCATCACCTTTTTCATGTGATGGTGATCCTCTTTTTCAATTATAAACTGTGATTCATCAAAATTTTTAACAAAATACCTTTGCATTTTACTCCTCCTTAGTTGAATTCATTTTATCATAAAAAAAAAGGGAACGCTACTTTTAGATGTAACTCCCTATATTTTGAATATAGACATATCCCCCATTTTCGCCGTTAAGATCCATGCGATACCATTCATAATCGCCATAATAATCATCATTTTGAATAAAGAGATATTCTCCCTGCAGCTGCAGGCTGTACCCTGTTTCTTCATCACTCAGCACCTGATTATCAAGTCCGTTTGTCTTCATATTGATGACCTCATTTGAATCATTCAAATAATAAATCTGATCTTGATTAACGATTAAGTTATTTGAAACTTCACGATTCAAACGTGTGCTGACCTGTGTGTCACCGGTTAAATCCATCGTATAAATAAAGCCTGAATTTCCATCGATATAATAAAGCGCATCTTCCTGACAAACTAAATTGATCACTCTGCCTTGTTTGATTGTCTTCATTTCCTTTGTTGTTGTGTCATACGCTTTAATGGCATTTGCTGTTGAAAAATACAATAAATTCCCAACTCGCTGCAAATTATAGCTAGCTTCATCATTGATCTGAACTGTCTCATTTGTACTCATATTATAATGGAAAATACTTTCGTTGTTCTGATCACTTTGATAGTAAATATCCTGTCCGTATACACGCACATAATAAGCATCTTCTTCTAATACGGTGGTGACTTCCTTTGTCGCTAAATCCATTTTAAACGTATAGTTATTTTTATATGTGTCTTTAAAATATAGATACCCCTCATGCACTTGCAGATCCCCACAGCTTCCGTTGTAGATCACTTCATTTTTGCTCATGTTTTTATCAAACTTAGCAATATTTCCATCATCATCTACCATATAAATGGATTCTCCATCATCTGTGATATAACCGCCGCCATTTAGGTTACTGATGACGAGATCATCGCCTTTATCAAGAATATAATCCCCATTTATTTCTTTATAATCATACTTTTCAGGTTTATGTGTTGAGTAGGAATCACTATTATAATAGTGATCTTTTGATGAAGAAGGGTTTGCTGTTAATTTAAATACAGCTAATAAAATTAACACAACGATTAAGATTATCCAAACAACAATATTGCGATTCGTTTGGTGCTGTTCAAACACTGGAACACGATCCGTGACACGGCTTACGGATTGCGGACGTGCTTCTACTTTCATCCCGCAATGAGGACAATATTTATCATTTTCAGTCAATTCTGTATCACAAAAACGACATTTCATCTTATTTATCACCTCGTAAGCTATTCTATCATATTTTTTTAAGAAAGTATTAAAAATATATAAAAATAGTATTTTCCCATATTTTCAATTTGCTTTCACTAAATCTTATCAAGAAATCACTTCCAGTTTTAACACGATAAATAGGAATAGGCTACTGACAATGAGATATCTTTTACCTATGTTTTTTCGTTCATCCTTCTTACAACTTACGTGCCTTAATAATAAATGTAACCGGCAGCATTTTGGCTTTCTTTTCAAAGCTGTTTTCACTCTTTTTAGAAAGCATAGCTTCATCATTTTCCTCAATCAGCTTTTCAATCATAAAACCATGATTAGCCAAGGCATTAATATAAGTCGATAGCTTACGGTTTGAAAGCATTATTTCTTTATCGTTAATTAAAGTGGAGTACCAGCTTTCATCAAAATAAGAATTATTAAAAATCAGTTTTTCCTTTTCTATCGATACACACTTATGTATAGGGTGTGACCAACTGAAAATAAAAGTGCCATCCTTTTTTAGATAGGAATGAATTTGCTGAATAGTTTTATCTAAATCAGTTGTCCACCCTAAGGCATAGATAGCATACACAAAATCGAAATACTCTTTTGGCACTCCACAATCTTCTTCCATAGGCGAGCAAATAAGATTAGCTTTAATCTCCAATGAAGTTAAATAATCTTGGGTACGTTTAATTTGCTCAGATGAAAGATCTATTCCCCATAACTCCGCTGCTTTCTTCTCCGCTAAGTATTTTAACGAACGTCCGTTGCCACAGCCTATTTCCAATATTTTTTTGCACTGAACATCCTCTAATAATTGTACTGTCTCTTCAGAAATAAAGGCGCCATAATTTGGCAAAGCGGTAACTCCTAAAACATCACTGCCAATTGTATCCCAAAAATCACCATTTGTTTGATGTGCTGTATTTTTGTCTAAATCCAAAGTTTTTGCTTCCATGGCTTGATGACCGCCTACTACACTTTTATATTCCATTCATTTTTCTCCTACTCTTCTTATATTTTATTACAGTATAAATGTATTTTTTATCAGAGAGATGATTTCATCGCCTCAACGAATTTAACATTTTTAATGATCCAATCCGATTTCCACCAGTTTTTACTTATGTGCCACTCTTCTGTTTCTTCTTCCCAGGTCCATGTGATAGCCCATGTCCCATCCTCTTTTTGTGTTTGTGAGATAAACTGACATTCATAATCACAGATCTCTTTATTTTCCATGTAAAACTCACTGCTTTTATCATTTATAAAAAGCGATGGCTTGCATACATATTCGACTGCCCATTTTGATGTGTCTTGCGTTATAATATGCTGTATTTGCTTATGCAGCAATGATTTAAATTCTGCCATATCTACCAAAGTATCTACCGAGCTGTCTTTTAGATATTCATATAATTCAACAAAACAAGAGACTGTATGCATGGAAACCATCGGAAAGCTGTTTTTAAAGTAAGCATAAGCTTCTTTTAAGAGTTTACATGCTAATTTGTAGAGTGAACTTTCTTCATCTGCAAACTTCATCACAAAGCCAATAAGACAGGCAGTTGGATTGTAAGACACCGCTTCATCTACTTCATAGTTCCACCAAGGGGCATGAGGATAACCGTCATTGGAAGGAATGGTATTAAGCCAAGTATGTCCATTAAAGTCTATTCCGGAATCTAAGTAACGTAAGATCCCTTGAATAAGCGGATGAGCTTTATCCTCTAGCTTCGTTTCTTTAATAATTTCTGTAGCTACCCATGCTTGCACCGGAGCTGAATTGGGATTCCAGCAATCCGGTTCTAAAGCATGGCCAAATCCACCATCTTCATTTTGGTAAACGCTTAAAGCTTCCAATACATCATTTTTACTGCCGCCTTCAAACAGATACTTCCATCTTGCGAGATCCAGTGGTCGAGCATTTTTATAAATAAAATCTTTAGCTGTTTTATAATTCATCTTCTATACCTCCATGTAGCCCATTATAATTATATTTTATTAAATGGCTTGTAAGAAACGGACAAGTTCTCAATTTAGCTGCCAAAACTATCTTATAAAATTTTATATATAGAATGAATATATACATGTTTTGATCAGATAAGACAGAGCTTAATTCATCATAAATTTAACTTTCTTCGATTGAATCCGGCACCTGCACGCAGATGCTTAATTGATTATGAACATATTCCGCTGATATTGATCCATTCATTTGCTTAACTAATGTGCGGGTAATCTCAAGACCAAGTCCAGTTGATTTTTCCGCAGTATTGACTGTATAAAAACGATCAAACAGTTTAGCCACCTGTACTTGATTTAATTGAGAGGCTGTATTTAAAAGGGTAATCTCGCCATTTTTTGTTAAAGTGATTTCTAAATCACCATCACTGTATTTTATTGCATTATTCAATAGATTAGCCAATATCCTTGATAAAACAAATCGATCAAGTGTACGTTCAACTTTTACTTTCGGCAAATGAATGATTGGTGTCATTTGTCGTTCTTTAAACATCGTATAAAACTCTGCTACACTTTCCTCGATCATCTCATTTAGAACAACTCTTTCTTTGACAGCTTCTTTTTTTTCATCCAAAGTTACAGTATATCGAAAAAGTTCTTCTGTCAGCTGTGTCAAGAGTTCCACTCTGTTATGAATGATCTTTAAATAACGTTCTACAGAGTCTGATTTAGCTTCAAATTCCAGTAAATCGATATATCCGCAAATAGCAGTAAGCGGTGTTCGCAGATCATGTGAAATATTTGTAACAGCTTCTTTAAGCTTACGATTGCCATATAAATATTCTCGCCGCTGTTTACGCAGCAGCCGCAGCTGTTTGTTCAATTCTGATGCAAGATGGCGGATATACTTATCTTTACTTGAAATCAAAATAAGCGTATTTGATTCATTTAAAAGATGTTCATTTAGTCCTATGCAGATCTCGTCTACACTTTTTCTTAAAATTTGAATCTTTACCAAAAGCAATACAATAACAATACATAAAATACCACACAGAACCCAAGCAAACATCTTTCCTCCCCCTTCCCTACTTCAAGTCTTTTTTATTAAATACATATATGCCGATTCCTGATAAGACAATAGACAAAATCAGTGAATAGGCTGATAATTTTAACATCATAGTCATATCTATTGTCATAAGCTGAAATGTTTGACCAAAAGGATTCAACTCAAATAGAAATTGAAAAACAACGCTTTTTGATGCCGGTAAAAATCCCGGTCTTGCAATAGAGTAACAGGTAAGCCCTGCAAACATCAGCATAAATGCCATCAGTACACAGCTAATAGATGTTCTTGCTTTATTAGACGAAAGCATACCAATCAGATTAAAAATCGCAGCATATGAGACACAAGCCAACCAACTGACAATACCTGAATATAAGATTTCTACAGTAAGATGCATTGGCAATGCATGAACGATGACAGCAAAAACAATACCGGTTAAAGCCCAAGCTATATAAATAACAGTAACCGCAGCAATATCGGTAATTAGGCTTGCTAAATAAATACTGCTTCTTTTATGTCCTACAATGAGTTTATTTCTCAATGTGCCGTCATTATATTCTGTTCCCATAAACAAGCTTAAAAATACAGAAATAAGAATACCGATGATTTGGATCATTGTATACATCACAATATCTAAACGCATAGAATTTTGCTTCAATAGCAGTAAACAAAAAGCACTTTCTAAGCCGATCATAAACAGCACAGAGTACCAGAAAGCTTTATTATGCCAAAGGCGCATTAGATTCGCCGATATCAGTCTACGCATAACGTCCACCTCCGACTAGGCTTACAAAATAATTTTCTAAATCTTCATCCCGTTCATGCATGGAAACAATCTCACAATTCACTTTTTCCAATGCAGCAGCTAACTGTGAAACCATTACTTTGGCAAATATATCTGCCTCTGTATTTGAAAGAATTTTATATTCCATTTCCATCCCATCCAGCACTCGAGCCAGAAGCTTTGTGTCACTTACTTCCACATGTACACATTTTCTGCATGCTGCCTGTAATTCTGCCGCACTGATTTCTTTTACAATACGTCCATTGTCGATAAAACCATAATGTGTTGCCATCTTCGATAATTCGTCAAGTATATGACTGGAAATCAAAACGGTTATCTGATGCTCCTGATTTAATTTCAAGATCAATTCCCGCATTTCTATTATCCCTTGTGGATCTAACCCATTGACAGGTTCGTCCAGTATTAAAAAATCAGGATCTCCTGCCAATGCAATCGCAATTCCTAACCTCTGGCGCATTCCAAGAGAAAAATCCCTTGCCTTTTTGTCCCTGGTCTGAGCTAATCCAACTAATCCTAAAATGTCTTTGATTCCTTCAAAAGATGGCATTCCTAAAATTCGATATTGCTGCTTCAAGTTTTCCTCAGCAGACATATCCAGATAGATTGAAGGTGTTTCAACTACCGCTCCCATCCTTCTTCTTGTTTTGGAAAAACCTTTTTCCGAATTTTTTTGACCATAGAGTTCAAAGCTTCCAAATGTTGGCTGCTGAAGCCCACAGATCAATCGAATCAGCGTTGTCTTACCCGCTCCATTTTTCCCTACAAAGCCATAGATAGCCCCTTTAGGAATCTTCATTGTCACTCTGCTTAACACCTTGAAATGTCCGTAATTTTTACATAAATCCTTTGTTTTTAAAACATATTCCATAAATTATTTCCTCCTTCATTCGATGGTTATAGTCTATACAATACGAGTAAAGACATCGGTAAAGAAAATAGTAAAGAAAGAGTAAATATTATGTTTCTTTTAAAATCGTATCCTATATCTAACAACTTTAATATAAAAACGGGGGGCAATCTTACTCAGCACGAAGTTTAAACCCTATTCCCCATACAGCCTCAATATAATCTTTCCCGTTAACATCACGGAGTTTTTTACGCAAATTGCTGACATGCATTTTTAAAGAACTTTCTGTACAATCCGGTGTATCTTCGCTAATACGTTCTAAGATCAGTGATTTTGTCATGACCTGTGAAGGATTCTGCATGAGTAATTTTAAAAGGGCACATTCTGTCTTGGTCAATTTGATTTCATAATCATTAATCATCACTGTATATGTATCGGTATTTAACTTTAATTCTTTATAGGTGAGTATCGGGCTATGTTCAACAAAGGTTGCTCGCCGAAGCTGAACCGTAATTCGTGCCAATAATTCTTTCATATTAAATGGCTTAGTGATATAATCCGATGCACCTTTTAGCAGCAATTCTATTTTATTATCGATATCAATCTTGGCACTTACAACGATAACCGGTATTCCCTTTATTTTAGGAAGCACTTCTTCTCCATTTAATCCCGGCAGCATTAAGTCAAGAAGGATTAAATCCGGCTGTATTCGATCAAGAATTAACAATGCCTCCGTTCCTGAATAAGCCCGAATAACTTTATATCCTTCTTTTACTAAAATTTCTTCCAGAACATTGCTGATATGTATATCATCATCTATCACTAATATCGTTTTCAAAATAATCCCTCCGTCTTATCATGCTTATCACTTTTTATAATTTATCTGTTATGCTTATCAACGATTATATAAAACAAAAATAGCGATGTACAGTTATTTTATACATCCCTATTTTATTAAGACATCTCTGTATTTCTTATCGGTATCCAAATTTCAATGATTGAATCTTCTCTATTCCAATGAAAACGATGATCGTATTTTTCAAAATGAATACAATCCTCTTTTAGTGGCTGAAAGTTTGTATAAGGCAAAAGATTTTGATAGATTTTACCATAAGTTTCATAAATTCTGTTCATGGATCCACGATGTTCGACTACCAAATACCGATGAGCCTTGATCTCTTTTAAACTAAATCCACTTGGAACTTCACCTTGAAATGGAATTGCACAGAAATAAAACAACTGACCGTTCTTTCGTTCCATAAAGGCATATTTGAGCCAATTACCAGATTGTGACAGCTGTTCTTTCTTAAGATTCCTATTAAAAATTTGCCAAAACCGGGTACTGATTTCAATATTTTTTCTTTGATTTTGCGTCAGCTCCACTTCTTGTCCAATCACTAAAAACGTTTCTAATTTACGCAAAGTATAGTTCATTTTTCCCTCCAAATCAGAAGTCATATTCTTACTCTACAAACCATTAGCCCTTATACTATATAAATAATTACTTGTATTTACTTGCCACTATCGCAATTTGAGCATTAATTTCGACGGATTAATATCCCTTTCATGCCCTGAGTTTCATTGTGTGTTTGATAAATAATTTCCATTTCCTCTGGAGTACACCCGATTAGTATCTTTATTTCTGAATCCTTTTTTAAAAGATCAACGATGCAAATAACCGCATCTATGGTTTTCTTTGGTTTTGATCCCACCCAGACATCAATGCCGCCGCCATCCATGGATGCAGTCTCTTTCAGATAGCCATAATCCACTTTATACAATAAATCCGGATATTTGGGATGAACAGATCCTTTTGGACGGTCAATCACAATTTCACTGTTGTCTACTAATTGTTCCAAAGCTTCCCAAAACAGCTCATTATTTTCATTCATGGTTTACACTCCTTTATATTTGTTTAGTAAAACCGCATGACTGTAATCTCCTATTTGTCAGTACAGCTCTTAATGCTTGTATAAATTCTTCTAAAATATAAATTTCCCGCTTTACCGCCTTATTTAGAACTAGTAAACATGAACATTCCCTGTTTAAATGTATTATTTTGATCTGTGTATTCATCAATCACTCGTTTCCAAAACATATAAGCTTTTTCACTTCCATATGACGGTGATACTTCCCAATTTCCTTTAAACAGATTGAAACATTCTATAGCTGCCATTTTCCCAATCTTATTTCGGCGATATTTAGGAATCACCATAAATTCAGCAATACAGTGTCCTGTTTCAAATTGCTGCATCTGCTTATTCACCATGATAAATCCGACTATTTTTCTAGTTTCTTTATCTCTTATAAAATAAGCAGAAGCATCACCATTGGTAAAATAATCATCAAATCCTTCATATTCAAAAAGCGCTTTTTCATTCATTTCATTAAAATCACTGATACTTTCTTCAAATAATGAATACTGAAGCAGTCTGTAACATATATCTTTATCTTTTCTTTCTACCAAATCTAATATAATTTCCATTTTCTCACCTCAACCAATTATTCAATACTCTTTTAAAGAACTCTACTTTATTGTTCATTAGCAAAACTCGTAATAACCAATGTATAATCTAAATAATCCCCGGCAAATTGATCTTTACTGCCATTGAATCGGCTTTGATCCAATTTAAATCCGACACTTTCATACATTCGCCAAGCAGGCACAAGCAAAGAATTCGTTGTTACTGCAATCTTTTCAGCATTTAACTGACGGATTCGACGAATCGCTTCTTGAAGCTGGTATTTTCCAAAACCATTTCCTTTGTATTTTGTTTTTATACAGTTATGCCCAACAATAACCGACTTCGGTTTATTTCTTGGATCCCATGAAACAAATCCGATTGGTTCACCATCAACGGTAGTGATGAATCCACAGCTATCTGCAATCACTAAATGATCAAAGAAAAAGTCATCAAATTCTTGCCAGTCTTTCGCCCAATGCTGTTGGCATTGAATATCAAAGGAATAAGCATCTGTAAGCAGTTCAAAAAGAATTCCTCGTTTAAATTGGCTTATTTTTTTAAATTCCAATTTCATTCCTATCTCCCCTATGTATAAGATAACATCAATATATCGCCCTTGCTTATTGAATTTAAATTATTATATTGGATCATCTACATTGGCTTCAAGTTTTTTTCTAAACGATCAATTATCCAAGCTTTTCGTTTTGCTTGCCCTGCTTCTGTTTTAGCGTCTAAATAAGCACGCGTATACGTCTTTTGCACAGAAGGTGACATTGCTTTAAAATGAACATATGCCAGTTCATTTTCTTTCAATAGTTCAGCAACCATCGTAATCTGTTCCTGAGTCACAGCAGAAGGTCGAGCTGCTTTATCCCATTGTCCGTTCTTTTTTGCTTCTTCAATTTTTGATTTACCTAAATCCGTCATTCTGCCTGATTTTTCCAGGCTTTGTGCCAATGCTTTATTCTTTTCTGACCATTTGCTCTCTTTTTGCCGAATAGAAAAATATTTCATGTAAGATGTATCATCGATACGCTTCATCAGTCCATCGATCCAGCCAAAGCAAAGTGCCTCTTCCAATGCTTCACTCGCTTTTAATGTTTGAGACGTTTTCCCCTTGCCAAATAACAGCCAAACACCTTGACTATCTAAGCAATGTTTAGTCAGCCAATCTCTAAATTCATCACGTGTTTTAAAATGCAGTGGATCATTCATTAAATTTTCTCCTTTTTATTATTTTATTAAAAACAGTTCAAAACCATTTTTTACACAGAATCCATAAATAATATTCCATTCCTTTGTCCTAAGGGTAAACATCGTTCCATGGTTTCGCAAAAAATCGCTATAAACAGATCTGCGGCAGCTTCCAATACATCATGATCTAATTGTTTTCCTTTCTTACTTCAACATTATTGGATTGGTTTTCCAATATGCTTTTCTTTTCGCCATTGCGGAATATCTCCATCTTCTCCCCAATATTCATCCATCAAGATAATCTTTTCATCTTTAAGCTGTATAAAAGAAACAACATGAAACGACAAGGGCTTATTTAAAGCATAAACATGGGTAGCGGTAATAATCAAATCTCCCATTCTTTCTGCACGCTCTACTTTTCCGCTCCATTGATCAGGATACTCACAATTTGCCCGAATGAATTCTTCTAAAGTAAAATGTTCATTCGTATCATGCCAGTTAATATGTGCCTCTTTATGAAAAAAGGTTCTCATCTTCACTGCATCCTGTTTTAATGTCGCTTCCCAAAAATCATAAATATTCATTGCATTCTCCTCCATTATTTTAAAATATTTATTAAATATTTTAAGCAGTTCCTTTTGTATAATGTTATAATTTATAAGTTTTTTGTTTTTCATTAGATTATTATAAATTTCTTCATTCGTTTAGCTCTCATAGCATAAACAGCGGTTATTAATTTAAGTGTATCATAGATCTTTATTAAATTCCATATTTAGGTCGTTCACTCTTTTAAACAGCAAAAAAAGGGAGACAAATCTCCCTTATTGCACCTCAATAACAAACTGACCGTTCTCAACATCAATAGCGACTTTAGAATTCGGTACGATTGCTCCTTCAATAATTTTCTTTGCTACTAATGTTTCAATATATGTTTGGATATAACGCTGCAATGGTCTTGCACCATATTGATAATCATAGCCATTATCCATGATAAACTGTTTTGCCTGATCACTGACTGATAATTGAATGTTTTGATCACTTAAACGTTTTTCCAATTGATGAATGAATTTATCAATTACTTTATAGATGACGCTTTGATCTAATGAATTAAAGAGTACGATCTCATCAATACGATTCAGCAATTCAGGTTTGAAGTAAGATCTTAACTCACCCATGACTAAATCCTGATTTTCTTTTGTATTTCCGTCTAATAAATAATTTGAACCAATATTCGATGTCATGATAATGATTGTATTTTTAAAGCTGACTACTTTTCCTTTTGAATCGGTAATACGTCCGTCATCTAATACCTGAAGTAAAATATTGAATACATCCGGATGGGCTTTTTCGATTTCATCCAGCAAGACGATAGAATAAGGATTGCGGCGTACTGCCTCAGTTAATTGTCCACCTTCTTCATATCCTACATATCCTGGAGGCGCTCCTAATAAACGAGAGACGCTGTATTTCTCCATATATTCAGACATATCAATACGTACGATATGTTTTTCACTGTCAAACAACTGTTCTGCCAATGCTTTAGCGACTTCTGTTTTCCCTACACCGGTTGGTCCTAAGAACAAGAAGGATCCAATCGGTTTGCTTTCATCACGAATCCCCGCTCTTGAACGCAGAATAGCATTGGTTACTTTCTCTAAAGCCTGATCCTGACCGATAACACGCTGTGCAAGCACTTCACCTAATGTCAGTATCTTTTCTCTTTCAGACTGCTGCAATTTGCTGACTGGGATGTGTGTCCATTTTGAAATAACTTCCGCAACCGTTTCTTCAGTTACTTTTTCTTGTAATAGGTAGTCTTCTTTATTGGTACTTTCTAAAGCTTCGATTTTCTTTTCAATTGCTGGCAGTTCTTCGTATTTGATACGTGATGCTTTTTCAAAATCAGATTCCAGTTCATACTGCTCCTGCTGAAGCTGAAGTTTAGAACGCTGATCCTTTAATGCCTTTGCTTCTTCAAGCTGTTTCTTTTCTTCCTGCCATTTTGACAACAATACTTTCTCTTTTTCGTCTAATGAAGCGATCTTTTGTTTAATATCGTCCAGACGTTCTTTATTTTTTTCACTCGTATCTTTTTCAATAGATATTCTTTCCATCTCTAAACGGTTCTTTTCACGGGTAATCGTATCTAATTCCTGTGGCAGAGAATCGATTTCCATACGAATCGTTGCACAAGCCTCATCGATAAGATCAATCGCTTTATCCGGTAAGAAACGATCTGTGATATAACGTTCTGACAGATTGGCTGCGGCAACTAATGAACTATCACTGATCTGAACTCCGTGATGCGTTTCAAAGCCATTTTTAAGTCCTCTTAAAATAGCAATCGTATCATCAATGCCCGGTTCATCTACCATTACCTTTTGGAAACGTCTTTCCAAAGCAGCATCCTTTTCTATATACATACGATATTCATCCAATGTAGTTGCCCCGATACAATGCAGTTCTCCTCTTGCAAGCATTGGTTTTAATAAGTTGGCTGCATCCATAGCACCATCGGTCTTACCGGCACCGACTAACTGGTGAATTTCATCAATAAACAAAATGATGTTTCCTTCAGCCTTTTGAATTTCATTTAAAACAGCTTTTAATCGTTCTTCAAACTCACCGCGATATTTAGCTCCGGCTACCAAAGCACCTAAATCCAATTCATAAACCGTCTTATTTTGTAATGAAATAGGAACGTCATTTTTATAAATACGCCAAGCTAACCCTTCAACAATGGCAGTTTTACCTACCCCTGGCTCACCAATCAAAATTGGATTGTTTTTAGTTTTACGTGATAATATTTGGATCACACGACGAATTTCTTCATCACGCCCGATAATAACATCAATCTTTCCATCTTTTACTTCTGAAGTAAGATCACGTCCATATTTGGTTAATACTTCATATTGATTTTCTGGGTTTTGATTATTCACTGTATTTGTCCCCCTTATCTCTTTAATTGCCTTCAATACTTCGGCTTTATCCATTTTCGTTTCTTCTAAGAACTCTTTTACAGTATGTGACTGAGTATCATATAATGCAATAATAATATGTTCAACAGACAGATATTCATCTTTCAGTTGGTTCTGCACTTTCAGTGCATTTTGAAATAATGTATTTAAGTCATAAGAAATCCGCATCTCTTCCTGAGTTGTCTGAACCTGTGGCAACAGCTTCAATTTTTGATCCAAGTAAGCCATAGCTAAATTCTTATCTAAGTTCAGCTTTTCGAAAATACGTGGCAGCATGCCGCTGCTATCTTCCAATAATACTTTTAGTAAATGTAAGATATCGACAATTTGATTCGATGAATTCAAGGCTAACTGAAAAGCCTTAGAAACAGCTTCCTGCATCTTATGCGTCATTTTTTCTATATCCATGTTATCACTCCTTAGCACTCTTTTATCCTAAGTGCTAATTTTATTATAGCACTATGTTTAGCACTGTCAAGAGTTAAGTGCTAATTATTTTTATTTCTTTATCTTATTATTTCCCCATCTATCCATTTCATTCTTATTTTATACTGTAAAGAGATGCTTTATTGTCAATAATAAAAGAACGTTATTTCAACGTTCCTTCCATCATCATATTTTTTTCAGCAATGCGCTTCATAGAATGTATTGAAAGCAGACAAATAACAATCGTCATTACATCGGCTATTGGCTGTGACAAATAAATTCCCATTACACCAAATAATTTAGGCAGGATAATTACGAATGGGATATAAAATAATCCCTGCCGAATAACCGATAAAAACAGTCCGTATTTAGAAGCCCCAATGGTTTGAAAAGTTATTGTCATCATATAGCAAAGACCAAAGGCCGGATATAAGATAACCTGTGAAATCAATAATTTTGAACCATAGTTAACTACAGCTGGATTTTGATTAAACAGCAAAATCAATGGTTTTGCCAATATCATATAAAGGATTGCAACAATCACGGTCAATAAAATTGAGGCTTTCAAAGCAAATCGTACAGAGCCATGAAAACGTTTAGAATCCTTTGCGCCATAGGCATAAGAAGCCACCGGCTGATAACCCTGCATAAATCCCATCACGATATAGCAGCCAATCAAGATAAGACGCTGTACGACACCGTAAGCCGCAATGATTAAATCCGCATCTGCCATTGGTTTAGCCGCTATATTAGTAAGTGAAGTAGCTAATGCCAGACAAATTTGAATCACAGCTGTTGGAATTCCAATCATTGTTACATTCTTTATTAATTGCCAAGTTGGTTTGAATGACTGACGTTTAATTTTAATAACCGATTTACCACTCCAATAAAACCAAGCTAAAATAAAAAACGTCGCAAATTGAGAAATTGTTGTAGCTAAAGAGGCTCCCTCTACTCCCATATTAAATCCCCATTCAAACATAAACAACGGATCTAAAAATATATTGAGTACCGCTCCGGTAATGACCGCTATCGAAGAAATCTTGACTGATGATTCCGCTCTTGCTGCACAATTCATGCTTTGTGCAGGTAAATTAGCCAACGAAGCAATAAACATCCAAAAAGCATAATCCTTAGCTAAAGGTAAGACAGCATCAGAGGCTCCAAAAGAACGAAGCAGTGGTTCTATCAGACCAATTCCACCTAAACAAAGAATCATTCCAATCACTACAGATAATCCAACAATTGTAGTGACTGTTCGACTTGCTCCTTCATCGTCCTTAGCCCCTAACTGTCTTCCTGCAAGAACCGCAGCTCCGGCTGCAAAAACATTTTCAATAGAGACCATAATTAATAATAACGGCAGCGTTACCCCGACTGCAGCTAGTGCGATATCAGAATTCAGCATACCAATATAGGCAGTATCTACAATATTGTAAACTGCTTTTGCCAATAAAGCGAGGGTTGCCGGAAGTGCCAGCTTTATAATCGCTTTAGATGGTTTCATTTGTGATAAAATAGATGCTTTGATTTCTTTAGACATAACATTATCTCCTACTTCCTTCTCATAATACCATATAGTAAAATAGTCAAAGCTTTATAGCAGCTTTCCTCATGTGCTTTTAAATCTATCTCTTTTGTTCCAATCATTTGATATTTTGCATTAATATAATCTTGATAAAGACGAATCACCTCAATAATCTCCTCTTTTGTTAAATCTGTACGGATATCCGCCACTAACAGCAGTCTTTTTAATATTTCCTTATTAAACTCATCAAAATCATGTTTCAAATGACAGATGTCATCCTTCAAATGATCAGCTGGCATAATAACAGCATCACAAAAAATACGCTGATATAATGGATGCAGATGAAAGAAACGAAGTCTAGCTGCAAAATAAGATTTTAATTGTTCTTCTAAATTTTTATTTTCTAAATCTAAATGATCTTTCAAATAGATAGTCAGTTTGCCAAAACACTCCTCAACGCACGCCAAATAAATTTCATCTTTAGTGCGGAAATAATGATAAACAATACCTTTAGAGATGCCCTCTTCTTTACAGATGGTATTGACAGAACTCCCGGCATACCCATGATCAGAAAATTCTTTTAAGGCACTCTCCATAATCCTTTGTCTAGTCATTTGATTCTTTTCTTCTCTTTTCATGCATCCTCCTTTTAGACCACCTGGTCACTTTTATACTTTAACACAAACAGACCACCAGGTCAATATTATAAAAAAAAGAATGCAGCGCATTCTATTTTACCGGATAATATTGATCGATCAATTCCTGTGCTACTGATTTTGAAAATTCAGACAAGGCACACAGACACAACACCATGACTAAGCGATCCTCATCTTGAGCCAAGTTTAACTTTTCATCTCTTAAAATAGTATCAATAGCAACAGCCATGACTTCTTTTTTATCCTCTTTCAATTCTAAATAATGATCATATATATGACTTAAATCGACATTATTCTCATCAGACAGCTTATATATTGGTTGTAGGATACGCTTGATCTCTTCTATTGACAGCGTATTCTTCAAAGAATAGATAATCAGCATCTGAATAATGTGATCTTTAGAATATTTTTTTCCTTTAATAGGTTTTAAAATTCCCTGTTTACTATAGTTATTCACCATAGTCTTCGTTAAAATCTTATCTTTTTCATTTCTTTTATTATTGCCTAGTTCCTGATCCAGCAAAGTAATGATCTGATCGATATAAAGATCTAATGAAGGAATTGCATCCACATGCACATCACTTCTCTGTAAGATTTTATGTACGATTTCAGTAAATCCATCTGTCATTGTTTTGCCCTCCCTATGTACATTCTATATTAAACAGTTTTTAAAATCAATATTTTAATTGACTAATACACACATAATGATATAATAACTTCATAAAGTAGTTTTGAAAACTATATCCATTTATTTAAGGGGGATTATTTTATGAAATTTTATGATCGGGCACAGGATCCCATTAGTTTTTTAACCCATTTTATAGGAGCGATTTTCGCCGTAGTGGGAACAGCGGTCGTCGTCATCAGTCAATGGCTGCGTCATGGTTCGTTATCTTCAATCCTATCCGTTCTCGTCTTTGGCTTATCTATGATGGCACTTTACAGCGCCAGCAGTATTTATCACTATGTAAGAGAAGATGCGCCTTCTAAATTACGTTTAAGAAAACTTGATCATGCGATGATTTATATCCTCATTGTAGGTTCTTATACGCCACTCTGCTTAGCCTATATGGATGATCCGCGATTATTTCTAGGGGTGATTTGGTCTGTTGCCATCCTTGGCATTATTATTAAAATGATTTGGATGGATGCTCCTCGCTGGCTGTCAACCGTATTTTATTTAGGCTTAGGCTGGTCGATCTTGTTTGATGTCAGCATTTTAACTTCAATGAGTACCGCCTGTGTCACACTGATTGCCATCGGAGGTATCAGCTATAGTATCGGAGCTATTATTTATATTATTAAAAAGCCAAACTTTACAGAACGTTTTGGGTTTCATGAGTTATTTCATATATTCATCATGATTGGTACTTTCTTCCATTTCATTGCCATTGCATTATACATTTAAACACCTGCGGGTGTTTTTTATTTTAAACTAATTACAGCTTAGCACAATAAAAAAGACAAGTATTTAGCTTGTCATCCACTTACTTCTTTACAGATCTTTTTAGTCCTTGATCCCGATAGTCCATATCGTTTAATACTTTTAAATGATATTCACCATCATATTCAATAATGGTTACCGAACAATTATCAATACCACGATCTAATAATTCGATATTAAAATCCTGCGGCACCATTTCCTTTAGAATAGCCATAATAGTTAAACCATGTGTCGTTACTAAGATATTGCCATTTTCATGAAGCGGTGTGATTTCATCAAAGAAAGAACGGACTCTTTCACGTACCATTGTTTCATTTTCACCACCGTCTTTTACCCAGCCTATTTTAATCGCGGTTTCAAAATCCCCGTTAAAAGGCTTCATCAGCACTTCGTTTTTTTCTCCCTCCAGCATACCAAAATTAAATTCCTTTAGGCGTTTATCAATCGTTAAAGGAATTTTCCGATTTTGAATAATCGCATTAGCGGTATCATATGCACGTTCACTGATGGAGGTGTATGCATGACTAAACGAAACATCATGCAATCCTATCCCGGTACCGATGGCCTGATTGATTCCGGTCTGAGTTAAAGGTGAATCACACCATCCCTGTACCATATCTTTTTGATTAAAAATAGTTTGTCCATGACGAACAATATAAAAGCTTATCATATCTTTCCTCCTAAAAAAGAGAACGATGCGTTCTCTTTTGTGTTTACGCTGAAAATTTAGTTAGAATCCATAAACAAATTAAAACAACACCAAACAATGCCCATTTGATTCTGTCACTTTTGCTCATTAGTTCTTTCTTTTTCGTTTTTTCTTCAAATTCTTCATGATTCTGCTTACGTATTTCATTACGTTTTTCTCTTTTTGTTGCCAAACTATATTCCCCCTTTATTATTTGACTGCACAACAATCACATCATTTGTTATTTCTATTTCACAAGTCTCGTTACATATCTCATTGGAAACACATAACGGATCATTGTTTTTCAACAAATACTGATCTAACGGATAAACGCATCCTTTAATTGTAATATAGGTATCCTGATCTGTAAAAAAAGATAGATAGCGATACCCCTGTTTATGTATGCAGTGTTTGCCTGCTTTTAATAAATAGATCTTATTTTGTTCATCCAGGATAGTTAAAGAATGATCCCGATATTTTTTAAGCATGCACAGTACCGCTAGGAAATGATCCAGTCTTCCCCCTGTCACTCCATACAACACGATATCATTATACCCGTTTGATAATAAATATTCAATCGCTATTGCCGTATCTGTCTCATCTTTTTGCTGAGGCAATTGTATATTTTTGATCTTCTTTAAACAGTTTTTATCCTTTAGTGAATCGTAATCTCCAACTACAACCATTGGCATGATTCCTTGTGACAACAATGTCTCTACACCACCATCCACCCCAATATAAGGCAAATTGGGATCTAATGTCATTTGTGTAGGTGCAGCTCCAACTAATCCCGCTTTCATTTTAACGACTCGATTGCTTCTTTTGTATTCTCATGTTTAAAGATATAGCTTCCTGCTACTAAAACATCAGCTCCGGCAGCTTGACATTGCTTTCCGGTTTCTTCATTGATTCCGCCATCCACTTCAATCAAGCATTGAATTTTATCCTGATCAATCCAGTTTCGGAGTGTTTTTATTTTATCGACCGCATTTAACATAAAGGATTGTCCGCCAAATCCCGGTTCTACACTCATCACTAAGACTAAGTCTAAATCAGATAATAATGGGCGAATGGCTTCGACGCTTGTATTGGGTTTGATGCTGATGCCGGCTTTAATTCCCTGATCTTTTATTTTAGTGATCACTGTTTTTATTTGATCAAGATTGTCATAAGATTCATAGTGAAACGTAATGAGATCTGCCCCTGCCTTGATGAAATCATCCAAATATTTGTTTGGATCACTGATCATCAAATGAACATCTAAAAATAAATCTGTGACTTTTCTAACATCGCTTAAAATACTATAGCCAAATGAAATATTAGGCACGAAATGTCCATCCATTACATCATAATGAAGCCAGCTTGCACCGCCTTCTTCTATTTTTTTAATATCTGTCTTTAAATCAGCAAAATTGGCTGATAAAACTGAAGGTGAAATAATCATTAGTATTTTTCCTTTCTATTCTTGATTTCATTTAAAAACTGTAAGTAATGCTGGTAACGTGATTGAGCAATCTCTCCTGCTTCAACAGCTTCTTTAACCCTGCAATGAGGTTCTGAATCATGCAGGCAACCCCTGAATTTGCACTGCGCTGACAATTCAGCAAAATCATGGTAGGCAGTGGCCGCTTCTTCTTTGCTCATCTCTAATTCAAGTGAAGAAAAGCCAGGGGTATCAGCTACCAGTCCGCCAAGGATTTTCACTAATTCCACATGACGAGTAGTATGTCGCCCTCGCCCTAAGGCTTTAGAAATTTCACTGGTTTCTAAATTCAAATGAATATTCAAGGCATTCAGCAGCGTGGATTTCCCTACTCCGCTTTGTCCGGTAATGACACTTTCTTTTCCTTTGAATACCTCCTGAATCGCTTCCAAGCCACTCTCATCTTTTGCACTCAGCAAATGAATCTCATAGCCGCTTTTACGATAGTTTTCAATATCTTTTAATAAAGGATCATCAGAATCGATCAAATCTGCTTTAGTAATACATATCACCGGCTTAATTTTTGAAGCTTCAATCAACAAGAGAAATTTATCCAACAGAAGCGTTGAAAAATCCGGTTCTTTTGCCGATACGACAATGATTGCCTGATCGATATTGCTGATTGGCGGACGTACCAAAAAGTTACGCCGCTCTTTTACTTCCATAATATACCCGGCAGTTTTGTTTTCTATTTGAAAGACTACTTCATCTCCTACTAATGGTTTAAAATCAATATTTCTAAATTTTCCTCGTGCACGGCATTCATAAATCATCTCATCGCTTTGCACATAGTAAAATCCGGATAAAGCTTTTATAATCTTTCCTTCTGGCATAGTTTTCTCCTTTATTGACCCGTCGTCGGTGTATCGGTATTCGGTTTATCGCTTGGGGTTTCCGTCTGCCCATTTCCCGGCGTAGTTGTATTTTCATTATTATTTTGTCCGTTATTGCTGCTTCCGCCGCTATTATTTCCGTTGCTTGTGCCATTATTATCGTCATCATCAGGATCCTCGGCTGGAAGATCAGGCTTCTTATCATAATAATCGAGCGTAATAGCTTCACCTTTTTTATGAACGACTGTTCCGGCGCTTAATGATTGTCCTTCTACGACATTAATCTTCATATTTTGAATCTGATAAATTGCTGTAGGGGCAGGTAAAACATTTAACGTCACAACAAAGCCCTGACTTTCTAAGTTCGCTTTCGCGCTAAAGACATCCATTCCTAAATAATTCTCTACTTTGATGGATAATCCGCTTGAAACTTTCAGCGTGATAATTTTATTAGGTGCATCCGGAACAATCTTTTGTCCTTCATCAATGGATTGCGAAATAACAGTTCCTTCGGCTTCCTCGCTCTCCTGTTCGATCACATTGACAACCATGCCCATATCATCTAATTCTTTTTTAGCGGTATCAATATTTTTCCCAATATAATTCCCAATTAAAATATATTTTCCTTTTGAAACCGTCAATCGCACTTCTGATTTTTCCTTGACCTCTTTACCAGATGATGGATTAACTGCAACAACATGGTTTTCTTCATATTCATCAGAAACAGTATAGCTAATTAAATCGGAAACAACTAAATTACTTTTTTCCAATTCTGCTTTAGCTTCTTCTAATGTTTTTCCAACGACATTGGGAATTTCTACCAGCTTTTCTTTTTTCGCAAAAGGGTTCGCCATCACCACATAAAGTCCGACAACAAAAAGAATCACCGCAACCATTCCTGCATAAGCTGCCATTTTCATTTGCTTTTTCTTTTTAGCTTTTTTATCCTCTTCACTTACCACCGGCTCTGCCGCAGGGATTTCCGACTGGCTGTAAAATTCCTCATTTCCAACCACAATCGTTGTATCATCATCTTCCTGACTGATAAACGTTATTTTTTCATCGTTGGGATGATCTAAAGCCTGTTTTAAATCCTCCAGCATTAAATTTGCATTCTGATAGCGATTCTCGACATTTTTAGCGGTTGCCTTGATAATGATGTTTTCCACAGACTGATAAATAGTCGGGTTGATCTCACGTACTGACGGTAATTCTTCCCGCATATGTTTTAACGCTATATTGACTGGTGATTCACCATTAAAAGGGACTTGTCCGACTAATAATTCATAAAACATGATTCCTAATGAATAAATATCGCTTTGAATCGTTGCTTTTTCTCCACGGGCAATTTCCGGAGCTAAGTAATGCAAAGATCCCATAATCGTATCAGCCTTCGTTACATTAGTTACGGTTTGAACCGAAGCAATCCCGAAATCGGCGATTTTAGCGATGCCGCCATTCGTTACTAAAATATTTTGCGGTTTTAAATCACGATGGATAATGCCGCATTTATGAGCGGCTGCTACTCCGGCAGCGACCTGTTTCATCACATCGATCGCTTCTGCCATATGCAAAGCACCACGCTTAAAAATAAGTTCCTTTAATGTCTGACCAGAAACATATTCCATGACAATGTAATATTTGCCGTTTTCTTCTCCCACATCATAAATTTCAACGATATTCTTATTGCTTAATGTTGCTGCAGCACTGGCTTCACGCTTAAAGCGCTGAACATATATTGGATCTTCGGCTAATACCTCACGCAATATTTTAACCGCGACTTCGCGTTTTAAAATCAGATCTTCTGCCAGATAGACATCTGCCATTCCACCTTGACCGATGATCGCTTTGATTTCATAACGATCATCAATGATTCTATTTTGATTTGGCATTAAGGTCGCCTCCTTCCACTTCAATCAATGCAACACTGATATTGTCACTTCCGTTTTGCTTCAATGCCAGCTGGATCAGACAGTGACATTTATTTGCCACTGTCCCCTTACTCATGACAATCTCTCTGATTTGTTCATCACTCACGGCATTATATAAGCCATCACTACATAGCAGTAAATAACCCGGCTTTAAGCTGTATTCTTGAATAAACACTTCGATTTTTTCATTAATTCCGACCGCTTTCATCAAAACATTGCGTTTTGGATGAAATTTGGCTTCTTCTTTAGAGATTACCCCCGATTTGATCAGTTCATTCACAAACGTATCATCATCTGTCAGCTGAGTAATTTCATGATGAATATGATAGCAGCGGCTGTCTCCGATATTACCGACATATACTTTATCCTGATAAATCAGCGCTACGACAATCGTCGTTCCCATTCCGGCATGCAAGGGTGAGGTTTGAGCTTGTCTTTTAGTGACTTGATTTGCTTCTTTAATCGCGTCCTTCAGCCATGACTTGGCTTCTTCGCTTGAAATAAAACCCGGCATCATTTTAAAACAATCCACGAGATATTCACAGACGATCTTGGAAGCAAGTTCACCCGAATTATGACCGCCCATGCCGTCACAAACTAAAGCCAGCAATTGTCCGCCGCGCGTGTTGACAATCGCCACTTTATCCTGATTGGATGTACGTCTTCCTATATTTGTCTCATCAAATACTTTCATGTTCTCACCTCTGGAATTTTGCTCTTAACTGACCACAGGCCCCATCAATATCTGCCCCATGCTCACGGCGAATCGTCGCTCTTACCTTTAATCTTGCTAATTCGTTATAGAATGCCTCAATTGTTTCTTTGCTTGCTGATTGATAGCCATGTTCATCCACACTGTTATAAGGGATGAGATTAACATAAGCATTTAACCCTTTCACATAATGAGCCAGCTGTCTGGCACAAACCAAACTGTCATTGACATCTTTTAATAAGATATACTCAAATGTAATGCGTCGATTCGTTTTTTCACTGTATCTTTTGATCGATTGTCTTAGTGTATCCATCGGATATTTTTTATTGATGGGCATTAGCTGATTACGAATTTCATCATTAGGAGCATGCAGTGAAATCGCTAAATTAGCCTGCAAACCTAAATCTCCATAAGCTTCAATTTTATCACATAGCCCGCATGTCGACACTGTGATATGGCGTGCCCCGATCGCTAAGCCTTTAGGTTCATTGATCGTTTGAATGAATTTGGTCACTTCTTCATAATTATCAAAAGGTTCTCCGGTTCCCATCACCACAACATGGCTTACACGTTCACGCTCTTCCAACAAATCAAATTGAACGTGCATGATTTGGGCAACCATTTCTCCCGAAGTAAGGTTACGCTGTTTTTTCAACAGCCCGCTCGCACAAAAAGAACACCCCATATTACATCCTACTTGGCTTGTGACACAGACCGAATTCCCATATTCCATGCGCATCAGCACAGTTTCAATCAGATGCCCATCCATCAATTCAAATAAATATTTTGTTGTCCCATCTTTTGATACTTGTTTTTTCTTAACCTTTAAAAAGTCAATCACAAAGCTTTCCTGCAGCTTTGCCTGCAAATCCTTATTTAAGTTCGTCATTTCTTTGAAATCCTTGGCAAACTTGACATACAGCCAGTCAAAGACCTGCATCGCTCTGAATTTCTTTTCATTTAAAGATAAAAAGGCTTCTGTTAGTTCCGTTAAATTATAATCATAAATTGCTTTCATTATCTGCTCCTTTAGTTAGTTTACACATATAGAATCCATCACTGTGGTATTCATAAGGTAAAATCAGTTGTTCTTTTACACATCGCATATTTGGATGTAGCTTCATAAAGCTTTCCATCTGCATTTGATTTTCTTTTTTATTGATTGTACATGTACTGTATACCATGGTTCCTCCGGTTTTTAATAAATAATAGGCAACCTCCAGTAATTGTCTTTGCAGCGTAATGATCCCATCCATAGAATCAGGCGCTTGATATTTGATTTCCGGTTTTCGTGCCACTACTCCCAGCCCAGAACATGGCGCATCCAATAAAAGATAATCAAACGTTTCATCCGGGTATACCGCTCTTAACTGGGTCGAGTCCATCGCATGTGCGGTGATGTTTAATGCTCCCAAACGCTCAGCATTCATTTCAATCAGCTGAATTTTATGTTCATGAATGTCATAGGCCTCAATCTTACCGGTATTGTTCATCAGTGCGCTTAAATGCGTCGTCTTCGATCCTGGGGCACTGCACATATCAAGAACATAACTGTTTTCTTTCGGGTTCAAGAAACGTGCCACTAATTGACTGGATTCATCTTGGATCGTTACTTTTCCCGATTTAAAAAGTTCATGATGAGCAATGTTTCCTTTTTCAAAAAGGATGGCATCTTCACTTAAATTTCCAGCTTTAAAGATCGGATATTCCGCCAATATCTCATCACGGCTTGCCTTTAATGTATTCACTCTTCCCGCTAAAGAGGGCTTTTCTAAATAACTATGACAAATCTGAACTGCTTTTTCTTTTCCCAGCTGTTTATTTAATAGCTTTACCAGCCATAAAGGCGTTGATGTTTCAATGCTTAAATAATCTAATTCATCTTTTGCTTCAATCGGACGTACGCCTTGACGTATGAAATTTCTTAAAATCGCATTCATCAGCTTTGAACGCTGCATACCGTATTTCTTTTTAATCATATCCACGGCTTCATTGCATACCGCATAGGTGGGAATCTTCGTTAAAAAGATCAGCTGATAAAAAGAGATCAGCAAAACTGCCCGCTCATAAGCTTTGATCTTGCCATGAACAAACGGCTCTAATTGATACATCAAATAAATTTCATTTTGCACCGTTCCATAAACGATACGGGTAATCAAATCTTTATCTTCACGTGATAAAGGTGTTTTTTCCAAAGCCGCATTGAGTTCTATATTTAAATAGCTTTGTTTAGTTTGATAATGGTATATGATATCTGCCGCAACTTTTCTCATTGTTTCCCCCTAAAACGGTCAAAAAAACTTTTCTTATATACTTTTCGAATAAATCGCTTGGCATCCACATCCGTTTTTGCCGCTTCTTCCATCAGTGCTTTTCCGATTTCCTCATCCTGTGTTACCCCTTCACCTCTGTAATAGCAAAGGGCTAAATTATATTTGGACTGATCATATCCTAAATCAGATCCTTTCTGATACCAAAAGACTGCTTTTTCTAAATCCTTAGTCACGCCATCGCCATTAGCATAACAGACGCCTAATGCCTGAATGCTTTGCACATGTCCGCTGCTGGCTGCTTTTTTAAAACATTCAATCGCTTTATTCATATCCGGATCAATCGACTTTCCAGTATAATAAGCAAATCCCAGCTGATAGATCGCATCAAGATTTCCTTTTGCCGCTTCCTGTTTTATCTTTTCTATTTTATTACTCATGCTTTTCTCCTAAATTTGTGTATATGGATTAAAATCGATCATGACCGATACTTTTTCTTTTCTTTCCCTATTATAGTGCTGATGAATCGTATTCAAAGCATTCATCAATCCTTCACCGTTTTTATATTTGATTAAAATACGATAACGATAATAATCGTTCATACGATAGATCAGTGATGGTGCCGGTCCTAAAATGGTGGCATGGGTGGCATTATTTTTTAGATACACCGCTATCTGCTGTGCCCGATCCGTTACAATATTTTCGTCTTTCCCACGGATTTCCAAAGACACCATACGACAATAAGGGGGATAATTTCCATAATAACGATACTGAATCTCTTTTTGGTAAAAGGCAAGATAGTTATGCTGACCTGCCGATTGAATCGCATAATGATCCGGATTATATGTCTGAATCACGACACTGCCGGTTTCTTCTCCGCGCCCGCTTCTGCCTGATACCTGACAAAGTAATTGAAAGGTACGTTCATTGGCTCGAAAGTCCGGCAGATTCAAAGTTTGATCGGCATTCAAAACACCGACAAAAGTCACGTTGGCAAAATCCAATCCTTTCGCAATCATCTGAGTTCCCAGCAAAATGTTGGCTTCCTGCTTTTCAAAAGCTTTCAAAAGATGCTCATGTGCACCTTTTTTCCGTGTTGTATCGACATCCATACGAATGACCTTGGCATTTGTAAATTCTTTTTGAATCATTTCTTCTACTTTTTGTGTCCCATATCCAACCGGATACATCGTTCGGCTCTGACAGTTAGGGCAGGTCGAAACAGGAGCCGCAGTATAGTCACAGTAATGACATTTCATCACATGTTCCTCTTTATGATAAGTCAAAGTGACATCACAATGCGGACATTTCACTACATGACCACAGTCCTTGCATTGCAGGTAATTAGAATAGCCGCGCCGATTCAGCAATACGATCGCCTGATGATTTTGGTCAATGCATTCCTGCAAACGCTGACGCATCGTTCGTGAAAACAAAGAATAGTTTTTTGCTGAAACCTCTTTTGCCATATCGACAATCGTGACATTTGGCATCGGCTGATTATTAATTCTTTTTTTCAGTTCAAACAGCTCATATGTTCCCTTTTTAGCGCGGGCATATGTTTCAATCGAAGGCGTCGCACTCGCTAAAACCAGTGGACAGCGATGGTACTCCGCACGAAAACGGGCAATATCCCGAGTATGATAGCGCGGCGCTGAATCTTGTTTGTAAGACTGATCGTGTTCTTCATCCATAATGATTAATCCGATATTTTCCAAAGGTGCAAAAATAGCACTTCTCGCACCAACCACAATCTTTACCTCATGTTTTAGAATACGTCGATATTCATCATACTTTTCCCCTTGGGACAAGCGTGAATGCAATACCGCCACCGCCGGACCAAAACGTTCTTTAAAACGTGTCACCATCATCGGTGTCAAGGCAATTTCCGGCACCAGCATCATAACCGTTTTCTGTTGTGATAATACTTTTTTGGCAGCCTGAAGATATACCTCTGTCTTTCCTGATCCGGTCACCCCATATAATAAACATACTTTATGTTTCCATTCATTCGTAATGCCCTCTACCGCCCTTTGCTGTGGCAAGGTGAGCTGCGGCCATACTTCTTTTGTCTTTATATCTAAATAGTGATTGCGATATACCTCAACATCTAAAATATCGATCGCTTTGATTTCCGCCAGTTTTTTTAGTATCGCAGCTGAATAAGGCACTTCCTTTAAACGCATCGGTCTTCGCAGTTCTTTAAGATAATCATGGCACGCTTTTTGCTTTGGTGTCATTTTGAGATCATCCCGATCCACCGCTTGAACATAACGTTCATATTTTTTCCCAACCCCGTTCTTACTGCTCGGTTTAAACTGAACTGGCAGCATCACCGACAGACAGCTGATTTTAGGAGAAAGTGTGATCTTGGACAAGTAATCCGCCACCTGCATCAGTTCACTATTCAGCAAGGGTTTTTCATCAATAATTTCACTAATCCATTTTAATGGATACCCATTTTCTGCTTCCAATTCTTTTTCATTCAATGTGGTTTCCGAAACACTTTCCACATAGCCGACCAAACTTTGAGAAGCAAACGGAACTTTCACTCGAATTCCTTTTGAGATCGGTAATTCACATAAATAAGAAAAAGGTCGATCTAACGGATTGACTGGATGTTCAATTAAGACATCTGCTATATACATGTGCATTACCTCCCTATCTTAGTTATTGTATCAAAAAGCGCGCTGAAATTCCACTATTACCTATTATACCGCAAAGATATTTAATCTTTTTTAAAATTATAAAAAAGCAGGCAGTTTTTAGCCTGTTTTATGCGAAGAATCCGAATATCCAAAGAAACCAACAGGATGGATCACATGATCATTTTTAGGATCAAAACCAGTTAGTTTTTCATCTTTTATCATAATGCATCGCTTAATTTTATCAGAACCGTACTTTTCTCTGATCTTTTCAATTGTTTCTTCTAAATCACGATTATGCATCGTTCTGTTTTCATTTTCAAAAAGACTTAATTGAATTTTATGTTCATCTTTTTGCAGTTTCGATACCGCCACTCCAACACTGCGATAAACCTCCTCAAAAGTACCATCGCTTTTTAACGAAAGATGTGCTTGCAGCAGATGCTCCACGCATTCCATGATTGCATCGCTGGTATCGATCAGATAGTCTGATTTTATCTGCCGGCTGCAGCGATCAAACTCATTCGTTCTTAAATAAATACTGACGACACTGCCTTTTTTATTCAGCTGCCGCAATCGAGCGGCTACCGATTCCGATAATACCCGAAACACCATCTTTAATTCTTCTAAAGTTTCCAGATCATGAATCGCTGTGATGCTGTTTCCTACCGACTTAATCATTGGCAGCTGTTGTGACTTTGCTACTTCACTGTCATCTAAACCATTGGCAAATTCCCAAATCCATTCCCCCGGCTTGCCTAAAAAAGATTTTAAATAGAGTTTCGGCGTATTGGCCAGCTGCCGAATTGTCCCAATCCCTCTTGCTCGCAGTTTAACGGCAGTCGCTCTACCGACATAAAACATTGCTTCGATCGGCAAACACCACAAGCGTTCCTGATAATTTTCCGATGTAATGACAGCAATCCCATGATGCTTATCCATATCTGAAGCGATTTTCGCAAACACTTTGTTGAAGCTAATTCCCATTGAGATTGTCAGTCCCAGTTCCCAATATACTTCCATTCGAATCCTTCGGGCAATCTCGATCGGATCCCCGAATAAGGTCTGCGAATGTGTCACATCGATCCAAGCCTCGTCTAAGCCAAACGCTTCTACTTTGTCACTATAGCGGCGATAGATGTCTTTCACCTGCTCACTGATCAATAAATAAAGATCGTAATCCGGATGAATAATCGTTAAATGCGGACATTTTTTATACGCATCTCGCAAAGATTCCCCGGTTTTAATCCGATATTTTTTAGCGAGATCATTTTTTGCCAGAATGATCCCATGACGAGATTCTTCATGACCGCCAACAGCCATCGGTACTTTAGCAAGCTTTGAATTTCGCACTTCTTCAATCTGAGCATAGCAATAATTAATATCTGCATGGAGAATTGCCCTATTCCACATTTTGATCACCTCATCATTACCATACCCTAAAATTCTTTCCTCATTCAACTCTCAGGCAGCCATAAAAAAACAGCCTCTCGGCCGTCTATGTATCTTTATTTAGTTAACACGTTTGCGTTCATCTTAATGATTTTTGCAATTTTATTTTTTGCTTCTTCGACATCATCATTGCACACGACATATTTATATTCGTTTTGTGTCGCAATTTCTCTTTTGGCTTTATCTAAGCGCTGTCTCACGATATCTTCTTCTTCCGTTCTTCTTCCTCGAATGCGTTTCTCCAGTTCATCCATTGAAGGCGGTACTAAGAAGATCGTTAAAGCTTCCGGACATTTTTTCATAACCTGCAAAGCTCCCTGCACTTCTATTTCCAGCACGACATTTTTTCCATCATTCAGCAACTGATCGACATAATCCTTAGGCGTTCCATAGCAATTTCCAACAAACTGCGCATACTCTAAAAATCCGTCTTCATCAATCTTTCTTTGAAATTCTTCCTGACTTACAAAAAAGTAATCAATCCCATCACGTTCCCCCGCTCTTGGAAAACGTGTTGTCATTGAAATCGAATAGGCCAAATTCAAAGATTCATCTTCAAATAAAGATGCTCTGACGGTCCCCTTTCCGACTCCGCTTGGCCCACTTAAAATGATTAATTTCCCCTTGGCCACAAGTAACACCACCTTTTATTAAAGGATACAAAAAACACTCCTTATTGTCAAATGTTTTTGCTATTAAAGTAGAAACAAAGAGAATTTATGCTATAATGGGGAAGGTGATAAAAATGGCTTATGATGGAATCATGATGCATGTCGTAACAAATTGCTTAAAAGAACAGCTGACGGCAGGCAGAATCAATAAAATATATCAGGTATCAAATTATGAACTGCTTTTTAATATACGAGCGAATCAAAAAAATGTAAAACTGCTGGTTTCCTGCCACCCAACTTATGCACGTGTGGCTTTGACCAATGAAAGTTATCCGACACCGGCAATTCCACAGCAGCTCGTTATGCTTTTAAGAAAGAATTTAGAAGGCAGTCATATCAAAGAAATTGAACAGATCGGTTTAGATCGAATTATGAAGCTCACTTTTTTAACGCGCAATGAACTAGGTGATTTAGTAACACTCTACGCCTTTATCGAAATCATGGGAAAACATTCTAATTTTGTTTTGTGTGATGCTTCTTTAAAGATTATCGATTGTCTAAAAAGAATCAGTCCCAGCATGAATACCGTGCGTTTTTTGCAGCCGGGTGCACTTTACGAATTGCCGCCGATGCAAAAAGGAAAGCTCAACCCCTTTGAACAAACTCAAATTATCAGTGATAACTTGAACAAAACCTGCCTAGGTGTTTCTCCGATCTTATCAAGAGAGCTTTTATTTAGAATGGAACAGGGAGAAGCTTTTTCTGATTTAATGCAGAAATTGAATCAAGGCCGTTCACTTTATATAACAGCTACTTCCAAAAAAGAATATTTTCACCTGCTTCCGCTGACTCACTTACAGGGAGAAACAAAGGAATATTCCTTATTTGAAGGATTGGATCTTTATTTTAAAGATGCTGATGTGAAAGAGAGAATTAAACAGCAGACTTCCGATCTGGAACGTTATCTTCTAAGTGAATTAAATAAAAACAAAAACAAGCTCTACAAATTAGAGCAGACATTGTTTGATTCGCAAAACAGTGACGATTACCGTATCAAGGGAGACTTGCTGTTTGCATCGCTGCACCTATTAAAAAAAGGAATGCGTTCAATCGATGTAGAAAATTATTACGATAATACGATGATGACTATTGAATTAGATGAGCGTTTGGACGGCAAAGCAAACGCTAAAAAATATTATAACCGTTATCAAAAAGCAAAAAACTCGATTGCGGTATTAAATGAACAGATTGCTTTAACTCAGACAGAGATTGATTACTTTGATTCTTTGATTTGTTTGATGGAAAATGCTAATTATAATGATGCTTTAGAAATTAAAGAAGAGCTTGAAAACTTAGGCTACTTAAAAAGAAAAAAGATAAACGGAAAAATAAAGAAGAAAAAGCCGCAGTTTGAAACCTATCAGACGAAAGATCAGGTAACCATTTATATTGGAAAAAACAATATGCAAAATGATTATCTGACGTTTCATTTCGCTAATAAGAATCATCTTTGGTTTCATGCCAAGGATATGCCCGGCAGTCATGTGGTCGTTGCTTCCGATAGCCCTGATGAATATACAATGCGTTTAGCCGCAAAATTAGCAGCCTATTATTCGAAAGGCAAAAACAGCAGCAGCGTTCCTGTTAATTATGCTCCTGTTCGATCTTTAAAACGTCCTGGCGGAGGAAAACCGGGACAGGTTATTTTAAGTAAATACAAAACGATTTATATTGATCCCGACAGTGAAAGTTTAACGGAAATCAAAAAAACAGATGCCTAAGGCACCTGTTTTATTAAACTTGTGTATAATAAGAATTTTGATATACTGGATAGTATCTAGGATAATAGCAGCATTGATTAATAGTGCGTCTTTCAATAGGAACAATAACAGGTTGTTCTTGAGGAGTCACTCTTCTTTGTACGCAAACTTGTGTTGGCATTACAACTGGCTGTGGTCTTGGGCATCCCCCTGTTCCACATCCACATCCGCATCCACATCCTCCAGCGTTGTAAGCTGCTGCACTTCCTCCCATACCACATGAGCATCCAGTACTACGGCATCCGCAAGTGGGTTGGATACATCCACCTTGTTGATATTGACATGCTTGATTATAGCAATTCATTTTCACTCACCTCCTAATGTAATATATGTTTCTTTACAAAAAGGTACAAGGCGAGTGTACAGATAAAGGAGAAAAAATATGAAATTAATACCTTGGTCACCCTTTCCTCAGATCGAAGCTTACAGTGTTACCCGTGAAGGCGGGTTCAGTAAAGGCGATTGCAAAGGGTTAAATTTAAGCTTTAATGTCGGTGATGAGCCGGAACATGTTTTAAAAAACAGACAGCTTTTAGCAGATTATCTGCATACGGATCTCAACCATATGGTCGCAACACGTCAAACCCACTCTACTCGTCTGTTGAAGGTAACAAAAGAAGACGGCGGACGTGGCATGTATTCGATTGAAGACGCATTTTATAATTATGATGCGATGTATACGCGCGATAAAGAGCTTTATTTGCTTAGTTTTCATGCCGACTGCACACCGGTATTGCTTTATGCTAAAGATCAGGAACTGATCGCTTCTATTCATTCCGGATGGAAAGGTAATGTAAATGAGATTACTTTAAAAACAATTACCCATTTAATTGAAAAGGAACATTGTGATCCAAAAGAAATATATGCTTACATCGGCCCAAGTATCAATTATGAGCGCTTTGAAGTAGGTCAGGATGTCATTGACAGGATTGATCAGATGTCTTTTGATGCCCGTGATTATTACCAAGCAAAAGAACATGGCAAATATCTTTTTAATGCGAAAGGTTTAGTTGAAAAACAGCTATTGCTTAGCGGGGTTTTAAAAGAGCATATTACAATCAGTGAATACTGTACGATTAAGGATAACGATCTTTTCTTTAGCTATCGTAAAAATAAAAAATGCGGACGTAACGTCAGCATAATAAAGATGAAATAGTTTGACGCTTGGTCAAACTATTTTAATTTTAAGCTTCTAACAAGGAATTGATGAAAACGCTCATCATATTCCTGTTTTTTTAATCGTGTCTCTTCTTCACTGAAAAAATCAGTGGAGCTATGTAATGAATCTAACGGCCATCCCGGCGTATACGTATCAACGATATGATCATTTAGATAAAACGCATAATAGCGATTGAATTCATCATACTCCATAAAAGAAGAAATCACCCCCTGCTCATAAACAGCGACACCTTGAACATAGCTGGCTAGAATTTTTCCGCCATGCTGACAAGCGAGCTGACTGTAATAGTCGATCATTTCTTCATCACTCAGCTCTTTACCATGAACACGACGAATATACAAGCCCGGCTGCACCGGATCATCCAAGGGAAAATCAAGAAAATATAATCCTGAATCATTACAGATAACACTATCAAAGAATTGTCCGTAATAGCGTGCTTTGATCTCCGCATTCTCTTTTGGAGTCTGTCCCGTTTCCTCAGGAGTGGTTTCAATTTTTAAATCCTTTAATGTATACCATTCGATATCAAAATCAGAGAGATAATCTTGGTATTTTTTTATTTTAGAGGGATTTGTTGTCCCAATCAATATCTTTTTCATTACTTAACCTCTTCATCATTTCCGGTATTTTTTCTATCAATCGATGCGGCAGCACAGTATAATGGTCTAAATAAAGCTGATCACCGCATAAACCATGAAGGTACACCCCCAGCTGTGCAGCTAGCAGCGGTTCGTAGCCCTGACCGCAAAAACTGCTGATCATTCCGGCTAAAGCATCACCCATTCCCGCTGTTGCCATACCCGGATTTCCCGTGGTGTTACGATAAAAGCGATGATCGCCATAAACGATAGTATTAGGACCTTTAACGACCATGATGACATCATAGCGCTCCGCAAACGTTTGTATCGCTGTCTCTAAATCATCCATTTCAGGACAAAGACGCGCAAATTCGCCTAAATGCGGTGTTAGGATAATCGGACACTGCTTTTCCAGCAGCCATTCCGGATGTTCGCTGATCACATTAATCCCATCTGCATCAATTACTAAAGGAACCTTGCTTTCTTTAATAAGGCATCGAATCATCTGTCGAGTGGAATCCGTCCACCCACAGCCGCAGCCACATAACAGGGCTTGCTGTCCTTCTAACATCTTGGCAGAAAATAAACTCTTGTCCAATGTGATTGCTTCCAAGTTATGTATCTTTACCTGCTGCAATACGTAGTCATCACTGCATACTCTTACGATTCCGCTGCCTGAATAGACACTGGCTAACGAAGCTAAACAAGCAGCTCCGGTATATTCACGACTACCAGTAAAATGAGTAATTTTACCGTTTACACCTTTATGATCATGATTCTTTCTCCTTTTGAAAAATGAGGAAATAACATTCTGATCAATCGCATCGGCAATCAGTGAATGTTCCAACACCTCCTGTTCGATTCCAAACGTTTTGACTGTAATCGTACCAAACCATTTTCTTAAATCCTGATTCATCATAGCCAGCTTATAACACATAAACGTCACTGTTTTCTCTGCCTGAAAGCACACAGACTGCATCGCTCCGGTGGTTGCATTTATTCCCGTTGGACTATCAATAGCGATATGAATTCCATCTAACTGATTGATTTGTTGTAAATAGCGTTGAAGGTCTTTATCGAGTGCCCTTGACAGCCCATTACCAAAAATACCGTCAACCACTACCTCTGTATCCACCCATCTTTCAACAAATATCACCTGATCTTTAATCAGTTCATAAAAATGTTGAACTGTAGAATTTGCATGTTCAAAATAAAAAAGCTGAACATAAACTTCTTTCCCATCTTCTATCAAGCGTTTCGCCAAAGAAAGCGCATCAGCTCCATTATTGCCGGGACCTGCTAGTAAAAGATAGCTTTTTCTTTTTGGCATTTCTTCTAATAAATGCTGACTTGCCATTTCCACTAATTCATAGATGGAATAGCCATATTGATGGATCAAAGCATCATCAACCGCATTCATCTGCATTGCTGTCGCTATTTTCATGAATATCACCTCATAGTATTACTTTACCATAAATAAAAAAGAGTAACAAAACAATGTTACTCCTTTTTTCTAGTATCTTACTGCTCCTGCATATGTAGATTGCCAATAAGATCCATAGATGCTTGTTACTTCTACTCCTGTATCTTCACTTCCACAGTGAACCATTTGACCGTCACCTAAATAAATACCAACATGTCCAAGAGATCCTACTGTATTAAAGAACAGTAAATCACCCGGCTGGATATCATTTACCTGACTTCCCCCAGCATATTGTGCATAGGTTGTACGTCCGATAGAAACTCCTGCTTGTGAAAAAACATAGCTTGTAAATCCTGAACAGTCAAATGCAGTTGGACCTGATGATCCATATACATAAGGACTGCCTACTTTACCAACTCCGATAGAAGTCACTGATCCGTTTCCACCGCCTGAGGCAGAGAAGGTTGGTGCAGTGTAAGGTTCATTTACAGTGACTGAAACTGAACGACTTGCTTCGTTTCCAGCTTCATCTTTTACAGTCATAATTAAAGTATAGTTACCTGGTGTGTTTACATCAATATATCCATCTATGACAACATTTTCTGTCACATCACCGTCTTTATTGTCGACAGCAGCGATATAAGGACGCACATCAAAATTTTCTCCTGTTTCAATTTCAAAAGAATCTTGACTTACCATAATCACTGGTGCACTCAAATCTTTTACTTCTACTTTAATACTATCCTCTGTTTTATTTCCAGAAGGATCGGTTACTGTAAATTTAGTTTCATAAGTTCCGATTTGCTGTGTATCGATTGCTGATTCAAACTCAATAGTTAACGCATCAAAATCTGCCGCATTATCGACAATTTCCGCATAATCTCTTAAATCAAAGTGCTGACCAAAATCGGTCTCTACTTCATTTCCAGAAGTCCAGTTAACTTTCGGTGCTTCAACATCCGTAATAACAAATTGGTAACTTGCTTCATTGTAATTTCCTGAAGAGTCGCTTACACTTACCAAAACATCTTGTGGTCCTACTTTTGAAGTGTCCAATGGACTAAGTATGTTCATGAACATTGTAATATCTCCATCCGCATTATCTTTAGCTAAGATGTAATGAGATAATTCACTTGGTGCATTGACATTAATTTTTAAAGTACCATTATCATTAATTAAATCCTTATTTGCAGTATTTAAAGTGAATTCTGGTTTTTCTTCATCAACGACATGTACCAAAATATCTTTGGTTGCCTCATTTTTACAACGATCACTTACGGTTACACTCACATAATAATCACCTACACGATGAGTATCTAAACGAGAGGTATCCATTTCTACGACTAAATCTGCCACTTCGTCATGATTATCACTAATCAGTAAACGACCGGCATCTAGTTCTTGACCATAAGCAAGTTTAATTTCATCAGTTGCAATGATTGGTGCCTCCTTATCTAAAGCGGTATACCCTACAATTAAAAAGGAAAATACACTAATCACTGGAATAAACATTGCTTTGCGCCCATCGACATGCTTCTTGACGGTAGCCAATAAACGTTTCAACGACTGAACGTTCATCAAACGCCCCCTTTCACTTTATTGATATCTTCATTATACAAGACTTAATTAAGAAAATCCAATGATTTTAAAGATTTAACAAATTTTATTTAAATTTTTATCGACTATTTAGTAAATATATAAATAATATTTTATATAATTCTACAATATGATTTTATTTCTATGATTATTTGCATAAATTTAATCTCATACAACTATTTTTCAAGTTGGGACTCCTCTTTTTCATAAAAAATATTTATGATATTAAATTAAAGCTTAAACATTATACTATTAGTATTTGTTTTCTCTTTGTACAACAGAGGTGCATTATACTGGTATATTTTTTTGTTAATTGGTATAATAAATACATTAAGGAGGTTAGTTATGATAAAAATTGAAATCGTTCAAGACTTTATTAATCCTGATGAAGAACTTACAAAAGAGAAATGTGCCATGTATATACGACACATCAACGATACACTCAAGCAGGCCCGTGCTTCTATTTATGATTTGTTTTTAGGAGGGAAAAGTTTAAGATATGCGATCTATATTCTAGCATTCTCCATGATGCTTTACTTTATTTTTAAGCAACCCTTTATTCTATCCTTAACCTTATTTGAGATTATTGGATATCTCCTGCTTTCTGTATCGTTAAGTGAATATCTTACTAAAAAATTAAAAAGCAGTTTAAAGATTCAGCGTAAGTATTTTATTGATCAATTTGAAAAACTTTAGTTTAATTGAAGTCTTTACTAAAAAGCAAGGATGTCCCCTAGAAATCAGGAGGACATCCTTTTTATATTATTCAATACTCTTTAAAGATTCAATCATATCAATTTCATCTAAACTCTTGCGCATGATACGATTGATAATAAACGTAAACAGAACCGTTAAAACTAATGCATAGACATAACTCATTAAATCCAAGGAACGGTAAAACATCGTTGCATCTATTTCTACAGTACGGATAACGAATTGATGCAGTAAGGTTCCAAATACCAAGCCTAACACTGCCCCAATACCGGATAAGAGAATATTTTCTCTAAAGACATAATCATAGACTTCTTTTGGATAAAAACCAAGCACCTTTATTGTAGCAATCTCGTTCATACGTTCTTGTATGTTGATATTGGTTAAATTATATAAAACAACAAAAGCAAGGATCGCTGCCACCACAATGATGATCACCACAACAATATCGATACTTTTAATCATCGTATTAAAGTTTTCACTTGCAGTCGATATGAACTGCACACTCTTAACATGCTCCTGTTCCTTTAAAACAGTGGCAAGCGGATCTTCCAGCTCAGTATTATTATCTTTCATCCTAAATAAAATCTGATTATAGGTTAGTGTTTCCTTAGTTAAATCTTCATACATCGTTTTTGACATATATACATAGTGTCCATAATAGTTCTCACATATATTGGAAACCGTTACTGAATAGGGTTGATCGTGAATAGTTAACGTAATTTCTTCTCCCGGTTTTATTTTCAATAACTCCGCGGTTTTCTTACTGATGATAACCCCATCGTCTTCTAAAGGCAATTCATTAAGATCATCATCATAGTAATGAACCAAATCATTATAACGTTTTGATAACACTCTAAACATTCCATTTAACTCTTTAGCATGTTTTGAAGAAGTGATAGCTGTTGATTTTTCACTGATCGCCATTGCTTCTGCCACATTGTATTGAGCACTGACATTATTCACCACTTCCGTTAAATTGTCACTGTCGATTTCATCATCCAAACTGACACTGCCATCAAAGTTCCATACCTCATTAAACTGTAGTGGAATAATTTGTTTAATAGAATTTTTAATACCAAACCCGGTCACAATCAAAGCACTGCAGCCGGCAATACCCGCAATAGACATAAAGAAACGTTTTTTATAGCGGAACATATTTCTGACCGTAACTTTCTGATTAAAGTTCAGGCGCTTCCAAATCACATTAATCTTTTCTAAGAAGATACGTTTTCCTAATTTCGGCGGTTTAGGACGAAGAAGTACTGCCGGATTACTGTTTAATTCAGCATAGATCACATAAGCCGTAACCGCTAATGTAATGATTACCGAAATAAACAGTGTTAACGGAATAATATACGGAGTTAAATGAATATGAATCGCCGCATTTACCTGATAAAGCAGACTCGTATATAAATAATAGATAATGTTTGTAAAGAATACTGTACCAAAGGCAATCCCCAATATGCTGGCAAAGAACGTAGCTAATAATACATATTTAATATATAAAAGCATGACATCTTTCTTGGAATATCCTAACGCTCTCAGCGTTCCGTTTTGCAGACGCTGCTCCTCCACCATACGTGTCATCGTGGTCAGTGAAACTAATGCTGCAACTAAAAAGAACATTAATGGAAAAACCTTCGACAAAGCATCCATTGCCTGTGTATCATTTTGATAACTGACAACTCCGGCATTTTCATTTTTCGTCAGCGAATACAAAACCCCGTCAGGAATATCCTTGATTTTCTGCTGTGCCTCATCAATTTGTATTTTCGCATCATCTAACTGTAATTTCGCTTCTTCTAACTGCCGAGTCGTATCGATCTCTGTATTTTCTAAAGCTGCTTCTTGTTTCTGCACTTCCAAAGAAGCCTGCTCTAATTCATTATTGGCTTTCGTTAATTCCACATTAGCATTGATCAATTGCTTAATACCATCTAATTTTGTCTGCAGGTCATCACTCATGACATTCACTTTATCTTTTAATTCTTTTAAGCTTTCATTCGCTTCCTGATTGATTTGATCCAAAGAGCCTTCAATCTGATCTTGCGGCGGCAAACTCGGATCAATAGGTTTATCAGGCAAAGCAACCTCTACTTTTGGAATTGCATTGATCTCTTCTTGATATTGTTTGATTTTCTGATTTAAAGAATCAATTTCTTCTCCCGCTGTAGCTGTCTGTTCATTCAGCTGACTTTGGGCATCCAATAGTTGTTTTTTATTTTCAATGATCGCTATTTTACCTTCCAGCAATTGAATCTTAGCGTTATTGATTGTCTTAGTGAATTCTTCTTTATTACGATTATATTCCTCTAATCCATCTTCATATTCTTTTAACGGACCACTCAGCTCATCTTCATAACGTCCGACAATTTCTTTTTTTGTCTTTACCAAATCATTTTGCAGCATATCCGTAATATTCGCTTTAACCGTGCGGGTTATATCACCATACTGATCATCGAAATAGCCAACTGTCTGACTTACTTCATACCCCACCACAATTTCATTATAAATGTTTTCATGATTACGCAGATCTCCTAATTCACTTGGGATCGCAAGTGTTTTTATATCATTGTTTCTTGCGATGATGAACCCTTCATTTTCAGCATTCGTATAAGAGTTTGTCCCTCTTTGAATATTTGAAATATAACGAGAATCATGAACAATTCCCACTACTTTCAGATTCAATTCACCTGTATCATTTTGAATGGTGATTGTTTTATCTAATAAATCCAAATCTTCGAGACGAGCATCAATAAGACATTCACCATCATTTTCAATGTTGCGTCCCTCGATAATATCCGGCGAATAAAACTTCTGAGTCTGTCCATGAGCAATCACATTCACTTCTTTTTTTATATCATTCTGTTTTAAAACAACATCTGTACGATAGGCTCCCTCTATCTTATTGACTCCTTCAACAGCGGCAATTTTATCAATATCTGCCTGAGTAAAGCCAAAAGAAGAAATAAGGTTCAGATCACCATATTCATGCTGTTTTAAATATGCATCCATCGATTTTTGCATGGTAATCGGCGTGTTTCTTAGTCCCGCAAAAAACGCAGCCCCTAAAAAAACAATGACAAAGATAGAAAGAAAACGAGATTTTGTTTTTCTAAGACCTCTTCTAAAAACCAGTTGATAAGCTTTTTTCTTCATCTTACCACTCAATCAAATCAATCGAAGTAGGATTTGGATTCAATTCCATATCTTCTACTTTTCCATTTTTTAGATGAATGACACGATCCGCCATCGGTGCAATGGCTAAGTTATGTGTGATCACGACAACTGTCATTTTATAACGATCCGCCATCTCTCTTAATAATTTTAAAATAGTTTTACCGGTTTTATAGTCTAAAGCGCCTGTTGGTTCATCACAAAGAAGTAGTTTTGGGTTTTTGGCAATCGCTCTGGCAATGGCGACACGCTGCTGTTCGCCGCCAGAAAGTTGTGCCGGGAAGTTCACTTTACGATCACCCAACCCCACACGATCCATCACCTCATTGGAATCCAACGGATTTTTACAAATCTGAGAAGCTAATTCTACGTTTTCCAAAGCCGTTAAATTTTGGATCAGATTATAGAATTGGAACACAAAGCCAATATCATCACGACGATATTTAGTCAGCTGCTGCTGATCAAAACCGGCGATATTCGTATCATCTACATAAATCGTTCCGCTGGTTGGCGAATCCATTCCACCTAAAAGATTTAGGATCGTTGTTTTCCCTGCTCCGGAAGCACCAACGATTACCACAAACTCTCCTTGATTAATTTCAAAGTTCACACCATCACTGGCATTAATTGTCACTTCACCCATGACATAAGACTTTTTAACGTCTTTAAATTCAATAAATGAGCGCATATTCATCCTCGCTTTCTTTCTTCTATCATGTTAATATAATAGCATAAAACCCAATTAGATTAAAGGAAGGATACCTATGAAAATAATTATTATGAGTGATTCTCATCTGAAAAATGATACGGTGATGTCCATTATCGCGCATCATCCTGATGCTGATTATTACATTCACTGTGGTGATGTCGGAAAACCGATTGACCAAAAAAGCATTCCTCATTTCTATATTGTTAAAGGAAACAATGACTACAGTGATTTTCCTAAAGAACTGCTGCTGACCATCGATCACAAGCAATTTTTCATCACTCATGGTGATGCCTATCAAGTCGATCTTGGTTTAGACGAACTCTTCCATGCCGCACAAAAAAAGCAAGCGGATTATGTTTTATTCGGGCATACGCATCATCCCTGCAAACAAGTGATCGATTCTATCACCTTCATCAATCCCGGCAGTGTAACCTTTCCTCGTGGCGGACAAATCTTTGTTCCTTGCTACTGTATTTTAGAAAATGACGAAGCTCATTTTTACCATGCCAAAACATTTGAGACTATCGATCATTTATTTGAACCTAAAAAAAGAACCTCTCTATTCAAAAGGCTCTTTGGCAAATAATTATTTTTCAATTAAATAGTCATATTTTTCAACCGCTTCGGTTTCTCCCAAGACTAGGAAATGATCTCCATCTTCAATTACATAATTTGGATCTACAGATAATACCAGCTTTTCCTGATTCGCATATCGGATCGCCAGAATATTCATTTTATAAGCAGAACGAACATTTAATGTCTTTAAGGTTTTGCCAATCCAGCTCGCCGGAGCTTTCATTTCAATGATACTGTAATCATTATCGACTTCAATAATGTCGATAATGTTTTTTCTTACCAAGCTTTTTGCGACACGTTCACCCATTTCTTTTTCAGAGCGCACTACACGATCCGCTCCGATCTTCAATAAGATCTGCATGAACTGTTTGTTTTTTGCTTTGGCTAAAACATAAGGAACACCCAATTCCTTCACATTCATTACTGAAAGCATGCTTTCTTCTAAATGATTCCCGATCGCTACAATAACGGTATCGAACTCACCAATTCCTAAACTGCGCAATTCATTAATATCAGTCGCATCTGCCTGAACTGCTTTTGTGACAGTGTCGGCAATACGTTCCACACAAGTGATATCACGATCGACTGCTAATACTTCATACCCCATTTTAGCTAAGCTTGAGGCAATCGTTGAACCAAAAACTCCTAGACCGATAACTGCAAATTGTTTTCTTTTGTTTGACATAACTCTTCCCTACCCTATAATAATTTCGCCTTTTGGGAATACCATGTTCCCAGTATTTTTTTGTGACTTTCTCATGAATGACAGCATCATGGTAATTGGTCCGATACGTCCAATATACATTAAAATAATAATGACAATTTTCCCGACATCACTTAATGACGGTGTCAGTCCGGCAGTTAACCCCACTGTCGCAAAACCTGAGAAAGCTTCAAAACATAGATCGATAAAGCTTTGTTCTTCTGTAATCGTTAAACAGAATAAACCGACAACGACTAACGCTAATGAAAAGATGAAAATACATAAAGAACGCTTTAAGAAATCGATTTCGATACGTCGTTTAAAGACATTGACATTATCGTCCCCTTTAAACAATGATTTTAAGGTAATCATGATGACTGCAAAGGTTACCGTTTTTACCCCACCGGCAGTTCCGGCAGGTGATCCACCGATAAACATATAGATACACATAATAAATTTAGTAGCGACTGTCAGCTGCGCACAATCAATTGTAGCAAACCCGGCAGTTCTCAGCGTAGTGGATTGGAAGAAAGCTCCCATCAGCTTATAGCCGCCATCCATGCCGCCAATCGTATTTGGATTCTTATATTCTAATAAATAGACAAGGATTGTTCCGCTGATTAATAAAAAGACAGTCGTTGTCAATACCAATTTAGAATGCAGCTCTAACGATTTAAAGATGCGCACTGCCGATTTACGAAATGAAAAGCCTTCTTTTATTTTATTGGCAATATCAAACCAGACACAGAATCCTAAACCACCCATAATAATTAAAATACAGATCGTGAAATTAATAATAAGATTATTCTGATAAGGCACTAAACTGCTTGCTCCAATAATATCAAATCCGGCATTACAGAACGCGGAGATGGAATGAAACACTCCCATATAGAGTCCTTTAAACAATCCATAATCAGGAATAAACTGACTGCATAAAAGCAATGCTCCGATTCCTTCAAAAAGGAAAGTGTAAATCACGATATTCCTTAAAAAATGAGACAGGTTGTTTAACGAATTCACATTCAATGCTTCTTGAACCACTAATTTTGATGTAAACGATAACCGTTTTCTTGCTTTGACATAAATCAATGTCATAAACGTCAAAAAGCCTAAACCACCGATCTGAATCAGACATAGTATGACAATTTGTCCAAACAGAGAATATTGATCCACTGTCGGATAAGGAACCAGTCCTGTCACACAGGTTGCAGATGTTGCAACAAACAGATGATCCAAATATCTTGCCGGTGTTCCATTGTTGGCAATAGGCAAAGTCAGCAAAAGTGAACCGATAAAGATCACAGCCAAAAAGCTTAAAGCAATTTGGCGCGTAGGCTTAATCATTCTTTTCTTTTTGCCTCGGACGATAACCTCTTTCATAAAAGCCTCCCTATAGATTTTTATCTGCGATGATAATTTGGGCACATTTAATGCCGTCGATTGCAGATGTCATAATTCCCCCGGCAGCACCTGCTCCTTCACCAATAGGATAGATATTGCCTATGTTACACTGATAGTTTTCATCACGAACGATTTTAACGGGCGAAGAGCTTCGACTCTCCACAGCAGTTAAAATAGCGTCTTCATTGGAAAATCCTTTGATCTTTTTATCAAAAGCACGCAGTCCATCGCGCATTGCTTCACATATATAGGTTGGAAACAATTCCCATAGATTAGCAAACCTAATACCCGGCTGATAGCTTGGTATCACTTTACCATAATGATCTGATGGCTTTTTTTCCATAAAATCTTTGACTAACTGAGCTGGGGCATGATAATTTTTACCGCCTAGTTCAAACGCTTTTCGTTCTAATTCGATTTGGAAGTTCATTCCGGCAAACACATCTTCACCCTCGAAATCTTCCGGTAGAATAGAAACCAGAACCGCACTGTTCGCGTTTTCCCCGTCACGAGCAAACTCACTCATCCCGTTTGTCACAACACCGCCTTCTTCAGAACTGCTGGCGACAACATAGCCACCGGGACACATGCAGAAAGTGTAAACACCTCTGCCGGATTTATCATGATAAGCTAACTTATAATCCGCAGCCTTTAGCGGCAAATCATCACGTTTATATTGATTATGATTGATCAAGGCTTGTTTGTGTTCTATTCTTGCTCCAACTGCAAACGGCTTTCTTCTCATTTCAATCCCACGTTTATACAATAAACGATAGGTGTCACGAGCTGAATGTCCTAAAGCTAATACTAAGTGATCACAGTATAGTGTTTGTCGCTGACCGTCTTTTAAAACAGTAACGCTTTTAACTTGTCCGTTTTTTTCTTTAAAATCAATAAAGGTTGTTTCAAAAAGCACCTGTCCGCCAAGAGAAAGAATAGTTTCTCGCATGTTTAATACAACCTGTTCTAAATAATCGGTTCCAATATGCGCTTTTGCTTCATATAGAATTTCTTTCGGTGCTCCCGCTTTAACAAATTCTTTTAAAATATAATCTTTTCTTTTATCTTTAATATTGGATGTCAGCTTTCCATCAGAAAATGTTCCTGCTCCGCCTTCACCAAACTGTACATTGCTGCTAGGATCTAATTTCCCTGTCTGCCAAAATGCTTGAATATCTTGTTTTCTTTTTTCCACACATTTTCCGCGTTCAATTAAAATCGGCTTCATTCCTGCATAGGCTAAAGATAAAGCACAAAACAGTCCCGCCGGACCGCTTCCAACTACAACCACTTTTTCATCTGATTGCACTTTCGGAATTGTAAAGTCATCTTCATGATAGACACTTAATGCCAGCTTAGAGCTGTTTATTAAAGCTTGTTCATCTCCGCTGTAGCTAAAAGCAAAACTACAGATATAATGAATATCTCTTCGACGAGCATCAATGGAACGCTTCAACAACATGACATTGCTCACGCACTTTGTCCTTACATTCAATAATTGTGAAATCAGCTTAGGGTAAGTACTTTCCGGTGTGTTTAATTTTACTTTAACGTTCGCTATTTTCAGCACGTCTATACCTCCATTAATAAGGATTGATAAATCGCTTTTGCGATTGCGTTTCCGCAGGCAAAAGCAAAATGCAGATTGTATCCGCCGCAATCTCCGGCAACATCTAATATTTCTCCGCCGGCATAAAGATGCGCCGACAGTTTAGATTCAAAAGTCTCATTATTAAATTCAGATACATCTGCTCCGCCAATACACACCTGAGCGCTCTCTTTGCCCTTAGTACCCGTGATTTCAAAGCGATAATCCTTTAATAATTGTACTATTGTATTTAAGTCTTTATAAGAATACTCTTTTATTCGACCATTTTCAAGATAATTAGCATATTTTTGATGGATAATGCCATTTAATTGCAATTCCCCATTTTGTTGCAGCTGCCATTTTAATTTTTCTTTTAATTGTGAGGCTTCATATTGATCCACGGCATCAATCCCAATCTCAATTTTTTGATCAGAATACTGCTGATAATAACGTGAAAGCTGAAGAATGCTGATACCGGATAATCCATATTCGGTGAATAAGATTTCCCCTTTTTCTTGATGCACTTCTTTTTGAGCAGCATATAATTTAAAAGTGCCATGAATACGCACTCCTTTTAAGCGTTTATCCATATCCCTACAGACAAGCTGAACTAAGCTGGGAACCGTCGGATAAATATGATGTCCCAATGCTTTCAATAACTCAAAACCACTGCCATCACTGCCAAACTGGCTGGCAGCATCTCCGCCCATGCTTAATACGACGTAATCACAAATGAACTCTTTTTGATTCGTATAAAGATGATAGTTTTCCTTTTTCTTTACTATGCTTTCGACATCACATTCACAGATGCTGCTGACATGATACTTATTTAGTGTTCTTAGTAAACATTCATGTACGCTAGCTGCCTGTTCGCTTTGAGGATAAAGCAGATCCCCTTGATATTTACTCCATAAGCCTAATTCTTCAAAAAAAGTCTGAACATCAAAATTTTGGATCAGTGATTCCAAGGCTGAAAGACCATGTCCTTCATAATGGTTCATAGAAAGATCACGGTTTGATAAGTTGCAGCGTCCGTTCCCTGTCGCTAATAATTTTTTTCCCAATTTTTCTTTTTTTTCTAAGATTGTCACCTGTGCATCTAAGTCACTTTCAGCAATAAATCTTCCTAAAACAGCACCGCAGACTAAGCCGCAGCTGCCACCGCCAATAATCATGATTTGTTTTGTCATAGCCTCACCTCTTTGATTCTTCTATTATATACTAGATTCAGCAAAAAAAGTAGGTTATAATACGCTAGAGGTGAAAAACATGTTAAAGAATAATTATCATACCCACACATCACGCTGTCATCATGCTGTCGATAAGGATGAAGCCTATGTATTAGAAGCTATTCGTGCTGGTATTGAGACACTGGGTTTTTCTGATCATATTCCTTTTTTAAACGGACCAGAAAGTCGCATTCGCATGGATATTTCCGAAATGGACAGTTATTTAGAAAGCATTCGATATTTAAGAGATAAATACGCGGATCAGATCCGTATTTTAGTTGGCTTTGAAGCAGAATACATTGATGATGAAATTCCTTTCTATCAATCTTTATTAAATGAAAATAAGGTAGATTATTTAATTTTTGGGAACCATCTTTATGATGGCTATGAAACATCTTCGCAGCGTATTGAAAATGCCGTGCAGCTTCAGCAATATGTTGATCGTGCCATTGACGGCATGAAATCAGGTCTGTTTCAATATTTAGCCCATCCGGATCTATTCATGGTGAATATTAAGGATTTTGATGAAAATTGTATCAAAGCATCTGAGCAGCTCTGTCAGGCAGCTTTGGATTTAGATATGCCGATTGAATTTAACTGTGAAGGATTACGCGATCATTTAAATGGTCATATTTTTAAAAACGGTACTACTTTGGCTTATCCGCATCCGCAGTTTTGGAAAATTGCCGCTAGAATGAAAAATAAAGTCATCCTTGGTGCCGATGCACATGCCAGTACGGCTGTAAATGATGAAGCGATTAAAGAAGCGATTCATCAAACCAAAGAATTCAATTTAAATATGATCGATCATCTGGAAATCTAATTAATGATTGAAAAACAGTACATAATTCGTTATAATAAAAAAATGTAGAAACAGAAAGGAAGATAACGATGGGAAGAGCACATGAAGTAAGAAAAGCTGCCATGGAAAAAACTGCTGCTGCAAAAGCTAAGTTGTACTCTCGCTTTGGTAAAGAAATTTATTTGATTGCTAAGCAAGGTGGACCGGATACAGATGCTAACTTGGCTTTAAGACGTATTGTTGACAGAGCTAAAAAGGCACAGGTACCTACTGATGTTATTAAAAGAGCGATCGATAAAGTAAAAAGTGGTGTAACGGAAAATTATGAAACGTTGATATATGAAGGTTATGGTCCGGGAGGATCAACCATTATCGTGGAATGCTTGACAGACAATGTCAATCGTACATTAAGTCAGGTTCGTCCTGCTTTCACTAAATCAAAGGCAAAATTAGCGGCAACCGGTGCAGTAACTTACGCCTATGACACTATTTCACTCCTTGCTTTTAAAGGCTTAGATGAAGAACAAACATTAGAAGCATTAATCATGGGTGAAGTGGATGCAAAGGATATTGAAACCCAAGAAGATGGTTCAATCATCATTACCGGTGAACCGACTGATCTTTATCAGATCAAAACAGCTATTGAAACAGCTTGTCCAGAAGCCGATTTCACTGTTGAGGAAATCACACGTGTTCCTCAGGATTATGTGGAATTAGCCGGAGAAGATATGGAATTATTTGAACGTTTATTAAACTTATTGAATGAATGTGATGATGTAGATACTATTTATCACAATGTTTCGAATATAGGATAAAGGAAGCAATCACTGCTTCCTTTTTTTATCTTCTTTTTAAGGCGACCGCACTTGGTGTAATCAGATGGTAGCTTCTTTCTACAATCCATGCATTGATTTGAACAAAAGGTGTAAAGCTCAGCATATAAGCATACTGATCCAATATTTCTTCCACGGTTGGATTCTCACTAAAATGGATCATGATCTTTTTAGGAGACAAGAGATCTAATTTTAAAGTACGTGAATACGGATATTCTAAAAAGACAAGACGGATCATCAGTGTATTTGGATCGGGAAACCAGCCAATCGCAGAAACGTTAAACTGTTTTTCATAAAGCAGCAGTTTACTATAGCGATATCGACCGTCTAAGCCAATTCGAATAATATTGGTTGTATAATGCTCCTGCCAATGTAAAAGCAGCTGATGATGATCCATCACCAGTTTAAACTGATCGGCATGTCCAGATTGTTTTTCTAAGAAACGAATGGGAATCGGCAGCAAGCTCACATTGGCTAAGCGCAAAGAGAAATTGACATCTAAAAATTGCTCGATACGGTTGGTTTCGATGCCCATAGGCTCAACAGCTCCGGGAATTGATTGATCACTTTCTTGGACTTCCTCTTCCAATACCTTTTTCCATAAATCAAATACAATCGGATAAAGTTTAGCGGTGTTAAGACAGTTGGCTGTAATGACGATAAAGCATTCTTTCTCGACAGAAAACAAGACTAGCTGTCCAAAAATGCCGTCAAAACGAGCCCCTGTATCTTGGGGATTCATCCAGCATAGATAGCCATAACCCTGATCGTAATCATGAGAACTATGATGCGCACTGGTTACTTTTTTTGTTGTCATCGCTAAAAGATAGTCCTGTGGCAAAATCGGATTTTTTTTAACGATAGCTTCGGCAATCTTAGACAAATCATGAGGTGATAAATAAAGCCCCCAGCCGCCAGTGTTATACCCTAAAGCACAAGTATCCCAATGAGGATGCTCAATACCTAAGGGTTCAAACAATTTTTGATATAGATATTCATTACAGGATATTCCGGTAAGCTTTGTCACAATGACACTTAAAATATAGATATCCATATTATTGTAATGAAAATAGTGTCCCGGCTCATGAGTAAACTGCTGTTTAAAATAAGCATCAACCCAATTTGACTGAGTAAATACAGCCTGTTCCTGCGTACTGCCTGATGTCATCGTTAAAAGATGTATCACTTTTAATTCACGCAGCGCATCACTGGCTTTTAAAAAATATTCAGGGAAAAATTTTAATACTGCCTCATCTAAACGCAGGCGCTTATCTTCAACTAAATATCCGATCGCTAAAGAGACAAACGATTTAGAGATGGAAAAAAGCATTTGCGGCTGTTCGAGCGTATAGGGCAAAGCAGTCTGCTGATAGAGATAATCCTCTCCCTTTTTCACAATACAGCTATGCAGTTCTATTTGTTGCTTTTCAATCTGGGTTAAAAATTCATTTATGGCAGACATCTCGATCACCTATAATCCTTTAATAGATTATTTATCCTTTCATCCTTTTATTTTAAGAAACTATTTTAATCAATAAACTAACATTTCATACCAGTATACTGGGATTTAGCTTTCTTTATCATAGCATATCTTATTTTTAAATTCATTAAAATCTCTACCATTATTTTTATACCAAATAATAAATTTATCCAAAAAACCTGATCTGAATAAAAGTTTATTCTTTTTATTTCTAAATTTACATGTACCCAGTCAACATGAAATGGCTGAAATTGGGTAAACTAAATACTACTAATTTATTTAAAGATACGATATAATAAAGAAATGAGGTGATTTCATGAAAAAGAAAATTTGTTTAATTTTATGTGCCTTTTTAATACTGGTAAGTGTTGGCTGCACCAATAAACAAACCTATCCGCGCTTTACATTAAAACTCTTTTATTATGATACGTGTTCTCGATGTACAGCGTTTAAAAATAGTGCTTTACCGGCAATACGGGAAGCTTTCGACAACAATTTCGATATTGAATACTATAATTTAGATAATGATAGTGACCAAGCTGTCTATCAGGAGATTGTGGATCAATTGATTGATTTTGATCAGGAATATTATGGGGAGACACCGCTGGTTGTGGTGGATGAATCCTTTGCTGTATTGGGATATAACGGAGGTAAGGAAGATCAAGAATTGATTAAAGAAATTAAACGGGCATTAAACAATGAACCCTTGGGTAGTTACTATTCAATGGGACGATATCAATTTAAAAAAGGGGAATAGACTATGCTGATCACGGAAAGAAAAATATATATGCTGGCTGCTCGTCCCAGTCATTTAGAAGATGGACTGGAGCTGCAAAAGAAAGAGCATGTGACAAATCTGCATTTTAAAAATAAAGAAAAATCGATACAGGCGGATGTAGTGGATCATGTTCCCTATCACACCACGATTCGCTTCAATCAGCAAAATGGCATTGCCTCTTATTCTTGCGAGTGTGAGGAGTCTAAATACTTAAACGGTGCCTGTAAGCATATTATTGCTACATTAAAACAGGCTCAAGAATTAATCGAGGAATCTCGCCGCAGTCAGGTGGAAATGGATCGTACTTTAAATGAGATTTTGAATTGTTTTGCTGATCCTATTTTAAGTGAAACGATCATTAAGCAGCCGATTAAAGTAGAAATTCATTTACAGTTGAATAAACACGGCGGACGACCGATCGGCTTATTTTCATTAAAGGTTGGCTTAGATAAAATGTATGTAGTCAAAAATATCCGTGAATTCCTGCAAGCATTTGAATTTAATGAAGAAATCGAATACGGAAAAAACTTTACCCTTTATCCGGAATATCATGAACTTCCCCACGGTTTAAAAAATTTCTTTAAAACCTTGGAAGATATTCAAGAAGAAGGACACGATCACTTTAGAACACCTAAAGAATTATTAGTGAATGAGCATTATTTAAAAAAACTGATTCGTTCTTTGATGCATCAGACTATCTTTATAGATCCCCTTGATGAAGCAAGTTATCAAGTATTTGTTACTGATGACCAGTTTTCCGGATTAGTGTCTATCAATGACAAGAAAAATGTGACACAGCTTGATTTAAGCGAATTTAAAAAGGTTCTGCCCATCACTTCGGACTATCATTATGTTTTATATGATTACCAGATTTATCATTTGCAGAAAAGTCATTTAAATACTTACATGCCTTTTTTCAGAGCCGCCGCTTTAGAACAAAGCATCATTGAATTTAAAGGAAAACGTCGTCAGGAATTTATCGCCAAAGTGGTTCCCTTTCTGCCTAAAAGCGTGGAACAGCCGGATTCCTTAAAAGAATCCTATATACAGCTGCCGCTTGTTGCTTCTTTATATTTAGATAAAGTCGATCAAGCCATTATTGCAACTCCGATGTTTCGCTATGGCAGCTTTGAATTTAATCCCATCAAAAATAAAGAAGAAATTCTGTTAAATGATAAAATACTGATCAGGGAAATTAAAAAAGAAGAAGAACTCATTAATATATTAGATAATGCTAAATTCAAGGTTCAGCCGGAAACGTTGTATATCGATCAGGAAGACGATGTGATTGACTTTGTAGAAAAGTATTTGCCGATTCTAAAAGCCAACATGGAAATCTTCTATTCTGACAGTTTCAAATCTATCGTTAAACGCAGAACGCTTTCTTCTTCTATTCGTTATAATGAATCCTCACAATTGTTCGAAATTCGCTTCAACTATGAAGATATTCATTTCAGCGAACTAAAAGAAATCATGCGCAGTTATAAGCTTAAACAGAAATATTATCGTTTGTTAGATGGCAGCTTCTTATCCTTAGATGATAAACAGACACAGGAGTTTATCGATACCCTTTCTTATCTGGATATCTCTTTAGATAATTTAAAACAGTCTAAGATACAGCTAACATTATCAGAAGCTTTATTCTTAAATAGTGCCGTTGAAATTGATGACCATGATGATTATTTTGATCGTTTGATTGAAACAGTCAGCAGTCAGCAGCTAGTGGATATTCAAGTTCCCAATCAATTGCGTGAGATCATGCGTGATTATCAGATCAGTGGATATCGCTGGCTAAAAACATTGAATCAATATCATTTGGGCGGCGTTTTAGCCGATGACATGGGACTAGGAAAAACACTGCAGGCGATTGCTTTCTTAGATGATGAAGCAAAGCAGGATCCTTTGCCGAACCTTGTGGTATGCCCTACTTCTCTTGTTTATAACTGGGAAGATGAAATCAAGCGTTTTGCACCTGATCTTCGCTATTTAATTGTTTCTGGCAATGTGGCGGCACGTAAAGACCTCATCCATCAGTTAAAAGATTATCAAGTGATTATCACGAGCTATCCGTTATTGCGTAAAGATATCAGCTACTATCAGGATGTTCAATTTAATCACTGCTTCTTAGATGAAGCTCAGTATATTAAAAACCCATCGTCATTAAACGCAAGGACTGTGAAGCTTTTAAGAGCGAAAACACGCTATGCCTTAACTGGAACACCGATGGAAAATTCACTGGATGAATTATGGTCAATCTTTGACTTCGTCATGCCGGGAATGCTTTTATCTCACTATAAATTTAGGGAAACATATGAGATTCCAATTATTAAAGATGAAAATAAAGCGGTCAAAAAGAAACTGATCAAGCGCATTAAGCCCTTTATTTTAAGACGTATGAAATCGGATGTATTAACCGAGTTGCCAGATAAGATAGAATCTAAATACACGATTGATCTTTCAAACGAACAAAAAGAGCTTTACTTAGCGACATTGGAAGAAACCCGTCAATCCATCAATAAAGAAATTGCCGAAGATGGGCTGGAAAAAAGCCATATTAAGATTTTCGCAGCTTTAACTCGTTTGCGTCAGCTATGCAATCACCCATCATTATTCATTCAAAATTATTATGGGGGCAGCGGCAAACTCGATGCTTTAAACGAAATTATTGATGAAGCGATTGAAAATCATCATAAAATTCTAATCTTTTCTCAGTTTACTTCTATGCTGCATATTATTGAAGATCAGCTTAAGATTAAAGAAATCAGTTATGGCTATCTTGATGGCAGCACGCCAATGGAGGTCCGTGGTAAATATGTCAAGGAATTCAACGATGGCGATATTCCTATCTTCCTTGTTTCTTTAAAAGCAGGAGGTACTGGTTTAAACTTAACCGGAGCAAATATCGTGATTCATGTCGATCCGTGGTGGAATCCCGCTGTTGAACAACAGGCAACCGATCGTGCCTATCGAATTGGACAAACTAAGAACGTTCAAGTAATTAAACTTGTTACAAAAGGAACTATCGAAGAAAAGATATATGAGTTGCAGCAAAGAAAGCTGTCACTCATTGATTCTATCATTCAGCCGGGCGAAACCTTTATTTCAAAATTAACTCAGGATGAGATCATGGATCTCTTTAAATAGACAAACCTCCACAAATAATCGTGTGGAGGTTTTCTTTATACATTTTTTATTTTTTTCCTTCAAGAAAGTAAGTAGCTTCCATATCCGCAGTGGATAAAGCAAAAGATAACGGAAACATTTCAAATGAAGCACCGACATTGCGTGGCTCTTCATTTCCGGAAAATCCCATATGATAACGAATCGCAAAGGCTTCTTCACGGGTTAAACGCATATATCCGGTAATGATATAGACTGATTTTTCTCCATGTCCATAGGGAATCGTATCTTCATAATCATACGAAGGCACTTGCTGCCATTTTCCATTGGCATCTTTCACATTTCTAAAGCCTTTTTTATAACAATTAATCTTACAGAGATCATGAAGCAATGCCACAATGGCTATTGTTTCCTCACCGCATTGGAGTCCATAAGTGTCTTTCACTCTTGGACGCTGTAAATAATCGACTAGACAGTCATACACATTTAAGCTATGTTCAACAAGTCCTCCGGGATAAGCACCATGAAAACGTGTTGAAGCCGGTGCTTCAAAGAAATCACAGTGAGCAGATAAAAGAAATTCTAACAGTTTCTCACTTCCGGGACGATGTATATATTGTTTATAAATTGATACAAATCTTTCTTCAAAATCCATAATTCTTCTCCTCTTATAGTTAAAGGATACCAAACTTATAAAAGATGTCAAGAATTAGCCCAATAATTCTGACAAAAAAAGAGAATCAAGTTCTCTTATTTGTCGTCTACAGATAAAACCGCCATGAATGCTTCCTGAGGAATCTCGACACTTCCTACAGCTTTCATACGTTTCTTTCCTTCTTTTTGCTTTTCCAGCAATTTCTTTTTACGTGTAATATCTCCGCCATAACATTTTGCCAACACGTTTTTACGCAAAGCTTTGATTGTCGTTCTGGCAATAATTTTTCCTTGAATAGCTGCCTGAATAGGAACTTCAAACATCTGCTTTGGAATAATGTCTTTTAGCTTTTCACAGATAATCTTACCACGGTCATAAGCAAAATCACGATGTACGATTGAGGATAATGCATCCACCGCTTCACCATTTAAAAGAATATCCATCTTAACCAGCTTACTTTCCTTGTAACCACAAAGCTCATAGTCAAATGAAGCATACCCTTTAGAACAAGATTTCAGTCGATCAAAGAAATCATACACAATTTCCGCCAAAGGAATTTCATACAATAAAGTCATACGTGTTTCATCTGTATATTGAATATCGATATAATCGCCACGCTTATTCTGACACAATTCCATAATCGGTCCCACATAATCGCTTGGCGTCATAATCGTTGCTTTTACATAAGGCTCTTCTAATCGACTGATTTTCTGAACGTCCGGCAGCATTGATGGATTATCTACAGTTGTCATTGTCCCATCTGTTAAATAGGCATGATAAACAACAGACGGTGCTGTCGCAATTAATTCCAGACTGAATTCTCTTTCCAGTCTTTCCTGAATAACATCCATATGCAGTAATCCGAGGAACCCACATCTAAAACCAAATCCCAATGCCTGTGAAGTCTCCGGATCAAATACCAGTGCCGAATCACTCAGCTTCATCTTTTCCAAAGCTTCTCGTAAATCATTATATTTGCTGTTATCGATTGGATATAGCCCGCAATACACCATCGGATTTAATTTACGATACCCCGGTAATGGTTCACTGCACTCATTCCCCACCACAGTTACCGTATCCCCAACATTAATGTCATGAATAGACTTAATTGCCGCTGAGAACCAACCTACTTCCCCAGTCACCAACTCTTCTTTTTTCGTTTCAGCAGGTGTATGCACACCGACTTCAACAATTTCATATTCCGCATTAGATGCCATGAATCGCACTTTGTCTCCGACTTTGATCTTTCCTTCAACAATACGCACCAATACGATTACACCACGATAAGCATCATAATAAGAATCAAAAATCAAGGCTTTTGTCGGATGGTCAACACTTCCACTTGGCGGTGGTACCAACTGAACGATGGCTTCCAGCACTTGTTCAACATTTAAATTATTTTTAGCCGAAATCAAAGGGGCATGTTCAGCCGGCAGCCCGACAACCTCTTCAATCTCTTTAATCACACGTTCAGGATCAGCACTAGGCAAATCAATCTTATTAATGACCGGAATGATCTCTAAATCATTATCAATCGCCAAATAAACGTTCGCTAATGTCTGTGCTTCCACCCCCTGAGCCGCATCCACAACCAAGACAGCACCTTCACATGCCGCTAATGAACGTGACACTTCATAAGTAAAATCGACATGGCCCGGTGTATCTATCAAATGCAATAGATAGGTTTCATTATCCGAAGCCGTATATTGTAATTGAACGGCATTTAATTTAATCGTGATGCCGCGCTCTCTTTCTAATTCCATGCTGTCGAGCAGCTGTGCCTTCATATCTCTGGTAGCCACAGCTCCGGTTAACTGTAAAATACAATCCGCTAAGGTCGACTTCCCATGATCGATATGGGCAATGATCGAAAAATTACGAATCTTTGACTGATCTATTTTCATCTTAACACCCACTTTCAGATGTTAATTATACCAAATCTTTTAATTAAACACAATAATCCTAATTATGAATCATACGATCTAAATATTTAATCTTTTCTGCCATGACATACATCTGATCTGCATGCTTCTCTAATCTTCCCTTCAGACTGATCCAGTGACAGTCTTGAGCAAGTGCCAGCAATCGATCCGCCTCCCCTTTCCAAAGCAGACAATCAATACGATCTTTTTCATAAAATCCTTCATTATTGATAAATGCTTTTTCTACTTCAACTAATATATGTAAATATTTTTTCCCATTCAGCTGAATGAATCCTTCTTCACTCTTATATGTTCCAATGATAATCACTTCGTTGATCATTTTCATCACCTCAATATCACTTTAACAAAGATCTCATTATTCGACAAACCAGATATTTTTAATATTTATAATGATTTTGTTGTTTCATTTCAATAAACTCTATTCAAATTTAAAAATATGGTATTTTTTCTAAATAAAAGTTAACAATTATTAAAGGTGATATAAAATGAATAAAATTAAAAACATCAACAAAAATTATATAATTGCAGCTGTACTATCCAATCATTTTTTTATAACCAAGTACCTGCTTTATAACTTATATACCCATGGAACAATTTACAGTTTCATGTATCTTTTTATCATATGCTTAATTATTGCAGGGCTAAGCCCAATTCTTTATCACTATACGAAAAAGAATTTTTTAAATAAGAGATCGCCCATTGTTGCCTGGATTCTAAGTGTCTATTTGCTTATTTCAAGTATCTTGTCGCTGATCACTTTAGGAAATTTTGTCAGTATCCACTGGCTCAATGCTACAAATCAAACCCTGATTATCGGATCGATCCTGCTCCTTATTGTTTTTATTGCTTTTGTAGATGATAAAGCGGTTTATAAAACATTAGCTCTGCTATTCTTAGTATTACTCGCTATTCTCTTAATCTATGGAATTTCTAAATATCAATTTCTATCAATCGAGCATATAACAACTTACATTTCTCTATCAAAGATGAATTTTGATGTCATTATTTATTCAGTCTTTATCATTTTAGAGACCTTCTTCATTTTCTTTATTCCCAATGTAGACAAAGCACCACTTACTAAAAAGAATTATTATACCTATATTGGCTTTATGATTTTTGTCATTCTATTTGAAGGGATTATAGAGTTAAATGAATTTAATGGGATTATTCAATATGTAACCTATCCTTTCTTTGAAAGTTTCAATATTATCTACTTCGGTCAATATATCGGCTATCTTAATTTTCCGGTATTATTCATCTATGTAATCGGATGTTTCAGTAAAATCGCATTGAATCTTAAAGTATTGCAGAAAAACTTAGGTAAAAGTAAGTGGAACGGCATTTTTATTGCCTTATGCTTTATCATTCCTGTTGCATTGCTTAAAAACGCTAATGATTATGCCAACATTCGTTTATTCTTTGTTATTCCTGCTCTCATCGCTTTATTTTTAGCCTTATTACTTTACAATCTTAAAGGAGGTTTATTGAATGGAAGAAATACAAATTCTACAAGACCATTACCAAAAAAGCGCCGACGTCAAGTTCAAGGTCAATAAGAACTATGCATTAATCTACTGTGAGGGATTAAGCAATGTGAAAGAAGTCGAGGAAGAGCTGCTGCGACGCATTAACCGTCATATTAAATTTAATCCTACCCATCTGACTTCTTCTCTGCTCACCATTGAAGAAATCAAAGATACCTCTTTTGAAAAACTGGATGATCTTGTCTACAGCGGGATGTGTCTGCTTTATTATCATCATCAATACTACAGTATCAATGTCATTAACGTACCAAAGCGTACACCCGATCAATCCATCATTGATATTACCATTACCGGACCGCGCGACAGTTTGATCGAAAATTTGGAAACAAATGTTGCCCTGATCCGTAAACGTTTAAAAAGTTCTGATTTACACTATGAAAAGTATACTCTTGGAAAACATTCCAAAACTCAGGTCGGACTCTTATATGTTGAAGATAAATGCGATCAAAAAGTCATTGATCAAATAACTCAGCAATTAGAAAATATTACAGATGAAGATATTGTCAGTACCGGTCAATTCCGCAATCTGATGTTTAGTAAAAAGAAAAAAATGCTGTTTCCTCGCATGACCAATACTACTCGTCCTGATTATTGTGTTTACAGCTTGCTGGCAGGTAAATTTATCTTGATCCTAGATAACTTCAACAGTGCCAATATCGGACCAGCGACTTTACCTTTATTTATTGATTTCTCAGATGATGTCAATAACCACTATCTGACAACCTTCATTACCCGTTTTCTTTACATAGCCAGCGCATTTATCGCTATTTATTTAATGCCGTTTATTTTAGCTATCTATTCTTATCATCCACAAGAAATTCCGTTCCTCTGGCTGTCCAATTTGCTCAGCATTCAAAAAGGACTGATTATGCCCGTCTATTTGGAGATTATTTTTGCGACTTTTCTATTTGAATTATTCCGTGTGGCCGGTACTCGTTTTCCCGCCGGAATCTCGACAACACTCCTTGTTATCGGAAGTGTTCTCTTAGGTCAAAATATTACTTCGAGTGGATTTATCGGCTATGATATTATGTTTCTTTCTGCTCTCTCGATTATTTGTAATTACTCTATTTCTAACAGTATATCGTTTAACAGTGTGATTACTCTGTTTAAAGGCTTTGCCTTCTGCTGTTCCTTATTTCTAGGACTGTATGGCTTTATGATCGCTTTTATAACGATTACCATTTATATTTGTCAGCTTAAATCGTTTGGCAAAGACATGTTGGATGGTCAAATCGCAATTAGCTTAAAAGCTTTTACAAATTTATTTAAATCTGCAAACTTTGATAAAAAGGTGGAGAAAACAAGATGAAAAAGATACTCTGCTGCTTTATATTAGTATTTGGTTTATGTGGCTGTGCTGCCGATATGAAAGATATGTATAACTTAGCTTTCCCAACATCGATGGCGCTGGATTTTAAAGATGAGCAGTTTGAAGTGACACTGCAGATCATTAATTCCAATTCACTTTCTAAACCTGAGTTAGAATCTTCAATCAATAAAGGGGAAATCTTGATTACCTCTGCACAAGGGATGTCGATTAGTGACGCTATTCAAAAGCTGGAAAATAAGCTGCGTATGGAAATTGTTTTAACCAACATTAATACCGTCTTTTTAACAGAAAAGATGACTGCCAAAGAACCGTTTGATGCCTTTTTGAATTATTTATTGATTAACCCGGAACTGCGTTTAACGACCAGTATGTTTATTAATGATGGGGATATAAAAGACATCTTTGAAGTTAAGCACAACATTACAAGCTCCCCGTATTTTTCTTTAGTTGCCTATACTTCTCAAGACCGCATGAGTTCGTTAGAACTCCCCGATAAAGCTTTATCGATCTTAAAAAATTACTACAATAATACCGAAGTTTCCATCATTCCTAATATGGATACCGATAAAGAGTCTACCCTATTAAGTGACGGGGAAAGCGGCGAACAGCTGCGTTATGATATCAAACGATTAACTTTATTAGACTGTCAGACATTTACAACATTTAATGTCGAAGATGTTCAGGGATTAGAATACCTAACCAATAAAGAAAGTAAAAATGCTGTAGAATTGATTAAACAAGAAGACAGTACCATTAACTTTTTAATTGAAGGAATTAAAAAGTCAACATTCTATAAGGACGGCGTGTTTCATGTGCGTTTAGACACCATTATTTCTATCGGTGCCAGTGAGTTGGACATGGATGAACAGGAGATCGTCAATCAGATCACTCAGCATATTGAGACATCGGTAAAAGAAACCTATGCCACCTTACTCGACCATGGGATTGATTACCTGCGTCTTCAAAATCTCAATGAAAATCCATTAACCATTGATAAGATTTCATTTGAAGTTAATGTTTCATTACAGACGAAAACAAATTATTTGAAATAAAACGAGGACTGCCTGTGTTTCATTGGCAGTCCTTTTATGTATAGAAAAAGCAGACAAATGTTTATGTCTGCGTAACGGCACTATTTATTTTGTATAAGGGGCTAATTCGATTCTGATAAAATATCCTTGATCGTGATCACATACCGGACAGCGTTCCGGAACAGCAGTTCCTTCATAAATAAACCCACAGTTTAAGCACATCCACTGACATGTCACGTTAGATACATATAATTGATTACTTTCCAATAAGGTTGCAATTTCCTGAAAGCGATCTCCATGTGTTTTTTCTATGTTCGCGATGTTTTTAAAATCCTGAGCTACTTTTAAGAAGCCTTCTTGTTTTGCAATCTCAGAAAAGTTTTGATAGACATCCTGATATTCTTCATATTCATTGTGATGCGCACTCTTTAAAAGTGAAATAACATCTTCGGAAATATCAATAGGATATCCGCCATCAATAAAAATCGTTTCACCGGAAAGCTGCTGTAAATGATTATAAAAAATTTCAGCATGTTCTTTTTCTTGATTGGCAGTAAATAAGAAAACATCTGCTATCATATGTTGTTTTTGTTTCACTGCAATTCCAGCAGCAAATGTGTAGCGATTTCTTGCCTGTGATTCACCGGCAAATGCACGCATTAAATTATCTTTTGTTTGACTTGTTTTAAAATCGACCATAATCATTCTCCTTTGCTCATATATTATGAACAAGATAGCAAAAATTATTCTCTGCGCACCTTAAATTATGATGATTTCTCTCCGTAAATAAAAATCAGGATCATCAAGACCCTGATCATCCTATCACCACAAAGGCAACAGCATATTCTTTTTCATGAGAAATCGATATTTTAGCGTTTGGTGCATTGAGATATGGCTTCCCCGATTCATCATTTAAAACTTCAATCTGCTGAAAGCTGATGGGACCAATGCCGGTTCCCAAAGCTTTTGAATAGGCTTCCTTAGCAGCAAAACGCCCACCTAGAAACTCCAGCTTTTGCTGATCCGTCTTCTTTTGATTAAACAGTTCTCTTTCATCCGGTGTTAAAATACGTTCAATAAAATGGCGATTATGAATATTTAATCGTTTTAAATCAACGATATCTACTCCGATTTCCATTATTCTTTCAGCTTTTTCTTTTCGTAAAGACTCATCAGTTCATCTAAAGTCATTTCATCATCGATTTCATCAATCAATGTTTTTTCTTCTCCCTGAACAGCAGAAAAATCTAATTGGAATTCTCCCGTTCTTGCTTCAATGATTTTTAACTGATTTTCTTCTTCTTTAATAATATTAGCTAAATTGCGTAAGTTCTCCGTTACTGAATCCGGCTTTTTATTTTCTGTTTTTTCTTTGCTTTTTTTAACGATTATTTTCTCTGTTGACAGCTCTTCATCGACTTCAACCTGCTCTTCTTGAGCCCCGTAAAAAGGTGAAATCACCGGCACTAACTGCTCTTTAAAGTTAGTTGTACGTTTTTTCTTTATCTTCTTAACCGTCGGACGATAGCCTGATTCCGCTTCTTCTTTCTTTCCTGTCATCGGTGAAATAATCTCCGACATACTATAAAACGGAGTCACGGCTGTATCAATCTTTGGCTTTTTAATTTTAACTTTTTCAACCGGTTTTGTTTTTTTAGCTTCTGCTTTCACTTCTTCTTGTTCTTCATTATAAATTAATGGAGAACTGAATTTTTCCTTACGGCGCTGTTCGATGACCGGGTCAATACGTTCTTCGATTGCTTCTTCTTTTTTGAATTTTTTCATCAAATCTTTTAACGCCATTCTATTTTCCTCCCATATATTGTTTTAAAAAGGATTGTCCTACCTGATAATCATCATCCAATACCATAATTCCTCTTACTTGCGGAGCATTGGGCAACAGTAATTCACGGGCTGAACACAGCATTCCGTTTGACTTCACCTTACGCAAAGCAGACGGCACGATCAGCAGACCGCTAGGCATCATCGTTCCCGGTGTTGCTACAACTACTTTTTGATGAAGGGCGACATTGGGTGCACCGCATACAATCTGAGTGGTTTCTTTTCCCAAATCCACTTGGCAGATATGTAAATGATCCGAATCAGGGTGTTCTTCAATCGCAACAACTTGTCCTACGATCAAACGTTCCTGATCATCTTTTTCTACTTGAATTTCTTTAGATGGATCGATCAACTGATTAATTTTACTGATGATCTCATCCGTGATTTCAACCTGCCCATCTTTTAAGCCAGTCATATGCTTTGAAGCCTCAAAAACATTCAGCCCAATAATCTGTCCTTTTTGATCATAAAGATAGCAAATATCATCGATACGTTCAGCGTGATCTGTCTGCCCGTTTTGAAAACGGCAAAGCAGGATATCTCCAACCTCTGCTTTATTGTAAAATGCATGTAATATCATTGTCACACCTACTTTACTGAATCAATAAAATTCTGAATTTCCTGTTTTGTTTTTCTTAATTTACTTACAAAACGTCCTGTTTCTACACCCTTGTCATAAGCAACAAATGATGGAATTCCCATAATATCCAAATCTTTACATAAATCAATGAATTGATCACGGTCTATTTTATAAAATTTAAATTCAGGATTATCTGATACAATCTGTCCGATAAACGGTTTTACGAAAACACAATCCGGACACCAGCCTGCCGTAAACATAAAAATACTTTTTTCCTGTGTTGCTTTTTCAAAATCTTCTAAACTTAAAATATCAATTAAATTTTCCATTGTTTTTCTCCTATCTAAAGTTTGCCTGTATTTTATAAATCGGTCCAAAAGGACTGAATTTTCTTTCATATTCTGTCATGATATTGTCTTCATACCCTTCTGAGTGGTGAAGGTCTAAACAAATATCTTTAAAATCCATCGGATACTGATTCATGGATACAATCGAGAATTCAAACAAACCTCGGTTATCCGTTTTAAATTCAATATCACCATCTTCTTTTAATAATAGCTTATAGATATCTAAATAGCTTCTATAAGTCAAACGTCGCTTGTCATGCTTCGATTTTGGCCATGGATCACTGAAATTCAAATAGATTTTCTCTATTGAATGTGCAGGAAATAAATCCGGCAGATGAGCTGCATCAAAGCACATTAACCGAAGATTGGGAATGGCTTCCCCACTGATCAGTTTTTTCAGAGCTGCCACCAGCACACTGTCGTATTTTTCAATACCAATAAAATTGATTTGGGGATAACGCTTTGCCATTTCAATAATAAAATCGCCTTTTCCCATTCCAATTTCAATGCGCAGGGGCTGGTCATTAGTAAAAATATTTTTTAAATCGAAAAGTTCATCTGTTTTAAGAACGATCTCTCGATGATTTTCTATCAATTCTTTCGCTTTTGGATTATTTCTTAAACGCATGTTCTCCTCCTCATAATTCTTTTTCCATTATAGCACATATCTGCTTATAATAAATTGCAAATTCTTATTTTACATCGATTTTCATAAGATTTTCCAATTCATCATTTGTCAATTCGCGATATTGCCCTTCTTCAAGCTGAGGATCTAATATTAAATGTTTCATTTTTATTCTTTTTAAATAAATAACCGTTTTACCAACAGCCTCAAACATCCGTTTAACCTGATGAAACTTACCTTCAAATATTTCGATTTCGACTTCGCTTTCCTCGTCATTTGCCGACAGAATTTTCAAATTAGCCGGCAGTGCCTGAAAATCACCCAAATCAAGTCCCTGTTTAAAGGCTGCAACATCCTGTTCATTAACCTTTGCATTGATTTTTGCATAATAGATTTTAGAAATATGTTTTTTCGGTGACAAGATATGATGAGCCAGCTGTCCGTCATTGGTTAAAAGCAGCAGCCCTACGGTATCGATATCCAATCGTCCAACCGGAAATAATTCATATTGCTCATACCCCGCAATCAAATCAATAACCGTAGGATGCACCTTATCCATCGTAGCACTGATATAGCCCTGCGGCTTATTCAGCATTAAATAGACAAAACGACGATAATGAATTTCTTCATTATCTAGTAAGATCGTATCTTCTAATTCATTGACCTGATAGTCATCTTTTTTAATGATATGACCGTTAACCTGTATATGCCCTTTACGTATTAACTGTTTCACTTCTTTACGACTTCCGACTCCGCAATGAGCCAATAATTTATCTAAACGCATCTGCATTAAATTCCTTTGCTTAATTTTATATATTCCTGATGAAGCTGACCCTGTGAGTCTTTAAATTCAATCAAAACACGGACTTCCACTTCTTCCTTTGTGGTTATCCCCGATAAATGAATCCCTTTATACGTTAAGGTACTTGCCTCTGTATACGTATCTAAATTGACTGGATCATCATAGACGCCTATGCTGGGATAGTAATCTGCCTGACTGTCATCTTTACAGACAATGCGGACATTTTCTAAACGCTCCTTAACATTGCCGATAAATAAATCATAGCGATAATGATTCTCTACTAAATTCATCACTAATGTCATATCGCAATACGAAGATTCATCTTGAAATTCATTTTGATCGTTAATAGCTTCAACAAACTGGTTATAATCAGCAAGTGACACTTGGGGAACTTCTTTTTTACAACCGCTAAGCATGAAGCAGCAGAGTATTAATATCCATATTTTTTTCATTATAACCACCTATATAAATTATATCAAAAAAAAGGGCTAAACGCCCTATATTTTATAATTCTTTCTTTTTGAATGTCGCACATTCAGTTTGTTCACTACAATGCGCTTCCTTACAATTACAATTGTGAACTGCGATTTCTTCTGCGTCACATTTACAATCGCTATTGTAAACACATTCTTTAGCTGTACAGTTAATTCTGTTCATGTTGTTCACCTCCACACAGATTAGTTTGGGCGTTCTAATCTTCATTATTCATGCATTTGTAAATTAACATAGCTGAATAGGAGTAAATCGTTTCTTCTTCCTCATCACTGTCTAAAAAAGCAGTTTGGTATTCAACTGAAAGTAAATCATCATCCTGGATTGTTTCTAAAAATTCGTTGATTTCATCTTCAAGATCTAATTCATGACAACAGTCAAACATCTTTACTTTTATCATTTGCATCACCGCTGGTATCATACCAATAAAATATAAAAAAATAAGTCGGATTTACGACTTATTTTCATCATTTTTTAATTATTGTGTAATTTCTATTTTGAAACAGCATTCAAATGTTTGATCAACAGGAAGACTTACGATATCTTCCTTATCTTTCAACTCACCTGTAAATCCGGTATCATCAGCATGAGAACGCCAAGGCTCCAACGCTAAAAGTCCGCCAACTTGACGTGTTGCCCAGATTCCTAAAAAGTTAAAGTTTTCCATATGCAAAGTGACTGCTTTATTATGGTTGATCGATTTTAAAGAGACTGATTTTGATTTGAAATCAGTAACCACTACCGCATCATCTTTAAACATTTCCTGTCTGACAAAGAAACGTTTTTCGTTTTCTAACAATGGCTGCGTTTCACCGTTATAAACAGAGTTTTCAACATCTAATAAACGACGGCTCAATGTTTCCGGCTGTTCAAATTCAACATAATAATCATTGCTTGATTCATTTTCGTACATTGGACAAGCAAATGCAGGATGTCCGCCTACACCAAAGTAAATCGTTTTATCATCTTTGTTTTCTACTTTGATATGGCAGCAAAGTGTATTCATATCCAGCGTATAGGTTACAGTTAATTTAAAATCATATGGATATACATCTTTGAATCTTTCATTATCTAAAGTTAAAACAACACGATCCGCTGCTGTTTCTTCTACAGTAAATTCATTATGACGAGCAAAACCATGCTGTGTTAAATGATATTCCTTCCCCTCAGCACGATACGTATCATTGATGACTTTTCCTACGATTGGGAAAAGAATCGGCGCACTGTTTGCCCAATAAGCCTTGTCTCTTTTCCACATATAGTTCATTTGATCTGACAATCCCACCATTTTATGGATTTCTGCTCCCTTGGGATGAATGTCCACTTCTAAAAAATCATTTTTTAATGTTATCATAAGTTTCTCCTAATAGATTAATTTACCATTTACAAAGGCATGTTTTAAGCGTACTTGATCATCAAAAATAATGATATCCGCTAATTTTCCGACAGCAATGCTGCCTAACTGATCTTCTACTTTAATCGATTTAGCCGGATTTAAAGACGCTAAACGTACAGCCTTAACAATATCAATATGGAAATAGTCCATAGCATTCTTCACTGCATCATTCATACATAAGATACTTCCCGCTAAAGTCCCATCTTTTAAGCGAGCTGTTCCGTTTTCAACAGTGACTCCCTGTCCTCCTAATTGATAAGTACCCGGATCTTTCATGCAGGCTTCCATAGAATCGGTAATCAATGTTAAATAATCGTCCCCTTTAGCATGGTATAAAATACGTGCTGCCGGTGCTGAAACATGATGCCCATCTAAAATCAACTCTGCATAAGTCTGATCGCTATCCATTGCTAACCCTACAATTCCCGGATTACGATGATTCAATGGTGTCATGGCATTATACGTATGTGTGAAATGATCCGCTCCTAAATCAAGCAGCTTCTTTCCTTCCTCATATGTTGCTCCGGTATGACCTAAAGAAACGGTAATCCCTTTTTCCAGCAAGTACTTCGTTAGAGCCTCTGATCCCGGCATTTCCGGTGCTAACGATAATAATTTAACAACCTCGCTGTATTCACCGGTCATCTTATCAAACATTTCAATTGAAGGATCAACGATATATTCTCCCGGCTGAGCACCTTTATGTTTAATATTAAAGAATGGTCCTTCCATATGTGTCCCAATGATTCTGGCTCCATTCACTTTATCCTTATTTTCAGCAATGTTTTTAATCGCTGCATAAGTGCTTTCCTGAGATTGTGTCATCGTCGTTGGCAAAAAGCCGGTCACTCCTGTTTTAACATTTGATACAGATAGATTATCTAAATCTTCAAAAGTAGCATTCATCGCGTCACTTCCGTTTTTTCCATGCGTATGGACATCGATGAATCCCGGTGAAACAAAGTTTCCCTGTGCATCAATAACTGTTGCATTTGGATCTGTTTCATCTGTAATGTTAATGATCTTTTCATCTTGAATCCATAGATTCTTTTCTACGATCTGATCATTTAAAATAATTTTCCCGTTAACAATACAATATTTCAATTTTATCACCTCGTTTTTATTATAACAAAAAACCTATTATTAGTGTGAACAAAATGCTTGATTCCATAAAAAAAACTATCCGTTAATCGGATAGTCTCTATTCTTGAGTTTCATTCGTATGAATATCTTTAATGATCTTTTCAATTTTATTTCCATAATCTAATGATGTATCCAATAAGAAATGGAGTTCCGGTACACGTCTGATAGTTAAACGCTTTGCCAAAAGGGTACGAATAAACCCTTTTGAACGATTCAGCGCTTCTAATCCATCACGTGTATCATAATCTTTTCCTAGAAATGTTACATAGATTTTAGCGATTGACAGATCACGTGTCACATCTACTGCGGTGATTGTACAAAATCCAATCTTTGGATCTTTTACTTCCATCTGTAAGATCTGTGTTAATTCTCTTTGAATGATCCCATTTAATTTTTCCTTCTTTAAAACCATAAAAGCCTCCAACTATCTTGCGACTTCTTGCATTTCAAATCCTTCGACAATATCGTTTTCTTTGATATCATTGTAGTTTTCGATTGTCAGACCGCATTCATACCCTTGGGCAACTTCCTTCGCATCGTTTTGGAAACGTTTTAAAGAACCCAGTTTCCCAGTATAAATCACAATTCCATCTCTGATCAAACGAACTCCGCAATCTCTGCGCATAAAGCCATCTGTCACGTAACATCCTGCTACTGATCCGACTTTAGACACTTTAATCACTTGTCTGATTTCTGCCTGTCCGATGATGACTTCTTCAATCTCCGGTGCAAGCATTCCCTGCATTGCCGCTTCAATTTCTTCTACCATTTTATAAATGATATTGTGCAAACGAATTTCTACGCCTTCTTCTTCCGCTTTCTTACGTACATTTGCTTCCGGTCTAACGTTAAATCCATAAATGATCGCCTGAGAAGCACTCGCTAAAAGGATATCAGATTCAGAAATACTTCCGACAGTTGAACGAATAACATTGACTCTAATTCCATCAACATCGATTTTTTCCAATGATGACTTCACTGCTTCTGCTGTTCCTTGAACATCTGATTTAACGATGATATTCAAATCTTGAACAGCACCCTCGTTAATTTTAGAGAATAAATCATCCAATGATAAAGCACTTGTTGTTTTTCTGTCTTTATCTTGTTTTAATTTACTTCTTTCTTCTCCGACATGTCGTGACATCTTTTCTGTTTCAAAGGCCATGAATTTATCTCCGGCAACCGGCACTTCATTTAATCCTGTAATTTCTACCGGTGTTGAAGGTCCAGCCTCAGTGATTTCTTTTCCTTTATCATTCAGCATCTGACGCACACGTCCATAAGCGGCACCTACAACGATTGGATCTCCCGTTCTTAACGTTCCGTTTTGTACAAGTAAAGTTGCTACAGGACCACGTCCTCTATCTAGTTTACCCTCAACTACAGTTCCATATGCATAACGTTTTGGATTCGCTTTAAAATCTGCCATTTCTGAAACAACCAAGATTGTTTCCAGTAATTCTTCAATTCCCATGTTCATTTTAGCTGAGATTTCACAATAAACAGTATCTCCGCCCCATTCTTCTGGAGTTAACCCTAAATCTGCCATCTGTGATTTAATATTCTCAGGATTTGCTCCCGGCTTATCAATTTTATTGACAGCTACAATGATTGGCACTCCTGCCGCTTTAGCATGGTCAACCGCTTCTCTTGTCTGAGGCATCACTCCATCATCCGCCGCTACTACGATAATAACGATATCGGTTACCTGCGCACCACGTGCACGCATCGCTGTGAAAGCCTCATGTCCCGGTGTATCTAAGAACGTAATTTTCTTTTCATTGATTACAACCTGGTAAGCTCCAATATGTTGCGTGATTCCACCAAATTCACCATCAACAACACTTGTTTTACGAATGGTATCCAATAATGTTGTTTTCCCATGGTCAACATGTCCCATGATTGTGACAACCGGAGGACGATTCATTAAATCATTTTCATCATCAACAATTTCAATCTCTTCAAAGTTTACTTCATTAACTTCAATATGCTTTTTAATTTCATAACCGTATTCCATACATACTAATTCTACATTTTCATCATCCAATGAAGAATTGATCGTTACCATTTTCCCTAACATAAATAACACTTTAATAACATTTGCAGGGGTTTGATTGATTTTTTCAGCTAATTCACCAACCGTAATACCTTCTTCATAAACAACGATTCCGTCTCCTACCTTCACTTCTTCTTTTTTATTTGGCACGTTCGAAATCAATGTTTTCTTTTTAGGCGCTGTTTTTTTACCTGAACGATTTGGTCTCTTATTTTTATTCATCTTTGCCATATAACCACCTACCCTATCTTTTCTTTTAATTTTTCAGCAAATTTTTTATCCAACACAGCGATTGCCATACGATTGCTTTTACCAATGGCATTCGATAACTCTGTGCTATCACCTATTATTATATACTCAATTTTGTAATGTGTACACTTATCTATTAAACGTTTCTTCGTGTTATCACTTGCATCTTCAGCAATAATAACCAATTTCGCTGATTTATCCCTAATACTTAACAATACGCCTTCACCACTGGCGAGGTTTCTGGAACGCATCATTAAGCCAATATAATTAAGAACATCCTTATTCAACATTCTTCAACAATTCCTCATAGATCGCTTCTGGCACTTTCGTTTCCAATGAACGATCCAATGATCCTTTTTTCTTTGCCAGTTCAATTGCTTCCTTTGATTTTTTCAGATAAGCACCGCGTCCGTTTTGCTTTCCAGTATAATCAATAAAGACTTCGCCTTCTTTGTTTTTAACGATACGAATCAATTCTTTTTTAGGACATTGTTCTCCCGTTGCTACACATTTTCTCAGTGGGATTTTTTTCATCTAAAACCCTCCTAATCTTCATCGTAATATTTATCAAATTCATCGTAATCGATTTCTTCGTCATATTTGCTGTAGTCATCATCGTAGTAATCTTCTTCATCGTCTTCTTCAACAACTGTTTTCTTTGTTTCTTGCACAGGGGCAGCTGGTGCTTCTTCAATGATTTCTTCCACTGCTTCTTCCACGATGTCTTGATTAGGCATCGCTTCAATAACTACCTCATTTAGATCAGATTCTTCAACGATTTCTTCTACAGCTTCTGCTACTTCTTCTTTTGCTTCCACTTCTTCAGCAGTTGTTTCTGCCAGCATTTCTTCTTCGATATCTTTATATTCTTCATGTTTCACTTCTTCTAAAGAATACAAGCCTTCACTGATCGCATCGCTCAATGATTTAATATCGATTTTCCATCCTGTTAAACGTGCCGCTAAGCGGGCATTCTGACCACGTTTACCAATTGCCAGTGACAATTGATTATCCGGTACCACAACAAAAGCAGATTTATCCTCTTCATTGATGCTGACATTAATAACATTTGATGGTGCCAAAGCATTTGATATGAACGTTGCCGCATCTTTTGAATATTCCACAATATCAATCATTTCGCCATGTAATTCTTCAACGATGTTTTTAACACGTGTTCCTTTTGGTCCAACGCATGAACCGATCGGATCGATATCATCTGCTTTTGTATAAACCGCAATCTTACTTCTTTCCCCAGCTTCTCTTGAAACCGAGAAAATCTCAACAATACCTTCATAAATTTCAGGTACTTCCATTTCAAATAAGCGTTTAACTAAACCAGGCTCTGTTCTTGAAACAACGATATGTGTTCCTTTTGTCCCATGGTCTACTTCTGAAACATATACTTTTAAATGCTGCCCTTCTACCAGTTTTTCACCCGGAATCTGCTGATTGGCTGCTAAGAAAGCTCCTGTTTTACCAATATTAACAATCGCAAAACGATCTTCTACACGATCCACGATCCCGGTAATGATTTCATCCTTCTTATCAATAAATTCATTATATAAACTTTCTTTTTCAGCTTCTCTGATCTTTTGACGTAAGATCTGTTTTGTCTGCACTGCCGCTAAACGTCCAAAGATATCCGGTGATACAGCATTTTCAACCACATCTCCGATTTTATAATTAGGATTGATTTCCTGTGCTTCTTCCAATGAAAGTTCAATATCTTCATCTTCCACTTCTTCCACTACTGTTTTAATCTCATGCAGTGAAATCTTCGCTGTTTTAGGATCAATATCCACACGAACGATAGAATCCGGACTTAAATAGTTTTTCTTATAAGATTTTTCCAAAGCTTCTTTTAATGCATCTAATACGATTTCTTTTTTAATACCACGTTCATTCTCTAATATTTCTAAAGCTTCAATAAACTTTTTATTCCCAGCCATTTTGTTTTATTCCTCCTTAAAATTTGACAGCCAATCGAATAAACTTAATACGATCATAATCTATTTCAATACGTTTCTTGATGTTTTTTACTAGGTATTCTAAAAGAATGATTTGATCGTTTACTTCTAATATTGTACCATACACTTCGTCCATTCCTGCCATTGGCATTGCCAATTTGATATACACATATTTACCAATAGAATGGCTGACTTGTTCCAAGTTCTTTAACGGCTTTTCAGCTCCCGGTGAAGATACTTCTAAATAGTATTCACCTTTGATTGGATCTGATTCATCGAGAAGCGCACTGATTTGTTCTGATACGTTGACACATGTTTCCATATCTAATGAACCGTTTATTTTTTCAATAAAGATTCTTAAATACCATTCATTATTTTCTTTTTCATAAACGATTTCATCTTCATAGCATTGTGCTTCATTTAAAATCGGTTTAATCATATCAGAAATCTGTTGAATTAATTCCATCTTATCTCCCTTTCCAATAATAAAGAGTGGGTCCCCCCACTCTTTTAGATTCGTTGCTTTAGTATCTAAATGACGTAATCAATATATCATATATTTGTGTAAATGTCAATTAAACACATCTTTTTTTATAGATTTTATCGACTATTTTTCAAACTAGCAGGATATACATCAAAAAAGACTGATCTAAGAGAAAAGATTAAAATTAGGATTGAATAATCATCTCTATTATTCTGAGATAAAGATAGTAAGTTTCTTTAAGTGTCATTTTCTCAAGATTTATATATAATCTATCAAAAAAAGAGGTGAGTTAGCTAAACAAAGTATAACCATAATGGAGGAAATGTCTATGAAGCATAAAAATATTGCTTATTTTATTAACTGTTGTTTTTCTTGGCGGCTGTTCTAGTCAGACAAAAATAAAAAGCATTCACATTGATAGTCCGGATATCACTTTAGATTTTGACCAAAGCCAGACTTTTAAAGTGGAAATAGAACCTTCTAAAGCTAATATCGAAGAAAAAGATATCGTTATTAGTGACACCACACTCATTACTTTGACGAAAGTCAATGACCATTCATTGACAATTAAAGCCAATCAAAATGAGGGAATCGCTACTCTTTACATAATGACAAATGATGTAGAAAGCAATAAAGTCACAATCAATATAATAGATATTAAAAAAGCCAAAGAAAAAGCGGCACAAGAAGAAAAAGAAGCCAAAGAAGCGGCAGAAAAGGAAAAGCAGGCGGCGGAAGCAGAGGCCAAGGCGTTGGAAGAACAAAAACAAGCAGAAGCAGCAGCCAAAGCATTGGAAGAACAAAAACAGGCAGAAGCAGCTCAGTCCAATGAATCCACCCCAAATAATGCTATTCCAAATACCAGTACTGTTTATCTGCCTAAAAACGGAGAAAAATATCATTCAAATCCAAATTGCAGCAATATGAAAAATCCGCGGGCAGTCAGTCTTGAAGAAGCCCAGTCACTAGGTTATGAGCCTTGCTCTAAATGTTATTAAAACGCAGACCATTACGATCTGCGTTTTCTTGTTGTTGTAATTGTGCTTTAATCTTGGCAATAATTTCTTGATAATTGAGATTGTCCAAATTTGTCACATCAATTTCGATGCGCTTTCCCACTCCATTAAAATCGTTCATTCTACGATGTTGAATAGCTTTTGATAATCCTCAAGGTGGAAGGAGCAGGCAATCTTTTTTTGGTTGTCAGATAAGATCATTAATGATATCACCAAGATATTTTCAAGGATGTCGGCACACCGGTAATAATGCCATACATGTATTTATCCTCTTAGAATAGAGATAACTGATTTTCCTCTTCCATTCCGGCAAAGACATTCAATTTACTCATAAATTTGATATGTGTATTATTTAAACGTGTACGTTTAATAACGTCTTCTTTTGATAAGAACGGATTAACATTTCTGGCTTCAATTACACTGATGCCAACTGCTTCTCCCAATCCGTCAATAGCGGTAAACGGCGGAATCAAAGCTTTATCATCATCTGGATCTAAAATAAAATCAGTCGCATCAGATTTATCCAAAGAGACATTGTTGAAATGGAATCCACGTTCATACATCTCTAAGGCAATTTCAAACATTCCCAGTAAATCTTCATCCTTCTTGGTTGAATTATATTCCTGTTTACTTTTTTCAATTTCCTGTTTTCTAAGCAAAATTGCTTCTTTTCCTTTGATCATTGTTTCGATGTCATAGGCATCACAGCGAGTTGTAAAATAAACTGCGTAATATTCTCTTGGATAATAGAGTTTCCACCAAGCCACGCGAATCGCAGACAACACATAGGCCGCCGCATGGGCTTTTGGGAACATGTATTTAATTTTCTTACATGATTCAATATACCATTCCGGTACATTGTATTTTTTCATTAGATTTTCATAGTCTTTTTCCGGGAAGACTTTTGGTGACTTCCCTTTACGTACACACTCCATGATATCAAAGGCATCTTTATTTGGCAGTCCTTTTTCAATTAGGTATACCATGATATCATCACGACATCCGATAACCTCTGATAAGGTACAGGTTCCGGATTTGATTAAGGATTCGGCATTTCCCAGATACACATCAGTTCCATGAGATAAACCGGAAATAATGAGTAAGTCGTTAAAGTTTTTAGGCTGTGTCTGTTCGAGCATTCCACGAACAAACTGGGTACCAAACTCAGGCAATCCCAATGCTCCGGTCTTACAGTTTAAATAGCTAAGATCAATTCCCATCGCTTCAGTTGAAGTAAAGAGGCTCATGACCTTCTCATCATTCGTCGGAATATCTTTGGGATCAATTCCGGTTAAATCCTGCAGCATTCTTGTAACCGTTGGATCCACGTGCCCTAAAATATCCAGCTTTAATACGTTATCATGGATGGCATGGAAGTCGAAATGGGTTGTTTTCCATGAAGCATTGACATCATCAGCCGGGAACTGAATCGGGGTAAAATCATACACGTCCATATATCCGGGGATAACGATGATTCCACCGGGATGCTGTCCGCTGGTACGTTTAACACCGGTACAGCCCATCGCAATTCGTTCCAGCTCAGCCGAACGAATCGAATTATCAATACCTAATAATTCAGCATATCCCTTGGCATATCCGTAAGCCGTTTTATCCGCCACAGTAGAGATCGTTCCGGCACGATATACCTTGTCTTCGCCGAATAATACCTGTGTATAGTTATGGGCTTTCCACTGATAATCCCCCGAGAAGTTTAAGTCAATATCGGGAACCTTATCCGCATTAAACCCAAGGAATGTTTCAAACGGAATATTATGTCCGTCTCCTTTTAATGACTTTCCACACTTTGGACATAGCTTATCCGGCAAATCATATCCATCGGCGATCCCCTCTTCTTCAACAAATTCACTGTATTGACAATGAGGACAGTAGTAATGCGGCGCTAATGGATTTACTTCGGTGATCTCCGCCATCGTGGCAACAAAAGAAGAACCAACCGAACCACGAGAACCAACCAGATAACCGTCATCGTTTGACTTTTTAACCAGTTTATGAGCGATATAATAAATAACCGCAAATCCATGCTTGATAATATTTCCTAATTCTCTTTCTAAACGGGCTTCAATTATCTCTGGCAATGGGTCACCATACATTTTATGTGCATTTTTATAGCAAAGCTCCGTCAGCAATTCATCTACTCCTTCAATCCCCGGAGTAAACAGCTGATCGTGGACAACACTGAAATCGCCATCGATCATATCAGCAATTTTATTGGTATTTTCCACTACATATTCATAAGTTTCATTACGATCTAAATATGGATAGCATTCCATCATCTCATCGGTTGTTCGAAAATATTGAGACGGAGTAAAAGCACGAGGATCCTTACGGTTGCACAATGGATGTGCACGGCGATTAATCCCGATTGTTGGATTGGCAATAAAGACATCACGGTAAATTTTATCTGTAGGATTCAAGAAATGTACATCCCCTGTTGCGACAATCAATTTATTTAGTTTCTTTGCCATTTTGATCAAACGTTTTAATGAAATAATCAGATCCTCTTCACTTTGCAGATTACCGCGATCAATCAAATGATAATAGTCTGCAAACGGCTGAATTTCAATATAGTCATAGAATTTCATATACTCTTCTAGCTCGCTGTCCCCTAAGTTGAGTGCGGCTTCAAAGACATCTGAACGATAGCAGCTGCTTCCAATCAGCAGACCTTCACGGTATTCCTCTAAGACTTCTTTTGGAATACGGGCATCCCCATAATAAAATTCTGTACACGATTTTGAAATGATTTTAAATAGATTTTTTAAACCGATTTTATTTTTTACCAGCAAGGTGGCGTGATACGGGAACACTAACTGATATGTATTCATTGTTTGAAGACTGTTCAATTCATCTAAATAGGTAATCTTTTTCTTATCCATCGCATCACCGATGAGAAGATTAAACACACTCCCCAATACTTCCGCATCATAGTCGGCGCGATGGGCAACTTCTTCATCATAGCCTACCTTGTAATGACGAGCAACCGTTCCTAAACGGTAGGATTTCATTGGTTTCATAATAGCTCTGGCTAAAGGAAGGGAATCGATATAAGGATTATGAATCAATTCCATATTATGGCGTTTGCAGGCTTCATTCAAGAAACCAACGTCAAAGGTCGCATTATGGGCTACGATAATATCATCACCAAAGAATGCTTTAATGGTTGGCAAAAACTCCTTGATGGTAGGAGCATCTTTGACCATTTCGTTTGTAATGCTGGTCAGCTGGGTAATTTTTGCACTGATTTCTTTTTCCGGATTAATAAATGACTGCAAACGGTCAATTACTTCACCGTTTTGAATCTTCACTGCCCCAAATTCCGTAATCCCATCATGAATTACCGATAGCCCGGTTGTTTCTAAGTCGAAAGAAACATAAACAGCATCTCGCAGCGGGACTTTTGTCGCATTGCGAACAATATGCAAAGTAGGATCAATCATATTGACTTCACAGCCATACAGCATCTTAATTCCGGCTTTGCTTGCTGCCTGCTGAGCTTCCGGGAAAGATTGCACATTCCCATGATCTGTAATCGCAATCGCCTGATGTCCCCATTTTGCAGCTTGGTCAATATAATCACTGATATTGGCAATTCCATCCATCGTAGACATTTTAGAATGCATATGCAGTTCCACACGTTTCTTTTCGGCTCTGTCTGTTCGTGCCAGTGGTGCCGGAATGATTTCCAGCTGATTTGCCATCATGACGGTTTCTCTGGCGAAGCTGTCAAACTTCACTTCACCAATAACTTTGATCCAAACCCCTTTTTTCACTTCATTCAAGGCATCTAAATCTTGGCGTGCATTTTCAAAACGTTTGCACATGATAGAATCAGTGTAATCAGTAAGCCAAATCGACTGAATATGCTTTCCTGAACGAATCTTTGTTAATTCTACTTTAAAGACATAGCCTTGAACACTGACATTAGGGAGATCTCCGTTAATTTCGTTTAACTTTAATGCAATGACATCATTGAATTTCTTAGAATTATAAGGCACATACTTATTTTCTTTTTTTGTAGGTGCAATCGGTGTCGGCTTAATATAGACTTCCTGTGTACGCTGAGTCTCCATCTCTGCCAGCATTCTTTGATAATCCGGATTTTCTTTATTCACATAAAAATCAATAAATAAATCAATTCCTAAGGTATGGAAGAATTCATTTAGTTTTGGTTTTAATGGTTCAATGCTGTTAAGCTGAATCTCATTAACCAGTTCGATTCGCAAAAGATCACGATCTAATTGAATCTGAGATGGTTCCACACAGCCTAACTGTGGATAATCCTGCGCATGATGCTTGCAGAAATATAAGAAATAATTAGCAATATCATCTTCACGGTAAAATAATTTATTTAAACTGAATAGAAAATCACAGGGATATGGGAAACGGTCCAAATGGGAATGCAGTTCAATAAATTCATGATAGTCGAGTAAGGATTCTAAACGGATATGAAACGTAAAGGCATCGTGTTCAATCTCTACTTTTTCAATCACCGCGGTTTCTTTTAATTGTGTTGTATTTTCTAATTGCAGTTGTTCTAAAAGAATCTCCATTTTATTCATAATTTATCCCCTCCAAAAAAATAAGCACCACCGTGCTTATTAAAATAATCGCGTAATATCATTGACCGTGACAATAATCATCAAGCCAAACACTAAAGCTAATCCGGCAAGCTGCAATGCATATCGGAACTTAACCGGTATGTCCCGACCAATCGCTTTTTCAACAACAGCAAATAAGACCTGACTTCCGTCCAATCCCGGAATCGGCAGGAGATTAAACACCCCAATATTGATTCCCAGCATCGATACCAATAACAAGACATTAGCAAAATTTCCTGACTGAGTTACTTCACCGACAACATTATATATACCGACCGGACCTGACAGCTGTCCAATGGTTTCTTTTGAATTGGTAATCAGTTTTCCTAAAGTTGAAAAGACCAGTAAAGAAGCCTCTTTAAAATAATTGGCACCGTATTCCACGCTTTCCACAAACGTCAAGCGTCGCATTGTAGGAGAGATACCAAGGAAATAACTGTCTGTTTCTGCACGGTATGTTGCATTGACGTTATAGTCAAAGGTTGTATGATCTCTTTCAATTGTTACTTTTAAGGCTAATGTTTCCCCACTGTAATTGTTTTGGCTTTTACTTAAAGCACCTTGTAAATCTGAATAAGATCCAATTAAAAACTGTTTGCCGCTGTCAACCACGGTAATTTTATTAATTGTATCCTCAGCCTGAATCCCGGCTGTCATCGCCGGAGAATTATCAACTACTTTTCCAATCGTTGAAGAGTTACTTTGAACGGGTACAGAAATCGCATATACAGCGACAATGATGATAAATGCAGATAAGAAATTCATGAAAACTCCAGCCAAATACACAACGACCTGCTTCCATGTTGCAATTCCTTTTAAGGTACGTTCAAAAGGAACATCTTTCATATCTTCATTTTCTTCCTGGTCTGCTTCACCAGCCATGGCAACGAATCCGCCGATCGGCAAGGCTCTTAATTCATAATTCGTTTCACCGATCTTCTTTGACCATAGCTTTGGTCCCATTCCAATTGAAAACTGACCACAGTAAACACCAAAATGTTTTGCGGCAATAAAATGCCCTAATTCATGAATGGTAATGATAAATCCTAATACTAGGATAAAAACAATAAAGATTAATATATGTTGCATTACTTTCCTCCTATTTGTGCTAAGACGTGTTCTCTTGCCCAATGATCGATTTCCAGCAATTCTTCAATTGTCGGATCTTCGACCCATTGATGATCTTTCAATGCACTTTCCACTAATTCTTCAATCTGTAAGAATTCGATTTGATCATTTAAAAACAAACTGACAGCTTGTTCATTTGCACCGTTTAAAACACAAGGCATGCTTCCCCCCTTACGTCCGGCTTCAAAAGAAAGACGTAAAGCTCTATAACGATCAAGATCCGGTTTCCTAAAATGTAAAGCCCCGATCTCATCTAAGTGTAAACGTTTTGCATTACTGATTTCAAAACGATCCGGATAAGTCAAAGCATATTGGATCGGCAAACGCATATCCGGTGTACCTAGTTGTGCAATGATGGCAGTATCATTATATTCCACCATCGAATGAATAATACTTTCCGGATGAATATACACTATAATATCATCATAATCCATATCAAACAACCATTTCGCCTCGATCACTTCAAAGCCTTTATTAAACATCGTTGCAGAATCGATTGTAATTTTTGCCCCCATTGACCAATTAGGATGACAGAGTGCTTCTTTTTTAGTTACTCCTACTAATTCATCACGGGTTTTATCACGAAAACTTCCTCCTGAAGCCGTAATCATCAGTTTATGAATCTGAGAATGCTTTTCCCCGTTCAAAGACTGAAAAATAGCGGAATGTTCACTATCGACCGGCAATAATTGAACCCCATATTCTTTTACTAAACGAGTAATGATATGTCCTCCCACAACCAATGTTTCCTTATTGGCAAGTGCGATATCTTTATGTTTTTTAATCGCTTCGATTGTCGGCACCATACCAACAAATCCAACGACCGCATTTAATACTAAACTAATTTCCTCCAAAGTCGCGATTTTAATTAATCCCTCATCTCCATAATAAATAGTTAATGATGGATATTGACTTTGTAATTGCTGAGCATCTTTTTGATCCATCACACACACGTATTTAGGGTGGACTGTTTCAATGACTTCTATCAGCTTTTTAATATTATGTCCGGCAGAAACCCCGATAATTTGAAATAAGTCAGGATGATTTTTCACGACATCAACAGTCTGCATGCCAATCGAACCGGTTACACCTAATACAGATAATGTTTTCATATAAAACTCCTTATAATAAGAAATAGGTAACAAATAACGCAAATACTAAACAGTTAAATAACAGACTATCAATACGGTCTAAAATTCCGCCGTGACCAGGCAGCAGATTGGAGAAATCCTTAATCTTAAAATAGCGTTTCACACTGCTGAATGTCAGATCTCCTACCTGAGCTGTCAACGTTAAAATAAAAGCCAGAAAAGCACTTTGCAGAAGGGTCAGATCTAAAGGATTAAAATAAACGAATATTGTCGCTAAAAGCGTTCCTAATACTATTCCGCCGATCGATCCCTCGATCGTCTTTTTAGGAGACAATCTGGGAATTAATTTATGCTTTCCTAAAGTTACCCCGGCAAAATAAGCTCCCGTGTCACTTCCATAAGTCGCAATTGCAATAAACAGAATCGATGAAAAACCAAATTTTAAACGAATATTCAATATACAATGAAGTCCTATACAGACGAATGTTGTAAATCCTAATAGAAAATTAATTTTTCCAATATCCAGACATTCCAGTACCATGCTTAACACAAACAACATAACAGCAAACAATACGATCGCATAGCTGCTCACAAAAAACATTGAATCATCAATAAAGACAATATAAAATGCATACAGATAGGCGACGATATCTAAAAAGATATTCCAAGTTGAAAGATGCATGATCTTTAGCAATTCATAGATTGCAAGTGCCATGATTACCCCGATCAAAAACGTAAAAATCTTTCCGCCGATGACAGCAGCCGGAATGACAACTGCCATTAGGATCAAAGCGGTGATGATACGCTGCTTCATTATTTTAAGCCTCCGTAACGGCGGTCACATTTTTGATAATGATCCAGCGCCTTATATAATTCTTCAACCCCAAAATCAGGCCAGTAAACATCACTGAAATACATTTCTGCGTAAGCCATCTGCCAGAGCATAAAGTTAGACAAACGACATTCTCCGCTCGTTCTAATCATATAATCCAATGGCGGAAGATCAGCACTCATTAAATAGGTTTCAAACAGTTCCTCATTAATTTCCTCTTCACTGATGGCACCTTCTTTAGCGTCTTTCACAATATCTTTAACCGCACATATGATTTCATCTTGTGATCCATAAATAAAAGCAAAGCAAAGGATCAATCCCGTATTGTTTTTTGTCTGTTCAACAGAATCTAAAATGACTTCTCGCGTTGATTCCGGTGCTTTTTCAATATGACCGATATAACGCACTTGAATATTGTTCTCTAAGAAATCTTTTAGATAGATTTTGAAAAATTCCTTAGGTAATTTAAAAATAAAATCTACTTCACTTTGCGGTCTTTTAAAATTTTCCGTTGAAAACGCATAAACCGTCATTGCTTTAATCCCTAAACGATTGGCCTCTAAAGCTAAAGTACGAATATTTTTCGTCCCTTCATGATGCCCGTAAGTCCTTGGCATTCCTCTTTTTTTAGCCCAACGTCCATTACCATCCATAATAAACGCAATATGCTGAGGAATCAGCTCATCAATTAATTCTATATTACTCTCATCTTTTCTTTTAAAAAGCATTGTCCACACCTCACAGTTATTGGTATTATACCATAGTTTTATTTTAAACAAAAAGAAAAAGATGTAAATACTACATCTTAAACGGTCATAATATCTTTTTCTTTAACGGCTGCGATTTCATCAATCTTTTTTGTATAGCGATCTGTTTGTTTTTGAATATCCTCTTGTCCGCGTTTCTTTTCATCTTCTGAAACATCACTTAATTTCTTGATATCATCATTCGCATCACGACGAATATTTCTGATTGCTACTTTTGCATTTTCTGCATATTTTTTGACTTGCTTAACAAATTCTTTTCTTCTTTCCTCTGTTAAGGCAGGGACATTCAAACGAATGACAGACCCATCGCTTTGAGGATTTAATCCCAAATCAGATTCTAAAATTGCATGTTCAATATCTTTCATTGTTGAAGTATCATAAGGTTTAATCACCAACTGACGTCCTTCTTGCACACTAATAGAAGCCATTTGATTAATTGGTGTTGGTGTTCCATAATAATCAAATTGAACTCTATCCAGCATTGTTGGATTAGCACGACCAGTTCTTACTGTTGATAAATCTCTCTCATAGCTTTCAATCGCTTTATCCATTCTTTCAACTAATTCTTCTTTAATCATTGAAATCATCTTATTTTCCTCCTGAAATGATTGTTCCGTTTACTTCACCAGTAACAGCTCTGGCGATATTGCCTTCTTCTTGCATATTGAAGACGCATAAATCAATATCATTATCTTTACATAATGTGATCGCTGTCTGATCCATGATCTGTAAATTTTTATTTAATACATCTAAGTACGTAATGTGTTCAAAACGTGTCGCTGTCGGATCAAGTTTAGGATCCGCTGAGTAAACACCGTCAACTCCGTTTTTAGCCATCAGGATAACTTCGGCATCTACTTCCGCAGCACGTAATGCCGCAGTAGTATCGGTTGTAAAGAAAGGACTTCCTAAGCCGGCACCAAAGATCACGATTCTTCCTTTTTCTAAATGTCTGACGGCTCTTCTGCGTATGTATGGTTCAGCAATTTCCTGCATTTCAATCGCAGATAATAAACGTGTTTCAACATTTAATGTTTCCAAAGCATTTTGAATCGCTAAACCATTCATGACGGTTGCCAGCATTCCCATATAATCCGCTGTCGCTCTTTCCATCCCCATTTCACTGCCTACTTTACCACGCCAGATGTTTCCACCACCGACAACAATGGCAATTTCAACCCCTTTGTTTTTAGCGTCTACGATTTCTTGAGCAATTTTTGCTACTGTTTTAGCGTCAATTCCAAACTTCTGTTCTCCGGCTAAAGCTTCTCCGCTCAATTTCAATAGTACTCGATTGTATTTCATATTATGTAGTATCCTTTCTTTTTCCAATATTTGGACTCACATCTTTTTATCTTTATCATTATACCCAAATCGTTTCGATTTTAAGTCTTAATTAGGAATTTTAGGATAATCGCGGCTGATTTGCTGCTTATACGTCATCTTCCTAACCTTTTTAATTATACCCAATTTAATTTAGTGTTGCAACTATTTTTTAGGCAGGAATAAGCAAGATAACAGTCGCTATTATTCCCATTGGTCATAAAAAAACTGCGATAGATAAGCGTCTATCACAGTTTATGTGGAATCATTATTTCCCCATTTGTTTTGCTACTTCTTCAGCAAAGTTTTCTTCTTTCTTTTCGATCCCTTCACCTACTTGGAAACGTGCCATTTCTACAACTTTTCCGTTACCGATGTATTGAGCGATTGTAACATCAGGGTTTTTGATGAATTCTTGGTCAACTAAACAGATATCTTTTAAGTTTTTGTTTAAACGACCTTCTACCATTTTTTCGATGATATTTTCTGGTTTTGGTTTAGCTGCTTGCGCATTTTCTTCTAATGCCTGAGCTAATAATACTTCTCTTTCATGTGCTAATTCTTCTGTAGGAATAGCTGTTCTATCGATGTATTTAGGTGATTGAGCGGCAACATGCATTGCAACATCTTTAGCCACTTCTTCGTTAGCACCGTTAATTTTAACGATAGCGCTCATTTTACCACCCATATGGCTGTAAGCTCCGAATACTTCATCACTGTTTTTGTTCATCACAGCAAATCTTCTCAAGCTTAATTTTTCTCCGATTTTTCCAGATGCTTCAGCGATTACGATTTCTAATGGTTTACCATCAACATCGATTTTTAAAGCTGCATCTAAATCAACCGGTGCATTTTTTACCATTAAATCTGCACATAAAGCAACTAAATCTTGGAATTCTTTATTTTTTGCGACAAAGTCAGTTTCTGAGTTTACTTCTACTAAAGCAGCTTTATCTCCATCAATTACAAATGCAGTTAATCCTTCAGCTGCAATACGATCTGCTTTTTTAGCTGCTTTTGCGATTCCTTTTTCTCTTAACCAGTCGAAAGCTTTTTCGATGTCACCTTCGCAAGTTTCTAAAGCTTTTTTGCAGTCCATCATCCCTGCACCTGTTTTTTCACGTAATTCTTTTACTAATGCTGCACTAATTGCCATTTTATTTTATCCTCCATTTTATTTTTTAATAAAAAAGGAAAAGTAGTGATTACTTTTCCCTTCGCTGACTATTCACTGACTTTTTTTTCAGGGCTTGTTGCACTCACAGTTCTGTCATTATTTCTGTTATCGTATCTAGGGCGTCTTGGACGATCATCTCTATAACGAGGTTTTCTTCTTTCGTTATTTTCTACTGAAGTGATCGCATCATTCATTGATACTTCTTTATCATCTTCATCTTTAACGTAAGCGACTGTTAAAGGTTCACCTTTTGCTTCACAGATTGCATCAGCCATAGCTGCAATAATTAATTTAACTGCTCTGATGGCATCATCATTTGCTGGGATTACGTAATCCACTTCATCAGGATCACAGTTTGTATCAACAATACCAAATACAGGAATACCTAAGATTCTTGCTTCCGCTACTGCGTTGTGTTCAGCTTTTGGATCAACAACGAATAAAGCGTTTGGTAATTTTTTCATTTCTTTAATACCACCTAAGTTCTTTTCTAACTTAGCGGCTTCTTTTTTAAGTAAGATGACTTCTTTTTTAGGTAATACTTCAAAAGTTCCGTCAGCTTCCATTTTTTCTAATTCTTTTAATCTTCTGATTCTTTTTTGGATAGTTTTGAAGTTTGTTAAAGTTCCACCTAACCATCTGCTGTTTACATAGAAAGATTCAGATCTTAATGATTCTTCTCTTACTGCTTCTTGAGCTTGTTTTTTAGTACCTACGAACAGTACTTTTCCACCTTTAGCGGCGATTTCACCCATTGCTTTGTAAGCTTCATCAATTTTCTTAGATGATTTTTGCAAATCGATGATGTAAATCCCGTTTCTTGATGTAAAGATGTAAGGTGCCATTTTTGGGTTCCATCTTTTTGTTTGATGTCCGAAATGAACACCAACTTCAAGTAATTTTTTCATTGAAATTACAGACATAGTAACTTCCTCCTTTTGTTTTTTTCCTCCACCACTTCCAACGGCTATCACCTTTCGGCACTCGATAGTCGAATCCATGATGTGTGTATTTTTTTAATACCTTGTTGATTATATTATAAAATAGTGAATTTGTCAATCTTTATCTTTCCCTTTTAATGGGCTTTTATTCGCTAAAGGATGTGCAGACATATATGTTTTTTTCAATTTATCCATAGTGACATGCGTATAAATTTGGGTAGAAGATAAATCAGCATGTCCCATCATCTCCTGAACAATACGGATATCCGCTCCCTGATCCAGTAAATGTGTAGCAAAAGTGTGACGCAGCATATGTGGATGCACCTTCTTTTTTAAAGGAGAATTTAAAGACACCTTTTCCAACATGTCATAAACGCCGCGTTCTGTTATTTTACCACCGTATTGATTCACAAATAAGTAGGGATGATCTTCGTTTTTCTTTTCCATTAATTCTTTACGCGTATCTTCTATGTATTCTTCCATATACTGCTGACAGATCGGATTAAACGGGACATAGCGTGTCTTTCCGCCCTTTCCTTTTACCACGATCAGTCCTTGATCAAAATCAATGTCTGTCAGTTTAACATTTATCGCTTCACTGACTCTTAAGCCGGTGGCATACATTAACTCAATGATCATCTGATTGCGTTTTCCTAATGGTTTAGAAAGATCAATACTATCGATCAGCGCTTCAAATTCATCATAGTAAAGAAACTCTGGCATCTTTTTTATGATTTTCGGCTGAGACACTAAAGCAAAGGGATTTACTTGAATGACATCATTTTCCAGCAGGTAAGCAAAAAAGCAGCGCAGCACACTGATATGATGACGAATCGATAAATTAGACAGATCATGGTCATGCAGATAAACAATATACCCACGAACATGAGGATAGGTGATCTGATCAAAACTGTCGAAAGCCTCTTTTTTGCAGTAAAGATAAAACTGTTCGATATCGTTGGAATAGGTCTTAATCGTTAATTTAGAATACTGTTTAAGATTCGTTAAATAATTTAGGTAATGATCAATCCATTCTTTCATCGTCTTTACCTAATTGTTCCTTCATGATCTTAATCGCACGCGCCGCATAAGCTGCCTTTTTTTCTTTCTTTTTTACTTTAGCTTCCAAATCTGGAACGATTCCGAAATTAGCCTTCATCGGTTGGAAATTCTGAGAGTCACTATGGGTGATATAATAAGCTAAAGCACCCGTAATCGTACGTGGATCGAATGTAATCAATGGTTTGTTCTGAAGCAGTCTCACCATATTTTTCCCTGCCACAATTCCGCTGCTGGCAGATTCCACATACCCTTCTACTCCTGTCAGTTGTCCGGCAAAGAACAGATCATCACGCAGACGATACTGATAAGTTTGTCGTAAATGAAGCGGCGAACAGATAAAAGAATTACGATGCATCACTCCATAGCGCACAATTTGACAGTTTTCTAAACCCGGAATCATCTGTAGGATGCGTTTTTGTTCCGGCCAAGTCAGATGAGTCTGGAATCCGACAATATTATACAGACTGGCATTTGCATTATCCTGGCGCAGCTGAACGACTGCATAGGGACGCTTTCCGTCCGGTGTTTCTAAGCCAACCGGTTTCATAGGACCAAACAGCAGCGTCTGATTTCCGCGGCGAGCCATTTCTTCAAACGGCATGCAGCCTTCAAAGAACTTTTCTTCAAAATCCTTTGGTTTCACCACTTCTGCATGAATCAAAGCATCATAGAAGCTTTCAAATTGTTCCTTATCCATAGGACAGTTGATATATTCCGCTTCTCCTTTATCATAGCGTGATTTATAGTAAGCTTTCGTAAAATCAATGCTTTCCTTAGTAACAATCGGAGCGGCGGCATCAAAGAAATAGAAATAATCATCACCCAGCAAGCTCTTAATCGCTTCACTTAACGGCTGAGAGGTCAACGGTCCGCTGGCAATGATTGTCGGTCCTTTTGGAATCTCTGTCACTTCTTCATGAATCACTTCTACTAAAGGATGATTTTTTATATATTCTGTTACGGCACTCGAAAAGCCATGACGGTCCACCGCCAGTGATCCCCCCGCCGGTACCGCGTGAGCTCTTGCGAAACGGATAATGATGCTGTCCAGCATCTCCATCTCCTGCTTTAATACGCCAACGGCATTCCCTAAGCCATCGGCACGCAGTGAATTTGAGCATACTAATTCAGCGAAGTTTTCTGTTTGATGTGCTTCCGTTGATTTGATTGGGCGCATTTCATATAAACGAACCGGAATCCCTTCTTTAATTAATTGATAGGTGGCTTCACAGCCGGCTAATCCGGCGCCAATGACATTTACTTTCTGTTCCATAATTTCCTCCTTCTAAGCTAAAGAAAGGCTAAACGTTAAACGAATAGCCTTATTATTTAATGATCGTTTTACATTTCGGATAGTTGATACAGGCTTTAAATTCACCATAACGCCCTTTTTTCAAAACCACTTCTCCTCCGCAGTTCGGACATTTCTCGCCTTCAACAATCACCGGCTCACTTTTCTTCTTTGCTGAAGCTGTGGTGCTTTTTTCCTTTTTCTTAATATGTTTGCAGGTCGGATAGTTGCTGCAGGCTTCAAAGCGTCCAAAGCGTCCCTGCTTATAAATCATCGGACTTCCGCATTCCGGACACATTTCGCCTGTTTCTTCTACTTGCTGCTCCGGTTTTTTAATATAACGGCAAGTCGGGAAATTACTGCAGGCTACAAAGGTTCCGTAGCGCCCTTTTCTTTCCACTAAGTCATGTCCACACTCCGGACATAGCTCTCCTGTTTTCTTATCTTCGATTTTTTCCATATTTTCATAGGCTTTTTCAAGCAATGGATCAAACTGCGTACAAAAAGATCTTAAAGCAGATACATAATTATCTTTTCCTTCTGAAATCTCATCCAGCTCATGTTCCATATCAGCGGTATATTCTACATTGATGATAGAATCAAAATATTCCGTTAATTTATCACTTGTCAGATACCCTGATTCTGTTGGTGAGAACTTCTTGTCCACATAGCTGACATAGCCTCTCGTCTGAATCGTATCAATGATGCTGGCGTAAGTGCTTGGACGCCCAATCCCTAACTCTTCAAGAGTTTTAATCAGCTTCGCTTCACTGTAGCGAGCCGGCGGTTTAGTAAAGTGCTGTGTTTTTTGAATATCCTGAGAAATCAAGGTTTCAGTCTCATTCAATTCCGGCAACAGCATATCTTCTGATTTATCATAATCACTGTAAAGACGAAGATACCCATCAAACTTAATTACCGATCCGGTTACTTTGAATTCATAGCCATTGTTGTCTAAACTGACAGAAGTGGCATCAAATACCGCTGGTGCCATCAAAGAAGCCACTGCACGACTATAGATCAATTTATACAGACGGAATTCATCATTAGATAAATGTTCTTTTACAGATTCCGGTGATCTTTCAACGCTGGTAGGACGAATCCCCTCATGCGCATCCTGAACATTTTCTTTTTTCTTCGATACTTTTCTTTTCCCTACATACTTTTTACCATAAACCTGTTCAATATACTGATCAGCATCTTGAACAAAGCTGTCTGATAAACGAATAGAATCCGTACGCATATAGGTAATCAATCCGACAGTTTCACTTTTCAAGTCGATCCCTTCATAAAGCTTCTGAGCAATCGACATTGTTTTCTTCGCACTGAATCCTAATTGTGAAGAAGCAGCCTGCTGCAATGTTGACGTTGTAAACGGCGGTTTTGAATCACGGTTTCGCTTTGTCTTTTTAACACTGCTGACAATAAATTCCTTATTTAAACGTTCATAAATGGAATTCGCTTCTTCCACATTATGAATTTCAATCTTTTTATTCTTGTATTTCGCAAGTTCTCCGCTGAATTCAATTTCATCCTTCAAAAACTTTGCATTAATATGCCAGTATTCTTCTGGTTTAAACGCATCGATTTCACGTTCTTTTTCAACAATCAAACGTAATGCAACGGATTGCACACGTCCGGCCGATTTGGATTTAATCTTTTTTTGAAGCAGTTTTGAAAGTTTAAAGCCAATAATACGATCAAGCACACGTCGTGTTTCCTGTGATTTTACTAAGTTCGTATCGATCTTGCGAGGATGATTTAACGCATCCACCACTGCATCCTTTGTAACTTCATTAAAAACAATACGATTTTCCAGTGTTTCATCTAAGCCTAATACTTCGGCTAAATGCCATGAAATAGCTTCTCCCTCACGGTCAGGATCGGTAGCCAGATAAACAAAGTCTGAATCTTTGACTGCTTTTTTCAAATCCTTCACAACATCTTTTTTATCTTTACTGATAACGTATTTAGGCTCAAATTCATTTTCAACATCGACTCCTAATCCGTCTTTTCCAGAAGTAGATAAATCTCTTATATGTCCTTTTGAGGAAGTTACAGCATAATCACTCCCCAAATACTTTTCTATCGTTTTAGATTTAGAAGGGGATTCCACAATCACCAATTTCTTTTTCATGTTTATTCCTTCCTTTCTTACATACTTATCCATTTATTACACTTTTTTTATAAATTGTCAACAAAAATATTAAAACAAATCTTCGACATCAACCAAAATGTCAGCCCCTTGACTGATCAATCGATTACAGCCGTCATACTCCCCAATGCGGTTAGGAACACAATAAATATCCTTCCCCTGATTCAAGGAAAAATTCACTGTAATCATTGTTCCAGAACGTTGTTTTGCTTCGACGACAATCAGCTTCTCTCCTAATCCCGCAACAATCCGATTGCGTATCGGAAAGCATTCTTTTTTAGGAATCATTGCTCCCGGATATTCACTTATAACTAAATGCTCCTCCTTCAGCAATTGATAAAGAGATAGATTTTCTTTTGGGTAGCAGTAATCAATGCCGCTGCCTAAAACAGCGATTGTTTTCCCCTGCCCTTTCATCGCTCCTAAATGACTATATGCATCAATGCCTTTTGCCATACCGCTCACGATAACTTTTCCTTTCTTCGCTAAATTAAAGCTGATGGATAAAGCCATTTTTCTTCCATAGTCACTGCATGCTCGCATCCCTACCATGCTGATGCAATCACGATTGCAAAGAGAAATATCTCCGTAATAAAATAGAACGAATGGCGGGGAATCGATCTCTTTAAGACGCGTAGGATAATCCTTGCTGAGGATCGTGGTATAGGAGCATGTTAAAGCATCTTTCATTTTAGCAAGCTCATTTTTATTGATCAGTTCATTTCTAGTAACGGCTTTATAGATCTGATTAAAATTTCCTTGATATTTAATCGCATAATAAAGGAGCTGTTCTTCCATCTTTTCACCTCACTTACCTATACCTTTTTAATAGTGAGAATACTAAAAAAGATTTCTTTATACATCTAAAGAAATCTGCGTATATAATATGCTTTTTATCGGTTCAAAAGTTCGGCGATGAATAGGTAGAACCCCATATTCAAATACCGCTTCTTTATGTTTTTTAGTCGGATAGCCTTTATGATTTTTAAAGCCATATTCAGGATATAATTCATCATAGTCGCGCATGATACGGTCACGTGTCACCTTCGCAAGAATGCTGGCAGCAGCAATCGTAATCGATTTAGCGTCCCCTTTAATAATGGATTGCACAGGAATATCCAGATTCAGCGGCATCGCATCGCTTAACACCGCATCCACTTTCAGTTTCAACCCACGAACCCCTTCTTCCATTCCTAGCTTACTGGCTTGGTAAACATTGAGTTCATCAACTGCTTTTTCATCATAAATCATAATTTTATAGTCAAGGGCATGCTCAATAATCACATCATACAACAGCTCTCGTTTTTTCTCCGTTAACTTCTTTGAATCATTGATGCGATCATCATTAAAATCATTAGGCAGCACACAAGTTGCGACAACCAGCGGTCCGGCAATCGGACCTCGTCCGGCTTCATCACACCCGGCGATAATCAGCTGCCCTTTTTGGATGCAGGCATTTTCATAATCACGCATGGAAGCCATAATCTTCTATAACCTCCCATGTTACTTTCGCAATCGCAGCATCCAGCAGATCTTTCAAGACGATCTCAATGACACGATCATAATCGGTTTCCCCATTGATTTTTTTCAAATGACGACTCTTAGCAATTTTAGTAAAAGCATCTTCGATCCAGTCACTATCAAAATCAATCGTTCCCATTTGATAACGCTCATTTAAACTGCCAGGATAATGCTTTTCTAAGTATTGCAAGGCATAGATGATCAATTCATCTAATGGCAGAATAGTACTTTTAATCGATCCGATTAAAGCGATATTACGAGCCACTGTTTCATTTTCAAACTTAGGCCACAATACCCCCGGTGTATCAAACAATTCAAAATCATTATTAACCCGAATTATCTGTTGAGCCTTCGTTACTCCCGGACGATTTCCGGTAATTGTTGCCTTCCTTGAAGCTAAACGATTAATAAAGGTGGATTTCCCAACATTCGGGATACCGACCACCATTGCCCGAACCGGTCTTGGCTTAAGTCCGCGAGCACGCTCTTTTTCCATCTTTTCTTTCAACGCTTCCTGACAAAGCTGAATAATGGTCTTATAATCATTGAAATTCTTCAGATTTACACTGATCGCAAGATAGCCTAATGATCGATAATATTTCATCCATTGCTCGACTCTTTTTTGATCGGCTAAATCTTTTTTAGTAATGACAATCAAACGTGGCTTATTTTTAATAATATCATCAAACATTGGATTCTTAGAAGCAAAAGGAGCACGCCCATCCACCAGTTCAATTACAATATCAATTATTTTTAAACGTTCCTCTATTTCACGTCTGGCTTTTGCCATATGACCTGGAAACCATTGTATACTCATTTTCGTTTTCCTCCTTATTTAATCCAATTAAAATGATTGAACGGGTAAATCACAACCCCTTCTTTTCCAATAAAATCATTGAAACTAAAACATCCAATCGTACGTGAATCCGCTGAATTCAGACGATTGTCTCCTAATACAAAGTATTGTCCTTCCGGAACAATATATTCAAAATCAGCCGTAAACTGACTTACACCTCTTGAAGCTTTTGCCCGTGCAACATAATCACGATCCAGATAATCTTCTTCATAAAGAACGCCGTTAATATAAAGCTCATCGTTTACAAACTTAATATGGTCTCCGGGAAACCCAATCAGCCGTTTAATAATATTTTCATTATTTTGTTTCCAGTCAATGATCACCACATCAAAACGTTTCAGCTCACTCTCTTTTAAACCAATCACATTGATTAGCGCAATATCCTGATCCGCTACTGTCGGATACATCGAGGATCCGATAATCGATACCGGGCGAATCACTTTAGTAAAAACAAGCTGTGAAGCAACGATGATTGCGAGTAGCTCAATTATATAGATGACGACACTGCGTGCCGTTGATTTTTTATCTTTCATACTTTCACCTCTTTCCTTATTATAAAGAAAAAGGAGGCATATTTCCATATGCCCCATTAAAATTATTTTCTAAGTTCTTTAATTCTAGCTGCTTTACCAGATAATCCACGTAAGTAATGTAATTTAGCTCTACGTACTTTACCCACTTTAACAACTTCGATACGATCGATGATTGGTGAATGAATTGGGAAAATTCTTTCAACTCCAACTTGGTAAGAGATTTTTCTTACTGTAAATGTTTCAGAAATTCCTCCACCATTACGAGCGATACATACACCTTCAAATAACTGAATACGGTGTTTTTCCCCTTCTTTAATCTTTACATAAACTTTTACAGTATCCCCTGGTTTAAATTGAGGGATGTCAGTTCTTAATTGTTTTTTAGTAATTTCTTCAACTAATCTTAAGTTCATCTTATTTCTCCTTTTATCAAATTTTTCTTCAAAGTTCATACGTTTATAACCAGCGGAACTTCTGTAGTCCACAAAGACTTTAATATATTAGCACTTTTCCTTTTATAAATCAACATTATTTTTAATTTTCTCTAATAAAACGGCTTCTTCTTTATCCAATACTCTGTTTTCTAAAAGATCGGGACGACGCTCCCATGTTTTTTTTAATGACTGATATAAACGCCAGCGGCGAATATTTTCATGATGACCGCTAAGTAAAACATCCGGCACACTTTTTTCATCATAAACCATAGGGCGTGTATATTGCGGAAATTCCAGTAAGCCATTAGAAAAACTATCGTCCTGATGACTTTCTTGTGTAATCGCACCATCTAACAGACGAATCACAGCGTCACTTACTACCATGCTTCCCAGCTCACCACCAGTCAGGACGTAATCACCGATTGAAATCTCCATATCGCAATAATCGCGAATACGCTCATCATAGCCTTCATAATGTCCACAGATAATAATTAAATGGGAGCAACGTGATAGCTTAGCAGCAACTGTCTGCTTAAACTGCTGTCCGGTTGGACACATTAAAATAGTAAGACTTTCCTTTGTCTGGATCGCTTTTAAACAATCGATTACAGGCTGGCATTGCAGAACCATACCTTGCCCGCCGCCGTAAGGATAATCATCTACTTTCTTATGTTTATTCTCTGCATACTCGCGAAAATCATGGATTTCAACAGAAACAACGCCACTTTCAATCGCTCTTGAAATGATAGACGTTTTTAAAAAGCCCTCAAACATTTCCGGAAACAAAGATAAAATATCAATTTTCATACTACATGCCTTCCAACTGATTGAAACGGATATACTTCTCGCTGATTTTTTCTTCCAAAATGAAAGCCTCAATATAAGGAATCAGCAGTTGTTTTCCATCCTCTTTTTTCACAACTAAAATATCATAACGTGGATTTTCCATAATGGAAGTCACCGTTCCCACGTACACTTCATGCTGATTATATACCTTGCAGTCAATCAAATCCTGATAGAAGTATTCATCTTCTCCCAATAAATTCGGATCATAATCGCCGTATATTTCATAATCTCGATACTTTTCAACCAGATTAATATCTTCATGGTCTTTAAATGTCACTAACTCCACACCCTTATGCTGACGGTGACGAAGGCATTCTAACGTCAGTGCTTCTGTGCCTTTTGTAAGAGTAATCTTCTTTCCTTTTTTAAATCGTTCCGCTGCAAACGATGAAACAGATTTAATTTTAACTTCCCCTTTAATGCCATGGGTTCCTACCACTTTTCCGATATATAATTGTTCCATTGTTCCTCCATTAAAAAATAGATGTGAGAACACATCTATTCATATGATTCAAACTTAATCGTTACTTTCTTTTCTGACAAAACACCAGTGACTGACATTAACTGTCTGATGGCGCTTGCCATTGCCCCTTTTTTACCGATCAGCTTTGCAATATCATCATGCGTTGCATAGACATATAAAACGATCTCATTTTCTTCTAAAGAAGGCATTTCCTTTACTTTAAGATGTTCTTTATCATCGACCAAATCCACACAGATATCGTGTAAGATTTTTACGTAGTCCATCATTATTTTCCAGCTTTTGCGTCAGCGAATTTTTTGATGATTCCAGCTTTTGATAATAAGTTTTTAACTGTATCTGAAGGCTGAGCTCCAACGTTTAACCATTTCATTACAGCTTCTTCATTAATCGTTACTTGTGCTGGATTTTTAGTTGGATCATAAGTTCCTAATTGTTCAATGAAACGACCATCTCTAGGTGATCTTGAATCTGCTGCTACGATTCTATAAAATGGTGCTTTTTTAGCTCCCATACGTTTTAATCTTAATTTTACTGCCATGTATTTTCTCCTTTATATTAAATGTTTACTGGTACATAATACCATATTATTTTCTTCTGTCAAGTATTTTTACTTAACAGCATAAATTTTATGGGTGGATCATCGTTAATGCTACTTTTTTCTTAACTGTATCTACACTGTCTACCCAAACTGTAATAATATCACCTACATTGACTTTATCTAATGGATGTCTTACTCTTGTTTTCGCCATTTTAGAGATATGAACCAGTCCGTCATTCTTCAGCCCGATATCCACAAACGCTCCAAAATCAACTACATTTCTGACTGTTCCCTGCAATTCCAATCCTACAGACAGATCATCAATATTTAAAATATCTTTTTTCAAGATAGCACTTTGATAATGATCCCTTGGTGTTCTCAATGGGCTTTTCAAGCAATCAATAATATCTTCCAATGTATACATATCAATCTTTAGTTTATCAGCTAACTCATTAAGATCCAGCTGCTTTAAACCGTCATTTAATTCCTTAGTTCCGATCTGCTGAACCGTAAATCCCAAATCGTTCAGTAAACGCTGCGTAGCTTCATAGCTTTCCGGGTGAATAGCTGTCTGATCCAGTGGATTGATTCCATCTAAAATACGCAGAAAGCCAATCGCCTGCATGTATGATTTCGGACCTAATTTAGGCACTTCCTGAATCTGCCTGCGATCATTAAAACGACCGATTTTTTCACGGTAGCTGACAATATTTTTAGCGATTGTCGCTGAGCATCCGGAAACATATTGCAGTAAAGAAGGCGAAGCCGTATTAATATTTACTCCTACTTGGTTTACGGATTTTGTAACGACAAACTCCAGCTGCTCCCCTAAACGCTTTTGATTCATATCATGCTGATACTGTCCGACACTGATTGCCTTTGGTTCGATTTTTACCAATTCTGCCAAAGGATCCTGAAGTCTTCTGGCAATGGAAACCGCTGAACGTTCCTCTACCTGATAATCAGGAAATTCTTCTTTTGCCACTTTGCTGGCACTATATACAGAAGCCCCTGCTTCCGACACAATAACATAAGCCACATTCAGATTTTCTTCTTTGATTACTTTGGCGATAAAAGCCTCTGTTTCACGGCTGGCTGTCCCATTTCCAATCGCAATTACTTCAACCTGATACTGTTTTACCAGTTTTACGACTTTGCGTATATCATGAGAATAATCCGCTTTTGGCAAAGTCGGATAAATCTTATCAATCGTCAATACCTTTCCGGTTGGATCAATCACTGCCAGTTTGCATCCTGTTCTAAAAGCCGGATCAACACCTAAGATCGTTTTATCTTTTAACGGCGGCTGCATTAATAATTTTTCTAAATTGATTGAGAATACTTCTAATGCTTGCAATTCTGCCTTTTCAGTCAGTTCACTGCGAATTTCTCTTTCGATCGAAGGATACAACAAACGTTTAAATCCATCTTCAACAGCTTCTTTAATCACTTCTTTTGCGATTGTTTCCTTATTGCGGATAAATCCATAAAGAATATAATCTAAAAAACGTTCCTTATCATAATCAAAAGAAACACTGATAACTTTTTCATTTTCCGCACGGTTAATCGCTAAAATACGGTGTGGAACAATATATTTTAAACGTTCACTGAATTGATAATACATTTCATACGTTTTATTTTCATCGGTATGTTTTTTCTTTTCTTTGGTTATAATGACACCTGTCTTATACAGCATATCCTTCACATATTTACGATATTTGACTTGATCTGCCATATTTTCCGCGATGATATCTTTAGCGCCATTGATAGCCACCTGCTCATCCGCAACATTTTCATTTATATACTTCTTCGCCTCTAACATCACATCCCCGCTTCTAGGCAAAGATAACAGCCACTGACTTAACGGCTCCAAGCCATTTGCTTTTGCTATAATCGCACGAGTCTTCTTTTTTTCTTTGAATGGGCGATAAATATCTTCTAATTCACTTAGCTTTTCACATTTTAGGATATCTGCCTTCAATGTTTCATCCAGCATTCCCTTTTCATCAATCAAACGAATGATATCTTCCTTACGTTTATTTAAACTGATGCCATACTCATATATTTTTTCAATTTCTCTGATCTGATCTTCATTTAATGCACCGGTTACCTCTTTACGATAACGCGCAATAAAAGGAACAGTATTTCCCTCTTCTAATAAAGTCAATACTTTTTCAACCTGACTCTTCGTGATTTCCAACGTTTTTGCAACTTGTTCTATGACTTGTTTATCCATTTCACAACTTCCTTTCTTGCCTTAAAATCATAGCATTCTCTTATCATGAATACAAGTCTTGACATCTTCAAACTTTTTGAATATTTTCATTTAATTTATGATACAATAATCATCAAGAGGTGATAATATGATAGATTTTAAAAAAGCGATTGATGATCAGTTCGATCAATTGATCAAAGATATGGCTGATTTAGTTTCAGTAAACTCTGTTCTTGATGAAACAACAGCGAAAGAAAATCAGCCATTTGGAAAAGCAAACCGAGACGTCTTAGATAAGATGCTGGCAATCGGTCAGCGTGACGGTTATGTAACTAAGGATGTCGATGGATATGCCGGTCATATCGATATTGGCAGTGGTGATGAAGTCGTAGCCGTATTAGGACATCTGGATGTTGTACCGGTAAATGAAAGCGGATGGGCAACTCCGCCATTTGAATTGACTCAGGTCGGCAATAAATATTTTGGACGCGGAACCAGCGATGACAAAGGACCGTTGCTTGCTGCTTACTATGCCGCTAAGATCGTTGAAAAAAGTGGGTTAGAAACACGCAAAAAGATGCGTATTATTTTTGGCTGCAATGAAGAATCCGGATCAAAATGTATGAAATACTATTTCACAAAAGAACCTTTCCCAAATATGGGATTTACTCCCGATGCCAACTTCCCTGTTGTTTATGGTGAAAAAAAAGGTGTTCAATTTCATATCAGCGGACACGTTCAAGAAGATGTATTAATTTCTCTTCATGCCGGCAGTGTTGTCAACATTGTTCCTGAAAAAGCCACGGCCGTTTTAAAAGGAACAAAACAACAGTACGAACAGGCTTTCCAGCAATTTTTAAGTGATAAACAATTGACAGGTACGATTCAATCAGACGCTGCGACAACGACAATTGAATTGACCGGAAAATCAAGTCACGCATCTTTACCGCATTTAGGACGCAACGCGGTTGTCTTACTTTCAGAATTTTTAAATACCGTTATTTCAAATCCTGTCGTTGATTTTATCGCAAAATACTTTACAGATGATTACTACGCCAAAAAGCTGGGCTTTGGCTTCACTGGTCAGATGGGACCATTAACTTTAAGCGTTGGTATTGTGCATTATGAAAATTCTGAACTTAATATTTATTTAGACCTGCGTTGTCCCCATGAATTAGACAGTGATAAAATGCTGGGATGTATGCATCAGGCTATTGATCCTTACGGATTTAAGGAGGAGCATCACATCGGTTCTCACCTATTTGTTGATCCTGATTCAGAATTGATTCAGGGATTGCATCAGGCTTATGTCGACTGTACAGGTGACCTAGAAGCTAAACCACAAGCCATTGGCGGAGGCACGTATGCCAAGACAATGCCAAATTGTGTCGCTTTTGGACCGGAATTCCCCGGTACCGATAACCAAATCCACCAAAATAATGAATTTGTGGACATTGATGAACTAAAATTGGCAGTTTTGATTTATGCTAATGCATTATATAATTTAATCAAATAGAAAAGGCGCATCTGCGCCTTCTTTTATTTCATATGTGATTTATCTCCAACCATATTCAAATCGTATGGGGTTTGCTGATAAACATAGTAGTTCAGCCAGTTACTAAAAAGTAAATAAGCATGAGAACGCCATTTTACCTGAATTGCTTTACTACAGTCATTATCTTTATAATAATTCATAGGAATATCAGGATTCAAGCCTTTATTGACATCACGGACATATTCATTATGTAAGGTTTCCGGATCATATTCGGGATGCCCGGTCACAAAAAATCTTGAACCGTTAACAGAACCGATTAAGTAAGGTCCTGCTTCCTTTGAAGAAGCCAAGACATCTAAATCATCAAATTTTAGGATATCTTTTTCTAATAAAGTCGTATAGCGTGAATGGGGTGCATAAAACTGAAAATCAAATCCGCGCAGGATTTTACGTTTCATCTTTTTAACGTTCGTTTCATGGTCATATACTCCCGACAGTTTTTTATCTAAGCGATACTTATTGATGCCATAAAAATAATGGAGTGCTGCCTGAGCTGCCCAACAGATATAAAAAGTGCTGAATACATTGGTTTTAGACCACTCCAAAATTTGAGTAAACTCTTCCCAATAGTCAACTTCTTCAAAAGAAAGTTTTTCCACCGGCGCACCTGTAATAATCATACCATCATACTTATTTTCCTTAATTTCATCAAACGTATGATAAAAGGCTAATAAATGCTCCTGAGAGGTGTTTTTTGATTCATGACTCTTCATATGAATCCAGTCTACATCAATCTGCAGCGGTGTATTTGACAGCATGCGCAGCAATTGTGTCTCAGTCACTATTTTTGTCGGCATAATATTCAAAACAATAAGTTTTAAAGGACGGATATGCTGTGAATCCGCTCTGGAAGTCGGCATTACAAAGATGTTTTCACTTTCCAGTATTTTTTTAGCCGGTAAGGCATCAGGTATTCTAATAGGCATCGTATCATCCTTTCTTTTAGCTAAAGTAACTATATCATTAACCCCTAGTCAATTCAATAAAAAATCAATCAACTTGACTTAAAAACATTGCATATTTTATAAGAATATGATATAAATTTTATGTATTGCAACTGTGGTGGAATTGGTATACACGTAAGTTTGAGGGACTTATGAACATTCGTTCGTGCAAGTTCAAGTCTTGTCAGTTGCACCAATATACGATTTAAGAAGCCTTGGCTTCTTTTTTTGTTTATATAAATTAAAAAAAGAATCTTGCGATTCTTCTTATTTATCTAATTTGCTTGCAGCACCTTCATCAATGATTAATGTAAAATCAGGATGTGTGCTCAAGATTGAAGCTGGTAAAGAAGTTGTTGGTTCATCTTCCACCAATCCTTTAATAGCAGTTGCTTTATTATCACCACAAGCGATTAAAACAACACGTTTAGCTTCCATAATATTTTTAATTCCCATTGTCACAGCATGAGTCGGCACATCTTCTAAGATACCATCGAAGAATAAACGCGCATTATCTTTACGAGTAGATTCATCTAATTCAATATAGTGTGTCACTGAGTCAAATGATGTCCCAGGTTCATTGAACCCAATATGTCCGTTAGAACCGATCCCCAATAATTGAAGATCAATTTGATTTTCTGCCAACATTGCATTATAACGGTCACATTCTGCCTGAATATCTTGATTTCCTTTTGGCACATTAACATTATTTAAATCAATATCCAAGAATTTAAATAAATGTTCAGTCATGAAATAATAATAACTTTGTGGATGAGTTGGTGCCAACCCATAATATTCATCTAAGTTAAACGTATGAACATTTTTATAAGATGTCCCGTTCACCTTATGATCTTCTGCTAATAATTCATACATTCTGATCGGTGTAGATCCTGTTGCCAATCCTAAAATTGAATCCGGTTTTTCTTTAACCTGATCTCTAAAAATTTCAAACGCTTTTTGTGATGCTTCCTCGTAATCTTTTACTTTAATTACTTTCATACAATCCCTCCTATCACATAAAAAGGATAACATTTTTACAGAAAATTTCAAGTGCTAGTTAAAAAAATGTAAACGTTTAAATAAATACACATAATCTCTTTATTTTTTAGCCATTTTAAGGTACAATAGTAACATATATGGAGGTGTTTTACACATGATAAAAGGTATAGCTGCATCTAGTGGAATTGCAATCGCAAAAGCTTATAAACTAGTAATGCCAGACTTAACAGTTACAAAAACAACAATTGAAGATGTGGAAAAAGAAATTGCTTGCTATGAAGAAGCAATGGCTAAAACAGCAAAGGATTTGGAAATGATCAAAGAGGCTGCTTCTAAAAACTTATCTGCAGAAGAAGCGGCAGTATTTGATGCTCATGCTTTAGTATTGAGTGATCCAGAAATGAAATCTCAAGTTGAAGACAAGATCAAAAACGAAAAGATCAACGCTGCTGCTGCTCTTGATGAAGTAGCTAATACGTTTATCGCTATGTTTGAATCAATGGATGATGATTATTTCAGAGAAAGAGCTGCTGACATTAAAGACGTTTCTCGTCGTTTATTAGCCGCTTTATTAGGTAAACAGTTACCTAACCCTGCTTTAATCGATGAAGAAGTTGTTATTATCGCAGATGACTTGACTCCATCTGATACAGCTCAATTAAATAAAAATCTAGTTAGAGGATTTGCTACAAACATCGGAGGTAGAACTTCTCACTCAGCAATCATGGCAAGAAGTTTAGAAATTCCAGCTGTTGTTGCTTGTAAGACGATTACTTCTGAAGTTAATGACAACGATATGATTATCTTGGATGGTAGTGAAGGTTTAGTAATCATTAACCCTAGTGATGATGAAATCGCTACTTATGAAAAGAAACGTGATGACTACGTTGCTTATCGTGAAGAGTTAAAGAAATTAAAAGATGAAAAAACAGTGACTACTGATGGTCACCATGTTGAATTAGTGGCAAACATTGGTTCACCAAAAGATATTGAAGGTGTTTTGGAAAACGGCGGAGAGGGTGTCGGACTTTACAGAACTGAATTCTTATACATGGAATCAGCTGAGCTTCCTACTGAAGAAGAACAATTCAATGCTTACAAAGCTGTTCTTGAAGGAATCAACGGTCCTGTTGTTGTAAGAACATTAGATATTGGTGGAGATAAAGAAATTGCTGCTATCGACTTACCAAAAGAAATGAATCCATTCTTAGGTGTTCGTGCAATTCGTTTATGCTTCCAAAGAGAAGATATCTTCAGAACTCAATTAAGAGCCTTACTGAGAGCTTCAGTTTATGGAGATTTAAGAATCATGTTCCCAATGATCGCTACTCTGCAAGAATTCAGACAAGCTAAAGCTTTGTTATTAGAAGAAAAAGAAAAATTAACAAACGAAGGTGTTGCTATTTCACCTAATATCCAAGTAGGTATTATGATTGAAATCCCTGCTGCTGCGGTATTAGCAGATCAGTTCGCTAAAGAAGTTGATTTCTTCTCAATCGGAACAAATGACTTGATCCAATATACTTTCGCTGCTGACAGAATGTCATCTTCAATCTCTTATTTATATCAACCATTTAATCCATCAATCTTACGTTTAGTTAAAAATGTAATTGATGCTGCTCATAAAGAAGGAAAATGGGTTGGTATGTGTGGTGAGATGGCTGGTGAAGCTATGGCCGCTCCATTATTATTAGGATTAGGACTTGATGAATTCTCAATGTCTGCTACATCTGTACTTGGGCAAAGAAAATTAATCAGAAGCCTTTCTAAAGTCGAAATGGAAAAATTAGCTAATGAAGCACTTCAAAAAGGAACAATGGAAGAAGTTGTGGAATTAGTAAAAGGTGCTACTGAACTTTAATAAAACGAAAACATAACCTCAACTGTGGTTATGTTTTTTTATACTCTTTTTTCCTTTATATACCTTAATTAAGTATATAGGAATCTCTATTCATTTATTTCCTATATCCTACATTCTCTATACAGGCAAGTAACATATAATGATGCTTAGTCCTATTTATCCTATTCTTATCTTATAGGAGACTACATCTGCCTTCTTTATACTTAAATACAAAAAAAGGAGGAAACCCTCCTCTCTTCTCTTACCCGGCAATCTGCTATTTTCGCGATCTCTCACTATCTTCGCCGTTGATATGCTTAACTTCTGTGTTCGAGATGGTTACAGGTGTGTCCATA
>CABJAS010000002.1 GCA_902363625.1 Clostridiaceae bacterium
ATTTTTTGTTCTAATGTATATTTTGCTTTTCTGGACATAATAAAATCCCTCCTCTGTAGATTCATGAAATTTTATTTATTTCATCTGTCTACTTCGGTGGGATTGTATCACATCGATGAATGAATTTATATAACTTCATTTATCCACTTTGGTAGGATTGTATTACACAATTCTTAAAACATTATACTTTTTTCTTTTTAGTTAAAACAAATGCACCGGCTATCGCTAAAATGCTTAATCCTGCAAGACCGATAATAGATGTGGCATCTCCCGTATCTGCAACTTTAGGTTGTGTCACTTTTGGTGTGTCTTGTTGTTCTTCATTTTCGATAGGAGGAGTAGGCTTAGCTGTGAATTGCTGAACAGCTAAGCGTGTTGTATCAATTACTGCCTTTAATCCGTTATAAGTAATCTCGACATCCCCTTCTCTATTTAATGCCTGATAATCCTCCATTGCTGCATTGCCATCTTTTATCGCCTGCAGCAAACCTAACATGTCTTCTATGTATTGCATGTTTAATTCTCCAGGTGCTAATTCACCATAAGTCTGCTGCCATGCATGACCTGGCAAAATAGTGAGTTGTTCCATTTCTTTTACTGTATTATATAATGCTTTCATATCGGCTTCATATGTGGTTAATGGATTTTCAGTAAAAAGCAGCCAAACAAACCCAGATCCCATTCCATCTCCGGAGTATAGGACTTGTCTTTTAGCATCCAAATATGCAATTGATCCATCAGTATGTCCTCTTAAATTAATTGCTTCTAATGAATACTGTGCGGTATCAATCGTATCTCCTTCCGCAATTAAAGAGACATCATAATCATTTAATAAAGCTTGTGTTGCTTCATCATAATCGCCTTCACTTATATATACTCTCGTTCCTGCTGCTATCGTTTTATTTTTTAATTCCCCGATATGATCTCCGTGGTTATGAGTAATCGCAACCTCTAATGTACGATTCACAGATAAAGCATTCATAATCACTTCGAAATCTTCTGAATAAAAACCATTTCCTGCATCAATTAGGAGTGTTTTATTTTCATCTACAATAAAATACATACTTGATCCATTATTTTCAAGTCCACATGGATTACTCTGTGTTCCTTCATCTACATGATAAACACCATTTAAACTTGTTTGATCACCGGATATTTTAGTTACTGCCAAATGATCTACTTCGGCATAATTATTATTCAGTAATTCTTTAGTAAAGATGTCCTCGTTATTTTGACTCCACACAATATTTTTAACAAAATGCTGAAAACTTTGTGCCCATACAAACCAGTCATGAGCTCCGTATAAATAACCACCATCTATGAAGTTATCCATAGAGTTATCTGCTGCCCATTTTACTAAATCTTCGTATTTGATATCTTCTCCGGACATAATTGTTGCTGAAGCAATATCACATGTCCCAACCGTAGCAGTAACAATCGGATAAGATAATTCTGGTTTATCCGTTAAAGCCTTCATGTCAGTTCCTGAAAAAATACCAAAATAACCAAATGCATCAGGATGATCAAAATACATATGGGTTGTTGTCATTCCGCCCATAGACAGCCCACAAAAGGCACGATCATTTACTGAAGCAGAAACATTATAGTTTGTTTCCATATATGGAATAATATAATGAAGGACATTGTCTTCAATTTTGGCAAAATCCCAATTATAAGACGCATTATCCATTGTAACAACGATCGCTTCTTCCGTTTGTCCGCTGTTGATTAAATTATCCATAATATTATCGGCATGCCCCATAGCAAACCAATCTGTTTCGTTTCCGCCACCGCCATGACTGGCATAGATCACTTTATATGGTTTCTCACGATTTTTATCGTAGCCTGCCGGAAGGTATATTCCTAAATCTTGATGACTGCTTAAATTTCCTGTGTATTCTACATATTGCAGCGTCCCCTTACTGCCTGAGCTTTGAAGCACATAGTCTAGGTTTAATGACTTTGACTGCTTATCTGCATCGTATCTGCCATACACAATACTATGGGTGCTGTCACCAGTCGCAATGTCACTGTTGCTGTTATTTTTAGCCGGTGATGGATTTGCCGGATCATCAATAGTAATAGCATCTTCACCAACGTACTTCACAATATAGCTGTATGCAAAGCTTCCGCTCGTGATGGGAAAATCTGCTTCATATTGTCCGGCTGAAGCATTGTACACCATCGTTTCTGTGTACCCCCAGCCATTTGCCATCCCCGCTCCTGGGGCAAAATTAGTCGCATACATTCCATTGACATATTCATCCGGTCCATACTGGTTATCAGCTGCCTTCAGATCTTTATTGGGATCAACATACTGAAAAGGTCCGGTAACACTAACACTTTCAACCGTTTTTCCGCTTGTATCCTTATAAACAAAATGAACTGTATATCCGGATGGGGATAACTCATCTTTTATCACAGTTGCTCCGGGTTGATAGGTTTCTGCGGCCATGACTTTAAAACTCATTGTTGAAGCCATTAACACGAATGTCAAACCTCCTTTAAACACTTTTAATAAATATTTATTCATGATAGTCTCCTTTCTTTATCTATACTTTAAAAATATAACGATTTCACATATTATTCCATATTTAAAACAGAAAGCTTTATCAAATAAAAAAAAGCAGCTTTCATAAAATGAAAGCTACGTCTCATAATAAAATAACTCAGATAGAATTCGACTAATATACAACAAAGAATAATAGCCTGTATTCAAGCTTTTACTTTGACCATAGTAAACAATTAAATCAAATAAATCATCACTCTCTAAATCATCCTGAGTAAATACAATAATCTTAACCCCGTTCTTTTTAGCCACTTCCAGTGTTTGCTTTTGTTCACTACTGAAAAAGCCACTATATACATTAAAAAACATGACTACGGAATTTTGATCTATAAATTGCATATGCAGTCCTTGCACATCTGTAATTTTAAATAAATAGGAAGGTGTTCCGTTAGCCAATAAATCTAACTGCAAGGTGTAGAAGATTGATAAAGCATGGTCATCTCCATAAAAGCTAACTGAACTCGCTTCTTTCATGGTTTTAATTATGTGGAGCAGTAAACGTGTTGAAACAATTTCTCTTGTTTTCGTTAAATTATCAATTGCTTCTTGGTGAATCTGGTCAGCCATCTTTTCTACAGAACGATGAGGATACTGTGTTACATTTGCTAGTTTACGACTTAATTTTATTTCTAAGAAGGCTTTTTGAAAGGATTCTCTAAAATCCTGATAAGATTTAAAGCCCATTTTTTTAATAAAGCGGCTAACACTTGCTTGTGATATGTTTGCTTGATTGGCTAACTCTTCCAATGAAACGATCTCTAAATCATTTACATATGATAGTATTGTTCTTGCGATATTATAATCATTATTATTAGCCACTTGTGTATTACAACTATTAATTAATCTAAATACAGTTCCCATATAATTTGCCATAACTTTGCTCCTCCCACATTGTATACCCTTACAAATTGTAACATGGCATTTATTTAATCACAATGTCCGTGTATGGATTCTATTTACTATTTTTGAAAACAGACTTATATTTTTAATAATTGAAAGATATTTCTTTTTAAAATTTATTTGACTTTGACTCTTTTCTCTTTACTTTCTTTGATGTATAATATCTTATGTATTCATTGCCGACATAGCTCCAACGGTAGAGCAATCCACTCGTAATGGATAGGCTGCTGGTTCGATTCCAGTTGTCGGCACCATAAGAGAGTTAAGGGATCACTTGGTGGTCCTTTTCTTATAATTGAAAGGGGATATAAAGATGGTTGGTCTGTACTTTAGTGGAACAGGGAATTCAAAATATTGTTTAGAACGTTTCTTAAGAGAATTTAATGATATTCAAGTATTTTCAATTGAAGATCATAAGGTGATTGAGCAAATTAAACACCATACTCAGATCATCATCGCTTATCCTATTCAATACAGTAATATACCTAAAATATTAAGAGATTTTATCATGAAGAATGCCGCTCTTTGGAAAAATAAAGAGATCTTTATTATTGCTACAATGGGGCTTTTTAGTGGGGATGGAGCCGGAATCCTCGCTCGTTTATTAAAGAAACAAGATGCTCAGATTATTGGTGGACTGCATTTAAAAATGCCGGATAGTATCGCTGATGAAAAAGTCCTAAAACACTCATCGGAAAAAAATAAAACATTAATTCTTGAAGCAGAAAAGAAAATAATACAAGCGGCACATGGTTTTCAAAATGGACATCCTTCACAAGAGGGAATCGGTTTATTCTCCCATCTTGCGGGATTATTTGGACAACGACTATACTTCTATACAAAAATAAAACATTACTCAAATAAGTTGAAAATAAATGAAGCCCGTTGTATTGGCTGCGGAAAATGTGCAAAATTATGTCCTATGAAAAATATTGATATGACAAATAGCAAAGCTATAGCTAAAGATCAATGTACCTTGTGTTATCGCTGTATCAATCAGTGTCCAACGCAGGCGATGACTCTGCTAGGAAAAAAGGTAGTGAAACAATACGATATTAACCACTATTTATAAATTTTCCTTATAACACATTGCTCTTTCTATTTATTTTAGTAAATAACTATATACTGGCAATTACAATTACTTTACTAATCATCTTTGTTACATTACCATTTAGTACAGGTATAAATGGAGGAATAAAGATGAAAGAGAGATTAGAAACTTATCTAAATGAATGCCGATTACAAAAAAATTTAAACATGAAAACCATTAAAGCTTATTCGATTGATCTAAAGCAGTTCTTAACTTATAGTCAGGATAGAGAATGCTCAAGAGAATTGCTGAACGATTATATTGGTTATTTATCCGGACTCTATTCAAAACCAAGGACAATCAAAAGAAAAATTGCCAGTCTAAAGGCTTTTTTTAATTATTTAGAGCTAGATAACTATATTGAGTATAATCCCTTTAATAAAATACGTTTCAAATATAAAGAGCCTCTGCTGCTTCCCCGTACGGTAGATCTTCAATATATGACGTTGATCTTAAAAAAAGCTTATGATGATATCCGCCAAAGCCGTTCTCCTTATGAAATAAAAACGACCACGCGTAATGCCGCTGTGATCGAATTGCTTTTTTCTACCGGATTAAGAGTTTCCGAATTATGTAATATTAAAAAAGAAGAAATTAACCTTGATCAAGGACAACTATTGATCTATGGAAAAGGAGCAAAAGAAAGAAACCTTTATATAGGCAACTATAAAGTATTGCAAATATTAAAAGAGTATGCTTGTTTATTTCAAGATCAGATTGATGATTCGATCTTCTTTTTTATTAATCGAAACGGAAATCGTTTATCTGAACAATCTGTCCGATTTATTTTAAAGCACTATGAACGTGTATTGAAATTAAATCAGCATATTACCCCTCATATGCTTCGACATACATTTGCAACACAATTACTAGAAGAAGACGTTGATATACGTTATATCCAACGAATCTTAGGACATAGCTCCATTACCACAACCCAAATCTATACACATGTAACTTCCAACAAACAACGTGAAATCTTAATACAGCGAAATCCACGTAATCGCATTCCACTATAGAAAATATCTGGAAACGAATATATTTCCAGATATTTTTTATTGTTTAGAAATCACAAAATAGGGGCATTGATACATCCCTTGTACATTTTTGCATAAATTTTTGTATTCCTCTATAGAGGTCTTACGATTATACGGGAGCTCTTCATCTTGACAGTTCGCCATATAAGGTAAACTCTCGGCAAAATAAAAATAATCTTCATCATAGCCGATAATAGGCACATAGTGCGTATAGGGTTCTTCCATGTTGACACGAATAAAAGAAATGACGGGCACTCCTAAGCTGATATCATGTTTTAATTCTTCAATACTGGCATTCTTCTTAAATTCGATTGAGTATCCCTGTGTACGAAAAAAAGTAACAATTCCATCCGGAGTTGCTCCTTGAGGAATTTTTCCTGGGAAATTCTCATATAAACGCTTCCCATCAGCGGTCTCTCCAAAGAAACGCAGTATATAAGCCGAAGAATAGCCTGAACATTCTAATCCTGACTGATAATCAAAATAATTATCTGATTCGTTCATCACTGCAGGTGGATACTCCCATTTCTGCTCAGGCTTCAATTTAGGCAACAATATAACACCTAAAATAATAATAAGACCAATGAGGAGAAACTTTTGATAACGGTGAAATCTATTTTTCATGGTTTCCCTTCTTTCCATCTTCATCATAACACGTTTAAAATACACAATAAATTGAAAACAAAAAAAATGCAATGTCCCCCATAAATTTAGACAGTTAATTAAACTAAAAAAGATAGAATAAACACTTAATATATATTTAGTGGTTGACAAAAGTTTTATACGTCATATAATTTTAGTGTAAGAATAAAATAATCTGGTAGGTGAGGCTCCTACAGGGATAAGGACTGCTGCCGCGAAATGATGGAGACATCATGAGTTGGTTTGAACAGGTTATATCGTCAAGGTATAGCATAATGCAGTTTCATCGCCCTGCAAAGCTAAAGCTTGAACGGTACTAAAAGAAAGAACATTTTCCATGGACCGTTGGCTTCCATGGTTTTTTTATTGAAAGGAGATGAGCATGATGGACGAGTATCGAAGTTGTAAAGATTGGCAGATGTTTTCATCATGCTTGTTTTAAGCATGTCTAAACCCGTCTGCCATTTGTGTGGACGGGTTTTTATTATGCCCAATTTATAATAAAGGAGGTGGGAAAAATGGATTTAGATTCCAGTAGCAGCGGCACAAAATCAAAAGAGCGAGTCTCGAGAAAAACGGATTTAAATCCACTTTTCTCATTTACAATTTAATAGAAGTTCTTAATTTTGTGCCTTTTAAAAAAAGAGGAGGTACAAAAAATGAAATTAAAAAACAAAAAATTATTTACACAGCAAGAGCTAGAATCAAAAAAATTACTAAAATTAGCTGCATTACCGGTAAGCTCGTTACTTGACCAATTAGAAAGCTCAATGCACGGACTTACTATTGAGACAGTAGAAGAAAGACAGGAAAGAGACGGAAAAAATATTATTGACCATCAAAAAAGAAATCCGCTTTATAAACAACTATTTTTAGCGTTTGCAGATCCCTTTTCAGCTATTTTACTTGTCTTAGCAATTGTTTCTTTATTTACAGATGTCATCTTAGCGGATCCTTTGGATAAAGATCCCACCACAGTCATTATTATTTCCATTCTCGTATTAATTTCCGGTACACTGCGTTTTGTTCAGGAAAGCCGAAGTGGGACTGCTGCCGCAAAGCTTTCAAAAATGATTATGACAACAACCTGTATAGAACGTGAATCTATTGGAAAAAAAGAGATTTTATTAGAAGATGTCGTCGTAGGTGACATCGTGCATCTTTCTGCCGGTGATATGATTCCTGCTGATCTGCGTATTCTATCAGCAAAAGATTTATTCATCAGTCAGTCTGCTTTGAATGGTGAAAGTGAACCGGTGGAAAAATATAGCTCTGAGCAGCATTATGATGATTTATTTTCACATCCGCAGTTAGCCTTTATGGGCAGCAATGTCATTAGTGGCAGTGCGGTCGGCATTGTTTTAGCGACAGGTTATCACACGGTTTTAGGAACAATCGCTAAAACACTGAATGAAAAACCACCAAAAAGCAGTTTTGAAAAAGGCGTTAATTCAGTGTCATGGGTATTGATTCGATTTATGCTGGTGATGGTTCCGATTGTTTTCTTCATCAATGGCTGGACTAAAGGCGATTGGATGGAAGCTGGCTTATTCGCTATTTCTGTAGCGGTAGGATTAACTCCCGAAATGCTGCCGATGATCGTAACAACCGGATTAGCTAAAGGGGCAGTTGCGATGTCTCACAAAAAAGTGATTGTTAAAAATATGAATGCAATCCAAAATTTAGGAGCAATGGATATTTTATGCACAGATAAAACCGGTACTCTCACTCAAGATAAAGTCGTATTAGAATATCATTTGGATATTACCGGTAACGAAAACACAAGAGTATTGCGTCATGCTTTTCTAAACAGCTATTATCAGACCGGATTAAAAAATTTAATAGACTTAGCTATCATTCAGTTTGCACAAGAGAATATGGATGCTTCCTTCTGTAAAGAAGATTATCGTAAGATTGATGAGATTCCTTTTGATTTTGAGCGACGTCGCATGAGTGTCGTGATTGAAGATAAAAACAAAAAAACGCAGATGATTACCAAAGGAGCAGTTGAGGAAATGCTTAAAATCTGCGCTTACGTGGAATATCAAGGTGAAATCCAGCCTTTAAATGAGACACTTAAAACCGTGATTGAGCATATTGCCGAGGGATTGAATCAACAAGGATTGCGAGTAATTGCTTTAGCTCAAAAAACAAATCCAAAGCCGGTTGGAGAATTTTCAATCAAAGATGAAGAAGATATGGTATTTATGGGATATTTAGCTTTCTTAGATCCCCCAAAAGAAACGACCGCAAAAGCCATTCAAGCATTGCAGACTTATGGTGTGTTAACGAAGATATTGACGGGTGATAATGAAAAAGTAACTAAAAGTGTCTGCAGCCAAGTGGGATTAAAAGCAGATCATGTCTTGTTAGGCAGTGACATTGAAAAAATGAGTGATAGTCAGCTATCTCAGGAAGTAGAAATCACTACTGTCTTCGCTAAACTTTCACCTGCACAAAAAGCAAGAATTGTTAATATTTTAAAAAATAATGGACATGTTGTAGGGTATATGGGGGATGGCATCAATGATGCTTCCGCAATGAAGGTTTCAGATGTAGGCATTTCAGTAGATACGGCTGTTGATATTGCCAAAGAAAGTGCAGACATTATCCTTTTAGAAAAAGACTTAATGGTATTAGAAGAGGGTATTATCGAGGGAAGAAAGATTTATGCCAATATGATCAAATATATTAAAATGACTGCTTCCTCTAATTTTGGCAACGTCTTTTCAGTTTTGATTGCCTGTGCCTTTCTTCCATTTCTGCCTATGGCTTCAGTTCAGCTTTTATTATTGAATCTCATCTATAACATTACATGTATCGCTGTGCCTTGGGATCATGTTGATGAAGATTATCTGCTTGTGCCAAGACCTTGGAACGCATCTTCAATAGGGAGATTTATGGTATGGATCGGACCAGCCAGCTCTATCTTTGATATCATCACCTTTATCTTCATGTATTTTCTAATTTGTCCGATGATTTGTGGCGGTATGTTCCATCAGTTAAAGGATCCAGCTATGCAGGCTTTATTTGTTTCATTATTCCAAGCAGGGTGGTTTGTTGAATCAATGTGGAGCCAAACCTTAATTATTCACATGATCCGTACACCAAAACTACCATTCATTCAAAGTCGAGCTTCAAAACCATTAACTCTTTTTACCCTGTCTGGGATCTTGCTCCTTACTGTTATCCCATACACCTTTATCGGGGAAAAGATCGGTCTTTCACCACTTCCTTTAATCTATTATGCTGGGTTACTGTTTATCGTTATCGGCTACGTAATATTAACTACAATTATCAAAAAACAATATATCAAAAAATATGGTGAACTGCTGTAAATAAAAATTCCTGCTATTCTCTTTAGAATAACAGGAATTTTATTTTATTCGCCCTCCTCCTGTCTTTTAGATGCATATAATAGGAGGGGTGACATTTATTATGCTGTATATATTAACCGGAATCATTCTTTTCCTACTTTATTTCTATATTGAAACAAGAGTCCGCTATCAATTAGAATTTAAAATGATACGATTGATGAATCAGTCCACACAAATTTACAGCCGTGGACAATACTATGAAAAAAGAAGCTATGTGGTGATGACTATGCTGTCGGAGCTGAACTATTTGGAACATCTTTTTATCAATGAATATAAGCTCAATATGATTTATCGTAAATTATTACTGCTTTATCCTACTCAGCCATACATTCTATAGATTATCTATAGAATACATACCCGGCAAATAAAGCTGAAAAATAGATGAGCAAGGTCACAAACAGGCATTCTTTCTTATTTTTATGATAACGATACAGTGTCAGCATGCCTAATCCGGTACTGCAGCTTAATCCGGTGAACAAAGCACCGAAACTAATAAGTCCATTTAAATAGACCTGAGCTAAGATCATTGAGCCGGCGCAATTTGGAATTAATCCAATGAATCCGGCAATGATCGGTTGTAAAAGAAGATGCGTATTTAAAAAACCGGTAATTTGGTCTTCACCGATAAACGCAATAATTAAAGAAATAACAACCTGACTGATAAAAACAAATAATGTAATTCTTAATGTATGTTCAAAAGCATGTCGCCAATGGTGATGGCAATGCTCTTCCTCTGCTTCTTCTTTTATCACCGGAGTTGGAAAATGAACTAGGAAATTCACAAAGATACCTAATAGAATACCAAAAACCAGTTTCAAAAATAATAACCATAAAACATCCTTACTGAAATGAGAGCCTGTTAATAAAATAATCACCGCTTCATCACTGGAAGAAACAAAGATAGCAATCAATGTGCCTAAACTGATCAATCCGGTACTAAATAATTTCGATGCCATGATACTGGTGCCACACTCCGGTAAAATCCCAATCAGTCCGCCAACGATGGGCCCTGCTTTTTTAAAGCGATGGTGCAGCCAGTCTTTATCCTCAATATATTCTAAAATTAAATAGATAATAAAGATCACCGGAACGATCATGAGTGTATCTTTGATTATATCTAACATAAGTTCCATGCTTACACCTCCTACTCCCATTATTTACAATAATAGTCCTATTCATTCAAAAATTCAAATATAGCGTATCAAAATCTGTTTTTCAAATTATAAAAATACAGATTCTATTTTAGATTCCCCACTATACTATACCTTATAGATAGGAGGATTTAATCATGACAAGACTTATTGTTAATGGAGATGACTTCGGTATGTGCGAAGGGGTCACCTTAGGAATTTTAAAAGCACATAGAGACGGGATTTTAAGATCGACCACGATGATGACAGGAATGCCTTTTGCTGCTCAGGCGGCGCAAATGGCAAAGGACTATCCAAATCTAGGTGTCGGACTGCATTTTAATCTGACTGCCGGCAGACCGGTTTGCGATCCTAAAGAGATTCCCAGCTTGGTAGAAGCAGACGGGAGCTTCCATTCCAACAGCTGGCATGAAAAAAATAAAAAGAATGCACAGGATAGGGTTAACTATGAAGAAGTTTATAAGGAATACAGTGCTCAATTACAGCGTTTTATCGAATTGACAGGACATATGCCCGATCATTTTGATTCTCACCATGGATCAAGTGATTATCCGCTCCTGCATGCTCAGCTGCAAAAACTTATTGATCAATATGATGTTCCTACCCGCTGTTCATTTGATTATATCGACTGCAATTATGAAAGACCGGCATATTTTAGTACCTTTTATGATAAACTAACGACTGTTGAATATTTCACTGAAGATCAGGATCATCTTTTAGAAAAGGATTTAGTGGAAACCATGTGTCACCCGGCTTTTGTTGATGACTTCCTTTACACCACTTCCTCTTATAATGTTCAGCGTACAAAGGAATTATCTGTTTTATGTGATCCACGTGTATTAGAATGGATTAAGATCAATCATGTCGAATTAATAAACTTTCAGGATTTAAAGAAAATAAAGTAAAAAGCTTCTGCCTTCAGAAGTTTTTTTGCTCTGATTAAAAAGATAATTTTCAGAATATTAAAAAGCATTTATTATTTAACTATTCCCACTATACTATAACTTATAGATAGGAGGACATAAATTAATGACAAGACTTATTGTTAACGGGGACGACTTTGGTATGTGTGAAGGCGTTACTTTGGGGATTTTAAAAGCACATAAAGAAGGTATATTACGTTCTACAACCATGATGGTAGGAATGCCTTTTGCTGCTCAGGCAGCTCAAATGGCAAAGGATTATCCGAATTTAGGAGTAGGTATTCATTTTACTCTAACGGCAGGAAAACCGGTAAGTGATCCTAAAGATGTACCTAGTTTAGTAGAGGCAGACGGAACTTTCCATTCACAGGATTGGCATATTAAAAACAAACAAAAACCAATCGAAGAAGATGAATTAAACTATGAAGAAGTCTACAAAGAATATTGTGCTCAGTTAAAACGTTTTGAAGAATTAAACGGGCGTTTACCGGATCATTTTGATTCACATCATGGAACCAGTTCTTATCCACGCATTTACGAACAAACAAAAAAACTGATTGAAAAATATGATGTACCTGTTCGCTGTTCATTTGATTATGTTGGCGGAAACTACGAAAGACCGGAATTTTTAAATTATTTCTATGATGATCAGCTTTCTTTAGAATATTTTACTGAAGATTACGATCATATCCTAGAAAAAGATCTTTGTGAAATCATGTGCCATCCGGCATTTGTCGATGAATATTTATATACCCATTCTTCTTATAATATTCAGCGTACAAAAGAATTAGCGATTCTAACCGATAAACGTGTATTAGATTGGGTAAAAGATAATCATATTGAATTAATTAATTTCCAAGATTTAAAAAAGATAAAATAAAGGGGACAAAGAATGACTAGATTAATTATTAATGCGGATGACTTTGGAATGAGTGAAGGCGTCACTTTAGGGATTCTGAAAGCACATCGTGACGGTGTATTACGTTCAACAACGCTAATGGTAGGAATGCCTTTTGCTGCTCAGGCAGCTCAAATGGCAAAGGAATATCCTGATTTACACATTGGCATTCATTTTACCTTAACTGCCGGTAAACCGGTTTTAGATCCTAAAGAGATTCCTAGTTTAGTGGATCAGGATGGTTATTTCCATTCACAGGACTGGCATTTAAAAAACAAAGAAAAACCAGCCGATCAAGATGAACTCAACTATGATGAGGTTTATCATGAACTAGAAGCTCAGTTTAATCGTTTTATTGAATTGAATGGACGCTTGCCTGATCATATCGATTCTCATCACTTCTCATCATCATATCCACGTGTTCATGAACAAGCCAAAAAATTTGCTTTCCAATATGATTTGCCTGTTCGCTATACACATGATTATATTGAAAGCAATTATGAAAAGGTAGAATTTTCTAATCGTTTCTATGCGAAAAATGTATCAATCGAATATTTCACAAACGACTTTGATCAAATGCTTAAAAAAGATGCTTTTGAAATTATGTCTCATCCGGCTTTTGTCGATCAGTATGTAATGACACACTCATCTTACAATGTTCAAAGATGTAAGGAATTAGATGTTTTATGTGATCCTCGCTTAAAAGAATGGATCAAAGAAAACAATGTTGAAATGATTACTTTCGGAGATTTAAAGAAATTATAAAGATGTGCTGCGTGCACATCTTTTTATTAGAATGGGTATAACGGACTTGTCAGTTCCGTTTTTTTAATAAGTAAGAGAAGGAGGAGCAAATTTAATATCTGCTCCGATTTCATATTTTTATATTTCATGCTAGTCAATTTTTATCGTAAATGCTGATTTAGAATCAATAATAGATGGATAATAAGCTAACTTTAATCCTGTATCTCCCACCGGTTCTTCAAACACTAAATCCCCTTCAATAGTTCCTCCGGCTAATAAATCCCCGCTGTTTAATGTTTTGATATTATCCAGTGCTGTAATTTTATAACCATCTTCTTGACCGTTGGAATTCTGCATTTTCCAGTCTAAGGCATTATAAGAGATTTTATCATCCGTTTTATTTTCAATCTTGATATGGACAATGACGTATTCCATTCCCTCTGCTGCTTCAAAATACTGTTGTCCTTTTGTTTTTTCAACGCCTGTTACAGTGTATTCTACTTTTTTATAAGTAGCTACCTCCGATTGAGCAAATTCTGTTTTTTCCGGTGTTTTATCTTTCTCATCGCCAGAGCTTGAACATCCGCCCATCAATACTGCACATGCTGCCAAAGCAGTGAATGCCTTCAATAATTTTTTCATGTTTTCCCTCCACATTTAGAATAATTTAAATTATTCTGTCTAAGATTATTCTAACAAATAAAATAATCATTTACAATGATATTTTATCATTTTTGATATATGGTCAAATTATAGAAATATGAGAAAATAAGTTCGAAAGGAGTGTGTAAGCTATGGAATTCGAGTTCCTTAATGAAGATAAACTTTATGATATTATCGGTAAAAATATAAAATACTATCGAAATTTATACAGCATATCAAAACAAAAGATGACGCAAGAGACATTAGCAGAAAAAATTAATGTTTCCACAGCTTTGATCGGTAATCTAGAAAGCAGCCGAATTCACCAAGGTATCAGTATCTTAACCCTTTGGAAGATCAGCCAAGTCTTAGAAACTCCTATTGAAAAGTTTTTTCAAATACCCGTTATTGACCAAAATAAAGAATAATCTTTAATTCTATTATAAATAATCATGAACTATTGTGGTCTGCCCACAGCAGACAAAAACCAGCGAATTATAATTCTGCTGGTTTTTTATGTAAGGGAAAAAGCAGCCATCAGGATCACAAACAACCAGAAGATAGCCGTTAAAACCAAACCGATAGCTTTTATAAACTTGTTTTTACACTGACTAAATAAAGCGGTTTTCTTTAACCACATAAAATCAAAGAACAATAACGGAAGGAAAAGAAACCAAATCGAAAAACTCACTTTTGAGGCTAGCTGTTCATTGCTCGTTCCATTGACGACTGTTATATGCATCGCTAAAAAAAGACTTGTTGCATAATAAATGATCGCTGTGATCATATGAGATATTTTTTTTTGACGAAATCCCGGTATGCCATATTTTTTATGATCATCAGACTCCTCGTCAGGATAATAATGATGCAGGGCTTGTTTTAGCTGCTGGACATTTTGATATCTTTTTTGAGGATCTATAGCGGTTGCCTTTAAAATAATCTTGCTTTCCTCTCCTTGGTATTGCTCATCTTGAGGAAGCTGCTTCGTAAATAAAACATTTAATAAGACACCTAATGCATAAATGTCACTGCGGGAATCGCTTTGCGAAAACCCAAACTGCTCAGGTGCGGCATATCCGACACTTCCCATTACTTGAGTATCTTTATTTTTCATATAATCATAGACTCGTGAAATGTCAAAATCAAAAAGAATCGCATGTCCTCGATAGTAAAAGATATTTTCCGGCTTAATATCCCGATGGATGATCGGCGGATAAAGCTGGTGAAGAAAGCCCAATGTCTCACATAAATCATCCATGATGCCAATGATCTGTTCCTTACTTAACTCCTCATTAATTAAAATATTATCTAATGTTAGTCCATTAATAAATTCCTCAATCACAATCAGTTTATCCTCTTTAACCCAAAGCTCCATTATCCGCACAAATCCGGGATTAGGATGTTCCTTTAAACGCTGATAGGTGTCTAGATCATACTGACTTAATTCTCTTTTGATATAATAACAATGATCGATCTCATGATAAACAAGTTCGATACGCTTGCTTTCTGTTGCTTTAATCGTTTGAATCGTTCTATAAACGGTTAATTTATCCATCCTACTATTCTCCCTTGTTAACCTACTGTAATTATTATAAAATAAATTGGGTGAGAAAAAAATGAAATCAACGACAGATTTATTAAATATTATAAAAAACAGTAAGGATGAAGCCTTAAAACAGACTATTGACACAATTAAAGAAATGTCATTTAGTGAGTATTTCAATTATTTGTGCAGAATAAAAGAAGTAAGCAGAAGTGATATCATCAAGCAAACGAATTTATCACGAACTTATGCTTATCAGATTTTTGACGGAAGCAAAAAAGCCGGACGTGATAAAATTATTCAGATTGCTTTAGCTTTGAAGAGCAGCTTAAAGGAAACGGAACGCCTGCTTAAACTATCCGGACATAGTCCCTTGTATTCAAAGATCAGAAGAGACGCTGTTTTGATCTTTGCGATCGAACATCAGTTAACTGCCATTGCAGCTAATGAATTATTAGATGATTTTCAGTTTGAATGTTTAGAGTAATGAAAGGGGCTATATGGAATACATAATTATTGGATTATTGATCTTCATTGCATTGCTGCTGTTGTGGCTGATTTACCAGCAGACACAACAGAAAGCTAACCAGCAGCTTATTAAAAAAGAAATGATTGGTGAGTTATCGAATACAATTAAATGGTCAACTAAACTACAAAAAGAAATTGGGTTAACGCAAAACAATAGTATCGCTCAAATGAATCAATCATTGATGATTTCTTTAAGCCAATTAGAAAAACGCCTGCAAACCTTAGAAATGACTAATGAACAAAAATTTGATGGACTTCGTCTGACTATGGAAAAAAGGCTAAGCTATATTCAAGAAGACAGTAACAAAAAATTAGAGGAGATTCGTCACACGGTGGATGAAAAACTACAGACCACATTGGAGGAAAAGATGACGCAGTCCTTTCAGTTAGTCAATGAACGACTGGAAGCTGTCTATAAAGGCTTGGGGGAAATGCAGACACTGGCTAATGGTGTCGGTGATTTAAAGAAAGTATTGTCTAACGTTAAAACACGCGGTATTTTAGGAGAAATCCAATTAGGCATGATTTTAGAAGAAATTTTATCTCCGGAGCAATATGAAACGAATATTGCGACAGTTCCAAACAGTAAGAATGTGGTTGAATATGCTATTAAGCTGCCGGGGGATGAACGCAGTGTCTACTTACCCATCGATTCTAAGTTTCCTGCCGATGCTTATCAGGCACTGCAGGAAGCCTATGAAACAGGTGATGCCGGCATCGTTCAAAACAATGCGGATATTTTGATTCAACGAATAAAAAGTTTTGCTAAAGATATTAAAACAAAATATATCGAACCGCCCTATACTACTGATTTTGCTATTATGTTCCTACCTTTTGAAGGATTATATGCCGAGGCCGTCAATCGTGGTCTTGTGGAGATACTGCAAAGAGATTATCATGTCAATTTGGCGGGTCCAAGTACAATGGCAGCATTATTAAACAGCTTGCAGATGGGCTTTAGAACCATTGCTCTTCAAAAAAGAAGCAGTGAAGTCTGGGAAGTGTTAGGCGCTGTCAGAACTGAGTTTGATAAGTTTGCCGACATTCTCGCTTTAACCCAGCAAAGAATCGATCAGGCAAACCGTGAATTAGATAAATTAGTGGGTGTGCGTACCCGTGCGATACAGCGGAAACTGCGAAACGTTGAAAAACTCGATACTGCCTTGGCACAGGATATCATTGAAACTGAATAAAAAAGGATGAGCTAATGTTGCTCATCTTTTTTATAACCATTTTTCTAAACCATGCTTCTCCCATAACTGAATGATCCATTCCAAAAGCTTCGTTGACCATTCAAAGAACAGTGGGGAGAAAGTAATTGCAGAGACCAGCAGCAAAAGGACATTGAAGTCTACAGCGACAAGCTCCAAGATGCCTTGTCCGATTAAGATAGAAATCAAATAAACAAGACGCATAGAATAGATCACAACTTTTCGATAAGTCGACAGCGGTGAATAGACTCTTTCTAATGCCAGCATGTAATTCCAGCCGGTAATCAATACACTGGCGGTGGTTAGCATCGAACTGCTTGATCCCATGGCACTGCCCAATGAAGTGATTAAAGTAATACAGATAACGATCGTTAAAGCTGTCGGTACGGCATTTTTAAAAACTTGCTTGAAGAAATGACCATCAACTCGATTAAAATTTGATTCCTGAGTCATTAAGAAGGTTGGAATTCCTACTGCACAGCTGCTGATGATTGATAATTGAATCGGTGCGAACGGATAACCCTGTCCTAACAGGATCGTTTGTAAAGATAAAATCACCGAGAAAACTGTTTTAATTAAAAACATAGAAGCAGCATAGCTGATATTATTAATTACCCGACGCCCTTCATTGACAATATTTGGCATGACTGCAAAGTTACAGTCCATCAATACAAGATTGGCGGCATGCTTAGCAGCATCACTTCCTGAAGCCATTGCAACGGATACATCGGATTCTTTAAAAGCTAATACATCATTGACACCATCTCCGGTCATTGCAACAGTATGACCTAATTTTTTAATTGCCATAATCATTTGCTTTTTCTGCTTTGGTGTTACTCGACCAAACACACTGTAATGCTGCACAGCCTGCTCAATCGCTTCCTCGTCTTGAAGACTGGCAGCATCTATATATTTTTCAGCATTCTTTAATCCTGCTCTTTTCGCAATGGCAGATACAGTCACCGGATCATCACCGGAAATAACCTTAACCTCTACCCCCTGCTTTACAAAATAATCCAGTGTTTCTTTTGCCTCTTTTCGAATAACATCAGACATCTGCACAATCGCAATAGGTTCCAATCCTTCGGGGATCTCTGTATCTTGATTGATATTAGGGGAGTAGCCAACTACGATTAAACGGTAGCCTTCCTTTGCTAACTGATGACACCTTTCTTGAAGATGCTCATAACCATGTGGGAATAAAAATTTATTTGCCCCCATCAAATAGGTACCTTTTCCTTTAAAAGCGGCACCACTATACTTGCGATCGGAAGAAAACGGAATAAAATGATCCAATTCAAAATCATCAGCTTCTTTAAACTGTTCACGCAAAGCCATTGCGGTGACATTTTCATCCTGAACTGCATGCATCAGATTTCCCATAATCAAATCTATATCAACATCTTTTAATTTTTCGACTTTCTCAACGGCAATTCGTCCTTCGGTGATCGTTCCTGTCTTATCTAAGCATAAAACATCAACACGTGCCAATGTTTCCATACACGAAAGTTCCTGTACCAGAACCTTCTTCTTTGCTAAACGCATCACTCCGATTGTCATCGCCACACTCGTCAGTAAGACTAATCCTTCTGGAATCATTCCTAATAACGCAGCCACTGTCTGTAAGATGGAACTGCGGAATGTTAAATGGGTTAATAGGTATTGCTTGGCAAATAATCCCACACCAATAGGAATAATAATGATACTTATTAATTTTAAGATACGATCTAAGTTGCGATTTAACTCTGAGCGATGCTTTTTAAATTTTTTGGCTTCGGCAGTAATCTTTTCCATGTAGTTATCTTTTCCTACATGCACCACTTCACAATAAGCCTGTCCGGAAGTAACGAAACTTCCTGAAAATAAAGAAGCGCCGGTTCCTTTAAACTGCGGATCGGATTCTCCTGTCAATAAAGATTCATTTACTTCGATGCGTCCTTCAATAATAATGGCATCCGTAGGAATCTGTAATCCCTGTTTTAAAAACAAGATATCGCCAAGAACGATCTGATCAACCGGGATACTGATCTTACTCCCATTTCGGATAACTTCAATCTGGCTGACCGTTAAAATAGTCAGCTTATCCAGCGTACGCTTTGATCGGATTTCCTGAACAATTCCCACTAAGGTATTGATCACAATAATCATAATAAACAGCATGTTTTTGAATGAACCAACAAGAATGACCAAACCTAATAAAATGATATTAATGATATTAAAAAAAGTAATCGTATTATCTAAAAAGATTTGTTTATATGTTTTCGTGATCGTATTGCTTAAAAAATTGACCTGTCCGTTTTCGATTCTCTGCTGGATCTCTTCATCATTTAATCCGTGTTTTACTTTATTATGATCTGTCATTTTTTCACCTCAAATTCGTTATTATGACATTATACAGCAATTTCTCCCATTGCCTTTATGATACAATAAATTCCCATTTTAAGCAACTAAATGCCCTTACCCTTAGTCTTAACCTTTTCAAAGAAAAATAGACCGCTGAACGGTCTATTTTAACTGTATTATTTCAGTGACATCTTCTTCCAGCAGATAACCGATAGTTAAAGTATCCCCAGTTTGAAGGAATGGAATATTTTTCTCATCCACACTGATTTTAATACGATACTTATTGCCATCTGTATCTTTAATATAATAGTAGCTGTCTCCATTAATCATAGAATCCGTAATCGATCCGATCGTGATATCTTTAAACTTAACGCTTTCTTGATCAATAATCGCTTCTTTATCTCCAATATAGTTTTGTGCAGCAGCTTCAATTCCCTCGGACGCATCAGTCACTACTACCTTTTGATAATCCGTTACGTCTACAAAAGCATACATCTTTACAAGACCGGCATTATCTTTCAATGAAATCAGATAAGTCGGTTTATCGTTTAAATTGATCAGCAATGGGAAACTTGCCGTATAGTTCATTTGCTGAACCTGTCCTTTGGCACTTTCCATCGCCGACATCTCCTGAGCTCCCGGCACCGGATAGAAAATAGTTTCCTTCGTTCTCATATTAGAAAGAATAAAGCCGATATTGGCAGCATCTTCAGTTGCTGAAGTGATTCCGGTATAAAGATAAATATCATCATCTTTTGCGATATAGTTATATCCATCGGTAGTCTTTACCACATTCTTTTGTCCGATAATAGAATTGATAAATCCATTGCGGTAACGTCCCCAGTCATCACTTTGTTCAATCAGTAATGAAGCAGGATAAATATGATCAACCCATGTTGGCACATCGGCCACATTATAATATTGTGACTCTCCTGTAACCGGATCTAAAATAACTGCCCCTTTAACGTCTTCCAACAGCTCTACACCCTTGTATTTTAGAACCGGAACGATCCAAAATGGTTTCCCGGTTTCGTCCACTTCAAATGATTCCTCACCAAAGATAAAGGTTGGATATTGGAAACGCAGCTGACGGTAAAGATTTTCATTAAACATTGCAGACGGCAGGATCTTCATCCCTTTTTCCAATTTAACTAAGTTTGATGAACCATCTACAGAATCTACGGTAATGTATCCCATTACCCCATCATTGCGATTAGAAAAATATTTAAAGAATCCGTTATATTCCAACGGTGTTACACGTACGACACGATTTTTATAATTGATTTGCGTATATAAATCTGAAACATAGAACTGAGATACTAATTCCGGCATCTGCCCCATCACACGATCCCCTAGCTTGCTGGAAGAATCTTTATCTAATAAAGGCAGAGAATTAAAATCTACTGCACTAATATCCGCAGTAAAGTTCCCATCTTCACGCACTGCAATTCGCTTTGAATACATCGATGCATTAATCAGCGGTGAATAAAAAATATTTAAAACAACAATAGCCAATACAATAACCACTAGAATCATTGGCTTTTTACCAGTAAACTTCATTTGCTGCAACTGACGTGGATCAAAACTGGTCGCAAAATAAATGATCGTATAAAAGGCGATCAGCATCGCTGCATACACATAAAACAACATCGATTGTAAATTTAACGGCGGTAACATAAAGTAATAAAGAATAGCTCCCGCTATAACCGTTAATACAATATTAATCAGAGTTTTCTTTTTCATAATGCCTCCTTGACAATACCATTAATATACACTAAATATGTGACAATTTCCACCGATATTACATTAAATTTTTCAGATGGATTGCTTGGACATGAGGATCTTCAAAATACAGATTTTCCCCACTTTCAACCTGATCCAAATAGCGTATCATCAATTGAATATCCGCTTTTGTCAGATTTAACGTATGCCCGCCAAAAAAACGATTGATAGGCAGCTGTAAATATCGCTTTAAAGTATCCCTATAGACAGATAGATTCTGTCTATCTAACTGTATGATCGGTTTTTCTAAATTATCTCCGGCAAACAGCCAATGATGCTTATGGTCATAAATACTGATCCCATCTTCGCTGTGTCCGGGCGTATAAATCAATTCTATTTCCGCTTCTTTAAAAAAGAAGTGATCTTCAACGAATCGAGAGGGATATACAATTTCTTTCTTCCCCTTCAAAAATTGCTTGTTTTTCAGATAATCTTCTTCTCCGTGCCGAAGAATTGCTTCTTTGCATAAGGGATGTGCATAAATCTCCTCTGCCTTAAAAGCAGCATTGCCCCAAATATGATCAAAATGATAATGCGTATTCATAACACAATAGTCATAATCAGGATACATCTGTTTAATTTCTTCCATATAATCACTGCCGCAAAATGTATCAATGATAAAAAGCGTATTGTCTCTGATAATCAAATAGACATAAGTTAAATAAGGGGTTAGTTCATCGTATTCTAAAGCATAGACATCACTCGCCAGTTGAATTTTATTCATAGTATTCTCCTTTCCCCTATTTTAACAAATTAGGATAAAGATGTCATATTTTCTTTATTGGGCATATATTTAATATGAGGTGAAAAAATGAATAACGATCTGTCCTTTATAAAAGAAGCGATCATTGATGAATACAAAGCCATTCAAACCTATCATACTCTAGTCAATGCTTCTAATATTCCTGAATTAAGACAATTATTTACCCAATTGGAAAGTGATGAACAGCGTCATGTTAATTTATTAGAATCCATGTATTATGAAATAACCGGTGAAAGCTATCATCCGACTATTCCCCCGATGGACCCTAATAAACATGCGGAGGAATTGATCGACAACAGCATTCAGTTTGAAATTGATGCTGTGGCCAGTTATAATAAAGCTGCCAACACGACCAAAAACAAACGTTTCCGAAGAACTTATCGTCAAATCGGCGGTGATGAAAACGTTCATGCCTTGCGTTTGCTTAACTTGCAAAAATAGGAACTTAAACCTAAACAGGTTTAAGTTTTTTTGTTTTTTGCCTCAATTCTTTGGCAAAAATAAAACATTTGAGAAGCTTCTTTTTATATTAAAATAAGTGTAGAAACGACCGTTTCAAATTCTGATATTTTGAAGTAAATTAACTGAAAAAATGCTATAATTTGTTGCAAGGTCGTTCATCAAGGAGGAAAAAATATGGTAAGAATTATTTTGAATGCTGATGATATCGGCTACAGTGAAGCAGTTACTTTAGGGATCATTAAAAGCTATCGCGATGGGGTCATACGTTCTACAACGATGATGACCAATATGCCGGCTACCCCTTTAGCTGCTAAGTTATTAAAGGAAAATCCCGGTCTTTATTGCGGACAGCATTCCAACATTGTGATTGGAACACCCGTCAGTGATCCTAAGGAGATTCCTTCATTAGTGGATGAATATGGACATTTCAATGTAAAACAGCGATTGAAACAAGGCTTAAAACTGAATGCTGAAGACATCAAAAAAGAAGTACGGGCACAAGCCGAGCGTTTTAAAGAGCTTATGGGACATTATCCTACCCATATTGAAGGTCATGCTGTCTTTGATCCGGGGTTAGCCGTGGCGATCAGAGAAGTGGCAACCGAACTTCATGTTCACTACACCGATAATATTCATTATATCGAAAACGGAGAAATGGTTCAGCTGCGTGATACTCATGATTCCGGCTGGGAAGTGCCCGTGATGCCTAAAGTGGGTTATTATCAAGATAGAGTGTCTTTAGACTACTGGCTAGATGACCAAGCCGATTTATTAAGCGAAGATCTTGTGGAAATTCACTCTCATCCGGGCTACATCGATCAGGAATTACTGGATTGGTCCTCTTATAATATTACCCGTGCAAAAGAGGTACAGATCGCCTGTGATCCTGCCTTAAAAAAATGGGCAGAGGATAACGATGTTCATTTTATAAGCTTTAACGATATTAAGAAAAAATAAAGAAGTGGGGATGCAAAATGGATAGACGTTTTATTCAACTATTTAAAATATTAGCTAAAAAATCAGATTACATTAAATCTGAAGACTTGTGTGTACAGCTTGAAATAAGACCTCGTACTTTACGTGAAGATATTCGTAAATATAAGGATACGATTGAGAAAAAAGCCGGAGCAAAGATTGAATCCAAACCCAATGCCGGCTACTATCTGCATGTCTTAAATGAAGATTTATACAATCAATTTGTTAAATCGCTGCTGCAGGAAGAATCTTCTAATCAATATTTGATCCCGGTTCATCAAGAAGAACGAATCAATTATATTATTCGTTACTTTTTAGCGCACAATGAATACGTTAAAATTGCGGATTTAGCAGATGAAATCTATGTCAGCCGCAGTACATTAAATGCTGATATTAAAGAAGTGAAAGAACGTTTATCTTATTTTCATTTAGAACTTGCAGGGAAAGCGGGTTATGGTTTGAAAATAAAAGGAAAAGAAAAAGATATCCGTTCATGCATTGCTCAGTATTTCTATCACTTTGATGATTATGATCAGCATTATATTCAAGGAATTGATGTAAGCAGTGAATATATTGATCAGGATGCCTTTGAATTTATAAAAAAAGTCCTCTATCAGGCAATTTTAAAACATGAGTTTAAACTGACTGATTTTGGCTTTCAAAACTTATCTATTCATATTTTGATTGCGATTAACCGCATCATGGGAAAAACTTATGTTGATGAGTTTTTTCACCAGACACAGCAATTTCAAGATCGTCCGGAAATGATGATTGCCAATGAAATTGCCTTAGAATTAAATAATTATTTTGGCATTACGATTCCTTCAAGTGAAATCCACTATATTGCGATTCATTTAATGGGAAAACAAGCGTTAAAAATGAATAATGCCAATATTGTTATGGAACAAACAACTATGGATTTAATTGATGCCATTTTAGAAGAAACAAAACAAGTATTCAATATTGATCTGACCTCAGATTTAGAACTTTATTCAATGATCGCCGTTCATATTCAGCCTATGCTGAATCGTTTGCATTATGGACTTAAAATAACGAATCCATTGACAGAACAAATCAAAAAAGATAACCCTATTGCGTTTGAGATTGCGATCCTTGCCGGAAAAGTCATCTCTAAACAGATTAATGCTTCAGTTGATGAGAGTGAGTTAGGCTATTTAGCTCTTCATTTTGCCTTAGCTTTGGAAAGACTGAATAAACCTGAGCAAAAGAATATTATCATTGTGTGTGCCAGCGGTGCCGGCAGTTCCCAAATTTTATTATATAAAGTCAAATCTAAGTTCAAAGACTATCTAAATAAAGTTTTAGTTACACAAGCCTATGAATTGTCCCACATCGATCAAAGTCAATATGATTTTATCCTTTCGACAATTCCGCTACCGTTTAAAACAGAGATACCGGTTATTCAGGTTCAGTATTTCCTAGGGAATGATGATATTGAAAACCTTGAAAATATCTTGATTAAAAACAATGAAGATTATGATTTTATCCGCCGCTGTTTCAGACCGGAGTATTTCTTTACTCATGTTGATGTGAAAGATAAATATGAAGCGATTACCTTTCTATGTGAAAAGATCAAGGAACAGCGTTCCCTTCCATCAAATTTCTATCAGTTAGTGATGGAAAGAGAAGCGGTCTCCCCAACCGAATTTGGAAATAAGATTGCTCTGCCGCATCCTATTAAAACTGTAATGGATGAAACGTTTGTCGCTGTCGCTATCTTAGATAAACCGATTCGCTGGGAAAAACAAATGGTTAAATTTATATTTTTACTCTGCATTAAATCTAATTCAGACGAAGCTCTGACTATCTTTAATGAAGTATTATCAAGCTTAGTCTTAAATCGCGAACGTATGGCAGAACTGGAAAGACATCCTGATTTTTCAACTTTACAACATTATATCGAATCTTTAAGCAAAGAAAAGGAAGAACTGCTGACTGACAGCATTTTCCAATAACTTATGAAACTATTAGTTTGCTGTGCTTCAGGTATGTCAAGCAGTTTACTAGTTCAAAAAATGCGTGATGAAGTGAAAAGACAACAGTTAAACGGAATTAAAATCGGTTCTTGTTCAAGAGATCAATTGAAAAAATATATCGATGAGGCCGATGTGATTTTAATTGCCCCTCAGCTTCATTTCTTTGAACAGCAGATCAACGATCTCGCTTCTTTGCATCATACTCGTGTAATCAATATTTCGATGGATGATTATGGATCATTAAATGTGGAAAATATTATTTACAATGCCTTAATGGATGACTCTCCTCCACCTGCCCCTATCGCTGAAGAAGAGGAGATTTCAAGAATAGAAGCCTTACAGACCAAACTTTATCCATTGGCAAAAAAGATTGCTGCCAATCGCTCTTTAAACTCGATCAGCCGTGCCTTCATCACAACGATGCCTGTAACCGTGATCGGTTCATTACTGACATTAATTAAATGTCTACCGATTACCGCTTATACCGACTATCTGTCAAGTACAGGATTAACTTCCATACTCGATTTGGGAACCAGTGCCTCGATTGATATCATTTCTTTATATACAGTCTTTTTTATCAGTTATCATTTAGTGGTTTCTTATGACTTATCCGGTCATGGCGCCGGTCTAATTTCTCTGTCTTGCTTCTTTTTGATTACCGGTCGTACAGATGGCAGCTATTCAACTAGGTTCTTAGGATCAAACGGACTTTTTGCCGCTGTCTTCATTGGTTTGTTATGTGGTTATTTATATGTCTTCATCATAAAAAGGAATTGGAAAATAAAACTTCCCTCAAATATTCCCCATCAGGTGCTGAGTTCATTTGAGGCGATTATTCCTTCATTTATTATTATATCTGTTTGTCTATCCATTACTGCCGTTATGAAGCTGACAATTTACCATGACTTACATACACTGATTTATTCCACCATACAATCTAATTTAATGAAATTTATGGGGAATAATCTGCTATCCTATATTTTCTTTCAATTTATCACCAATATTCTTTGGTTCTTTGGACTTCATGGCGGGAATATCGTAGGTGCTGTGACCAATCCGATCTATACCCCCTTAGCTTTAGAGAACTTAGCCGCTTTTCAAGCGGGTGAAACTATGCCGAATATTATAAACAGTCAATTTGGTAAATTGTTTATCCATGGCGGCGTCGGCTCGATGCTGAGTTTATCGATTCTTATGCTTTTATTTTCCAAGTCTCAAAAATACAGAGCATTTGGAAAGCTCTCATTGCCAACCTGTCTGTTTTTTATTAACGAACCTTTATTGTTTGGAGTTCCTGTTGTGTTAAATCCGATCTTTCTTATCCCATTACTATTTGTCACACCGATTCTTGCTGTTATTACTTATTTTGTAACAAAAATTGGTCTGCTTCCGATCGTCACCGGTGCCCAAGTTCCTTGGACAACCCCGCCGATTATCTATGGTCTGCTTCAAGGCAGCTGGCGGTTAGCTTTGTGGGAAGTGGTCACCATTGTTTTAGGTTCATTTCTTTGGTACCCATTTTTTGCGATGGCAGATAAACAAGCATTTGAGGAAGAAAACAATCCTTGCCACAATTAATTGGCAATAAGACAAATTTATTAATCCTTGACGCTATTCTATAATGTAAGTGTAGGAAGTGAAGCGCTTACAGGTTAAGCAAATGGGAGAAATTCAAAAAAGGAGGAATACATATGGATAAATTAATGGGTGTACTAGAAGAAAAATTAGTACCAATTGCAGCCACGCTTGGACAAAACAAATATTTAAGAGCTATCAGCGGCGGATTTATTGCAATCATGTCCGCTACCATTGTTGGATCATTATTCACATTATTAAGTAACCTCCCTATTAAGGCTTATACAGATTGGCTTGCTTCATCAGGCTTTGGTAGTATCTTAGCACTGCCTAGTCAAGCAACAATAGATTTAATCGCTTTATATGCGGTATTCTTTATTGCTTATACATTAGCTAAAGAATTTGATGTAGATGGTTCCGGTGCCGGGTTATCAGCATTAGTATCATTCTTCTTAGTCACAGGACGTACAGAAGGGGCTTATGCTACTGCATTCTTAGGGGCTAAGGGATTATTCTGTGCTATGTTCGTTGCTTTGGCAGCTTCAAGGATTTATATCTTTGTAGTAAAACGCGGATGGGTAATTAAACTTCCCGACAGCGTACCGCCAAATGTTGCCAATTCATTCTCAGCACTAATTCCGACAGGTATTGTTGTTTCTATTTTCTTGGCAATTGCCGGATTAATGACATTAACAAGTTACCATGATTTACATACTGCGGTATTTACAATCATTCAATCAAACTTAATGCGTTTTATGGGAGATAACTTATTCTCATTTATCTTCTTCCAGTTTATGACTAATATTCTTTGGTTCTTCGGATTACATGGTGGTAACATCGTTGGTTCTATCACCAACCCAATCTATACACCATTAGCCTTAGAAAACTTTGCAGCATATCAAGCAGGTCAAACCCCTACTCACATCATTTCAGGATCATTAGGTCGCTGCTTTATCTCTGGTGGTGTAGGATCAATGTTCTCACTTGCTATTATAATGTGTTTATGGTCAAAGAGTTCACAGTTCAAAACATTAGGAAAATTAGCTTTACCGACAACCTTCTTCTTCATCAATGAACCGTTGATCTTCGGTATCCCTGTTGTATTGAACCCACTGTTCTTTATCCCATTACTACTCATTACCCCAATCTTAGGTACATTAACTTATTTTGTAATGAAGATTGGTCTCGTCCCAATTCCAAGTGGTGCTCAAATTCCTTGGACAACTCCACCTATCTTATATGGTATCTTACAAGGTAGCTGGAAAATCTCAGTTTGGGAAGCTTTCTCAATTTTGGCAGCTGGCTTAATGTGGTTCCCATTCTTCAAAGTAGCTGATAATAAAGCTTACAAAGAAGAACAAGGACTTACAACTGCTGAATAATTATAGACCTCCCCTTGACTATCTGGATAGTCATCAAAAGACACATCGCCTTGATGTGTCTTTTTGCTTTATCTTAACAAGTTTCTTTAGTTAATGGAATTGGCTGTGTCCCATTACTATCTTTAAAGCCATAATCCATAGCCACCCTAAACATTATTCACTAAAATATCAAGCTTCCCTTCTTCCTCAATGATCTGCTCCACCACTTTTTTGTTTTTTCACCGTTTTGATAATCGCACTCGATTCCATACCCCACTCCATTGTTTTCTCTGATTTCAGCTTCTGTTGCTGCAATCGCTCCGCTTAAAGCAACAGCTCCTTGAAATTCAACCTCTGTTCTGCCAGTAAAATAAACGATTGCTCCCATTTTAGAAAGGGCAATCGCAATTCCCTTTCCTATTCCCCGCGTTGCTCCGGTGACTAAAGCAATTTTCCCATTCAAATCAAACATACTGCTTCCTTCTATAGTTTAAATATATGATGATCACTTAGATGTCATAGCACGCACCATCTTCTAGTATTTCATTTGACATAAAAAAAGATTCCCGATTATAGGAATCTTACATATAAAGCATCATCACGAACGTTCCCATGAATACGCCTGCTCCCAATGAGAAGATTGATAAGCCTAAGCCTAATTTAGATAGTCTTGGATTTAAATGTACACGGTAGCGATTGAAATATTGGACATTCAAAATACGTGCCTTTCTCGCTGTAAAATAACCACAGAATCCAAAGACAAGGACTAATACACTGTACCACCATTGGGTTTGAATTTCTAATCCGGCAGGCCATAAAACTAAAGCTGCTCCGATCAATCCAAAGATAAACGAATAGAGAACATAATTATTTTTCAATCCTTTTTCCTGTATGATTCTTTTTTCTTTCTCTAATTGTTTCTGGCGAATTGCTTTTTGTTTTTCCTTCTGATGACTCTCTGCCTCCACCATTTGATTAAAATGATTAGGGGCCTTCGCTCCGCATTCAGGACAGAATTTCGCATCCTTCATCTCTGTTCCGCATTTCTTACATTTCATTGGAATCTCCCCTTCCTCTACTTCTATTTTACTTGATTCAAAGTATCTTCGCTATATATGGATATGCCAACAAATTGTGGCATAACTTAACATTCTTTCTTAATAGAATAACCGTTTTTTCAATATTGGAAACAGATCATAAAATAAATTTAAACATCACCCGTCATTTTAGTATATAATTAAACTATATAGATTTAATGAGGTGAGAAAATGAAACAGGATAACATAAATAAAACGGAAGAACCGTCAGATCAGCAAATTTTCCTCCCTAATGGGGAAGAGGATAAAAGAAAAGTACTTACTGCTTTTATCGATCATATCCTTGATATAGATTGTTTAGGCATTCGTTACTTTTATAATCAAAAGAAAGTAACTCCGCCTTATTTATGGGGAAAAGATTCGTGCAATCAAAAGCAGCTGCTTTCTTTGCTAAGCGATTTATTTCATCATATTCCATTGAATACTTCGATTACCCGCTCCTTTGTAACCGCCTATATCGATAAGCATTATCCGCAAATAAATAAGCAAACTGATCCTCACATCCACATTATTAATTACCAGCAGGTTCCGATTGGGATTGCTTTGATCGGACATCGCCTTAACGCTCCTATTGACGTTAACGATTATCATATCTGCTGTAAGCTAATTGACTTATATGCGGGTGAATTAATCCATGGCTTAGAAAAATCGGCTTATGAGAAATTATTTTATACCGTTATTAATGGAATCTCTGATTATATTTATGTAACAGATCCCCAAAGCGATGAAATCCTGTTTATGAACGACCCGATGAAGCAGGTTTATCAATTAGAAAATCCGATTGGTAAAACTTGCTGGCAAATACTGAAAAAGGGAAAAACAAAGCGATGTGAGTTCTGTCCGATTGAACGTTTAAAGCAAAACCCGGAAAAAAGTATTACCTGGGAAGAAAAGAATACAATCGATCAGCACTATTATAAAAATAAAGACAGTTTAATCCGTTGGCTGGATGGACGTCTTGTTCATCTACAGCAATCCACAGATATCACTGATTTTAAAAAAATCTCCAAAGTGGCAAATATTGATGAATTAACCAAGCTTACCAATCGCCGTGCCGGTAAAATAGAGCTTCAAATTCTATTAAATCGTGTAAGGATAAATCAAAAGTCACTTTGTTTGGTCCTTATGGATATCAATGGTTTAAAACAAACTAATGACCATTATGGGCACCAAGTAGGAGATAACAAGATTCGTTATATCACCGAAGCTATTCAATCTCTTATCAGTCAGCAGGATCTGTTTTTCCGCTTGAGTGGAGATGAATTTGTTTTAGCGTTCTATAATACTGCCCCTATTCAAGTACGTGATATAATGCGAGGTGCTGCCAAAAAACTATGTCATTTAAAAAAGATTTTAGATATTCCCTATGAGCTTGGCTTCTGCTATGGGATGATTACTGTTAAGCCTGATAATCAGCTGGATTTGGAAACATTGCTTACGATTGCCGACGAAAAGATGTATGAACAAAAACGTTTAGTTCATCTTCGTCAAAATGAAGCTTTGCTGCAAACAGATAATGTTCACACTGTCAAAATTGAAGATTTTGAATATGATAAAGAACATCTTTATGACGCTTTAGTGGAAAGTACAGATGATTATGTATATATCTGCAATATGAAAACCGGTTTATTCCGCTATTCTCCTAAGATGGTCAAAGAGTTTAACTTGCCTGGAGAAGTGTTAAAGAATGCTGCGGCGATCTGGGGAAGCAAGGTGCATCCTTTAGATAAAGAATTATTTTTAAAAAGTAATCAGGAAATCATTGATGGCAGAGTGAGTGATCATTGTGTGGAGTACCGCGCCATTAATCGTTATCATGAATGGGTGTGGCTCCGCTGCAAAGGAAAAGTCATTTTTGATGCCTTGGGAGAACCTGACTTATTTGCTGGAATCATTTCAAATATCGGACGAAAAGAAAAGATTGACACGTTAACCGGTTTATTCAATAAATTTGCCTTAGAAGAAGATCTTAAACAGTATATTCAGGCTACTTCAACCCCCTTAGCCTTACTCCTTTTAAATTTAGACAACTTCAAATCCATTAATCAATTGCGCGATCATGCTTTTGGCGATGAAGTATTAAAGAACGCAGCACAGACTATTTGTGAAACTGTACCAAAAGAAGCAACAGTCTATAAACTTGATGCTGATGAATTTGCCGTGCTTTTAAAAGATTATTCTTCCCAACAGATCGAAGTCCTATATAATCAAATCAAAGCACCATTTTCACATCATCAGCAGTATATGAATGAACGCTATTACTGCAGCATATCTGCCGGCTGTGCCATCTATCCGGAGAATGCCAATGTTTATATCAATCTCTTTAAATATGCCAGCTATGCCTTAGAAACAAGTAAAAAGAATGGGAAAGATCAGTTAAACTTCTTTTCAGATCAGATTGTTTTTGATCATCTTCGTAAATTGACGCTGACCGAAGAACTGCGAGAAAGTGCAGAAAATAACTTTGAAGGCTTTTCTTTGCAATTCCAGCCTATCGTATATACCGATTCTAAAAAAATACGTGGAGCTGAAGCCTTGCTTCGTTGGACCAGTCCGGCTTATGGAACCATTTCTCCATCAGAATTTGTTCCTTTGCTTGAAGATACTCGCATGATTATTAAAGTTGGCCGCTGGGTCTTTGAAGAAGCTGTTCGTAAAGCCAAAGAGTTTATCAAGACCGATCCTGATTTTATTGTGAGCATTAACTTATCTTATGTACAGGTCAGTCCGGCTCCCATCATTCCTTTTATCAAGGAAACCTTGGATAAGCAGCAGCTTGATCCTCATAATATTATCGTAGAGTTTACAGAAAGCTATTTAGCGTCTGATAATATATCCAATATCTATCAGTCTTTACGTGATCTGGGTATTACGATTGCAATGGATGATTTTGGCACCGGCTATGCTTCTTTAAGTGTCCTCAAGCAATGCCCGGCAGATATTATTAAAATCGATCAGGCTTTTGTGGAAAAGATTACTCATAGCCGTTTTGATGTCACATTAGTACGCATGATCATTGAGTTATGTCATGAAGTCAATATTGCGGTCTGTGTAGAAGGTGTTGAATCTACTCAGGAATATGAAATCATTAAAGAATTCTCTGCCGATTATATACAAGGCTTTCTGTTTGGCAGACCCTGTGATGACAAAGAACTGATACAGTTAATAAAGCAAAACCGAGTATCCTAAGATGCTCGGTTTTTATGAGGCAGGAAGACTGTTATTTTGCGATAGTACCAGTGATCTTGATCACGGTTCTGCCAGGCGAAGTAAGAGTAGCGGCAGGAACGTTAAGAGATGCTGTATTGGCATTAGGCAGAAGAATCATCCCGTTAAAGCGATTGTATTGATATTGATCCGGTTGATATATGACTTGGTTTTCATTGGTTTCTACGATGACTTGATGAATGTTAAAGGAGATGGGCAGCCAATCCATTAACGTTATATGCGTTGCTTCTAAATTGCCGTAGTTTAAGAGTTGAATGGTATAAGTGAGTGTTCTATAATCTTGTGTCCATTGACCACATAAAACAAGCTGACTGGCTGTTTCTTTATGCAACGTAACACTTGACGGCGGTTCTACATTATAAGTGCTGCCATCTTCGCTATGGGCTGTGATATAAAGAGAAGAAGTTATAGCGCAGAGGCAAGGATCAATATTTGAATCCACTTTTATACAGTAAAGGATAATTCCCTTATCTTGAGGTGACATATTCTTTGGGAGTGTGATACAAAGTAGATTTGCTTCGATGATCGGTACGATTGGTGTTTCAACGCTGTTAATAAATACCTTTAAAGATCCCAACTGATAGGCTGAACATATCGGAAGACACACTTTCATCGTGACAGAAAGCGGATCTGTTCCCATGTTTTCTATTTGTATCAGATAAGTGATAACCTCGTTGAGATTAAAAGCAGACTGCAGAGATGTCATGTGAGCTTTGATGGGCTGAATATCTTCAATAATAGTTTCAACAATGTTAGAGCGAATATTGCCAACAGACTGTTCGTAATGATAAGTGACTTCTGCTTGATTATGAATGATGCTTGGCATTATTTCCCACCTCACTATAAAGTATGCCGGAAAGATTTTTATAAATAATGAAAAGAACTAAACAGATCAGAAACTTTTAAAGTTTTCTGATGCGTTTAGTTATAAGAATGGTTAATACTATTTTTAATGTATCACCGATTAAAAAAGGAAAGACACATAAGGTTAATGCCGGCAGCAATGTCATCTTCATGCAGAACATAAACCAAAGTGTTCCTAATGTATAACAGACAATCGTTCCAACGATCAGGGCTATGCTCTTTCTTTTAAGCAGTTTTCCGATTACAAATGCCATGACTGGCAAAGCGACTAAATATCCGCCGGTTGGGGCAATTAATGAGAAAATTCCTCCGGAAAACCCGGCAAATACGGGCAAACCTACAGCTCCTAACAACAAATAGATCAAACATGCCAGCACCGCCTGCTTTCTTTCATATAAACAAGCGATAACATATACTGACAGCGTCTGCATTGTGATTGGAACCACCGTCATTGGTAAAACGATTGAAAGCTGTGCCCCAACAGCGATCATACAGGCTCCCAGTGAACAATAGATCAATGATTTCACTTTTGTATTCATTTGATTCCTCCTGTAGCCATTATACATAAATTGATTTAATCTGCAACTATTTCCTTTTCCAATATTAACAATGGAGAAAGAATATGCTATCATACCAAAGTAAGGAAAGTGTGGGATAATATGGGATATTTATTTCAGTTTATGATCATTGGCGGCATCACCTTGATAGGGGAACTGCTGCATTATTTTTTACCGCTTCCGATTCCTTCGAGCGTGTATGGAATGATCATTCTTTTTATTTGTTTATTGATCGGAATTATTAAAGAAGAGGATATTAAAGAGACTGCTGATTTTCTTTTACTGGTTATGCCGATCATGTTTGTAGGTCCCAGCGTCGGGGTTATGGAAAATTTCAGCCTGTTATCTAGTTCGCTGATTCCGTTTATTGTGATTGTGTTAGTTTCGACATTCCTTATTATGCTCGTAACCGGAATGACTGCCCAGATGATGATAACATATAAGGAGAAACACCATGAATGATGTAATGATAAACTCCGCTTATTTTGGTCTTGTTTTAAGCTTACTGGCTTATTATTTAGGCATCAAGCTTAAAAATAAAACAAAAATAGCTTTGTGCAATCCCCTTTTAATAGCTACAGTTTTAATTATTGTATTACTGATGCTTTTAGATATCGATTACCCGACATTTAATCAGGGAGCACAATACTTAACCTATTTGCTGACACCGGCAACGGTATGCTTGGCTTTACCGCTTTATCGTGAATTCAAAATTTTAAAGGATCATTTATTTATTATTTTTATTGCCTTAGCAGCAGGCTGTATAACGTGTTTTGTGGTCGTTGGCGGCATGGCTTTGCTTTGGCAAATAGATCGCACAATAGGGATCTCTCTATTACCAAAATCAATTACTACTGCAATCGCGATTGGATTAACCGAAGAAGTCGGCGGTATCAGCGGCATTACAGTTGCAGCAGTCATCATTACGGGGATTTTTGCTTCGGTCATTGCTCCGTCTATTTTTAAATGGTTTCATATTAATGATCCGATTGCTCAGGGATTGGCACTGGGGGCTTCCGGACATGCGATCGGCACCAGTAAAGCCTTGGAACTAGGAGAGATACAAGCCGCTATGAGTTCTTTAGCGATTGTCGTGACCGGTATCTTAACCGTGATCATCGTTCCGTTAGCTGCACCTTTATTTAAATAAAAAAAACTTACTGTTGCAGTAAGTTCGATTTTAAGCTAAGCACTGATCTTAGCATTTTTTATTTTTTCTAATAAATCTGCTACTCCCTTTAAATCTTTGGAATAATGTTCATAATGCAGTGTATTTTCACTTCTAACTAAGATAGCCGTGATTCCCGCATGCTTGGCTCCGCGAATATCTGCATTATAGTTATCGCCAATCATAACGATATCTTCGGGATTATTCAAATCGTTCAAGATTTCTTGATAGAATTTCACATTCGGTTTATCATACTCCATCAACGCAGAGCTGTATATTTTTTCAAAATACTGATCCAAATTTAATTGCTCGCAGAGCTGCTGTAATTCCGGCACATGATTTGAGGCTATGATATGCGTATATCCTTCCTCTGAAAGTTTCTCTAATGTTTCAACAGTATCTTCATAGACATGCCATTGACTTAAATCGAGATAACGATCTTTAAACTCTTTTGCATACGCTTTAGCATGGACTTCTCTTACACCTAAGATCACAAATACACTTTCTAAATAGCTTTCAACATGTTCCCACCATGTTTTATTCCCTAGTAATTCAGTATGCGGTCTTTCAAACTCATGCCAAGGAAGTCCGCGGCCCATGAACGCTCTTAATGAATCATAGGCAATATTGATACGATGGCTCACTAAAATATCATTCATCGTTTTCGACCATTTTCCATCACGATAAGCAAGAGTGCAATCAAAATCCCATAGTATATACTTTTTCATCTATTTCACCTCGTTTAACACTAGTAAATTATATCATAGATGGATTGCTTTCATGCATATTTCGCACCTGTTTTTTCGACAAATTTAACTAACAAACACTAACAGCAGGGCTGTCATCGTGGCAATACTGACTAAAATGCTGATGGAATTGGCTAAAGCCGGTGCCGGATCATCATTGTCAATCATCTTACTGTAAACCGCTGACACGGTTGAGATCGGACAGAAAAGTATTAAAGTGACCATCTGTTTTGCCAGCAAGGGAAGCGGCAGGATAAAGAATACTATAATACTTAACAGGATATTACCGATATAACGAACTCCTAATATTTTAATGACTGCCTTTGCTTGAGATCGAGTGATCTTTATTTCAAGTATGATACCGATCATTAACATCGCCAGAAAACTGTTTGCTCCGCCGATCATTGAAGCAATGGTCGTCACAGGAGTTGGTAATGTTAAATTAAATAAAGATAAGATAAATAAAAGCAAGTAAACATCAAAGGGAATCGACCTTACTAATACTGAACAGAGATTTTTAATATCCAAACGTCCGCGTCCATCTACTTCGTTACGCGCCAGGGCATAAGTTCCTCCTAACCCCATAAAAGCATTGCCGATATCAAACATACACATATAAATCATCCCGGTTGCATCAAAGAAGCTGGAAGCAAAGGGAATAGCAAAATTACCGATATTATACCCTGAACAGTTAATCATGCTTAATGCACGTGTTATCGGTGATTGTTTGCGATTGATATATTTCGCTAAAAAGATATTGAAAAATCCACAGCATAATCCTATCAGGATAATACTGATCGTAATCAAATTGATTTCCATTCCACTTGAATTGGCAATCAAGGCAGCCGGCAGTGTAATATTCATGACTACCTTGGAAAAGAACAGACCATCTTCCTTTTTAAAGAATCCTACCTTTTTTAAAATAAACCCTAAAAGAATGATAAAAACAAAGCCTGATGATTTAATGAATACCTCTAACATGATGATCCCCCTTATTAACTCATACATTATAGCAAGTTTCTTTAAAATCAGAGCTAATTTTTAATATTAGGAAACTGTTCCTAAAAATGAAACTTATCAAACAAAAAAGATATGGCGAACCATATCCTCTCTATTATTTGTTTAATATTTTTCTTACTGAATCGACAACAGCATTACCGTTGATTGTCGCAAAATCAATATTGTTGATTACTACAACAGGAATTTTATTTTTAACGATTTTTTCTACTTCCTCTTTAGTATAGCGAATCTGTGGGGCTAATAAAATAATGTCCGCATCGATATCCTTTGTAATCATTGTTTCAGGCAAAGCAAACACCTGAGCATTGAATTTCTGCTCATCACATGCTTTAATCACCTTTGAAACTAAGACGTTTGTTGTAATTGAGCTTGCACAGCATATAACCATTTTTACCATATATAAATACTTCCTTTCCCATGTTAATTTTTTATCTAAGTCTATTATACCTTTAACAAAGCGCTTACACAACTGTTAATTTGTTATTTCTGATCTTTTCCATCAGTTCGATAATCTTGATCGTGTCATCCATTGTATGACGTGGACTTTCATTTAAATGATGTGTCAGACAATGCTGAAGCTCAGCAATTTCCTTTGTCATATCATCACCGGCTAAAGGATAGCGGCGCTCTAATGTTGTTCCATCATTAAGCTCAATTTTATAATCAATAATACGATTAAACATCGGTACCATAATCTTCCCCTTTTCGCCAATAATCAAGGCATAGCGTTCTTTTGCTTCATCGATCGCCCCCTCAATAGTAGCTTTTGTTCCCTGTTTAAATGTCAAAGCAGCATGGAAATGTTCATCAATATCATCCACAATCTTTAACGTAGAAGTCAGGTCGACGACCTCATCCTTCAATAAATCTAAAACAAACCCTAACAAATAAGGTCCGACATCATTCAATGCTCCGCCTTGTTCCTTATCAAATAAAAAACTGTTTGTACCTTTTAAAGCCAATCCATTTGAACAGAAGTTGGCTTCAATGCTTTCCACTTTTCCAATCAAGGGCAAATCCTTAATTAAATGATCCATCCCATCATTAATCTTTGTTTTCAAGGCTTCTAAAAAACACGTCTTTTCTTTTAATGCCACAGCTTTGATTTCCTTCATATCCTCACTATTCAGAACTGCCGGTTTTTCACATAGAATTGCCTTCTTTTTTTCTAAGGTTTTAATTGCCCATTCCTTATGGAATTTATGCGGCAATGCCAAATAAACTGCATCGATCTTAGGATCATTTAATAAGCTTTCATAATCCTTGTACACGACCACCTCTGGATGTGCCTTTAAATAAGGATCATCTTGTCCTCCACTGCGTGTTGCCACCGCATAAATCATGCCATCCGGTAAATTTTCGATGCTGCCTGCAAATTTATGAGCAATTCGCCCAAATCCAATAATTCCCCAACGTATCATGTGTTCTCCTCTCTGCCATCGGCTGCAAATACAAGGTTTGCAGATGCTTTTGCCTGATCAATGACATCCATGACGATCTGGCTGTGCGTTAACATTTTATTACTTGTTTCAATATCATTTTCTTGAATAATCTTCGCAAAAGCCACAAACTCATCATACATACGATGTTTCCCATTGGTATAATTAAATTCCTGACTGCTTTTATCATTTTTATAAAGGGTATAAGCGGAACATACATTCAATGGAACATCTAAATGAATGCAGCCTTCATCTCCCTGTACATTGGTTGTTACAGGGGAAGAACAGTCTTTTGCGCCAATGCAGACACATTTGAAAGATCCGTAATCCATTGTTAAAATACCGGATGTATCAATTTTATTTTCAATGTTAGCAAGATACGCTACTCTATCCGGTTTACCAAAGAGTCCCACTACAAAATGAATATTATAGATATTCAGATCCATCAATGCTCCGCCTGATTTCTGATAATCAAAAGCAGGTAAAATTGTCCCTTGTTTAAAAGCGTTGTAACGAGATGAATATTGAGAATAGTTACATTGAACTATCTTGATCTTACCTAATTCATTCATATGTTCCTTTATAGAAAGATAGTTGCGATTATACTGATTGGATATTGCTTCTACCATAATCAGCTGCCTTTGTTTTGCAAGCTCTACTAATTCTTTTAACTCTTTGCCATTTGAAGTAAACGGCTTTTCACAAATAACATTTTTTCCCATCAATAAAGCATCTTTACACATCTGATAATGCAAATGATTAGGCGTTGCGATATAAACGGTGTTTACTTCTTCGTTTTTGAGCAGTTCTTTGTAGTCAATATAGACATAGCGAATATGATGCTCATTGCTCAACTCATTAAGCTGATCCATGCTGCGCGGAGTACCCGCAATCGCATAAAACTCATATTCCGGAATCTCCTCTATAAATCGGAATAAGTCATGAACAATCATTCCTGAACCGATAATTCCAACTTTAATCTTATTCACACAGCTTCGCTCCCTTCTCTAAAAGTTCCATTTGCCATAGTGTTTCTTCATCTTTAACGATCTTTTCTTTTCCATGAATAATCACTTCATAAAGTCCGTCATAAACTCTGCCATAATCCCCAATCTCACTGACTACTTTTTCTTCATGGTAATTACCTTCTTCATCATAATACGTTAATGTTCCGTAATGCTCAGGAAGATCTACACCAAAGCCTTCCTGATCGGGCATATAAAACAGCTTTAAATGTTCCTCCATACGATCTTTGGTCTCTTTAACGAACATTCCTTTCTTTCCATACACGACAAAGCTTGGTCTGCTTTTAATTCTAATGTAGCTGGATTTTACCGATACTTTCAACTGATCATAATAGAGATCTAAATCAAAGTAATCATTCATTCTGCCTTTGCCTAATAACTGTCTGACATCATAATGAATCGTATCCGGCTTTCCGAAATAAGAGATCACCTGATCCAATGTATGACAGCCATGTCCGTACAAATAGCTATTATAGAAAGTGTAGTCATGCACTGCCTCGGGAATTTCCGGACGATAATAATCAAAATGCATTTCTACTTCTAATAAATCTCCGAGTTTTCCACTTTCTATCACTTCTTGCACAGTCAGGAAATCTGAATCATAACGTCTGTTTTGATAACATTGTACCACTAATCCCTTTTCTTTAGCGTAGGCAAATATCTCCTGGGCTTCTTTAAAGGTCATCATAAATGGTTTTTCCACCAATACATTCTTACCATGCTCCAGTGCCATTTTAGCGTACTGATAATGATAAAGCTGTGTCGTACAGACGACGATCAACAAAATATCAGGATCTTCCATCAGATCTTCGATTCGATCAGTGTACTTAATGCCATCGATCTTCTCCCATTTAACGTGCTCAACATCTAAGTCATAGATCGTTTTTACTTTGATGGTATCTCTTTTCCTTACAAATGGAAGATGATAACGATTTGTGCTCTTTCCATTTCCTACATATCCAATAGTTAACATCATATCGCCTCCTGATACTATCATACCTAATTCAAGAATAAGGCGTAGCTTTTTTCAAATTATCATAATTTTTTTAAAGATTGACAATACTGATGTTTTCCGCTAGAATTTTAAGTACATGAATGAAACGTCATCAGAAGGTGACATACAATACCATGAAGGTATTCCGCTTATAAAATGTGGGATATTTTTATGGTATTTTTTCATGAGAATGGGAGGTATTATTTTGAAAACATTAACTACACGAAACATTGTCTTAGCTGCATTCTTTTTAGCTTTAGGCTTTGTATTACCGTTTTTTACTGCACAGATTCCCAGCATCGGAAGTATGCTTTTACCAATGCATTTACCTGTATTGATCTGTGGATTTGTCTGTGGCTGGCCATTAGGACTGATTGTCGGTGCGATTCTGCCGCTTTTAAGAAGTGCAATTTTTGGAATGCCGCCAATGTTTCCTACAGCTATTGCAATGGCATTTGAATTAGCTGCATACGGAGCATTAACCGGTCTGCTTTATCAGCTTCTTTCAAAAAAACCATTAAACACTTATATTTCACTAATCGGGGCAATGCTGGGTGGTCGTATTGTTTGGGGATTAGTATCGGCTGTCTTATATGGTGCATCGGGAAAAGCCTTTGGCTTAGCTGTTTTTATGGCGGGTGCTTTTACGAATGCCGTTCCGGGAATTATCTTACAAATCATTATCGTTCCAATCCTTATCCTGACTTTAGAAAAGTCACATTTAATTAAACGATGATCGATACTTTAAAAGAACATTTGCAACGCTATCCCCAAATGCAGGGACAAGATATCATCAAGCTTTGCTTTCAAAATGAATTTGGCTGTGAACATATGCTGCACAATCAGAAAAAAAGCTTACAGCGCATTATTGATGAAAGTCAGTCACTGTCAAAACAGGCAATAAGAGTGGAACTCATCGGAAACGGTTTTGCCCGTTTATATTTCGGGCATCTGACCACTGATGAAGCTTATACACTTCATCAGTTATTTGCATGGACGGCTCGTACATATCAAGGGAATACCGATACATTTATTCACAAATTAGAAGAATGTCAACAGTGGCTGAATGATAAAGTAATTCATCAGGAAATTGATCAGTATTTAAAAAATGGGATTTATCCGATTAGTCATTCTCCACGCTACCATGAAGAATATGATCCGCATTACCGCGTTATACGAGCAGACTTAGCTTTTTGTTTTCCGCTTTTTTTAAAAATCAATCAGTTACACGCTGAAAAAGAAACACTTTTGATTGCGATTGACGGTAAATGCGGTTCCGGAAAAACAACTTTGGCTGGTTTATTAAACGAAGTCTATCAGGGAAATGTCTTTCACATGGATGATTTCTTCTTACAGCCCCATCAGCGTTCCTCTAAGCGTCTGGAAACGCCGGGAGAAAATGTTGACCATGAACGTTTTCTTAAAGAAGTGATGAAACCTTTAAGTCAACAGCAGGATATTCTCTATCAGCCTTTTGACTGTAGCATAATGCAGTTATCTGACCACAAAGAGACTGTTCCTTTTCATGCGATCAATTTTATCGAGGGAACTTACAGCTTACATCCTGATCTTATCGATTACTATGATTTAAAAATCATAACAACGATTGATGACGAAACACAGATGGAACGTATTTTAAAAAGAAATGGTCCTGATCTCGCTAAAAAGTTTAAGGAAATCTGGATCCCATTAGAAAATAACTACTTTAAACAGCTGGATATCTTTTCAAAAGCAGATATTCGCTGCAGTACAAAAAATAATCATGTGGATATTCTCCCATGATTATTTTTCTTTATCATATAGCGGTTAAAAGTCTTTATATTCGACTAATAAAAATGCCATGGAAACAATTTGTTTCTATGGCATTTATCATTATAAAGTTAAAATAAACCAGCGGTCACAAGCATAGTGTTCACTCTCAAACAATGGTTTGGTTAAGGCAGTAAAACCATATTTTTGATAGAAACGAATAGCCTGCACCATATTAGCAAACGTTTCTAAATAGCATTTCTGATAATGTTTTTTAGCAAAAAGCAATGCTTTATCCATAAGCTGCTGGCTAATTCCTTTACCACGATATTGTGGATAAGCATACATTTTCTGTAGTTCACAGATCCCTTCTATTGGCAGTGGACCAATCCCGCAACCGGCAACTACTTTACCGTTATCTACCGCTACCCAATACTTTTTATTTTCTCCCTGATAGATTTCAAAAAAACGTCCAAGATCCGGATCACTCCAAGCACACCCCGGTTTATCGGCATTATATTCTTTTAAACAGCTTCTAATCAAGGCTTCTATCTGTGGATTATCCTGTTGCTGTACTTCTCTTATTTCCATGTTATTGCACCTCTATTTTTAATTCCAGTCCAACTTCAAACATACGATTCCAAGGAGAATAAGCTTTTAATTCAATAATCTTTACATTTTTAAAGCTATGCTTGATAAAATGTTGATAATAACGATGCATCTGTCTTTCTATTTCCTTGGAAATGAGCGCTCCTTGAGTTTTCAGATCAAAATAGCTGAGATCCCTATCTTTTAAAGTCGCTGTAATCTGCGGACGTATGATCGCTTGATAAAATAAGTCATCAAGTAAATGATAAATCAGATGATGCGTAATGGAATGTATCTCCGGCTGATGATAAGCAAATATCCCTTGTGCAATGGAAGTACCTAAGGTATTGCAGTAAGTATTCCAGCCTTTATAGGAAATTAAGCGATCCAGAATTTCTAAATCGTCCAACAGTGTCACTAACTCTACTTCTCCCCCATTAATAAAGGCACAGTCTGCCAGAGCAACCGGTTTATTCATATCCAACCATTGTCTGATGTGATAGGCAAAGCTCAATAAATGACGATGACTGGTATAACTGATATCTTTTTCTCCCTGCATCGGTGCTTCTTCCATTGTTTTTCCCGGACAGTTGATCGCTAAGATAAAATCTGCTTCTTTGACAGATTCTGCTTCTTGACATCCGGCAGCATATATATGGGACTGTAAACTTTCATACATCGGTCGATCTTCATACTTAGGAATGATTGCAGGTCCATTTATACCCGAAAAATAAGGATATATTTTAGGACATTGTCCCATAAGCTCATTAAAACAACGACCTAATAAAGTCGCTCCTGACTCATCAGCTCCGGGATACATCATGACCTTTGTCTGAAGACGCAGCTCTCTGATCTTTTCATAGATCTGCTGCTGGTCGATTGCCGTATAGCCATACTCAGAAGAATCATCTTGAGGTATAACCATAAAATCAATAACCTGACTTTCTACCAATTCTAATATAGCCAAAAGTGTCTCACGATTATACTGACGTCTTTCTTCATAATCTTTTTGGTAAACTTCGGGGATCTCGATGGAATTCCGTTCTTCATCTTCATTAACACTTAATCCGACACGTTTCTTTTTATCTGATAGATAAGCCTTTCTAAATAAACTGTACCCATACTCTTCATAATAATCGGGTTCTTCATCTGCACTGTTGTATTGCGGCGTACGCATAATTAAAGCAGACATATAAATTTTTAAATTAGGTGCCATGATCTTTAATCGCTTAATGCGTTCTATCAAAATTTTGCGCTGCTGATTGTCACGGTGATGCAGACGTGATGGCAGCAGTCCGCCATAACCCATCATTTCTAAGGGCATAATCAAAGCTTCACTGGTATCAATCTGACGAAACACATAATCCCAAAGACCTTCTACATCAGCAGCCTTCTTTTTTTGTGATAATAATTTTATAGGAGGACTTACTATTTCGATAGTATGCTGACTTTCTGCCATCATCATCGGAAAAAGGCGATTGCATGGTCGCTCATCTAAAGGAATATAAATAACTTTTTTCATAATCTGCTCCTTTGCTTTATCAATATTATCCTATCGGCTTTTACAAGTAAAAGCAAAGCATTCTCATACAATGAAAATATACCTATCATCCCCAATCTATAACAAAGTAAAAGAAAAAGGCGTTTAAACTTTACAACGTTGACAAAAAAAGAGATTGGAAACTAAATTTCCAACCTCGTTATTAGTGTATAAAAAACCAGATAATCACAAATAGGAATCCTAATGCCATTGAAATAGCTACACATAATTTCAATGGAATAAAGAGAAAACGGTCTGTAGTTCCCTCTTTAGCCGGGAAAACGATTGTAAACACTTTCGTAATAACGGCGGTCGTAAGCATTGTTAAAGCAAAATGCAAGCCTGTTTCAAATCGAAAGCTTGGAGATTGCCAAAGGACACTGATCGGTTCTGTGATCTTCCAACTGAGAAAGACAAATAAAATGTATAAATATCCTTTTAATTTTAACATTTATTCTTCCTCCCCTATACTATATTCACTTGGAATTAACTTAATAGTGAGTCCTTCATCAACCGTCAGCTTGGTATATTTTTTCAGCTGTACATTTCTAAATTCCCGCAACGAATAATAATCATCGTTGAAAGATACCCCCTCCTGAATTCCATAATCATAGTTTTCAGAGGATACATGACCTTCCCCTTCAACCGCAATAATATCATAGGTTCCTTCCGGAATCATCTCACCGATCATTACCGGTGAAGAGACCGTATATTCCTGAGTCAATGTATTTTTATGGCGTTTTCCCATTAGATCGTTTCTAGCGTTTTCACTTTCAAATTTCATCTTATCGGTACTGACAGTAACTTGTGCGCCTTGGTATAAACGGACATCTTCTAAATAGGACGAAAAGTAATCACTTGTTTCCCCCTCCATAATCATACTTGTAAAGATTGTAATCATATTTGCATCATCTCTGATTGAAAGAGGTCCAAACCCGGATAGATTCGTCACTTTATAAACCCCCTCCGGAATATCTTTGCCGACTGTATAATTTCCAGCCGGTAAAACCAGTTCGACAGAATCCCCGGTTTTTTGTAATGAATAAGCAGCTTCTTTATAGGTACGACGATCAACTTTCGTCATTACTTTCTGTTTTGAATTAAAGTTTGACCATACGAAAATCTGAATATCTTCATGAAAAGGAGAACTCTCACTGCATATGATTGAAGTTCCTAAAATAAGAGCTAAAACAATAAACCATAAAATATCTCGTTTATTAAAGCTGAAACGACGTTCATTCGAGCTTGTATAGATTCCCTCATCACAGATAGGACACTTTCCCCTTTTTAGTTGGCTTCCACAGCGTTCACAATATTTTGCCATACTATCACCTCTATTTTTTTATTCTATCATAATTCTAAAAGAAAAAGGAGTATGTCTTTACAATCTTTTGAAACTCTGAGATTCTCTGTAAAAATTTTATCCCCTGATGCATATGATAAAAAGAGGAGGTAGATGAATGTATTATATTAGATCCAACGATGGAACAAAAATAAGTGTTGAAGATATTAATCCCACCTATTCAAAAGTCATTGTTATGGTTCATGGCTGGCCAATGAGTAAGGAAATGTTTGAGTATCAAAAAAATATGTTTACTCAATGGGGATATCGCATTATAACGTTTGATATTCGCGGCTTTGGAGATTCGGATATATCCGGAAGCGGTTATCAGTACGATCAATTAGCAACGGATTTATACATGATAATTGAAAGCACAGGCATTAACAATATTATTTTACTGGGATTCTCTATGGGTGGAGCTGTTTGTGTTCACTATATGGGGATGTATGACAACCATAAAGTATCTAAGCTGATTTTAGCCGGAGCAGCTGCACCGTCTTATTGCGTAAGTAGTGATAATCCGTATGGTCACAGTGTAGATGAAGTCAATAAGCTGATCATTAGTCTTTATAATGACCGACCAAATACGATTCAAGAATTTGGCAATAATGTCTTTGCTTCAAATCCAAGCCCAGCTTTTAGAACATGGTTCCAAGGACTGTGCAATAAAGCAAGCGGCTTAGGTACAATCAATTGCGCAGAATCTCTGCGTGATGAAAATGTCTTTAGTGATCTTAGCAGAATCAAAGTGCCTACAGCGATTATGCATGGAAAATTAGATAAGATTTGTCCTTATGGATTTGCAGCAATCATGAATCAGCAAATTCCCGGTTCATTGCTTTATCCGTTTGAAAAGAGTGGTCACGGTATCTTCTATGATGAATTAAGTGCATTTAACCATGCCTTAATGAAATTTATTGAAGGGGTCTAAACTATGGTGTTTTGCATCATAGTTTTTTATTTATACTTTATTTGTTATTTATCGTTAAATGGCAGAACCATACAAAAATGATTATCCGGTTATTCCCGATTTTTCATTTTTTCTTTCGTAGAAAATAATATGAAAGCGCTTTTGTAAGTGATATAGTTAATACAAAGGGGTTGGATTTATGAAAAAATTTGAAGGGTTATTATTTTACATCTTTTACTTTCTGTTCTTTGCGGCATTGAGTGGTTTTACTACCTATATCAATGTTTATTTGGAAAGCAAAGGATTGGTTGGTTCACAGTTTGGACAAATTACCGCTGCCGGATTAATGATCAGTGTGTTCTTCGTACCACTTTGGGGAATCATAGCCGACAAAACCAAGAAATATAAGCTGCTGCTGTTGATTTCTTTAAGTGCTACATTGGTTGCTTTGTATTTCTATGCTCAGCAAACCGTTTATATCGGGTTGATTGTCTGTGCCATCATCTTAGACCTATGCCGTTCAGGCGCAATGCCAATGGCAGATGTGCTAAGTATGAATTACTGTAATAAAAACCATAAAAACTATGGATCTATTCGTTCGATGGGATCTCTTGGCTGGGTAATCGGAAGCGTTTTAATTGGATTTTTAGCTGACCGATTTGGATTAGATGGAGCCTTATTTGGTACTTATGGAGGTTTATTGATTATCAGTTTTACGATTGCTTTTGGTTTTCCAACTGCTAAAGCAGATCCTAAAAAACAAGCTGTTGAAGTTCCTGATGCACCTAAAGAAAAAGTGGGTTTCTTTGATGTATTGAAGAATTCAAATTTCTTGTTTATATTAGGACTTTCTTTAATGACAACAATTCTAATCGACAGCTGCGCCGCCTATAATGGAAATCATATCGTTACGACATTGCACGGAAGCAATCAGCTGTTAAGTATGTATACCGTTGCGACCGCCTTGCCGGAAGTAATCTTTTTAGCTGTAGCAATCAAATATTATGAAAAGTTCGGATTTAAAATGATGTATCTCATTTCTGCCTCATGTATTTTTATTCGTTTCTTAGTTTATGCTTTTGTCCCAAATGTCTATGCGTTCTTGTTTGTTTCTATCCTGCACTGTGTCTCTACAGCCTGCGCAACAGTAGGTAACCTGCAGTTTATCCGCAGTTCGCTTTCACCGGCTGTTTTCGCAACTGCTGTTACTTTACTCAATGCCTGTGTTTCTTTAGGCAGAGCGGTATACAGTTATGGCTTTGGGATTGTATATGAAGAATTCGGCAGCTTTACCATCTATCGTATCGGTGCCATCATTGCCTGCTTAGCCATTCTTTGGGTAATTAAAACGAAGCATTTTGATCATATGAAAGGCTTTAAAATTACGACAGCTGATAAATAAAGAAAAGAACCCTAATATAAATTACACCGATATGATGCGATTTATATTTCAGGTTCTTTTTTATTCGTCTTTTTTACGACCATAATTCTTATAATATAACACTATCGGATTATGCTTTTCATTAAAGAAACTGCTTACTGCCAAAAACAAAAGAATGAGGATGCCCCAAAAGATACCAAATAATCGATATACCAAATAGAGTGTTCCTAAAATCATAATAATGCCAATCGTATCTAAAATGATTTTTTTCATAAGCCTCACCTCACTTATACATTACTCTATTTATTTAAGTTTGTCAAAAGCACAAGACGTACGATTTTACTCGTACGTCATTTTTATTATTACTTTTTACCTTACTCATCAGTATCCATCATCAAGCCACTGCGGCTTACGATGAAACCCAATATGATAAGCGGTCATCTCCATAGTAAATTGATGATCCCCCAACTTGTAAACACCGACCGTTACATCTTTTCCGATAATCTTTCCATGAGGGAAATCATTGAGACAGCGATTCAGCAATTCAACCTGTTTTTGCTTAGATGTCTCTGATAATAAATGATTAGGATTAACACTGCCAATATTGACTATTTTAATATAACGAACTGGCTCATCCTTATGTTTTCGATCTAGCATTCCTGCCATATCATTCCTCCTGTAATAAAGAACTCTTATCTAAAGCTAATAGCTGTTCAAGCAATTGAGTTTCCTTCTGACTGCACAAACGCCTTGATTCTGTTTCTTGATTGATCTTTTGATCCAGTTCTAATAATGTCGACCAAACTTCGTTATTTTGCTTATGCTTACTTATTGACTCTTTTATTGCTTTAAACTCTTCATAATCTTTTATTTTTAATTGTTTATCTTCTAAAAGCAAAGCATTAAAATATAAAATCTGATGATGAATCAGTTCATCTATTCTTTTTCCCAGTATAACTATCTTATCATAGGATTTTTTCAGTCTTCTTTTTTCAAGCAGGTTAATTTCCTCTTGTCCGGTCACGACTTGTCCATCGTCTCCTATCGGCTTCGCTCCAAGACTTCTGGTAATCTGCTGGAGATCCATGATATCTTGAACCCTAGCCAGTCCCTCTGTAATGGGTTCATTCTCCAAACGTATCTTAAAATGAACTTTTGAGATATTGTCACTTTCTCTCACTTCCGGTGCGCAGATACGTGCTTCAAAACCAATCGTCTGATCTTCTTTTTTAAACGAACGAACTTCAGCGTTAAAGTCAATAACTGCAGTTTTTACTTTCATGCTTGTTAGAGGGATGATCGATAACAGCGGCACTTGCAGCAGCATATCTTCAATGGCTTCTTCGTCTCCACTGTTCTTAACGTGTTTATACTGCAATCCCATATAATCAAGGATGGTAATCTTATCTCCGATAATAGGCTTTTTAGTACCGGTGGCTTCGATAGCGTCAATAATCTGACGATTAATGTTTAGATTAGACTGCGCAACCGCATCGATCGGTGCCCAAACTAACGAAGCTAGATCGGCAAATTCACTTTCCACTTGAACCTGACGTTCTGTAGCACTCTTTTTAAACATTCATTATTCTCCTGATGGAGTTGTTCCGCCATATAGGAGCTTATTATATTCTTCCTTATTGGCATCTCTTTTTTCAATCGCATCGTACTGTGCCTTTTGTTTAGTGACTCCATCTTTAAATGCAACTAGGATTGTATCAGTTTCACCGCCTCCGGTTTTTTTACTTCCGGTTAAACTGATAATTTCTCCGGTATCACTGCATCCTTTAAGATTGGCTATACTATCGAATGTAACATCTATGCTTTGTCCTTGTCCCTCTGCGGTTGTCGCTAAAATAATATTATCTGCAATCGATGCTGCAAAATCATCGAATGATCCCTGAATTGTTGAAGTATTAGTAATTAGCTTTTGTTTTTCTTCTGATTCGGCTTCTGCTTGGTCAATTAAATTTGTCATCGTAACGACATATTTATTTTTTAAAGAAACAGTAGCTTTGCGTATACGATCAATACTATTACTTAAATTCTCTCCTGAAGCCCTGACTGCTGATTCCAAACGACTTCCTTCTGCTGATAAGGCTTTTATTTTTTCTGACCTTTCTTTAGCGGCACCTTGCAGTGCTTTCCCATTTTCGTCAACAACGGTACTTGAAGCTGTCATCGGAGCCAAGTTTGCCGCAATAATATCCAATACTCTTGAAAGACCTTCTGGTGTCCCATGGTTTGACGCACGTACATCAACATGATACTTTGCTGAATTATCACTAGAACGTGTATTGGAACTATGACTTGATACACTACCGCTTACTGTCGCTTTAAATAGTCCAAAGTTGACACTGCCGGTGAAGCTTCCTCCACCATCTAGTGTAGATTCCGATTTTTCGGTTTCTTTGACTTCCATATCAAATAATACGTTAACTTCGTCTACTTGTAAGTTCGGGGCTTCCGTAATCGCCAATAAAGGAATATCAATGTTCATTTCTTTATCCGTTACGGTGCCATCCGGGTTATTTTCTTTTTGGGTATATCCAAAGCTTGCAGTTCTGATTTTTCCATGTTCATCAAAACCGACTTTTTGAATAAACTGTGCGGTTGTTTCCGCCATTTGTAAATTGGCATCTGCCGCCGCATTAAGCGGAGCGCCAATTAAGTTTTTCATATCTAATCCTGTAAATTGTCCACTAATTGACATCATTTTTCACCTCTCTATTTTTATTTATACTTTTAAATAACGTTACCGACGATATGTTTTCATACCTATCATACCTCCTCGCTTCTAATATCAGTATAAAAAGCAAGAAGTAGAAAAAACACTAATCTACTTTATAATACAAATATATCATATAAAATACAAATAGAAACAAGTAATTGTAAACCGGTTTCGTTTTTTCGCATTTTATTTATATTAAGTACAATTATGGTTATTCTCCTTAAATAATGAAATTAACCAGTAAAGGAGTGAGACTATGAAAAACAATTTACACAATAAAAAAGAGAAAAGGTATAATAGGGATGCCGATAGCAAGACTTGGAAAGGAAAACCGGTGAAAATAAAACTTAAAAGATCTGCCGATGTAGAACCCGGATGTATTATTCTGACATGTAATCAGGCAGATCATGCCTATGTTTTAAACCTTGTTCAGCAGCTTAATCAGCGAGTTCTTAAAATAAAGGTTTTCAATCAGCGTCAAAGTATTATTCATATTGCGATAAATGACATTTATTATGTAGAGGTTATCGATACAAAAGTATTTGTTTATGATCGTACAAACAGTTATGAATATAAAGGTAAATTTAGATCCATTTATCAGCTTTTAAAGAATTTCGCATTTATACAGGTCAGTCGCAATACGATTATTAATACCGAGCATATTTACTCTATTAAAACATTGCCGCAATGTCATCGTGAACTCACATTAGAAAACGGTGAAAATATTATAGTAAACAGAAAATATAAAGATGACATTATTATTTAACCTTTCCTTTCATCTTCACAAGAAATAGTGAATCTATTTCTTTTTTAGTATTCTAACTTGATGTTTCGTATTATTTAATGGTTTTCTATTCAGTAAATAAAAACTGATTTATAGTGAAATTAGGAATTCCAGGAAATGTGCACAACAATGAAAGAGAGGAAAAAATATGAATCAAGAAATCTGTGAAGGAAAATTAATTAAAAACAAAAGATATGTATTAAATGGTTGTATTTATAAAGGAAATTTTGTAGATCATAATGGATTTGCCATTGTACAAGGAGATATTATTTTAGGTAAGACAGAGGATGTCCTTAAATTCTCTAAGTTTCTAAAAGCTTATAAAGATTTAGGAACACAACAACAAAATGCTTGTCTAATCAAAAATAAGCTTTGGGATACAAAAGAAATTCCCTATTGCATTGAAGTTGGACACTCTAAAACAGCGGATATTCATACGGCAATTACTATATTTAATTCAGCAAAGTTAAATGTCAGCTTTAGAGAGAAGAAAAGTGAAGATAAAGATTATGTTGAGTTTGTAAAAGGGGATGGATGTTCTTCTTATATTGGTAAGATTGGCGGTAAACAAGCGATCACTCTGTCAGATAAAGCCATAGTTGGAAACATTCTGCACGAAATGCTGCATACATGTAGTATTGAACATGAACATTGTCGCAGTGACAGAGACGCATACATTAAAATTAATTGTGCTAATATCAAACCCGGTCATGAACATAATTTTGAGATGTCCAGTGGTGAGACTTACGGAAAATACGATTTTGAATCTATCATGCACTACCGTGCAACTTCTTTTGCAAAAAAAGGTACAAAAACGATTGAACCACTGCCTAAATATGCTCCACAGCCAAATATGGGACAAAGAGATGCCATGACTGCTACGGATATCGATGGCGTTAGAGAACTTTATAAATAAACAAAAAGCAATGAATTCGTTTCATTGCTTTTATTCTTCTTCATCCATCATAACATCTTGATATAGATTATCAATGAATGCTCGTTCTTCTTTATCTTCATCACTTAATACCATATACTGTTTAACTTTTTGATAGTATTTTTTAAACATTTTATTGTTTGAAAGATCCAATGTCCCTAATAAAACACGAGTATAGATCACAAAAATTGACAGTCTATAAGTTTGTTTTATCTGTTGGATTGCGGTATCAATCTCCTGTTCATCTCCAAGGGAAGCAATTCGTTCTAATTTTAATAGTGAAAGATTCATCTTTAACTCTTCATTTCGATCGTAGCTTTCCATGAAGTGTTCCACCAAAGAAACAAACTCTTTTGTTTCTTCCTTGGTTAAAGGAAGTCCCTGATAATCTTCAAACAAACGATAAATGACCTGTTCACATTCTTCTTCAAACACCCCGAAGTAGCCTTCGACATGATTGAGATGATAGAGATTATTCAGTCTTAACAGACGTTCAATAATCTGTTTGATCTTTTCTTTTGATTTGCCTTGAGTTTTTAATTCCTGAAACAAGTAATAAGGATCAATGGAATCTTCGACATCATAATTTTCTCTTACTATCTTATCCAAAATATATTCAAGATAATCTGAGGTAACAGACTTATTCTGTTTATCCAATGCCTGCAATTCTTTACTGTAAAGAACTTTTAAACTGTCTAACAGCTGATAAAGATTAAAGCTATTAGCATATTGTTTAATTAACAGAGATTTATTTAATGAGATATTATATTTATTTAACTTTTCGATCAATTGATCTGACGAAGCCTGATTAATAAATCGATCCTTCATATTCATTCCTCCTATTAGGAAACCTCTGCAGCCTCACGAATGATTTTCTTTTTTATTTTGCTGGGATCTCTGCGGGCATCAACTTTATATGTGTCCACTAAATCATGAACAAGGTATTTAATATTTTCACTTTCATCATGAGCAGCTTCATAAAGTTCATCTAAATGACTGAATAAAACATTTTCATCAATATCGATTGGCTTCCCAATTTTAATCAAAGCATTTTCAGTGGTTTGCAGTCCTTCTTCATCCATCAGCAATTCTTCATAAAGTTTTTCTCCGGGACGAAGACCGGTGTATTCAATTTTAATATCGACATTAGGTTCATATCCTGAAAATTTAATTAAGTTATAAGCAAGGTCTGCAATCTTAACCGGTTCTCCCATATCAAGAACGAAGATTTCTCCCCCTTTAGCTCTGGCTCCGGCTTCAAGCACCAAAGAAACAGCTTCCGGGATTGTCATAAAGTAACGTGTAATATCAGGATGCGTAACCGTAACCGGTCCGCCTGCCTGAATCTGCTTTTTAAACAGCGGTATAACAGAACCGTTAGAGCCTAATACATTTCCGAAACGAACAGCTACGAAATCCGTATTAGAATGTTTATTATAGGTTTGAACAATCATCTCACAAATTCGTTTTGTTGCTCCCATAATATTTGTAGGGTTTACGGCTTTATCGGTTGAAATCAAAATGAATCGGCTGGCACCATATCGGTCAGCTGCTTTTACTACATTTAAGGTTCCAAAAACATTATTTTTAACTGCTTCATTTGGAGAATCTTCCATCAACGGCACATGTTTATGTGCAGCAGCATGATAGATGATATCCGGTTGAAACTCTTCAAATAAGGCATTTACTTTTTTCACATCTCTGACAGAAGCAATCATGACTTCTAAGTTCAAAGAAGGATATTTTCTTCTTAATTCTAACTGTATATCATAGGCATTGTTTTCATAGATATCCACAATAATCAGCTGTTTAGGTCCATTAGCAGCGATCTGACGGCACAATTCACTTCCGATTGACCCTCCGCCTCCGGTTACCATAACCACTTTATTATTTACATAATTCATGATTTCTTTAAGATCCACTTTAATAGGTTCACGCCCCAATAAATCTTCGATCTCAACATTTCTTAAACTGCTGACCGTTACTTGACCATTCACTAATTGATAGATACCTGGCAGAATCTTCAATTTACATTCCGTATCTTTGCATAAATCAATCAATTCTTTTTTATTTTCCGCATCAATCATCGGTAAAGCAATAATAATTTCATCAATCGATAATTTTTCAGCTGCTTCTTTAATTTTCGTACGATCTCCATAGATCGGTTTTCCTTGCAGACGCATTCCCTTTTTTGTGGGCATATCATCAATAAAGCAAATAACCTGTTTATTCAATTTTCCAACCTGAGCGATTTCCCTGGCAATTTTATCTCCGGATTCACCGGCACCAATAATCATAACACGTGATTCATTTTCTCGTGTACGCCCAAATAAATGACGATCCTGAACCACGATTCGAGTAATACGATAGAAGAATCGACTGGCACCAATCATAGTCATCAAAACCAGCCAGTTAATCAAATACCATGATTTTGCGATTGGTACATCTAATAAGGTAAAGATCACTAAATCAACAATCGTCGCTGAAAAGGTTGCGATAACCACGTTTTTCAATTCAATTACACTGGCAAAGTGCCAAACGCTCTTATAAAGATTCAGTATCAAAAACACAAACAAAGATGTTCCTAATACTAATAAAAATACATAACTGGGAATTGCTCGAACATAGTTCATGAACTGTCCGTCATATAACACCCATAAGCTAATCATTCCCGCAAAACCAATCGAAAAGATATCCCAGACTATTAAAAATAGCCTTCTTAAACTCAATTTCATTTTCTTCCCCCTGCACTCAAAACACTACATTGTTATTACATCACACTGATTATACAAGATTCGACACTATTATTCAAGTTGAGTTGCTCTAACCAAATAAAAACACCTCACAATTTGTAGTGAGGTGTTTGCATTATCTCCCTTCAACAGCGTCGATTTTCTGTTTTGCCGCTGTCACCGTGCTTTGATCTGGATCCATGACATAGAGTTCATATCCAGGCATAGAATAGCAATTTGTACTTGTTGATCCGCTTCCGTCCAACGAGATTTGTTCAATATCCCAGCTTGACATATCATCGATCTGCATTTGAATTAATTTTTGCAGGTCTCCCGATTCCATGTTTGTCTCAAATGCCCCTGAAACAGAATTCAAGATAGAGTTATAGTTCGTAATCATAGAAGCTGACATCAGCTTATTTAATAAACCGGTTAATACTGCCTGCTGATTTCTTACTCTATGACGATCACCATCGGCATATGAATAACGTTCTCTTGAGAATGCCAAAGCAGTTTCTCCATCCATGTAGTTGCTTCCAACACTCAATGTATGACCGCCTACTGTAACAGCTTGATCCACATTGACATTAATTCCGCCCACTGCATCTACCATGGTAATCAGTGAGGTGAAGTTAACACGCATGTAATAGTTCAAATCAATATTCAGTAAGTTTTCAACTGTAGACATTGTTTCTTCGATTCCGTAAATTCCTGAATGAGTCAATTTATCACGGGCATTGAATGAAGCCAATGTCACATGGTAATCACGAGGAATACTTGTCAGTAAGATTTGCTTTGTTTTAGGATTGACAGTCATGATCATATTTACATCGGATCTTGATACGGTTGAAACCGGTCCATAAGTATCAATACCGGAAATATACACATTAAATGCATCTTTTGTAACATTAACAGTTGATGTATTTTTATTTAATGTTTCTTTAATTTCGTATTGGTAAATCACTCTTGTCTGATTAGAGAAATCACCGTTGAATTCCTCAATAATTCCACGATATGCTTCATTGAAAATAATGGCATCACATTCTTTATTTACTAAAGCCTTCTGAAGCTGACTAAGGTCTGAATAATTGGTTTTGGTCAAGGTTGTCTTATCCTTTGTTCCAATGTTGTCTATTGCTTTATTAATGTTATCTGTGTCAATCGCCGATACATAACCTAAGCTTTTATTTTCCAAGTCTTTAATTTTCTGATAACTGCTGTCTTTTAGTACCACAACAGAAATAACCTGTGTCTGATATTTTCCACCAGTAATGTTGTTTAATACGGAAACACCTTTATAAGCAAAGACACTTCCCACACCGATTAAAATCGATAATACTAAACTGACCAAACGCAGCCACATCTGTTTCGCTGAATTTTTCTTATTTCTTAAAACAAAGAATACAAGAAGCCATAAAACTAAAAAGATGGCTACAACAATCAGCCAATATTTCATTGGCAATACTTTTTTAGCTAAATATGCTAAGAATATAGATAATACGAATTGTATACTAATTAAGGCAATATCAAAAATATGTAATGTTTTTTTCTTATTGGTCTGGTTTTGTTTTCTTCTGCTCACGCCACCAACCTCCTATCATTTGAGTTTTTAAACATGTATATCTTAGCACAGTTACTTATTGATTTCCACCAAAACTATATCGACAGAAAGAAAGAATTCACCCACATTTAACATAATTTGAACAAGAATTTAGTCTTGGTTATGTATAATGTATCTATACATCGGAGGTTATTATGAAATTAAATATATTCAGTGATTTTCATTATTGCGAATTTGCAGAAGCAAACGTGTTAAAACAAGCTCAGGATTACTACTTTACTTTTTTAAACAGTGTTGCCAACGATTCAGCAGATTATATCTTTTCTTTAGGGGATCTGGCAACAGAGGGAAATATCAGCCATTACCGGACAATTGAACCCATCATAAACCAGCATAAAAACTTTATAAATGTTTTAGGCAATCATGACACCACCTATGTCTCAAAAAAGGATATTCAAAATTTCTTTATCGAAGAAAGATATTTTATTAAGGAATTTGAAGATTTTGCGATCATTGCCTTAGATTCCACAAAAGAATTTGTCTTAGATGATTGGGGTGGAATCATTGATGAGGAGCAATTAACTTGGCTAAAAAAAGAAGTAACTCGTCTGTCTGATAAAAATCTGATTGTACTGGCACATCATCCTATCACTAATACAACCTTTAACAGTGACCGGCCAATGGCAAGTATTGAAAACAGTCAGGCTGTCAATGATATTCTTTCTCTTCATAAAAAAAACAATCTCTTTATCTGCGGACATGTGCATTACAACAGCGTTGTCACAAAAGAGAATTGGACTTACATTCAGTTAGGGGCAGCGATTGATACCGGCAGTTACTTGGAGGTGTTAATTGAGCCGGAGTATTTCAAAACACATCTTAAGCTTGCCAATGGGATTCAATCGCATGATAAAACCTTTTTAGAAAAGGTATTCCATTTTACCGCTAATCCTAATAATGAGGGCATACCGAATCAACACATACCAAGATGATGAGCGCATCATCTTTTCTTTTTTCTTAATTACAGGGCAGAATTCCTAGAACGAACAGATTCCTTCCATTTATTCAATACCTTTTATTGAATTAGTTGCATTTGGGCTTAAACCCATGCGTTTCCATTGATTTTATTGCTTAGTAGGCTATAATTTTAATGTTAGGATTGTGGCTTGCAAATATATTTTGGAGGAAAATAAATGTTTGAAAATCAAATAGGGGCTATTATTCGACTCAATCGGATTCAGCAGAATATGTCCATTCGGGCCTTAGCCGAAGCCGTTGGGATTGAGTATAGTCAGCTCAGTAAAATCGAGAGAGGGTTGGAGTTTTCTAATAAACTAACTATTGAATCCATATTTGATGCTCTAGATATCGATTACCAAGTTACAATCGATTACATTCCTATATGCGCTCATAAAGTCGAACGGCTTTATCATGATATGCTTTATCGAAAACAAAAAAAGACAATTACCGATCAATTAGATGAAATTAATTTTGAGGCACGTACAATTGGGATATCAACACCGATACTGATGATTAATCTGATACATGCTGTTTTGTATACAGAGACTGATTTTCCCTATGAAAATATGTTATCCATATTAAAAAAAGTGGAAGATTCCATGACTTCATTTCAAAAACAGTTGTTTTATCAGTACAGCGGCTTCTATCATTATCTAAAGCGAGACATTGAACAGGCATTAAACTATCTTGAAATAGCTGAAACTCTTTATACCAACGATAGCAGCTCTGCGATGATCGCTTATCAAAAAGGTATTATCTATAGTTACCGTGGAGAAACCTTTGAAGCCTATGAACATCTCAATAAAGCCAAGTACATATTTGAACAGCATCATAACTATATTCGTTCAATCATTTGCAGTGTATCTTTGGCTAATGTTTTTTTATTGGTTGAAAGATTTGATAAAGCTTCACAAATGTACCAAGAGCTATTAAACATTTATGACGGATTATTAATGGATATCGAAGACGTGTCGATGATTTGTTCCAGCATGCTGTTAGGAGCATTGATGGTAAACGACTTCAATCAATTTTTTAAAGTGGAAAAAAAATTTGATAAAGAGGTCATCGACTATTTAAATCATAATATTAATTACATATTCTATCGTATCATTGCTTTATACCAAACGAAACAATACAAAGAATGCTTGCTTTATATTGAACGCTTTGAAGCATTTAACCTGAATCTGCCGCGCAATCATTTAATCGAGTATTATAAATTAAAGATCAATGCCGCATCACAGAAACGCCTTTACGGAACTTTAAAACTAAATCTTAAAAGTCTGGATAAAAGACATGATTATAATTTCGTAAAACTGGTATTAAAGCTGATTATTAAAGAGTATGAAGCATCAAAGGATTACGAAACACTCTATCAATATGCAATGAAACTCTCTCAATTAAAATGGTAAAGAGCCGACAAACGGCTCTTTTATAGTGGAAACAAACTGAATTCATAGTCTTTTACATAATAACGGATATGCGTTCTCCCCTTTTGAATGATCGTATGTCCCTCTTCCTCCAGCTTCTTTTTCTGAGCTTCAATACCACCGGGATATTTAGGATTGAGTTCTCCATTTACTTTTAGTGTACGCCAGTATGGCGTAAGATCTTCTTTTCTTTGATAGCTTGCCCATGCCGCAATCGAAACAAAAATTCCTGCTGTAATCGGATCGGTAAAATCGGCATTATTCTTTTTCGCAAAATATTCACGTATTGTCTTAACCGTAATCACTTTTCCCATTGGAATCTGTTTCATGATATGATCATAATCCTTAGGCGGGGCAAAATACATCTTTTCACCGCCATATTTTTTGATCGTTGCTTCATCACTTACGATTTGAATTTTAGGCATGCCGTTATCCTTTTGAAGCATCGCATTGAAATCTTTCTTATCTTCATTTGCCATGATGCTCACCTCCTATAAACAACATACCCTTTTTATACTAAAGATTCAATGAGACGGTTTTTATTTTTTCCAATAAATAATTTTGTTTTCATCATAGCGGTCGATGAGGGGCTTTGTCTCATCCGGATAACCAATGGCAATGACAGCTACCGGCAGATAAGTATTCAAAAAATTGAAATAATTTCTAAACGCTTCGATTCGTTCTTCATTTGGTCCGATTGCACACCAGCAGGTTCCTAATCCGAGATGTACTCCTTCTAATAAAATATTCTGTATTGCGGCAGCACAGTCCACATAAATATAAGCATCAATTGGTGTTACCTCACAATCGCCTAAAACAATGATCGCTGCCTGTGCTTGCTTCATCATCCCTGTATAGGGAGAAAAGAGTGCAATATTATCTAAGGATTCTCGATCCTGTACCACCAAGAAACGCCATTCCTGTCGATTTTGTGCTGTCGGTGCACGCATAGCCGCCTTCAGCAAAGCCTTTATTTTTTCTTCCTCGATTGGCTGGTTCGTATATCGGCGAATACTTTGTCTTACTCTGATTTCTTCTAACATAAACATTCCTCCTTTTCCTATATTTTATCACTTTTAAGATAAGAGTATAGAAAGATTATGGAATATGTTAAAATAAAGAATATTGGAGGTTAACCATGGAAAAAGCTATTTTCACAAATCTTTGTATGATCTATGATGATCAAGGACAAGTTTTAGTTCAGAATCGAACAAGCAAACATTGGCCCGGAGTTACTTTTCCCGGCGGACATGTCGAAGATCAGGAATCTTTTATTGAATCGACGATTCGAGAGGTAAAAGAAGAGACGGGTCTCGATATTTCAGATTTAGAATTATGTGGGTTAAAACAATGGCCTACCGATAAAGGTGAACGTTATGTCGTCATTTTGTATAAAACGAATTGTTTCACAGGAGAACTGACCTCTTCAATTGAAGGAGAAGTCTTTTGGGTAAAAAAAGAGGAGCTCAAAAACTATCCGTTAGCAGAAGACTTTGAAATGATGCTGGGAATGTTTGAGCATGAGTTCAGTGAATTTTACTACTATAAAGATAACGATGATTTTAAAATCAAGCTGCTCTAGTCATGATACAATTCAGATACAAAATAACGTTACGATAATACAGGTGATACTATGAAATTATTAATTGTTGAAGATGAAAAAGCGATTGCTGATCTGATCATGATGAATCTGATGCGGGTAGGCTATCAGTGTGATTATGCCAGTGACGGGGACAAAGCCGCTAATATGCTAGAACAAGAATCCTATGATTTGGTTTTGCTTGATATCATGCTGCCAAAAGTCAATGGCTATGAATTGATGGAATACATTGAACCGATGCATATTCCGGTGATTTTTATTACGGCAAAAGGAAGTATACGAGATCGGGTAAAAGGTCTGCATATGGGCGCAGATGATTACCTGGTCAAACCCTTTGCGATTGATGAACTGCTGGCAAGAGTAGAGAGTGTGCTGCGCCGCTACCATAAGGGAATGGAAGATATGCCCATTTTGGATATTGTGATCCATACCCATCTGCGCACTGTCACACAGAATAATCAGACCATACCGCTGACAAGAAAAGAATACGAGTTACTCTTATATCTTGTACAAAATAAAAATATTGCTTTGTATCGTGATACCTTATATGAAAAAGTGTGGCATGACGAACTGGAAGGAAACACACGTACACTCGATTTACATATTCAGCGCCTCCGAAAAAAATTAAACTGGTCGGATCATATTAAAACTGTATTTCGGATCGGCTATATGCTGGAGGTGCCAAAGTGAAATTTACCTATAAAATAATAACGACCTGTCTTATTACGATTGCGGTAATCTTTTCTTTAGGTTCTGCTTTGGTGATTTATCAAAATCATGCTCATTTATTGAAATCGGTAATCGAACAGGCAGCCGGATCACAGTCCATCGAAAGTTTTTCTTTGGAATCTAAGCTGCTACAAGATACCCTTGAGGAAAACACACAGTATGGCAGTGATGTTTCAGCTATGGATGTTCGTGTCCAATACTATATGCTGCAATATGCTTCCATTTATACAGATAAAGAACGCTATTATTTATTAAAGCGAGATAATCAGACAGTCTATATGAATACCCAGTCCTCATTAGAAGCAAACAGTCAGATTAAAAATGATGCCAGTGTCCGTTTAATGAAAGATAACAAGCATTACTATGCTTACCTTACAACAGAATTAAAAGCCGGGAGTCTGACGTATTACCTCACTACTTATACGGATATTACTTCCGTTTATCAGGAAAGAAACCGTCAGCTACAGCAGTTTCTGATCGTCAATGCCGGTATGCTTATTATCGCTTTTTTATTACTGAATGTTTCCATTCGCTATCTTACCCGCTATATCGGCTTACTCAATGAAGCAAGTAAGCGAATCGCTAAAGGACACTACGAAGAACGAACACAAATCAACAGTGACGATGAGATTGGAGAATTAAGTAAAAGCTTTGATGAGATGGCAGCTGCTACACAGCTTACCTTTCAGAAGCTAAAAACAGAAGCAGAAGAAAAGGAAGAATTTATGAGCAGCTTTTCCCATGAAATCAAAACACCAATGACCTCGATTATCGGATATGCCGATATGCTGCGAACCTATGACTGCGATGAAAAAACAAGACAGGTTGCCGCTTCCTATATATTTAGAGAGGGTAATCGCTTAAATGCCCTTTCCCATACGATGATGGATCTTTTTGCTTTGAATCAGCAGACACCAAAATTAACGGCTATTCTAGTTGAACAAGTAATGATGACATTAAAACAGTATTATGAAAACAGCACGAATCACGCCAATCTGGCATTCCACTATGATAAAGGACTTGTTTTTTCAAATGAGGAGCTTCTTTTTACATTGCTACGCAATCTGATTGATAATGCCCTGCAAGTATCAGAAGGCTGCGAGGTACTCATTAAGGGTATTCATCTTGATAAGACTTATCAGTTTATGGTCATTGATCATGGCATTGGCATGTCGCAGGAAAATATAGAAAAAGCGACTTTACCTTTCTATATGGCAGATAAATCACGCTCTCGAAGCAAAGGCGGTGCCGGTCTTGGATTAAGCATCGTAAAAAAAATCTGTGACCTGCACCAAACCCCTTTAACAATACAATCTAAAGAAAACGAGGGAACCACCGTTTCCTTTGTACTGGAGGTGAGCCAAGATGAAGCGTAAAGCTTATATCTTACTGCCGGTCATTTTCATTTTGTCATTCTTACTGCCGATACTTGTCTTCACTTTACAGGATTGGCATGATATTCAAAAAGAATATCATTTTGATCAGATTTACATCTCATCCGATATTGCCAAAGAGTACCCTGTCATTTCTGAGATTTATGCATCATTTTATACACAGGGAGAAAGTACAGAAACAGAAAATCAATATTTAATTAATTTTTCTTCCTCAACACCGGAAGATCAAGAAACTTATGCAGATATAAAATTATTATATGAACAAGAAATCAGAAGCTTAATTGATAAATCTGTTATCACCAATCAGCTTGTAAACAACGATAAAAATGCTTATACCATCGATTTTGGTTCATTATTGTTAAGAAACCGTCATCTGTATAACTTATCACAGATCTTTTCTATGGAAGAAAATAAAGTGGTCAGTACCAGCTTTGATCTGCTGAAAGAAAGTAAAAAGATTACTGCCCTTGATATCAGCAATGAAGCTGTCGAGCTTTTAAATCAAGAAGATTGCAAAGAAATAATGCGTTCAATGATTCAATATCTGGGATTAGAGGACATTGAAGACTGGTCCTATACAGATAACGGCTATGAATCCTATATAGCGAAACTTCAGGTATACTGTGAAATACGTCATTATGGAAATGGTTATCCTACTTTAGAAATAGGCATTATCCCGTTAGGACAGCATAGTTCCTATAACTTTAAAATTACATCAGCCGGATGATCCCCTAGTCGGGGATCTTTTTTATGATACAAGTCAGATACATATATTGTTTATCCTTTAGATGAGGTGATCAATATGTTTAAGAAACTAACTATTTTATTATGCTGTTTTTTTATCAGCGGATGTTCAGCACAATCAAAAAAATCATCCGATGAACCACCTGTACAAGAGACAAAGGGATCTCTGGTTCACCAAAAGTTATATCATGGCAGTGGAAATGATAAGGGCTTCTATCATATCGTTTTTAATGAAACAGGAGACGGTGATGGAAGCAATATTCTCTATTATGACTATGCCGCAAAAAAAGAAATCTATTTATGTGATAAGCCGCAGTGTCAGCACCATGACGAAGCTTGCACATCTTATTTAGGAGCGATGGGGTTTTCTTCTACTTTATTTGTTCATGGGGATTATTTATATCTGTTGAACTCAGAAACAGGCATGTCTATGGGAGATTCCCAAAGCTCTTCTGCTTCAGCCATTTACCGTATGAGCTTAGATGGCAAAAATCGAGAAAAACTGTGTACTCTTCCTGCTGGATACAGTTATTCAGATAACCGTCTGACTTTTGATGATCGTTATCTTTATATTCCCTTGCATAAAACGGAAGATATTCAGTTAGAAGAAAACAGCTATATGCAGCATGTAACCGACTCGGCTATCTTCACCATTGATTTGCAAAGCGGGAAAACAAGTCACTTATTAGATAATAAAGATCGTAATATTATTGCAGCAGAAAACCGACAAATCATTTTTAGCCAGTACCATTACAGCCAAGATCCAGAAAAACTGTTAAATGAAAAGCGGTTTGATGAATATGAAGCAGTGATGAAAAATGTAAATTTAAGCTATTATGCATATGATCTGGATAAGCAGGAGATTATTTGGGAAAGCACTGCCCCTGTCTCTGAAATCTCTACTTATTATCAAAATAAGCTTTATTATATTGAAGGTTATAATCTTCACGCAGTATCCGTAGATACTCAGCAGGATAAGATTATCGCAAAATTGCCTGATAATCTATTGTACAGTCTCAATGACGTTTTTGACGGTCATCTGATTATTTCCGGTTGGAACAAAGGTGAGGAAGGCTATGTCACTTCCTATGCGTGGAATCTCAACGATCAGCAAATGAAAGAAATAACACTGAAAACCTCTGCACCTGTTCAAGATATTACAATCTACAGTGAATACGAGCAGTATTTCTTCGTTTACTATGATCATGACCAGCATTTGGAGAAAACATGGGCGGGGACAGATCAGTACACGATGGATACGATCTATGTTGGTCTGATTAGTAAAGAAGATTACTGGAACAATGTCGCTCATTATCAGCCATTTGAAACTTTATCACAAGGCATTGCCATTAGGAGGTAGGAAAATGCTGGAAATACAACATGTCACTAAAGCGTATAAAGATCAAATAGTCCTCAATGATGTGACGCTCACCCTCAAGGAAGGTATTTATGCATTGCTTGGTCCTAATGGCGCGGGGAAATCAACTTTAATGAGTATTCTAAGCAAGCAGCTCAATTTTGAAAGCGGACAGGTGCTCTGGGAGGGAAAAGATATTCAGGCGTGGAAGGAAGACTATTATGATCTTATAGGCTATGCTCCACAGCAGCAGGGACTCTACGATGAATTTACCGGGCGAAGATTTTTAACCTATATGGCACTACTTAAAAATGTGGATAAAAAAGACATTGATCAAGAAGTCGAACGCGTTGCTTCCATGGTCAATATGCAGGATCAGTTAGAAAAGAAATGCCGTATGTATTCAGGTGGGATGAAGCAGCGCATTCTTGTCGCCCAAGCTTTGTTGAAGGAGCCTAAACTGCTATTATTTGATGAACCTACTGCCGGCTTAGATCCTAAAGAACGTGTTTCTCTAAGAGACATCTTCAGCAAGCTGGCAAAAGACCATATTCTTTTGATCGCTACTCATGTCGTAAGTGATGTGGAGAGCATTGCCAAAGAGATTATTTTTCTTAAACAAGGAAGGATCATAGCGCAGGGAAGTGTAGAAACAATCTGCCAGGAAACCGCCCTTTCACTTGAAGACGTATACCTGAATTTATTTCAAAAGGATACTAATCTATGAAATCTCTTTTCAGTATTGAAATGTATAAACTATGGTCTAAAAAAGGCTTTCTCATCTTAATAGGTTTAATGTTTATCCTTAACCTTTCGTTATTTGCCTACGCTCAGCAGCAAAACGAAATCCCACTTACCGCTTACAAGGCTCTTCAAACTAAACTTCTATCCCTGCCCAATGAAGAACGCTATCTTTATATTTGCGACTATGATGATATAATTCAAGATCATTTTATCTTACAGCAGATGCTTTATTTAGAAGGACGGCAGGACAGCGACAGTCTTAACAAACTGGAAATCCTGCACGCACAGTATCCGGATATTGAAAAGAAAACTTCCCGTGATTTCTTAGAGACTGCCATCTACTATACCAAGAATCTCGAACAGGAATCACAGTTTATGCAGGCTATTCGTAAAGAGATGGAGCAGCTGCATGGCTATCATGATCGGCTGTCTGCGATACAAGATAAGGCAGATCATATATCTTCTATTTCTATCTTTTCTGATCCAGCTTCATTTTCCTCTAAAAACATTAAAAAAACGGCAGAGGATTTCAAAAATATGCAGGATGTCGTTATCACTTATCAGCTTGACAAGGGAATCAAAGAGGCACTGCACTTTCCTTTCACAGATGTTCTGGTAATATTGATGATCGGTGTTATTGCTACTGCTCTTATTCTCGAAGAAAAAGAAAAACGCCTATTTTGTTTTGTCAGACCTTGCATCAATGGCGGTACAAAAACAATGGCGATAAAATGTTTAGTCATGGGGATATCCATTGCCTGTGTCATTTTGCTCCTTTATGCCAGCAACCTTATTTATATGCAGACTAGCTGTGGCTTAGGCAGTCTGCAGGCAAGCCTTCAGTCCCTTGGCAAATATGCTCAAAGCACTCTGCATCTAAGTATCGGGGGCTATTTAGTACTATTTATTGGGACTAAATGGATTGCTGCCTGCATTATCGGTGCTTTAATGATACTGATCGCTTTATTTAGTAAACAGCGCATCTTCTGTTTTGGTGCCATGCTGCTTGTCATGGGCATCGAATTTCTGCTTTATCAGTATCTTCCCAATCATCAGTCCATTTCTGTTTTGCGTTATATTAATTTCATCAGTTTTTTAAGAACCGATGTTTTTTATGAAATGTATTACAATCTGAATATATTCCAACATGCCTATTCCCTGCAAAAGCTTGCCCAAATCATCATGATTACTTTATTTATTCTTCTACTTGCGGCAATCTGTATAATCTACACTAAAAAGCAGAATTTATACAGCCAGCATACCGACTTTTTATCGAGAAAGAAAAAACAAAAGCTTCTTCCTTATCTATGGGTGCAGGAGCTTTATAAAATTTTCTTTGTACAGAAGGGGCTAATCATTATCCTGATCTTCATGGGAATACAAGGATACTCATTACAGCATAATTCCATTTATGAATCCATAGAAGAAAGTCGCTATAGGCACTATATTGAGATAATGAAAGGAAAACCCAGCGAAGCTACGGATCAATTTATTTCTTCTCAGCAGCAGCATTATGAAGATTTGCATATGCAGTATGATAAAAACGAACAGTCCTTTAATGAAGGTCAAATAAATAAAACTCAATATGACTATATGCAAAATGCTTTAGAAACACAGTTATTTAATGAATCCTTATTTCAAAAAGCGGTTTGGCAGTATGAATACGTTAAAGAGGATCCCCAAAGAGAAATGGTTGTTCCCTTCGGCTATGAACGTTTATTTTTTAATGACGAGGTTAATCTTCTTCCTGCCATCTTATCGATTGTCTGCTTGACTTTGCTGTTTTCTAATCTATTATGCACGGAGTATACCCACAGAGCCGATCGGCTTTTGTTAGCCTGCAAAAAGGGAGACAAAATCCTGCTTCATTGTAAACTGCGGATTGCCTTAATATGTGGATTGCTTGTAACCCTACTCGCTTACCTGCCCGGCATTGTGCATATCTTTAATAAATATGGTACTTTGGGGATTCATGCTTCTATTACTTCATTATCTGTGTTTGTGGCATTACCCTCAGCTATGAGTATTATGATTTATCTTATCTTGAACTTCCTATTAAAGCTGGCTGCTATTGAATGTACAGTTTTCCTTCTCTTTTTCTTATCGAAATGGCTGCGCCACCAATCTCAGGTCATCTTTCTGCTGTTAATGATGACTGCGGTTCCCCTTCTATTGCATAGGATGGACATTACCTTTTTAGATGCCTTTAGTCTATATCCCTTACTTTGCAGCAGCAGCACCTTGATAAAAAATGGGCAGGGACTCCTTGTTTGCTTCTCTATAATCGGTTATAGTCTGTTAGTGATTTTCTGCTATATCACTTCTCTTTCTCATTATAAATTAGCAAAGCAAAACAGTCGGATTAGCAGACTTTATTTAAAATACACTAAAAAATAAGAAGCTCTTGGAGAAAACGATGTTATGCATTCAATAAATCAGCATAGTTTTAGTTGCATTTTAGACACTAATTCGCTAAACTAATAGGAGTAGAAAGAGGTGTTATCATGCCATTAACAGCAGGAATTGTGGGATTGCCAAACGTTGGAAAGTCCACTTTATTTAATGCAATTACTAACGCGCAAGTGGAAGCTGCCAATTATCCATTTGCCACAATCGACCCTAATGTCGGAGTTGTAGAAGTACCGGATCATCGTTTAGATGAACTGACAAAATTAGTTCAGCCTAAAAAAACGGTTCCTACTACATTTGAATTTACGGATATTGCCGGTCTTGTAAGAGGAGCGTCAAAAGGCGAAGGATTAGGAAATAAGTTTTTAGCCAATATTCGTGAAACAGATGCGATTTGTGAAGTTGTCCGCTGCTTTAGAGATCCCGATGTTACCCATGTAGACGGGGACGTGGATCCTATCCGTGACATTGAAACAATCAACTTAGAACTAATCTTTGCAGATTTAGCGACTGTTGAAAATCGTATTGCCAGAATTGGCAAGAAGGCTCAGTCAGGAGATAAAGAAGCGAAGGAAGAAGTTATTATTTTAGATAAGTTAAAAGCAGCTTTAGAAGCAGAAAAGCCAGCCCGTTCTATTGATTTTACAAAAGAAGAAATTCTATTTGTAAAACAATGGTCATTGCTGACGATGAAGCCGCTCATCTATGTGGCTAACTTAGGTGAAGAGGATTTAGAAGACCCTACTGCTAATCCTTATTACAATACACTTGTAGAATATGCCGATAAAGAAGGTAGCAAGGTAGTTCCGATCTGTGCAAAGATTGAAGCTGAATTAGCCGGATTAGAGCCAGAAGAAAAGAAGCTGTTCTTAGAGGAGCTAGGAATAAAGGAAAGTGGTTTGGATCGTTTAATTAAAGAAGCTTATGCTCTTTTAGGATTATGTACCTTCTTTACAGTAGGGGTGCAGGAAGTGCGTGCATGGACCTTTAAAAAAGGGATGCTGGCTCCGGAAATGGCAGGAGTGATCCATACTGATTTCCAAAGAGGATTTATTAAAGCAGAAACTTATAGCTATGATGACTTTATCCAATACGGAAGTGAGCAGGCTTTAAAAGATGCCGGCAAGGTACGTCAGGAAGGTAAACAATATGTTGGTCAAGATGGTGACATCATGTTGTTTAAATTCAATGTCTAGTGAAAAAATACATTAGACGCATTCTCCTTGTTGTCTGTGTCATCGTATTCTGTTTTTCTGCTTATCAGTTATTTACTATCTTTATGCAATATAAAACCGTTGATGACAATAATGCTCAGATTCGCAATACTGTAATTCCCGAAAAAAAAGAGGATGTTCCTTTTACAGTTGATTTCGCTAAATTAAAAGAAATAAACAGCGATGCTGTAGCCTGGCTGAATATTGAAGATACGGATATCTCTTATGCCGTTGTTCAAGCCGGTGACAATGATTATTATCTTCATCGTAATTTGCAGAAAGAAGATTCATTTGCCGGAACATTATTTGCCGATTACCAAAATAGTTCCGATTTCAGTGATTTTAATACCATTATCTATGGACACAATATGAAAAACGGAAGTATGTTTGGTAAACTAAAAAAATATAAAGATGTCAACTATTATAATGAACATCCTTATATTGATTTGTATATTGAAGGACAGAAGCTGCGCTATCAAGTCTTCTCAGCACGAGATGTAGATGTTGCTTCCACAAAGACTTACTATAATGTTTACGGACAAAGCGGATTAAAGCAAGAAATGATTGATGAGTGGTTTTCGACAGCCCTTTATTCAACCGGGGTTGAAGTAACGCCTGAAGATCAGGTGATTACTTTATCGACATGTGTTGATTCTTTAGATGATCAGTATCGCTTTGTTGTGAACGCAAAATTAATTGAAACCAGTGATTATTAAGACGGAGCATGGCTCCGTTTTTTATTACATAATTAGACAAAGAGATAGCCTCATTATATAATGAAGCTATAATACGGGAGGAAAATAGAATGATCAAAAATATTGTTTTTGACATGGGCAATGTCGTTTTATCTTATGATCCAAACTACATTATCCAACATTTTACTAAGGACAAAGATCAGCAGAGATTATTAGTTGAAGCCATTTTCAAAAGTCCGGAGTGGCTTGCTTTAGATGAAGGGACATTATCTAAAGAGGATGCCTGCGCCATTATGAAGGCACGGGTGGATCTGCAATTAAAGCCACTGGTTAAGAAAGTTATGGATGAGTGGTATTTGTATCTGACGCCGTTTAAAAACATTATAGAGCTTTCTAAAAGACTAAAAGAAGAAGGATATACACTCTACTTGCTTTCAAACACATCGCTTAGCTTTTATGAATATTATGAAAATGTCGAAGCCTTTGCTTATTTTAAAGATTTCTATATATCCGCTAAGCATCTATTAATGAAGCCGGAGCCTGCTATTTTTAAAGATTTTTGTAAAAAGATGAATTTAAATCCTGTTGAATGCTTTTTCATTGATGACAGTCAAGATAATATCAACAGTGCTAAGTCAATCGGGATGCAGGGAATTTGTTTTAATGGTAATTATGATAATGCTCAAATGATTTATGATGCAATTAAAAAGTGCAGCTAACGATAGCTGCATTTTATTTTACATTTTGATTTCACATAATTTTAAAGCATATTTATATAAGGTTTTATAATCTTTAGAATGCTGATGTTCTTTCAGCATCAGTTTTAATACAATACGATTTGAGGCTGGAAACGACGTTTTTTCTATCGCTTTAAGGTTGTGATCCAATACTTTAATCAGTTCTTCACTCCCTGCTCCTTCTATCTTCAAGCGGTAATATTTAGCCATATATTTATCAATCGGATCTTGATTCAATGCTTCAAACTGATCAATTGCTTTTTTACATAATTCCATGTCATCTTTATGATAAGCTACCATCATTTGGTAATAAAAATACTGAGGGTATTTTTCCATCAATTGTCTGACATCCTCATCAAAGCTTTCAAAGGTAGGCAGAAAATTATCATATTCCTCCATCAGTATGCACAAATATAAAAGATTATTGCAGACAATCAGTTTATCTTCCGGGCCTAAGCCGAAATTATGATAAACCTCCAACATTTCTTCATATAAAATACGTGATTTACGGTATTTCCCTGTCATCAGATGAATATTAGCGACACATACACTGCAGAAAGCGCTGCGGACATAGTTATGATGCTGTTCAAAGAGACGCTTTGCTTCGCCTAAGCTTTCAAAGGCTTCCAGAAAATCACCATGTTTAGCATAAATAATACCTTTTTGATATGAGATCATCGCCAGATTTCCAATATCCATATAAAAAGATTCGGCTTCTTCCAGCATTTCAATGGCTTCATTGAAATTTCCCTTAATAAACTGATAGAATCCTTGATACTGTTTAAAAATCTGCTTTTGCAGTAAACTCATTGTATCCTCTACTTTACTTAAAGCAGTAATCAAGGTGTCATATTCACATGGCTGCTGCCAAAGAAGATCAAAAACCAGATTAGCCAGTAAAAGAGATGTTGTTAATCCCATTTTATGACTGTCATGATTTAATTCCTCTAACTGCCTGAGCAATTCCTCTCTCGATTTACGATATAACATATCATGATAAAGCTTATGCACCTTTTTAATACAAACAGGTAAATATTCTATTGTTTGATGATAGTTTAAATCTAATGCTTCAAAAATGGATTCCATCGTTACCGGATTGGAAGATTCCATTCCTCTTTCAATTTTACTAAGCTGACTGTATTCGATCCCTACAATCTCAGCTAATCCACGTACAGAGATATTTTGATGAATCCGATTGAGCCTAATGACCGCTCCAACTTGCGTTTCCAACATTTTTAATTAAATCCCCACTTTCCCATAAATCGGTCAAACCGGCAGACTCATCCCATCGTAAGAACATCCATGCTGCAATAACTGAACTATAAATTTATATGTGACTTGCACTCTTATTAGGACTATATGTTCGACCTCTTTAATTTAATATTTATTATAAAAAACATCGACAAAATCCCTCATTTTTATACCTGACTTTATAATAATATCAAATTTAAATATAAAATACTATCTATTTAAGCGGTTAATCTTTAATTTAAGATAAAAATGATGCATTCCCTCGAAATAAAAAAACTGCCCAAATAATCAGGCAGTAAAACATTAATCCAAATCTTCTCCGTTTGATTCAAATGCTTTTTTCACCCAGTAGAAACTTTTCTTTTTATGACGTGATAAATCTTTTAGATCTTTCTCATCACGATTGACAAAAACAAATCCATATCTTTTGGCAATTTCACATTGACTGCTTGGAATATCAATAGGTCCCCATGTGACATACCCTAAACATTCTACACCGTCTACTTCTACTGCGGCTTTTAATTGTTTGATATGCTCACGATGGTAGTCAATACGATAATCATCTTCTACCGTGTTATTTTCGTTTAAAGCTTCGCGATGGGCAATTCCATTTTCTAATACAAACACCGGCTTGCCGCTGCGATAGTAAATATCTCTGGCGATGCGTCGAATTCCGATTGGATCGATCTGCCATCCCCATTCTGTCCCATCTAAAAATTCATTTTTACGATGTGCCTCTGCAATGACATCCCCCAAGAAACGTCCTTCGTATTCTGCAGTTGTGACAACGGCACTGGTATAATAGCTAAATGCCATATAATCCACGGTATAGCTCAATAATACATCATCCTCTTTATCAAATTCCGGCATCCAGCCATGAGCAGATAAATAGTTGATCATATAATTTGGATATTTTCCTTTCGTAAAGACATCCACATAAAAATTATTAAAGTAATCATTTGTTAATTGTGCAATCATGTTTGCTTTTGGTTCAGCACTGTCCGGATAAGTAAGTCCATAAGCGACCATTCCGCAAAATTGTGCATCCGGCACTAATTCACGTAATGCTTTAACTGCTTTGCAGTGAGCAATAAATACATGATGATTGACCTGATACAAGAATTTAATTGGATCTTCTCCCTCAGGAATATCTTCTGCATTTGAATATCTTAATGACTGTGAAAACAGATTTTGTTCATTGAAGCTCATCCAATGTTTAACACGATCCCCGAAACGTTCCATACACACACGGGCATAACGTTCAAACAGATCCACTACTTTTCTTGAAGCAAATCCATTATATTCTTTGACTAAATGGTAAGGCATATCAAAATGCACCAGTGTGATCATAGGTTCAATACCTGCTTCTAAAAGCTGATCGATTAATTGATTATAGAAAGCCACGCCTTCTTCATTGATTTCATCATCACCGTTAGGAATGATTCTTGACCAGCAAATCGAAAAACGGTAAAAATTAAATCCCATCTCTTTCATTAATGCAATATCTTCAGGATAACGATGATAGGCATCAATAGCTACTTTCCAATCTGAAAAATTTGGATTTGTCGGTCTGACATCATAGATTGATAATCCTTTTCCGCCTTCATCCCAAGCTCCTTCAGTTTGAAAAGAGGACACTGATCCGCCCCAATAAAAATCTTTATTAAATCCCATTTTAGATCCTCCTTTTAGTTATGTGTTTATTATATACATCCCTTTTTAAAACCTCTAGCCTTTTTCAGGTTATTAAAATTAGATTTTATTATTTTTAGTAAAGAATATAAAATATAGGTTTATAAAGTTTCCCAAGAAAAAAGACCGACTTACGCCGATCTATATTATAAGGTTGTCATCATCAAAGTAAGCTGACCATCAAACTCTATCTTTTGAATATCATGACAGACAATAAAGTGCTGTCCTTTTTTTATTGGATTATCATTGACATACCCTTCTCCTTCAATGACACTAAACAGACTAAACGGCTGACTATGCATAAGACAAGTCTTTTTTAAAACCTCAATCTTTGATACAGAAAAATAAGGGGCCTCAATCAAGCGTGTTCTGATAAATGTGTCTGTGATCTCTTTTGATAGTTCATTTTGTAAAGTAGGATGATAAGGAACTGTTGTTACATCGATGGACTGCTGAACATGAAGCTGACGTTCGTTGCCCTCTTTATCTTTACGATGATAATCATAGACACGATAGGTAATATCCGAAGACTGCTGTGCTTCATAGATTAATGAGCCGCTGCAGATCGCATGAATCGTTCCGGAAGGAATATAGTAAAATTCTCCCGGCTTTATTTCAAACTTATTAAGCAAGCGATCATACTTGTCATTTTCGATACATTTTATTAATTCCTCTTTTGTTTGAGCATGATGTCCCATTACCATTTGCGTGTGCGGAGCTGCATCAAGTACATACCAGCATTCCGTCTTTCCTAAAGAATGCTCATGCTTTGAAGCATAATGATCGTCAGGATGAACCTGTACACTAAGATCCTTAGAAGCGTCGATAATTTTAATCAGCAAGGGAAACGCAGGATCTTTAATATTGCCAAACAGCTCACGATGCTGCTGATAAAGCATTGAAAGTTTTATTCCCTTATATTCACCATTTAAAATGGTACAGTCGCCGTTTTTATGTGCAGAAATAGCCCAGCATTCCCCTGTAGAATCACTCGGAATGGGATAATTATATACATCTTTTAAGCGATGTCCGCCCCAAATCATTTCCTTAAAAACCGGTTCCATAAACAAAATATGTCCCATATAGATATCTCCTTTTCATTTTTCCATTATAGCATAGCCCCACTTTATTTTAAATTAGAATCATTTAGAACATTTAAACTTCCTACCTGATTATATACATTGTTTGCATCTAAAATATGATAAGGCTGGGTTTGATGATCGCCCTTTGCTTTGGCACTTACAAAGATATATTCTTTTCCATTGATTTGTGCAAGACTGGCTAAACATAATCCGCCTTCATCTGTATAGCCTGTCTTTCCGCCGATGATATTCCCACCTACAACCCTTGTATCATTCATCGAACTAAACATAGTACTGTAAAATGTTAATCCTTCGGGATGCAGATTAGTTGCGGAGATGCTGTATTGTCTGCTGGTAAAAATCGCTCTGAACTCTTTATTTTTCAGGGCATACTGTAATAATTTTGCCATATCTTCAACCGTTGAATAATGATTAGCGTTATGCAAACCGGTCGAGTTGCAGAAAAGTGTGTTATTCATACCCAGTTCTTTTGCCTTGCTGTTCATCAAATTTACAAACTTGCTTTCTGACATAGCGATTTGATCTGCCAACGCCAAACAGCACTCTGCTCCTGAGGGCAGCAGTGTTCCATACAGCAGATCCTTCAATGTAACTTTTTCTCCCGGCAGGAAGCCTGCCATAGAAGCATCTCTTTCATATAAAGTTTCAAAATGCTTTTCTGTCAGAAGCATCTCCTCATTCAAATTCTCTATGTTTTCAATCGCAATGATTGCTGTCATAATCTTGGTTAATGAAGCCGGATAAATCTTACTTTGGCTTTTGTTTTGTGCCAGTGTTTGATTAGTGCTCAAATCCACTAAGACTGAGTAGGGACTATATAAATGTGTCAGATCAATAGAATCGGATGATTGCGGCGGCATAGATTCTTTTGTATTTGTTTTTTCAAAGATAGAGAAAAAAGAGTTTTTTTGATAATCGATTACTGTACGTAATTCTTTCGCAATCAATATTAAAGCGGTGAGGGTAGTCAATATAAAAATATATAAAAGAACCTTTCTTTTTTTATTTTCCAGCTTAGTACGTGATGTTTTTTTATTCATAAACAGACCTGCCTTTCTTAAACACAAAAAATAGCTTTTGTACAGTCATTATTCTACCCAACAAAAGCTATTCATAGTTTAATATTTAATTGTTTAATTCCTAAGAAAATATTAAGAAAGTAAATAATAGTTAGTTTAAGGGGAGGGTAATACAAAATGTTGTCCATTCATTCTCACTTTTGGCTGTGATCGTTCCTTGATGCAGGGTTATAATTTCTTTAGCGATCGCAAGACCTAAGCCGGCACCTCCGGTATTGGTTGTTCTGGCTTCATCTAATCGGAAGAACTTTTCAAAAATGGCATTTAATTTACGCGGTGGAATCGTGCGTCCTTTATTACGGAAATAGAGCGCAAGCTCTGTATCTGTTTTTTCAGTCCAGATTTTAATTTCCGTATCTTGATAACTGTAGGCAATCGCATTCTTTAAAATGTTGTTGAAAACTCTTGCCAGCTTGATCGGATCCCCATATAGAACCGTGTCTTCTTTTACTTCAAGATTAATTGTATTACCATGAGTTTGCAGAAGGGGATAAAACTCATCGGTCATCTGTATTAGCATATAGTAAAGATCGATAGATTCTTTTTCCAATTCGATTTGCTGAAGATTATAGCGAGTTATTTCAAAAAGCTCGTTAATCAGCTTTTCTAAGCGATGTGATTTATCCAAGGCGATTCCAATATATTTGTTTTTTTGTTCACTTGGCATATCCGAAGCTTCATCCAATAAGCTTAAATAGCCAATAACGGAAGTTAACGGTGTTTTTAAATCGTGTGTCAGATATACGATTAAATCATTTTTGCGGTTCGCCTCATCTCTTAAAATTTGTTCATGATGCTGCATGGCAGACTTAATCTCCAGCATTTGCGAAGAGATTTCGGCATATTCCTTGGGAAATACTTTTGTTGCTTCTTTGTCTCCTGCCATATAGTCCTGCATCATCTGACTGGCATTCGTCACTGTTTCTCTAACTTTCTTATTCGCATAAAAGTGAGAGACGGCAAAGATGATTAACGATATTAAAACGGTGCCGGCAGCCGCAACACCCAATAAAGCCATCTTAAGCCGATACCAATTTAGATCCGTGTTTAATGCATTCTTGATTACACCATCAGCAGTTTCATAAGGCTCATAATAAGTATCGATGAAATTAGATGTAAACCAATCCGCAAAGGTTCCATTCATCACTTGGTCAATCAAATAATATAGTCCGTAAAAAATAATAATAACGACACAAGCGATGCAAATCATTCGAATGAACTGAGCCTGTTTATTTTTCGATTTTATACCCACACCCCCAGACTGTTTTAATATACTTAGGATTTTCAAAGGAATCTCCCATTTTTTCTCTCAAATGCCGAATATGTACAGTAATCGTATTGTTGCTTTTACTAAAATATTCATCGCCCCAAATCTGATGAAACAGTTCTTCTGAACTGACTACATTTCCTTTTTGCTGACATAGGATGCTCAAAATGGAAAATTCTGTGGGTGTTAACGAAAGTGGCTTTTCGTTTAAGATACACTCATGGGTTTTGATGTTTAAGACCAGTCCCGAATGAACAATAACATTTTCATCTGTCTCACTGCTGCCATTATATCTCTTATATCTTCGCAGCTGTGCTTTTACCCGTGCTACCAGTTCTAATGGTAAAAAAGGCTTAGTGATGTAATCATCTGCCCCTAATGTCAGCCCGGTGATTTTATCAATTTCCTCACCCTTTGCTGTCAGCATGATCACCGGATAGTGATGCTGTTCACGAATCTTCTTACATAACTGGAAACCATTGAGATGCGGCATCATAACATCTATAATAGCGAGATCCAAGGATTCATTTTCTATACACGACAAGGCATCTAAGGCATTATAAAACTTAAATATTTTAAACCCTTCATTTTCAAGATAAAGTGTCACAAGATCGGCAATCTCCTGTTCATCATCTACAATCAGTATTCTATCTGTCATATCTTCCATCCCTTTCAATCAAGTACCCTATTTTATCATAATGTTCTTGAGTATTTATAAATATTCTTATAAGAGAATATTAAGATTTTCTTATGTTTACAGGTTAATTGTTTTATAAAACCGTATAAAAAAGACATGATGATAAGATCATCTCTTCTTAATCATGTCCTTAACGAATAAGCTCTATGAAAAAATACCGGGATTATTTTGCTTATAATAGGAAAAAATTAATCCCACAAAACGCTGATAACTGACAACACCCTCTTCTACTGAATTCATTTTTAAATAGGTGTCATTAACGGCATTGGTAATCGTACTCATCGTATCACCATATTGATTCCAAAAAGCGTGATCTTCCTTCAAGTCCTTTAGAATCGGTTCGGAAAGCTGCTCATAATAAGGATTAATATCTACACCCAAATCATATAGCTCATTCGTTATATAAATAAAAGCTGTAAGATAAGCACTGTAGCGAAAATACTCCTGATTTGATTGTGAACAGGCAAGATAGGCTAAAAAGTTTGCTTCATCCTCTGACATATAACCTTGCAAGTGAGAAAGTTCATGGCACATTGTAAAAGGAGTATTAAAAGCTGACATATCTTTATTATAATTTGCTTCAATGGTAAACGGTGAGAAAATACCGCTTAGTCCACAGGCTGTCATCAGTTTTGAAAACAGCATCGGTTTAGGATTGGGATAGTAGCTAGAAATAATCTGATTCATAGCGATACGGCTTTGCTTTGCCATTGTTGCTTGATCCATCGCCGTTGTATCTAAGATATACAACTGATTGGTCACATACTGACACAACTGCTTTAGTTCTTCTGCTGTATAATCAAGCTTTGTAAATTGCAGGTCTTTCTCGATTGGCTGACGATGATAATTGATTCCTGTAGTCAAGGTAAATACTAAACAGATCACAAGAAGATAGCGAAAAACCAGCATCCATGAACGATATTTAATAATGATAAACAGTAAGCCCATAACCAAGAATAAAACAACCCATTCAAATAAGGAAATAGGAAATAAACCGACTAATCTTCCAATGGTTTGCACAAACAACGGAGAAATATAGCGGGCATAAAGAGTAGCAAAGGCTTCTATTGCTGCTAAGGCATTCAACACAATAACAGATAAAAGCAAAATCAGATTCTTTTTCATAATCCCCCTCCTATCGTCTCTATTCTACCATAAATAATAAAAAGGGTGTTTAGATTACACCCTTTACTCACTGATTGTTTCATACAATGTGATATTAAACTGACGACATAGCTTAGCAATCGAATACAGATGATCCGCTATTCTTTCAATATCGGTTAAAATTTCACTGTAAACAACGCAGGCTTCCGCTGAAATTTCCCCTTTTTTAAGACGCTTGATCTGATTTTCACGATAGCTGGCAATCAATTCATCTACCAATTCTTCATTTTCAATAATCTTATCCATATTTAATGGTGTTAACTGTGTTTTGGATTCTTCAAAACAGCTGATACTGCTGTCTAGTGTCTGCTGAAGAATGGTTAATTCTGTTTCCGCTTGAGCACTGTATTTAAGTCCGTTTGCTTTTGTTTCATCAATATATTGTGCCAGATTAATGGCATGATCACCTATACGCTCAATATTACCGGTAATTTTGAATAATGCATTGGTCAGCAGAGAATCATTTTCATTCGTATCTACTAAAGTTACCTGAGCACTAAAACGAGTAATTTCTGTATTTAAATAATCAATATATTTCTCATTATTGCTTATTTTTTCATTATATTTATCGGTCACTTTGGTTAGACCTTTCATTGTTAGGACAATGTTTTCTTTCGCAAAATCAAACATACGGGCAATTTCTTTACTTAGCTGTGTTGTTGCCATAAATGAAGCTGCCGGTTCGGTTGCTGAAATATAAAGTGTCTGCAAATCCTGTTCCTCATCTTCTTTTAACGGCAAGATCTTCTCGACTAATTGAACCAGCTGATTACCAAAAGGAAGCAGCAGCATCGTTGTGGCAATATTAAAGACAGTATGTACATTGGCGATCTGATTTTGCACAGAACCCGGTGTTAACGCCACAATATAATCGGTAAATGGAATAAAGAGACATACGGTCACAAAGACTAATGTTCCAATAACATTGAATAAAAGATGGATCATGGTCGTTCGCTTTGCATTTCGGTTAGTTCCGATTGATGCAATAATAGATGTGATACATGTTCCGATATTTTGTCCAAATAAAACAAAGATAGCACTATGTAATTGAATTGCTCCACTCATTGCCAAAGCCTGCAAGATCCCAATAGAGGCACTTGAGCTTTGAATGACCGCTGTAAACACAGCTCCGGCAGCAATTCCTAAGAATGGATTTTCAAAAGTTGTCATCAGATCAACAAATGGCTTGTAGTCACGTAATGGCACCATGGCATCTGACATGAATTGCATTCCCACAAATAAGATTCCCAGCCCGGCAACGATTTCACCGACATAGCCAACCTTTTTATTGCGGATAAACTGGATCAGAAAAACACCGGCAAAGATCAGGATTGGTGCAAAGTCTTTGACATTCAAGGCAATTAGCTGCCCGGTAATCGTCGTTCCGACATTGGCTCCCATAATAATCCAAACTGCTTGGGATAATTTCATTAACCCACTGTTAACGAAGCCGACAACCATCACCGTCGTAGCAGATGAACTCTGAATCACTGCTGTAATTCCGGCTCCGATCAGTACACCGACAATACGATTAGATGTAATTTTCTCCAAAATCTTTTTTAAGCTGTTTCCAGCTACGTTTTCCAGTCCATTGGACATCATGTGCATTCCATACAGGAATAAGCCCAATCCTCCCAGCATAGTAAATAAATTTGTTATTGTCACCTTACAACACGTCCTTTTTCATATTTTTTAAATAGATGGTTGTTTTAGTCCCAATTCCTAAGACACTCTCTATTTTTAAGTCTCCTTCATAAAGCTGTACAATATGCTTTACAATCGCCAGACCTAATCCGGTACCTTCGATTGCTTTTGTACGTCCTTTATCTACACGATAGAATCGTTCTGTTAAATGGGGAATATCTTCCTTAGGAATACCAATCCCATTATCCTCTACAATAATTTTAAGACTATCTGTTTCCAGATTGAATTTTACGGATACCCATCCGCCATCACGACCATATTTGATCGAATTGGATAATAAGTTGGTAAAAAGTTGATTCATTTGTTCCAAATCACCGTAGAAATCAATATTTTCACTATGACAGATCATGTGAATGCCGCGATCATTCGCCATCGGTGATAAGGTATGGAATATATCTTCAATAATTAGGTTTAAATGCAGTAATTGTATATCCGGTATCGTTTGATGATTTTCAAGCTTAGAAATAACTAGAATATCATTGATCAAGCGTGTCATATTCCTTGTTTCTTTAAGAATACGATGGACAAATTCGTCTTTTTGTACCTCATCATTAATCAAATGCTGATTCAATAATTCCGCATACCCTTGGATAGAGGTTAACGGTGTCTTCAATTCATGTGAAGCATTCGAAAAGAACATCTGTTTCATTTTCATCGCCATTTCTTCCGGCGTTACATCTAAAAACAATACGATTGTACTGTTTTTGAATACACCGCTGTCAATCTTAGCTTTATGAATTGAAAAATATTTATCTCCTAAATGAAATGTCTCATAGACATTTTGACTTTTGATGCGTTTTAATATTTTACGTTCCTGAATATAGCTTTCAATGGGCAACCCTTTATCTACCCCTTCACAGTTAAACATCAGATTAGCGGCATGATTGATCAAGATAACGGAGTTATCCTCATCCACAACGATCATCCCTTCCTGCATGTTATCCAGGATATAATGTACTTTATTCTTTTCTCTTTTTAAAGAAGCGATTGTCTGATTGATTTTATTTGCCAAACGATCGGTTACACTGGCAATATTGTTTAACTCGGTATATTCATAGGTATGTTTTTTGAATACCGGATCATTTTCTTCAATAGACAGCAGCTGCAAAGATATTTCTTCTAAAGGCTCTGATACCTTCTTAGCGATAAAACGGGCAAAAAGAACCGATAATCCCAATGAAATAATGATACTGATACCAATTCCCGGAATTGCCATTTTAAGATAATCAGTCAGTCCGGAATAAGGCACAGATAAACGGATAATCACGTTATGCTCACTCAGATAAGCTACATAAAGCATATTTTTATGAATTGTACTTGAATAGCGAACTTCTTTTCCCACACCTTCATGAATAGCCTCACGTACTTCTTTACGATCCAAGTGATTTTCCTGCAAATCATCAACAGAAGAATCCGCAATCACCTGACCATCCAATGAAATAACGGTCATTCGACTGTCGGATTCCAATGTTTTTTCATTGACTAAATCAATCTGCGAACGTAAATCCTGCTCGTAGTCAATAGAATAATCAACCAGCTGCAGGCTATAAAGCATATTGTTGACATTGTTGTTGAAAGTGAGACGAGAAAAAATGTAAGTGGATATCACACTGCAAATTAATAAAGCAGTCACTATCAATACATTGATATTTCTAAATATCGTCTTTTTCATTGTTTGACGTATCCATAAAACGATAGCCTACACCGCGAATCGTTTTTATGCATTCTCCTTGATCTCCTAATTTTTCTCGCAAATGACGAATATGCACATCGATTGTACGAGTATCCGCACTTCCGCCATATCCCCAGATCTTATTTAACAGTTCTTCTCTTTCTAAAACCTGGTTATGATTCTGCATCAGCAATAAAAGCAGTTCATATTCTTTATACGTTAATTCGATCAGCTGTTTATTACGGTAAACATCACGTGTTTCCTGATTAATCATGATGCTGCTCATTTCAATCACTTTAGACTGATCGGTTTTCATTTTGCTGCGTCTGATTAGCGCACGCACACGGGCACATAATTCCAGTACGGAAAATGGTTTTGTCATATAGTCATCTGCTCCGCCTTCTAGCCCTTGAATTTTATCGACCTCGCTGTCTTTAGCTGTCAAGACAAGCACCGGCAGGTCTTTGACCTTTGACATTGTACGTACCTTTTTTAAAGCGGTGATGCCGTCCATTCCCGGCAACATGACATCAAATACAGCGACTGTCGGAAGATCATCCTGAATCGATTTCAAAGCATCTTCCGCATTGTCAAAATCTTTAACGATAAAATCATAACTATTTAAAGCAATTTTAATTAGATCACGAATATTGTTATCATCTTCAATAATATAAATTAATTTTTCCATAGTCCATCCCTCTTTGCCCTCATTAAACCAAAAAAGACTACGACATTAAAGTTATTTAAAGTTAATATTATGTTAAGTTTTTGTTAAGATCCCACATAATACTCTTTCATTATAACAAACTTAAAAGCCTGTAAAAAGCATTATTTCTAATAAACATTAAAGATTTGCCTGATTTTTTCTGCCTCTTTTGTTACACTGAGTGCCAGCATCAATAAGACCCTCGCTTTTTGCGGAGATAAGGTATTGCTTGGCACCGTATAATTTTCTTCATCAAAGACCGGACTTTCAAAGACAATTCCATGTCCGACACGGCTGGAACGGACAATGATGATGCCTTTTAAACTCAAATCCTTCACTTTTTCAATCCATTCTTTTGAGTAGTTTCCACTGCCGCTTCCCGCAATAACAATTCCTTCACAGTCCTTTTCCAATGCTTCCAGCACTTCAATTCCCGCACCGGCATAATAGTAGGCAATGCCGACCATAGGTAAAGTCGTTAGCACCTGCTGGCTAAACTGTGACTGCAAGGTATGCTTTTTAAAGGCTCTGGCAAAGAAATACGCTTGATCATCCCGCATATATCCTAAACAGCCAAAATCCTTTTTATCAAACGCATCGGTTTTAAAGTTATTCACCTTTTGGATATCACGTCCTGAATAAATCGTATCGCTAAAGACTGCCATGACACCATGTCCCATCGCTTCTTCATGACACGCTAAAGCTACCGCCTGATAAAGATTCATCGGACCATCAGCACTCGCTGCTGTCGCCGGACGCATTGCCCCGGTAATAATGACAGGTTTATAGGTACGCAAAGTCAAATTCAGAAAATAAGCTGTCTCATCTAATGTATCGGTACCATGTGTCACGACAATTCCATCCACATCTTCTCTTAATAGTAATGTATTTAAATAATTAGCTAGCTGCACCCATCTGTCGGGTGACATTTCATTACTGTCAACATTCATATACTGGATTGCCGATAAATGGGCAATATGATTAATGGCGGGAAGGGACTGAATAATCTCATCAATATTGATTTCCCCTGCCTGATAGCTGGCACTTTTGCCAATTTCTCCTACACCGGCTATTGTTCCGCCGGTAGCGACGATCATAATATTTTTCATGTCTGCATCTCCTTAGCCAAGGATATCGGCAAGCTTGCCAAGATCCGAAATAAACATTTCAGACTGTTCCAGCAAGCCTTGATCGTGCATCAACAAGTCCGGTACACATACGACAGGTATTCCGGCACGATTCGATGCAATGATTCCATTTTTAGAATCCTCTAATACAATCGCCTGACTGGGCTCCACTTCAAATAATTCACATGCCTTAATGAAAACATCCGGCTCCGGTTTGCTGGCTTTCACCATATCGCCCCCCACAATCCCCTTAAAATACTGGCGTGTATTTGATATTTCCAAATAATGTTCAATCGTTTTAGAACTTGATGAAGAGCCGATTACACATGCAACATTCAATGCTTTTAAACGTTCCAATAATTTAATCAATCCCTTTTTCATTGGCAGACCATTGGTATCAATTTCTTTGCGCAGTAATGCAAAAGCATGGCGGTCTACAGTCTCATAAGGATAATCTGTGCCAAACTCACTCACTAATATTTCTTTTGCGATCTTGCCTGATGTACCGATCAGCTTATGACAGATTTCTTTTGTCATCGGATAACCATAGTCATGGTGGGCTTTGATTAACGGTTCAATGCACAGCCATTCCGTATTAAACATTAAGCCGTCCATATCAAAGATAGCAACCTTCGGTTTAATTCCCTGAAGCAGTTCTTTGACTTTAAATAAACTAGATACGGTTGCCGTTGTCATTTCAAAGATTTCCCGTTCATGGAAAATCAGATCCGGCACACAGATTACCGGGATATTCCCAGCATGTGCTGCCATAATGCCGTTTTTAGAATCTTCCAGCACTAAAGCATCTTGAACATCTACACTAAAATGTTCACAGACATGCAGAAAGATTTCCGGATGCGGTTTACTGTTGTGGATCATATCCCCACTGATAATATAATCAAATCTTCCTTCTAAGCTGCTCATCTTTAAATAACGATCAATTACTGCTCTGCCTGAAGAAGAAGCAATCGCCATTTTAATATCTTCACTTTTTAAATAATCCAGCAGTTCAACTAATCCCGGCTTTACTCCTAAGCCATGCTCCTGAAAATGAACTTCACGATATTCTCCGGAACGTTCACGTATTTTATCTAATGGGCAGTCCTCACCCAAAGCTTCTTTTAATATTTTAGTATTGCGGATCATGTTTCCGCCAATTAAACTCATACTTAACTCTTCTGAGATAGTATAGCCAAATTCTTTGGCAGCTTGAATATGACAACGGCTTCCCATTCTTTCTGTATCAAACATCAGACCGTCCATATCAAAGATTACTAATTTTGGTTTATGCATATTATGTCCTCCATTGAAGCATTATATCATCATTATTCAAACAAAAAAAGATTTTACACACAAAGAAAAAAGAGCGTTTGAACGCTCTTTAATCGCATTATACTAATTTAAAATTATCAATCATTCCGGTCTCGTTAAATTCAATCCATTCACAAACATTTTTAATATGATCTCCAATTTTTTCTAAATATTTTGAGATCATGAGGAAGTCTAAATAATAATCGATATTTTCTTCGTCTTGTTTAATCAATATCACTACATCTTTTTTACACTTATCAAATAAAACATTGATCTTCTGATCTTTCTGACGAGTTTCTCTTGCCAGTTCCACATCCTCATTTTTAACTGCTGCAGTTAATTGCTCCATCATCTCCACAATATGATCCAGCATAGAAGCAATATGCGGTAGCTTCGTATAAAGATCGTCCATTTTTGTAAGCACTGTGATCTCTGTAATATCGGCACATTGATCCCCGATACGTTCTAAGTCTGTCACTACTTTTAACCCGGTTGACACTAAACGCAAATCACGAGCCACCGGCTGCTGCTTCAATAATAATGACAGACAGCGGGTTTCAATGTTTTTTTGCAGTTCATTGATATATTTATCATGCTCAACTAATTCTTTCGATTGCGCAACATCAGGATGTTTGATCAATGCTTCCATCGTATGCACAGTTTCGTTGACTGCTTCTGCCATCTCTCCAATATCTTTTTTTAAGTGGTTAATTTCATAATCAAATTTTTTTCTTGTTACCATAATTGTCTCCTAACCGAATCTACCTGTAATATAGTCTTCTGTACGTTTATCCTGCGGTGTTGCAAATAAGTCACGGGTTTTACCGTACTCTACCATTTCTCCGACTAAAAAGAAGGCTGTATAATCTGCGATACGTGTTGCCTGCTGCATATTGTGCGTCACGATAATCACAGTATATTTTTTCTTTAAATCTTCCATTAGGTCTTCGATTTTTAATGTTGAGATCGGATCTAACGCACTGGTTGGTTCATCCATCAGGATCACTTCCGGTTCAACCGCTAATGCTCTGGCGATGCAAAGACGCTGCTGCTGTCCTCCTGAAAGGCTCAGGGCAGACTTCTTTAGATCATCTTTTACTTCATCATATAATGCTGCTCCCTTTAAGCTGTTTGCAACAATCTCATCTAAGCGCTTTTTATCCTTAATACCATGCAGTCTGGGACCATAGGCAACATTATCATAAATACTCATCGGAAAAGGATTAGGCTGCTGAAATACCATTCCTACTTTCTTTCTTAATAAAGTAGTATCTACTTTTTTATCATAAATATTTTCTTCATCTAATTCGACCAATCCATCGATCTTAACATTTTCGATCAAATCGTTCATACGATTAAGTGTTTTTAAGAAAGTAGATTTACCGCATCCACTAGGTCCGATAAAGGCTGTCACCTTATTTTCATAAATATTCATACTCACGTTTTTTAAAGCGTGATTTTGTCCATAGTACAAGTTTAAATTTTCAACTTTTATTTTTGTATTTTCCATGCTGATCTACCCTTTTTCTCTATTCATTCTATTAGCAATAATATGTGTAATACGATTTAAAACGAAAACTAATATAATTAAAACCAAAGCAACTGCAAATGCCTGATCGTATCTGGCTTTTGTCATACTTAAATATAATTGGATAGTCAAAGTTCCACCCGATTTAAAAATATGTCCGAAGAAATCATTGACTAAATAATAGCTGCTTCCGGCTGTAAACAATAAAGCGGCTGATTCACCGATAATTCTTCCGATGCCTAAGATAATCCCGGTAATGATTCCCGGCATTGCACTAGGCAAAATGATTGTACGGATCATATACCATTTCGTTGCTCCCATTCCGGTCGCACCGGCACGATACGATTCCGGTACACTTTTTAGTGCCACTTGTGTTGAGCTGGTGATAATCGGCAGAACCATTAAGGCTAAAGTTAATGCTCCGGTCAAAATGGAGAAGCCTAACCCTAATGCGGTTCCAAAGAAAACCATCCCAAATAAACCAAAAATAATCGAAGGGATTCCTGACAGTGTCTCAATCGTAAATTCGATTGCTCTCACTAATTTTCCACCCTTTGCATATTCGTTTAAATAGACAGCTCCGCCTACGCCTAATGGGGTGACGATCAGTAATGTAATGACAATAATATAAAGCGTATTCACGATATTTCCTAATATCCCAAAGGTATTATTAATACCGCTGGTAACAGTTGAAATTAACTGCCAAGATAAATGCGGTGCTCCTTTTACGATCACTAAGCCAATGATTCCCACCAGCACAGCGACAGATACGAATGCACTTAAATAAATGAGGACACGAATGACATTGTCACTGACTCTCACACGTTTATCATAAATACTGTTATGCATGCTGATCATCTCCTGACTTAATGATTTTAGTAAGAATGATGTTTATGATCATAATAAAGATAAATAACACCAATCCAATCGTAAATAACACCTGACGATGTGTTCCTGAAGCATAAGACATTTCCGAAACAATCGCTGTGGTTAAAAAACGCACTGAGTTAAATGGCAGCGGTAAATTAACAGAGTTTCCTGATACCAAAACAATTGCCATAGCTTCTCCGATCGCACGTCCTACACCTAATACGATGGCACTTAAAATTCCTGTTTTAGCTGCTGGCAGAATCACTTTAAAAATTGTCTGCATCTGACTTCCACCTAATGCCAAAGAACCTGATTTTAAATGTTTAGGTACTGCACGAATAGCTGATTCACTGATATTGATAACAGTGGGTAAAATCATAATAGCCAATATGATAATAGCTGATAATAAATTACATCCACCGGTAAACTGATGGGTAGGATCATTCTTGAAAAAGAATAATTCTAGCTTATACATCACCGGATTGATTAATAAAATTCCAATTAAACCATAAACAACAGACGGAATCCCCGCTAATAATTCTACTGCCGGCTTGACGATCTTTGCCATTCTTGAACTAGCTACTTCTGAAAGATAGACAGCTGTCAGTACGCCAATGGGAACCCCGACAAGAATAGCACCGGCACTCCCAACAATCGAAGTAAAGATAATATTTAATATCCCATATTGAGGATCGGCTGCACTCGGATTCCATACATTTGAAAAGAGGATCTCCTTGATCCCCACTTTCAAAAGAGCTGGTGTTCCAGAATAAATCATGTAGCCAGTCATCATTACGACAGCAATAAGAGCAAACAACGCACAAATCTTAAAGATCCATTCCGCTGTTTTTTCTACTCGAGATTTAGTCTTACTATTGATCATGATTGATAATACCTTATTCATGATTTATTCCTCCTAATGATTAGTCAACTGTGATAAGTCCAACTGATTTAATGATTTCCTGTCCTTTATCTGATTGTACAAATTTAAAGTAATCCTGAACTGACTGATCTTGTTCACTGATTTCCCCTTTAGTTACCATAACGAATGGTCTTTGCAATGCATAAGTTCCGGCTTTGATATTTTCTTCATTTCCTACAACACCTTCAATTTTTAATGCTTTTACAGTGTCGTCTACAACATCTAATGAAACATAACCGATCGCCCCCGGAATAGAAGCTACTTTTGCCATTACCGCACCTGTAGAATCAATTTCCTGTGCATATTTACAGTTATTTTCTACTTTTAAAATTTCTTCAAAGGCTCCTCTAGTTCCTGATCCGGCTTCACGTCCGATAACTACGATGCTTTGATTTTCTCCGCCAACTTCTGACCAGTTTGTAATTTCTCCGGTATAGATTTTAGCTAATTGTTCTTTTGTTAAGTTTTCCACACCGTTTGCTTTATCTACTACGATTGCAATTCCATCGATAGCCACAATATTTTCAACGGCACCTTTTGCTTTTTCTTCATCCTTTAAAGCTCTTGAAGCATTCCCAATATTAACTGATCCGGCTAAAACCGCTTCGATTCCCGCACCTGATCCTGTATATTCTGCTGTTGCTTCATTATTTGTTTCATTGTAATAAGCTTCGTTCATTGCTGTCATCATTTTTTCCATTGAAGTTGACCCTGACATTGTCACTGGCTTATTTGCTTTACTATCTCCTGTACCGCCACATCCGGTAATGGCGAAGGCAACTGCTGCAACCATTAAAGATTTAAGTAATTTTTTCATTTTCTTTCTCCTTGTTTTTTACACACATGTTTATATTCAATTTTTAGGTGACTTCCTCTCACCACGCCACCATTATAACAAGTCATTATTTAATACAAGTTTGAATTAAGTTAAATTTATGTTAAATTCAGATGTTGATTTCTCTTCCCTTTTTTAACAATTCCTCGCCTCTATATTAACCTAGCTGATTTTACTCACCTTATTAATACTTTCTTTAAATTATAGGTGATTTATTGCGTTTTTGTTAAATTTGGGTAAAAAGAAAAAGAGCCTAGTTGGCTCTCGTCTTGTATTTTGCTTTTTCAAACTGATCGATCGGAACAAACATATTCTTTGTTTCCTGATAAAACTGATCATAATACACATACTCTTCTATATATCCATCTAATAATACATCGATGCGTACAATTTCTTTTCCGCCGGTAATTTCAATGCGAGTATGCGTAGAAAGAATTAATTCAGGATAAGCATTGATAATCATCATATTTACTTCTCTCATGACTAGATTAGCATTCTCCAGTCCCACAACACTGCCGTCTTTTTCCATACCTACATAGATCGTACCGCCTTCATTCGTCAGCAGCTCCAATATATCCGCTATTAAAAGAAGTGAGGGATTGGTTGTATATTTAATTTTCTTATCCATTTCCAACACTCCTTTCTAAAAGTATTCTTCTTATTATATTATTCAGTCTGTACTCTTGGTTATTCATTTTGCCTAAAGCAATTTTTATATTCGACAAAATCATACTTCTTTAGTGTGAATTTTATATTAACTTCCTCTACACGGTTATTATAGTCCATATTATTTGATATATACATTGAATAATCTATTGCGATTATACAACTAAAACTATTATTTGACAAATATTTTCAAAATTTGAATAGTTATTGGTATTTTCAATATATATAGATAAAATCAATTCAAATTTATAATACTCAGTCTTTTTCACTCATTTTCAATAATATTTACGTTACTTATGATAAGTAAAAAAATATGTTTAGATATTTGCATTTTTTTATTATATTATAGAAAAAGAAATGCTATAATGTAAACGATAACAATGAGGAGGAGAAAATTATGGGATTTCCACAAGGATTTTTATGGGGTGGCGCTACTGCTGCTAACCAATATGAAGGGGGCTATAATGAAGGCGGAAGAGGTTTAGCGACTTCTGACGTGATTACTGATGGTAATATGACAACCCCAAGAAGAATTACAATCAAATTAAAAGACGGTACTTTAACTTCAATTAATCGTTTTGAAGAATTACCTGATGGGGCTGTAGGATATTTAGATCCAGATACGTATTATCCAAGCCATGTGGCAACAGATTTTTATCATCATTATGAAGAAGATATTAAGTTATTTGCTGAAATGGGATTCAATTCATTCAGAATGTCAATCTCTTGGACAAGAATCTTCCCTAGAGGAGATGAAGAACAGCCAAATGAAGAAGGATTGGCTTTCTATGACAAAGTTTTTGATACTTGCTTAAGCTACAATATTGAACCTATCGTTACAATCTGCCATTTCGATGTGCCTAAATTCTTAGCTGATGAAATGGACGGATGGTCTGATCGCCGTGTAGTAGATTACTATGTCAATTACTGTGACGCAATCTTCAAACGTTATAAAAATAAAGTTAAATATTGGATGACATTCAATGAAATTAACTTATTAAACGGATATACAACTTTAGGATGCCGTAAAACAGATGATCAAACACGCTACCAAGCATTGCATCATATGTTTGTTGCCAGCGCACAAGCTGTACAATTAGGACACGTTATTAACCCTGATTTTGAAATCGGAATGATGGTTGCTTACATCTTATCTTATCCTGAAACTTGTAACCCTGCCGATCAGCAAGAGGATATCGATGCGGCAAGAAACTTAAAACATTTCTTCTGCGACGTACAATGCCGTGGATACTATCCATCATATAAATTAGCTGAATTTGAAAGAAAAGGTATCGTTATCAAAAAAGAACCTTATGATGATGAAATCTTATTCAATGGTACAGTTGATTATATCGGATTCTCTTACTACAACTCAGGTGTTTCAACTTCAAGAAAAGATGCTGAAACAACAGACGGAAATGTAGCAAGAGTCGTTAAGTCTAAATACTTAAAAGAATCTGAATGGGGATGGCCAATCGATCCAATGGGATTAAGAATTGCCATGAACCAATTATGGGATCGTTATCAATTACCTTTAATGGTTGTTGAAAATGGATTAGGAGCTAAAGATACTGTAGAAGCTGATGGTTCAATCAATGATGATTACCGTATCGATTACTTAGCTGACCATATCGCAGAAATGAAAAAATCAATCGAATTAGATGGTGTTGAACTTTGGGGATATACACCTTGGGGATGCATCGACCTAGTTTCTGCCGGGACAGGTGAAATGACAAAACGTTATGGTATGATCTATGTAGATATGGATGATAAAGGAAACGGTAACTTAAAACGTTCTAAGAAAAAATCATTCGATTGGTATAAAAAAGTAATTTTATCTAACGGTGAAGATTTAAGTAAATAATAATAGAGAGAGTACACTTTTAATGAAGTGTGCTTTTTTAATAAAAAATCTAAGTATTTGTTTTTTTATATTGAGCAGGATAAAATAAAGTATATCTCTATGAATTAAGAAAGAAGGAAAATAATGTTAAGGGATGGAAATGAAGTTTATTATTTAATGAATGGTTATGTCATGAGCGGAAAAGTCATGAATATTAATGGAAATGAAGAAGATTATACTTTTAGTATTGAAGGCTATGCCGGATGTGCGGGACCTCACGAAATTTCTTCAAAACAGCTTCATTTAACGGTCTTCTTATCTCAAGCAGAAGCCGAAAAGTATAAAGATAACCCACAGATGTATTTACCTGCTTATTGTTAAAGAGACTACGGTCTCTTTTTTTATATAAAAAACCTACAGGCTATTCTGTAGGTCATATGTCTTTAAATTTATATTTTTACATAGAATACACTATTCTACGAAACGAATTATAGCATAAAGCTGTTTAAAATAAAATATAAAATACGTATTTAGAAAGATTTTGCAGAAATTGATCGTATTTTCTTATTTTTAGTCTAGCTGGTGTTTCTCCATTAAAAAATGATAGATTGACAGTGGTATTTTATAAGGAGGAATAACAAGATGCAAGCGAACATCAATAAAGATATGCTAACAATTTCTAAAGAATGGCTTGAATTAAGACGAGTCTATATCAAATACTCTACTTATATTAAATATAAGCGGCTCATTGAATTACAGCTTACTCCATTTTTTCAAGAATGTCATATACAAGATCTCAATGAACAAATTGTTGTTCAGTTTTTACAGAAGAAAATGGAAGGTCACTATTCATTTAGTATGATGGCTTCAATACGATTTACTTTAAAATCAATCTTAAACTATGGAGAATACAAATATGGTATTCCCCATATCGATTTTCAATTTATTAAACTGAATACTAAAAAGGATGAAACCAAAGTACTGACTTCTTTTCAGATTCAATGTTTAGATAATTATTGTTTTCATCATGTTGAATCAACATCAATCGCAATTACTTTAGGTCTATATGCAGGTCTGCGTATTGGAGAAATTTGTGCACTGCAATGGAAAGATATTGATTTATCTTTAGGAATTATCAATGTCACAAAAACAGTTCAAAGATTAGAAAATACTGATCAAACTTACTCTAAAACTTCATTGATGGTATTTGAGCCTAAAACTGAGACTTCTAAAAGACAAATTCCTTTACCGGACTTTATGCTGAGACATCTTTATAAATACTATAGCTTAATTGGGGTAAAAGATAAAAACCATTATATTCTCTCCAACAATGAAAGAATCATTGATCCCCGAACAATTCAGTATCGATTTAAAAAACTTTGTACGGAGAATGGATTCTCTATTAACTTTCATTCACTCAGACATACTTATGCGACCAACTGCGTAGAAAGTGGAATCGAAATTAAGTCACTAAGTGAAATGTTAGGACATTCTGATATAGCTATTACTTTAAATCGCTATGTGCATTCATCGCTAAAATTTAAGCAGGATCAGATTAATAAAATAAGGCAGCCTAAAATTTCGTAGAATAGTGTATTCTACGAAATTTTTATTATTCACAGAAAGGAGACTTTATGTATTGGTGCGTCATTCATACTAAAAGTGATAGAACACAAGAATTAGTGGATTATTTTAACCGTCAAGATAATATTTATGCCTTTATACCTAAGATAGAAAAATGGTTCTCTAGCTCTAAATTAAGAGAATATCAAATTTCTTGTATGTTTCCTGATTATATTTTTTTAAAAACAACCATGACTAAAAAGCAATTCAATGATCGATATGCGGAAATATTAAAATCTATTCATCGATTTGCTGCTTTACTGGAGTACACAGATGTCATCGCTTTAGATCCGAATGAAACCCACTTCTTAGAAAAATTGCTTGATAACAAAGATACTATTAAGCATTCTACTGGTCATATTACTGACTCCGTTCTTAAAGTAGACAGTGGTCCATTAGTCGGAATGGAATGTCAAATAAAGAAAATTGACAGGCATAAAAGAATTGCATTTCTTGACTGTGGCATGCTAGGTAAACATATGAAAGTTCCTTTAGAAGTTGTAAGCAAAACATGAATTGGTATATATTGTTTGCTTTGTCTGCTAAACTTCAAAAGCTATTAAAAATACTAAATAATAAAAAAGAACTTTACGCCTTTATCCCACTCATAGAATATTATCGGCGAGATATTAAAGGTTATGCATTAAAACCCTTATTTCCTAGTTATATATTTATAAAAACTAAATTAAATCAAACTCAATTTGATATCTTACTGGCCAGTATGAAAGAAGATAAAGACGGACTTATTAAACAATTAAAATATAAAGATGTCGCAGCTTTAAGTCAGGAAGAAATCAACATGTTTGAAGGCTTATTAGATTCTTTCGGCGTATTGAAAATGTCCCAAGCCTATTTAATACATCATAAAGCTAAAATCATCGAAGGTCCGTTACAAGATTTTGAGAATGAAATTATCAAGATCGATAAACATAATCAACTGGCTTATTTAAATCTAAAATTCATGGATCGCCATATCCAAGCCGGCTTGAATATTACAAGCAAAATTTAATATATAGAGCAGGTTTACCGCCTATATAAAGAATTGGAATATAGTATCACTTACTTGGGGTAGGGGAGACTGTATTCTTTTTTTATTTTTAAGGAGGTATTTATGTATAAACATTATATAAAAAGGGGACTGGATTTTATCTTATCTCTTTTAGGGTTGATTCTTGTTAGCCCTATTATTTTAGTCCTTTGCATTTGGATTAAAACAGACAGCAAAGGCCCGATTTTATTTAAACAAAAAAGAGTTGGTAAAGACAAACAATGCTTCTATATACTAAAATTTCGCACCATGTATATCAATACGCCAAAAGATACACCAACACATCTATTATCTAACCCTGATCAGTACATAACAAAAGCCGGGCAGTTTTTAAGAAAAACCTCATTAGATGAACTGCCACAGATCATTAATATCCTAAAAGGAGAAATGGCTATTATCGGACCTAGACCAGCTTTGTGGAATCAAGAGGATCTTATAAATGAAAGAGAAAAGTATCACGCTAATGATATTAAACCCGGGCTTACCGGTTGGGCGCAAATTAATGGGCGAGATGAACTGGAAATTGAAGTAAAAGCTAAGCTGGACGGAGACTATGCAAAGCATATGTCTTTTTTATTTGACTGCAAATGTTTCTTTAGAACGATTACCACTGTATTGAAGCATGATGGAGTCATCGAGGGCGGCACTGGAGAAATGCATAAAGGAGAAGATACTTTATGAAGCGTATATTGATTACCGGAAAAGATAGCTATATAGGAAGTCACTTTAAAAATTATTTAGAAGAGTATCCCGAGGACTATGAAGCGGTAGAATTGGATGTCAAGGATGAACGTTGGAAAAAATATGATTTCACTCAATTTGATGTGGTGTTTCATGTTGCCGGACTAGCCCATTCCACTCCTGATGAAAGTCAAAAGAATCTTTATTATAGGGTAAATACTGATTTAGCTTATGAAGTCGCAAAAAAAGCAAAAGCAAGCGGAGTTAAACAGTTTATTTTCATGAGCTCAATCATTGTTTATGGAAGCGGTAGAATTGGCAAAGACCGAATTATCACCAAAAATACTCCGCTTACCCCGGATAATTTTTACGGAGATAGTAAAAAACAAGCTGAAATTAAGATTAGTCCTTTAGAAGATAACAATTTTAAGATCGTTATTATAAGACCGCCTATGATATATGGTCCCGAATCTAAAGGAAATTATCTGTTACTATCTAAATTCGCTAGGAAAACACCAATCTTTCCAACTTTAGATAATAAGAGAAGCATGCTGTTTATAGGAAATTTAATGGAATTTATTAAACTTATGATTGATAATAACGAACATGGTATTTTTCTTCCGCAAAATGAACATTACACTTCAAGCAAAGATCTTGTAAAACAAATAGCAAATATTCATCAGCATAAGATTATCTTCATTGGCTTATTTAACCCCTTTATTAAATTATTCAAAAAGAAAAGCTATATCAATAAAATCTTTGGCAACTTGATGATTGATAAGAGCTTATCCGAATATAAAGCTTCATACTGTAAGTTTTCTTTTACAAAATCAATAGAAATTACAGAGGTCAATTCATGAAAAAAGCATTGATGTATGCCTCAGTTGCCTCAATGATTGCTCAATTCAACATGGAAAACATAAAATTACTACAAAAATTGGGCTACCAAGTGGATGTTGCCTGCAATTTTGAGAACGGCAGTACAATGTCATCTGACAAAGTAGATGAACTAAAAAGCATTTTAAATTCTATGCACATTAACTGTTTTCACATTCCGCTTTCCCGCAATATAACGAACATTAAGTCACTTTGGAAAGCCTATTATCAAACCAAGCAATTATTGAATGCCCAGCACTATGATTTAATCCACTGTCATTCACCGATTGGGGGTATAGTCTGCAGAGTAGCCAATAAGAATTCAAATAACTATTGTAGTACCAAGATGATTTATACTGCTCATGGATTTCATTTCTTTAAAGGTAATAACCCTTTAAAGAATTTTTTATTTAGAAATATTGAAAGATATGGAGCAAAATATACAGATACACTTATTACTATTAATAAAGAAGATTATGAAGCGGCTAAAAAATTTAAATTAAAAAAACAGGGAACTGTAGAGTATGTCCCCGGGATCGGAATTGATTTGGATAAAATTAATTCTATTCAAGGGAATAGAGAAAAGCTTATCAATGAACTTGATATCCCTAAAGACTCCATATTATTGCTTTCGGTGGGAGAGTTAAACGAAAATAAGAATCATAGAATTGTCATTGAAGCTTTACCAAGACTACCTAGTAATATTCATTATTTAATATGTGGGATTGGACTATTAAAAGATTCACACTTAGATTTAGCCAAGCAGTTAGGTGTAGATGCTCGGCTGCATCTATTAGGCTATAGAAACAATATCATTGAGATGATGAAATCTTGCGATATTTTCGTTTTTCCATCAAAACGGGAGGGATTATCTGTAGCATTAATGGAAGCAATGACATCTGGACTGCCATGTATTGCTTCAAAAACCAGAGGAAATATTGACTTGTTGTCAGATAATTATAACTCTAGGTTATTTGATTTAAAAAAAGATGATTTAGCTAGGATAATCTTAGATTTAGTTAATCTACCCGATGAAAATCAGCATGGGAAAAATGAGGAGATTCTTAAACTAATAAGTAAGAATCATATTAAGAAAATAATGACAGATATATATAAGGAGGAATCTTATGCCAAGAATTAGCATTATTATGGGAATATATAATACTCCCAATAAAGAAATAGTAAAAGAAGCGGTGGATTCCATTTTAAATCAATCTTTTAAAGATTTTGAATTTATTATATGTGATGATGGATCGACTGATGAAACATATCAAATGGTTAAAGAACTCATTAATAATGATCCGCGGTGTATACTCCTTAAAAACGATAAGAATGTTGGTTTAGCTCAAACTCTGAATAATTGTTTAAAAGTTAGTAATGGTGAATATATCGCTAGAATGGACGCTGATGACGTTTCCGTATTAACAAGATTAGAAGAGGAAGTTAATTTTTTAGATCAGCATCCTGAATTTTCTTTGGTAAGTGGCTATGCAGAATTATTTGATGAATATGGCATATATGGTATACGAACAAATGTGGAATATCCGCAAAACAAAGATATGCTGTTTGGTCCTCCTTTTATTCATGCGGCCATGCTCATCCGCAAAAAGGATTTACTTGATTTAGGCGGTTATCGAGTATGTAAAGAAACCCTGAGAGCAGAGGATTATGATTTATGGATGCGGTTATATGCTTCAGGAAAACGAGGATACAATTTGCAAATGGTTGTTTATAAGATTAGAGAAGATAAAAATGCTTATAAAAGACGCGCCTACAAATATAGATTTGATGAAGCACAAGTAAGATACTATGGATTTAAACGACTAGGATTACTGCCAAATGGATTATTTTATGTGATCAAGCCACTAATAGTTGGATTAATTCCACAAAGCATACTTAAGATTTTAAGAAACGAAGCAATTTAGCGCCAAGGAGAATCCCAATATGAAAAAAATAGCACTTCATTTAAATAATGTCCTTTTTCTCTTCTCAGTCACAATTTATAAATTAAAAGTGGATTTATGCTTTATTTACTAAATATATTCTTAATTTTCATCTTATTAATGTATTTAAAAACACATCATTATAAAACGGAGAAAGCAGAACAGTTAATTATTATCTTACTTATTTTATTTGCTGGATTACAGTTAAATTTTAGTGATGATTATCAATCTTATAGAGGTCTATTTGGAGAAATCAATTCTATAAAAGACGTTATTAATACTATTTTAGAACCTGGATTCGCTTTTTTAATATTTACATTTAAAAAGATAGGCTTAGGGTTTAATACTTTTTTATTATTTATTGCTTTTTGTTCCATCAATTTAAAAACGAAAGCAATTAAAAAGCTCAGTTCCCTTCCCTACTTATCTTTGTTGTTGTATTTCTTGCTGTATTACATAACCCAAGATGTCATACAAATCCGGCAAGGCTTAGCGATCGCTGTATGTTTCTACGCCATTATTTTTATTACCGAAGAAAAGCCTCATGCCTTTTTTGGAGCTGTTTTTATAGCAATCACCTTTCACTACAGTGCCATTATCTTTCTTCCTGTTTATTTTTTGAAGAATATTAACCTAAAAAATAAAAAGTTAATTCTATTTTTAGTATTTATCAGTTTATTAATTTCCAGTGTCAATATATTATCTATCATTAATTGGGTTAACACTTCTTTTCTGCACAGTTCATATATTTTCCATAAACTAAAAATCTATGACACTGTTAGTATTTCCATTATTAGTGTGACTTTTTTCATTCGCTTACTTATCTATATTTTTTACATCTTTTTTACAGACAATGATAACCAGAATAAGCTTTATGCAAATATATATTTACTGGGTATTTTTATCTTTTCTATGTTTCATTCAGTTGAAATACTGGCAGCGCGATTTACTATTTATTTTCGCTTTATAGAAATACTTATGATACCTGATATTTATAAAAGCGCTAAGAAATGTGAAAACAAATCTAAAAAAATTATGATATACACATTTTTACTATTTATGCTTTTCTACTACATACTAAAGTTCGTTTTAGTCCTTATCGACCCTAATTACTTATTTTATCAGTCTATTTAAACTGGGGGTTTTTATGAAAAAAAAGATATGTTTTATTATCAATACCTTATTAGGTGGTGGAGCAGAAAGAGTGATCTCTACTCTAGCAAATGAATTTTGTGAAGAATATGACATTACTATTCTCCTACTGCTTAATAAAGAAGAAATTGATTATTCATTGGATAAAAGAGTCCATATTATTCAGTTGCCGAAATTTAAAAACAAACTAACAAAATTTATTGGTATCTCAAAGAATTTATCTCATTTAATGAAAGAATTAAATTGTGATCTATATATTTCCTTTTGCACAATTGAAAATGTGATGAGCTTAACAGCAAATTTATTTGCCAAAAAAAAGCTCTTTATTTCTGAACGAAATGCCCCTAAAACGGAAAAAAATAATATGTTTATCATATTACTAAGAAAATTACTTTACAGTAAAGCAAAGGGTTATATCTTTCAAACAGAAGAGGCTAAAAACTGTTATTCAATGGGAATTCAAAAAAGAAGTTATGTTATAGCAAATCCATTAAAGCCTAATTTACCATTAGCACAGCCTAATAACAATAAAATGATTTGCGCCGTTGGAAGATTAAATGCCCAGAAAAACTATCCGTTGCTGTTAGAAAGTTTCTCTGAGTTTTTAATCCATTTTCCGCATTATCGTCTTTTTATATTTGGAAAAGGTCCACAAGAAAACAGCCTGCGCTCGATGATTCATCAATTAAACCTTGAATCTTCGGTTATTCTTAAAGGCTTTAGTAATAATGTCCATGAGGAAATCAAAACCATGGATTTTTTTGTTATGAGTTCTGATTATGAAGGAATGCCAAATGCCTTAATGGAAGCGATGGCGATGGGTTTACCTTGCATTTCTACAGATTGTCCATCTGGAGGGCCAAGAGCACTGATAGAAAACGGTGTAAATGGGCTACTGTTTCCGGTTCAAGATAAGCAGGCACTTGTCAAACAAATGTCCTTATTAGCAAGTGATAAAAAGCTGAGAATGAGCATTGCTGAAAACGCTAAAAAAGTGGCAGATAATTACTCTGTTTCAACAATTATTGAAGAATGGAAAATATTATTTCATGAAAATATATACTAAACAAGGAGGTCATTCATGACTACGATATTCATTACAGGCGGAGCAGGATTTATTGGTTCTCACCTTACACAAGAATTACTTAAACAGGGAACACAAGTTATCAGCATAGATAATTTTAATGATTATTACGACCCAAATTTAAAAGAAAAAAACTATGAGTTAGTCAAGCAAACCGCAAAAGAGGTTAATACATTTTATAAGCTTTATAGAGGGGATATCCGTGATAAAGAATTAATAGAGAAAATATTTGCTGAAAACAAAATAGATGGTGTTGTTTCTTTGGCCGCCAATGCCGGTGTTAGACCCTCTATTGAAAATCCATCATTCTATGTTGATGTTAACTTAATGGGATTAACAAATTTATTAGAAGCATGTCGTTTTCACGATGTCAAAAGCTTTGTATTTATTTCTTCATCCTCAGTATATGGAAACAACAAGAAAGTGCCATTCAGTGAAAAGGACGCAGTAGATAATCCCATATCCCCTTATGCTGCAACTAAAAAAGCGGGGGAATTATTGTGCTATACTTATCATTCATTATTCAAAATGAATATTGCTTGTTTGCGATATTTCACAGTATATGGTCCCAGACAAAGACCTGATTTAGCAATCAATAAATTTACTCGCCTTATTTTAGAGGGGCAGCCCATCCCCATGTATGGAGATGGAGGTACTTCACGAGATTATACATATATAAGTGACATTGTAACAGGTACCATTCAAGCATTAAATTATGTCATGCAAAAAGACAAACTAATTTATGATATTTTCAATTTAGGGGGAAGTCACCCTATTGTATTAAGAGAACTTATAAACATAATATCTCAGACTATCAAAAAAGAACCTATCATTCAACAACTACCTATGCAGCCGGGAGATGTGAATACGACATACAGTGATTTTTCACACGCTAAAAAAATTCTGAATTATCAGCCTAAGATCGAAATAAAAGAAGGTATAGCCAAGTTTGTTGAGTGGTACATTCAAGAGGTATTCAGCCATGTCAGTTAAAAGAGAACTACTTAAGTTACTGCCGGATAAAATTTACTTACAGCTACAATACTATAAATATTTTAAAAAATTTATTAATTTTAAGCATCCCAAAACCTTTAATGAAAAGCTGCAATGGTTAAAGCTTAATGATAAAAAAAAGCAATATACTGAACTTGTGGATAAGTATCAATTCAAAAAAGTAATCTCTCAAAAACTAGGGGAAGAATATGTCGTTCCGCTAATTAATGTTTATGATCAAGCAGATGAAATTGACTTTGACCAATTGCCTAATCAGTTTGTATTGAAAGCTACCCATGACAGTGGGAGTGTTTTTATATGTAAAGATAAAAAAGCTATAGATGTGCCTAAAGTTAGACATTTCTTTAATCAAAGTCTTAAGATAAATTATTTTTATGGCACTAGAGAGTGGCCATATAAGCACGTTAAACCAAGAATCATTGCAGAACAGTATCTCATTGATGAATCAGGGTTTGAATTAAAAGATTATAAAGTTTTCTGTTTTAATGGTGTTCCTAAACTTATTGGTTTGGTTAAAGGAAGAACTACTACGCCTACCGAAGACTTTTATAGCACAGAATGGAAAAAAGTAGACATTGAGTTTGGGGGCTATCCAAATTCAAGCACTATTATGGAAAAACCAGTTTTCCTAGAAGAAATGCTTAGATTATCGAGTTTGCTAGCCAAAGATACTTATTTTTTAAGAGTGGACTGGAACTATGCAAACGAGCATCTAAAACTAGGTGAATTAACGTTCTACGAAACTGCTGGGCTAGAGACGATAAAACCCGATCAATGGAATCAGCAGTTAGGAGAATGGATTCAATTACCCATTGATAAAACCTATAAAAAATAGGAAAAATAAACGAAAAGCGAGGAATTAAAATGTTTGATATTTTTGAAAAAAGAGAATCACAGGTGCGATCTTATTGCAGAAACTTTCCAATTGAATTCAATAAAGCAAAAGGAGCTGTATTAACGAGCATTGATGGTCAAGAATATATTGATTTTTTTGCCGGTGCCGGGGCTATGAACTTTGGACACAACAATGAATACATAAAAAAACAAATAATGGATTATTTATCTCAAGATAAAATTATTCATGCTTTAGATATGTTTACTGAAGCTAAAGAAAAATGGCTGAATGGATTTACTGAAAAAATTTTTATTCCCAAAAACCTTGACTATAAAATCATGTGTTGTGGAGCTACTGGTACAAATGCAGTTGAAGCCGCTCTTAAACTAGCAAGAAAAAATACGAAAAGAACAAATGTGTTTGCTTTTACCGGTGCTTTTCACGGCATGACCTTAGGTTCCCTTGCCATGACTAGCGATAGACACAGCCGTTTAGGAGCAGGATTACCATTAAATAATGTAACCTTTGTTCCTTACTATAATGCGTTTAAAGACTATACACAGTCTTTAGATTACCTTGAAATGATTTTATCGGATGATCACTCAGGAATTGATCTGCCCGCAGCAATTGTATTGGAAACCGTACAGGCAGAGGGCGGTGTTAATGTAGCGCCTAAAGAATGGCTCCAAGGTATTCGTAAAATTTGTGATAAATACGGTATTCTCATGATTATAGATGATATACAGGTGGGGATATGCAGAACCGGAGATTTCTTTTCATGGGAACGAGCAAATATAATTCCGGATATGGTCGTTTTATCTAAATCAATAAGTGGTTTTGGATTACCTATGGCGATACTATTGGTAAAACCCGAATATGATATTTTTTCACCTGCTGAGCATAATGGCACATTTAGAGGAAATCAACTTGGATTTGTAGGATCTCTGGCTGGAATAGAATACTATCATGATCACCAATTAGACAAAGAAGTAAAAAGAAAAGAAAAAATAGTTCAAGATTTTTTAGAAAGAAGGATTATGCCGATAGATGTTCGTCTCGATATAAGAGGTATTGGATTAATTTGGGGAATAGATTTTATAAAGATTGACGCTCAGCTTTCCAAAGCAGTTATGCAAAAATGTGTTGAAAACGGATTAATTATCGAAAGAGCCGGAAGAGAGGACAGTGTAATAAAAATCCTACCTCCGCTTACCATTGAAGATGATACTTTATTAAATGGACTCAGTATATTGGAAAATGCAGTTAAAGATGTTTTATCTAATCCTGCAAGGTAAAATTAATGGTAAAAAAATTTATAAAGAAAATTATCCCAATAGAAATAATACTCAAAATTATAAGAGGAATGCACACTGTATCTTATTTTTATCATAAAGATAATCGCTCACTATTTTTAGCTTTGAGAGCCAAATTAAAACCAATATCTCTTATACAATTACTAAAATATGTTTATATCAGTCCTGGCTTCAACAGCTTTGCAAAGGCATATCTGAATCCCAGTGTAAAATTATTAAACGAAAACTGGAAGTCTGTTAACTTAAAAGAACCCATATTTATTTGTGCTGTTAAAAACGATTTGATACGCATTCAATTACAGCTTGAGCATTATCGCAAAATAAATATTCAGCATATTGTTTATATTGACAATGGGTCTACAGATGGAACCTTTGAATATTTAAACAAACAACCTGACGTCAATCTATTTACTACATCAGAGAATTTTAATGCCAGCATAAAAGATGCATGGATTCGCCAAGTAATGGATTATTATGGCTATGATCGCTGGTATCTTATTGTTGATTCAGATGAGTTATTCATTTATCCACATCTCGAAAAAGTAGGAATTTTAAAACTGATAGATATATTGGAAAGCAGAAAAGAGAATGCTTTATTATCAATGATGCTTGATATGTATACAAAAAATACTATCTTCGATTTAACTCAGACTACTGATACTCCTGAAGATATTATAAAGCAATATTCCTTTTTTGATACAGATAGCTATGTGATTAAAAAAGATGGCAGTTTCACTAATATCAGCGGCGGTCCACGTGAAAGAATATTCTCTAAAAACAAAGAATTCAAACCATTGCTTACAAAATATCCTCTTATTAAAATGCAAAGAAATTCATTTTATGGATATCACTGGTTTATTTCAAAGGATAAACTTTATCATTACCCCTTATTTTCTGCTTTATTGCATTATAAATTCCTGCCTACCGATAACATCAAATATGCCAAAATAGTTCAAGAAGGCACTTATGCTGGAGGAAGTGCTGAATATCGCCAATATTTAAAAGTTTTAGAAAAGGAACCTAATCAATCTTTTTATTATGAAAATTCCTGTCAATTAACAACTTCTTGGGATCTATCAAAAATAAAAATTTTTAAGATAATAGAGGAACTGAAATGAATAAACTAAAACGTAATATATTTTATAGTACTTTTTATCAGATTATTCAAATCATTCTTCCCCTTATCACTACTCCGTATATTTCAAGAGTATTAGGTGCGGCAGGAGTCGGTACCATTTCTTACGCACAAACAATTGTTTCTTACTTTGTTCTCTTTGCACTATTGGGGTTAGAAAACTATGGAAGCAGAGAAATTGCACAATGCAAAAATCATAAAGAATTAAATAACACCTTCAATGAGATCGTCTTTTCTCAATTTTTCATGGTTATTGTCACTATTATCATTTATTTTATTTATATTGTCTTTTTTGCTTCAAACAAGCAACTATATCTACTTTATACCCTTATGTTGTTTGGACAAGGCATAAGTATTAACTGGTTCTTTTGGGGAATGGAAAATTTTAAGATCACTGTCATTCGAAATCTAATCTTAAAAATAATATCTATACTCTGTCTCTTCCTATTCGTTAAAACTAAGCAAGATATTATGATTTATGCCCTAATCAATATCTTATCTGTTTTGCTAGGTGAACTATGGTTATGGAAAATCACTAAAAATACAATTGATATTCGAATGCCTGCATGGGTTAATATTAAAAAACATATCCAACCAAATTTAATGTTATTTCTGCCTGTGCTTTCCAAAAACATTTATTTATCTATCGATAAGCTTATGCTAGGCGCCATGTCTACCATCGAAAGTGTTGGCATCTATACCTACGCTGAAACGATTGTCAAACTGCCAATGGGAATTGTCACTGCCTTTTCAACTGCAATGATGCCAAGAATTACAAATTTATATTCAAATCACGATACTGTTACAACAAAAAAATATCTGCGATTATCTATGTTTGCGATTCTATTTATTACATCTGCCATATCTTTTGGCATTGCTGCCATAGCTCCAACACTTATTCCGCTCTTTCTTGGCAACGATTTTATTGATGCCATAACCATTGTAGAAATGTTATCTATAATTGTTATTATTATTTCTATTGGGAGCATCTTTAGAACTCAGATCCTAATCCCACTAAAAAAGGATAAGGAGTATTCACGCAGCATTATTATCGGGGCAGTCATTAATGTCATTATCAATTCGTTATTAATTCCAAAGATCGGAATTCTCGGAGCTGCTATAGGTACGGTTGTATCTGAATTTACTGTTGTCTGCATTCAATTGTACTATATAAAAAATGAAGTACACATTATTGACAGCTTATTATCCGGTATTCCGTTCATTCTTTTTGGTCTTATTATGTTTATTCTAATACGTACATATTTTCAGTCTTCTCTTCCCACCATAAGCAATCTTTTTATACAAATATTGGCGGGAGGTTCCTTTTATCTAGTTTGTTCATCTATATATTTTATTATCTACAAAAAAAGAGTATACCACAATTAAAAACAGGAGGTTTATATGAAAATTGCAGTAGCAGGAACAGGTTATGTAGGATTAAGCATCGCCATATTACTATCACAGCATCATGAAGTCATTGCTTTAGATATTTTAAAAGAAAAGGTTGATATGATTAACAATCGTATTTCGCCCATACAAGACAGTGAAATAGAGGATTTCCTAAAACATAAAGAACTAAATTTAAAAGCAACTCTTGATAAAGAAGTTGCTTTTAAAAATGCTAATTTTATTATTATCAGTACACCAACAAATTATGACGAAAACAAAAATTATTTTGACACTTCAACAGTTGAAGACATTATCGAATCTGTCCTTGAAATAAATCCAACTGCTGTGATGATCGTTAAATCTACAGTCCCTGTCGGATTTATTAAGCAGATGAAAGAAAAATATAAAATTAACAATCTTATCTTCTCACCTGAATTTCTAAGAGAAGGGAAAGCGTTATATGATAATCTTTATCCATCTCGAATTGTCATAGGTGAAAAAAGCGATAGAGCACAGACATTCGTCAATTTATTAAAAGAAGGAGCGTTTAAACAAGATATTCCTGTCTTATTTACAAATAATACAGAAGCTGAAGCAATTAAACTATTTGCCAATACCTACCTTGCTTTAAGAGTGTCTTATTTCAATGAACTGGATACTTATTCAGAAATGAAAGGATTATGCTCAAAAGATATTATTGAAGGCGTATGTTTAGATCCAAGAATTGGAAATCATTACAACAATCCATCTTTTGGATATGGAGGTTATTGCCTTCCAAAAGATACAAAACAACTAAAAGCAAATTATCAAGATGTACCGGAAAATTTAATCAGCGCGATTGTTCAAAGCAACAGCACAAGAAAAGACCATATTGCTCAACAAATTATAGATCGTCAGCCTAAAATCGTAGGCATTTATCGTTTAACAATGAAGAGCGGATCGGATAATTTCAGAGCTAGTGCTATTCAAGGCATTATGAAACGAATAAAAGCAAAAGGCATTGAACTGGTTATTTATGAACCTACGTTAAAGGATTCTACCTTTTTTAATAGCAAAGTTATTAAAAATTTAGATGACTTTAAAGAAATTAGTGATCTTATCGTAGTGAACCGCATAAATGATGAATTAAATGATGTCACAAATAAGATTTATACACGGGATCTATTTTATATTGATTAAATAAATATACTTCAAAATAGGAAAGGAAGTTTTTGATGTTATTTAATTCCTATATTTTTATCTTTCTGTTTTTGCCAGCAGCCATTATAGGCTATTATACTTTGAACAAATTAAAAAAATATGTTTTAGGAGAATATTTCTTAATTATAATGTCTCTTATTTTTTATGCCTATTTTAACACTAGTTATTTTCCTATCATATTTTTCAGTATACTTGGAAACTATTATTTAGTATATATGATGAATCACCTAAAGTACTCTAATTGGAAAAAGGCTATATTTATTATAGGGTTACTATCCAATATCGGAATACTGTTTTACTACAAATACATGGGATTTTTTATACAGAACATCAATGTTCTTTTTAAAACAAATTTTTTAATTACTAAATTACTTCTTCCACTTGGAATCAGTTTTTTTACTTTTCAACAGCTTAGCTACGTTATCGACAGCTATCTAGGGAGAGTGAAGACTTATTCGTTTAGACAGTATGTCTTGTTTGTTACATTTTTTCCACAACTTATAGCCGGTCCTATCGTGTTACATGACGAGATTATTCCCCAGTTCAAAAATATTGATAAGAAAACGTTTAATTGGAATAATTTTTCCGAAGGTCTAATGGCTTTCTCTTTTGGGATGGCTAAAAAGGTTATTATTGCTGACTCTTTTGGTAATGTCGTCAATTACGGTTTTGCTAATCTAGCCGGACTTGATTCTACAAACGCAATTTTTACAATGCTGTCCTATACTATTCAGATTTATTTTGATTTCAGTGGTTATTGTGATATGGCTACCGGGATAGCAAAAATGTTTAATATCGATCTACCTATTAACTTTAATTCGCCATATAAGGCTTTGTCTATCACTGAGTTTTGGAAGAGATGGCATATAACATTAACCCGTTTTTTAAGAACCTATATTTATTTTCCACTTGGAGGAAACAGAAAAGGACAATGTCGAACATATCTTAATTTATTTATTGTTTTCTTAGTGAGTGGATTATGGCATGGAGCAAATTACACATTTATTGTCTGGGGAATCCTTCATGGTACTGCTATGATTATTGAACGAATATTTAAGGAAAAACAAGAGAAGCTGCATCCGGCACTAAAGTGGCTCATGACCATCGTATTTATCAATTTTACATGGATAATTTTTAGAGCTAATACATTAAATGATGCTACTATTTTAATTAAACAAATTATGTTATTTGACTTTGGTTCTTTATCTAAAGATCTAGTATCCGCATTAGGATTTAACGGTCTTATGTACTTCTTTTCCCATATTGGTCGTATAGGCTATTATATGTCAAATACTTATCCGGTTTATGCTATTATCGGTATTTTATTTATTATATTATTTTGTAAAAATACAAACGAAAGAATAAATACATTTAAACCCACCTTGTTAAATTGTGTAGTCAGTTCATTTTTATTATTTTATTCAATTCTTTCGTTATCTGGGATGAGTACATTTTTATACTTTAACTTTTAGGGAGATAAATTATGAATAAAAATAAAAAATATTGTCTTGCTTTCTTTAGTCTAACTCTATTTTTTCTTATAACGACCGCCTTGACAGTGATAATCGCAGACCCCTATTTTCATTATCATTTCCCTAATTTAGATTTACACTATACTTTAAAAGATCAGCGTTATCAAAACGATGGAATATTAAGGCATTTCGAATATGATGCCTTAATTATTGGTACTTCTATGACCGAGAATTTTAAGACAAGCGAATTTGATAAATTATTTAATTGTCAATCAATAAAAACACCCTTTGCGGGAGCAACATATAAAGAAATAAATGATAATATTGAAAACGCAATTTCTTATAATGATAGCATTAAATATGTTGTCAGAGCTTTAGATGCATCTAAATTCTACACAGATTCAGAAGAAATGATGTATGATGATTATCCTGACTATCTCACCAATAGCAACATATTTGATGATGTATATTACTTATTTAACAAAACAACGCTATTTAAAAATGTTTTACCATTAATAGAAACTTATTCTAAAAATAATCGGACTATTACTTCTTTTGATGATGCTTACAATTGGCATAACAATTTTGCCTTTGGTACAAAGGTTGTTTTAAAAACCTATGAAAGACCTAATAAAGCAGAAAATAAAAAGATTACTACAGCAGAAGACATCGATCGTTTTCAAAAAAATATAAATAAAAATATTGTTGAGACAGTAAGAAATAATCCACAAATAGAATTTTATTACTTTATACCACCATACAGTATATGCTACTGGGATAAACTAAATCAAACTCAATCCATAGAGCATCATTTATATGGTGAAAAAATGATTATTGAATCTCTATTGCCTTATGAAAATGTTCATTTATTTTCGTTTAATAATAATTTTGACATTATTACCAATCTAGGTGATTATAAGGATATATCTCATTATAGTGGAAATATAAATAGTTACATACTTCGTAAAATGAGTCAGGAGAAATATCGCTTAACAAAAGATAACTATCAAAATTACTTACAAACCATTGAAGACTATTATACACATTATGACTATGATTCTCTTTTTCAATAGTAAAAACAGCCATTCGTATATATTTATGAATGGTTCTTTTTTTATCCAAAAAAGTAAATTGCCAAACCAATTAACTCTGTTATCATCCCCATCATTCTTCCGATTACCTTGGTTTTCTTAAACCCAAACATTTCATAAGTCTGTGGTGTACAATAAGGAAATAAAACGATGATGGTTCCCAGTTCAAACATACTGCCGCCAACTAAGCGTGACTGCCATAACGGATCAGAAGAAAACGCACCAATAAGCATCACTATCACACCTGCTGCTATGCCTATATAAAACCATTTTAAATTCTTTTGAATCGAACGCATTTCTACTTCATAATCATTTTGACAAGATGAACTGCAAAAAGGTTGATGATCATAATAAAACACTGCATTTTTATGACAATAACAGCATTTTTCTTTCTTTATAGAAAGAATCGGCTGTTTCTTTGTTACTAATTCATCTAAAGTAATATTATACAAGCTCGCTAACTTAATCAGATTGTCAGTATCCGGACGGCTTTGATCGTTTTCCCATTTAGATACAGCCTGACGACTGACAGTTAAGTATTCCGCTACAGCATCCTGTGATAATTGTGTTCGTTTTCGATAATAATAAAGTTTTTCTCCTAATGTCATCCTCTACACCCCTGCTAACTACTCATGATTATACTCAAATTTTCTTTTTTGTATATCAACTATCGGTTGCAGTTATCAAAATATCAATAAATATCCACCGGCATAGCCGGTGGTTTTACATTTGCGGGCATAGCCCTGCTCCCAGAGCGCATGTCTCAAGACATTCCTTTTGCCTACGGCTACCCCATGCACTCTCTATCTATTTATTTTTTCCCTTTCCCCTTATTAAATGGATCTTCCAAGTCCAACGTGAGTTGCTCACTTTCCTGATCCTCTTTTAACTGATTTGCTATATAATTTTTTATTATTTTTGTATTCTTTCCTACTGTATCTACATAATATCCTCGACACCAAAATTCTCTATGTCTGTACTTATATCTTGCATTTGCCCATCTTTCATAAATTATTTGACTGCTCTTTCCTTTTAAAAACCCCATAAATCCTGATACACTATATTTAGGTGGTATTTCTACTAACATATGTACATGATCTATACATACTTCTGCTTCTATTATATTCACACTTTTCCATTCGCATAATTGTCTTAATATTGCTCCTACTTCCACCCTTCTCGCTTCATAAAAGGCTTTCCTTCTATATTTTGGCGCAAATACAATATGATATTTACAATTCCATTTTGTGTGTGATAAACTATGTAAGTCATCTGAATATTGTTTATTCATTTGTCATTTCCTCCGTGATATCTTATTTTTGCAGTTGGTAGCCGCATTCATATTATATCATGTGAGGTTTTTCATTATCACTCCGCTAAAGCTTTTCGAGACCCCCAGCCTAGCTGGGGGTTTTATTGCAGACAAAAAACGTATGACTTTTCAGCCATACGCTCCTTTTATTTTTCTTCTTTCTTTTTTCTTAATGCCAGATATCCAGCAGCAACAGATAAAACTGCTAATCCGCCTAAAGCCACTAGATTGCTCTTATCTCCGGTATCCGGTACATTTGTTCCGTCTTTAATCACTGGTTTAGATTGACTTGCCAGCCATTCAAAAATTGTCACACCGTTTTCTACACATTCATTATTCAATGTATAGATCCAAGACCAATGTCCATTGTACTGATGTGGAGAAACCCCATCAGGCATAAAGTATAACCCACTTGTATCATGTACATCATCGAAGTAAGAACGATGTAGATTACTTGCATTCATAGCTGCTAAACGATCATACGTTGGCAGCATTGTTTTTTGTGGATCAACAACTGTATCATTTGCTGCCTGAGTAAACCAAATCGGAAGATCCTTAATGCCTTCAAGCATCTCATCTGTGATCCATGAATCATCATAAGCCTCACAAATTGGGAAAGCTGCCGCAAAGTAAGTTGGATATTTCAAAATCATATTCATCGTCATGAATCCACCGTTAGAACATCCACCGATATATACACGATTAGGATCAATATCCGGATGTGAATCAACAAAGTTTTCAATCAACGCCATCAATACCTCTGTATATTGGCTTGTTCCGTCTTTTGTATATTGTCCGCTGCCATCATCCATCCAGAAAGTTAGAGACTGTGGTGCCAATACATATGCCCCATTCATAATCCCTTGGATTTCATCACCAACTAGAGCCGTTACCTTATTTCCTAAAGTATCGATCGTTGTATCTGTTCCACCTTCACCGGCACCATGCAGCCAGATAATCAGTGGATTTTGACCATCATCTGCACTTGGCGCAAATGAAGCATATTTCAGTGATTGATTACCTGAAGTAAAGGTATTTTCAGTAAATAATTCTGCATCTGTAAGATTTTTAGAAGCTGGTGTAGCTGTAATCTTCAACTCATCGATAATTTTATCACCGCTAAGTAAACGGACATTATCTTTTAATGTGATATTTAAATCATAAGGCTGTGTCCAGCTATTTAATCCGGAAGCTAAATCATAATAGAATGGACTTCCATCATTAGGTCCTACAGCCATTTCAATGGTGATATAAGCAGAAGCAGTGTTAACTGGATTCCCATTAATATCACTTAAATAAGCATTTGTTACTGTACGATCAAAGCTATACACACCATCTTTCATTGTTGACCAATCCATCGCATGCTTGCTTTCAATTACTTTTAACTGTGATGCATTAATACTGTTGATTGGTGTATCTAATGAAACAATTGTTTTTGTAACGGCTGGTCCCCAGTCAAATCCTTCAACAACGATAGATTGTGTTCCCGAAGCCGCAATTGTCTGAGTTGTATTCTTTTGCTGTCCTAGCCATTGGAATAATTCTGTTGATCCCTCGGTTGCCTCGTTATTGAAAACATAAATCCAAGACCAGTGTCCGTTGTATTGGTAAGGAGTAGTCCCATCAGGCTTAAAATATAAGCCGCTTGTGTCATGAACATCTGCCGGAGCGAATACATGTAAATTTGTAGCTCCGATTCCTTTTAAACGTTCAATCATTGGTTTAGAGAAAATATCCGGATTTAATACCGTATCATTCTGTGCGTAAGTAAACCATAATGGGAAATCTTTTAATAAAGCTAGTTTTTCATCACTCATTGTCGCTGAAGCATACCCTGAACAAATTGGGAATGCTGCCGCAAAATAACCAGGATATGTTGTCACCATCTGTAAGGTCATATATCCTCCGTTAGAACATCCGCCGATATAAATTTTCTGTGTATCAATATTTGGATGAGAGTTTACATACCAAGTGATTAATTCCATTAATCCTTCTGTATAAATCGAATCTCCGCCATCAGTGGTTGAATATCCATCCATCCACATCGTTGGTGACTGTGGTGCTAATACATAAGCACTGCCACCCATTGCATTTTGTGTTTTTGATTCTAATAATCCCGTCACACGATTTCCTAATGTCACAATAGAGGCATCATCTCCACCTTCACCGCCACCATGAAGCCAAATAATTAACGGTAAATTAGCTCCGGCAGGTTCATAGCTTGCATAGGCATAGCTGTTTCCATCAACCGCTGCATTGTAAGTTTCATTTTTAAATTTTTCTGCTAGTCCAATATTTTTATCCGTATACTTTTGACTAATAGCCAAGGTATTAATTGTATTTCCCCCTGATTGCCAGGTCTTTCCTGTTTTAAATTCAAAAGTTAAATAATAAGGATCTGTCCAGTCATTTAATCCTGCATAAATAAACGGTGATCCGGTACCATCCGGTCCAACTTCCATTTCTACTGCGACAAATTTTGAATTGCCAGATGATACCTTGTTTCCGTTCTCATCAGATAAATAAATACCTGTTACTTCTCTGGCAAAATCCTGAATCTTAGTTCCATCTTCTTTTGGATACCAATTCTTTGTTTCTGTCACTTTTAAATCGTCAATAGCCACACTATCAATTGGTTTATCCAATGACAACACCGCTTTAGAGACAGCTGGTCCCCAATCATAGCCGTCTACTATAATTTTATAGTTTCCGGTCGCTGTTGTATTTGCCGCATGGATCGGTTTAACCGAACTGATGACCATTAAAGCGCAGACAAAGCAGCTCAACACTTTCTTCAACATCTTCTTCCCTCCTTAGATGATTATTCATTTAATTATATTATAGAATTATAAGCGCTTACATTCTTACCGTTTTCTCACATAATTATAGGCATTTTCTCATCATTACACGATAATGCATAGGAGTATCATGATATTCTTTTTTAAAAACTGTATTAAAGGATTTTATATTTGGGAAACCATTACTTAATGCTATTTCTATTATTGGATAATCTGTATTCACCAGATCTTTATAAGCTTTTTTAAGTCGCACTGAGGTAATGAAATCTTTAACTGTTGTCTCTAAATGATCTTTAAATAATTTAGATAAATAACCATTTGATAATTCAAACTTTGCCGATAAGAAATCGATCGAAAGCTCTTCTTTATAATGCTCTTCAATGTAATTCACAATATCCGCTATTCTTTCACGATAGCGATCACTTTTAATAATCGTTGCCTGTGGTCTCTTTTCTTTCTGTTCACTTAAAAGCAGATAGATTAACATCAGCAGATAACTCTTGGCTTTTAAAGATCGATGATAATCTTCTTCATCATATACTTTTATTATTTCAAAAATAAGGCGTTTAACTTTTATGAGAGTTTCTTCATTATGAATCTCTTTAAAATAAATCTCATCAATCTGCGGATAACATGATTGCATATACTCATAATTTATTTGCAGTACATATCCCTTATAAGGCTTTGTAGGCTCCGCTCCCCTAACATTGTGAATATCTTTAGAATTGATAATATAGACCTCTCCCGCTTTTACCAAAATCTTTTGATTATTGATCCAAACATCCAAATCGCCTAACAAAGGCACAAGTATTTCAATACTGTGATGCCAATGTTTGGCTAAAATGGGGTGATCTTTTTCTAAATAAATATCAATCAATTTAATTGGCATATCTTGATCTAAATCTATTTTTTCATATTTTAAAGGCATATTCGCACCACCTTTCATCCTATACTTATATAATACCGTATAAAAGAATAGGAATAAAGTCGAAAAAACTGTGCCTAAGCACAGCTTATAAGATATAAGTAACCGATTCGTATGGATTTAGTGTCATTATTTTTTCTAATGGCTTCTCTATATCATTTGTGATAAATACCTTTGCTTCCTTTAATAAGTCATTAGGAATTTCCACTGTTTGCTTCTGATCTGTAAAATTGCACAACACAAGCAGCTGCTGCTGTTCTAATGTACGGGTATACATATAAGTATTCGGATTCTCTTCATCTAAGATTTCATAGTGACCATATACCATAATTTTATACTGTTTACGCAAAGTCAGCAGTTGTTTATAGAACGAATAGACAGAATCCGGATCGTTCACCTGTGATTTGGCATTAATGCTTGTATAATTTGGATTGACTGCGATCCATGGCTGAACCTCAGAGAATCCGGCATAGGCACTATCATCCCACTGCATCGGTGTTCTGGCATTATCACGAGAATGAGAATAAACTCCCTTCATGAATTCTTGTTCACTCAATACTTTCTTGTCTTCTACTAATTCTTTGTAAGCATTTAAGATTTCTATATCCTTATAATCATGGATAGAATCAAAACGGACATTACTCATTCCCAATTCTTCCCCCTGATAAATATAAGGCGTACCTTGATGCATATGCAGACACATTGCCAGCATTTTCGCTGATTTAATATGATATTCATGATCATTTCCGAATCTGCTCACAACACGAGGCTGATCATGGTTATTCCAGTATAAACTGTTCCATCCCTTATTCTCTAATCCTGTCTGCCATTTTTTCATAACAGCTTTCAGCTTACATAAGTCAAATGGCACAGGGGTCCATTTCCCATATTGTCCTAAATCAATATCCATCAGTTCAAACTGAAAAACCATATTTAATTCATGTTCATCTTCTCCTGTATATCCCATCGCATCTTTGACACTGACACCCGGAGTTTCACCAACGGTTAGAATATCATATTTAGATAATACTTCTTTATTCATTTCTTTTAAATATTCATGTACTCTTGGACCATTTACCGTATAAGGAGAACAATTTCCATACAAACCGCCGTTTTTCTCGCCATCTGGAAAGCTCTGATCCTTTGAGATCATATTAATAACGTCCATTCTAAACCCATCGATTCCTTTATCCAGCCACCACGTCATCATATCATAGACAGATTGTCTCATTGCTTTGTTTTCCCAGTTTAAGTCAGGCTGTTTTTTAGCGAATAAATGCAGATAATACATGTTTGTTGCTTCATCATATTGCCAAGCGGGTCCAGAGAAAACAGAACCCCAGTTATTAGGATAATGGTCTTGATTTCCTTCTTTCCAAATGTAGTAATCACGATAAGGATTATCTTTTGATTTACGGCTTTCAATAAACCATTGATGTTCATCCGAAGTATGATTGACTACTAGATCCATCACGATCTTTAAACCTTTTTGATGTGCTTCATTTAATAAGGCATCAAAATCCTCCATTGTCCCAAATTCTTTCATAATAGCTTGATAATCACTGATATCATAGCCATTGTCTTCATTAGGTGAAGCATAGATTGGTGAAAGCCATACAACATCCACCCCTAAATCAGCTAAGTAATCTAATTTTTCACGAATTCCATTTATATCACCAATTCCATCATGATTGCTATCCTTAAAACTGCGAGGATAGACCTGATAAATGACACTTTCTTTCCACCATGTTTGTTTCATTTTTTTGCCTCCTTTTTTATAAGTATAAAACGCTTACAGATAAAAAAACAGATATCTAATTGACTGATCAACGGTCAATTTTTGACATCTGTTTAAAATATTCTTTAGGATTTACACCATAGCTGTCTTTAAATACACGGCGGAATGTTTTCTCATTAGGCAATCCGGCATCTATCACCGCCTGTGTAATAGAAGCCCCCTCCTCAATCTTTTGTTTAGCATAAATAACACGTGTAAGATTAAGAAAATGCAGGAACGTATCTCCTGTGACCTTTTTAAAATAACGTGAAAAATATTCGGATGACAGTCCTACTTTAACCGCTACCTCACTTAACGTTAATGGTTCCTGAAAATGTGTTTCAATATATTCAATGGCTTCTTTGGCATATTCAATATTACGCTGTGCCTGTAAATATGCCCCTGTTTTTTTAAGCATCTGCGACTTTTTTAATAGTGCATAAAGCAGTTCATGAATCAAAGCTGCTACTTTAATATTGTAATATAGCTCTTTTTGATCATAATAATGATCGATTTCCAGCATAATCTGAATAATCTCCGGATCATTATCAACGAAATTAAAGAAATACTGATCAATATCACTAACATATTTCTTTACCCATTCATAAGAGATCAATACTGTCACGACTTCAAGATTGACATTTCGATCCAAGGAATCTGTCGCATGAATCAAAGATGAATTCACAAAAACAAAATGTCCCGCACTCACAATTTCTGTCTTAGAGTCAATCATAATTTTCATGTTACCCTCTTTGACATAATTAAATTCCAGACTATGATGCCAATGCGGCAACGCTAAAGCATTTTTACCGGACGGCTTTTGCAGGAAAATTTGAGCAGGTATATTTTCTTTAAATAATACGACTTGATGTTGTATTGTCATCTTTATCACCTCTTACATCATACCATGATTTCTATAAAGATATCTAATGAAAACGTGTTGAATAAGTCATTTCAATCTCTTACAATAGAAATGAAGGAGAATGCTTATGAACCCATCTTTACAACAAATACAATCTTTATTAGAAACGCTCTTTCTTGCTTTTATCCTGCTCACCTTTTATCTTTTATACCAAAGCCGAATTATCTTTAAAAGGATAGAAGCAAAAAAATATGTTCATCGTTTAGAGAAAGAAACAGATTTCTTTGATGAAGAGCACTTATACACAATTATTTATGATACCTTTGAAACTTTACAGATTGCCGCAGTTGAACAGCGCTTGGATATCGCAAAAGAATATATGACACCTGCTGCCTACGATGCTTGGTCCACTCCGCTTAATTGGGCGATTTACCAAAATGGGCATCTTCCGTCTCGACATACAAAGATAAGCTGCTGCTGGATTGTCGCTATTCATGCCGATCTAAATAAACAGGATTATTTTTGGGTATATATCCAAGGGTATCATGACCACCAGCCTTTTATTGTAACACAGGAAGAAGAAACTCAGCCAATCGGTTCTCTTAAACCATCACGCAAGATCAATCGTATAATCAATAATGAATTTCAGGAGTATTGGAAATTTATTCGTCAGGAAGATCAATTTTATTTAGATGAAATCATCCCCCGTAAACAGATGAAAGTACGTCATTTAAAAAGTTCAATAAATTTATAAGATAAATCAATCTCGGTTTATCTTTTTCTTATATGAAAGCACTTGCAGTTCTTTAGTATTAATGTTACGATTGTTTTGTCACGATATAGCGACAGAAAGGAAATTAATCATGAATACTTACTCAATAAAAAGTCATAATATCTATCTGCAAGTTTATGCATTAGGAAATAGTCAGGCAAAAACAGCCGTTTTATTTCTGCATGGCGGTCCCGGCAGCGGAGCAATGCCAGTAATTGAACTCCCTGCTTTTCAAGCCTTTGAAAAGGATTATTTATGTCTGCACTTTGATCAAAGAGGAAGTGGTAAATCTAATTACGATTTAAAAGAGGGATTACCTATTGAATTGATAACCGATGATGTCCTGACAGTAGTCAAAGATAGTAAAGAACGCTATAACTTTACTTCCCTATTCTTATGGGGAGGATCCTTTGGCGGCTGTTTAGCTTCATTATGCATGGAGAGATTCCCCAGCGAATTTAATGGTGTCATATTAAGCAGTCCGGCAATCACATTCAACCGTGAACAGGCATTAGATTCCTATAAAAGAATGAGTGCCCCTTATCAAAAACGTATGGATCCGTCTATGCAAAATGAACTGCAACCATTAGATGATCCAACACCGGAAGCCTTCTTTTCCTTATCAAAAGTGCGTGATTTTATTTTCAGTCCGCAAAATACAATCTCTTCCATTCAGCATATTGCGGCAATGTCTTCTTGGTTCTTTAATCATGTTTTTCCACATCTTTTTGATGAGGCTTCCATCCCGACTTTAATATTGCAAGGTAAAGAAGATCCGATCTGCCTATATCAAAATATTGACCAACAAATCAACATGACATCTAATAAGTTGATACAGTATCATCTTTTAGAAGCCTGTGGTCACGCTGTCTTTGAAGATCAAAAAGAAACATTTATTGATTTAATTAAAACATTCATAGAAGATACGCTTTCTGCTTCATCGCCCTCTATACAATCTTAATAAAAACCTATATAATAAAGTAAAAATGGGGGTTTTAAATAATGATTGATCTTAGCCAAGTCCTGACTTTTAGTGAAGCCGCAGATAAATGGGGCTTTGCGAATGGGAATACATTAAGAAAAGCTGTCGAGCGAAACAAGTTTTTACCTGATGAGGTACGTAAAAGCGGAGATGTTTGGCTGACAACTTATGAAGCGATGAGCCGTGTGTTTGGCGAACCAAGAATAACGGATATCACCCTTTCTTATAATGAAATTTCCGAATTATTTATTCAATCGGTTTATCAGCAAAAAGAGTCACAGAAAAAAATTCAGACTTTGCTTCAATCCCTTCACACTGCTTTACAGGAAAATAAAACGATCAGCATTATTGAATCCTTTGAACACCCCGAACGCATTATGGTCATTATTAAAACTTCGGCTGATCTCGCGTCATTTGAAAGATATATACGATCTCTTTCTATTAATATAGACTAGCATAATAAAGAAACGGAGTCTTTTATGAAAACTCAGCAACTGCAAAACTTTGTCGAAGTCATCGACAGCGGCAGTATTAATAAAGCCGCAAAAAAACTATATATGACTCAGCCTAATGTCAGTCGTTCGATTCATTCACTGGAAGAAGAAATGGGACAAGTTCTGCTCATCCGAACAAATAAGGGGATTCAGCTAACACCGGCTGGACAGTCCCTTTATTTTTACGCAAAATCTATTCTAACTCAGTTTCAAATGCTGGAAAAACTGAAATATATGAATCCGCATGACTTGTTTAATAAATTAACTATATCCGTTGATTCTATTTTCTTAAGAGATGATCTGATTTTATTGTTTTATGATCACATCAGATCTGCCGATACAGAAATTCATATGTTTGAGACCACCTGCGAAGAAGTCATTGAAAATGTCAGCAGTCTAAAGTCAGAGTTAGGTATTACTGTTTTGAATAACCACCAGCTTTCTGTTTTCAAAAAGATGTGTGAACTAAAAGAGTTGGAATATGAAATATTGGACAGCGGTCCTTTGTATGTACATCTAAATGAGAACAATCCTCTTGCTAGTAAGGATAAAATCAACGCCAATGACTTATTAGAAAATACATATATTCACTTGCCTTATGATTTGTTTTCAAATATTAATCTTTCTATCAGTGTCGACAATGTTCAGCTATCTTCCTTCACACATACCTTAACAATGAGTAATTATCATGCGATCATACACTTCATAAAAAATACGAACGCTTTCTTATGCGGGCATAAATGGCAAATTAAAGAATTGGCAAAAACCCATATTAAAAGCTTATTAATTGAAAACTGTGATTTAGAAATGAATTTAATTGTGATAAAAAGGAAACAGAATACCCTTTCGGATTCTGCAAGTATTTTTTTAGAAATATTTAAGCAGTATTATCCCTGAGTATAACGCTTGTTATACTTTTTATTTATAGCAAAGACGCATCAAACAAGCATTACCCAAAATCCTTTTTTCGATATACAATTTAGTTGAGGAAAAAATCATAAAGGAGAATTTAATATGAAAAAAAGTACAATTTTAGGCGTTTTAACAGCTGCTGCCTTAATCACAACTTCAGCTGCTACCTATGCTGCATGGGATCAGACAACTGCTAACGCTGACCAAACTATCGCTATTAGAGAAAGAATTACACTGGAGGCAAGCGCTACTAAATTTATCGGTGGAGATTTAGAAACAACGAAAGATGAAATTACATATACTGGTACTTATACATTTAAAGCAGCTACGGTTGATGGTACAGTAAATACTCTGCAGCTAACACCTACTGTAAAAGGAAATGATGGAACAACAGCATTAGAGGCTAGCAAATATGCAATCGAAATTAAAAAAGGAGACACAGTTCTTACGACTGATGGTAATGTCTATACAGATTCAGCTGTTGAAAATGGTAATAATGTTTATACTGTAAATTTAAAAATCAAAGATCCAAATTTAGCTAATACAAATGTTACTGTTAGTATAAACGGTGAGTTAGTTAAAACTACACCAGCATCATAAATCGACGAAGTAAATAATCAATAATATTTAAAGGAGGGTGTTTGATGAAAAAGATCAAAAAAATAACATCCTTCTTTTTTCCTTATGTTATCGTATATTTTGTGGTATTGTTTACAGCTTTAATCTTGATGCCAAAAGAAGTACCTAATTTGCTTGGCTATCAATTTTATACAGTACTAACCGACAGTATGGAGCCTACTATCCCAACTTATTCTATTGTTTTAACGCATATATTGGATGAGGATGTACCGATTAAACCGGACACGATCATAACCTTTCACGCTGATCGCTTTGGCGAAAATATCATATTAACCCACTACTTCAAAACTACTCAGGTTGATGAGGGTGAAACCTATTATCGAACACAGGCAGAAATAGCAGATACATATGATAACTATCATACGTTGCGCAGTGATATTATTGGGGAATACGTATTTCATATTCCTTACATTGGAAAAATGTTCTTATTTTACCAAAGTAAGTTTGGATTGCTGGTACTGGCAGAATATGGTTCTATCTTTTTAGTCTATCTAACAATCAAAACAAGATGGAAAGAAAAAGATAGTTTAAATGATGAGGTTCATCTTTTTAAAAAGAACAGAGCTTAAAAAGCGGTTGAATTCAAATGTTTTTTATATTATAATTAGACATGTTCAGAATTAAGGGAGTAGTTAGCACACCGTGTAGCAAAATCAACATAATGATCCTCGGATCTGGTTTTGCTTTAAATAACGAGACTTTTCTGTATAGTTTTTCTATACAGGGAAGTCTTTTTTATTCCCATATCAAAGGAGAAATTTATGAGCTTAATTGAATTATTCATACTAGCAGTTGGATTATCGATGGATGCTTTTGCAGTGTCAATCTGTAAGGGATTATCGATGCAGAAAGTAACCGTTAAAAAATATCTGATCATTGGACTTTATTTTGGTATCTTCCAAGCCGGAATGCCTATTTTGGGTTACGCCTTAGGCGTGCAATTCAAAGACTATATCACAAGTGTTGACCATTGGATTGCTTTTGTTTTACTTGCGGCAATTGGAATCAATATGATTCGCGAAGCCTTGGGCGATGATGAGGAAGGATCATGCAATGATTCTCTGGATATGAAAACCATGCTGTTGCTTGCCATTGCTACAAGCATAGATGCATTAGCAGTTGGGGTAACATTTGCCTTTTTAAGTGTTAATATCGTTCCGGCGGTTTCTTTCATCGGTGTTACTACTTTTGTGTTATCGATGATTGGAGTTAAGATCGGCAATATCTTTGGTGAAAGATTTAAAGCTAAAGCTGAATTAGCAGGTGGAATCATCTTAATTGTAATGGGATTAAAAATATTGCTGGAACATCTGAATCTGCTTCCATTTTAAATATAAAAGCTGTACTCTTCTTTAACACTCTAGTACAATAAAATCAGAAGCCGTGTTAAGGAGGAAAAATAATATGAGAATATTTGAAAAAGAAGGACCCATTAATACAAAAGAAGCGTTAGATTTAGCGATTACAAAAGCCATTGAACTTAATACAGATATTGTTGTTGCGACAACTTCCGGAGATACTGCAATGAAAACCGCATTAACTGCTCGTCAAACTGAATTCAAAGGCAAAATTATTACCGTTACACATGCCTATGGATCACGTGCTGCCGGAAAAAATGCAATGCAGGAGATTACCCGACAAGAATTAAAAGAAATGAATGTTGAAGTAGTCACTGCTGCCCATGTATTAAGCGGAGCTGAACGTGGGCTAAGCAAGGTGCATCAGGGTATCTATCCGATTGAGATTATGGCAGATACATTGCGCATGATTTCACGTGGAGTCAAGGTTTGCGTAGAAATTTCAGTTATGGCAAATGATGCCGGAAAAATTAAGTATGGCAAACCGGTTGTATGTATAGGCGGAAGCAGAAGCGGTGCAGATACCGTCTGTATCATTACCCCTGAATATGCTTCAAATATACTAAAAACACAAATACACGAGATTGTTTGTATGCCGTATTAAACAAAATATTTTATGATGCTACCCCAAAAGTTGAATTGACAGCCAGAGGGGTTTTATTATATCCACTCTTTCTTGATATTTATAGAAATAGGAATGAATTTGATCCTAAAAATTATGACTAGATATTTAATCTGTCATCATTAACGTGCAGTCTCTATTAGTTTACTGCAAATAATTTTATTCCACAAAATGAAAAAATCATGAAACCGTTTTAAAAACTGCTATTATAAAAATAATGAGGAGGAATTATATTATGGGATTTCCAGAAGGATTTTTATGGGGCGGAGCTACCGCTGCCAACCAATATGAAGGTGGATATTTAGATGGTGGTAAAGGACTTTCAACATTAGATGCGATTACCGGTGGAAGCCATACTGTACCAAGAAAGATATCTTTTAAAACAGCTGACGGAGAAATTAAATATGTTACCCGTGATCAGGAATTAGGAAAAGGGGCAACCGGATATGTGGATCCAAATCAATATTATCCAAGCCATGTAGCGACTGATTTCTATCATCATTGGAAAGAAGATATTGCTTTATTTGCGGAAATGGGATTTAAAACATTTAGATTATCTATCGCTTGGTCAAGATTATTCCCTAGAGGAGATGAAAAAGAACCAAACGAAGAAGGGGTTAAATTCTATGAAGATGTATTTAAAGAATTAAGAAAATATGATATTGAACCATTAGTTACTTTAAATCACTTTGATATGCCAATGTATTTAGCTGATGAAATGGATGGATGGCTAGATCGCCGTGTTGTTGATTATTTTGTAAACTTTGCCAGAGTATGCTTTACTCGCTATAAAGGATTAGTAACATTATGGAAAACATTTAATGAAATTAACTTCATGCGTGCATGGAATACTTTAGGAACAAAAGCATATGATGATCAGACACGTTATCAAGCTTTACACCATGTTTTTGTAGCAAGTGCTAAAACTGTATTATTAGGACATGTGATCGATCCGCATAACTTAGTGGGAATGATGATTGCTTATGGTACAAGTTATCCAGAAGACTGCAATCCGGATAACTATATGAAAAACATAGAAGAAATGCACGTTAAACAATTCTTCTGTGATGTACAATGCCGTGGATATTATCCAAACTACAAATTAAAAGAATTTGAAAGAAACGGTGTTGTAATAGAAAAAGAAGAATTTGATGATGATATCTTATTAGATGGTACTGTCGATTTCATTGGTTTCAGTTATTACAGTTCAGGAATTTCAACAATCCGTACAGATGCAGAAACAACTGACGGTAACCAAAAACGTAATATTAAAAACCCACATTTAAAAGCAAATGACTGGGGATGGCAGATTGATCCGGTTGGTTTAAGAATTGCCTTAAACGAGTTATATGATCGTTATGAATTACCACTGTTTGTTGTTGAAAACGGACTGGGAGCTATTGATACCGTTGAAGAAGATGGTTCAATCAATGATGATTATCGTATCGATTACTTAGCAGCCCATATTGAAGAAATGAAAAAAGCTGTTGAAATTGATGGTGTCGATTTGATGGGATATACACCTTGGGGATGTATTGACTTAGTTTCAGCCGGTACCGGTGAAATGAGAAAACGTTACGGATTTATCTATGTTGATATGGATGATGAAGGAAAAGGAACATTAAAACGCTCTAAGAAAAAATCATTTGATTGGTATAAAAAAGTGATTGCTTCTAACGGAGAAGACTTATCAAAATAATAGAATCGATCCCGCAGACCTTGTGTCTGTGGGATTTTATTATAGAAAACATTTTAATTACATAAATTTATTATATAATAAGGACATTGAGGAGGAAAATTATGTTTGATAAACTGATAAATAGAACTAACTTTAAATTACTCTTTATTTTTTATGTCTTTATTAATACTTTAGCATTGGGATATTTTGGCATTCAAACAAATCCACTATATATCGTTGTCTTTATTTACGGAGCTATTGTTTTATTGTATGACTTATTTAAAAAGGAAGTCATTTACACTAAAAACCATTTGATTCTAATATTTTTATATGGAGCATTATTATGTATTGCCACCTATTACAACAAAACCTATTCAGATAAAACCTCTTACATTATTGCCATCATGCAGATGTTTATCTTTTTATTGATTTTTGCCCAGCCAAGGTCAATGACACTTAAAAAGCTGAAAAAAGAATTGAAATTGATTATTCCGTTTGTCTCAGTATTGGTTGGAACAGCTTCTCTTATTTCACTGGGAATGTACTTCCTTAATATTTCATCCACACGTAACGGGTGGTACTTGGGATTAGTCGGAACTCGTTTATTTGGGATTTATTTCAACTGTAATCCGGCATCATTTTTAGCTGTCATTACAGTTCTGCTTTCCCTTATTGCCATTAGTAATCAATACCGTTTCCGAATATTATACATAGCCAATATCGGCATTCAGCTTGGTTATATTATATTAACGCAATGCCGAGCCGCGATACTAATTCTAGCGGTTGTTTCGACAGCGGTTATTTATTATTACTTCTTTCGAGCAAAGGAATTTTCTAAGCTTAAACGCATTACTTTAAATATTGTTTTATGTCTATCCATCTTATTTGGTACAGCCATTATCAATAAAGTCGCTTATATCATTCCTCAATTACAAGGAGCCAGCGTGAAAGAAGAAAGCAGATTCCAGTTCCAAAGCATACAAGAAATCATCGAATTAACGATGAGCGGCAGCATCAGCAACATTCCTAAGATTATTGAATTAACCGATCAAGTCACAAGTGGGCGTATCACGTTAGCTAAGGATTCATTCAAAGTATGGCAGAAAGATCCACTTCATGGAATCGGTGCAGGCAATTTCCGTAAAATGCTGGTGGATCAAGATGCTAATTCTGCAAATTATGGACAGCAAATCCTACATTCTCATAACGTATTCTTAGAGACATTAGTCACTGCCGGAATATTAGGCTTTGCGATCTTCTTCCTATTCTTTATTAAGACTATGTTTGTTATCCGAGATATTTTAAATAAGTATAAGAATAAGCGAGCCTATTTCATCATCTTATTGTTTATCATGATCTTTTTAAGTGAATTTATCGGCGGCTTCTTTGACTTTGGTGTTTTCTATGTCTATTCACTCTCCGCAACCTTAGCTTGGATGTTCTTAGGCTACACTTACTGGCTTAACGATCAGCCTGACATGCCGCTTGTGGATCATTCACAATCAGTGACATTCAACCGCTATGAATTAATCTCTATTCAATATCGACATGAAGATATTAAATTGATTAAACCGGAATTTGTAATATTAAATACAAGAGATTATTTAGATGACTATATTATTCAAGTTCAATATATGTTAGGTAAATCAACGTTCATATATGATCTTTATTACTCTTTAAACAAAAAGAAAAAAGATAATGAAACTTTGAATAAAACATTAGTCAAAGAATTTTATCCTTTAATTGAAGATGAAATAAAAAGTATCTATGCACAATCAGAAATTAAGTAGTGATTTAGGGGAAAGGAATGCTTTTCCCTTTTTAATGTTTATAGTCACATTTTTGACACTGCTTTAAATTCTGACGGTTTTCTTCCTTATGATAAGCCCCTGCCCATTGACAGATACTCTGTAATATAGGGACAACTGACTCCCCTTTACCGGTCAGACTGTATTCTACATGTGGAGGGATTTCATTGAATTGAACACGCTGTAAAATATCATCTGCCAACAATTCCTTTAGTGTTGTCGCTAAAACGGCATCGGTTATATTTGTCATTTCACTGCGCAATTCACTATAGCGTAAAGTTCCTTTTTCGGCTAAAACACAGATAATTCTTGATTTCCATTTCCCGCCGAATATGGTTAAGCCATATTCCAACGGACAGCGAATATCTTTTTCTAATTTAGGTTTATACATAGTATCGTCTCCTTGTATATTTATTGTATGCTATTGGCTTTTATTTCACAAGTCACTATGAAATTTATGAGCTGCTCATAAATTCACGGATATATTTTAAAACTGAGGATAGCCTGTTAGAATAGGCTTTGTTCAAAGAAAACAGAAGGAGGAACACATATGCAAGTAAAAGCTTATTTAGAAATTACAATGAAAATTGAGAATACGAACCGTGGCAATGCCGCACAAATCTATTCGGATTACAAAACACCATTTTTGGAAACTATCGAAGGCGCTCTTACTAAAGATCTATTAGTAAGAGAGGAAGATGTTCAGGTATTACATGGATTTGATACAATCGAACATGCACAGGCTTATTTAAGCAGTGCTTTATTTCAAAACGATGTTTACACCAGTCTTAACCCATTGTGGAGCAGCGATCCGGAGGTTCGCATTTATACCGTTGCTTAATCAGAGTATATTAAAACCGTGAGTCTTTTGATTCACGGTTTTATTGCTTACGTGTTGCTTTTCATTTGATTTAATATTTCTCTGTTTTCTCTTGTATTACCTAATAAAATATGAGGATTTCGACGAGTAATAAACGTTAATAGCTCCTCCATTTCTTGATGGCTCTTTAGATTTAAGCTGCTGGCATAGAGAATCGTTTGCTTTTTTTAATCTTGATTATAGATAACTAATCGTATTTCCTTAGACAATCGATGGCTTTCATAAATCATTTTAATATCTTTGTAGGCGATCATAAAGGGTACCGGATGATTACAAACCAAATAATTTGGCAGCAATGCCGCTTTTAAATGATAAAAAGCCTGAAGCGGATGCTGTAATTCTTCAAGGGCGGACATTTCTTCCCCTCTATTGCAGATGTTTTCAAATGATGATTTAAAACGTCTTGTATAAACCATTTCCATCCCTTTAACAAGCAGAAGCAGCAATAAAAAGACAATAGAAAATATCATACATACCCCTATTTGATAAACATTAAAGGTTGTATCATGATCTAAATATTCATACCCGGTATAATATGCCAGTTGACTGACACTGTGAACAGGATCTTCATACATATCATTAAAAATAGGAATCAAGCCTTTTAGTATTTCTTCATCTATCGTACTATCCGGCACACCGAAGATTCTTACAGTATCTTTTTTCCAATTTTGCAAGTCGATAAGGTCTTGTCCTAATCCCTCTTCTTTATGATGATATATATAACAATACTCACCACTTTCTACAATATAATACCCATTATAGTTATCCTGACTTATTAAATCGATGTCCAAATAGGTATAATCAAATTCCCCTGCTCCCTCAAAAGGAATTGCTTTTGGTTCAACAAGACAAAACATAACCATCAAGGCAAACATTAAAACAGACAATAAAGCAAATATTCTTTTTAAGTTTCGATATACGCGATAAGGATAAAGGACCTTGATCATATCGCGAATTCTTTTGATTTGATAGTTCATTAAATCTCCCCTTTTTCCTTTTTTATCATATCATGATTTATAATTGATGTGTAGAAGTTATCAATATCATCAACGCTTTACATATATACCGTGGTTCCATTTTATGAAAAATATCGTTCTTATACAGATATTTTGATATGATAAACCTGTACTATGAAGGAGGATATAAAAATGGCATTTCCTAAAGGATTTTTATGGGGCGGAGCTACCGCAGCTAATCAATATGAAGGGGGATATAATGAAGGAGGTCGCGGATTAGCAATATCTGATATGATCTCTGCCGGAACACATACAGAACCACGAAAAATTTATTATCGTACTAAAGAAGGAGAGATCGGAGCAACGACACTAGGATCTTCTCTTCCAGAAGGAGCTGTGGGTATTATCAAAGAAGATGTTTATTATCCAAGTCATCAGGCAACAGATTTTTACCATCACTATAAAGAAGATATTGCTTTATTCGCTGAAATGGGATTTAAGTGTTATCGTTTATCTATTTCTTGGACTCGTATCTTTCCAAACGGTGATGATGAAACTCCTAATGAAGCCGGATTAAAATTCTATGATGATGTTTTCGATGAATGTTTAAAATACGGTATTGAACCATTAGTGACAATCCTGCACTTTGATATGCCTCAGCACTTAGCTGATGTGTATGGCGGATGGGCAAACCGTAAATTAATCGATCTTTTTGTTCGTTACAGTGAAACCTTGTACAGACGCTATCAAAATAAAGTTAAATATTGGATTACTGTGAATGAAATAAATGTGTTAGGGGGTTACTGGACATTAGGAACAACTAATAAAACGGCTAATACAACTAAAATTGATGGCAGTGTGACACCTAATTCATTTAAGCCTGAAGAAGCTGCAAGCAAATATCAGGCTATTCATCATTTAATGGTAGCAAGCAGTCTTTCAAACAAGATTGGTCATGAGATTAATCCTGATTTTAAAATTGGATGTATGTTAGCACTGAGCGGAATCTATCCGAAAACATGTCAGCCGGAGGATGTATTTGGTGCCTATGATTTTAGAAGAAGAGCCTTGCTTTTTGCTGATGTTATGATGAGAGGATATTATCCAGCTTACGCAAAAGGCATCTATGAAGAATATGGCTTTGAATTAAAAATTGAACCGGGAGATGAAGCGATCTTAAAACAATATCCGAGTGAATTCTTGGCGTTCTCTTACTATCGTACAACTGCTTTTGATCATACGGCAGAGGTGACAGTCACTACCGGCGGACAGCAGGCTTCTTCTAATCCTTATCTGCCTGAAACACCTTGGGGATGGCCCATCGATCCAAAAGGTCTTCGCTATGTATTGAACGAGCTTTATGACCGTTACCAAAAACCATTGTGGATCGTTGAAAACGGAATGGGAAATATTGATGTTGTAGAAGAAGATGGTTCAATCAATGATGACTATCGTATCGATTATATGGCAAAACATATCGCTGAAATGAAGATTGCCGTTGAAAAAGATGGAATTGATCTTATCGGTTATACCCCTTGGGGATGTATTGATCTGGTTTCTGCCGGAACCGGTGAGATGAAAAAACGTTACGGTTTCATCTATGTAGATATGGACGATCAAGGAAATGGCTCTTTAAAACGTACTAAGAAAAGATCATTTGACTGGTATAAAAAAGTCATTGAAACTAATGGTGAAGACTTATCATTTTAATTAAAAGGGAATGTCAATCAAGACATTCCTTTCTTTTACTTTATTTAAAATTAATTCTGTTTTCTGCTTCTTGTAAGCTTTTTTGCTCACTTCTTATTAACGTATTAATATCTTTATCTCCATTACTTTGTTTTTATGTTATCCCGATAACAGTAACAGTGATAAAATCAATAATCCTAGTTTTATTAATTTCATTATGTTTTCCTCTATTCTCCTCTTTTAAAGCCATCTTATAATCATTGATCTTTCAGTTTCTAAATAATATATCACCAAAGAACTATCAAATATCTCAGTATATTTTTAATATTTATCATAATGGATTGATCTATTTCTTTCCATTGATAAGTATATCCATACAATGTCATTTGATATGTGTGATTTATTTTTGAATTATTCTTTAATTGATTATGTTAATTGTTTTATAATCATCTGCTAAATAATACACTCATTCAAATTTTTAACAATCGCATCCTATAAGCTGCTATAATGATTGGGGTTATCTACTGCTTATTTCAATCATTATTAATACAATACAAAATTACTGCTGCTTCTTTATTTTTCCTCCTTTCTTTCAGCTAAAATTTAACTAAATAACTTTAACTTTGAGACAACGTAATATGTATTATGTAGTCATAAAATAGAAATTTTTTATATCACATACCATTTAAGGGAACTATAGCAATTTCTTTACAAGTAAATTTTCCCTCTATTTATCAGTATAATTTTATAAAAGTTGCTATTAGGTGCAGTATTGCCTATTATGTCTAAAAATGCTATTATATAATTAATAAGTGGTAATTTTATGATAAATTAAAATAATCTTGCGGTATTATTCGGATAATCCATTGACCTATACAACATAATACATATTATGTTGTATTTTTTATAATTGTATAATGGAGATTAGTAGTGATCTAAAAGAGAGGGAAGAGTCACATGAAATTGATAGATAAGCAAATAAAAAGCAATGTTAATACATGCTTATATTTTACTTTATGTTTTATAATTAATTATTTTGTAATGAGATGGAATATTCAGATAAATTTTATATTGTATATCCTCAACATCTTATTCTTTATAGGTATCTACATTAAATATAAATATATCAATGCTTTAAAAGCGATCTTTATTATTCTTATGATCATACTGGGAAGTTATGCCGCTATAAATGAATTAAAACCATCCTTTGTCAGTATGTTCATCACACTAATTACATTTCTTATAATAATGATGATCTATAATAATATAAAACCTTTACTAAAAAACGAGATAATCATTCTAGGTATTTTGTTCATTATCTTGCTGCTCCTTTTATTTACATATACCAATAGCTGCTTATATTTATTAACCTTATTGTTTAGCTGTTTTTATTATTCACTATTGTTAAATAAGATAGATGCAGTACATACAAATTAATAATCATAGATATAAAATATATTTTCACAGCAAAGTATATAGTTTTAAGCAACAAAAAAGAGCAAGAATTTTGCTCTATTTAACATAGTTATGAAGCATCTGATAAAAGAAGCGAATACCTAGCTCTAAGTCTTCAAAGCGTAAGAACTCATTGACTCCATGAACTGTTTTTAATTCTTCATCACTGCATTTAAAAGGTCCAAACTTATAGATATGATCGCAGATATCATCAAAGTATTTTGAATCAGTTGCCCCAACCATAACAAAAGGGACAGCTGCTTTTAATTCCGGGCAAACTTCTTTGATGGTCTGTTGAAGCAATTGATATTCTTCATCCATGAGTGAGATTTTTGAAGGCTCTGAACGCTGCTGAAACTCTAATTCAAATTCATCACCGATTACCTCACGAATATGGCTGACTAAGCTGTCAATTGAATCTCCGGGAATAATACGGAAATTAACCATTACTGAGGCAACACTTGGCAAAACATTAGGTGCCGGTGCCCCTTGTGCCATAGTCACTGCCGTTGTGGTTCTTAAAAGAGCGTTAGCAGAAGACATATTGGCAATCATTGCTTCTATTTTTCTTGAATCTTCAATATCTAAACTGCTGCTGATTTCTGAGGGTAAAAATGGTTTTAGTGTATTCATCATTTCTTTGAAAACATCACTGACAACAATCGGCATTTGATGTTCCTCTAACAAAGAAGCCGCCTTACAGACCTTTCCTAAAGCTGTATGAATAGGTGGCATAGAAGAATGCCCGCCAATACCTTTAGCCGTTATTTTCACATTTGCGAAGCCTTTTTCACTGACTCCGATTAATGCAAACTCTCCGGGAATTCCCATTATACCGTTATTGATGGTTCCACCCTCATCAATTACTGTACCAATTTTAATTTCCTGCTGCTTTAGATGCTCCACGATCTTTGCCATTCCGTTAAGACCGCCGTTTTCCTCATCATAACCTAAGCAAAAATACAAATCATAATCAAATTCTTTTCCTTCTTTTAAAGCTAATTCCGTAGCTTCAAAGAAAGCGACCATTTGATTTTTCATATCCTTGGCACCACGTCCATAGATGATACGATTATCAATCGTTCCGGAAAATGCATCAAACTTCCATTGATCCGCTGTTTTTTCATCTACAGGAACAACATCCATATGTGCCATAAATAAGAGAGGCAGTTTCTTCGGCGCTTTGGCTTTAAACGTATAAAGCAGCGCCCCGGTATTAATTACTTCTATGTTTGCCTGCTGATGTATCAAAGGATAGGTATCTTTTAGCCATTGGTGTATTTTCAAAAAAGGTTCAAAATCAATTTCTTCGTAAATGCGGCTGGACAAGCTTTTAATTTGAATGACTTCACTTAAGTGCTGAGCAGCTTCTTCTATTTTTATATTCATTTTAATTCCTCCAATCTTTAAATTTTATTTTATACCTCTACGCATTAAATTGAAAGCCCTTTTATTATTTCAATATTAATTTATGTTTACAAGCTATACATGTTTTTCTATAATAAAATAAAGATGGAGGTGCCTATGAAAATTTTAAGATCTACACCTAAACAGGACGGTTTTTATATGCCGGCAGAATTTGAGAAGCATGATGGTTGCTTTATGATTTGGCCCGAGCGTGCCGATTCTTGGCAGTTTGGAGCAATCAAAGCTCGTCAGGCTTTTGTGGAAGTGGCAAGTGCTATTGGGAAATTTGAAAAATTAATCATGTGTGCCAGTCATAAACAATATAATAATGCCCGAGAAATGCTGCCGGATTATGTGCGTGTTGTAGAAATGAGCAGTGATGATGCATGGGCAAGAGATGTCGGTCCGACTTTTGTCAGAAACAAAGAAGGGACAGTCAGAGGAATTGACTGGTATTTTAATGCCTGGGGCGGACTTGAAGATGGTCTCTATTTCCCTTGGGATAAAGATAATCAAATGGCAAAAAAAATGTGTGATCTTTTAGATAAAGATATCTATGATGCTCAAGATTTTGTTTTAGAAGGAGGATCGATTCATGTAGATGGTGAAGGTACCGCGATTGTTACGGAAGCCTGCCTGTTAAGCAAAGGACGCAACCCGGATTTATCAAAGGAAGAGATAACCCAAAAGCTGAAAGACTATTTAAATGTCGAGAAAGTAATTTGGCTTAAATCGGGTATTTATAACGATGAAACGAATGAACATGTGGATAATATTTGTGCTTATATCAGACCGGGAGAAGTAGTTTTAGCTTGGTGTGAAGATAAAAACGATCCGCAGTATGCCTTATCTAAAAGCTGTTTAGACATCTTAAACAATGAAACCGATGCTCAGGGAAGAAAAATAATCGTGCATAAAATACCCATGCCTTCTCCTATTTTGATTACTCAGGAAGAATGTAACGGACTGGATCATATGAATTTTGAGCCAACCCGAACACAAGGAGAACGATTAGCGGGATCTTATGTTAATTTTTATATAGCGAATCAACAGATCATTATGCCCGGATTCAACGATCCTATGGATAAGGAAGCTAAGGCACTATTGCAGCAGCTTTTTCCGGATCGTGAAGTTATTCAGATTTATGCACGTGACATCTTAATCGGTGGCGGCAATATTCATTGCATTACTCAACAGATACCTAAAGGAGGATTATAAATGAGAAAAGTAACCGTTGGAAGTATTCAGATGGCAATGTCATGGAATAAAGAAGAGACTCTTTCTAAAGCTGAAAAACTTGTTCGTGAAGCCACAAAAAAAGGAGCCCAAATAATTCTATTGCCGGAACTATTCGAGACCCCCTATTTCTGTCAGGAAAAAAATTATGATTACTATCAGTTAGCTACTACACTTGAAGATAATCCTGCTATTCTACGCTTTAAGCCTATCGCAAAAGAATTAGACATCGTTTTACCGATTAGTTTTTATGAGATTGATGGCAATTCTCTATTCAATACCGTTGCTTTAATTGATACCAATGGTGAAGTAATGGGAATTTATCGTAAAACCCATATTCCTGATGATCATTTCTATCAGGAGAAATTCTATTTTACACCCGGAGATACCGGTTTTAAAGTATGGCAGACAAAATACGGAAATATTGGCGTTGGGATCTGCTGGGATCAATGGTTTCCTGAATCTGCACGCTGCATGGCACTGTTAGGGGCAGAATTATTATTCTATCCTACCGCAATCGGTAGTGAGCCGGTATTGGAGTGTGATAGTATGCCTCATTGGCGTCGCTGTATGCAGGGACACGCTGCCAGTAATATTATGCCCTTAATTGCCAGCAATCGGATTGGTGAAGAAAAAGTGTTCCCAAGCAAAGAAAACAATTATCAGGAATCAAGTTTAAATTTTTATGGATCTTCTTTTATTGCCGATGAAACCGGTGAAATCGTGGAGAGCGGTCAGCGTGATCAAGAAGAAATTCTTATTCATACATTTGATTTAGACGCAATTAAAGAAATGCGTTTAAGCTGGGGTGTTTTCCGTGACCGTCGTCCGGAAGCTTACTCTCCGATTATGAAAAATAAATAATATGTACTTACCCTTGAAAGCAAGGGTTTTTTTAATGAAGTATAACACCAATATCTGAAGAAGTGATCGCCTTTTTCATTTCAGCAATGACGGCTAATTCATCATCTCCGCTAGCTTGGATAGACAAAATCGCTTTTGTCGGCACTCCTAGTGAAATGACTGCCATCATGCTTTTAAGGTTAACTTCCTTTTTCTCATAGATCATCTTTACATCACTATAAAAGTTGTTTGCAATATTGACCAATACCGTTGCCGGCGTTAAATATAATCCTACCGGATCTTTTACTTCAACTGTTATTGTTTCTGCCATATTTTTACCTCCCAAACTATTATAGCATTGCCCCTTTTAAATGATGTTAAATAACGTTCGTCAAAATATACATGATCTTTACATGTTTTGATAGATATAAAAAGTTCTCCCCATAAAAACAAAAGAACAGCTAAAAAAGCTGTTTTACTGATCTTGATCCAAAAGTTTTTCAAACTCTTTATTGCCATGTAGGAATTCCAAAGATTCTTCTTGTTTTATTTCATCTACAAAGCTTTTGAGATAGTATTCTGGCAGTCCTGCTTCTTCAGACTTTTTAGTAGGGACATGAGGATAAAGTAATGAATCTTTGATTGACCATGGGTGCTTTATTGATTTAAGCAATCCCTTTAATCCTTTCAGCGTACTTACAACATCTTTCCTAAGGATACCATACTGCATGTCTACTAAACTCGATCCATATTCCCATAGTTCATATAAAGCGATAGTTTGCTTTGAAACCTCTTTTATCCGTTCCATGCTTTCCCACTCTTTTAATTCTTTTTTAACCGTTAATAAAGTAAGCTGGGTATCTCTCAGATTTTCTGCAAAGCTGAGCATCTTTTTTTCAAGTATTTCAGCAGCTTTTAGATATTCTTTTTTCTGAATCAGCAGATTAGCCTGAATTCTTGTTTTATCTACGATACGATCCGGAATTTCATTTAGTAATGCTTCAGCTTTTTCCAGTTCTCCTCCGGTAATATATTTATTGATTAAAAGAGCTAATACCTGATGACGAATAATAAGATCCTCACTTTTTAATAAGTGTTCATATAATTGATCGATCTCTTTTTGATAAATGGTTTTATCTGCTTTTGGATCCATTGCTAAAATGCCATCGATCGTCATTGCGACATTACAGATCAATCGATCACAGTTTGGATATTCTCTTATTTTTTCTCTTGCCTCTTCCATAATATCAGAAAAGGGAATGTTGCCGACCTTTTGTGAAAGTTCATTTACGAATACTGCAATTTCCTGATCTGTTAATTCTTCATTAAAAGATAATAACGTATTAAGGTCAACTTTTAATAAGCGTGCTAATGGGGGCAAGAGGGTTATATCTGGATAAGTATGTCCGCTTTCCCACTTGCTGACTGCTGCAATAGATACTCCTAAATACTGAGCTACCTGCTCTTGTGTTAACGATAAATGCTTACGTTGTCTTTTGATGATGTCATTGATCTTCATAATGAACCTCCATTCCTTGTACCCTCATCATAACAAAGTTCCTCTTGTCTCACAATGGAGCTGTTGTTTAATAATTTCCTTATTTATTAACTATAAGTTAAAAACCAATCTAAAGACCGGTTAGTTAACAGGAATCAATTTTCCTTCTTTAATTTGAATAACAACATCACACTTTTTGGCAATCTCTTGTGAATGAGTCACTAAAATAATACATTTATTTCGTTTATGAGCCAAATCAATAAAAAGTCGGATAATTTCTTTAGCTGTCTTAGAATCGAGATTTCCAGTTGGTTCATCGGCTAAGATCAAATCTACATCACGGGCAATTGCTCTGGCAATTGCGACACGTTGCTGCTGTCCACCAGATAGTTTACGAATATCGCGTGTACTCAAGGATTCATTTAGACCTAATGAGGCAAGAACCTGTAGTGCATATTGCTTCTTATCAGGTATCTTTACTTTTGAAATATTCAAAGCATTCAATACATTTTGATAGGCATTCATATAATAGATAAGATTGTATGATTGAAAAACAATTGAAATCTCTTTCTGACGATAACCTGTCAGTCCCATTTCCTGAATATCTTTTCCTTTAAAATATACTTTTCCTGCTTTTGGCTGATCCAGTCCTCCGGCTAATACCAGGCTTGTTGTTTTTCCGGATCCTGATGCTCCCACAATTGCATAAATCTTACCCGCTTCAAATGTTTGAGAGGCTTTTTTTAATATTTCTACTTGCTGATTACCATCTTGATAATAATAATCCAAATCTTCGAATCGTAATATTTCGTTCATTGCTTAGCCCTCCTTTCTAACAAGGATTTCCCTTGGTGACAGTCTTAATATATATAAAGCTGGCAGCAATGTAGCGGTGGCACAAATAAGTGTTGTGAGTCCCGCTAATTTTAATATATCCGGTGTTGTTAAGGAAACGTCTAATTCACTGTTTTGGGGTGCAGTGAACACATTATTAAATGCATTGCCTTTTTGTCCGCCTCTGTCATTTGGCATTTCTAAAAAGCTTTCTTGACTATCTGCTCCCATCTGCGGCATCTGCATGGTGACATTGCTGTTGGAAGTATTGCTCACCAACATACTGCTGATGACATTCGATATTAATTTACCACTTCCCAAAGAGAGGGTAAAAGCAATAACACCGATAACTGCAATTTCAATAAATTGCTGAGCAATAATATTTAGCTTCGTTTCCCCTAAGGATACCAAAACACCGATTTCATAGGTTCTGTTCTTGATCGTTAAGATTAAGATCAAACAAAGAGTGCTTCCGCCAGCTATTACCACTACAATGACAAAGATTGCGGCAAATGATTCCATATTTTCTAGTGTACTAATATTGCGTTCATACATTTGATCATTCGCATCTAGACTGTAGGTTTCCCAATTAATCGTTGTTTTTTCTTCAGCCTCCTGCTTAAATGCTTCAATATGCTCTGGATCATCTAAATAATAAACCGCTGAAGTTAAGTTTTCACTTCCTGTTATTGTTTTAGCGGTATCTAAACTAACATAAAGTGTATTCATTGGATTTTGCTGATTAAACATCATATTTCCCATTGAATTACTTGAATTAATTGTAAAAATACCCACTATCTCCAACACAGCTGTATTGTCGCCATCAACTGACGACACCGCGATCTGACTGCCAACAGATAAATTATTTTCCTCTGCTAAAGTTTCACTAATAACAACATAGGGAAGTCCTTCATCGGTTTCGCTTAATAATTTTCCCTCTGTTAGTTCATAAGAACCATCAACAAATGATTCAACATTTTGCATTGTTGTATTCCCGGACAATGAAAAATCTCCTAAAGTAGTTTGAGTTTGTCCATCTTTAAATTCTTCTTTCATCCCATTAGGTATCTGTGTTTCTGCCTGTGTTTCGATTGGAGTCATTCCTTCACTATTAACACTGTCCGATATTGTATAGTTGTAACTTGATACATAATTTAAATCTTTTAATTGATCCGCCATCTCCTTGGTAATAGGACTCATCACTTGATTCATAGCTTGCCCTTTTTGACGGTTTTGCATCATATTTGACATATTTACACTTAGGGTAACATCACTCCCTAAGGATTCACGAATCTGTTTCATCGACTTTTCCGAAGCACTCTGAATAGATAACCCGGAAATAACCAGATTAGCAACTACTAACATGATGACAAATAATAATGCTGTTTTTCCTTTGCTCTTTTTTAAACTGAGCATTGCTCTCCATAGCATTTACATCATTCCTTTCCTTCATCACTATAAGAAAAAAATGTGTCTAGGAAATCAAAACAATGTGTGAAAAAAGCACTAGATACTTTACATATCTAATGCTTAGAAATAAAATCTTTATACCAGTAATAAGAGGCTTTAGGTTTTCTTTTCAAATGATTTTTAAAATCGATCGCTACTAAACCATAACGTTTTTCACACCCATTTTTCCATGAATACAAATCAAACGTAGACCAAGCATAATACCCTCTTACATCAGCACCTTCTTCTTTTGCTTTTAGGATGGCTTCAATATGTTCTTTCATAAATTCAATGCGGTAACGATCATCAACTTGCTCGACAGTAACATCTTCGCTGACACCTATGCCATTTTCGGTTATATAAATAGGTAAATGATATTTCTGCCAAGCATTCAAAATTCCCTCATAAAGTCCCTGCGGATAAATCTCAGTATCCCATTCTGTCTTTTTAGTATTAGGATCTGCTACCTGTTCAAACCAGCCTTTAATAATTGTTTTACTTGTCCCTTTACCCGCTTTTCCTTTATTGTTGACAATTAATGTGGTTTCTCCTGTTGTATAAGGTTGAACCAAAGCACGAGCATAATAATTGAGTCCAATAAAATCAACCGTATTATGTTTGATAACCGTTAATTTATCAGGAGTCATATAAGATAGGTTATGTCCTTCGCTTGATAGTTTCCCTAGCATATCAATAGGAATTTCTCCTAAAGCCGCGGTATCTAATACCCAGTTATTGCAGTAATTGTCTGCATAGCGCATAGCAATTCTTGTTTCCACAGTATCATCAACGCCATTAACCGGCGTGTAGCTATGCACGATCCCGATCTTTCCGGGATAATTTCCTTCTCTGAATATCTTAATCGCTAAGGCTGAAGCATACATGACATGAAAAGCTCCCTTGATTGTCATATCTACATCATGACAGCCGGGCGGGTAATTACCAATAAAGTATCCGTTGAAAATAAACCAGCGTGGTTCATTAAACGTTACCCAGATATCGACTAAATCATGAAAACGATCAAAGCATACTTTTGCATAGTGAAGAAAAGCCTGACATGTTTCTTCATTTTGCCATCCGCCCTGTGCTTCTAAATACTGTGGAAGATCCCAATGATAGATTGTTACATTAGGTACTAGTCCATAGTGGTGACACGCTTTTAATACAGAACGATAAAAAGCAATGCCTTTTTCATTCACTTCCCCTTGTGGATTCTTAATAATTCTTGGCCATGATAAAGAAAAACGAAACGAGTTCTGTCCACCTTCTTTTGCCAGCTTTAAATCTTCATCGAAACGATGATAAAAATCACTTGCAACATCACCGTTCTCCAACTGAAACTCATGCAGATAATGATCCCACATACTTTCAAGTTTATTATCTTCCTGCCACGCACCTTCACATTGATAAGATGCCGTAGCACTGCCCCATAAAAATTTCTCCATGTTCTTCACCTCTGCTTTTATTATAAACAACTCTGTATAAATCGTTTGTTGAATTACAGAAACTGAAAGAGAACTTAGAATGTTTTATATTTGATGTATATTTCTATCAATACTTAATCTAATTCTTTTCTCATTAATATATAAAATTATTCAATGCTACTGCTGCTTGGATTAACCTATATTTTTTTACCTATGATACAATATAAACACACTTAATTTAGCGATAAGGAGATTAATATGAGGACAGATATTTTAGACTATTTACAACAGGAAGTGTATTCAAGATGTGCAAAACCAACTAACAAATTTGGAATGGGCTGCTATTACCATATAGAAGCAGTTGTTAAAAATGGGGAGTTGCTGGCAGAAAAATATGGAGCAGATAAAGAAATAGTGATGATTGCCGCATGGCTGCATGATATTGCTTCGATTACGGATTACGCTTTATATGAAGATCATCATATTCATGGCGCAGATATTGCTTATAATCTTTTAACCGAGCTTTCCTATGAACAAGATAAAATAGAGTTAGTGCAAAAATGTATTAGAAATCATAGAGGAAGTAAACAGATAGATAAGACCAGTGTCGAAGAATTATGTGTTGCCGATGCAGATGCGATATCTCATTTTGATAGCTTGCCAAGCCTTTTATATCTTGCTTATAAAGAACGAGATATGGATATTGAAAAAGGAATCGAATTTGTAAAGGGAAAATTAGAAAGAAGTTTTAATAAATTATCTCCGGAAAGTAAGACTTACTATAAAAATAAATACCAGCAAGTAATGTCTGTACTGAATCAATAAATATGTTAACTACTAAATAAGAACCTGCACTGACAGGTTCTCTTTCATTTTCCTTTATTCACTTAAATAAGTCTTTGTATAATATCAAACATTATTATAATCTTTCTTTAGCTAACAGATATGCTCCGTATTCCGGTGGGTACAGTGGTGGAATTAAAGTAATCTTAGAATCTAAATAATACTTTAATGGATCTAAAATATACTGCTCTGCTTTAAATACTCCGCCGATATAAGAAGCGGTTACCGGTCCATCGAAATTCTTTGATAAGGTATTAAGCATCATTGCGATTTCGAAAGCTGCTTCTTCATATATTTTGATGGCATAGCTATCCTGGTGCATAGCGGCTTGCCATAAAATAACAGCCATTTTTGCAATTTTATCCCGTTCATTATTAATAACATTATTTATATAGGGGATTAATTCATGATCATCTTGAATATTCAGATGTTGTTTAAGAGCGTCATATAAATATGTTTTAGGCAAACGCCCATCACTTTGCTTACAGAATACTGCAAGCAGTTTTTTTGCGATCCAATAGGCACTGCCCTCGTCTCCTAAACTGTATCCCCAGCCACCGCAGCGGATTTCCCGGTTATCTTGTTTAGCTAAAGCAATCGATCCCGTACCGGCAATAACCATTATTCCATCCTGTCCGTTAAGCGCACCATGTAATGCCGCTTCAACATCGTTAGTTAATGTATATGGAATATTAGTAAACGCTTGGTCACAGACATCTTCAATCTTATTACGTAACTTGGGATTCTGTCCGTAACCCGCAAGTCCAATCCCTATCTTTAAATGAGACTTAGCCTGTGGATATTGTTCAAGCAAATAATAAATTCCTTCTTTTAAAATAGAAATGATCTGCTCCTTTGATACCTGTAAGATATGACAGGTTCCTAATACAGTTTGTGCAAGGAGTGTTCCATTTTCATTATATAAAGCAAATTTTGTTTTGGTTCCGCCACCATCTATTCCTGCATAATACATGCTGCTCCTCCTGTTTCTTCTGATTTTTTTAACTGTTTATCATAATAAATAAAGAACGGCAGATAAACAGTAATTGAAATAATAAACAAAACAATAAGTAACATAAGAATCTTCAATGTCCCTCCGCTGCTGATGAATCCTCCTAAAAGAAAAGGGAATACCCATGGGGATAAAAATGAAGGATACAACAAAGAATGAGGAAGTATCCAAATATAGCTGACAATAGCACAAAGACAGGGAGCTAGAAAGAACGGAATCATCATTACTTTATTCATCACGATGGGAGTGCCGAAAATTATCTGTTCATTAATATTTACCCAGCCAGATTTGATTGACGCTTTTCCTAATGTACGTAAATGATTGCTTTTTGAAAAATAGCGCATCAAAATAACAAGTCCTAAAGTAGTGCCGCTGCCGCCAATCCAAACAAACCATTGATAAAAGGGTTCTGTACCGATATATAAGGGAGATTGATTTCCTAATAGATTAGACATATTCAGCATTAACATTTGCAGCCAAAACGGACGGAGCAAGGTACTGATAAAAGCTACTCCATGCATTCCTGTACTCCAAAAAAATACAGTGATTAACACAACAACTAAAATTCCATAAATAGAATTAATAACAGAGTAAATCCCATTAATAAGCATGAATAACATTGGATAAATGCTTATCCCACAATAAATAATAACCGCCATTATAACGAAATTTAAGCATAATAATAGTATTCTATGAAGATAATCACCGGCTCCTTGTGGCAAGACACCTTTTATACTGGGAACCTTAGAGCTAACATAAAGAAATGAATTTAATATAAAAGTAAAGAAAAGAACGGGTAAACAGCCTTCCAGTAAAGAGACATTGCCTAAATAGCTAAATAAAAGCATGAAACTCATATCATAAGTTATGATTTCAACGACTGAGCATTGCGCATCGTGTGCATAATGATAGCCATAAGCAGCAATCAAAAAAAGTGGATAAAGCTGACAAAAGAGGAGTCCCACTTGATCGATAGAGTCCCATTTTATATAACGATTGATCCATAAGATCAAACAGCCTGCAATAAATTCAGGAAGAAGATCAACAATTGCTTTTTTTAGTGCTTTTAAATGTTTGAGATCATTCACTTTTTCTACATAGTACTGAAGCATAGGCATTCCTTTTTCTAGCATGCTTTCTTCCTTCCATATGTCAGATTTCCTAATATGACAGGTTCTTTGGCACCTGTTGCAGAGATGACATTAGAAGGCTGACGATGTAAGGTTTCATTACCCATGACCACAAAAGCAATTGCTTCTTTTGCCGCACTAGAAAATCCTAATGATTCTTGAGTGAGTACCTCTAGTTCAGGCAGCTCCTTTTGAATAAACTGCATTAAAGCCTTATTATAGGCACCGCCGCCGCCAACAATTAATTTTTTGATTGGATAAGTGGGTAAAAGAAACTGCTTATAATTAACCGCAATAGAACGGGCTGTGAACATTGTGACTGTCGCGATAATATCTTCTTTAGGCAAGTCTTCATAACGTTTTAATAAATCTAAAGTAAATGTCTGACCAAACATTTCTCGTCCTGTGGTTTTCTTTGGAGCTTGTAAGATATAAGGATGTGCCATCAGTTCCTTTAACATTGTTTCATTGATTTTACCGGCAGAAGCTACATGACCGCCATCATCATAAGGGACACCGTATAGCTGAAGCATAGCTTCATCAATAATCATATTGCCCGGTCCGGTATCGAAAGCAAGCAATGGCAATGAACTTTCTTTTGGCGGAAGAACACTGACATTGCCTATACCGCCGATATTTTGTAAAGCGATACATTCATTCTCTTTTTGATACAAAACCTGCTCACTATAAGGAACAAGAGGGGCTCCCTCTCCTTTAGCTGCCATATCCATGACTCTAAAATTAGAGATAACATCTACTCCGCACTCATAAGCGATCACTGCTGCTTCTCCAATCTGCAAAGTAGAACGAACATGTGTGTCATCCGCAATTGGCTGATGATAGATTGTCTGTCCATGGCTAGCAACAAAATCTAATTGATTCAACTCAAAATCAGCCTGTTTGCAGATTGCTTTTACACTTTCCGCAAACAATTGTCCCAATTCAAAATTTAGTGAACAAATTAAATCTGTTCCTGACTGCATGGGATCACAGGCTTTTTTTATCTTTTCTTTTAGATCATCTGGTATCTCATATGTATCAAAAGCTATCATTTTCACTTTTGTTGATTTCTGCGATCCAGTGATTTCACATAAAACTGCATCGATACCGTCTAATGAGGTACCGGACATCAATCCTACTGCATACATAATGATTCCTCCTAAAAATAAACAGACTGATTAATCAGCCTGTTTATCTATAATTGCATTTTTAACAAAGCCGTGATGTTTCTCTAATTGCAGACGGGCCGTTTTTTCGTCACAATCAAGTAAGATCATCACAATCGCTATTTTTGTTTGACGATGGCTTTCTTCAAACACTATAGAAGCCTGTTCATAGCTGCATTCTGTTGCTTCCATGATAATGTGTTTGCTTCTTTCCACTAATTTTTCATTGGTTGGCTTCATATCTACCATCAAATTCTGATAGGTTTTCCCAATTCCTACCATAGAAGCGGTAGACAGCATATTTAATACGAGCTTTTGAGCAGTTCCAGCCTTCAAACGGGTGGACCCGGTAATAACCTCCGGACCTATTGTCATATCAATCGCCAGCTTTGCTACCTGTCCTATTTTACTGTTTGGATTACAGGCAATAGAGATTGTGAAAGCACCGATCTCATTAGCAGCTTTTAATGCTCCGATCGTGTGTGGTGTTCTTCCACTTGCAGCAATACCGACGACAATATCATCAGCGGTAATATTCGCATTATAAATATCATGATAGCCGCCTTCTTCATTATCCTCAGCGCCTTCTTTTGCTTTCACGAAAGCACTGTCACCTCCGGCAATAATTCCTTGAACTTCATCTGTAGTTCCGAATGTAGGCGGACATTCCACAGCATCCAATACACCTAAACGTCCGCTTGTTCCGGAACCGACATAATAAAGCTTGCCGCCATTTTTTAAAGCATATATGATCTTTTCAACGGCTTTTTCAATTTGCGGTAAGACTTCTTTTACTTTAAGAGGGACACTTGCATCTTCCTCATTCATGATTTCTAAGAATTGATGAATACTCATATCATCTAAGTTCATTGTTTTGGGATTTCTACTTTCAGTCACTAAGTGAGTGATTTCAATTTTTGCCATAAGACCCTCCTAAATTCTTTTTATAATTTTTCAAATATAATAATTGTATCATTATCGATGTAATTCAATAACTCCACATATTCCGGATGAATGAAGCCAATCACATTGACACGTGCATCCATTCCCATGTCTATCTTATTCAAATGAATTTCACCGCTGTAACGTCCCGCTAAAGCATTCTGCATAGTGATGCTTCCTCTTGGACGACGGGTATTATGATATACTTCTATATCACTGACTCTTTGCACTGCCAAGCGAATCACCTGTTCAGCCTGATCTTTTCTAATCTGATTTTCCTGATCATATAAATACTGATAGTTTTTTTCCAAATGAGCTTTAATATAAAGCTTCTTGCCTTCCATATATGCTTGAATGCTTCTCAACGTTTCTATAGAGGCCTTGCTGTCACCGATAAGTACATCTTTAATTCCACAGTCATGAATTAATTCTACAGCTGCACATAATGGGTGCTTTTCACGATGACATTCTAATGTTGGCAATCCTTCATATAATGGAAAACGTTTTAATACATCTCCGCAAATAAAGGCTTGAATTGTTAATCCATATTTTTTAAATACTTCATTTTTATGATTAAAGGCTTCTATTCCTAGTCCGGTTTCTTTTCTTGGATAGAAGTTGTGTGTCAACGCAATCTTTGTCATATCCACACCGGCTTCGATCGCTCCGTCAAGATACTCCTTGTTCACAACACTGGCATTCAGCATTAAATAAAAGTCTTTTTGCAGTTGTTTCACCGTTTCATAATTATCAAAGCCATAATCTAATCTTAAAGATTCAAATCCCATTTCCTTTAAACGGTGATAATCCCCTTTTTCTACGTTTAATTTGTCAAAGGTAACCGGTGATACATCGGGTACAACCTGCAATCCCAACTGCTGACATGTGTTTAGAAACAATGGTAACTTTTGGTCTAAATCACTGTAGTCTTCTTCGGGGATATGCAAAGAAGTAAATACATATTTTGCTCCACATTGGGCTGCTTCTTTTAAATATTCTACATCTAAATCTTTAAAATATACAGAGATTCCTAACATGTTTTTCTCCTATTCAGCTTGTAAGCCTTCTTTTTCTTTCTTTAAATCCTGTTTTTCAATTGTTTTAATAAATGGATAGAATACTAACGCTAAGATTACCCAGGTAATAATGACAAACAAGGTTGCCGGTATATTACCTGCCGTGGCAATATAGGTTTTTATTGGTGCCGGTGTAATCCATGGTGCAATTAAGACCGGTACCGGCAATATGCCTGTGATGGTCAGAATCACTGCGACAATAGCCACAACAACATAACTAATAACAAACGGAATCATCATTAATGGGTTCATTACGATTGGCAAACCGAAGATCAATGGTTCTCCGATGTTGAAGAAAGCTGCCGGTAAGGCAAGTAACCCTAATGTTTTAATACGTTTTGACTTAGAGAAACACATTACAATCGCAAGAGGTGCTAACCCAGTCCAAATATAGTTGTCATAGAAGACACCGCTGAACATATGAGGCAATGCTGTTCCGGCTTCCATAGCTGCAATGTTGGCTACGTTCATCTGTGTCCAAATTGGTGTTGCTACAGCACCCACAACGTTTCCGCCATGAATTCCGACTGCCCATAAGATACGATTTAAGAATGTCGCAGTAAAGACAGTAGCTGGTGAATCTCCGGCATTAATCAACGGAGTAAAGACATCCATGATCATCTGTGGTAGGTTCAAGTTTAATACTACACGTACAAACCACCAAATTGTAACGATAATAGCTGTCGGGATTAAAGCAACGAATGCTTGTGATACCATGGTAGGCACCCCTTCAGGCATTTTGATGACTAATTTCTTACGTACAAAGAAACGATATAATTCCACAGTCACAATGGCAATGACCAATGCGGCAAAGACTCCCTTCGCTCCTAAAAAATCAGTTGGCAGTCCGGAAAAAGATCCGGCTTTATCTGATCCTTCAACCACTGTTTTAACAGTCTGAGCAGGAATCATCAGTAAGAATGATGCAACAGAAAGAATGATTGGCGCTAAAAAGTCATTTCTTTCACCCTTTTTAGAATTATAATATTCAATTGTTGCATAAGCAGCTGTCACAGAAACATAAAGTCCGATAAAGCTTGTTCCGATTCCAGATGCTGATGAGAATTTAGCTGCAAATGTTCCGATGAATTCCTTATACCCAGGAATTGGCAATGCCGCTAAAAGCAAGAATAATGATCCGACGATCAATAATCCGGTAAATGTAATAAATGTTCTTTGAATGATTTGAACATACTTCAAATTTGAGAATTTAATAAGCGGTGGCGCTATCTTCTCTTCAATAAACCCTGTAAACTTCTCCATAGTGTTCTCCTTTCGCTCCCAAATATTGGAATGGCTTACATACTCAGTATAACAAATAAAAATTATATTTCAATATAAAAATGTAAATTTATGAAATATTATTTCATTAGAAATTCATAGAACTGATTTCGCCATTCTAGTATCAATGAATTATCACGCGTTGGATGAATACGATTGCTTAAAACAATTACAGCTAATTCTAAGTCAAAATCCACCATAATTGATGTTCCTGTAAAACCGGTATGCATGATTGCACGTTTAGAATGAAATGGTGTTATCCGCAATGGATCACTGCTAATAAACCCGATTCCGCGATTTCCGCTTATATTCGGTGTACAATTTTGATAAAGTAAAGAAACACTCTTTGGCTCTAGTATTGTCCTGTCTTTATATTTCCCTCCATCTAACAACATCATGGCATAATGGCTTAGATCATAAATCGTTGAGAATAATCCGGCATGCCCGGATACTCCTTGCATCATACGGCACTTTCGGTCATGTGCCTCACCACGAATGACTCGCTTTAAAACGGGGGAATTTTCTGTTGGCGCACAGCGCTGTCTCAATTCAGGATCAGGAAGATAGCCGGTTTCTTTCATTTCCATAGGTAAAAACAGCCATTCTTTGCTTAATTCAGCTAAAGATCTTTTAGTGATGGTTTCAATGATCTCACCTAAAAGAATAAATCCTAAATCAGAATAGATAATCTGCTTTCCCGGTTCTAAATCAGGTGTTAATTTATAAATAGCTTCTAAAATCTGGGGCTTATGGCTTTCCATTGGCAATGCTGTATCTGCCGGCAGCCCACTGGTATGAGTCAATAGATGTTCTATGGTGACCTGAGGACTTTGAAATAAAGGCAGTAGGGACTGAACTGACTGGTCTAGGCTTAATTTGTTTTGTTCTATGAGCTTCAAGATCAGCGGTGTTGTCACTATGACTTTAGTCAGACTTGCCAGATCATAGATTGTCTGGCTGTCGTTTATTTCTTTGTATGGATAAACACTTTTATCTCCGGCTATAAAGTACTCGCTTTTGCCATGATCCATGATAAACACATGACATCCGCAAAAGACACCACGCTCAATAGACTCGATTAAATAGCTTTGAATTTCCGATTTATCTTTCATATTTATTCTCCCATTATTTGAAATATTATTTCATACTCATTATGAAAGCTTTTGAGTTTTATGTCAACAACTCAAACGAAATGAATGTTTTCTAAGAGCTTTGGCTTTAAGCAATAAAAGACGCCAAAAAGCGCCTCTTATTTTTATTGCCTGTATAGCTAAATTATCACTCTTAGGGGGGCGAATCTTTACATAGACAGACACCACAATTAATCAAATCAATAGTCTTAAAGTTATCAGCCAATTATTGCATAGCGTAATCTGAGATATGAATCTTCCAAAACTTCACATTCCTGTAATTTCAATACTCCTAATTTAGACAATTCTTTGTTTGATAATAAGGATTTTCCATCAATCAAGGTAGATGTATCTTTACCTCCAATTAAAACGGGAGCAACAACTATATCAATATAGTCTAACAGCTTTTCACGAAGGAATAAGCCGTTTAATGTTCCGCCGGTTTGTATAGTGATTCTCTCACAACCGAATTCCTTTTTTATTTTTATAAGCGCATCTGTTAAGGACAATTCACTTTGATAAATAACATGAAGATTGTCCTTGTCTACCTGAAAAGCCGGGTGATCTGCATTAGAGGTAACTAATACAAACTCCCTTGATAAAGCACAAAAATATTCAATACCATGCTCGTTTAAATGCTTGTTATCTATTATCACAAATGAAACAGGCGTTTTATTAGGCATTTTCTTTACATTTACGCCCAGTTTTGCTTGCACCCGACCGGAATTAAGAGACCATAAATCTGTTGTCTGTTCTATTTCATAGTATTGGTGTAAGCCTTCCTTAACCCCTGTAATTTCAGGAAAATCTTTATCTACATCTAAATTATCCGATGCACCGGTGCTTATTTTTCCGTCAACAGACATTAGCATAAATAATGTTGTAATCGGTCTTTCCATCTTGTTCCCTCCAAATTTATTTTTATTGAATACGTTTTCTTCCACTTAAGACATACTATGCTTTTAGAGACCGCTTCATAGCTTATACTTTCTAAAAGATATTCCTCCATATAAGTGAGGGCATTTTGTAAAAGCTGCATTGCTGCTATATTTATTCTTCCCTTATCTATTAATGTAATTGATTGGCTGCAATAAATCCTGTTCCTGTTTGCACAAATAAGTCCACTTTAATAATTGCTAATATTTAAGTAAACAAAAATAAGCCGATTGATTCGGCTTTATGATTTAAATTCTTTTACCATCTCTTTAGTTTTCAATAGGTAATCATGAGTTTGCTCTAAATTGTCTTTAGCGATCGCTAAATAAAGCAAATCGGTAATAATCAAAGAAGATTCACGTGAAGAAATGGCACCTATTCTTACTTCTCTTTCTTCGGTTGGGATATAAAGCAGTATATCGCAATAGCGGGCTAAAGGAGATTTTTTTAATTGTGTAATGCCAATCGTCACGGCTCCACTTTCCTTTGCATAGCGCATTGCGGTAACCACTTCTTTTGTTTCTCCGCTGTAACTGATGCCTAAAGCAACATCATCTTTGGTAATATGCGCAGCATTGGTGATCTGAAAATGAGTATCATGATGATGAATCGCAAACTTACCTATACGGGATAATTTATGCAGCAGATCATCGCAGACGATGCCGCTTGATCCAACCCCAAACAAATAAATATAGCGTGATGATTTCAATGACTGTACCGCTTTTTCCATCGTGCTTTCATTCATCAGATAGTAGGTTTGCTCAATCACTTGCAAATTGACTTGCTTTGTCTTTTTGATTAGCGTATGAATACTATCCTCAGCGTGAATCTGTTCTGTAAAGTTTTCAATATTTCCTCCGCTTTCTTTTGCGAGTTCAACTTTCAATTCACTAAATCCGCTAAACCCGATCTTTTTTGAGAAACGAATAATTGCCGCTGCTGATGTTCCCGTCTTATCGGCTAAGACTTGGGCGGAATCATTCAGGATATCCGCATGATTATCTAAGATATAGTCTGCCAGCTTTCCTTCGGTATCTGTCATCATGTTTCTCGCTTCTTTGATACGATATAAACAACTCATTTTATCACCTGCTTTCTCTCATTATAGAATATTTATCTCACTTAGAAAAGAGATAAATATATAAAAACGGCAACAAAACGTTGCCGCATTTCATTTAAATACCAAATAAAAGTTCCATATAGGTAGGCATTGGCCAATATTTTTCATCCACAATCACTTCGATCTGATCAACTGTTTTTCTTAACAATTCCATATTCACAAAAACATCGTCACGCCATAAGGCTGCCAATTCCCCCACTGCTAATTGTGATTCTTGACATTTACTCACATTGTTTTCTAATATAGTTAACTCGTCTTTCATTTGTGAAAGAAGTGCTGTCATCTTTTTTGCGTCTTCCACTAAGAATGATGTATCTAATCCAAGCTCTTTCGTTGCCAGAATATCTCCTGAAAAATCTCCTAAATAACTCACAATAGCTGGATAAATCTGTGTTTTTGCCATCTTGATGGCAGTTAAAGCCTCCAGCTGGATAGTTTTAATATAATTATCCAATAAGATTTCATATCTTGATGCTAATTCTACGTTTGTATAAACCCCTAAGCGATCAAACATTTCCAAATTCTTAGGTGCTCTTAAACATTCCAGTGCAGATACTGTATTTTTATTATTTAATAGTCCGCGACGTGCTGCTTCTGCTTCCCATTCTGCCGAATAACCATCGCCATTAAAAATAATACGCTGATGATCTTTAATGAAGTCACGAATGACATCCATCAGTTCTTTTCCACTTTCAATCGCATCAGACATTTTATTCATTTCATCTGCCAGCATTGAGTTTAATACGGTGTTAGGTCCAGCGATCGATTGACTTGATCCAACTGCTCTGAATTCAAATTTATTCCCGGTAAAGGCGAATGGAGAAGTACGGTTACGATCCGTTGTATCTTTTGAGAATGTAGGGACTACAGATACCCCGGTTTGAAAACGTGCGCCTTGAGCATGTGTTTTCACTTTTCCGGTAATAATATTCTCAATCAATTCATCTAATTCATCCCCTAAAAACATAGAGATAATTGCAGGCGGTGCTTCATTAGCCCCTAAACGATGATCGTTTCCTGCTGTCGCAATCGACATTCTTAATAAGTCTGCATATTCATCTACCCCTTTAATGGTACAAGCTAAAGCAGCTAAGAAGGGGATGTTTTCTTCTGGATTTGCCCCCGGATTAAACAAGTTCATTCCGGTATTGGTAATAATAGAAAAATTATCGTGTTTTCCTGAACCGTTGATACCCTCAAACGGTTTTTCGTGTAACAGGCAGCGAAGCCCATGTTTTTTTGCTACATCTTGCATCAGAATCATCAATAAATGGTTATTATCTGTCGTTATATTCATACGTGTATAAACACATGCCACTTCGTGCTGTGCAGGTGCGGCTTCATTATGCTTCGTTTTAGATGGAATCCCATATTTCCATAGCTCTTCATCTAACTCTCTCATAAAAGCTGCGACTTTACGTTTCAGACTGCCGAAATAATGATCTTCTAATTCCTGCCCTTTTGGTGCCATAGCCCCAAACAATGTGCGTCCGGTCAGTTTTAAATCCATACGCTCTTGGAAATAACGGTCATCAACTAAAAAGTATTCCTGTTCCGCGCCCACGCTCGCATACGCACTGGTTACTTCTGTATGCCCAATCAAATGCATCAAACGTACCACAGCACTGTTTAAGGCATCCATCGATCTTAATAATGGTGTTTTTTTATCTAAAGCTTCTCCTGTATAAGAACAAAATAAGGTTGGAATATAAAGAGATCCCTCTTTAACAAAAGCTGGTGAAGTACAATCCCACGCCGTATATCCACGCGCTTCAAATGTTGCACGAAGTCCTCCTGATGGAAATGATGAAGCATCCGGCTCCCCTTTTCTAAGTGTTTTTCCACTGAATTCTGTAATCGCATGTCCCTGTCCATCGGGTTCCAAAAATGAATCATGTTTTTCCGCAGTCAATCCTGTCATCGGCATAAACCAATGTGTAAAGTGCGTCGCTCCATTTTCCATCGCCCAGATTTTCATCGCATTCGCAATAACCGTTGCTGTTTCTCTTGATAAGGCTTCTCCATTCTGTAAGGCTTCATGAAATGCTTTATATGTTGATTTAGGAATGCGTGCTTTCATGGTATCATCTGTAAATGTTTTACACCCATAAGTTTCAATAATTTTATTCATATCCATCTGTCAAATTCCTCCCCTATTTAGCCTGTTATCCTGTTCTTTAAACTTACAGGATAATTATATCATCAGATCTTTTACTGTCAATAAAATCATTCTTTAATATATATGGTAAATTTACTAAATAAATACAAAAAAATGATTTTACCCACCTTCTCTTCTGATAAAAGTAAATTATTTGTCATTTTTATGTAAGGGCTCACTTAATCTTATGACTAATTCACAAAATGACGGACTGTCATACAGCTCTGAAAAAGGAGAATGTCCGCTTTTAGGCATCTCATAAACTTTTTTGATTTTTTCAAGCCTCTCCAACGGTTCACTAACCCCCTCAATGGGATGAGGATCATATCTGCCCTGTATTAGATATATCGGACAATTAATCTTAGTAAAGATTTTCTCCCACTTTCCCTCCTGACGCCACTGACTCGCTTCCTGCCAGATCGCATCATACATACTGCCATCTGTTTTTCCTTCACAGATGAGTTCCGGATTGAGACAGTAATTATCCGCCTTCTCTACTAAACTGCCTAGACAGTGCAATGCTTCATCCTTGTTTTCATCTGCTGGGTCTCCAAGCTTTTTCAAAAGAGTTTGAAACTGTTCCTTTTCTTCTAAAGTAAAACGCTGGTATCTTCTTTCTTCAATCATTGAAACATAGTGTTCAGCTAATGGCGGACACCCCACCAATATAACATTCTCCACAAGCTCAGGATAGCGCTTGGCAAAAAGCCCTGCCAGCCATGCCCCCCAAGAATGTCCTAATAACGTTACTTTGTGATTTAAAGGAGAGATATCCTGCTTTAATTCCTCTATAAGATCCTCGATAGTATATTTAGTCTGAATATGCTCCGCAACACCTATGCTTTTACCTAACTGTTGGGCTAATATATGCAGAGAGCCGATTGCTCCCGGTCCGCCATGAAGCAAAACCAGCTGACACTCTTTCTTTCCTGAAAATTTAATCATACTTATTCCTTCTTTCTTTTTTGATAAAATACTATGTTTAAAATCAATATAGACCTGATATATGGTATAATTTCCATAAAGGAGGTTATATGAAACAAACGTATACATACAAAAAGACAAATAAACCGGATCTTAAATGGTTATTACAAAGCAATCATTCCTATCGTCTTTTGCTTTTACAAACCTTAAATGATGAATCTCAGCTTTCGATTGTTGAGCGTACATTCACTATTTTAGCAAAGATTGATCAAGATCTCTTTATAGAACAAATAGCACGTATCTACCATAAAGTTTATTTAATTAAAAACCAAATGACAATTCTCTCTTTTTTAGAATCAAAACTAGCTTTAAAAAAAGAGGAGATTGTCAAAAAATTTGATCTCTATAATGAGTATACTACATTATATAAAAAACAAGCTAAACAAAGTATTGATGAAATGAGCTTTGAAGATATGACCGGCTTTATCCTACAGCACTATCCCCGTCTTTATTTTAAAGATTTATTAGATCATCAAAAACCTTATGTCACTTCTATTTTAGAAGCTTATCACCATAATGATCAAACCTTTTTAAAGGAAGAAGCCGCTATCCTATTAAAAAAAGAAGATCATTTGATTCAGCAGCAAGAACATAAGCTGAAACAGCGAATCCTGCAAAAAGCAAAGAGACAGCTGCGTACCTACTTAAAATTAAAGGATCAGGAGCTAAAAAATAAACTGCTTGCCCAATTAAAAGAAACAACACAGGAAAAACTAAGCGGTTATTGTGATGAAGAGGTCACTCGTTTATATGAAATAATAGATCAGGCAATGCTTTCATCACCGTCCCTTTTACTTCCTGCTGTTCAATATTTTCATTATACTAAAAAAGAAGCTGAGGACAATGCTGACTTAGAAATCATCCTCTCTTTCTATAATCAGCATCATCTTTATATTAAACTTAAAAAGATTAGGAACGAACTTATCCAGTTCCCATCTATCCCTGCTTTTTTTAAACAATACTACCTTGCCTATCAAAATAGTAAAATCAGTGAAACGATTAATCAGCTGGATATTCTGATTGAAGATATTCACATTCACAGTGAATTAAAAAAATTAGAATCCATTGGCAAGCTGCTTTCCATCAGCAAGAAGGAAGTAGAAGCTATTATTCGTGAAGCGGACAATAAGATAGAACCATTAAAAGATGAAAATATTTCCACTAATCAGGAGTTTCCGGAAAACTGTATAACGATTGGCGGATTTACATTAAATGCCGATACCGTTCGTGCTAATCCCGATACATTGGAAACCTTAATTCCGCTGATTAGTTTTGACAGGCTCCATCAAGTCGACCAATTACAAAAGCTGATGTATGAGGTGGGATATGATAAACTCAAAACCTATATACAAAAGCAGCCTCAGTTAGAATTTCGTAACCTTTTAACGATCGTCAGAATTGATCGTCTCTTGCGTTATCAGTATCAGGCATTATTAGAGAGTGTTGAACTTTATTTTCGTTCCGGTTTTACACAATACTTATCCAATAAATATGATGAAATTTATGAAGTCATTGGCAAAGATACACGTCATTTCTATTATCGCGGCTACTTACGAAACTATGTTTTTGAAGATAATATCCTGCATTATGAAAATATTAAAAAACTGAATACTCGCATCGATAACGAGATGATTGCCAATAATCAGCAGGTTATAGATGAATATCGGGAATGCAAATATGCAATTAGTTTTTCTACCGCTGCCGGTTTAATGACATTTGGCTGGCTGATCGGGATTTTCCAAAATTTGATTGTCGCTGAAAAGAAAGCCTTGCTGGAAGAGTATTATGTGGATTTAACACCGCAGACCTTTAATGCATGGATCGTTGGCTTAAATAATTTACGCAATAAATGCGCCCATTATCAAAGTCTTTACCGTTTATCTTCTATGAAAGAGCTGCGCCCAATTATGACAAAACCGGAAGATCAGTGCGAAATGGATAAAACGATTAATCATCATTCTTTATTTTATTATACCTTGTTAGCAGTACGCTTATCTCCCAATGAAGAAAATGTAATCGAGTTTATCGATTCTGCGGAAAGACTTTTTGAAAAAGCACATCAAGAAAACAGTTCGTTCGATTTAGAGCTGGATTATTCTTTTCCTGTAAACTGGAAAGAAATTCTGCTTAATGAAAAAAGCAGTCATATAAACAAAAAGAGGAATCAATGATGGATTCCTCTGACTACTTTAAAAACGAATCGTGTTATGGATGAAACAATCAGCAAGGCAATAGCGATGGCGACTGCATTCCCTAATGTTTCAATTCCTTTTGATAAGGCTAAGTCATAATTATTCTGTATAAAATACAGCATCGTATAATAGAGTCCGGCTCCCGGTACTAATGGGAGGATCGCCGGCAAAGCAAATACGGTTACTGCATCTTTATACACTCTGGCACAGATCTCACAGATAATGCTTAGTACCAAAGCTCCTACAAAAGTAGCAATAATAGTTCCCTGTCCAAACTGCAGCATTATCTTATAGGCTGCCCATCCAAAACCACCGGCGATGCAGCCTTTTAGTATGGCTTTAGGCGGACAGTTAAAAATATATCCAAAACCTAAACAGGAAATAAACCCCAGTAAAAATTCTGTAATCATAGCAGTCCTCCCAAATTTGAAAAGAACAGAGTAATCCCGACTCCAAAAGCAATGCCTAAAGCAATGATTAAAGCCTCTACGGTGCGAATAGTACCCGAGAGAATATCACCGTTAATAATATCACGAACCGCATTAGTCACGGCTACGCCCGGCACTAGAATCATGATCGTTCCAATAACGATGGTATCAATATCGCGAACAATTCCAAAACTCACACACATTGAAGCTAGAAATGTCATTAAGATTGCCAACAATGCATTGGCAATAAAGGCGTTCATTTCATATTTTTTTAGAAACTGCATTAAATAATACGTAAAACATGTGATAATGAAAGTGACTATAAAATCAATCCAGTTTGCTTTTGGCATAAACATGATGCCAAAGACACCGCAGCTGGCACTGATCGTTACTGCCCTTTGCCAGTTAGGAAGTCCCTGACAAGACTCCACATCCTTCAGCTTTTCTTGAAATTGTTCAAGCGTATAATTCTTTTTAACGATGCTTCTGGATAGGTCATTGATCTTAGATATACGCGCTAAATTTGTTTCACGCTGATAAATACGGCGGATGCGCGTATACGTATGTCCCTCGATATTGACTGATAAATAAATACAAGTTGCCAACGTAAAAACATCAATATTTTTCACACCAAACGCACGGCAAATATTGACTATGACTTCTTCTGCACGATATATTTCAGAATTGCTTTCTAACATCATGCGTCCTGCTTCAAGACTTAATTCTAAGATTTGATCGATCTCTTTCATTTTATCACCCACAGCTTTTTATTATAAGCGATCCCCTATAAATTACAAGTTATACTTCAGCAAATGATGGCGTATTCCCACCTCATAAAACGGTTCCCCGCATTCTTCAAAACCAAGCTTCTGATAAAAACCTAAAGCATTCTCTCTGGCATGTACCATGATGGTTTTTACTTGCCGCTGTTTTAATTTCTGAATAGACTGTATAAACATTTCCCTTCCAATATGCTGACGCTGAAAAGAAGGATTTACTGCAACCTGTTTCATCTGCATTGTCTCTTGATCAATCGATCGATAGAAGCACACACCGATGATTTGAGTCTCCTCCATAACTACAATATGCAGATCTTTCTTTTCTGCTTCTAAAGGATCATCATAAATGCTCATACCTAAGGGCTGCCGCAATACTTTATCTCTTAATTCCAATGCTTTTTTATAGGCTTCACTGTTCCATTCAATTTGCTTAACTTTCATCTTCGCCTCTTAGATCAATAGAAGCAACGATTTCATCTTCAAATGTCTTAATCGTAAAAATATGATCTTCATAGATGCCAAAGCTGTTGGTCCCCGCTTTAGGCAAAGAAACAGAAGAAGGATTCAAAATAAAGATATCTCCTTCTTTTTGGGCTAGCGGTACATGATAATGCCCATAGACCAAAACATCGTTTTTGCTTAAAGGGGGCAAAGCATCTTTATGATAATGATGACCATGGGTTAAAAAGAAACGATGTCCGTCAATAAATAAATGGGTGTAATCACTTAATATAGGAAATTCCAGCATCATCTGATCGACTTCACTGTCACAGTTACCTCTGACACTGATAATTTTATCCTTATATTTATTCAGCATCGCCGCTACATTTTTAGGCGCATAATCAATAGGAAGATCATTGCGTGGGCCATGGTATAAAAGATCTCCCAAAGATATAAGATAATCACATTTTTCTTTTTCAAATTTATTTAAGCTTTTTTCCATATAATATGCTGATCCATGTACATCAGAAATAAACATTAATTTCATTTTATTCTCCTATCCGTTGGTTAACTCATCCAAGCATATATAAAATAACACTTTATCCATATCCAAAGTTTCAATACCGTATGTTTTTAAAAATAACTCCATATCAGATGAGGTGAAGGTTTCATGCAGCCATTCAAAATTAAAGCGCAGTGTTCTTAAAGCAATCGCAATATCTAAATAACGATCATTGACACCACATCCTACAACATCGATCCAGCCGGTGACTTTCTTATCCTCTATCATAAAATTAGGCATGCAGACATCACCATGACATAAAACCAAATCAAAGTCTTTAGGATAATGTGTCATCATCAAGTCGTATACCTCCTGTCCACTCATTCCTTTAAATTCACGTTCAAAATATTGAGTCTTGACTAGATTATGCTTGATATTATGGCGAACATGCTTTAATTTATCTTCCAGTGTATTATAGGAAGGAAAATCATGGTAATCGATCTGATGCCATTTTTTTATTTCTTTGGCATAGAGGATCACCATTTCCTCTCTGCTCATTTGTTTAAAACCATATTGTCCCATCATTCCCGGCAGCATTTCCATCACTAAGTAATAGATGCCATGATCAAAAAGATGAAAATAGACTTGCGGTACTTTTATTTTATCCTGAAGCCAGAGCAGAATCTGAGCTTCCTTTTCAATATCTGATGAAGCAGAGCATTTAATCACAATATCTTTGCTCAAATAACCATGTTTAACTTCATAAACTTCAGCATCGGAATATCCCATCTGCGGACGGGTGACTTCACTCATATCTATTTTATTTTTCAATTCATTTGGCAGCTGCATATTTTTCTCCTAATAAAATTCATCTAGTAAAAAGTAAAATTCACGTTTTTTTTCATCTATCTCGAATATGCCATACGTCTCTAAAAAAAGCGTAGTATAAGCATCCCTATAAGGTTGATCGATCATTTCGATATTCGTTTTCAAACTTCTTAAAGCCAAGGCGATATCCTGATAGCGATCATCAATACCGCTTCTTCCTAAATCAATAAATCCGATTTCCTCTCCGACTAATATATTGGGCATACAAAAGTCACCATGACAAATTACCAAGTCACGGTCAAGCGGCTTTAATTCCACTAATCGCTGAATTGTAGCTTCCAACCCCCGTTCTTTTGTAATCTCCTCTAAAGTATTAATGTCTATATCCGGAAGATGATTTTTAGCTGTTTGAATCAGTTCTGACAAATCTCGCTGAATCGGATAGTCCTTTATCGGCAAGTCATGGAGCATTTTCAATGCCAAAGCATAGAGTTTAATCGTACTTTCTATGTCTTCATGAAGCAGATCACACAGCATTTTACCTTTTACTTCGCTCATTAATAAAAAGTATTGTCCGTCTTTTTGTGTAAACTCATAAACTTTAGGAACATTCAGTTTACCTTCTAAATAACGGTAGGCTTTTACCTCATTTAGAATCTCTTTGTTGCTTGATATTTTTAAATAGTAATTTTGTTTATTGTTTGTTAGAAAATAGACACCATCAGCCGAACATCCTATCTGATTTTTTGTAACCTGAGTAATATCATATTTTCTAATCCATTCCTCAAACATTGATCTCTAATCCAACCGGACAATGATCGGAACCTAAAACATCCGTATAAATCTTAGCGTCTACTAATTGATCGTTTAAGCTTTGGCTGCATAAAAAGTAATCAATACGCCAACCGGCATTCTTTTCTCTTGATTTAAACATGTAAGACCACCAAGAATATACTCCTGTTGTATCAGGATAGAAATGACGGAAAGTATCTGTTAATCCAATCTTTAATAGCTCACTGAATTTATTTCTTTCTTCATCCGTAAAGCCGGCATTACGACGATTGGTTTTAGGGTTTTTAAGGTCGATTTCCTGATGGGCAACGTTTAAATCCCCACAAATAATAACAGGTTTATTTTCCTGCAAACAAGCAATATAGGCTTTGAACGCATCTTCCCAAATCATGCGGTAATCCAAGCGTAGCAGCTCTCTTTTCGTATTTGGCGTATAGCAAGTGATAAAGTAAAAATCAGCATACTCTAAAGTGATGACACGCCCTTCCTGATCATGTTCCTCGATATCTAATCCGTATGTAATCGCTAAAGGTTCTTTCTTAGTATAGACTGCAACTCCGGAATACCCCTTTTTAACGGCACTGTTCCAGTAGCTGTGATACCCTTCAAATTCCAAATCAATCTGATCCGGCTGTAATTTTGTTTCCTGAATGGCAAAAATGTCTGCATCTGCAGCTTTGAAAAAATCAACAAAGCCTTTTTGAACACAGGCACGTAAGCCATTGACATTCCATGATATTAATTTCATAATGACCTCCTATTGCCCTTATTATTTCATAAATCAATTTATTTGAATAGTAAAACGCAAAGAAAAAAAACGATTTTCATCGTTTTCTAAAGTTCACAGATTGGGTAGCGAATAATCGTTTTTAATTTTTCCGGATCTACTCTCTGCGGATCATTCAAATAGATTTCATGATGCAGCCCGTTAAGCTTATAACCCTGAATGGTTACATATTCCATAATCTGCGTTGTTGAGGTGATTTCAGTATCATATGCCCCAATATGAAGCATTTGAACTGCTTCTCCTTCATCACGTTTTTTTAGATAAATATCTTCTAAATATGGAATATTTTTCTTTTCAATCAACATTTGTTTGATTTCTTCAAATATTTCCTGAGTCATTGCAGTTGGCTGCACAATCATCAATGTATATTTGATTCTTTCTTTACGCGTAACGTCAAATTGACCATTATCATATGTATCCCAAACACCTTCTAATGGTGAACTCATGTAGTCTGTTAAACCATGAGCTTTGTAGTATTTTTTAACGGCTTTGGCAAACAGATGCAATGCTTCCGATTTTTCTTTAAACTCAACTTCACGAGGATTGCCGATACCATCCAACATAATAAACTGAAATTCAGGGACTTGGACAATATCGATTGATTTCGTACTGGCATCAAATAATTCCTTATACTCTTTTTTAATGTCTTCTTTCATCTTCTCACCTCACCACTTAATTATTATATACAAATTCTAAAAAAATGCTACATAATTTAGTTATTTTTTAACTTTATTTCCATCATTGTCATTTCTACCCCCATCACCGTTTTACTTCTTGACAGACTGGTAAAACCACAATGTTCATAAAATTTGATAGCATGTGTCTCTGCATCCAATGACACATGGTCTAATTTTGGATCCAATGCCTGACAGCGCAGGATGGCATGTTTTAGCAGTTGTGTTCCATACCCCTGTTTTTGATAAGGAGGATCAACAAAAATATTAGTTATAGTATTCCCATCCTGAATCTCTACAAACCCGACGATTTCGTTTTTAATTAAAACATATAATTCATACTGATTGTCTAATCGTGCTTCTATATTTTTTAATTTAAAATAACTTTTAACGAAATGTTTTGCCAGATAAAGCTTTTTATCCTTACGAATATTGCTGTCAAAACATTTCAGTGCAATCTTCTGCACACGTGGTGCATCCTCTTCTTGAAATTCTCTAATCACGATAAAAATAGGCATTACGCCTATTTATTATGCATAACGAAATTCCATCCGTCTTTACACATTTCATCAATGTCCGCTTCGGCAACAAAGCCTAATTCTTCTTTTGCTTTTGTTGTGTCAGCATAACATTCATCAATGTCTCCAGGACGACGAGCCGTTATTTTATATTTGATTTTAATTCCTGTTGCACGTTCAAAGTTATTTACAATATCCAAAACACTATAGCCTTTTCCGGTACCTAAATTGTAGATATGAACCCCACTGCTGTTCATCACCTTATTAATCGCTAAAACATGCCCGCGAGCTAAGTCTACCACATGGATATAATCTCTCACTCCGGTTCCATCATGTGTATCATAGTCATCTCCAAATACATTTAAGCATTCTAATTCTCCGGAAGCGACTTTTAAAATATAAGGCATTAAATTATTAGGAATATCTTTTGGATTTTCTCCAATCAATCCGCTCTTATGTGCCCCTATCGGATTAAAGTAACGAAGTAATGCAATTGACCAGTCCGGATGAGCAAATTGGATATCCGTTAAGATTCTTTCTGTCATCAGTTTTGTTGTTCCATATGGATTAGTTGTTGATAAAGGGAAATCTTCTTTAATAGGGACAGATGCCGGTTTTCCATATACTGTCGCACTTGAAGAGAAGACGAGACGTTTGCATCCGTATTTCTCCATCATTTCGCATAAAACAAAGGTACTTACCAAGTTATTTGAGTAATACATCAATGGTTTTTCCACAGATTCTCCGACCGCTTTATAGCCAGCAAAATGAATGATTGCTTCTACGTTATTATCTCTGAATACTTCATCCATCTGTTCCTTGCATGTGACATCATATTCATAGAATTTAAAATCTTTGTTTGTAATTGTTCTGATTTTATCTAAAACATCCGCACTTGAGTTATAAAAATTATCTGCAATAATAACTTCCTGATTATTTTCCAATAACTGCACGACTGTGTGACTTCCAATAAATCCTGCTCCACCCGTTACTAAAATTGCCATCGTTTATCCTCCTATAAACTTTTGTTTAGTACTTCTTCAATCTGTTCCTTTGTTGCCGCTCCTTCATGAACTTTTACATCGTCAATAAAGAAAGTCGGTACGTAATAATAATCATGCGCATCTGCATAGACAGACTCTTCACTTTCTTCAATCATTTTAATTTGAATATCTGCATATTTCGGATCTGCTTTTAACTCATTCATCCAGCTGATCGCTTGTTTGCAGTAAGGACAGTTCTTCAAATAAAACAATTCTACTTTTTTCATTTAGATCACCTCGATCGTTTTGATGATCTGTTTTGATAAAGGCGCATCTTGAAAATCTGTCGCTGTTTTTGCAATACGATCGACAACTTCCATTCCTTTTGTAATCTTACCAAAACCGGCATATTCTCCATCTAAATGTGGGGCATCTTTATGCATGATAAAAAACTGACTTGAAGCAGAATCTTTTACCATAGTACGTGCCATAGATAAAACGCCCGGAGTATGTTTTAAATCATTCTTCACTCCGTTTGAAGCAAATTCACCTTTAATGCTTTTTGCTTCTTTATGCTTCATATCTTTATCGAATCCTCCGCCTTGAATCATGAAGCCATCAATGACTCTATGAAAGATTAATCCATCAAAGAAATGTTCTTTGATTAAATTAACAAAGTTTTCTACTGTGATCGGAGCGATTTCAGGATATAATTCCCCTTCCATGACTTCTCCGGTTTCCATTGTTATTCTGATATTAATTGTTTCCATTATTTTTTTCCTTTCTGTTACTTTATCTCATTATACTTTTATTAGGACCTAAAAGCAAATAAGTCAAACCGAGGATTTGTAAAATGATCATCAGCGGAACACCAATACTGAATTTCTTTTTATTCACTTTATGATGCACTGTCTGCATGCCGATATAACTGCCGATACTGCCGCCAAGAACAGCTAAAAGCAGCAAAGCTTTTTCACTGATTCGCCATGAATGATGAACAGCTCGGTATTTATCGATCAGCATGGAAAGAAAGCCGATCACGTTCATTACAAGAAAATAACAGATCATTTTATCACCGTCCCCATTATAGCAAAATCCTTCTCTTCTGCCAATGAAATTAAGGTATTCCTTACAACAAAAAATCATATCTGATTCCTAAGAATAATATGATTTTTTAAGATCTATATTATTATAATTGATTTAAATGTAATTTTATAATCAATATAGTACATCTATTTATATTACAATCCTGTTGAAGATGAAATTGAAGCTGATTTACGGAAAAGAACTAACCCAATAATAAAGATGAAGGCTAACATTCCTACTCCAATATTAACACTATTGAATACTTGACTGGCTATTGAAATAATGGCTGTTCCAAAAAATGATGCCCCTTTTCCGCAAATATCCATAATCCCAAAATATTCTCCCGATTTATCTGCCGGAATTATTTTTGCAAAGTATGAACGAGATAATGCTTGTATCCCGCCTTGGAACATTCCTACAACAAAAGCTAAAATCCAAAAGTGTAATTGTGTGGATATTACCAAAGCAAACAATGCAATCCCTGTATAAGCAATGATACATAAAGTGATTAACGTCTTATTATCATATTTCTTTGATAATCGTCCAAAAAGTAAGGAGCATGGAAAAGCAACGATTTGTGTCATTAATAAAGCAATCAAAAGACCATTACTTTCTAGCCCTAATGCCTGTCCATAAGCCGTAGCCATTTCAATAATCGTATAAACACCATCAATATAGAAGAAGAAAGCTAAAAGAAAGTAAAGTATTCTTCGATCTTGCTTTATATTTTTTAATGTTGTCCATAAACGCTTTAAACTTTGTTTAATAAGATGAGACTGATGTTCAACATAATATTTTTGTTGATACATTTTGAGTAAGGGGATACTCATCGCCACCCACCAAATCGCGATTAATAGAAAAGTGAGAATCATGGACGTTGTCATAGACAATCCCATGCCGCTGCCGCCAAGCACTAAAAATAAACCAATCCCAAAAGGAAGACAACTCCCAATATACCCCCATGCATACCCTTGACTCGAAACTGCATCCATTCTTTCTTTTGTTGTAATGTCAGTTAACATCGAATCATAGAATACTATACTAGAAGAATATCCTACTTTAGCAACGACAAATATAGCAAGAAATACAAACCAGGTCGAGGCTGCTCCCAGTAATGCACAGCAAATCGCCCCAATAACCATTGAGACAGTAAAGAGCTTTTTCTTAAAATTTTTAATATCTGCCAAAGCACCGAATACAGGACCGATAAACGCTACAATCAATGTTGAAAGAGACATCGCATATCCCCAATAGGCTAAATACTCTACTTCACTTAACCCCTTTAAATCGGCTAAATAGTTAAAATAAATGGGTAAAATGGTGGATACAAGCAGAATAAATGCTGAATTACCAATATCATAAAGAATCCATGCTTTTTCTAATGATGTAAGTTTAAATTTCATAAAAACCTCCTTAATTCTCTCCAAAAGTATGTTCAAATCCATCAGATAAAGAACAATCACTTGTCCGTGACTGATCAAATGATTGAATTAAATGAACGGCTTCATGAATCGCTTCCTGCATTAATTGATCTAAGTTTTGGTTACTTTGTTGACAGCGTGGATTAGCTTTTTTAGCTATGATATGCTCCTTAAATTCTTTTTGACCAACAAGATCCATCCCCAAATAAAGAGCTTGACGCTTGAAACTATAAGAAGCATGTAAGAGATGGTGATAAAAATTCATCGACTTCAATGCTTTTAATATATCCTTAGGCGTTGTTATTGTAAAATAAGGACTGATAATCTCTGCCCTATCTATAGAAGGATGAATATGGCAGCTTAACGGATACTTTAAAGGATTAAATCCATTTTTTTCTAATAAATAACGATCGAAATTAACTTCTATGGATGTATGTGAAACATTATTTTCACGACGATATTTTTCTACATATGGATGACATTTAGCATCCAAGGCAAAGTGACAGATTACTCCATAAAGATAACTAAGGTGCAAATCCTGCTTATTTTGTTTATGATATATTTTTATCGCAGACTCAAAAAACACTTTCCCTGGTTTTTCATGTAAGTCATAGCCTAAAGAACATATAGGATTCTTTTTTAAGGGTTGATAATAGAATAAAATATCCGGTCCATGCAAACCAATATCGTATAATTCTCGATTTTTTAAAATTATTTGTTTTTGTGTCTCAGAAAGTTCATTTAAAACATCTTGTCCAAAAACATAATGTGCATAAGTTGATGCCATTTTAACCCCTCATTTCTAACATGCTCATTATAGCATTCTTTCATCATAAAAAAAGTTAAATAAATATTAATTTCTTTGAGTTTTAAATAAAATCTCTGCTTTTGGTTCTTAAAAATCTAATTTATTTTATATGTGTCTAATCTAATAGCAAATTTAACTCAAATTATTATTTTATTCCTGACAGTTATTTTCATATAAGAGCTTACTTAAATGCTTTTATGTTAACTCATCGTAAAATTTCTTTGATATGCAAAAAAAATCATAACAAACTCCTAAGAGCAGTATGATTTTCTTTAAATTAAATAGATAAGATCATATTAGATTTTTTCGATATGCCAGATATCATCAACATATTCCTTAATGGTACGGTCAGATGAAAAGTATCCGGATTTCGCAATGTTAATCAGACAGGCCTTTGCCCATTCCGCTTGATCCTGATAGCGTTCTTCGATATGATTTAAGGCTTTCAAATAGGCATCAAGATCTGCCAGTACAAAATATTCATCATTATGATTCATCAGTTCTTCAAAGATAACTCGGAATTGTTCACGGTTATTATCCCAGCTTCCATCGACCAGTGAATCAATGACTCTTTTGATCTTAGGATCATTATGGTAATAGTCCCATACATGATAATTTGGTTTTAATTCTTCTATTTCTGCGGTAGTCAGTCCGAAAATTTCACAGTTTTCTTTTGCTACCTGCTGAACGATTTCAACATTCGCACCGTCCATTGTCCCTAAGGTAATGGCACCGTTCATCATGAATTTCATATTGCCTGTCCCGCTGGCTTCTTTTCCTGCCGTTGAAATCTGCAAGGAAACATCGGCTGCGGGAATAATCAATTCCGCTAAGGTAACACCATAATTCTCAATAAATATAACTTTTATCCACTTCGATACCTCTTCATCTTCATTAATTACTTTGGCGACACTATTGATTAATTTAATAACCGTTTTCGCAAAGTAATAGCCCGGTGCTGCCTTTCCGCCAAAGATAAAGGTTTGTGGATACATCTTATAATCAGGATTATTTTTAATCTCATAATATTGATAGATGATGCCCAGAACACTTAATAACTGACGCTTGTAGGCATGAAATCGTTTGACCTGAATATTAAAGATAGAATCTACATCCACTTGGATATGGTTGTTTTTTAAGATATAGTCGGCAAGCAGTTGTTTTCTTTCTTTTTTTACTGCAATAAACTGTTCCTGTAGTTTCGGGTCTAATGAACAATCTAATAATTTACTTAATAATAAAGGCTGTTCGATCCAGCTGTCACCAATCTGCTGTTTAATAAGCTTGGATAACTGCGGATTGGCATAAAGCAGCCAGCGACGATGAGTGATCCCGTTAGTTTTGTTGTTGAACTTTCCTGGGAAATAATCACTGAGTTCACGCATGACATCGTTCTTTAAGATTTGCGTATGAAGATAAGCAACCCCATTGACACTAAAGCTTCCTACTACCGCTAAATGTGCCATATCACAATAGCCATCTTTTAAAATACCTAAACGATCTGCTTTTTCTTTATCTCCGGTTCTTTTGATGACTTCGTCATGGAAACGGTGATGAATTTCATCAATGATCATATACACTCTTGGAAGCAATGCTTGCATTAGTGTAATCGGCCATCGTTCAAGCGCTTCTACTAGCACTGTATGATTTGTATAGGCAAAGGTATGACTGACAATAAACCATGCCTGATCCCACTTATAATCATATTCATCAATTAGGATACGCATCAATTCAGGAATACATAATACAGGGTGCGTATCATTTAACTGAATAACTGATTTTTCATGAAAGTTATCTAAATTCGGATAAAGACTAAGATGATACTTGATAATTGCCTGCAATCCTGCTGCCACTAAAAAGTATTGCTGCTTTAGACGCAGTGTTTTGCCGGAAATGGTACTGTCATCAGGATAAAGCGTTTGACAAATATCTCTGACTTCTTGATTGTATTGTCTGAAATCCTTATTGCTGGGAATGTTGTCGCTTGGCTGAGCATGCCATAAACGCAGTGTATTCGTCACAGTTGTATTCATTCCAACGATTGGCACATCATAAGGCACTGCACTGACACATTCTGCTCCTTGATGCTCATATTTCTGAGTTTCACTATTGTATTGAACCGTTCCCCAAAATTTCACATCAACGGTATGTTTAGGCTTTCTGACTTCCCAGCCATTTCCCAGCTTAAGCCATTGATCCGGCACTTCAATTTGATAGCCATCTTCAATCTTCTGCTTAAACAAGCCATATTCATAGCGAATCGTATTGCCATTGCCCGGGTAGGACAGTGAGGCTAAAGAATCCATGAAGCAGGCTGCCAGCCGACCTAATCCGCCATTGCCTAACCCGGCATCGGTTTCCAATTCTTCTAATTCATGAATATTGATACCTAACTCGGATAACCCAATCTTAGCGACATCATAAATACCCAGATTCATCAGATTATTCACCAACATTCTTCCCATTAAAAATTCTAATGAGAAATAATACATCTGCTTTTTATTATATTTAATAATGTCTGCTTTTGTTGTTGCCCAGTTAACAGAAGCATAATCACGTACCATGCTTTCCAACACCATGAATTGTTCCGTTACATGAGACTGACTTACACAGCGTCCATAAGTCGAGATAATTCTTTTAGAAAATTCCATAATGAATTCTTCTTTACTTGTAAACACGAAAAATCTCCCTTCCGTATCAGTTTGATACACTACATTTAAAGATCATTGAAGCAAAAGGACCAATATTTACCTGAAGTGAATAATTTTCACTAATTTTTGCTCCATTGACAAAGTTTCCTCCTGAATAAATATCCTGATCCGTATTAATGAGTTCGATATATTTCCCATTGACCGGAACCGGCACCATATAGCCATAATGTTTGTTTTCAGTAAAGTTTAATACAAAAACTAAAATATCTTTTTCATAACGACGTGTAAACGCAAAGACACTTTGTTTATTGTCATCAACCACCATCCATTGAAACCCTAACAGGTCATAATCAAATTTAGACATGGCAATTTCATTTAAGTACAGATGATGAAGATCACGCATGAAATGGTGGAAAGCATCATGGATCGGATAAGTTAAAATATTCCAGCCTAATGACTTCTTTTCATCCCATTCTTTAAATTCTGCCAATTCATTTCCCATAAAATTCAGTTTCTTGCCCGGATGTCCGAACATATAGATATACAGTGTTTTTAATTGTGCCATCTTCTGATGCATATTGCCCCAGATTTTATCGATAATGGTCTTTTTAGAATGAACGACTTCATCATGCGAGAAGGGCAGAATAAAGCGTTCATTAAAGCTATACGCCATTGAGAACGTAATTAACGAATGTTCATATTGGCGATAAACAGGATCTTTGGCCATATATTTCAATGTATCATTCATCCAGCCTAAATCCCACTTATAATCAAAGTCTAACCCATTTTCATTGGTTTTTTTCGTTACATTACTAAAATCGGTAGAATCCTCTGCAATCAGCATGATTCCCGGATAACGTGAATGCAGATGATAATTACAGCGCTTGACAAATTCCAACGCACCATCATTGACGCCGTTATTCTTATTAGCCTGCCAATAAATAAGATGACTGACGGCATCATAGCGAATACCATCAACATGGAAATAATCCAGCCAGAATGAAGCAGAAGACATCATGAAGCTTCGCACTTCCTCTTTTCCCAAATCAAAATAACTGGTTCCCCATTCACTGTAGCGACGATATTCTTCTTGATATTCATAGACATAGCCACCATCAAATTCACTTAGACCATGCTGGTCATGAACAAAATGAACAGGAACAAAATCAAAGATAACCCCGATATCATTTTGATGACATTGATCAATAAATGCCATTAGCTGCTTTGGATTTCCATAACGGCTTGTCGCACTAAAATAGCCTGTTGGCTGATAACCCCAAGAACCATCATAAGGATGCTCCATTAAGGGCATCAGTTCGATATGGGTATATCCCATCTCTTTCACATAAGGAATCAGCAGGTCTGCTATCTCTTCATAGGTATAATAGCTTCCGTCCTCTTCCTCTGTGAAATCTTTCTTTAGTTTCCAAGATCCTAAATGAACCTCGTAAATATTAAGCGGACGATCATAGCCATTAGTACGATATTTCAGATAGTAATCATCATGCCAGTCATAACCCTCAAGATTAAATACTTTTGATGATGTTCCCGGTCTTAATTCACTGTAAAAGGCATATGGATCTGCTTTATCTATTATTTTCCCCTCTTTAGTTTCTATGCGATATTTATAATTTTCTAATTCCTTAACCCCATCAATATATTGGTAAAAAATTCCCCCATCACTGACTCTCTCCATTTTTGTCCCCTGCCAATGGTTGAAATCACCTATGACATCTACCGCTTTGGCATTTGGCGCATAAACACTAAAGACTGCGCCGTTATTAAGTATATGTGCACCAAAGATTTTGTATGCTTCGATACACTGTCCCTCATGAAATAAATGAACTAACCATTGATCCAACATTATTCATTCCCCCTCACTAATTGGATAAAAGCTGTTTTTAAAGTTAAGCTTTTTATATGAAATAAAATGTTTACTCGTTCTTTATGTAAGAAAACATTAATCTTGGAACCATCATGTAAATAGAAGATAAGTGCATTCTTTCTTGCTCCCTCTAATTTGGCAATAGCCGATTTTGAATAACGCTGCAAATATAAGCAATCATCATAATACAAGACCTCATATAATGAAATATAGATAGGCGGATTATGACGGATTCTCTCTAACATCTCTTCGCTTCCACATCTTGGTTTTAAGCTGTAATAACTTTCATGCATAGTGTCACCTCTATCCTATTATACGTTCTAGCTTATTGATAACCTAGATTTTTAGAGACCGAAATATTGACATAACCCGTCATTACCATAGAAAAAAAGTATTGATTCTTTTAATCAATACTCCTAATTCATATCCCCTATCTGTCCCTTTACGACATGAATTAAATCCTGTGGTGAGAGAATAACTTGCAGTCCGCGTTTTCCTGCACTGACATATACTTCTTTTAATTGAAGAATATCTTCCTGAAAATAAGTTGGAAATAATTTCTTCATCCCAATCGGACTGCAGCCTCCGCGAATATAGCCGGTAATGCTTAACAAGTCTTTTTGATGAAGCATTTCTACCTTTTTATGATGAGACAGCTTTGCCAGCTTTTTAAGATCAATTTCCTTATCTACCGGTATACACGCTACTAAATACTCTTTCTTATCTCCGATCAGCACAAGGGTTTTATAGACCTCTTCTGCTTTTAATCCTAATTGTTTAATCAGATGTTCTCCTGATAAATCCTCTTCATTTACTTCATATTCTTTAATCCGATAAGTAATCTTTGCTTTATCTAACATTCTTAATGCATTGGTTTTATTTGCCACACTACTCCCTACTTTCTTTAGATTTAAGTATAGCCAATAATCTGGGTTTAATCTACAAAAAAAGAAGAGAAATTCTCTTCTTTAAGCGTCTTTATCAATTAAGCCAAAATGAACAAAAGCATTATATAGTCCATCTTGATCGACATCATCAGTAACGTAATCTGCCATGGCTTTGATTTCATCTCCGCCGCTTCCCATTGCAACTCCGATCTTACAGTATTCCAGCATTGGAATATCAATTTTCGCATCACCAAACGCAATCGTATCTTCGATGCTTGCCCCTAAATACTGCAATAAATGATCAATCGCATTGGCTTTCGTAATATCTTTAACGCCTAAATCTCCAAATAAGGCGACTTCTCCTTTACCACCCCATGTTCCCGGTTTTAAATCAGGAAATTCTTCAATGGAATCAAGGTGATCCTGATAACTTTCCAAGATGAAGCTGACTTTGTTTAAATCATCACGATATAATTCTCCGCCGTATATCATTTCCGGGAAGACATCTTTAACCGTCAGCTTATCACTGTTGTCTTTTCCTTTTCTACGACTGTATTCCTGAATAACCGGTTCTCCTCGTGTTTCAAAGTTTTCACTCGCAAATAAGCCATTATTACTTTCTAAATAGAACTCTAAATTCCTGCTTTTTAACCAATCTACAATATGTTTTCCTTGTTCTTTGGTCATCACCTGATGCATCACAACATGATCATGATCTTCCACGTAACTTCCGTTTCCGCCGATCATACCGTCAAGTCCGATATCCCATAGATAAGAATAGACTTCTGCCTTGCTTCTTCCTGTACAAATATACACTTTATGTCCGTTTTGTCTCGCTAATTTAATTGCTTTATCTGCTGATGCCGGAAGTTTATTTTCATAATCCAATAATGTTCCATCTACATCAATAAAAATAATTTTACCCATTGTCACGGTTCCTCCTTCAACGTATATATTTATATTTTAGCATAATTTCATATTAAAAGAATGCCCTTACACTAAAGTGAATGATTTGTTTCATTTATCTCCTTATTATTAATCAATAAAATGATATATTTATTTCAAAAGAAAAGATACTGGTTTTATTCAGTATCTTCATCATATCTTGCTTTCTTTGCATATAGGAAACCAAAACCACTTAACAGTAAGAAGAATGCATAACTCATTATGCTGTTTTGATCGCCGGTATCTATGTTCTTAATGACAATATCTACTTTTCCATCGTCATTGGTATCAATATTTAATTCCGGGATTTCATCATCATTGACATCAATGTTGAGATCTGCAATATTATCTCCGTTTGTATCAATGTTTAAATCTGCAATGCCATCACCATCTACATCAATATTAATATCCGGAAGTCCATCTCCATTAGTATCAATATTAATATTAGGATTTGCGGTATCATAAGTGACAGTCTCTTTTACAACATCAGTGTCTGGTTTCCAATTATCATCAATTCCATCTTTATTTAAATCAATGGCAGGTCGGAAGTATTGAGTATCCCCCATTCCATTGCCATTAATATCCATATTGGTATCAGGCTTCCATATTTTATCACTGTTTCCGCCTTCACTGCTTGGTTTCCAAGTTCCCGTATTATCGGTATCGATATTAATATCAGGTTTACCATCTTTATTTGTATCGATATTAATATCCGGTTTTCCGTCTTTATCGGTATCAATATTCACATCAGGAAGAAGATCACCATCGACATCGATATTGGTGTCTGGTTTTTTGTCACCATTGACATCGATATTCACATCTGGTTTTCCATCTTTGTTTGTATCAATGTTAATATCCGGCGTTCTATCTCCATTCGTGTCAATATTAATATCAGGCTTGCCATCGTTATCTATATCAATATTAATGTTAGGTGTATTATCACCATCTGTATCGATGTTAATGTCAGGAAGTCCATCTCCATCAGTATCAATATTAATATCAGGGGTACCGTCTCCGTTAATATCGATATTTATATTAGGATTGCTTGTTTCATAATTTATTGTATCTGTTTCCACATCTTTATTTGGTTTCCAATTGTCATCGATACCATCATCATCTAAATCAATAGCCGGACGATAATAGTCAGTATCACCAGTACCATCTCCGTTGGTATCTATATTCGTATCCGGTTTCCATACCTTATCTTTATTTCCGCCTTGCCCGCTTGGTTTCCAAATTCCGGTATTATCTGTATCGATGTTAATATCCGGCGTTTTATCTCCATCGGTATCGATATTGACATCCGGTTTACTGTCGCCATCAGTATCAATATTAATATCCGGTTTCTTATCACCATCAACATCAATGTTGATATCTGGAGTATTATCCCCATCGGTATCAATGTTAATGTCCGGCTTTCCATCTCCGTCAATATCTATATTAATATCGGGCAGTCCATCTCCATTAGTATCAATATTTATATTTGGATTGGCTGTATCATATTTTTTAGAACCATCTTCTCCATAATCAACTGATAGTTTTGGTGTCCAGTTATCATCAATGCCATCATCATCTAAATCAATAGCCGGACGATAATAGTCCGTATCTCCAATACCATCTGCATTGATATCCATATTTGTATCCGGTTTCCATACCCCATCAGCATTACCGCCTTCACTGCTTGGTTTCCATGTTCCGGTGTTATCTGTATCGATATTGATGTTAGGCTTCCAATCATTATCTATATCAATATTGATGTCCGGTTTGCCATCTCTATCCGTATCGATATTAATATCCGGAATTCCATCTCCATCCACATCAATATTTAGATTATCCATTATTAATTCTATTTCATCTTTTGATCCATCGTTATAGTTACGATCATCACCAATATATTCAAATGAAATATTTTGGATTTCTTCATCTGTACAATATCCGTCATTTAAAGGATCCCATTCAATAGAGGCTGTACTGTAATTGTAGCTGCTGCTGTCTGCTTTTGCCTGTGCAGTTAATTCAACCGGTTCACCAAACTTTTCGCCATTGATATAAAACTGTACATAACCTTTCGGAGATGCACAATCCAGACCTTCTCCTTCAGCCGGTTTCACCTTGGCATTTAAAGTAAGCAATTTATCCGGTCTGAATGTGTTCGGTTCTTTACTTAATCCGTCTATAGATATAATCGATTCTGTATCGGCAGGTATGATTTCTGCATATTTAAAATAGGTACGATGACCCCAATAAGAGTCTTTAAAATTTTGTTCTGTTGAGTTTGCGTATTGGGTAGAGGTAATAATCAGTTGATATTTCCCTCCATCTGCATTAATTCCCTGAGTAATTTCCGCATTATCCTCGGGAGTTATCCCATCATCTTTCAATAATTGTGAACTAATAGTTAGCTGTGATGCATCAGTTAACGTCCCCCCAGATGGAATGGTTGTCGGAATAGCTAAATCTGCAACAGCTTGTTTTATATCATCATCATTCAATTCTAACCCATTATACCTCTTGGTAATTAAACCATCCGGAATAGTGCTATCGCCAATTTCAAAATTGACATATTGCTTTAAAAAAGTATTACTGCCATTCCCCACATCTTTTACAAAGAAAGTATCTGTTGCTATTAAATTATTTGTCGTTTTATCAATAATATCCAAATCAATGCTTACTTCTGCCCCTTTGTTTGTATCTGGAAGCCAGAAATATAAAATCCCATTGCTATCTGTATATGATGGAACTCCGTAGTTATAATCAATTCCATTGATTTTCATATCCATATTATCTACTAAGGTTGTTCCTACTTTATCAGTTCCCCAGCTTTGCAGTGTAATTTTAGTCATAAAAACCTGGGTGGTTTTATCCATATCACCATAAGCGACAGATCCGCCCATACTTGAAAAACGGCTGGCACTCAATGATCCGCCTAAAACGAAAACATCTGCCTGTGATCCACCTAAATCGTTACGTCCGCTGACTGCATTGGGAATAATGGTTCCGCCAGTAACAATGATTTTATATCGATCTGTTGTCGTATAACCAACACAGCCATCACCAAAGGCATCGCCATGAGCCCCTCCATTAGAATAAGTCAATCCACCATTAATCGTAATATTTCCGCTTTTAGCTTTACCTGTTGCTTTATCCACTACAGCCGGATTCAAAGTTGTCGGAGTAGTTGCGTACGCTGTTGCATATCCACCGCCAATCCCAGCTGCATGATAAGCCCCTTGTGCCGTAATCGTACCACCGTTAATAACAATGTTTCCGCCGGCAGCGTAATTTCCGCCACCGATTCCAGCACCACCGTTTTCAACTCCACCTCCTGTTCCTACACCTGTTGCTTTAATAATACCGCCATTAATTGTGATGTTTCCACCATCTTCACCATCACCGCCGCCAATTCCCGCAGCATAATTGCTTCCGGTAACATTAAGGACACCAGGGTTCAGACTATCCATTAAAGTCAAACGATCTCCTTTGTTTAGCACTGTTCCGTTCAACAATGTAACATCATTAGGAACTCTTCCCAATTCAGGGACAATTGCATTGCCATTAATATCTTTATTTACAATGGCATCATCAATTGTTAAAGTGGTTGTTTTTCCACTTCTTAACCCTGGATAATAAGTCGAGTTTGAAACTAACGTATTAGTACTGTAATCCGCTAATACGATATGGGCAGATGCCCCCTTTCCATCTCCATTACTATCCGGAGTCAATGTAAATGGACTATTGGATGTTGTTTTTATGTTTACACCCGCAAAAACGAGATTTGCATCTACAGTTTCAGGTACAAGGATACGATCAGTCGTTGCAGTATTAACATTTTTATTTTTGATCGTTAAAGTTTCGCTGCTAAGAATCGTCAATACCCCGCCTGTATAGCTGTAATCTGTATTTAATGCACCACCGCTTATATGAAAACTACCGACATCTACTCCATCTTCTGCCTTAATTGTAATGGAATTGCCAAACAGCATTCCTCCGCAAATCAATGGCAAAAGAAAGATCCACTTCTTTTTTTTCATTTAATTCCCTCCATTTTAATTTCTCTTATCTTTAAATAAAACGTTTAACCTAACATTCATCCCTTTCCTATTCATTTTAAAGTTACGATCATTTTGCATTCGCACTTTTACAACATAATGATGATTATGTTGTGTTAATAAAAAAAGCACCTTAGAATGTGCTTAATATAAATATAAATTATTAATAAAATTCTTGATTTATAATAAATCCTACTAATTTTAGGCAGTTTATTCTTGTTTAAAACAACGGATAACACCTTGAAACTATGGGGGTTTTAACCTATAATGTAAGAGTAAATGGACATATTTATTTATAATGCTACTACATAATCATCATTATGTGGTAGCATTTTTAGGTCTCTGTAAAGCAAAAAAGGAAGATCAATTCTTCCTTTTTTACTGTTCAAAATGTTTTGCAACCTCTGCTAATCCCTCAATGATATGAAGATGCTGAGGACATACTGCCTCACATTGTCCGCAGCCAATGCACTCACTCGGCTTACCAAATGTTTTCGTTAAATTATTGTAGTATTCCCCTTGAGGTGTCCAGCCTTTTTCTTCTACTTCTTGTAAATCTGCATTATATAATGAGAAATACTTAGGAATATTTATTTTCATTGGACAGCCATCTGTACAATAAGAACATCCTGTACAAGGAATGGCAATTGTAGAATTAATTTCAGCAACAGCACGTTCAATCAACTGCATTTCTTCCTCATTTAAAGGTTTAAAATCACTCATATACCCGGTATTATCTAAAACCTGTTCCATATTACTCATACCACTTAACACTAACCATACATTTTGATGACTAGCCGCAAAGCGTATTGCCCAAGATGGAATAGAAGCCTGCGGTGCATAATCCTTAAACATCTTTTCTACTGATTCAGGCACTTTCGCAAGTGTTCCACCTTTTACGGGTTCCATAACAATAACCGGTTTATGATGTTTTGTAGCCACTTCATAGCATTTTTTAGATTGAACCCCTGCAGAATCCCAATCTAAATAATTAATTTGCAGCTGTACAAATTCAAATTCAGGATGTTCAGTTAAAACTTTATCCAATAACTCCGGACCATCATGATAAGAAAAACCAATATGCTTTACTAATCCTTTTTCTTTTTTATCTTGAATCCAATTAAAGCAATCTAACGCATTATATGTTTCTATACTATGTGTATTAATATCATGAAGCAAATAATAATCAAAGTAAGTAACACCTGTTTTTTCTAATTGTTCATTAAAGATACGATCACGATCTTCCTTATTTTTAAGAAATCCGGCATGCAGCTTTGTTGCGAGTGTATAGCTGTCTCTTGGATGACGTTTCACTAAACATTCTCTAGCTGCTACTTCACTTTTAAAAGCATTGTACATCCAAGCTGTATCAAAGTAAGTAAAACCTTTTTCAATAAATGTATCAACCATTTGATTAACTAATTCAAAATCAATTTGAGATGGATCATTGGGATCTAATGAAGGCAGTCTCATTAAACCAAATCCTAATTTTTTATTTTCCATTTCTATTCCTCCCATCAGTTAACATTATACCTTTTAAAGTTAACTTTAAGTCAATAGGTTTTTAATAAAAAAAGAAGCGCTGAGCGCTCCGATTTATTATGCTTTACCGATACTTCCGAATAATTCCATTTTTTCTTTAACGCAAGTTTGGATAGCAGCAGCACCAGGTGCTAATAATTTACGAGGGTCAAATCCTTTACCTTCTAAATCTTTTCCTGCTTCGATATATTTACGTGTAGCTTCTTGGAAATATAACTGACATTCAGTATTTACATTGATTTTTGATACTCCTAAAGTAATAGCTTTAGCGATCATATCTGCTGGGATTCCTGTTCCACCATGTAATACTAATGGTAATACACCTGTTTCTTTTTGAATAGCGTCTAATGCTTCAAAATCTAAACCTTCCCAGTTAGCTGGATATTTACCATGAATATTTCCGATTCCGGCAGCTAAGAAATCAACACCTAAATCTGCAATCATTTTACATTCTTTAGGATCTGCAACTTCACCTTTACCTACTACACCATCTTCTTCTCCACCGATAGAACCTACTTCTGCTTCGATAGATACACCTTTTGAATGGCATAATTCTACTAATTCTTTAGTTTTTTCAATGTTTTCTTCGATTGGATAATGAGAACCATCAAACATAATTGATGAGAATCCTGCATCTAAAGCTTTTTTAGCTCCTTCATAGCTACCATGATCTAAGTGTAAAGCTACTGGTACAGTAATATTTAATTCTTCGATCATTGCTTTTACCATAGCTGTTACAGTCTTGTAACCTGTCATATATTTTGCTGCACCTTCAGATACACCTAAAATTACAGGTGATTTTAATTCTTCTGCTGTCAATAAGATAGATTTTGTCCATTCTAAGTTATTGATATTGAATTGTCCAACTGCATATTTCCCTGCTTTTGCTTTAACAAGCATGTCTGTTGCTGAAACTAATCCCATATTCTAAACACTCCTTTTCTCTTTTTTAATTTCATACCCATTTTACTATGTTTTTTGTTTTTAATCCACTATTTATAAAAGAAATGTTAAATTTGTTAACAATTTTAAACATGTTTAAAAAATGATAGCGCTATGATTTTTGAAAACAAAAATCTGCCTATTTGGCAGATAATGTTTCTATCGCAATGGATAATTGTTTTAAAGCTGTTTCTAAGATAGAGCGAGGACAAGCAACATTGAATCTTTCAAATCCTGCTCCGCCGGTTCCGAAGATATACCCTTCATCCAGCCACAGCTTAGCTGTTTCAAGCATAAATTTTTCCAGTGCTTCATGGTCTAAACCTAAAGCAGTAAAATCAACCCATACAAGATACAATCCCTGTGGGCGAATCACTTTGCACATCGGCATATGCTTTTTGAAATAGTCTACCATAAAATCAATATTGGCTTCCAAATAACTCACTAATTCATCTACCCATTGTGCTCCTTTATTATAAGCGGTCTGACAGGCAATCAATCCGAAAATATTAGGATTTGTAACGCCTGAATTTTCTTTTGTCGCAATAAACCTTTCACGCAGTTCTTGATTGGCAATAATGATATTGGATGTTTGCAGTCCGGCTAAATTAAATGTTTTGCTTGGTGCAGTACAGATGATAGAAAAATCTTTATAGCTTTCATCAACATTATAGAATGGAATATGCTGATATCCTTTATAAATAAAATCCTGATGAATTTCATCGGCAACTACTAATACATTATGCTTCTTACAGATGTCTCCGATTTTCTTTAGTTCATCTTTAGTCCATACCTTACCGATTGGATTATATGGATTACATAAGATAAACATCTTAACATCGTGATCAATAATTTTCTTTTCAAAATCTTCATAATCCACAGTATATTGTCCATCTTGATAAATCATAGGGTTTTCAATGATTTTACGTCCATTGTTTTTAATAGAAAAATCAAATGGATAATAGACCGGCTTATTAATAATGATAGCATCATCTTTTTGGGTATATGCCAGTACCGCAATCTTTAATGCCGTTACGACACCGGGTGTTGTGATGATCCAGTCCTTTTCCACATCAAACTGATGTCTGTTTTTCATCCATCCGCATACTGCATCCAGATATGTATCGCCTACAAAGGTATAGCCATAAATACCATGGTCAGCACGTTCTTTAATCGCTTCATTGATATCCGGCAATGTTTTAAAATCCATATCCGCTACCCACATTGGGATAATATCTTCAGGATATCCTTTTGTTTTTGTCTGATCCCATTTTACGGAATCGGTTCCTTTTCTTTCAACAACTTCATCAAAGTTATACATATTCTTTCCCCCTATATATGTTTATTTTTTATTGCTGATTCAAATTCCAATACGGACATGGCTTCAAACTGCCGCTTAGAAAAATGCGATAATGCAATCCCCAATGCCATAGATAAATTGAGTGAATCAATTAATCCTGCGTGCGGGATAAAGACACTCTGTCCATAGTTTAAATAATGATCCGGCAGTCCGCTGCTTTCATTCCCAAAGACCAAACTGTGATACTGATCGGTAATCTCTAACTGATGGATGTTTTTTGCCCCTTTCAGCATCAATGGATACACCTGATGAGCAGAAAACTGATCTCGATAGGTTTCAAAGCTATCGAAATACTGAATATTCATATTGAAGATAGCCCCCATTGAAGCACGGATAACTTTAGGATCAAACACATCTACGCCCGGTCGTATAATGGCAAGATGACGATAGCCAAAGCCAAGCATTGTACGAATAATCGTTCCCATATTTCCCATATCGCCCGGATTAACTAATACGACATGATGGGCGTCTTCTAAGGCTGTCTGATATTTATTGAAAACACCTATTGCATAGCAGTTACCCTTTTTACTAAGCTTATTAATTGTTTTATCGCTTATCTCAATAGGAATACTTTCCTTCGCACAAAGTTCTTTGATCACCGGTATACCACTGTTTTTATCCGCCTGAGAATGAAGAATAATACGAGTCACTTGCTTTGGTTTATTTTTTAATAATTCGATGGTAGGAAAAACACCTAAAGTATAAGAATAATCATTTTCTTTTTGATATGCTTTCATTCATAAACCTCCATCTAGTTTCTTGTTTTCATTATAGCACACTCTTTATTTATTAATAAATATTTTTAAAAGGATTGATGAAAAAGCGATCTTTTCATTTATGCCAAATTATGACAAATAATGATATATTTAACTAGACAAAATGATGGTTTTATAATACCTTTAATGTATTGAAAGGAAGAATGATAATGTCTAGAAAAATATTAACACTTTTGATTGTTGGACTCATGATTCTGACACAGCTCCAACCCATTTATGCTGCTGATACACAACCGGAGCCTGATGTTACGGCTCCTGCCTATATTATTATGGATGCCAAAACCGGAACCGTTCTTTATGGTAAAAACGTAGATCAAAAGGTTTATCCGGCAAGCACTACTAAAATTATGACGATTCTGTTAGCTCTCAAATACGGAGATATCCAAAAATCTTTTACCGTTTCTGATTTCGATGTTTTTTCTTTAGAAGACGGTGCCAGCAATATTGCTTTAGAACCGGGCGAAGTCATTCAAATGGAAGATGCTTTATATGCTGCCGGGATTCCTTCAGCAAATGATGCCTGCAACGGCATTGCCGAGGCGGTCGGCGGTACCTATGAGCAGTTTATTGAAATGATGAATAAAGAAGCAAATGAGGCAGGCGCTAAGAACACTCATTTTGCCAATCCTCATGGATTACATGATGATAATCACTATACAACGCCATACGATCTTGCGATGATTATGCGTCAAGGGATCAAAGTTGATGGATTTACTAAATATTTATCCACGGATGAATATGTGATTCCTGCGACAAACAAACATGAAGAAAGAGAACTTTATACACATAATTCCTTGATTTACAATGAATCTCCATATTACGTAGAAGGCATTCAAGCTTCTAAGACCGGGTATACCGAAGAAGCCAATCTTACTTTGATTTCCTATGCCAAAAGAGGGGATGTGGAATTAATCGTGGCTGCTTTTGGGCTTCCTGACAGCAAAACAAACTTTCAGGAATCACAGACCTTATTCAATTATGGCTTTGAACACTACACCGCACAATCGACTTTGGATATTAATATTCCAATCCCAGAAGCAGCCTTGCCAAGCAATTATCACTTTTCTGCCAAACATTTCTATGCCTGTGACATTCCTGAAAAGGTGACAGCTTATAAAGATACGGTTCAATATCCAATTACTGCAAAGATTACTCTTGAACCCATCAGTAAAGAAGCAGTTAAAGGAGATGTCATTGGAAAACTTGAATATACACAAGATGGAAAAGTATTATCGACGACGAATGTCTATTTGAATACTAAAATATTTAAGTTTGATATTTTTGACTTTATTCTTATTATTTTAGGCATTATCTTGATTCTCCTTATTTTAATCATAGCGGGATTATTTGCTTTAAGATACTTCGTACGAAGAAAAAGAAGAAAGCAACGCGCTAAAAAACGATACCACTACTAATAATTTCCTCTAAAATGGTGTATAATCACTTTAAGGAGGGTTACCATGAAAAAATCAGTTATACTATCTTTAGTTCTAGCCTTATTTCTGACATTGACTGGCTGCCAAAAGAAAAGCGGGGAAGATCCTGAGGCTCAGAAAAAATTTGATGAATTCGTTAACGCTGAATTTGTAGATTATATTTCATCAAATTATCTGAATATGCATTACAGTGTCATTGATCCGGAAAAGTATGGAGTTAACCGTGATGAAGTAGAAGTCTCATTCGGTGATGATTTCACTGATGAAGCTATTCAAGAATCATTGGATGACTTTGAAGAAACAAAAAAAGAATTTAAAACATTCAACCGTTCTGCTTTGACAGCAGATCAGCAACTAACTTATGATATTATCAATTATCAGATTGCACTTTCTGAAGAAGGGGTTAATGAAAAATTTGATTATATCTCTAATGCATTTTCTCCAATGCAGGGTATGCAGTCTCAATTTCCAACTATTTTCAGTGATTTTATTTTCTATACGGAACGTGATATTCAAGACATGATCACTTTAATGAATGATGTTCCTCGTTATTTAAAAGATTCATTAGGCTATACTCAAAAGCAAAAGGAGAATGGGTATATGATGTCTAATGCATCGATTGACAGTGTTGTGGAATATTGTAACAAGATTCTGGAAAGTGGAGAAAACAGTTCTATTCTTGATGCATTGAGTAAAAGCATTAATGAATTTGAAGGAATTGACGAAAACACTAAAAGTAATTATATTGCACAAACAAAAGAAGCTTTTATCAATTCGTTCCTGCCAGCTTATCAGAATATTGTCGATACTTTAACAGCTTTTAAATCAGATAATAACAATGCCATGGGATTAGCTAACGTTGAAAACGGAAAAGAATATTATGAATACTTGTTCAAAGCAAAAACAGCATCCAACAAATCTGTTGCCGACGCTGAAAAAGCATTGAAATCTTTAGCTCAAAAAAGTATTACCAGCGCTCAAAAAATAGCACAAAGAAGTCCTAGTGCTTATGATGATTACTATGAAGGGACAACAAAGACGAGCTATACTGACTTTGAGAGCATGCTGAAAGATCTGAATACTTGGAGCAAGGATAACTTTCCAACCATCAATGATGTTCCTTATAATATTCAGGCATTGCCGGAAGAAACAGCAAATAACGGGGTTGCTGCGTATTATATGAATTCACCGATTGACAATACTCATCCCGATGTCATCCGTGTCAATATGACAAGCGGTAATGTCAATGATATTAGTACCTTTAAAACAATTGCTCATGAAGGAATTCCGGGGCATATGTATCAAATGAACTACACAAAGCAGAACATAAACAGCAATTACCTGAATACTTGTGTCAATATGCTAGGCTATACCGAAGGTTATGCAACCTATGTAGAGTTTGAAGCATTAGACAGTCTCGATATCAATAATAATCTAAGAGAATTGTATCGTGATTTAGAAATATATCAGAACTCACTCATTGCCTTGATGGATATTGGGATTCACTATCATGGCTGGGATAAAGCAGAAACGGAAAAATTCTTGAGCGACAACGGATTAAGTGTATCCTCTGTCGATGCAATCTATGATCAAATTCAAGGTGATCCCGGTGCATTCCTTTCTTACTATGTAGGGTATATGGAAATCAGAGAACTTAAAGACAAAGCAGAAAAAGATTTAGGAAGCAAGTTTACTGAAATAGGATTTAATACTGCTTTGCTGGAAAGCGGAACAGCTCCATTTAGTATCGTACAAGAAAATATTGAACAATATATTAAAGACAACAAATAAAGGATGCGTGATGCATCCTTTTTATTGGCGAAAAAATTGAGTACGCATACGGATTTGCTGTTTCCATTTCACACAGGCATTAAAGTGCATAATGAGATGTCGGCTAGGCGGCATTAACAATATTCCCGCTATATCCTTGCTTCCCCAGTAATCCAGCAGCCAAAGCGAATCTTCCTGAGAAGTAACCCCACCTGCTTCCTTGATTTGTTGGATGCCTTTTGAGGATACCTTACGATGCATATCTTCAGCTTGAAGCTGACTGACAATTTGCTGAGTTCTTTTTCCAACTTCATTGCGATATTCTATAAGTGTTGGAATATGTATTTGATGACTAAGCTCCATGATTTCATCATCATTTAAAGCATTACCCGTATCTTTTATGCTGACATTCATCTTCTTTTGCCACTCTTCATTAAAAATCTGCTGTCCCATTCCGACTAATATCCCCATTGTTAAATCCTCAATTCGAGCAGTATGCCACAGTACCCATGCAATCGTTTCATCTTTTTTTGTTGGCATAATCGCATATTCTTCCTTTTTGAGATCGTACAATAGCTGATCGACTTCATTTTTAGATGTTTGAGTGACTGCCCCCATATGCAGCAAGGCATGCAGGTCGAGAAAAAGCTGCTTAGCTTCTTCTATCTTTTCTGGTTTATAAATAATGCGGGCTAATTGTTTATGCATTTCTCCCTGTTGTTGACCAAAGTATTTCATCGCTTTTACCTTTCCTTTACCGGCAGCCAGATCTCGCTTTTATAATTCGATGCAGTGGTTTCACCGATAGAATAATATTCTAAGTTAATATCTAAATCTAACTCATAATGGGGATTTCCCGGAAGCCATTCTTTATAAATTTTAGTATTGACTGATTGTAAGGCACCCGGCAAAGATCCACTGCATCTAAATTTTGCCCAAACTGCACTTGGAACCTCCAATACTTTTAAACCTTCCGGAATAGATCCTCCCTCATATATTCCGGCGATCATATAATAAAACCTGTCCTTATCTGTTTGAGTATTGATGCAGATTCCAAATTCACCAATGTTAAACCGCTCAATCATTTCTTTCGTAACTTGGTCTTGACAACAATTTGTCTTAAATTCATTCCAAAACATCGGAATCTCCTGATAGGATGTCTCATAAAAAATGCTTTTTTCTATTCCGATTACTTTAAAGCTATTCATTTTTTCTACTACATAATCCATGTCATTTCCCCCTTTAATAGATATTGAAATCTTCAGAGGTAAAAAGGGCTTTATTTTTTTAGTATCTCGCTTAAATTGACTGGGGGAAACCCCATGGAAACGACTGAATGCCTTAGTAAAGCTTTCAGGAGTGTCATACCCATATTTATAAGCTAAATCTATGACTTTTACATCACTGCCGGTATATTCTAAAGCCGCTAAATAAAGTCGGCGATCTTTTATATATTCATTGATGGTATACCCCGTCATTAATTTAAATCCGCGCTGAAAATGAAAGGAAGAAACATAGACATTTTCAGCGATGTCATTGACACTAATATCCTCTAAAAGATGTTCCTCTATATAATTCACTGCTCTTTTTAAAGCTTCAGTCCAATCCATCTTCTTTACCCCCTAATATTATTTTAATAGTCTAGGCTTACTTTGTCCTGTCATTATGTGCTTAAATATGTCTGTTATGTTTTTTTATTTTATTTCTCCCATTATAGCATAACTATTTTGCTTAAAGAAAAAAGAAGTGGTTTTGTCACTTCTTTGCCAGGCTGAATTCATTAACATGTATGTAATGCAGCTGATCATCCTTAATTATCTCAATACGTCCATCAGCTAAAAGATTTCCTATCTCAACATTACCGTATTCCTGATAATATACGGTTTTATTTTTTAAATAGGCATGTTCATTGGCAATCTTTAATATATGCTCATATTTTCCTGCTTTAAACAGCTGATAATTCTCATTAAAATAATGCAGATAGCCCTCTAATGTCTCTTTTATGCCTAACGGACTTCCTAAAGATTGAAGACAGACTGCACTAGAAGGTAATCCCTCTTCCTTTACATTGATGCCAGTCCCGATTACGATCCCTTGAAGTTCTTTTTCAAAAACAGATTCAATCAAGATTCCAACCAGCTTTTTATCTTTAACATAAATGTCATTGGGCCATTTAATTTTTGCTTCGATTCCCAATGCTTGACACAACTGCCATATACTCACCGCACACACTTGAGTCAGCTGCTGTATGCGATTTGCTTCAATCTCTTCCTTTATGATAATACTCGCCATGACATGTGCCTTTTTTGGTGCCATCCATTGATGATCTCTTCTTCCGCGTCCACAAGTTTGATAATCTGCCCAAATAACATCATAATGATTTAAATTTGTGATATTTGCTTTGGCATAAGTATTAGTAGAGTCAATGGATTCAAAATGTAAAATATGAAACATGATTACTGCTGGACTGCAAAAGTCAATTCTGCTTTTACTGCTACTTTGCCATTTACTTTTGCGATTGCTTCTCCGATTCCAATAGGTCCCTTTTTCTTAATCAAAGTACACTCTAATTCAAGAACGTCTCCGGGGATTACCTGCTGTTTAAATTTACAGTTGTTAATTCCTGCAAATAAAGCAATCTTTCCTTTGTTTTCTTCAACCGATAAGATTGCCACAGCACCTACTTGGGCTAAAGCTTCAACAATCAATACACCCGGCATGACATGCTGTTGGGGGAAGTGCCCGCAAAACTGCATTTCGTTCACACTGACACATTTAATTCCTTTTGCATATTCTCCCGGCTGATAATCTGTAATTCTATCTACTAAAGCAAAGGGATAGCGATGCGGCAGGATTTCCTGAATCTGATTACTGTTTAATTCCATGGTTATTCTCCTTTATACTTTTTGAATACTAAAGTGGCATTATGTCCGCCAAAACCTAATGAGTTACTGATGGCATATTCAATATCCTGAGCTCTACCGATATTTGGAACAATATCTAAATCACAGTCTTCATCAGGCACCTGATAGTTGATTGTTGCGGGGATAAATCCATCCTGCAACGCTTTTGTCGTGATAATCGCTTCGATTGCTCCGGTTGCTCCTAATAAATGTCCTGTCATAGATTTAGTTGAAGATACAGCTAATTTATAAGCGTGATCCTTGAACGTTGCTTTAATAGCCGCTGTTTCTCCTTTATCATTCATTGCTGTAGAAGTTCCATGAGCATTGATGTATTGGATCATATCGGCTTCAATATTAGCATCTGCAATGGCTTCCTTCATCGCTCTGGCTCCGCCTTCTCCGTCCGGTGAAGGAGCAGTAATATGATAAGCATCACAGGTTGAACCATAACCAACCACTTCTCCATAAATCTTAGCCCCACGTTTTTTTGCGTGTTCTAATTCTTCTAAAATAACGATTCCGGCACCTTCTCCCATAACAAAGCCATTACGTTCTTTATCGAAAGGAATAGAAGCTCGCATTGGATCTGTCGATTCACTTAATGCTTTCATTGAAGTAAACCCGCCGATTCCTAATGGTGTAACCGCTGCTTCACTTCCTCCGGCTAACATGATTTCTTGATACCCATCACGAATATTTCTAAAAGCGTCTCCGATACAGTTCGTTCCTCCGGCACAGGCAGTCACGACACAAGAACACATTCCTTTTGCACCCACTTCAATAGCGACATTACCTGCCGCTAAGTTTGTGATCACCATTGGAATATAGAAAGGAGATACACGGTCGTATCCTTTAGCTAATGCTTTGCTGTGTTCTCTTTCGATTGTTTGCAGTCCGCCGATTCCGCTGGAAATGATGCAGCCAAAGCGGGCAGCATCAATTTCATCAATGTTGATTTGTGAATCTGCAAAGGCTTCTTTTGATGCAATCATTGCTAATTGAGTGAAGCGATCCATTTTCTTAGCTGACTTTTTATCAATAAAATCTTCTACTACTAAATTTTTTACTTCACCGGCTACTTTAACACGCTGATTGGTTGTGTCATATCCTTTGATGAAGTCAATTCCGCATTTTCCTTCTTTTACAGCTTCCCACATGGCAGGAGCAGTATTTCCGATTGGACTCACTGCCCCTATTCCAGTAATTACTACACGTCTTTTCATTCGTTTACTCCTCCTACATTGCCATTCCGCCATCGACATGAATGACTTGGCCTGTAATATATTTTGATTCATCACTCGCTAAAAAGGCGACTGTATTTGCGACATCTTCTACTGTTCCCAAGGTTCCTAAAGGAATATTTTTAGCTAGATCTGCTTTTACTTCATCACTCAAAACAGCTGTCATATCCGTTTGGATAAATCCCGGAGCAACAGCATTAACATTGATCCCACGGCTGGCTAATTCTCTGGCTAATGACATGGTCATCCCGATTACTCCGGCTTTACTTGCGGAATAGTTGACTTGCCCGGCATTTCCCATTACGCCTACAACAGAAGCCATTGAGATGATTTTCCCGTATTTTTGTTTCATCATAATACGTGTAACATGCTTCATACAGTTCCATGTTCCTTTTAAATTCACATTGATAACAGCATCAAAATCTGCTTCTTTCATACGCATCATTAAATTATCTTTTGTAATTCCGGCATTATTGACTAATATATCAATTCTGCCAAACTCTTTCATTACTTCCGCAAACATAGCTTCAGTATCTTCAAATGAAGAAACATCAGCACTGACAATCATCGCTTTTACACCTAATGCTTCTATTTCTTTCTGTGTTTCTTTGGCAATCGCTTTATTGTTTCCAAAATCGATATAATTGATCGCAATATTAGCTCCCAGCTGTGCCAGTTTAAGACATACCGCTTTACCGATTCCCTGACTGCCCCCAGTGACTAAGGCAATTTTATTTGTTAAATCCATTATTCTTCTCCTTTTAATTCTTTTAAAGTTTTCTCTAACGATTCTTGGTCTTCCACTTGGCAGCATTTGATCGTTTTATCAATTTTTCTAATAAACCCGCTCAATACTTTTCCCGGTCCGATCTCAATAAAAGTGTCTACGCCCTGTGATAACATATAACGTACACTGTCTTCAAAATAAACAGAAGACTTTACTTGTCTTGTCAGCATCTCTGCAATAGTACTGTTTTCTTCCAATGGTTTGGCAGTTGAGTTAAAGATAACCGGCAAAAGCATCTCATGAAATGTTACCTCTTTAAATTTATCGGCTAAGGCAATACTTGCTTTTTCTAATAATGATGTATGGAATGGTCCGCTTGTATTCAATGGCAAGGCTCTTCTGGCTTTGTTTTCTAAAGCCAGTTCTGCTGCTTTATCGACAGCTTTTGCTTCTCCGCCAATGACTAATTGTCCCGGACAGTTGTAGTTTGCAATTTGAACAACACCATAAGCACTTGCTTCTTCTACACATTTTTGTAAGGTTTCACGATCAAGTCCTAAGACTGCAACCATCTTGCTTTCGATGCCTTTTGCTGCTTCTTCCATAGCTTGTCCTCTAAAGCGAACTAAATCAATCGTTGTTTTTGCGTCCATTACTCCGGCACTGTATAAGGCAGAATATTCACCTAAGCTTAATCCGGCTGACATAGCAGGCTCAATCCCGTTTTCTTTTAATAATTCTGTTGCCATGATTGCACAGGCAACCATGCAGGGCTGTGTATACTGTGTCTGTGATAATACGTCGATTGGTCCGTTAAAGCATAGATCTTTAACATCAAAATCAATTTGAATCGAATCCATTATTTTTCTAGCTGTTTCATAATGATCGTAGAAGGATTTTCCCATTCCTACAACCTGACTTCCCTGTCCGGCATATATAAAACCAATTTTCATGATTATTCCTCACATTCCTTTAATAATTCACTGATTAATGTATCCACCGATTGAATAGCTTCTATACGGTAGGCATTGCTTCCGCAAAAAACCAATCCTTGATCCACATCTCCCTTAACTGCATTGATCAATGCCATTGAAATACAATATGGGGTTGTTTTAGGATCACACGGTTTTAAACAGTTAAAACAATGAGTCAATGGAATCGTTTCTCCATCTGCTAAGCGATCAATCAGTTTTGTACGCATTGCCCTTCCCGGCATACCTACCGGTGATTTTACAATAACGATATCTTCTTTTTTACAGTCAACAAACATTTGTTTATAGGTATCGCTGGCATCACATTCCTGCGTTGCAATGAAACGTGTTGCCATTTGTACTCCACTTGCATTTAAATCGAGGAAGTGACGGATGTCTTTTCCATCATAGACTCCTCCGGCAACAAATACCGGAATCTTTTTATTATATTTTTCTTCGTAAGGCGCAATAGCAGCTAAAACATCCTTTAAAATTTCTTCTAAGCTTTGTGTTTTACCTTCAACCAGTTCATCTTTGCCAAAACCAAGATGACCTCCGGCTTCGCTTCCTTCAATCACAATAAAATCAGGTATAACGTTAAATTTTTTATCCCAAGTACGACAAATCAATGTTGCTACACGTCCGCTGGATACAATCGGCGCTAAGGCTATATCCGTATCTTTTGTATGTTTAGGCAAAGTTAGCGGCAATCCGGCTCCGGAGATGATAGCATCAACCCCTGATTCTACGGATTGTTTCACCATTTCATCATAATCTGTGATCGCCACCATTACATTTACGGCAACCATTCCTTTACCATTGGCAATGGCTTTTGCTTTTTTTATTTCTTTGTCTAAAGCGATTAAATTTGAGTGTGTTGTATCTTTTAAGAAGTTCTCTTCACGATATCCCGGATGAGCCGTTGAAATAACGCCCATTCCGCCATTTTTTGCAACATGACCGGAAAGATTTCCTAATGATACACCTACACCCATTCCCCCTTGAATAATAGGGATTGTCAACTCTTTACTGCCAATTTTGATATTTGTCATGGTTATTCTCCTAGAAAATTTATTAACTTTTCTTTTTCTGCTTCACAGTCATGGAATAAATCTTCGATAATAGCTTTTACCGGCTTAATCTCTTTAACTAGTCCGGCTACTTGTCCAGCCATCAATGATCCGCTTTGTATATCGCCTTCCAATACTGCTTTTCTTAAAGAGCCTAACGTGTAGGTTTCCAGTTCTTCCATAGAAGCCCCTTCTTTTTCACGTTTGATGTATTCTTTTGCCATTCTGTTTTTTATGATTCTTACCGGTGTCCCGCCAATTCTTCCGGTTACGGTTGTATCGGTATCTTTAGCTTTCACGATGGCATTTTTATAATTTTCATGAACCGGACATTCTTCACTGGCTAATAAGCAGGTTCCTACCTGTACCCCTGAAGCACCTAAGGCATACGCTGCAAGCAGCTGCTTTCCTGAAGCAATCCCTCCGGCAGCTATCACGGGAATTGAAACAGCTTCAACTACTTGCGGTACCAAAGCCATGGTTGTCAGTTCCCCGATATGTCCCCCGGCTTCTGTTCCTTCGACGATAACAGCATCCGCTCCGCTTCTTTCCAAGCGTTTCGCTAATGCTACAGATGGTACTACCGGCATCACAATAATTCCTGCTTCTTTCCAAGCTTTCATGTATTTTGAAGGATTTCCTGCTCCTGTAGTAACTACTTTGATCCCTTCATCAATCACTAGCTGTGCCATTTCATCAACATATGGATTCAGCATCATTAAATTAACACCGAATGGCTGAGATGTCAGCTCTTTGCATTTTTGAATATTTTCTTTCAGAATCTCTGTGGTCATTCCTCCGGCACCAATCAGCCCTAACGCTCCTGCATTAGAAACACTGGCTGCAAATTCACCGGTCGCAATATTCGCCATTCCGCCTTGGATAAGGGGATACTTAACATTTAATAATTCATTGATTTTCATAGTTTTCTCCTTCTACCATTCAAATAGTGTTGCGCCCCAAGTGAGTCCTGAACCAAATCCAACACAAATAATTTTCTGATTTTCTTTTAATAATCCCTGTTCATTCATTTCTGATAATGCCATTGGGATACTAGCTGCTGAGGTATTTCCATATTCCTGTAAATTCATGAAGAATTTACTTGGATCAGCTTTTAATTTTTTATAGACATGTGAGATGATACGGTAATTTGCCTGATGACATACCACATAATCGATTTCGTCAAGGGTTAATCCACTTTGACTAAGCAGGTTTGCTATCGATTTATTAATAGCGTCAACAGCAAACTTGAAGACTTCACGTCCATCCATATAAAGACAGCCTTCTGTTTCATTATTGAAAGCTCTGCCTTTACAATAAAGTGCTTCTTCATTTCCCGTTGAATTATTATAACTGTAGAATAAGCGGTCATCACTTCCCTCTACAATGGCAGCTCCGGCTCCATCACCAAATAAGATACAAGTTCCACGATCCTGCCAGTCAATTAATTTAGAAATGACTTCACTTCCGATAAGAATCGCATATTCATCTTTTTGAAGCATTCCTTTGATGATGTTTAAACTATAGACAAAACCACTGCAAGCCGCATTAATGTCAAACGCCATGATTTCCTGGTCGTTCAAGCCTAGCTTCTTTTGGACGATACACGCTGTTGACGGAGTATAGTCATCCGGAGTAAAGGTCGCTACTAAAATATACTTAATCTTAGAAGTATCGATCTGTCCTTTTTCTATCGCATCTTTTGCCGCTAAATAAGCTAGCTCCGATGTATTTTGATCAACAGATATATGACGATTAGCAATCCCGGTTCTGCTTTTAATCCATTCATCACTGGTTTCTACCACTTTTGCTAAGTCATCATTAGATACCACTTTGCTTGGTGCATAATGTCCTGTTGATAAGATTTTGATTCCTTTCATTCTATTTCTCCACTTCGTATTTATATTTGATATCATTAACAAATCCACTTAATTTAGAAAGCAGATCAATCAAATGATCCTCTTTCATCAATTCTGCAGAATCACATACTTGAGATACCATTTCTTCTTGAAACGCATTATGCAAAGCAAAAATATCTTTTCCTTTCGTCGTTAAATACACATGCTTATAACGACGATCATAATTATCTTCTTTACGTATGACATAGAGTTTCTTTTCTAGTTTTTTTACTGATGTTGTAATCGTTCCATTGGTTAAGCATAAGCGTTCTGCAATAGAACTCATAGTTGGATTTTCATCTTTTGCAATAGCGTTAATAATATTAATTTCGGACATCGACAGGTCTTTGATTCCAGCTCCTTTAAAATACTGATGTTCAACGGAGATCGCGTCACTTAACAGATTTGACAATAAATCACTGATGATCTCTTTTTGTACGATCTTGCGATTATTCTTCAAATCCATTGCCAATCTCCCTGAACTTATGATAGCGTTCATCTAATATCTGTGATTTTCTTTTCTTTGTCAATTCTTTCAGTTCAGATTCAAGATATTGCTTAATCTGTAAGAATACTAACTCTTTATTATTTTGAATTCCGCCAACAGGTTCTTTAATAATGGCATCAACGATATGCATATCATAGAGATCTTTTGCTGTGATTTTCATCAGTTCACTTGCTTCTTTTGCTTTTGAACTATCTTTATAAAGAATAGAAGCAAATCCCTCCGGTGATAAAACAGAATAAACTGCATTTTCCAACATGACAATACGATTCGCTACACTCAAGGCTAATGCTCCGCCGCTTCCGCCTTCACCGATAACGATTGAGATTATTGGAACACTTAACATGGACATTTCCATGATTGATCTGGCAATCGCTTCTCCCTGACCATGCTTTTCAGCTTTAATCCCCGGATAAGCGCCCGGTGTATCCACAAAAGTAATAATCGGACGATTGAATTTTTCTGCCTGTTTCATTAAACGCAGGGCTTTGCGATATCCTTCCGGACTTGCCATTCCGAAGTTGCATTGTACGTTTTCTTCTACGCTTTTTCCTTTTACAGTTCCTATAACCGTTACCGGCAGATCATTAAACATTGCAATACCACCGTAGATAGAGGCATCATCACGATATAAACGATCCCCATGAATTTCAATAAAATCGTCAAAGATGTCTTGAATATATTCTTTTACATTTGGACGTCCGACATGACGTGCCAAATAAACACGATCATAAGCATTCATTGATCCATAAGCTTCGTCTAAAATCTTTTGTTTAGATTTCATTAGTTCACTTCTTGTTCCATCGATATCAATTCCCTGAATTTTAAGATCTTCCAATTTTAAAAGTTCTAATTCGATTTCTTTAATCTTTATCTCTGCTTGTTGTAATGACATTTATCTTCCTCCCAAGGTATGCATCTTTAATAGCTTTGCCAAAGTTTGACGCATCTCTTTTCTTTCTACGACTATATCGATAAATCCCTGTTTAAGCATAAATTCAGATCTTTGGAATCCTTCCGGCAGCTTTTGATTAATCGTTTGTTCAATGACACGAGGACCGGCAAATCCAATCAGTGCATTGGGTTCGGCAATAATAATATCCCCTAAAGAAGCAAAGGAAGCTGTTACGCCGCCGGTAGTTGGATGAGTAATATAAGAAATATACAGTAGACCTTCATTTTGATGCTTAGCAATCGCTTGAGACGTTTTTGCCATCTGCATTAAGGAAATGATTCCCTCCTGCATTCTGGCTCCTCCGGAAGCACTGAAGATGATTAAAGGCAATTTCTTTTTAGTTGCATATTCTGCGGCACGGGTAATCTTTTCTCCCACGACGTTCCCCATGCTCGCCATTAAAAAGCGACTGTCCATAACGGCAATAACTGCCGGCATCCTATCGATTTTTCCTACCCCGGTAACAACGGCTTCATTTAGCCCGGTTTTTATTTGCAGATCCTTGATCTTTTTTTCATAGTTGGGGAATCCGATTGGATTGGTAAACTTCATTTTCCCGTTTAATTCTCTGAAGCTCCCTTTATCTACTAAGAATTTTAATCTTCTTTGAGCCGATATTTTTAAATGTTCATGGCAGTGCGGACATACATAGAACTGTTCTTTTAATTCCTGTCTAAGCAGTGTTTCACCACAGCTTGTACACTTTACATAAATCCCTTCAGGAACATCTTTTTTTTCTGATTTAAAATTTTTATTTCTAAAAGCTTTAAATATATTTAATTTTTCTTTTCTCTCTTTAAATAGTTCTTCCATTATCTCACCATTTCATCTAAGTTATTTTCAATAAAACTTGTGGTAAAGTTACCTTTAATATATTCAGGGTGATGTAAGATTAAATATTGTAATTCCTGAGTAGTTTCTACACCGTTGATTACAAGTTCTTCCAAGACTCTTCTCATTCTTCTGATTGCTTCTAAACGATTATTTCCATGCACAATGACCTTTGCGACCATCGAATCATAATGAGATGTCACACGATATCCCTGGTACAGTGCGGTATCAATACGAACACCTAACCCTCCCGGAATATGCACACTATCTACAATTCCCGGACATGGTCTGAAATCATGCTTGAAGTCTTCCGCATTGATACGGCACTCAATAGCGTGTCCGTTTAACTTGATTTCATTTTGTTTAAACGACAAAGGCTGATTTGAAGCAATACGGATCTGTTCTCTGATTAAATCAATACCGGTAATCATTTCGGTTACTGGATGTTCTACTTGGATACGAGTGTTCATCTCAATAAAATAGTAGTTTCCTTTATTATCTAAAACAAATTCGATTGTCCCGGCATTAGCGTAATTCGCTGCTTTTGCTGCCTTCACAGCATCTGCTCCCATCTTTTCTCTTAACAAAGGTGTTAATGCCTTAGAGGGTGCTTCTTCAATCATTTTTTGATTTCTTCTTTGGATAGAACAATCTCTTTCTCCTAAGTGAACAACGTTGCCGAAATTATCAGCTAATATTTGAAATTCAATATGCTTTGGATCAACAATCAGTTTTTCAATATACATTTCATCATCATTGAAGCATGCTTTTGCTTCTGCTCTGGCAGTTTCAAAGGCTTGGATAATCTCTTCTTTCGAGAAGGCTTTACGCATTCCGCGTCCGCCACCGCCGGCTGCTGCTTTAATCAGAACAGGATAACCGATTTCATCTGCACAAGCCACTGCTTCTTCTGCGTTTTTTATGCTTCCCTTACTTCCGGGAACGACCGGAACTTTTGCACTGATCATTAATTTTCTAGCCGCTGATTTATTCCCCATCATGTCGATAACGTCTCCGCTTGGACCGATAAATGTCATTCCGCATTCTTCTACTAATCGTGCAAAGGTCGCATTCTCAGATAAGAAGCCAAATCCCGGATGAACGGCATCACAGCCTAAGGCTGTTGCCGCCATTAAGATATTCTTCATATTTAAATAGCTGTCCATCGCTTTAGGACCGCCCACACATACAGCTTCATCTGATAATTGAACATGTAAAGATGTTTCATCTGCCGTTGAATAAATGGCAACAGTCTCAATTCCTAATTCATGGCAGGTACGTATAATGCGAACTGCGATTTCTCCTCTATTTGCGATTAAAATTTTCTTAAACATATTCTCACCTATCCTTGGATGCTCATTAATACTTGATCAAATTCTACTAAATCCTCATCTTTAACTAAAATACTTGTTACTGTACCACTGATTGGCGCTTTAATTTCATTCATAACCTTCATTGCTTCAATAATACATAGTGTATCTCCGGCATTGACATGACTTCCTACCTCTACAAATGATTTTGCTTCCGGTGAGTTTTTAGAATAGAACACGCCTACAAGCGGTGCTTTCACCATTTCTCCGCTGACACTTTCTTCTTGCACCGGTGCTGACAAAGCAGGGGCTGCAGGTACAGGAACAGGCTGAGAAGGCATTGGCATAGCAGGTGCCTGAGTCATCACTACTTCTTTTACATCTTCTTTTTCTAATTTAATCTTTATATCATCAAATTCTACGTCCATTTTATGGATATCAGAATCAGAAAACTTATCCATTAATTCCTTAATAATATCTAGCTTCATAATATTCTCCTTTGTGTTTTGAACTTCAAACTATTATTTTAAAAAAAAGTTTACTCGAAAGAGTAAACATTATTTATTTGTTTCAATGTAATCTACGATATTTTTAACTGTCTGCATTTGTGTAGATACATCATCAGGAATCTCGATATCAAATTCTTCTTCAATCGCCATGATTAATTCTACAGCGTCCAATGAATCTGCTTCTAAATCGTCTTTTAAACTTGCCTCTAATGTAACTGCATCTGCATCACAGCTTAGTGAATCCACAATAATTTCTTTTACTTTATCAAATACCATAAGTTTATTCCTCCTCGTTAGTAACAAAAGCATTATAGATGATTTGAAGTTAAAAGTAAATAGTTTGAAGTTCAAAAAGTTATTTTTTTATACTTTATTTTTCGTCATTTTATTTCATTTATCAAAACAATATTAAATTATACTGATATATAGAGGATATTTTCATATTAATAAAATTACTGAAAACTGAGAAAGGACTATAAAAAGAAAGGGGTACCACTTTATTTTCTTCTTATTTTACTGAAAAATTGCTTAGTTTATATAAATAAATAGGAAAACTATTATGTCTAATAAGCAATAAATTTGTTTGGTATTTGGGGATGGTTTATTTTTACATTTCTCTCTTTTTCGATTATAATAGAGACTATGGAAAGCAGGGTGGTTATGAAAAAAGTATTTCAGAAACAGTTAGAAGAACTTGGATTTATTCGCTGCAATCATTGCGGTCATTTTGCCCCTGGGTACATAGATACTTACAATACCCAAAAAACATTACTGGGATTTCCACTCTCCAAAGTATCAAAAGGGTTTGTTTTGCGATGTGATAACTGTCACCATGAAGAAATGATCGATCGTGATCAGGTGCAGGATTATATTAAACAGACAAAAGATATCCTTCCTTATAAGCAGCAGCTAAAAATATGGAAGCAAATATATACAGCACATAAGTATTTATCTACCGATGATGATCTTTCTAAAGATTTAGGTCCCTTCTTTGAAGCCGTAAAAAAAGAAGCATGGGCAAATATTCCTTTTGAAATCAGTGAAAAAGATTTCAATTATATTTTTAATGCTTATCTTACAAACCTAACAAAATCAAGCAAAAAAGAAAAGTAACCCGCAAGTTACTTTTTTTGTTTTATCAATTTAGCTGGTTTTTTTCTTTATTATAGAGATAGTCATCAACTTCCTCATCTGTGACCGATTCAATAAAATCTAAAAAACTATTAAAATCATCTTCCGGTGACAAGCCTGTCTTATAATGATACGCTCTTTCTAACTTTTTCATAGTATCAATCTGAAGTCCGCTCAATACATCACTCATACGGCTTACCGGATAGCCACGGGCTGCCCATGTATTCAAGGTTTCTCCCAGCTCATCACAAAGATCCATTAATTCAAAGAACTTATCTGCATTCCTTTCATAATGAGGATAATGATTATAAATATACTTTTTGATCATATTTTTATCTAATAAGAGGTTTGTTACATTTTGAATAAGATTTAAAAACTGGTCTTCATAGAAATAACTATTGATTTCCCTCATAAGTTTTAATAAACGCTGCAAGGAATCGTTTTTATAATTCAGTTCATAAGCAGCGTAGTCCATAATTTCATTATAGTTAAACTCATATTTTGGTAAAGCTAATACATCAATATACACATCAAGGAAGTCTGCTACTTCTTCTACATCATAGTAAGTAAAAAGGGTGACCGGAATATTATCATATGTAATTTCAAGAATCGCTATGCGATGACCAAAATAATCCGAAGATTCAATAATAGATTCGATCTGTTCATTCGTATAACAGCTTAAATAACGGTGAATACAATCATAAAATTCTTCTTTCGTTAAAATGCCATAAGCATTGCATAAACCGATGCAGACTTGCTGTAGTTCTAATATTTTCTTTCCTTCTGCCGTATTTATTTTTTCTACCACCCTTTTTATGGCATCATAAAATTCATCGTAAATATAAATCTCATCTGCAAAATAAGAAAAGCTAATTAAAAGTTTACTTGATAACTCGATAACCAGGGGTTTATTTTCATCGGTTAATATTTTTTCCTCATTCTCCACAATCTTTTTTAACAATTTAATTTCTTGTGCGGACAAGGCATAAAATAAATGATCATTAATATTATAGTAGGCAACAATTGTTTCCAGCATTCTTTTTCTGGTAATTTTTTCATAAGGAAGTGGTTTATCAATAGTTGTTGAATAATAATCATATAAGTTCTCTTTATCAAAACGATTTGCCCAGGTATATATAGATTTCATTGGTCTCACCTCTTACTTTTATTCTATCATAGCTATTAGTTGAGGTGTAGTATTTTATATTTAATCCTTTCTAAGGGTAAATTATACTAACCTTGATTTAAAAAACACCAAAGATAAATTATTCTCTGGTGTTTTAATAGTTTATTTTATTAGTTTTTCCTTTTTCTTAGTCAAACCAAAGTATATAGCACCTGCCATTGATAAGAATGCTAGGTATGCCCAAACATTTGAAACTCTGTCTGAAGTATCTACCCTGTCATTTTCTGTAACAATAGGTGTAATTGTAATATCGACTATGCCGTCATAATCACTGTCAATATTAACATCTGGTTTACCATCTCCATCTGCATCAATGTTGGTATCCGGCTTTCCATCCCCATCTATGTCGATGTTGACATTTGGTTTGCCATCTCCATCGGTGTCGATGTTGACATTCGGTTTACCATCTCCATCTGTGTCAATGTTGACATCTGGTTTTCCATCTCCATCTGTGTCGATGTTGACATCTGGCTTTCCATCCCCATCTGTATCGATGTTGACATTCGGTTTACCATCTCCATCTGTGTCAATGTTGATATTTGGTTTTCCATCTCCATCTGTATCGATGTTGACATCTGGTTTGCCATCTCCATTGGTATCGATGTTGACATTTGGTTTGCCATCTCCATCGGTGTCGATGTTGACATCTGGTTTGCCATCTCCATTGGTATCGATGTTGACATTTGGTTTTCCATCTCCATCTGTGTCGATGTTGACATCTGGTTTACCATCTCCATCTGTATCGATGTTGACATTTGGTTTTCCATCTCCATTGGTATCGATGTTGACATTTGGTTTTCCATCTCCATCGGTATCAATGTTGACATCCGGTTGATTATCCCCATCGGTATCGATATTAACATTTGGTTTTCCGTCTCCATCTGTATCAATATTCACATCCGGTTTTCCATCCCCGTTTATATCTATATTAATATTTGGATTAGCTGTATCATAACCCGGATGAACAATACCGTTTGGATAAACATCTTGATTTGGCTTCCAATTATCATCAACACCATCTTTATTTATATCAATAGCTGGTCGATAGTAATCTGTATCTCCAACACCATCCCCGGTAGTATCTATACTTGTATCAGGCTTCCAAATGTCATCCTTATTTCCACCCTGTCCGCTTGGTTTCCATACACCAGTATTGTCTGTATCAATATTAATATCTGGTTTTCCGTCTCCATTGGTATCAATGTTGATATCCGGCTTGCCATCTCCATCAGTATCAATATTTACATCAGGCTTGCCATCTCCATCTACATCAATATTGACATCTGGTTTTTTACCTAAAACAACTTTGACATCATGATCAGAAGAAATTTGATCAAAATTAATATTTCCATTTCCTGTATCACTAATAAGATCTGGTCTGCTTACTCCATCTACAATAATATCGCGAATTTCATAACCGTCTTCCGTCACTGACCAGTTGACATTATGATTTGCACCATTTGTTACTGTTGTGCTGTTTGATATCGTACCAGGTCCGCCAACGATTTCTGTAATAATATTGAAGTTATCAGTATTATCAGGCGGAGTTAAATCATTTACCTCATCATTGTTAGGTAATTGTGTTCTTTTAACAATAACTTCTACATCTTTATTTTCATTAAGATTTTCTAATGTAATAGAGTTACCATCATAAGGAACAGAAACCCCATTAACTTTAACATCTGTTACTTCATATTTATTCGAATCAATATCCCAAGTCACGGTTGTTGATCCAGCGTGTCCATTATCAGGATCTACATGGAATTTTCCTGTACCATCAATCGCTCCGACACCGCCAGAAATATTTCCGGTAACGTTGATCAGTTGATCATCTTGAGGAAGATCACTGATATCATTTGCAAAGTAAACTTCAATGATATGATCCTGCTGAATGGCATTAACACTAACATGTGCTTTGGAATCAGTTGCCTCTTTAACTTGGATATCTGTCAGATCCGTATACATCGCTCTTGCAGATCTGTAATATATTGCCGGAGCTGCTTCAAATTTCACTTCACCGTCTACAACAATTTTAACAATTTTTGTTCCATCTCCTGGCTGTCCAATAATTTGTTCATAATCTTGTTCACGATAAAGCGTTTTTGATTCTGAAATAGTTCCATTTCCATATTTAATCGTTTTAACATGATATAAATCTGGTTTTAAATAAACTTCTACTTTTTGATCTTTATCAATATTTTCTAATTGAACCTTTTGATCATCCTTACTGATTTCCTGACCGTTTACAACAACTTTATCAATAACATAAGTTGCATAGTCATCAGAAGATTTGTCTTCAGTTGTTTGGTACACTGGGTTCCATTCAACATCATAGCTGCTTCCTTTTTCTACAACACTGCCGCCGGTAATGGTTCCCGGTCCGCCAATCAGTTCTGTTATGACCTTAACAGAATCTTTGTCATAAATAGACGGAATGCTTTCTCCATCCTTTGTAAAGTAAACATCCACAACATGATTTGCAGATATATTTTTGAAATCAATGTTTCCTTGTTTTATTTGCTCATCATCTAATTTTACCCCATCAATAAATACCTGATAAACACGATATCCGTTCTGGGCTTCCCATGTCACAAGCTCATCACTGTTCATTTGTACAACTTTACTTGGACTTGTCACTGTGTTTTCCGGATGAACAGTATCCCCACCATATTGATTTACAGTTAAAGTATAGTATCCTAGTGTACTGTTACCACCGATGCTTGGTAAGCGGTCAACCGTAATAATGACTTCATGATTTGCCGAAATACCTTTGAAATCAATATTTTCTGTATCCAATGGATATTCTTTTCCATCTACTAAAATAGAGGTAATATAATATTCACTGTCAATCTGCCATTCAACTTTGTGATCTTTACCTTTTAATACGGTCATTGTCGGAGTAATCATTGTACCGCCAGTATCACCTACTACTTTCGTTTTAACAGTATAGTAGTTGCCCATATCCGGCTGATCTCCACTGCTAGCACTAAATATTACCGAAACCTCATGATGAGAAGCAATATCATTAAATGTAATACTGTTTTTAGATAATAAATCATCTCTTACAATACCATCTACAATAATTCTTGAAGCAATATGTCCGGCGTTTGGTGACCATGTAACCGTCTGACTGCTGTACTCTTTCACACTAGCTGAAGGAGTAATAACTCCGTTAACTGCTTCTGTATTAATATTGAAATAACGGTCATAGTATAATTTTAATACAAGTTTTCCGTCTCCTGTAACTGTTCCCGAAGTAACATTCATAGAAAGATCAGGATTATACCAGTATCCGCTAAGTCCTTTAATATCACTGTCAAGAGTAGATACAGTTGAATCTGTTGTTCCTGTTCTGTTTTCTGTCAGCTCATCTAATCTTTGGTATCCATTATCCCCTTTAACAAAGTATTGAATCTTATATTGAGTATCTGTGTTTGCAATCCAATGTGCAGTTAAGGTATGATCTGTTTTGCTGTAAACGACATCACCTTCTGCTTTTTTATCACTCGCTTCATCATACCAGCCATCGAAGGTATACCCTGATCGGCTTGGTGTATTTAAAGCTCCATAAACATTTTGACTTGAAGCATAAGATTTATCATTAATCTGACTTCCGCCGTTAGAATCAAAATGCACAATATACTTACTTGTATCTTTTTGCCAAACAGCATATACCGTATAATCCTCTGCCGGCATTGTGACTGCGCCTAAGTCTGTTCCATCAACATCCATTGCCCAGCCTTTAAAGATATAACCTTCTCTTGTTGGTAAAGAGGTTCCCTGATAGTTATTACCAGCTTCATCTTTTAATGTTTCGTTTTTTATGTTGCTTCCAAAATTAACTGTTTTTTCTTTCAGCTTCCCTAAAGCTCCGCCATTAGCATCAAATTTTAGTTTATAGCTATTAATGCTCCAATTAGCCTGCAAAGTTAAATTGCCATTTGCTTTCTGATCAGTTACTAATACACTGTTTAATGTCCAATGACTGAAATTATATCCTGTTTTTGTAGGAAGATCTTCTCCTGACAGTAAGTGATCGATAACTAAACTTCCTTTAGGAACTTCAATCTGAATTTGATCCCCATCAGCAAAGCTTCCGCCATTGGCAGTAAATGTCAGTGTCACTTTTTCTGTCGTATAAACGGGATGCAAAACAAGATTGTCAGAGACTATTGTTTCCGGTCCTACTAAATTATCTGATTCATCTGCCCATCCGGCAAAGTGTTCATTTGGATTATCTGATTCCACTGCATCCGGTAGCACTCCTAATTTATCTCCGCTTAATACATAGTAATCATCTTTAATATTACCGTCGAAAGCTACATTAAATGTAGTAAATGTTTTCGTAGTACTATTTCCACATTCATCCCATGAAGTAATGGTCAAATTATCTGCGGTCAGCGGAACGTCAAAAGAAGTACTGTGAGCTTCTTTATCCAATGTAATGATATTTCCATCATTCACCTGATATTTTAATACACCACTACCTTGATTTTCGATCAAAGTTACTCCATCACTGTCAATTCCCCAGCCTTGATCAGTCAAAGTAATCTTTGCTTTAGATGACTGTCCTAATGCATTAGCTGTGATATTAGGTCCGGCAGTATCTTTATAGGCAGTAACAAAGGTTTGATATGTACTTGATTCAATTCCGGCGCTATCTTTAACAATTAATTCAAAGATATATTTTCCCTGCTTTGAATCTTTATTAAAAGTATAGGACTTCAATGAATCCGGACTAGTTACAAAACTATTAGTATCTAAAACTACACTATTATCAGGATCATAAACTTTTAATTTCCATCCTGTCACCGTTTTGCCTTCTGCCGCCTTTGATTTATCACGTATTTTTAATTTAACGATATCACTATTTTCTTTTAAATGTTGTAAATGAACCGTTAAAACCTGATTCGCTTTTTGTGAATCTTCTACGATAATAAAATCTGATATCGGTTTATCTTTTTCCTGCAAAATTTCTACAGGTATAAATTTTTCTTTATCGTTATATTTTTTAGCGATAAATTCGGCAATCTGATTGACATAATTTGCATCTGTTGCATATAACCCATTGTCTGGTCCGATTCCTGAACTCGAATCGGTTGGTTTTGTTAATACATTACCATCATCAGTATTACTGATATAAAAGATTTCATTCTGATTTAAACGCTTGATCCCTTCAAGATATGCTTCTTCATCTTCAGGCACACTAGGATCATTGTTTGTCCCGGTTAAATTGATGAAATATTTGTACTCTGCTTTTTCAGAATATTGAGTATTTTTTAAAGCATCAAAAGCATTTGCTTCATACGTCATTTCCAAATCGGAATATACAAATGATGTAAGCTCACTGCACCCATGAGATTTATAAGCGATCATCGGACCAAATCCGTTATATCCGGAATTTGGAATAGAGACACTTCCTCCAAATAATGTCTGTAGTTCGGAAAAAGTACCATCACTTTTATAATTACGCTGTTGAACAGTTAACTTATTTGATTGTAAATCAACATCTATTCTGGATTTTTTTGTTGTAGCATCTAAGCTGAAAGTTGTTTTACTTACTGCGCTTCCATAAAGTGCCGTTATTGATGCAGTATTAATTGCTGATGCATCAATATTATTTATTTTTAAAATATAGATATTTCCAGCTGTTTGTGAAGTAAACTGATAAAATAATAAATACCCATTCAATTTACCGTTTACAATACCACTGTTGATAAAAAATCCTGTTCCTTCAAGTGTATGATTTCCAACACCTTTAGCGTCAATATCAAAGCTAAAAGTCCTTCTGGCATCACTTGGGGCTGGATAAATCATATAATCCACTAATGCCTGTGTTCCATATCCGGCAAAAATCATCTTTGCCTTACCGGCAGCATCTTTTGATGATGCGATATGCTGTATAAAATATCTGCACGTTGTCGGTGTTGTTGCTGCAAATTCTTTTTCAATTGTTGTTGGATTGGTTCCGCTGGCAGACGAATTATCTGCTTGACGAAATGGCTGTTTACTACTGTCTAAGCCTAATTTATTATATTCATTTTGATTTAAATAGTGGTCATAGACATACCACCCCGATGTATCCGTCGTATCAATTTTCATTGCTGATGAAATGATACGAAATGTCCCCGGCTCTAAGCCTTGTTCAATTAATTGTTGTTCTAAGTCTGATTTGAAATCCTGAAAAGTCCCGGGATAATCAGCTGGTACATTGACCATGATATCAATAACCGGATCAGGGTTACTAATGGCTTCATTGGCTTTTATGGGATTGCTGATAATTAAACTGCATACCATAGAAAAAGCCAGCATAGTACCGACTATTATCTTTTTCAGTCGGTTAGATTTAAACATTTTCTCTCACACCTTTCTGTTTCTTATTAATACAAATTTCCCATAATCTCTTATGTCTAATAAACCTCACCTCGATAATTTTATTTTAATCTTCTAGTTTATTATTGGTTTAACGTCAAAAAGTACACTACTTGAAATTACTAATTTTAAAGGTTCAAATTATCCTATAATCGTAAATTCATACTAATTTAGTACATTTTTATGCATAAATTAACATTTGACTTTGTGATAATCGTGTGATTAAATATAGTTGATTATTGGATAGTTAATTAGTTCACAAAGTGTACTTTATGAACGATAATTTGCAAAAAAAGAATATTTCAATAGTTTTATAATTTATTTAAAGTGCAAAAACCCAGTCTTAATAGATTGGGTTTTATGTTATATCCATATTGTCTAACAAAAAAATCTAGCGATTAGCCGCTAGATTAATATTTTGATAATCTTTCGATAGTTGTATCTTTACCAATTAACATAATAGAGCTTGCTAAATCTGGTCCATGCATAATACCGGTTGTTGCGATACGTATTGGCATATAAAGCATTTTTCCTTTAGCTTTTGCTTCTTTTTGTGTTGCTTTGATGCAAGCTTGAATATTATCTTTTGTAAATTCAGTTAATTCTTCTAATTTTTCTTTAAATACTTTTAATGTATTGAGAATCGTTTCATCTTTCATGAATTCTGTTGCTTCTTCATCAAGGTGAAGTTCATCTTCAAAGAATAAGTCAACTAAATCACAAATTTCTTTACCATAAGATAACTGATCATGATATACAGCAATCAAGTTAGTGATCCATTCTTCTGATTTATTAGAAAGATCATATTTTTCAGCTAAGAATGGCTTACATAATTCCACAACCTCTTCTAATGGTCTTTCTTTGATATAACGGTTATTGACCCAAATTAATTTCGACTTATCAAACATCGAAGGAGACTTTGATAAACGGTGTTCATCAAATACTTTAATCAATTCATCATGTGTAAAAATTTCTTGTTCTCCTTCAGGTGACCATCCTAACAATGCCATAAAGTTAAACATCGCATCTGGCAAGTAACCTTCTTCTTTGTATTGAGAAACAAACTGCATGATGGTTTCATCACGTTTAGATAATTTCTTTCTGTTTTCATTTACAATTAATGTCATATGTCCGAAAATCGGTGCATCCCATCCGAACATTTTATAAATCATTAACTGTTTAGGTGTATTTGATAAATGCTCTTCACCTCTAAACACATGAGTAATGTCCATTGAGTGATCATCAATAACGACAGCGTAGTTATAAGTTGGAATTCCATTTGCTTTGACTAATACCCAATCCCCAATATCTTTTGATTCAAAAGAGACATGTCCGCGAATCATATCCTCAAATTCATACACTTCATTATCGGGTACTTTTACACGAATCGTGTAGGGTAGTCCCGCAGCTTCTTTGCTAGCTACTTCTTCCGGCGTTAAGTCACAGCATTTACGATTGTATTTAGGTGCCAGTCCGGCAGCTGTCTGTAATTCATGTTCGGCTTCCAATTCTTCTGGTGTACAGAAGCATTTATAAGCATACCCATGATCGAGCAGCCATTGTGTGCGTTCTTTATAGATGTCTAATCTTTCCATTTGACGATATGGTGCATACTTCGGATTTGGATTTACCGGTGATTCATCAGGAATAATCCCTAACCATTCTAAGTTGTCTAACTGACTTGCTTCCCCGCCTTCAATATTTCTTTCGATATCTGTATCTTCGATTCTGAAAACAAAATCTCCGTTATGATGTTTTGCAAATAAATAATTGAACAATGCTGTTCTTGCACCGCCAATGTGCAAATGTCCGGTTGGACTAGGTGCATATCTTACTCTTACTTTTTCCATTTTACTGATCCTTTCCTAATAGAAGACATACTGCCTGAGACAGAATCCCTTCTTTTCTACCTACAAATCCCATTTTCTCTCCACGGGTTGCCTTGACATTGATATTGCTTATGTCTGTATGAAGAACATGCGCAATATTCTCCCGCATTGCATGGATATGCGGTGCCATTTTAGGTGCTTCTGCTAATATGATTGAATCAATATTCCCAATCTTATATCCTTCATGATCCATGAGATTATAGACCTGTTCAAGCAGAATCATCGATGAAATGCCTTCGTATTGAGGATCTGTATCGGGGAAATGCTTCCCAATATCACCTAACCCCAATGCCCCTATAATACTTTCTGCTACTGCATGAAGTAAAACATCTGCATCACTGTGTCCTTTTAAACCTAATGCATGGTCAATTTCCACTCCGCCTAATATTAATTTACGTCCTTCAACGAGTTGATGGATATCAATGGATTGTCCTATTCTTATCATATTATCACCTGCCTGTTCCATTCTAACACAAAAGGATTTGCTTTTAAACCAAAGAAACCGCTAAAAACAGCGATTATATGCATTATTTATCTTTTTTAAATCGCGCCCTGATTAACTCTAAAACATCATAATGCAAGACGATAACATAAAAAAGTAAAATAACAGATATAATGCAGTTTCCTAATACGACACTTCTTAGCTGAGGGTGTACATCAAAGATCATGACCAGTCCGGCACACAGAACAGTATGCCATAGATGCCAATAAATATAGCTTGTTCCAAGTTCGAGGATATACTTATAGATCAGATAATAAAACAAATATAAGATACCCAATAATATGATGGCATAGTTCATGGTCAACACCTCCGTCTAATATTTTAACATATTTTAAAGGGTTTATGCTATAATGTTGTGGAGGTGAAAAAAATGCATAAACTCGCATGTCCAAAATGTAAAAAACCATTATTTCTAGAAGGAAATTCTTATAAATGTGAAGATCGTCACACCTATGATCTATCAAAAACAAAATATATTAACCTGCTGTTGAATCCGGATAAAGCAACGAATAATCCCGGTGACAGCAAGGAAAGTCTGATTGCCAGAAAAGCATTCTTAAATCAAGGTTATTATCATTGTATTTCAGATACAATCAATGACTATATTGCTAAGCACAGTATGGGATCTACACAAATTCTCGATTTAGGCTGCGGAGAAGGGTATTATACTTGGCGTATGAAAGAAACATTAAATAACCTAGAGCATACCTATTATGGTTTGGATATTTCCAAAGAAGCGATTAATATGGCTACGAAATATACCCGTGATATTTATTGGATCGTCGGTAATTCTAAAAATATTCCCGTTCAAGATCACAGCATGGATGTGATCTGTGCGTTATTTACAGTGGTTAATAAAGAAGAACTGGAACGCTGTCTGGCAAAAGACGGTTACATCATTCATGTCACTGCCAATCCTAAGCATTTAGTTGAAATCAAAGAATTGATTTATGACGAAATTAAAATTAAATCCGATGAGTATATACGTCTGCCTTTTACTATCAGAGAATCATGGGATCTAGTGGAACAGGTACATATCAATAATCATGAGGATGCACTGAATCTGCTTAAAATGACTCCTCATTACTATCACATAAAAAAAGAAAAGCGACACGTATTAGATACTTTGGAATCTATGGATATCACTATTGATATCAAAATTACAGTTTATGAAGTATAAACTACAAAATGTTTGGTTAACCTTTATAATAGATGATCAATTTGATAATAAAACAATTGATGATCTATTTAAATATTTCCATCTATCTAAAAAAAGTATTCACTTATTAAAGCAAAATAAGGAATACTTTTTAAATAATCAATTCGTAACTTCTAATACGTGTCTGCATAAAAAAGATCAGTTTAAAATCCGCGCTTTTGATGACAGTGGGATAGACTTTATCCCTCAGCCAAAGGATATTCACATCATTTATGAAGATGATTTTCTTTTAATTATTAATAAAGATGCCGGAATGAATGTTCATCCCGATCAAAAAGAGGGGATAGATACATTATGTAATTATGTTGCCTATTATTATCAGCAGCACCATTTAAATTTGCCTGTTCGTTACCTGCATCGCTTAGATTTTGATACCAGCGGGCTGATCATGTTTTGCAAATGTGCCTTAATTCAGCCTTTATTAGATGACTCTCTGGCACACAAACTCATTAAACGCTCTTATTTGGCATTAGTAAAAGGAAATATTCCAACTTCTAAGACACAGACAATACAAACCTATATTGCTAAAGATCGTCATCATTCAAATAAGATGAGAGTCGCAGAGCATGGGCAAAAAGCAATTACCCATTACCGGTTGATTAAAAACTATAAAAACAAAGCATTAGTGGAATGCACTTTAGACACAGGAAGAACCCATCAGATTCGTGTGCATTTAGCTTCGATTGGTCATGCCATCATTGGCGATCCCTTGTATGGAACACCCTCTGATAAAATTAAACGTCAATTTTTACATGCTTATCGACTTGAATTTACACATCCTGTCACGAATGAATCGATACAATTAGAATGTCCTTTACCAAAAGATATATCTTTATAAAGGAGATTCTTTTTATTTGACAGTTTTAGAATAAAGGTGTACATTATAAATAGGAATAATTACTAATAAAGGAGGCATTTTATGAATAATTTAGCAATGTTTAAAATGAGTTATGGTCTTTACGTACTTTCTGCTCACACAGAAGATAAGGATAATGGGTGTATCATTAATACAGCTATGCAGATTACCGATACGCCAAAACAGATTATTATTGCAGTCAATAAACAAAATTTAACACATGATATGATTATGCAGACAAAGATGTTTAATCTGTCCATGTTAGATCAGCGCACACCTTTCAGTATTTTTGAAAACTTTGGTTTTCAAAGCGGGAGAACTGCCGATAAATTTAAAAATATCGCTATGAAGCGCAGTGAAAACGGTATTGCTTATTTAACAGATACAACAAATGCTTATATCTCAGCAAAGGTAATTGCCACATTAGATGTCGGAACACATACGCTTTTTATTGCTGAAGTGACAGAAGCGGAGGTTTTATCAGACTTAGAATCTGTTACGTATACTTATTATCAAAGCCATATCAAACCGGCTCCTAAAAAAGAAACAAAAAAAGGATGGCGATGCAAAATCTGCGGATATGTTTATGAAGGAGAAGAATTGCCGGAAGATTACATTTGTCCGATCTGCAAACATGGTGCTTCTGATTTTGAAAGAATTGAATAATATCATTAAGCTGGGAAGCTACCAGCTTTTTATTTTATCGATATCCCTTTCTTTTTTCTTTATCTAAAGTATACTAATAATAAGTGAGGTGACTTAAATGAAACGAATTATGATCATTGAAGATGATAAATTAATGCGTGATGAATTAGCTAAGCTGCTGCAAAGTCATGAATATGAAACCTACATTTGTGAGGATTTTGATACCGCCCATACACAGGCTAAGGAAGTAAATCCACATCTCATTCTACTGGATATCAATCTGATCGGGGTGAATGGCTTTACGATTTGCAAACGTATTCGCCGCCTGCTTAAAACACCTATTATTTTTGTAACCAGCCGCAATACTGATGAAGATGAACTAAACAGTATTATCAGTGGGGGAGATGACTTTATCGTTAAACCTTATAACAAGCTGATTTTATTAGAAAAAATAAAACGTCTGATTACCACGTTTGATCCTACTCATTTTAAGGAAATTAAGATTGATGAAGTGATATTAGATCTTCATCTGTCATTAATTAAATATCAAGATCAGGAAGTAGAGTTAAGCCGCAATGAGTTTAAGATTATGTATTATCTTTTCTTAAATCCACATAAAGATATCAGTAAAGATGAGTTGATTGAATATTTATGGAATGATAAATTTTATGTTGATGAAAACATACTGAATGTAAATATGACACGTATTCGTAAAAAATTAGAAAGTATTAGCTTATTTGATTTTATTAAAACTATTCATAAGAAGGGCTATCGCATATGAAATTCAGACATTATTTAGAACAGCGCATTCGAGTAATCTTTCTGAACATTATACTGTTTATCTTCTTTGGCAGTTTCATGTTTACCCTTTATGATAGCTTTTCTCTCCTATTATTAATGGGAGGAGGGTGGTTCATCATTTTATTTATTTACTTTATGATCAGCTATTCCCAACTAAAGCATCAGTACGATAAAATTGAACGTTTGGTTGATGATCTTGATCAGAAATATTTAGTGCATGAGATTATTGAAGAACCCCGTTTGCTGGAAGCAAAAGCGTATTATTATGCCCTCAAAAAAGGTTCAAAGGCAATGACCGATCAGGTCAGTGAAGCACGCCGCAGCAGTAAAGAATATCAGGAATATATTGAAAGCTGGGTACATGAAATTAAAACACCTATTGCCGCTATTTCCTTACTTTGCGATAATACTCAAAACAAAGAATTAAAACAGCAGGTGAATAAGATTGATCAGCTTGTCGAACAGGTTTTATTCTATGCCCGCAGTGATAATACACAAAATGATTATCTGATCAAAGAAACTACACTAGAAGAAATGATTCATCAATCTTTGATTGACTTTAAAAATTTGATTCTTGGCAATCATATTCATCTTGAAATCCATGATCTGGATCAAACTGTATATACAGATGAAAAATGGATTCACTTTATATTGAATCAAATCCTCTCCAATGCCATCAAATATATGAAAGATGAACCGCGAGAATTAATGATCTATAGTGAAAAACATGAATATAATATCGATTTAATCATTAGAGACAGCGGAATAGGGATTGCCCCTCAGGAACTGCCGCGTGTCTTCAACGCCGGCTATACCGGTGATGACCGCAAGAAGGACCACGCCACCGGAATGGGATTATATATCAGCAAGAAATTATGTGACCGTTTAAACTTAGCATTGACTGTTGATTCTAAATTAGGCGAATATACCTGTGTTAAAATTACCTTTCCAATTGGAAAAGTTCATCAATTCAACCAAGAATCTTAAGAAGTTCTTACAAAAGTGTAAGGATTTTTTTCGTTTTTACTTGCTATAATAAGGGTGTAAAAGAAAGAAGATGAAATTTATGAAAAAACATTATGTCCGTTCTATATTTTTTACCCTATTTGGCATGCTGTTATCTCTAATTATATTTATAATCGCATCACCATTTATTCTGATCGATCGCTTATCTGCTTATTATAAACAGAATAAATCGGCAATGATGCCAATAAGGAGTAAAGTAAATGAATAATTTACTACAAGTTAAAAATGTAGAAAAATACTATGGCAGTAAAAAGAATATTACAAAAGCGTTGGATGATGTCAGCTTTGACATTAATAAGAATGAATTTACAGGAATCATGGGATCCAGCGGCAGCGGTAAAACAACCTTACTGAATTGCATTGCGACTATTGATACAGTAAGCAGTGGATTTATTTATATGGATAATATTGATTTATCTGAGATAAAGGATAAAGATATTGCCCGTTTTCGACGTGAAAATATTGGCTTTATATTCCAAGACTTTAACTTGCTGGATACACTCACCATCAGTGAAAATATTGCTTTATCTTTAATCATCAATAATATTGATACCAATAAAATTGATACACTGGTTCAGGAGTATGCTAAGAAATTAGGGATTGAAGATATCTTAGATAAATTTCCCTATGAAGTATCGGGAGGACAGAAACAGCGCTGTGCCTGTGCAAGAGCTTTAATCAATCATCCAAAATTAGTATTAGCGGATGAACCGACCGGAGCGTTAGATTCTCATTCTGCCGGACTGCTTTTAGAAGCTATGAAAACAATGAATGAAAAATTAGGAGCGACAATCCTGATGGTAACTCATGATGCCTTCAGTGCCAGTTATTGTAAACGAATACTGTTTTTAAAAGATGGGAAAATATTTAATGAGCTTGTCAAAGGCGATAAAACCCGCCGACAGTTCTTTGAAGAAATACTGGATGTTTTAGCGACTTTAGGCGGAGATCATACAAATGTTAAGTAAATTAGCATTACGCAACGCCAAGCGCTGCTTTAAAGACTATCTCATCTACCTCATTACACTTATTATAGCGTTTGCTTTAATCTTCTCATTTAATTTAATAGTTTTTACTGATGATATTATTGAACTCAGTACAAATATGGACAGCTTCTTGTTAATGATTGTCTTTATCAGTATTCTGATTGTTCTTATTATCGGTCTGCTCATCAACTACATGAATAAGTTTATTTTTGAAAAGCGCAGTCGGGAATTAGGTACTTATCTTTTATTAGGGGTAGAAAAGAAAAGCATTTCCCGTATGTTTTTGATCGAACAATTAATTTTAGGTGTAGTATCTCTATTAATTGCCTTAGTGATTGGCTTATTTTTAAGCCAAGTCTTTGTTGCCATTATTATGAATATCTTCGAACTGCCTTACATCGTTAAGTTTAATTTGACGTATGAAGCAATCGGACTAACGATTATTTATTTTCTATCTATTTATATGGTTGTCTTATTCCGATCAAGCCGACGTATCAAGAAAATGAATATACATGATCTTATTTATTTTGATAAAGTAAATGAAACTTCTTTATTTCAAAAGAAAATCTACCGTAATATTATCTTTGTCATTGCGGTCGTTCTAGGAATTTGGGGATTATATATCTTTCAAGGCATCTTTGGTCCAAACGCTGAAACTTTCTATTTTCCGGATTTCTTGCTGTCAATACTTTTATTGATTGTCAGCATCTATGGGGTTTCAATGACATTACCGCATTTTTTAATGTCCGTCATTCTTAAAAACAAAAGAATAAAATATAAACATGACCATTTGTTTATTCTTCGTAATATTACATCTAAAATTAATACGATTGGTCTTACCATCGGAACCATTACGTTACTAATTGCGTTAACGTTAGTCAGCACCAATGTCAGTAATCTGTTTACACAGGCTATGACTTTCCAAAATGATCAGCAGCTGCCCTATGACATCTTAGTGCATAATGCCTATGACAATGCTGATTTCACAAAAGCACTGGATCTTATTGAGGATCATTATACGATTGAAGATCAGGCTGTTTTTAAAGTGTATACAGATCGTTCCATCTATTTTTCACAATTTATCGCTGATGAACTCCAAAGCTACGACTCAGTTAATAATTATATTTCTCTAAGTGACTATAATCGCATTACTGCTCTTTTAGGAATGGCACCCATCACTTTGAATGAAGATGAATATTTCATTAACTGTAGCCGCAATGTTCTCCCTGTTTTGTTAAGAAACAAAGATCAGTTTGTATTGATTCATCCTAATAAAACGACTATGCATATTAAAGAGGTAGTCAGTGATCATTTTACTTCTGCTTGGGCGGATTATTCTGTTGTCATCATCGTTCCGGATTCCTTTGTTGAAGGAATGGAAATCATTAATACGAATCTAGCTGTTAATACAGTGGAAGAAACAACTGAAGCTTTTTTCTATGAAAGTTCTCAGGTGATTGACCATAACGCTACTAAAGAAATGAATGAGGATGGATCATATTTATTCTATGTGCTGAATACAATTCAAGTACGAGGCTATTATCTTACCCAAAATCGTTCGGCGATTACCATTATGGGATTCTCACTTCTTTATATATCCTTTATCTTTACTGCTGTTACAGGAACTATTCTTGCTATTCAATGTCTAAGTGATTCTACTAAATACAAATTCCGTTACAATTTACTAAGTCAGCTTGGATTAAGTAAAGACGACATCCACCGCACTATTTTTAAACAATTAGCTTTAACCTTCCTATACCCGCTAATCTATCCGATTATTATATGCATTTCCACAGGATTATCCATCAATCAATTATTCCTTCAAGTCTTACCTAACTCCTATGTTATTTGGGAAACGATGGGATTAGCGGGACTTATGTTTGGAACAATCTATATTGTTTATTTCATTACAACTTATATTGAGTTTAAAAATAACCTCGGAATCAAATAATGTAACCGCTTTAATTAATAGTGGCAATTTGTAAAGAAACTTGTTATAATTTAATCGATTTAGATACAATCATTTGACTTTGGAGGGCTGTATAGTGAAACGTCTAATAAAGGAAAATAAAGGTGAATTCTTAATCTTTATAACCCTTATCGGTTTCTTATTAGTGAATAGTATCATTGATAAAATTACCGTCGTACAAGTTAGCGGCTTCTTGTTAATCCTGATTGCGGGATTATTGAGAATTCTTGTATTTAATAAACTGTGCAAGCAGAATCAAAAAACCGTTAATGATTACATCCACATTGAAAAAAGCTAGCCGATTGGCTAGCTTTATTACTTTAATAAAAAAGAACCTATAAAGGCGCTTTTTTGTGTATTTGTTACGGGAAAACAAATACTATTATAGATATTTGGGACAAGCATAGTATAGCATATTCCCTAGCAAGTTTTTTTCATATTTTGTAAATTCAGTTTATTTGTTTTTCATCACCATTTTAATTTCAAAGCAGTTAATTTCATTTACTATGCCTTTAAAATAATAATGAAAATCATCATGATACATGAATAAACTGACTTTTTCATTAGGGGCAATTTCATGTTTGAAAAAAATATCGACTGTATGAATAAACTGATCTTTAAATATGGTATAATCCATTAGATCACATGCCCATTCCAAGTAACGGGCATTATTCATATGCTGATTTGTATCAATATCACTGTAGCGAACTATTCTTTCTTCTACTAATTGATAAGGGATTTCCTCGGTAATTTCTTGAGGTATGGCAATTTCTTCCTTGACTGATGTAATCTCCGGAAAATCAATTCCCACACGCTTAGGCATCGTAATTCTTCTTTTCTTTAGATCCAGTAAAGTCCATATGGAAGAAGCCTTCATGATGGGCTGATCCTCCTTAAGCAACTGATAGTAGCGTGGAAAGATCACTTTCGAAGCAAAACCGGGATAAGTCAATAACTGATAATCTCCTGCGGTGATTGGTTCTTCTATTTCTAAATGCATCTTTGAAAGTACCCAGCCATATTGTTCAATCAAGCTTTCATTCCACACATTCAGCATCACGGCATGGGTTGTCGCAACATTGGATAACACATCGAATAAATGGGATAACTTTAATTTTCCTGTATAATCTACATTCTGATAATTAATCTCAAAATCTTTTTTATATTCTAACATTTTTTCATTCCTTTCTATAAAAGTTTGTATTTTAAATCACATCAGCATAAAATTGCGGTTATTTTACATAAAAGGCACTAATAATAGTAAAATTATATCATTTTTTTATAAAAAATATAGGATTTATTCAAAATATTTTGTATAATGGATGATAGGTATTGAAAGGAAGGTTTTTATGGATAATTTAGGAAATATTGGAAATATACTTAACCAAGTCATTCCTTTTGTGATTATGGCCTTTTTGGTTTATTTCTCATTAGTTGTTTGGTCATGTATCATTGGAACTATAAAACAAAGACGCCAAGACAACAGTTTAGAGCCTTGCATGTCGAAAGCCGGGAATATTATTTACGGCATTGCATCTGTTCTATATATCATACTGTGGGGATTCTCAATTTATTATTTTGTTATCCTACTGAATATTAAATCAGGGATTATTACAGCCCTGGGAGCATTTAACGGGATTACCATCTATACATTGGTATATGCTATGTTTATTCAGGATTTCATTCACGTTGGACGTAAAAAACTAATTATGGGAAATCGTTTATTTGAATATCGTCGAATGAAAAAAATTGCCTATCCAAAAAAACATAAAGCAAGTTTTATCTATGGACAAAAAGAATATATCTTTTCTACACGTTTCGTAGATGTTACAAAATTAAAAAAACATCTGACAAAAGTAAAATAGGCTATAACGAGCAAATATCGTTATAACCTTTTTTATTTAGTCTCCTACTCCAAAATCTGTTGGCTCATATAAAAAATCATAGCGTGGATCGTCCTTAAGATATGCATATTGATGCATGAACCATTCCACTAATCCATCGTCTCTTTTAATTGAGGTTGTGTTATTGCGGTAGATACTGATCGTACCATGATTAAAATTAGCTTGGAGGATATCCATATCTCTCTTTATCATTTCCTGTGTCTGCCCCTGAATGCCAACCATTAAACAAGGAGAATCAAAATATTGTTTTAGTTCTTCAATAGATGTAAAAGCTGCATTCTTATTTAAAACATGATTACGGAAATGTTCATCGAATGTTTCTACCCCAATTTTACATATCACACGAATTCCAAAGTAATCTTTCATTTCTTTTACTTTTTGATGATACAGCCAGTGACTTTCAAAAAATAAAGTATGAATTTTTTTATCTTTAATAATCTCTTTGATCCTTTGCAGTGTTTCTTTTGGCAATTCAAAAATACTGGCAGAATCAATCACCTCTAAAACACCATATTTTCCGGTCACCTGATCTAATACTTCATTGTTGATCTTCAGCATTTCTTCATTGCATGTAGAATTATCTTCAATATAATCACAAAAGCTGCATTTCGACCAGATACATGGTTGAGCTTTAAGCAAGACAATTTCTCTTTTTATTTTATCGGTTATTTCGCTGTAGCGTTCCATTTTATCCCCCACTTTTCTTTTAGTTTTCCTTTTTCAATAACGAGCTTCGCTATAAAATAAGCGATCGCTTTATCGGTGCAGTCGGTGATGACTTGAACAAGCAGGACACTGACGACTAAATGAAGTCCAGCTTTATTTAATAATAAAGCAAAGATGCCGCTGCTTGAAGATGTGATACCACCAAATAATCCGGCAGTGATCATGGCACTCGCTAAAGAAGTCGGTAATCCGATCATCATTATTCCTAATGGCATCCTTTTTCCTTTCAGCCAATGGGCATGGTATAAAATGCCGGCAAAGAACCCTGTCAGCAGCTGTGTTGGTGCATAGTAAAAGGAATACATATCAAATAATATACCACTTGTAAGGCTTCCTAAAACCCCTGTAATCATGGCATATTTAGGACCTAATAAAAGAGCGGCTAAAAGTGTCCCGATGGAATCCATATAAAAGGGAATAGATAAACTCATTGCGATGTAAGCCCCTACCACATTCAGCATGATTCCTACAGTAATAACAATTTGTACTTTAAATTTTTTCATTTTTGTTCCTTTCTTTAAGGAAACAAAAAACATGCCTAAAGAAAGCATGTTTATGCGTTTATCCTTAGTATTTTTATACTGGGTGGCTATCGAACCAGTGTCATTTAATTCTTTAAAACAATAGCATATTTTTAACAAATAATCAACCCTTGTTGATTATCCCATCTAAGATACCAAAAATAGGAAAGACCATCCAACCCGGATGCCATAACCCAAATCCAAATCCTAATAGAAAGAAGACAATAACTGAGCTTTCTGCGATTGGATAACGTTTATGATGTTTATGAGATACGGTAAAATCACTGTAGCTGTCTGATTCAATGCTTTCACTGCGTGTCACTAAACGATAAGTGTCTAATTCCATTCCGGCTGTAATGAAAAGATAGACAGAGAATCCTAGCAGAATCATCATGATTCCTGCGCCTAAATTTTCGTGGTTTAATAATTCTTCCCCTATAATTGTAAAGGCAACCCCGGCTAAGATAGAGAAAACTCCAAAGGCAATCTTTTTAGCGAAACGCGCCTTGATTTCTGAAAATTCTGCCATGAAATAACTATGATCACTGGCATTCATCACAAAGTCGGGTTTCGGGATCTGGGAGAAGTTGATTCCTGCCAAGATAATCAAACCTACTCCAATGCCAATAAAAATCATCATCAGTGCTGCTGCCAGATTTTCCATGAATTCTAATGTGATTGGTAATACTACACTTGCGATTATAATCATAACCCCTATTCCGATTTTACTGGCAAAGCGATGCCGCAGTTCAATATAATCTTCTACCTCTGTAATATCTGTAAATTCCATTGCTTCTTTTGGTGTCGGACGTATTTTTTCATCTTCAAATTCATTCTCACTTGATATAACTGGTTCCACTTCAATCACTTCTGGTACTGTATCCATAATATCATCCTGTGTTTTCACAAGATAATCTAATGTGACATCAAATAAATTACTGATTTGAATCAATTTATCTAATTCGGGATATCCATCCCCAGTTTCCCATTTACTTACTGCCTGTCGAGATACGCCTAACTGATCAGCCAGCTGTTCTTGAGAGAATCCCTTGCTTTTTCTTAAATTCTGTAGTTTTGTCCCAAAATTCATTCTACTCACCTCTCCTTTATTATACAGTCCTGCTGATAAAATACTATCAAGTTCAGTTTGCGTTTACGCAACTTAAAGTTGCATCACTGTATTTAACTATTTATTGTATTCAAATTGATTCAATAAAAGCTGATAATCTTCCTGTGTTTTTATATTTAATAATGTCAAATCCGTATTGTAATACGTATGCGGTAAAACTTCACATAATTCTGTCATAGAATAAAGTCTATCATTGATTCGCTGTTCGATGGCAGTCATCGCAGATCTTTTAAATACAGCAACTAAAGGTTCCACTTTGCCGCTGTTTCTTAAAACGATACATTCTTTTTCTTTGATATTTTCTAACATGGCTTTATAGATAGCAATAGGAAGCATTGGCTTATCACAGGGCATTATACAGTAATAATCGCATTCAGATAGCAACATACATTGATAAATTCCTTCAATTGGTCCAATATTATCTCTTTGATCATAAGTAATCTGATAGCCATTGATTGACTCATTTGCAGATATGTAAATCTCATCTGTAATTTCTTTTGCTTTATTAACTATAAAATCAATCATTCGCTGATTGTTGAGCATCAATTCATGTTTGGGATAATTCATACGTGTCGATTTCCCACCGGCTAATATAATAAATCCTGTTGTCATGTTATGTTCCTCCTATGATAATATATTATCATGGTAATGAAAATAAACAAACGAAAAGTTGTTTTTATTTATACTTCATAGTAAAATAAAAGCACTTAGGGGGTTGTTTATGATCAAATTAATAGCGACAGATATGGATGGAACTTTTTTAGATTCTACCAAGAACTTTGATATGGAATTTATCAAAACATATCAGCATCTGCGTCAAAAGGGAATAAAATTTGTTATTGCGAGTGGTAATCAGTATCAGCGCTTGTTTCAAAAATTTTTGCCTATGAGCTTAGATATGGTGTTTATCGCCGAAAACGGAAGCTATATTGCCGAAGGCTCGAATGAACTATATACGAACACTATAAATCCTATAGACGCTAAAAGGATATGTGAAATCTTTGAGCAGCATCCGGAAGTCTTTATTGTCCTCTGTGGAAAAAAGACGGCTTATATCAAAAATGCTAATAAAGATTATGAAGAGATGATTAAGCTCCATTATTGTGCATTTCAATTTGTGGATGCATTTGATTCTCTTTATGATGAGGATATCTTAAAGATAGCGGTTTACGATCCTAATGCAGATATTAAACTGTTTTTAGAGAAGATCAAGGATCAGCTGCCGGAGAGTGTAAAAGTTGTTACTTCCGGAAATATGTGGATGGATATTCAAAATAAAAGCATTAATAAAGGAATTGCAATGAAATATTTGCAGGATTTATACCAAATTAAACCCGAAGAATGCATGGCTTTTGGTGATCAAATGAATGATTATGAATTGCTTTTGAGTGTGAAATACGGCTTTGCAATGGAGAATGCCGTTGATCCTATTAAAGACATTGCTTATGATGTATGCCTCGATAATGAAAATCAAGGTGTAATCAAGAAGATTAATGAGTATTTAGGTATTTAATATGGAACTTCAATTATTAGATACGAAAGTGATTGAATTTATCTTTCATCATCATATCGTCAAGGATTTTCCTACTGCGGAGACACGTCCGTTAAAGAATATGCTTCAGCTTTATCATTCACAGCATTATAGAGGCTATGGCTTATATGACCATGATGAATTATTAGGCTATGCTTTCTTTGCCGGAGATCAAACTCAGCAGGTGTTATTATTAGATTACTTCGCTATTGTTGAAAACAAACGCAGTTTTGGCTATGGCAGTCAGTTTCTTCAATTACTGAAAAAACAAATGCAGGGAAATTTAATCATCGCTGAAGTAGAAAGTGTAGAGAGTACAAAGAATAGTGAAGAAAGACAGCTCCGTCACAGACGTATTCAGTTTTACTTAAGAAACAGCTTTACAAAAAGTTCATTGAACTGCCGCTTGTTTGGTGTAGACTATTCCCTTCTTTATTTATTCGATCAGCAAGTTGATGATAATGCCCTTTATGAATATATCAAAGCATTATATCATTCCATCTTTAATCCTATTATTTATAAATTATTTGTGAAATTAAAAAGAGGCGTAAAATAGCGCCCCTTTTCATTTATCGTTTTGCCTTATCGTAAGGTTCACCTGCCGCTCTTGGACCGGTTGAATTCTTAGATGTAAATGTCAGCAGCAATAATGTTGCGACATAAGGTAATAATTTAAATACAATATTAGGAATTCCTAAACTTAATAAGAATGGGATTCCGGAATAAGCATTGGCAATCGTTTTGGTAAATCCAAAGAAGAATGCCGCTACTCCGATTTTCCATGGTGTCCATTGTCCAAAGATCAATACTGCTAAAGCTAAGAAACCGTAACCACTGACATTGCTTGCATATTCTGTACTGATTGGAATAATATAGATTAATCCACCTAATCCGGCTAACAGTCCGGAAATAAAGACACCGGCATATCTTATTTTATAAACATTGATTCCAGCCGCATCGACTGCTTGCGGGTTTTCTCCGCTGGCTCTTAATCTTAGTCCGAATCTTGTCTTATATAAGATGAAAGAAGCTAAGAATAAGATTCCAATCCCTAAATACGTTGTAATATAGGCTTGTTTAAACAAGAGATCCCCGATAACCGGAATTTTTGATAAAATAGGAACTTCTGTGATTCTAAACTGATTTTCAAAACGAATGTTCTGTGTCGTTTGAACCATCTTTGCGATAAAGATTCCTAAAGCAGGGGCAAACAGGTTTAATGCTGTCCCACTGATGGTTTGATCAGCCTTCATATTGATGGAGGCAAAGGCATGCAGTAAGGAAAAGAGTCCACCGCTCAAGGCTGCAATGATCAATGCGATAATCAATAAGCTTTGTCCTGAAAGAACACCGTTTTGCTGCATAATATTAATAAAGAAAATACTGGTGAAAGCACCAAAGATCATGATCCCTTCCAAAGCGATATTAACTACTCCGCTTCGTTCAGAGAACATTCCTCCAACAGCGACAACTAATAGAGGAATCGAAAATAATAAGGTTTGTCTAAATAAGAAATAGATAATATCCATTATTCTTTACCTCCTACTAGTTTTCTGCTTCTTCGTCTATTCATGATTTGTTTGATAACTAATGCAAACGAACTGAAATAAATGATTGAAGCAATGATAATATCAATTATTTCAACGGCAATATTACATGACTGCATGTAGTTTCCGCCTACATTGATATATGAAATAAATAAAGATGAGGCAACAACACCCAATGGATTGCTGAAACCTAATAAGGCAACCGGTATACCGTTAAATCCTTCCGGTGCCAGTGTTTCTACAATCGCTAATGTTTTCCCGGTTCCGGCTAGATAAGTCAACGCTCCGCCTACTCCGGCAAAGAATCCGGAAATAGCCATAGATAAGATAATACATTTCTTTTCACTCATACCGGCATAGCGGCTTCCGTCAGGATTATATCCACAGGCTTTCAATTCAAACCCAAAGGTTGTCTTATTTAAAATAATATACGCTAAGATACATAGTCCTACAGCGATAAAAAAGCCAATATTGACACTTGCACCATTAAATAATTTATCTAGTCCTAATCTAGGCAATGCTTTTTCTAAAGGAACAGAGTAAGATTCTGCGCCGGCAGCATTGTAGATTGTTGATTTTACTAATTCGATGACAGCTAACATCCCAATATAGTTCATCATAATACATGAAATAACAACGTTTACATTTTTAAAGGCTTTTAAGATTCCCGGAATAACTGCCCAAATCGCACCGGCAATCCCAGCTCCCAATACTGCTGCAATCCATAACATTGAATTAGGAATAAATGTACATTTCAATGAAATAAAGACAGCGGTAAATGCTCCCACAATGAATTGTCCCGGTGTTCCGATATTAAAGAGTCCACATTTGAATGCAAAAGCAACAGACAGACCGGTCATCATAATCGGCGTTGAATTATAGAGCACGAGACCTAAACTTTTAATTCCGCGATAAAATCCACCTTGCAGCAGGATTGAAAATGCACGAACAGCTTGATTCGGATTGGCGATAAAGATAATAATCAAACCAAACAGCAGACCTAAACAGATAGCAAAAATCGAAGAAATAAATGAGTTTAACGCTTCTTTATTTTTCATATCCTGCACCTCGCTTTGATCCGGCCATATAAAGACCTAATTCTTGTTCTGTAGTTGTTGTCGGATCAAGATCAGCAACGATCTCACCTTCGTACATAACTAAGATACGATCACTGACATTCATCACTTCATCTAATTCCAATGATACAAGCAATACCGCTTTTCCGGCATTTCGTTGTTCAACTAACTGCTTATGAATATATTCGATTGCCCCAACATCTAAGCCACGTGTTGGCTGAACAGCAATCAATAAATCTGAATTACTGTCAATTTCTCTGGCAATAATCGCCTTTTGCTGATTTCCTCCGGACATACCGCGAACTATTGATTTTTCCTGCTGTCCTGAACGAATATCAAACTTTTCGATTAAACGTTTAGCGTCTTCATTCATCACATCAAACTTAATAAAGCCTAAATGCTGATGCTTTTGATCAAAGTAATTTTTAAGAATTAAGTTTTGTGCCAATGTATAATCAAGGATTAATCCATGCTTATGACGATCTTCAGGAATATGAGCCATTCCCGCTAAACTGCGTTCACGAATTCCCATATGGGTAATCTCTTTATTATTTAAAGTAATTTTCCCTTGATGGATTGGCATCATTCCTGACAAAGCGTAAACTAATTCTGATTGACCATTGCCGTCAATTCCGGCGATACAGACGATTTCTCCGCCTTTAACATTGAAACTGACATTATGTACCAATTCTTTATGCGCATGTTTTGGTTTTACTGTCAATCCCTCTACATTTAAAATCACATCTTTTAAATGCTGTTCACCCTTTTCAACAACGAAGTTTACCTTACGTCCGACCATCATTTCTGACATCTGTTCAGTTGTTACAGCCTGCACATTGACGGTATCAATATATTTTCCTTTTCTTAACACAGTGCAGCGATCGGCTACCGCTTTAATCTCGTTTAATTTATGGGTAATGAAAATAATTGATTTTCCTTCTTTGATCAAATTTTTCATGATATGCATTAATTCTTCAATTTCCTGCGGAGTTAATACTGCCGTCGGTTCATCAAAAATCAATACTTCATTTTCACGATAAAGCATTTTTAAGATTTCAACACGCTGCTGCATCCCTACTGTGATATCACTGATTAACGCATCAGGATCGACATTTAAATGATACTGCTTAGACAGTTCCAACAATTTTTTTCGTGCTTTATCTTTCTTTAACAGTCCTTTGCTTGTTTCTTCTACACCTAAAATAATATTTTCTAAAACGGTAAAATTATGTACTAATTTAAAATGCTGGTGAACCATTCCGATTGCATAGCGGTTAGCATCGTTTGGATCACTTATTTTAACTGCTTTTCCATTAATTTTGATTTCACCCTGATCTGGTTGATATAAGCCGAAAAGAATACTCATTAAAGTAGATTTACCGGCTCCGTTTTCTCCCAGCAAAGCGTGAATCTCGCCCTTTTTTAACTGTAAGGTGATATTGTCATTCGCTCGAATACCGGGGAAATCTTTGGTAATATTCAACATCTCAATCGCATATTCCATGTCATCACTTCCTTTACATTATTATTATACACGAAAAAACGAGCGATTTTATCTCAACTCGTTTTATTCTTCATTATTTGCTTACATCCATCACTGTAACAAATTCATTATTTAAAGTTGTTGGATCTGTTCCAACTTCTTCATCATTAAGGATTTTAACTTCACCAGATTTAACTTTTTCAAATATTGCTTCATAATCTGCTTTTGTAAATTGTTTAAATCTTGAGAAATCATCTGGTAATCCAACATATCCACCGGCAGCTGTTAAAGTATCCACTTTACCACCTTCAAAAGTAGGATTGTCAGCAAAGATTTTTCCTAATTGGTCATATACAGTGTTGTAAACACCTTTCATAGCTGAAGTAATTACTGTTTCTGATGCATCTTTTTGGTCTGAGTCAACTCCGATAGATTTAGCATTTGCTTCCTGAGCAGCTGAGAATACTGAAAGACAGATTGATCCACCGCAAGCGAAGATAACTTCTGTTCCATCTTGATACCAAGCTGAAGATAATGTTTTTATTTCAGGTGATTCATTAAATGATCCTGTGTAGTTATATTTAATTTCAACTTGAACATTCATTTCTTTCGCAGCATCGCTGGCACCTTGAATAAATCCATAACCGAAACGAATAACTGCCGGTAATTTCATACCACCCATGAAACCTAATTTTGTATACCCATCTTTAACTGCCGCATAACCAGCTAAGTATCCCGGTTCTTGTTCAGCGTATAAAGCAGCATATACATTGCTTTCAATTTTGTCACCACTTGGTGTTGCATCAATCATAATAAATTTTACATCCGGATACTGTGATTGTTTTTCCTGCATTGCATCTGAAAATTTATATCCAGGTGTTACGATAACTTTTGCTCCGTTATCTACTGCTTCATCAATTGAATCACTGTACCCTGCTGTATCGAAGTTTGCTGGTTTATAATATTTCTTAGTCAGCTTATTTTCATCAGCAAATTTTTCCACGGCTTCCCAAGCACTTTGGTTAAATGACTTATCATTAATATTTCCGGCATCTGTAATCAAGGCAATTTCATATCCACTCTTTGAATCACCACCTGATCCACAACCCGTTAATACTAGCGATAAAGCAAGTAAAGACGCTAATAATTTTTTCATCAACTATTTCCTCCTTTTTCTTTTATCCATCTAAATGTTAGCATTAATCTGTCGAAAATTAAAGTAATTTTAACGATAATTTAACATAAATTTCAAAAGTTAAAATATTTTGTATACAATCTAAATTATTTCGGAATAGACGTAATTTTTTACTTATAATAAATTATTTTTAAGTATTGTAAACACAAAAAAATGGATAAGCTTCCTATCCATTTTAGTATTTATCAATTTAACTTAATTATTCTTAAAGAACATCTTTATATAATCACCTGCATTAATATTTACAATTTCATTAAAATAATCCTGCTGTGATTTGTTTTTTCTTTCCAGTATTTTTTGTATTTTACCATCATGTACATAGACTAAACGTTTTGAATAACTGGCAATCATTGGATCATGGGTAACGATCAGCAATGTTTTTCCTTCTTCATTCAATTGTTTAAAAATAGACATTAATTCATGTGAATTTTTGCTATCCAAATTTCCTGTCGGTTCATCGGCAACAATTAGTTTTGGTGAAGTGATCAAAGCACGGCAAATTGAAATACGCTGTCTTTCTCCACCTGAACAATGGTCTGTACTATGGGATAATAAATGCGAAATATTTAATTTTTCAGCTATTTCTTTGACTTTTTGATCAATTATATTTGGATCTACTTTCGCTAAAATTAAAGGTGCTGCGATATTATCATATACATTCATACTGTCAATCAAATTGTTTGACTGAAATACATAACCGAGGTTTTCATAACGGTATTCAGAAATAACACGACTGGTCATTGCCAGAACATTTTCTCCATTGATAAAAACTTTACCGGAAGTGGGTTTATCCAATGTTGACAAACAGTTGATCAGTGTTGTTTTTCCGGAACCGCTGGGACCCATAATACACACAAAGTCTTCTTCATCAATCGCTAAATTAATATGATCTAATGCAATCGTTTCATCAGACATTCCCTGATTATAAATTTTGGTTAAATTTTCTGCTTCTAAAATATAATCTTTTATAAATTTCATTATGATTCCCTCCCAGTATATTCCTTCCTAAACACAATTAAAGTCAATGCAAAAGCAACCATGAAGATGACAATATAGCTAATAATCATAATCGCCATAATGATAGTAGATAATCCGCCAAAAACATAGCTTTTATAAATTTGTACAGCAATTGAGATCAATGGCAAAACAGAAGCAATCAGAAAATGATAAATAACTTCTCTGTTTATAATTTTTTTAATAAGATCCTGATTATATCCCATCACAGACAGTGATTTGAATTCACTTTCTCTTGAATGAATATAGACAACATTTTTAAAATACAAACATCCCGCTAAAATGATTTCCAAAACGACATAACCGATTAATGCTACCATTCGGTAGAGGTTTTCCCCTAAAGAAAAACTAATGATTGACACTACGCTTGGCAATACAGCAACGATCATCACAAGAGGAACTAATGAATCTTTAAGCATTAGCTGAAGATCATTCAATACTACAAATCGCACCGGGCTCTTATTCATAAAACCGCCATGTGCTTTTCCTATGTAATAAGGAATAGCAAATGATACGATCATCGCTAAAGCAAAGCTATTGATATAGCAATACAATGCAAAATTACCGCTAGTGAAATCGTTCATAATCATTAATACCAAAGTAACGAAATAAGCGATGACAGATACTAATGTAATGAGCAGTGGTTTCTTTCCTGTTTCACTCTCTTGTTTCAATTTACGTTCTTCTATTGTTTCATTGATTGACTTTGTTAAGATTTCCTGTCTTGCTTTGGGATCCATTCCAATCATTCCTAAGGAAGCAAAAGACATTTTGATGGATGCTCCGCCACCATATTTAACGATATCCATCATCTGTTTGTTTTTCTTTTTATCTGTATGGTTAATAATTTCGATAATCTCATTTCGATAAGTAAAGCCAATATTAATAATGATAATATATCCGATCTTCGTTAAAACAAAAATCATCGTTTCAATAAGCCCTGTCAGATTATACTGAAATATATTCATTCCTATATCATACTGATTCGCAATAAAGGAATAAAGAACAGGCAGAATCAATGCCCCCAATATGAATCCGATCGGTATAACAATTATAAAAATAACTAAATATTGAAGTAATAAGTATTTACTGATATCTAATAAGTTTCTGCCGCATAAATACAACAATCCTAATTCTTTTCGCTTATAGTCAATATACTGCGAATTGACATAGAACGTTATAAAAAAACTGAATGTGATAATCATCAAGGATAAAATACTCATACTTATTCTTTCGGTTGCCGGCATTCCGGTGATCAGCTGATGATTTACTAACTCAAAAAAGATAAATTCAACTGTTGTCAAAATGAGCATCGTTATTGCGAAAGAGAAGTATTTTCGTTTTTCCTTTGACATTACCTTCAAAGAAAATTTAAACATATAATCGCCTCCCGTGGTACCCCTTACTTAAATTGTATCACACTATTAATATTATTCAATATAATTATTTTTATTATTTTATTATATTGATTATTTGCCCGTCTTTCATAATAATGGTGCGATCAGTATACTGAGCAGCTTCTTTTGAATGTGTCACCATGATAATGGTTTGGTGATTCATTTTATTTATTTTTTGTAATAATTTCATGATATCTTCTCCTGTTTTGCTGTCCAGATTTCCTGTTGGTTCATCGGCAAACAAGATTTTCAGCTGTCCAATCAAGGCTCTGGCAATCGCTACTCGCTGCTATCCTCCTGATAATTCACGAGGCGTATGCTTACGTCTTTTGGTGAGTTCCACTACTTCTAAAATATGATTTAACTGCTGTTTGTAGTCTTTCATTTTCTTTCCATCCAATAATAATGGCAGCATAATGTTCTCTTCTATATTTAAATTGGGGATAAGATTATAGAATTGAAATATAAAGCCCATCTTGCGGCGGCGGAACTGACTCATTTGATTATCATTTATTTTTTAATATTTCTTTTCGAATATAATCAATTGTTTCATCCAATCCTTTTTCTTTTAATCGTACAAAAAGCGATTCAATTAATTGCATTGTATTGGGGTGCATCAAATAATAACTGGCTTTATTTTTTAGAAAGTATTCTAAAGGATAGCCATCATGATAATTTTCTTTTGCATATACCTGACTAGCTACAACACGATCACAGAACATTTCAATCACATAAGGAATTTCCATTTCTACGCCTTGAAATTCTCCTTGAATGGAATCAATCCAGTATTCAAAATGATGTTTATTTCTGCCTTTATGATGAAGCCATCCTCTTGAATATCCAATTACTTCTTTTTCACGGCTGATCGGTGAGCGATATCCTTGATAAAAGCGAACTCCGGGAATAAACTCGGTTAAAGAGTATTTAGACAAATCATGCAGCAAGCCCTGTTTATATAAGCCACAGCGAAAACATAATGCCATAACCTTGAATTTATGCGTTGTAATGGTTTTAAAATGTCCTAAAAAATTTTTAAACATAATAACTCTCCTTTATGAAAAAGTGCTTACAGCTTTCTGTAAACACTTACCCATTATTTAATTCTTGTTCCGTTAGGCAGATCTTTCACTAATGTAACTAAATCCAATTCATCAGACGTTGATCCTGCCAGAATCATTCCCTGAGATTCAACCCCTCTTAATTTAGCCGGTTTTAGATTGCTGACAACGATTACTTTTTTTCCAACCATTTGTTCCGGTGTAAAGAATTGAGCAATGCCGCTGACAATCTGACGTGTCTCTTTCCCGATATTAATTTGTGACACTAACAGGCGGTCTGCACTTGGATGTTTTTCACATGCTTCAACAGTTCCTACTGTTAATTCAATCTTATTGAAATCATCAATTGTGATTTGAGGAACTTCATCTTTCTTTAATTCTTTTACCTCAACTGTTTTTGGTGTTAAAGCTTCTATTTTCTTTTCAATTTCTTTAGCATCAATACGTGCAAACAGCATTTCCGGATGTGCGGTTACTTTTGTTCCGCTTGCATACTGACCAAATTGATTTAACGATTCTAAAGAGTCTACTTGTGTATTCAACTGTTCTAAAATCTTTTTGGCGGTTGAAGGCAGAAATGCTTTTAAGCATACTGCACTGAAACGAATGCTTTCACATAGATTATATAATACTGTCGCTAAACGATCTTTCTGACTTTCATCTTTAGCTAATGCCCAAGGCATTGTTTCATCAATGTATTTATTCGTTCTTCTTAACAATTTAAAGATTTCATCAATAGCATCTGCTACTCTTAGTTCATCCATCTTCGAAACAACTTTTTCTTTTGTTTCTAAAGCAACCTGAATTAACTCCTGATCGACAGGCTCATTGATTCCTTTATTTTCTACTATTCCATCAAAGTATTTATTTGACATTGCAATCGTACGATTGACTAAATTTCCTAATACGTTAGCTAGATCAGAGTTTACTCTTTCAATCAGTAAATCCCAAGTAATATTTCCATCATTATCAAATGGGATTTCATGAAGAACAAAATAACGTACAGCATCTACGCCAAATAAATCTACTAGATCATCTGCATAGATCACATTTCCTTTTGATTTTGACATCTTCCCGCCACCTTGCAGCAGCCAAGGATGACCGAATACTTGTTTAGGTAATGGTAAATCTAATGCCATTAACATAATTGGCCAATAAATTGTATGAAAACGAATAATATCTTTTCCGATTAAATGTAAATCTGCCGGCCAGAATTTTTTAAATAATTCTCCATGATTTCCATCAACATCATATCCTAAACCAGTAATATAATTCGTTAAAGCATCAATCCATACATATACGACATGCTTTGGATTAAACGGCACTTGAATAGACCATTTAAATGTTGTACGGCTCACACAAAGATCCTGTAATCCCGGTAATAAGAAGTTATTCATCATTTCATTCTTTCTTGATACCGGCTGAATGAATTCAGGATGTGTATTGATATGTTCGATTAAGCGATCTGCATATTTTGATAACTTAAAGAAATAAGCTTCTTCTTTTGCAGGCTTTACCGGTCTTCCACAGTCCGGACACATACCGTCAACTAACTGGCTTTCAGTAAAGAAAGCTTCACAGTCTGTACAGTATAATCCTTCGTATTCACTTAAATAAATATCCCCTTGTTCATAGAGCTTGGTAAATATCTTTTGTACCTGCTGTTCATGGTATTCATCTGTTGTTCTCATAAAGCGATCATAGGATGTATCCATCAAGTCCCAAATACGTTTTATTTCCCCGGCAATACCATCAACAAATTGCTTAGGATCAATTCCTGCTGCTTCTGCTTTCAGTTCAATCTTTTGTCCATGTTCATCCGTTCCTGTTTGAAAACGAACATTATAGCCTTCTTCTCTTTTAAAACGGGCAATCGCATCAGCTAAAATAATTTCATATGTATTCCCAATATGCGGTTTTCCAGAAGTATAAGCAATGGCCGTTGTAATATAATAATCTTTATCTGTTTTTTGACACATAATAATTCCTCCTTTAATAAATAAAAAAACGTCCTTAACAAAGGACGAAATAATCGCGGTACCACCTTTTTTCGTATATGACTATACGCTCTTGAATCCTTAACGCGGAAGACGTGATTTCTAATTATTCAAAATCAATGCTCCTGGGCCATCTTCATTCACACATCATTATCGGATTCCACCAATTCCGACTCTCTATCAACTAGTGATCACTACTCTTCCATTCTCTGCATGTACTATTACAATAACAACTCATTTTGATTTTGTCAATATATTCTTACTTTATTGATAATATACCCTATATTTCTAAATTTATGCTTTTATTTATACACTTGCAATTCATTAAATTAAGTTTAAAATGAAAAACAAGGGAGGAAATGAAAATGATTGACGGACATGTTCATATAGAAAAAAGTCCATATACGATAGAGTATATTATGGAATATGTAAAGCAGGCACAAGCAAGAGGAATTGATGAAATCAACCTTTTAGAACATACCCATCGTTTTACGGAATGGAAAGAATTATACGACTCTGCACGAAATGCGCATCCTAAAATGAAGGAATGGCTGGATAATAAAAATACGATCTCTATTCAAGATTATCTTAAATTAATTACTGAAGTTAAAGCAATGGATCTGTCGGTAAAGCTGAACTTTGGGTTAGAAGTCTGCTACTTTAAAGATAAAGAAGATTTCATAAAAGAACAGCTGGCTTTATTCCCTTATGATTTTATCATTGGCAGTATTCACTATGTCTATGATATGGCTTATGATCTCGACAATATTTCCCAAGCAATATTATGGGATGTCAAAGATGTGGATGATATCTATCGTACCTACTATAAAGATACGGAGCATTTAATTTGTTCAGGATTATTTAGTCAGCTAGCACATATGGACACGATTAAAAAATATAATTTATACCCAAGTTATGATTTAACAAAAACATATCATCATATTGCTGAAATGCTTAAAAAGCAGGATATGAAGACAGAATGTAATGTTGGCTGTTATTATCGTTATCATCATCATGATTTAGGGCTTAGTGATGAGTTGCTGGAAATCCTAAAAGAACATCAAGTGGACATTATACCATGCAGTGATGCTCATCAGCCAAGTGATGTAGGGATTCACTTTAATGAAGTACAAAAACGATTATATGATAAAAGACCATGATTATGTATTGACCTCTAATCGTTAGATTTTTGGATCTAACTTTTGAGACCACATCATCTTCATGGTCTTTTTCCTCCCCTCTAGAATAGTTATGAGTTTAGGATTTGCTTACATATCTATCATAATCAAATTGTTTCTATCTTTGTTTCAATTTGTTTAAAGTGCCTGTTTTTTTGTCTAAATTAAGATGGTTAGAGATTTTAAATCTTCTTTTTATTTTCTTAAAAGTCAGTTCTGCAATATGGTCATAAGTTATTTTATTGACATAATCTAAGTTTAAAATAACCGATCGGTTAATACGTAAAAATCGATAATCCATTATTTTTAAAATATCGGTCAACCGATAGTTAATCAAATATTCTTGTCCATAGATTGTCTGCATCATCAAATGACGATTTTTCATTTCAAAGTATAAAATCTCATTATACCGATAAGATTCTATTCCGTCCTCTGTTTTAAAATAGCACCCAAACGTCTGCATGACCATCGCCAGATATGTTTTAAACTGTTGGTTAAAGGAATCTAGTTGATCATACGTTAAATATCCCAAAACATTATAGCCTATCGCCTTATAACAAGAATTAAGATTTTGTGAAATATAAATATAATAGGTATTCCGCCATTTTTCCTGACTCTTAAACTGATCAGGAATACTCCCGTATTCATCGATATCTACAACCAAAAATAAGTATTTCATTCGTTCTTTTTGTATTCTTTCTTGTTTCCATTCATGGTGAATATAAAGGTTGCGATAAATACATTTTCTTATTTCTTTTTTTATCGTTTCAGCAAGATCATTATTGCTGCACAAGATCATAATATTAATCATTTAATTTCTCCTAATTTTAAATTGGAGATAAATGTGAAATTTCTTTATTACTCTAACATAGTTTAATCTTTAAATAAAGAAAAAAGGCATCTGCCTTTTAATCTATATGATATGATTTATAAACTTCATTTTTAGAAAGATTTCTTTCTTTTGCTACTTTCTTGATTGCTTCCTTAGAGGTTAATCCTTCATTCATATAAACCTCTATTTGTTCATTAATATCTAAATCAAAAGTTTGTTCAATAATTTCTTTACTGCCCTCTACAACAATTACCATTTCACCTTTAAGACTATCACATACTTCTAATACTTCACTGATCTTTCCACGGATAATTTCCTCATGTCTCTTTGTAAGTTCACGACATAGCGCGATAGGACGATCTCCTAAATATTCAAGCATCAGTGTTAATGTTTTATTTATACGGTGAGGGGATTCATAAAAAACAATGGTTTCACGATAATCCTTTAATGAAGTTAATTCCTTCTTTTTAGTTTTATCGCTATGATTTAAAAAACCATAAAATAAGAAGGGCTGAGGACAGATACCGGAAACTACCAAAGCATTAAGACAGGCATTAGCTCCACTGACAGAAACGACATTATAGCCTTTTTCAATCACTTTCATGACTAATTCATAACCAGGATCAGAGATTGCCGGATAGCCAGCATCACTGACTAAGGCAATATTGGCATCTTCCAGTAATTCCAATATTTTATATGAAGAAGCTTCAATGTTGTGTTCATGATGAGAGATCAGTTTTTTCTTAATGTTGAAGTGATTCAGCAACTTAATCGTATTACGTGTATCTTCTGCAGCAATATAATCGACTTCATTTAAAATATTAACGGCACGATAGGTCATCTCATCTAAATTACCAATTGGCGTCGCTACTAAATATAAAGTTGATTTTTCATTTTCAAAACTTTTTTGTCTAATCATCGAACTTTTCTCCAAATATTTTTCTTATTTCTTTCGTATAATCTCCATTTTCTTCATGGGCATAAATAGGCGGAAGGATTTTTAATCCTGTATTTCCTTTATATATTGCTTCAACTAATACCGTATTGCATTCTTTTCCTACTTTTGGATAGACTAGCTGCATTCTTTTTGGTTCAAGGTCATATTTTTTCATTAATGTAATAATTTCAATCAGTCGATCCGGACGATGAACAATCGCAAATCGACCTTTTTGATTCAAGATACGACTGGCATTTTGAACAATTTCTTCCAAAGTAATCATAATTTCATGACGGGCAATCTTTAAATACTCGCTTTCATTTAAATTACTTCTTTCTCCCAATTTAAAAAACGGAGGATTGCAGACCACCAAATCAGCTCCGACATCTTTTTGACAATACTCTTTAATATCAGAATGAACAATCTTGACTTGCTCTGTTAAGTTATTAAGCTCAATATTTTTTTCTGCAAGCAAACAGGCTTCCTCTTGAATTTCAACTGCGGTAATCGGACAGTCTGTTCTTAAAGATAGAAACAATGGAATAGCAGCATTATTGGTACCAAAATCAATGATATGACGGCAATTTTTATTGATTGTACAAAAATTGGCTAATAAAACAGTATCCAAAGAAAAGTTAAACATGTCCTTTCTTTGGATAATTTTGAACTGTTCATGAGCCAATAAATAATTTAATACTTCATTTTCTTCCATCATATTATTGTTTTGGCTTTACCTGTTTAATTTCACTTAAATCAACAAACAGAATATTGCCGTTATCTTCAATTTTTATTTGCTTATTCAAAATGTTAATTCCTAATACTTTATATGTATGATCATTATAAATAACGCGGCTGCCAATTTTAGGAAAATGCTTTTTTGCTTCGCTGTATGCTTCATCTTCATATTTTAAACAGCACATCAAACGTCCGCAGGCTCCTGATATTTTTTCGATATTGATTGCCAACATCTGATTTTTTGCCATATTGATAGACACTCCATCAAATTCGCCGAGGAAAGAAGAACAGCATAATGGTAAACCGCAAGTTCCCAGTCCCCCCACCAGTTTAGCTTTATCACGAGGACCAATCTGTCTTAATTCAATACGACATCTAAAAATGCTCGCTAATTCCTTTAATAATTCCCTAAAGTCTACACGTTCTTCTGAGGTATACATAAAAATAACCTTTGATGCATCATGAGTATACTCACAGTGAATCAGATTCATATCTAGTTTATGCTTTTTAACGACCTTCTTGCAGACTGCCAAAGCATCTAAGGCATTTACTTCATTTACTTTTTCTTTTTCAAGATCTTCTTTTGTCGCAATACGGATGATCGGTTTTAATTCCATATCTAAATTAAATTCAGATAATTCTTTCATATCCGTTACCACTTCCCCAAGTTCTAAACCACGAGCTGTTTCCACAATAACAGCATCTAATTTTTTTAATGGGACATGCGTAGAAAAATAATAAACCTTTCCTACACTTTTAAAGCGGACTCCAACTATTTTTTTTTCTTCCATAGGATCCTCCTTTTAAATACTATAGACTAAACGATCAATGATCAAAGCAATATTCGCATTATAGCTTAAATCATTTTTAATCGTTAATATATTTTCAATTTTTTCTATCAATGCTTCATCTTCATCCTGACAGTTTAAGATAAAATCATGATCACAAAAAATTTGATCGATATGATTATTTTTATTTAAAACATCTTTAAAACCTAAAACAATTAAATCTAAAAACAAAGCTATACTATCACGATCTTTAAATTTTTTCAAAAGATTTGTCTGAACGTTCAACGCTAAATTCTCTTTTTTAAAATAATAATCTTCAATAAAGTTTAAAGCTTCAATGATTAAATCATTAAAAGAATCATTTTTAGACAGTTCTAACATTTGTACAGATGAAGAACTAATATGCGTGAGTATATTCGCCTTTTCTTCTGTTGTTCCCTGTTCTATAAGATTATCTTTCATTAACCCCATGTTTAATGGTTTTAATCGAAAGATCTGACAGCGTGAAACAATCGTCGGCAATACACGATTAATATTTTCACATGTAAAAACAGCATAAATGCCTTCTACCGGTTCTTCTAATATTTTTAAAAGGCTGTTGATTGCTTCTGGTGTAGAGTTTTCAATAGATTCGATAACATAAATCTTTCCATGTCCTTCTACAGACGTTTTCAGCAACTTGCTTTGAATCGCTTCTATGGCACCTTTTTTAATCGGTTCTTCTTTACCATTATAATGAATCATATCAATATAGCTGTTTTCACTTACCTGCTGACAAATACGACATCGATTACAACATAATAATTCGTCTTGACACAAGAGTGATTTAACTAAAAATTCAGCGTACTGATAAGCATCATGTCCTTCAATCAAATAAGCATGATTACGTTTATTTTGTTTGAATTCATTATAAATTGTTTGATAGAAGATTGGCTGCTCTAATTTTATTTGCTCAATTGTTTTCATTTTAAATGATCCTCAATTAAATCCATAACATTGTTTTTGACTTCTTCAATAGATTTTGAAGCATCAATACAAATAATACGCTCTTTAAAGCGTTCTACTACTTCCATATATCCATCATAAACTTTTTGATGAAAAGTAAGATCTTCCAAGTCTAGGCGATCTAATGTTCTCTTATCATCTTTCTTAGTTCTTTCTAATCCTAATTTTGGATCAATATCAAAAAAGATAGTAAAATCAGGCATGATTCCTTCAATGGCAAACAGATTCATTTCATAAACTTTATCAATGCCAATGCCTCTCCCTACTCCCTGATAAACGAGGGAGCTGTCAACGAAACGATCACAAATCACAATTTTATTTTCTTTTAAAGCCGGCAGTACCTTTTCAATAAGATGCTGACGTCTTGCTGCGGCATATAATAAAGCTTCTGTTCTTTCATCCATGGCAGTATTTTTGGGATCCAATATAATTTTACGAATCTGTTCAGCAATTTCTATGCCTCCCGGTTCTCTCGTTAAAACAACATCGATTCCTTTATTCTTTAATGCTTCTGCGACTAAGGCTGCGATGGTTGTCTTTCCACTTCCATCCGGTCCTTCAAACGTTATAAATAATCCTGCCACAAAATACACACCCTTTCCATTTTACTATATTATAGCGAATTTCTCATTCTTTTTAAAGGAAAGTTTTAATAATTATAGCGACAATAAATCCCGGGATTCCCAAAACAGTAATCATGGCTACATTAAAGATATTTAAAGGCAAGCTAAAGTTATATTTCATTGCAATAGAATTAAATAACATAATTAAGACAGTTGAAAGGATAAAACGAATAATATATTTATTTACATTTTTAAGCATAAAAAACACCCCATATTCATTCATATGAGGTATTTATTTTATTAAGACTAAATTTTTCTTCTTCCTTCAAATGATTTTAGTAAAGTCAGTTCATCTGCATAATCCAAGTTGCTTCCAATCGGCAGTCCATTAGCAATACGAGTTACATTGACATTCTTATTGCTTAATAGTTTAGATAAGTATAAAGCTGTTGTTTCCCCATTACGCGTAGGATTCGTGGCAATGATTACTTCCTGTACATCTTCTAAGCGATTTAGTAAGCTTATAATATTAAGATCTTCTATCATAACACCATCCATGATAGAAACAACGCCATGCAAAACATGATAAAGACCTTTGTATTCTTTCATTTTTTCCATCGCATATATGTCTTTAGGTGTTTCGACAACGCAAATCATCGAAGTATCGCGAGCTTGATCTTTGCAGATCTCACACAAATCATCTTCACAGATATTCCCGCACTGTTTGCAGTAATGAATATTTTCCTTTACTGCCGTAAGTGCTTTGGCAAAATGTTCTGTATCATTTTCTTTCATTGATAAAACATGGTAAGCAAGCCTTTCAGCATTTTTATTTCCAATTCCCGGAAGCTGCTTAAAGCAGTCGATTAATTGCTGAAAACTTTCTGGATATTGAAGCATTAAAATAATCCTGACATATTGGCTCCGCCAGTTGCAGCGTCAATTGCCTTTTCTCTTTCATCACGCACTTTTTTTACAGTTTCATTGATTGTAATCATTAAGAGATCTTCTAATACTTCTTTACCATCTTTATCTAACAATTCCTCATCAATAGTTAAGGATGTAATTTTAAGATTACCATCAATCACACCTTTGATTGCTCCATCTGCACTTTGAAACTCTACTTCTTTTTCATCATACTCTTTTTTAATTTTATCTAATTTTTTTTGCATCACTTGTGCTTGTTTCATTAATTGATTAAAGTTCATATTTTATTCTCCTTTTATTTCGACTAAATCACCAAATAGCTTAACACCAAATGCTTCAGCTTCGCTTAATGTTTTCTCTTCTTCTTTCTTTTCAACAATATGGATATGACTCAACTGAATAGGTTTTGGTTCCGGCAGCTGCTGATTTCGCTTTAATTCGATAAAACGATTTCGCATCACAGGCCATTCTTCTTTTAATACTGCAATAAACTCTAGTTCCAAGCCTAATATTTCCAATAAGAATTGTTTCAATTCTAAATAATAATTACCGTTGTTGATTTGATTGACCATCGGCTGAAATTCAAAGGCAATCACTAAACCATTGCTGCTGGCAGCAACAGGCTGTCCATCACATAACATAGAAGCCAGTTTCGCTGTATTTAAATTAAACTTATAGCGCTGAATCACACTCCACTTTTCCTGTATATCCATCAGCACCTTTTTGTTGGCTTGTACTAAGATATTTAAAATATCATTAAAATCAACTTCTACATTATTTGTATTTATTTCTTCTTTAAACGAATGTGTTTGTTCAATAGGTTTCGCAGTCCCATTTTCTAAGACCGGTTCATCATTTATTAAAGAATCGATATCTTCTATTTTTTCAAATTTTATTGGTGATTCATTAAACACCGGTGTTTCTTCTTGAATTGGTTCATCAATTTCAACTATAGGTTCTTCTACTACTTCATTTTCAATATTCAAATCGACAGGTTCAGCTTTTACTTTTTCTGTTTGTTCAATAGTTGATGTATTTTCTGTTTTTACGATTTCTTCAATAATCGGTGATTTTTCTGTTTTCACAGTCTCTTGAATAATCGGTGTTTTTATTATTTCTTTTTGAACAGCTTCAACTACAATTTTATTTTCTTCAGTCACCTTGTTTGCAATCTTCAGCATCGCTAATTCAAAATATAATTTAGCGTTGGAAGCAAATTTATATTGTTGATCAGCTTGAATTAAAATATCAATATATGTAAAGGTTTCTTCTGCCGTAATATAAGGGACAATTCCATCAATTTCATCCTGTTTTAAAACAAAAAGACAATCTGCGTTCTGTGTGTTTTTATAAATAATTATATCTTTTAAAATATCAATCAAATCTGTCGTTAATCGTTTTACATCAATTCCTGTTTGAAACATTTCTTCAATACGATTTAATATCACAGGGATATCCTTATTCATCAGTGATTTTAGAAAAGATAATTTCTGAGCGGAGGAAACAATCCCATAAATTTCATTAATATCTTTTACAGTTAAATGACTTGAATAGGCAAGACATTGTTCTAAGATGCTCAATGCATCACGCATTCCCCCATCTGCCAAAGAAGCGACTAATTCTAATGCTTCTCTTTCACATTGAATATTTTCACCTTTCAAGACAGTTTCTAATCTTTCTACGATCGACTGGTCATTGATCTTACTAAAATCAAATCGCTGACAACGCGAAATAATTGTCGGCAAGATTTTATGTGGCTCGGTTGTTGCCAAAACAAATACAACATGTGCCGGCGGTTCTTCCAAAGTTTTTAATAAAGCATTGAATGCCCCTGTAGACATCATGTGAACTTCATCAATGATATAAACTTTATACTTTCCTTCAATAGGTGCATATTTTACTTTTTCAATAAGATCACGAACTTCATCTACTCCATTGTTGCTTGCTGCATCGATTTCCACAATATCCGGATGAGTTCCGTTCATAATTGAAATACAGTTTTCACATTCATCACAAGGGATGTTTTCTTTATTTTCACAAGTACAATTAATTGCTTTTGCTAATATTTTTGCGACGCTTGTTTTCCCCGTTCCGCGTGGTCCACAGAAAAGATAAGCATGGGCAATTTTATTTTGTTTCACTGCATTTTTCAATGTCTTAACAATATGTTGCTGCCCAGCTAATTCTTCAAAATTTTGTGGTCTATAAGAACGATATAAAGCTTTATATGCCATAGACGCACCCCCTTGTTTGTATTATACAATATCTTTTAATTTTTATATATTATTTTCTTTTTTTCTTGAAATAATCTGTCATGATTTGAGAACATTGATTTTCTAATATACCACCATAAAATATGGGAGTATGATTAATTTCTGTTTTTCTATATTGTAATAAAATAGATTCAAGACTAATAAAGCGATGATCTGCCGCCCCATAAACTACTTTTCTTAATCTGGCATTGATAATCGCTCCTGTACACATCATACAAGGTTCAAAAGTGACATACATATCGCAATCTAATAAATAAGGTGAATTTAAAACCTGACATGCTTGCTGGATAGCTAATATCTCGGCATGTGCAGTAGCATCATGATGACTTTCTTTTAAGTTATATGCTGAAGCAATTATTTTTCCGTTTTTAACGATAATTGCTCCTACCGGCACCTCATCTTTTTTATATGCAATTTTTGCTTTTTCCAGAGCTTCGCTCATATAGACCTGATCTATATTCATAATTCTTTCCTCTTTATAATTTAAAAGCCACTACACATAGATAGGGATTCTTAATGCTGCTACCTTCCGGTCCTGACATGGTTCGAATATTTCTATTGTAATGGCATAAATTATTATATCATCGAATCCATCTTCCGTCAATATATATTACTTCTTTTAAGAACACTATTAAAATGTTTCACGTGAAACAAAAAGAAGCAGGATATCCTACTTCTTCGTTATCTTTTCTTTGCCACCCATATATGGTTGCAATGCTTTTGGAATATCAATACTTCCATCTTCATTCAAGTTATTTTCTAAGAACGCAATTAACATACGAGGTGGAGCTACTACTGTATTGTTCAACGTATGAGCAAAATATTTTCCCTCTTTGCCATTAACACGAATTCCTAATCTTCTTGCTTGGGCATCAGTTAAATTTGAACAGCTGCCAACTTCAAAATATTTCTGCTGTCTTGGTGACCATGCTTCAACATCAATACTTTTACATTTTAAATCCGCTAAATCTCCTGAACAGCATTCTAATGTTCTTACAGGGACATCAAGAGATCTAAAGAAATCAACTGTGTTCTGATATAATTTTTCAAACCACATTTTGCTTTCGTCGGGATGACACACAACAATCATTTCTTGTTTTTCAAATTGATGTATACGATAGATTCCTCTTTCCTCTATACCATGGGCTCCCTTTTCTTTTCTGAAACATGGAGAATATGATGTGTACGTATAAGGAAGCTTATTTTCATCAAGAATGGTATCAATAAATTTACCAATCATTGAATGTTCACTTGTACCAATTAAATACAGATCTTCTCCTTCAATCTTATACATCATCTCATCCATTTCATTAAAGCTCATAACTCCAGTGACTACATTGCTTCTGATCATATATGGCGGGATTACATAAGTAAATCCTCTATCAATCATAAAATCTCTCGCATAAGATAATATGGCTGAATGTAATCGTGCTACATCTCCCATTAAATAATAGAATCCATTTCCGGCAACCTTACCGGCACTATCCATATCAATTCCATCTAATGCTTCCATGATTTCTGTATGATATGGAACATCAAATGGTTTCAATGCTGGTTCTCCAAATTTTTCAATTTCAACATTTTCACTGTCGTCTTTTCCAATAGGAACAGTATCATCAATAAAGTTAGGAATCTGCATCATCAGTTCTTTTAATTTTTTGCTTAATTCATCCTCTTTCACTTCTAACTGTGAAAGTTCATCTGCCATTTCATTTACTTTTTTCTTATTTTCTTCAGCTTTATCTTTTTCACCATTTCTCATGAACTGTCCAATTTCCTTGCTTAAAGCATTTCTTTGGCTTCTAATTTCACTGGCTCTTGTTAAAGCGGCACGATAATCAATATCTAATTGTAAAGCTTCATCTACAATATGCAGTTTGTGATCTTGAAACTTCTTTTTCATGTTTTCTTTCACACGTTCAGGTTCTGCCCTTAAAATCGCTATATCTATCATAAATAATCCTCCTTAAATAAAATAAAAAACACCTCATCAAGGGACGAATACATCGTGGTGCCACCCTATTTCGTAAGCAATGCTTACCTTTCATTAGATAACGGCTAATACCGGAAATGATTACTTAATTCATCATCTCACTCCTAGGGTGATTTCTATAAAGATCATTACTATTTTACACCGACCAATAGCTCTCTTTGAATGATTTCTTCATATACTTATCCTAATCTTCGATTTATTTGTATTATACTATAATATTTTTTACAAAACAACCCTTCTTTATACTTTCATTTTAAATTTATTTGAAGATATATTCTTTTGTTTCTTGATTAAATAAAGGCCAAAGAACAGGTATAAATTGATTATGATTATACATATCTTCCAGTTCATTTAAGTCAACCAGAGCTGCCGACACGGTTTCTCCTTTTTGTAATAGGATGTCATTTAAACAAAAATCATAATGTAAAATATAAGAATAATATATATTTTCCCCAATAAATCTTTTATCAAATAATTGAAACTGTGATATATCTGCTTCTATTCCTGTTTCTTCCTGCAATTCTCTTTTTGCTGCTTCCAACTGATTTTCACCGGCAATGACTGCACCTCCGGTACATTCCCAGTATGAGCCATAGAAATCTTTATTTGGATCACGCTGGGTAATCAATAACTTTTTGTTATGATTTACTGTCCATACAGTCACTATTAATTGATATTCTCCATCAAGCATTTTAATGCCACGATCACATATCTTTCCTGTTTTATTTTCATACTGGTCATAAATATCGATTTGTTCCATTGTTTCCTCCAAATGTTTCACGTGAAACATTACTATTTAAATAGTTTAGTTTTCTTTAAACGTTCCCATGCTCTTAAGACAAATTGACCTTGACTAACTAATTCCAAGAGTTCCTCTTTTGTTACTTTTTGGACAGCAATAGTCTCCCCCTCCTGCAAACACACATCCGCAAGATCAAAGTTATGGCGGTATACATATATATCATAAATAGTCTGATCCATAAAAGTCCGACCTACCTTTTCAAGATCATTTTTATTTGCTTTTAATCCAGTTTCTTCATATAATTCTCGAATGGCTCCTTCAATGCTGGATTCACCGGCAATCACTGATCCTCCGGTACATTCCCACAATAAACCAAATGGTTTATTCTTATCTCGCTGTGTAATCAAAATTTCATTTTCATCATTAATCGTCCATATTTCTACCACTAAATGATATTTTCCTTCTTGTAAAGGCTGACCTCTTATTCCTATTTCGTTTAATTTATTTCCATTCTGATCATATAAGTCCCATTTTTCCATTGGTTTTCTCCTTAATGTTTCACGTGAAACATTAATATAAATAATTATATCATAGTTTAAATTAAACTTAAACAAAAAATACCTCGTAAGAATTTCTTACAAGGTATTTAATCTTATTCTTCTATTGTTTCTTCCTCATCCTCAGCTTCAGCTTTTTCAACAACTTCAACAGTTGAAACTTTAGATCCGTCAGCAACTTTAATTAAACGAACTCCCTGAGTATTACGTCCGGCAGTTTTAACCTGATCCATCGGTAAACGAATAATAATACCTGCATCGGTTATGATCAAAAGATCTTCATCTCCATTAACTGCTCTTAATGAAACAATATTACCATTCTTTTCTGTGGCATTCAAAGTTTTAACCCCTTTACCACCACGATTAGATTTACGATATTCATCGATTGGAGACATTTTACCATATCCCTTTTCTGTGACTACCATGATATATTGTCCTTCTTTATCTGTTGTCATACCCACAACATAGCCGCCATCAGTATTAATACCTTTTACTCCGGAAGCAGTACGTCCCATTGGTCGTACTCCACTTTCATCGAAACGTACCAATTTACCATTAGAAGAAGCAATTAATATTTCATCTTGTCCGCTTGTCATTTTAACTGTTACTAATTCATCATCTTCTTTTAATGTAATGGCAATTTTACCCGATTGACGAATATTTTCAAATTCTTCTACACTGACACGTTTTACTAATCCTTTTTTAGTAGCAAAGAATAAGTAGCTTTCAGTGAAGTTTTCTTCTTTGAAATGTTCTCTTGAAATGCTGATCATAGATTTAATTGATTCATCTTTATCAAGATTCAATAGATTAATGACTGGTAATCCTTTAGCAGTACGTCCAAATTCAGGAATCTGATATCCTCTTAAACGATATACTTTACCAAAGTTTGTAAAGAATAGCAGATCATCATGTGTTCCCATGTTAATCATCTGGTCAACCACATCGTCATTATTTGTTGCCATTCCTTTGATACCACGTCCTCCTCTATTTTGAGTTTTATAAGTATCTACCGGCTGACGTTTAACATAACCATTTGTTGTCAGTGAAATTATGATATCTTCTACTGGTATCAAGTCTTCATCTTCTAAATCAAATGTTCCTTGAATAATTTCTGTTCTTCTTGGATCACTGTATTTATCTCTAACTTCTAATAATTCTGTTTCGATAATCGCAATAATTCTTTCAATATTATTTAGGATATCTTGTAAATCTGCGATCACTTCTAATAAATGCTGATATTCGTTTAAGATTTTTTCTCTTTCCAAACCGGCTAAACGCTGCAGTTGCATTTCACGAATAGCTTTCGCTTGTTTATCTGATAAACCAAATTCGCTCATTAAACGTCCTTGGATATCTTCAGTTGTTCTTGAACTGCGGATTAAATTAATAATTGCATCAATATTGTCTAAAGCAATTTTTAATCCTTCTAAGATATGCGCTCTTTCCTGCGCTTTTCTTAATTCAAATTGAGTTCTGCGGCGAATAACCTCTTCTTGATGTTCCAAATAGTTTGTGATAATGTCTTTGATTCCTAATGTTTTAGGTTCATTGTTAACCAAAGCAATCATATTAACACCAAAGGTTGTTTGTAATGCTGTCAGTTTATATAACTGATTCAATAAGACCTCCGGCTGAACATCTTTTCTTAATTCAATAACAACACGAATTCCTTCACGGTTTGATTCATCACGCAGATCCGTAATTCCCTCGATTCTTTTTTCTCTTACATGTTCAGCGATTTTTTCAATCAGTCTTGCTTTATTAACCTGATAAGGTAATTCATTAACAATAATCGATTTTTTACCATTGCTGCTTTCAACAATATCTGTTTTAGCACGCATAATAACAAGACCGTTTCCTGTTTCATATGCTTTTTTAATGGCAGATTTTCCTAAAATGTAAGCTCCGGTTGGAAAATCGGGTCCATGCAGATAGTCCTCCATCAATTCTGTAACGGTAATATCAGGATTTTTCGCAACTGCTAAAACTGCATCAATCGCTTCCCCTAAATTATGTGGGGGAATATTGGTTGCCATTCCGACTGCAATCCCGGTTGATCCATTAACAATTAGATTAGGAAATCTTGCTGGCAATACTTCCGGTTCCTGTTCTTCTCCATCATAGTTGGCTATAAAGTTAATCGTATCTTTATTGATATCACGAACCATTTCCATAGATAATTTTGACATTCTTGCTTCGGTATAACGTTGAGCGGCAGCCCCATCTCCATCGATTGATCCAAAGTTACCATGTCCATCAACTAACATATAGCGATATGAGAAATCCTGTGCCATTCTAACTAAGGCATCATAGATAGAAGAGTCTCCATGAGGATGGTATTTCCCCATAACTTCCCCTACGATACGGGCAGACTTCTTATATGGTTTATCACAATAAGCACCTAATTCATTCATTCCGTATACGATACGTCTTTGTACTGGTTTTAACCCATCGCGAACATCGGGTAAAGCTCTAGCGACAATAACGGACATTGAGTATTCCAAGAATGAACGTTTCATTTCTTGTGTTAATTTAGTTTGCTTTATTCCTCTTTCTTCCATAATTGTTCCTTTCCTTATACATCAAGATTTGTTGCATACTTTGCATTTTCTTGAATGAATTCACGTCTAGGTTCCACTTTTTCTCCCATTAGCATATCAAATATTAAATCAGCTTCCATTGCGTCATCTACAGTAATCTGCAATAAAACGCGGCGTTCAGGATCCATGGTTGTCTCCCAAAGCTGTTCGGCATCCATCTCTCCCAGACCTTTGTAACGCTGAATCGTATAACGGGCATTTGGTCCTAATTCTTCTTTTAAACGGTCAAGCTCGTCATCACTGTAACAGTAATGTTCTTCTTTTCCCTGCTTCAGCAGATATAAAGGAGGCTGAGCGGCATATACAAATCCCTGTTCAACCAGTGGACGTAAATAACGATACAAGAATGTCAGCATTAAAATACGAATATGTCCACCATCGACATCGGCATCGGTCATAATAACAATTTTATGATAACGTAATTTTGAAACATCGAATTCGTCTCCGATTCCGGTTCCAAATGCCGTGATCATTGAACGAATTTCCGCATTAGTTAAGATTCTTTCCAATCTTGCTTTTTCAACGTTCAAAATTTTACCACGTAATGGCAAAATTGCCTGCGTATTACGATCACGTCCTAATTTTGCAGAACCCCCTGCTGAATCCCCTTCGACAATAAATACTTCTGAAATCGTTGGATCCTTTGATGTACAGTCTGCTAATTTACCGGGAAGTGAACTGACTTCCAAAGCACTTTTACGACGTGTCATTTCACGCGCACGTTTAGCCGCCATTCTCGCTCTTGAAGCAAGCAGCGCTTTTTCTACTACAATCTTAGCTGTATCAGGATTTTCCAATAAGAATTTATCAAGCTCAGTAGATATAATATTGCTGGCAATACGACGTACTTCTGCATTTCCTAACTTTGTTTTTGTTTGTCCTTCATACTGTGGATCAGGATGCTTTACAGAAATAATTGAAGTCAATCCTTCACGCACATCATCTCCGGTTAAATTATCATCATCTTTTTTCATTAATCCCTTTGCTTTCGCATAGTTATTAATACCTCTTGTTAGAGCTAAACGGAACCCTTCTTCATGAGTTCCCCCTTCAATGGTGTTGATATTATTACAGAAAGAATAAATATTTGGCTGGTAGCCGTCATTATACTGCATCGCTACTTCTATTTGAATGCCATCCTGCTCATCTTCCATATAAATAATATCATCATGAATCGGTGTTTTATTTTTATTGATGAAAGCGACATATTCTTTAATTCCGCCTTCATAATAATATACGGTTTTCTTTTCTTCATCTTGACGACGATCGATTAAAACAATTCTTAAACCTTTATTTAAGAAGGCTAATTGACGAATACGATCTCTTAAAGTTTCATAATCATAAGTAGTAGATTCTGTAAAAATAGTCGGGTCTGCTTTAAAAATAACCTCTGATCCGGTCTTATCTGTATCACCGATCATTTTTAAATCTTCTACTGCTTTTCCCCCGTTAGCAAACTTCTGATAATAAAGCTTGCCATCACGAGAATTATGAACATATACTTCCAACCACTCTGATAAAGCATTTACAACGCTGGCACCAACTCCATGCAATCCACCGGATACTTTATATCCGCCGCCACCGAATTTACCTCCGGCATGTAAGACAGTAAAAATAGTTTCAACCGTTGATTTGCCGGTTTTCGCATGAATTCCGGTTGGCATCCCACGACCATTGTCCGTAATTTTTACAATATCGTCTTTTTCCAAAATAACATTGATCTCAGTACAATATCCGGCTAATGCTTCATCGATTGCATTATCGACGATTTCCCAAACCAAATGGTGAAGCCCTCTTGTAGATGTAGATCCGATATACATTCCCGGACGTTTACGTACAGCTTCTAATCCTTCTAAGACTTGAATGTCCGATTCATCATAGCTATGTTCTACTTTTTCTTCGCTCATCTATTACTCCTCCTTCAATTTTCCTTCTTCTATTACAAATACACTGGCATTCTTTAATATTTTTTGATCAATATCATCCAGTGAAGTAGTGGTGATAAAAGTCTGAATTTTCTGATTCAAGAGATTTAACAGCATCCCTTTTCGAGATTCATCCAGTTCTGATAACACATCATCCAATAGTAAAACCGGATATTCTCCGATTTCATTGCGTATTAATTCCAGCAAGGCAATTTTAATTGCTAACACGATTGTTCGCTGCTGTCCCTGTGAGGCATAATCGAAAGCATCATGATCATTTATAAATATTTTCATGTCATCTTTATGAATGCCATCCTGCGTCATTGTATAACGAATATCACGTTCAATATTTCTTTCATATCGTTTCAATATTGCTTCATACAAGGTATCGAAATCAAGAGCGATAAACGACTTATACTTAAAACGAATATGCTCATGATTGTTTGCTATCTTTTGGTAAACGACTTCTGAAAGAGCCGTTAATTGATTAATGAAATTCAATCTTTTCTTAATAATATCTACCTGCAGTGCGGCTAACTGTTCATTTAGAACCTCTAAATAAGGATCACTTTTACTATTTTTTTCTTTCATCAGCTTTAGGAATTTATTTCTTTCTTTAAGCAAACGATTATATTTTGATAAGTTAAATAAATAGATGGGTGATACCTTGCTCAATTCTAAATCAATAAAACGGCGTCTTTGACCAGGACCTCCCTTGACTAAAGAAAGATCATCCGGTGTAAATACAACCACATTTAAATAGCCGACAAATTCACTAGTTTTCATAATATCATTGCCATTGACCTTTGCTCGCTTATTTTGATCATTCAAGATAACTTCCAAATCTAAATTTCGATGATTGGCTTGAATAGTTCCCTGAATCTTTGCAAATGGCTGATCAAATTGAATCATCTGCTTGGTAATATGCGTGCGAAATGAACGGCAAAGAGATAAAACATAAAAACTTTCGATAAGATTTGTTTTACCTTGAGCATTTTTTCCAATAAAAATGTTAATATCATGATCAAAATTTAAATGGAAAGAGTCAAAATTACGAAAATGTGTTAATGAAATAGAATTAATTTTCATTATTCAACCATAAAAGATTGATGGTTAAATTCAACTTTATCTCCGGAACGCAATTTTCTTCCACGGCGACAGTCGGTTTCCCCATTGACTTTTACTAATCTATCTTGCACAACGATTTTTGCTTCCACACCGCTGCTTACAAGAGAAGCTAATTTCAAAGCTTGACCTAAAGTAATGTATTCATCTCTTATTTTAATGGTTTTCATATTATCCCTCTTTTAATTTCATAATAAGCCAAAGGTATTATATCACATATGCAATAAAAAATCATCATTTTTTGCCGATATAAGGATTTTAAACAAAATTGATACTTAAGTATGAAAATGATGAAAAAGCACGTATAAATGAAAAAAAGTGCTTAATAAGCACTCGTTAAGATAAATTAGGTATAAAAGTGAATCCAGATTAATATGTTCTTACTGGAAGGACTAGCTGAATGATTGATAAATCTGATTTATTCTTTACAACAAACGGTTTCATTTGACCGGTAAAGAAGATAGTAATCTTATTTGAACCAATCGCTCTGATGGCATCTGTTAAATATTTAGCACTAAAAGAAATACTTAAAGGTTCTCCTTCATAGATTGCACTTGTCAGATGTTCTTCAACAGATCCGATTTCCTGAGATGAAGATGAAATTGTTACATTTTCTTTATCCATCGTTAATTTAACAATATTGGCACTCTCACTGGTTAATAGTGATGCTCTGTCAATCGCTGATAATAATTCACGGCTATCTGCATTTAATTCATAATCATAAGACGTTGGAATTAAACGAGAGGTATCAGGGAATGTTCCATCAATTAAACGTGTTTGAATAAAAACATTATCTAAGACGAATAAAATCTTACGATCTGTAATATAAATATCAATGACTTCATCTTTTTCAATGATCTTAGAGATTTCATTTAGACTTTTACCAGGTATTGTAATATTAAAAACTAAGTTATCTTCAACATCGATATATTTTTTAGCTAAGCGATAGCTGTCTGTTGCTGTACATTCGATAGTATCTACAGAAGATTTAAAGTTAACTCCGGTTAATGTCGGACGTGCTTCTTTATCACTGGTAGCAAAAATAGTTTGATCAATCACGTTCTTTAATAAAACAGAATTAATTTTAAAGTTTTCTCCTGTTTTGTTTAAATCTATTTTTGGATAATCAATTGATTTAATTCCGTTTAGATTAAACTCACTGTTATCTCCGGTAATTTTCGTTAATGAACCATCAATAATATCAAATGTAACAAATTCAGAATCAATCTTTCTGATGATTTCAGAAATAAAACGTGATGATAGGACAACTGCCCCTTCTTTAACGATTTCTAAAATATTTTCTTTTTCTTCGATAATGGTTTGAATCGTAATGTCTGAATCACTACCTGTAAGTATTAATCGACCGTCTATGATTTCAAATTTAATTCCGGTTAATACAGGTAATGGACTTTTACTGGAAACCGCTTTTGATACTTTAGATAAAGCATTAAGTAATTCAATTCTTTGTATTCTAAATTGCATCTTTTTTCTCCTCTTTTATATATTTATTTTATATATAAGTCTTTAAATAATAATAATAAGGACTGTGAATAATGTGAATAACTCAAATTACTATCATTTTATCGACTTAAATGATAAATTTTTAGTGTGAATAAAATGTTGATAAAGGTGTGTAAACTAAATTAATATTTTTTTAAGCTCTGAGATCGCAATTTGATAATTTTGATCTGTTTTTTTATTTTCTTCTACTTTATCGCAGGCCTTCATTACTGTTGAATGGTCGCGTCCGCCAAATGCTTCACCTATTGATACAAACGAGGCATCTAATAGATCACGAATCAAAAACATGGCCATGTGTCTCGCTAAAGCAATATTAGCCGTTCTTGATTTAGAAATTAATTGTGTCGGCGTTAGGTTATAAAAGTTAGCGACTGTTTTTATAATAGTCTCAGTAGTCAACTGGTCTTTAACTTGATGCACCTGAATATCATCTCTAAATGATTTCAAAGCAAATTTCATATCAATATGATCTACTTTTTCTAAGATAGATTCAAAGATCAAGCGATTAAGTGTCCCCTCTAATTCACGAACATCTTTAGCGAAGTTACTTGCCATATAGCTTAATACTTCTTCATCGATCATATTTGAATTAAAGCTTTGCAGCTCAATCTTCTTTTTCAAGATCGCCAGTGCGGTTTCAAATTCAGGAGTATCAATCCCTACACGCATCCCATAAGAGAAACGACTGATTAAACGATTTTCTAAGCCATCTAATTCCTGCGGCAAACGGTCACTGGTAATGACAATCTGCTTATTATTGTTTGTCATATTATTAAAGATATGGAAAAATATTTCATTTGATTTTTCTTTCCCAACTAAAAATTGGATGTCATCAATCAACAACAGATCCATAAGCCGGTACTTTTCTTGAAAATAATCAATATTGCCGGTTTTAATGCTATCTACATATTCATTAACAAAATCAACCGCAGATAAATATAAGATTTTATATTCGGGATGATATTTTTTGACTTGATTTCCAACAGAATTAATTAAATGTGTTTTTCCTAATCCGGAATTTCCATATATAAATAAAGGATTATATACACTTTTTCCCGGAGATTCACTGACAGCAACGCAGGCAGAATGGGCAATTTTATTCGAGCTTCCGACAACAAATGAATCAAATGTGAAGTTTTCAATCAAACGATCTTCAAAAACAATTTCAGGTTTTTTATCTTCTTCCTGTTCATTATTCATTAATTCTCGTTCATTAATAAATTGAATCGTATAGTTTCCTTCTACAATTCGATTTAATATTTCTTCAATCTCAGTTTTATAGTTTTTTGCCATCATAATATAAAGATCTGAGCTGGTTGTAATCAATGCAATATTGTTTTGTAAAGAAATAAGCGATAGATCACGGAAAATGATAAAAGCTTTATCATCATTTAATGTAATTTTAAAGCTTTCTAGGACTTGTTCCCAAATTTTATCTAAAGAATCCATTTTTTCACCTTCCTTTCTATATTTCTACATTTATAAGTATAATAAAATGTGAATAAAAAATAAAGCAAGAAATCTGTTCACATTACTTTTCCACATACTTATTCACATTAAAAAGTATTGATTATATAGGTAAAATATAAGTTTTCCACAAATTTGCATTATTTTAAATGTGAACAACTTTTAATTCACATGTGAACAAATGTGAGTAATGTGGAAAACTATGCTCCGTTTTTAGTTATTCATAGAGTTATTCACAATAAAAAGTATTGAATTTACAATAATTTTTTAAGTTTTCCACAGATGTGAATAACTCTATTATGAAAAATTGTGTCTTTGTGAATAACTAAAAAGTAGTGAAAAATAGAAGATAATTTTTACTATTTAATTGACTTATTGAGTAATATCGTATAAAATGAATGGGCATATGTTATTGTGTATAAAAAGAATATTTTAAAAATCGGAGGTGCAATATATGAAAAGAACATATCAACCAAATAAAAGAAAACATCAAAAAACTCACGGTTTCAGAGCTAGAATGGCTACTGTTGGTGGTAAAAGAGTGCTTGCTCGTCGCCGTCAAAGAGGAAGAAAAGTATTATCAGCTTAATTAAAAAATCCACATTTATGTGGTTTTTTTTCTAAAAAATGAAAAAAGTATATCGAGTTAAGCGCAACGAAGATTTTCAGACAATTATTAAAAAAAAGAATAGTGTTGTTTCCAAGCAATTTGTAGTATACTTTAAGAGTAACGAATTTGGTCATAGTCGGATCGGTATTTCAGTAAGTAAAAAATTGGGAAATGCCGTGATTCGAAACAAGATTAAACGTCAAGTCAGAAGTATGGCAGATGCTATTTTTGATATGAATGATGCAGTAGATTACGTGATAATTGTTCGAAATCAATATTTATACAAGACATTTGACGAAAATAAGCAAGATTTGATGAAATTAAAAAAGAAAACATTATCGAATCGATAGGAGGAAACATGAACTCAAGAAACAAAAAAATACTTAAAGTTTTATCTTTAGTATTTATATTAGTAGTTCTGACCGGATGTACGCAAAACTTAGATGCTAATAACCAATTACTTCCAGGTCGTGCTATCACAAGTGATACACCATGGAGCATACAAGCAGGAATTTTCGATTTCTTATTTGTATTTCCAATCGCTAAATTTATCTTGTTTGTAGAACCTTTTATGGGGGTTGCATTAGGGGTTATCTTAGCAACAGTTATTATTAACTTAATAACTTTACCGTTAATGATTAAATCTCAGATCTCTGCTCAAAAAATGCAGTTGATTCAACCTAAACAAGAAGCAATTCAGAAAAAATATAAAGGACGAAGTGATAAGGCAAGTCAAATGAGAATGTCTGCGGAACTTCAGGCTTTATATAAGAAGAACAATATTAGTATGGGGGCTTCATTCCTACCGTTCTTATCGTTCCCTATCATGATTGCGATGTGGCAGGCAGTACAGCGTATAGAAATTTTATACAGTTACAATTTCTTAGGCTTCAATCTTGGTGAAACACCGATGTCGCATATTTCTGAATGGCCATACATTGTGCTTGTTGTTATATTAGGAATTACTCAATATTTCTCAGTTGAAATCAATCAGATTTTAATGAAGAAACAAAAAGGATATCGTCCTAATGCAGCAATGAAATCAATGAAATACATGAATATCTTCATGATCGTCATGATCGTATACATGTCATTAGTAATGGCTTCAGCAATGTCAATTTATTGGATCACAACATCAGTGATTGCTATTTTAAGAGCGTTATATATCCATTATAATCACACGACTAAAATAGAAGATGATACACCAAGAACTTATTTAGACAAAAAAAATAAAAAGTAGGTGTTCATTATGATTAAAACATATACCGGAAAAACTTTAGAAGAAGCAATGAACAGTGCATGCAGTGATTTAAACTGCATGCAGTCTGATCTTGTTTATGAAGTCACTTTTGAAAAAAAGGGTTTATTTTCAAAGAAAGTAGAAATTAAAGCTTACTGTTTAAATACAGTGATTGAATTTGTAAGAAACTATTTGTTTACAATCTTTACTGATATGGAATTATCACTGATTGAAATTGAAATGAGTTTTGAAAATGATCGTATTAAAGCAAATCTAAATACAGATCACAATCCTTTATTTATCGGTAAAGCCGGAGCAATTTTAAGAGCGATTAATGTAATCGTTAAAAATGCCGTTCAAAATACTTTCAAGAAACGTTATGAAGTAGATGTTGATATTAATCATTATAAAGCAGATCGATATGAGAAAGTTGAAAAGATGGCAAAGCGTTTTGCCAGAAGTGTTCAAAAATCTCATGTGGATATGAAATTAGATCCATTGCCGGCAGATGAAAGAAAAGTGATGCATCAGGTCATTTCTCAAATGAACTATGTAAGAACACAAAGTGTTGGTGAAGGAAGAGATCGTTGCTTAACGATCATCTATGATGAAAACAAGAAAGTAAAATAAGCTTAGCTGGAATTATCCAACTAAGCTTTTTCTTTTTATATATTATCGTTTAATTGATTGAGCCATTTTGAAATAAGTATGACGTCTGCCTCTGATTGCGATAGATAAGGTCATAATATTTTCTGGAATAGCGACACCAGACCATCCGGCATCTCCGATATGTTGAATATCAGCTCCGGCACGTTTATTGATTAGAGCGATTTCTCTGATTGTATCGACATCAGCACCTTCTTGACTGGTTCCGATTGCGGTTAAAGAAAGAGCTCCTTTTTCTTTGATTAAACGGCAGGCATCTGCTACTTCTTTTTCACTAAGACCTTGAACTGTATCAATGGCAGGCATTAAGATCACATCAGCCCCGGCATCAATAAATTCTTCAATACTTTTTAAATCTACAACAGGTTCATTTACTCCGGCTGCATGCATTTTCCCGGCAATGATTAATCCGGTAAAGTTTTCCTTAGCTACTTTAATCGCTTCAGCGATCGCTTTATTAGTTACTCCGGTACCAGGATTTCCTGTTAAACAGATAAAGTTACATCCCAATTTTTCGGCAGCAATAAATGTTTCTTTGACTGCCTGACGTCCCTTTGAAATTTCAATTCTTGATTCCATCATGTCTGCATTCACATCAACAGGCTCCAAGTTACATCCCACAACACGTCCGGTTAATTCTTTTAATAATTTAACCGGTTCATCTGTTTCAGGAAGTCCCCCAATTTGTGGATTTAAAGCATCAAATCCATTTAATAAGATCATGTCTGATCCAAAAGCTGCTGCTACTTCAGCATTTGTAATACCTCCTAATAATGGAGATGTTGCAACTACGGTTTCAGTAATAACAGTTCTGCCTTCACTTGCCATGATTGCCTGTTTCAATTCTTTCCCGTTCATGTTCAGCATTTCACTTGCTTGACAGCTAAGTAATCTTTTCATTTACTTCGTCCTCCTATAATAGTATTTTTTGATTACAACTATTATTGTAGTTTCTAAACGAAGAATTTTCAACATGTAATCTTGCTAATTTAATTGAGCATAATATTTTTGCTTGTTTTCTTCAGTCTCCCCTACTAAGACATCAGGATTTTTTTCTTTAATAATATCTAAAACAGTATTAAATGAACGCATGATCTTTTTTCCGGTTCCGGATGAATTCATAATCTTGTAATTCTTACCATCTGCTGTATAAACAAGCATGGTCAATCCAAAAGTACGGGAAGTAAGTAATTGCTGTTTAAAAATATACACCCATAATATATCTTCATATGCAATAATGCGCTTGATCCCGGCTTTAGTATAGATGTAATGATCAGTACATCGGCAGTCCGGACAATCATAAATTTCTTTATCTGAAGAAGTATTGGCAAAGCGATACTTTACATCATGAGTTAACTTATTTTTTTGATAATGACGAACATATAAATATTTAATAAAAACAATTAACAAAATAATACCGAAAAAAGCAAGTAAATATAACATAATAATCTCCTCTTTCTCATTCATGATATTTTACTTTTTGTTTGTATCGTCTCAAATCTTCTTCACTGTTGCCAATGATACAGTCAGGATTCTTTTCTTTGATAATTTCAAGAAAAATTTCAAAATCTCTGTAATCTTCATTTGCCCCATACATCACTTTATACTCTGTTCCATTTCTACTGTAAGCTTTTATCATGCGTCCAACATCTTTAGAAGCAATGAAATTATGTTGATAAGGACATATCCATAATACATCTTCATAGCAAAGCACAGCTTTTCTTCCGTTCTTGGTAATTAAATAATGCTCAGTACAGCAGCAATCCTTGCAGTCAAATAATAGAGTATCTTCTGGTGTCTTGTAATACTGATAGCGGCTATCTGTTTTTATTATGTGCATTTGTTTGTATTGCCCCCATAAATAATAAAGAACACACAAAGTAATAATACTTCCAAAAAATATTAATAATCTATCCATTCAGATCATCCTTTCCATTAATAAAGGATACTCTATCTTATGATTTTATCTTAAATTTGCTAGGGTAAAGGGGAAATATCCAATAGTTGAGCGGCTTTGGCAAAATCCTCTTCTGTTGGTCGCTCATTACCTGCAATCTCAATCGCTTTTAATAATAAAGTCAAGACTTCATTAACACCTGTTTCTAAATTTTTAAAACCAGCCGCAGCCCAATAAAAACAATCCTCATAATATTTTGAATCAATCATACGCTGCTGTTCTAAGGTATAATCATAAGCAATGTATTTTTGAGTAGGTACCCATTCACATTCATTCCATTCTAACAATAAATATTGAGCTCGATTATCACCAATCACACTGCTTCCAACAGATCCAGGATTCATAATCATTCGATCTTCTTGTTTCAAAATAAATGGAGTGTGAGTATGCCCAACAATCAAAAGTTTTTCTTCAAATTTTTCAAACCAATTAGATAGCTCCGGATCATCTTTATAAAGTCCCTGATAACAATTTTCTGGTGAACCATGAGCAATTAAAATAGGATCAGCACCTTCTAACTCAATTCTTTGAGTTAAAGGCATTGTTTTCATAAATTCAATATCGATTGGTCTTAAATGTTTGCATGTATGATATAATGAACCATTCTTTGATGAAGCCTTCCAAGTATCTTTTGGGTTCAATAGATAATCCTCACGGTTTCCTTTCACAAAAACACAAGAATACTTTTTCTTTAACTCATAAATATAATCAAACGTTTCTTGAGGTAACGGATAATCACTGACGTTATCCCCTAAAAAAACCAGTAAGTCTATAGATTGCTGCTGAATATCTTCGATGCAGGCTTTAAATGCAGTAATGTTAGCGTGAATATCACTTAATATTGCGATTCTATAATGTTTCATTCTCATTCCTCCTATTTATATTATACAATAGTGGAGAATAAAAAACTTTATAATCATCCTCTATATATAGTATATCATACGATTAATAATATTCAATAAATTATTAATATTATTTATATGCAAAATTATATAAAAGGTTAAAATACTTTGTAAAAAGGAATGTTTCGGTTATAATCAAAAGCAAGGAGTGATAAAAACATGTTAGAAGATACAATTGCAGCCATAGCCACAGGTAGAAATGAAGCCGCTATTTCGATCATTCGACTAAGCGGACCTCATGTCTTTGATGTAATGAAGAAAATATTTAAAAAGGATTTGACTAAAGTTAAAAGCCATACGATTCATTATGGATATATTCGTGACGATGAAGAAATAATTGATGAGGTGCTGGTGAATGTATATCAGGGGGAAAGAACATTTACCGGAGAAAACATGGTTGAAATTAACTGTCATGGCGGTATTTTTATCACTAATCGTGTTTTGGAGACATGTATAAAATATGGTGCTCGTTTGGCTAATCCGGGAGAATTTAGTGAACGTGCTTATTTAAACGGTCGTATTGATCTTGCTCAGGCTGAATCTATTGCTGATTTGATCAGTGCCAAAACAAAGACTGCCAGTCATTTGGCACTAAATGGGATTCAGGGAAAAATCTCTTTATTAATCAAGGATATAAAAGAAGATTTAATTCAAATTATTACTCAGATTGAAGTCAATATTGATTATCCGGAATATGATTCAGTAGAAGAATTGACAGCTGATTCACTCTTGCCGTTAAGTGCTGATTTTATGAATAAAATTAATAAAATATTAGAAAATGCCCGCAATGGGAAATTGATTCGCGATGGGATTGCAACGGTCATTATTGGTAAACCTAACGTTGGAAAATCAAGCTTATTAAATGCTTTATTAGAAGAAGAAAAAGCGATTGTAACGGATATCGCCGGAACAACCCGTGATATTGTGGAAGGAAGCATTAATCTTGGTGGCATTGTTTTGAATATGATCGATACTGCCGGAATTCGTGATACAGAGGATATCGTTGAAAAAATTGGTGTAGAAAAATCTAAAGCAATGCTTTCTAAAGCTGATCTTGTTTTGCTTGTGTTGGATGGATCAAAGCCATTAGAAAATGAAGACCGGCAATTACTTGATCTGACACAGTCAATGAATCGAATCATTGTAGTGAATAAGAAAGATCAAGGTGTCCATATTGATATAGAAGGCATCCAAATCAGCGCCAAAAATTTAGATATTGAAGCTTTGGAAGAAGAAATAAAAAAAGTCTTCCAGCTAGGAAAACTATCTCATCAAGAGGATATTTATATTTCAAATATTCGTCATATTACTTTGTTGGAAAGTGCTAAAGAAAGTGTTGAAAAAGCAATTGAGGCAATGAATATGGGAATTCCAACGGATCTTATTGTATTGGATCTTTACGATGCATGGAAGGATCTAAAAGATATATTAGGTGAAGAAGCAAAAGAAGATTTATTAGATGAATTATTTAGTCGTTTCTGTATTGGTAAATAAGGAAGAAGGAAAAAAATGAACAGTCAGGAAATCAACAAAACCATTGCTGAACGTTATCAAAAATGGTCTAAAATTAATTTAAAAATCGGGTTAGTCGCTTTTGTTGTCAGTTTCATTATTATTGCTTTAAATACCGGGAATTCAACATTAAGTTTTATTTCCTCTATCGGTTTAGTCGTTTGTCTGTCTTGTTTAGTGGAATATTTTGTATTAAAGGGAATGTGTGCTTACATGTTAAATCGTAAAGATAAGAAATAATATAAAGCTGTGATGATCTGTCACAGCTTTTTAAATAGATAAAACTGTATTTTACTTCTGTTTTATCTTTAAATAAAAAACAGCTTATAAAGATAAGCTGCCTATTATAAATCATCTATCAAAGCGCTTGATTTTGCGTAAGCACTTGATTTTGCTTCAAAGAAATCTGTTTTTATTAAGTTGGCATTACTATATTGACTAACCCATTTTGTTGCTTCAGGCTCTTCTTTAATTTCATCATATAAAGTTCCAAGCCCTAAAGCATTGCTTCTTAAATTTCCTAAATATTTGATGTAATCGGCAATCATCTGATGAGTAAGACCGGGAATGCGGTCACCAATGACATAATTTCCCCAAGCAATCTCTTCTTCTACTCCCTGCTGAATCATCGCTCTGTATTCTTGAATATGATCCTCACTGAATAATTCCGGTTCTTCATTTTTCATTTCTAAAATTAATTGATGAAATAACCATAAGTGGGTATTTTCATCACGGTTAATATAGCGTATTTCCTGAACAGAGCCCGGCATTTTTCCGTTACGGGCTAAGTTATAAAAAAACATAAAACCACAATAAAAGTAGATACCTTCTAAGATGTAGTTGGCAATCATTGTTTTAACTAACTGATAAGTATCTTTTTTTTCTTGAAATTCATTATATAAATCACCAATAAAGCGATTGCGATTTAATAAATGTTCATCATTTTTCCATTGATATAAAATTTCCTGACGTTCTTCTGGCAGACAGATACTATCCAGCATATAACTATAGCTTTGTGAATGCACAGCTTCTTGAAACGCATGAATGGTTAAACATAAATTAATCTCATTAGCGGTGATATACTCTCCAATAGAAGGCAGGTTTGCTGTTTGGATACTGTCCAAAAAAATCAAGAAAGAAAGAATCTTATTATAAGCTGTTCTTTCTTCATTACTTAAAACACGGTAGTCTTTTATATCCTGATTCAAATTGATTTCTTCAGGAATCCAAAAGTTATTCATTGCCTGACGATACCAAGAGGAAACAAACGGATATTTAAGATGATTAAAGTCATTTAGATTCGTCGTATTACCATTTACTAAACGTCTTTTTTCAACTTCAATGTCTCCCCATTCATTAAATAGTTTTTTCTTTTTTAATAGCATGTTTTCCCTCCTATGCACTACATGATTCGCACTCTTCTACTTCAAGAGATTGACTGCGGACATAATAAATTGTTTTAACTCCGTTTTCAAAAGCGGATATATAAAGATCTAATAATTTTCTAAGAGTAAATTCATTTGTGATATATAAATTAACGGATTGTGCCTGATCAATATGACGCTGACGGATACCGGCTGATCGGATTACCCATTCCTGATCGATTAAATGCGCAGCTTTATAGTACCAGAAATTTTCTGTCGTTAAATCCGGCGCTACACGTGCAATCATACTTCCCTTCTTTTCTTCTAGGAAGAAGCGTTTCATAATAGGATCTACGGCAGCTGTTGTACCGGAGATAATTGAAGTAGAACTGGTTGGCGCAATCGCTAATAAATATCCATTTCTTAATCCATATTGATGGACTTGTTCCTGTAATAGTTTCCACTTTTGTGTTGTATACTGACGCTTTAAAAAGTAATTGCCGTTATCCCAGTCAGAACCTTTGAATAAAGAATAAGCCCCTTTCTCTTTAGCTAATAATAAGCTGGCTTCAATCGCATAATAATTGATTTTTTCAAATAACTGATCACTGAAGGTTAAATGATCTTCAGATTCAAAGGCAATATGCTGTTTTGCTAAAAGATGATGATAACCACTTACTCCTAAACCAATCGCACGATATTTTTGATTGGTAATCTTGGCATTAGGAATGGGATAAAAATTTAAATCAATGACATTATCTAGGGCACGAATTGTTGTATAAATTGTCTTTTGCAACTCACGATCATTTTGAATATTGAGATGTCCTAAAGATAAAGAAGCAAGATTACATACTACAAAATCTCCCGGTTTACTCTTTTCAACAATAATCGCTTCTCCATCAACGACCATTGTTTCTTTTTCATAAAAATGTGTTTCAGACATATTTTGTGCAATCTCGGTACAAAGATTTGAGCAGTAAATGATTCCCTGATGAGCATTAGGGTTAAAGTGATTTACTGTATCACGATTAAAAGTAAAGGGTGTTCCGGTTTCTACTGCAGACTTCAAAATAAGTCGGACAAGATCTTTCAATAAAATTTCTCTTTTAGAAAGCTTCGGATCGTGAATGCAATCGAAATAACGCTTTTCCCATTCCTGCCCATAATAATCTTCTAAGGCATATCCTTTTTGGATCAGTATTTCATGTGGGCACATGAGATACCAAGTCTGATTTAAATCTTCTTTTGCCATCTTCCAAAACAAATCAGGATAGCATACGGCTGGGAAGATATCATGTGCCTTTAATCGGTCATCCCCATTATTCGTACGTATTTGCAAAAACTCAGGAAGATCTTTATGCCAAGCATCCAAATAGACAGCAGCGGCTCCTTGACGTACACCTAATTGATCGACTGCAACTGCGGTATCATTTACTAATTTCAGCCAGCGAATAACTCCTCCGGCACAACCGGAAAAGCCACGAATGTCAGAACCTATAGCTCTGACTTTACCAAAATACATTCCCATTCCGCCGCCATACTTAGAGATTTGAGCAAAATTGTCAATACTTTTGTAAATACCGGTCAAGGAATCCGGCACTGTATCTATAAAACATGAAGATAGCTGATGCAATGGTTTTCTGGCATTAGCTAAGGTAGGGGTTGCCATCGTTATTTTTAATTGACTTAACAGATCATAAAAATCCATGATAAAAGGCAGACGATCTTTTTCATTCATTCCGATATGCATCGCAATGATCATAAACATTTCCTGCACATTCTCTAATACATGATGCTGATGGTCGGCAATCAAGTAACGTTTACTCAATAGTTCCAGTCCGCTGTAAGTTAACAGATGCGTACGTTCCGGTTTTAAATAACTTTCTAATATCTGAACTTCCTCCTTACTGTAATTCTCTAATAAATATTCCCCATATAAACCAATCTGGGTTAATTTTTCAATCTTACTGTAAAGATCGTGAATGTGATATTGTTTTGTATTCTCTTTGATTTGTTGATCCAGTTTTAGAGCTAACAGATAAGAAGCAATAAATTCCCATTGAGGAGCTTCCTGACTGATCAATTCAACAGCTGATTTAATCAGCATATCTAAAACCTGTTCAGGAGTAGCAGTCTTGTTGACAAAGCTTTCAAATTTATCATACAAATGTTCGATAGAATAAATTTCTTCATTATAGCGCAATGTTATTTCTTTTATGACAGATAAACATGGTTCGGATAAAGAATAACCTTTAAACTTATTAATAATATCCTGCTGTAAAGTTAAATAGTCTTCCAATTGATCTAAATCAAAAATATCTTGGCAATGCTCAAATAAGTTTGGCTCGATTGTTTTTTGTAAATAGTTTTCTAGTAATGTGGTCATGTTCATAATGTCAAAGTCTCCCTTATTGTTGTTAGTTTATTTTAACTTTACCATGTTTGAAATATATAGACAAATGATATGAACTAATAAACAGTTCATATTTTATTCAAAGTGAAAATGTAATATAATAAGTGAAATTGAAAAGAGGATTCTTTATGAAGAATATAAAATCAGCATTTATATTTATAACCTTAATTACATTATTAACATTTAGTTTTATTCAATATAAGTGGCAAACATTTAAAGCCATTGAAAAAACAGCGATTGAAGTAAAAACAACAGAGGATCGGTTAGAGAATATTGCCGGGCTTTGGTTTGATCAATATACGGAACAGTTCAAAGATTGGCTGACTCCTTTTTCATACAAGATAAAAGAAGCACGCATCGATAATATTGAGCTTTTAGATCAGAAAAACGGTTATGTTCAAGTTGACTATGCTTATTTGCCATTTTCTAGTAATGAGCAGCTGATCTTTAACCATGGCGGATTAATGCAAAGTGATGACGGCTGGTATAAACAGCAGGTTGTATTGAAATTTGAAAAGACGGCAAAAGGTTATCAAGCAAAAGAAGAGATGCGTCCAGTCAATTATCAGATTCAAACAGATCCAAACATTATGACAGAAGGCAAAAAGCCAACACAATATGCGATTGAAAAGGATTGTGATTATACGATTTTGGATCATAAATTATGGGTTACCTACGATCATGGGGACAACTTTACTGAAGTACCGATAGATTATGAAAAAGTAACCTATGATCCGAATTATTCCTATGGTGAAACAGTTCCTGAAGGAAGCTATATAGTTAAAGAGGACTATACTGCATTCTTATATGTTGATCAAGGAAGCTTAAATCTCATCTATTCTTACGATCAAGGTAAAAGCTGGGAGACAACTACTGTTGCTTCAAACGAACACTATTATCTAAGAGCACGTTTCTTATCAAAGACAGACAATCAATTTTATGTTTTATTTTCTACGGATAAAGCAATGTCAGCAGAAAGTCACAGCTTAATGAAAAGCACAGATGGTATCCATTTTGAATCTGTCAATTATCAGGATCCTGAGCAGCGAGTAATGACCTATGCTTTCTTTAGTGATGATAATATTGGGTATGTCGCTTATCGTAATAATGATAGCCGAGAACATCTTTCATTTTATCGAACGGAAGACGGCGGACAAACCTTTACCCCTATAACATTTGAATTAAAAGAAATATCTTTTATGGGAGATAGTATTACTCCATATATTCAAGTAGATCGTATCTATAAAGAAGATGAACAGATCCATCTTATTGTCGGTCAAGGTGAAAATGGCGACTATGGCTATAACAGTGCCCATTATATAAGTAATGACGGAATTCATTTCACGTTTTTAGAAGAGGTGGATGACCGCCCTGCTTTAGCCGGTTAGGAGGAATAAAATGGAAACAATAAAAAGAATTATACTTACTCTTTTAGCGATAGTTTTTGGATTTTTCTTTACCAGTTCATTTACACTGGCTTTTGTTTATCGTGATATTCATTTAGGTATTCGTTTTGCCTTGATTGGTTTTTGTGTCCTATGTCTCTATTTTATAGTATGGTTTGGAAATGATATTCACCATTATTTTAAAAACAGAAAACAAATCTAATATTTTATAGAAAATCGAAAGATATAGCAGGAAACATATTGTTATTTTAGGGAATGTGTGCTATATTGAAAAAAATTGATAGAGGTGCATTGTGTTATTAAACTTATTAGTGGGTGCAAACAGAATAAGCGTAGGAGCCATTGCCGAAGAAGCAGATTATTGCATGAATCTGATTTCTGGGATTATAGAGAATATCTGTAAGACTGTCATTATCCTATATTTGATAATGTTGTGCTATCATTGGTCAATATGGTCTATCATCTTGTCGCAATGAAACACATGCGGCATTTTTAATTGGGAAGAAAAAAGGAGGATTCCATGATGGAAAAAGCAATAAGTAAAATTACAGTGTTAGAAGACATCATTCAAGTAAAATTAGGAAAAGTACATAAAAATTCTATGTTTATCGCCGATATCTTTAATATTATTGCTTCAAAGAACGTAGATATTGATATGATCAGCCAAATTATGCTGGAAGATGAAGTGAACTTACAGATCACTTGTGATCAGGATTCACAAAAAGCATTAGATGAAGCATTAGAATTAATCAGAGATAAATATAAACAAATTGTAATTACTCAAGATCGTATGGTTTCTAAGGTATTGGTTGAGGGGGAAGGAATGCGCAATACACCGGGTGTCGCTGCAAATGTATTCAATATCTTTGCTAAAGCGAATATTCATATCCTGCAAGTATCAACTTCACTGACAAGTATTGATTTTTTAGTAAATAAAAAAGATTTGAATGTTATTGTAGAAGCAATAAAAAAAGAATATCAATTATAAGGAGATATATAGATGAAAGAATTATTTGTGGGCAGTGCCGTTGCCTTAGTTACACCATTTCATGAAGATGGATCGGTAGATTATGAAGCGTTTCGCACTTTAGTAAACAAGATGATTGATAATAATGTTCAGGCATTATTGGTTAATGGGACAACTGCTGAAGCTTCTACTTTAACTGTAGATGAAGAACATGAGTTATTAAGAATCACCGTAGAACTAGCAAATAAAAAAATACCGGTTATTGCCGGAACCGGAAGCAATGATACAACACATGCTTTAAGAGAGTCTAAAATAGCGAAGGAAATGGGAGCAGATGCCTGTCTGATTGTAACGCCTTATTATAATAAAACCAGTCAACAGGGATTGATTCAGCATTTTACCTATTTAGCAGATAATATCGGACTGCCAATTATTTTATATAATATTCCCGGTAGAACAGGCTTAATGATTAATGTGGATACAGCTTTGCAGTTAGCACAGCATCCGATGATCATCGGTATGAAGGATGCTACAGGAAACATGGCATATACAATGGAACTTCTTGCAAAAGTAAAAGATCTTGATTTTGATGTATGGTCTGGTGAAGATGGTTTGATTTTACCAATGATTGCCGCCGGAGGTAAAGGTGTTATTTCAGTATTAAGCAATGTGTATCCAAAAGAATGTCAGCAGTTATGCGAATTAGCTTTAGCTGGTGAGAATGCTAAGGCACAGCAATTAAGCTATGATCTTAATGATGTATGTTTAGGTTTATTCTTAGATGTCAATCCTATTTGTGTGAAGTCAGCTTTAGCACATCAGGGAATATGCAGTGATCATTTAAGAATGCCTCTGATTCCAACGACTAAAGAAAATCAGGAAAAACTGTTTATTGCGATGGAAATTTTTGAAAGCAAGGGGTATTAAGATGAAAACAATCATTTATGGATTTGGCTTAATGGGAAAGAAAATTTACCATGCCATTAAAAATAATGAAGCATTTGATGTGATTGGTGTTGTCTCTTACGAATTTGATCAGCAAATCGATGATCAAATGTATACCAAGTTAGCAGAATGCACAGAAAAAGCAGATGTCATTATTGATTTTTCACATCCCAATAATTTAGACGATATCTTAGCTTATGCATTAAAAAATAATACAAAGCTGGTTTTAGCGACAACCGGATTTACGAATGAACAGTTAAATAAGATTGAAGAGGCTTCTCATCAGATTCCTATCTTTCAATCTTATAACACTTCATTTGGAATGCAGATGGTCACTAAAATATTAAGAGCAGTGGCAAAAGAATTTTATGAAAATGGCTTTGATATTGAAATTGTGGAAAAGCATCATAATAAAAAAATAGATGCTCCAAGCGGAACAGCAAAATTACTTTACGAAGTAATGGATGAAGAGATTGAACATCTGCATCCTGTTTATGATCGCAGCAGCATTTCTAAGCGCAGAGAAAAAAATGAGATTGGGATTCAGGCGCTAAGAGGTGGAACTATTTTTGGAGAGCATGAAATTATGTTTGCCGGAAATGATGAAATTGTTGAAGTTAAACATACGGCTCTATCGAAAGAAGTCTTTGTACTTGGAGCGATTCATGCGGCACAGTTATTAGAAACCAAAGAGAAAGGATTATATACGTTAAAGACGTTATATTAATAGGATAGATTATGGTAATGGATATTAAGACACAGGAAATCATTCAAACAAAATATGCCACGATTCATGACAATATATTATATATTGATGGTGTTTCAAGCTTAGATCTAGTTAAGAAATACGGTACTCCGCTGTATGTGATGTCAGAAGGACACATTCGTGAACAGATGAATCTTTTAAAAACAAAAATGATTGATAAATTTGAAAATACATTGCCATTATTTGCATCAAAATCATTTAGTTGTGTGGCAATTTATAAACTCGCTAAAGAATATGGAATCGGTATTGATTGTGTATCTGCGGGAGAAATATCAATAGCTTTAAAAGCTGGTTTTGATCCTAAAAAAATATATTTCCACGGAAATAATAAGTTGAAAAGTGAGATTGAATACGCTGTTTCTAATGGAGTAGAAAATTTTGTCATTGATAATTTTCATGAGATTGAATTGGTTGAAGAAATTGCCGGTCAATTAGGAAAAACAATCAATGCGACAATTCGTGTTGTACCTGGTGTTGCGGCTGGCGGACATAAATATATCCAAACCGCGGCAGATGATACAAAATTTGGTTTTTCTTCCCATGACGGTACCTATTTAGAAGCAATCCAGCAGATCTTATCAGCTGAACATATTCGATTTGAAGGAATACACTGCCATATCGGATCACAAGTATTTGACATTACGAAGTATGAGGAAGCGATGCATAAATTCGTAGAATTTGCTTATGAAATTTATGATCGTTTTGGAATTGTCATTACTAAATTAAATGCCGGTGGTGGATATGGAATTGCTTATACAAAGGAAGATACACCATTGGATTTTGAATTGATTACTGAAAAGATTATGGCGATCATCACTAAAGGTTTTGAAGATAAAGGATGGCAAAGACCAATGGTTTTAATTGAACCGGGACGTTTTGTAGTTGGAAATGCCGGGATTACACTCTATGAAGTAGGTTCTTCAAAAGAAATACCGGGAATAAAAAAATACATCAGCGTTGATGGCGGAATGACTGATAATATTCGTTCAGCTTTATATCAGGCAAAGTATGAAGCATTGATCGCAAATAAAGCCAGTGAAGAACCAGTTGAAACGGTTTGTGTAGCCGGTAAAAACTGTGAATCAGGTGATATTTTAATTCAAAGTATTGATTTGCCTTCACCTGTCGCTGGAGATATTTTAGCGGTTTTCTCTACCGGAGCTTATCATTACTCAATGAGCAATAATTATAATCAGCTGCCAAAGCCGGCTGTCGTCTTTACTTATGAAGGGCAGGATCGTTTAGTTATACGAAGACAGACATTCGATGATCTAACTGCCTATGATGTTGACTAACTCCCAAACGGGAGTTTTATTTTAGGAGGAAATAATGATTACATTTATAAAAGCAACTGTAAATGATGTTTATAAAGTTATCTCAGTACAAACCCAATGTTTTATTGAATTCTTAGATCGATACCATGATGACACAATTAATCCTACTAATGAAAGTGCTGCTTCTATCAGAAGATATATAGAAGATCTAAATTCAACTATTTATTTTATTAAAAATAATGATACAGAAATTGGGATTATCAAATTAAAAAAGGAACAAGAAACGGTATATAAAATTGATGATTTTGGTATTCTCCCTGAATTTAGAGATCAGCATTTAGGAACAAATGTCATGATTGAATTACAAAAGAAATATGCCTTTGTACATACTTGGCAGCTTTCAACAATCTTAGAAGAAGAATGCAATATCCATTTTTATGAAAAGTTAGGATTTAAGCGAGTTTTAGAAGCAGCTCCTATTAAAATAAACGACCAGATGACAATCGTTGATTATCAATTAAACAAATAAAGTAAACATATGATATTATAATTATATTAATATTTGTCAAGATAAGATTAGTAAGGACTTAATAATCAATGAATTGTTATTAAGGGTTGTAGAAATATTAAAGTAAAACAAGAAAATGACATTTACATAGATTAAAAAATAGGCAGAACAAAAGGAATATAAAACCTGTTGCTCTGCTTTTTTGATTAGTTAAGTATTAATAGTTTAATGTCTGAAAGCGATTGCAAAAGTTAAGAGATTATGCTACTTTTGAAATAGATAAACGATTCTAAATTTAGAAAAATTATTTAAACAATGAATTCAGAAGCAAACCCTAATGAGAAAATAAAAGTAAAAACATGGGAATTAAATTAATTTAACTAATTATTAAATTGATTTTTTATGAGGTGGATTATGAAAAGTAAGTTAATTGTCACAATATTTTTAATAATAAGTATCTGTATGGGTTGTTTTACGATCATGTTTAAATACAATGACAGCAATAAATGGGATGAACTGTTTTTAGATAATACCATCACTTTGACTATTAATGATAAAATTAAAATTGATGATGACATGTTGTATGAAGCAGTTAAGCCGTTAGCACAAAAGTATTCAGCGAATCTTTATAAAAGCACAACAGTAACAGAAGGAGTAACAAAAAAATATGTAGGTGTTTATTTAACTTATGATGAATATCACCCATATCAAGTTAAAGGAAGTGATATCACTTTAACCTCAATGAAAAAAGAGGCTTATATATCAACATCTATTAACGAAGATGACAGGCAAATCGGACAAATAAAAGATATATTTGATGATAATCCTATTGTTGTGGGAACAATGGATTATTATTTGAATACATTTAATTTTAATAATAATCTTCAAGTCCGTTTTAAAGATATAAATAATGCAAAACTATTTTTTACTGAATTAACTGAACAATTAGGGGTAAGTGAGGAAGAAATCACTACAACAGCAATACATTTGAATAATGGGAATACTTTAAATACGATGATGATGATCATCATTATCATAAGTTTGTTTTGCTTCACTATAGCTGTGTTTTATAATACATGCGAAGATTCAAAAAGAATCGGTGTGTTAAAGTTGATGGGATATAATAAATCTTATATCTTTGAAAAATTGTTAGAACCCATTTATAAGACAGTTCTAATTACGACATGTGTTGAACTCGGTGTAATGTTTCTAATCATTAAAAATACAAATATTACTTTTTGGATAGAGATGTTAAAGAATGTTTTTTTACTATATACTGTAGTCCTTATTCTTTCTTCAATTAGTTATTTCATTGTATCAAGATTTACATTGTCTGAAGTATTAAAAGGAAATTATGGAAAAAACTTAATAGAGAAATTAAACAATTTTTTAAGGGTTATTATTTTATTATGTTGTTTTGTATTTAGTGGAATTCTTTTCAGTAATATTAGTCGAGCACAAAATTTTAGAGAAGTGATTGCTTCATGGATTGATTATCAAGATTTTGCTGTTCCTGTAAATTTAAATGTTAGCGATCCTATGGAATTAATTAATTCCGATAATAATGAATATCTGAGAAAAGCCCAAGCAACACTTTTTGATCAAGGCTGTTTCTATGTTTATAATACACATTTTCAGACTCAAAATTTAGGTATAAATGAGAAAAATATTTTAGATGTCAATGAAAGTGAAGACATCAAAGTTGAAGAATTTAATCCAAATATAGATTTCAATTTATCGACGATTAATATTAATTATCTTAATACATTAGGATTAAAGGATATGCACGGAAATGATATTATTGTAGATGAGATAAAGAATCAACGTGTTTTTTTGCTGCCTAATTCAAAAGTGGACGAAAATAATTATGAATATATTCTGAATTTTTATATGACGGGTTATAATCAGATGACTGAAAATTATGAATTGAAGTTTATTGTATATGATGATACACAAAACAATAAGTTTTTTTCGTTTAATATGGATATGAATGAAGATGGCAAATATAATATTTATTCTCCAATATTTAATATTATTACAGTAGAAAATATGCAGGACAATGAAGTTAGAAATATTTTAGCTACAGATATAAATTCTCGATTGAAAATTCCTCTTAATAATCGCACCCTAGAAGAAGTAAATAACGAATTAAAAGAAATATTCAATCAATCCATTGGCATAACGGTGGGTAACTTATCACAGCCATTTATGGATCAAATTGAAATAATTAATATAACGTTGAAATTCAATACACCTATTTTAGTATTAGTCCTTATTATTTATGTTATGATCACTGTACAATCGGTAAAACTATACATAAAAAATAATTTAAAAACGATTGGTATAAAGAAATTAAATGGTTTCAGTTTGGTTCGGTCTATGAAATCTTATATTATAAAATACATTATTATTGATATTATGCTTTCTATAGCCTATTTAATAACTGTATACAATTATTTAACACCCACTATGGTGGATCAATTTCATAATATAACAGGAAATCCGCTTGTTTATTTATTTTTTATTCCAATGATTGCAATAGATATAGGCTTTTTAATCTTTAATATTAAAATGGTTGAAAAACGTTCATTGAATTCGTTGATTAAGGGAGATTATTATGGAAATAATTAATATTAAAAATTTAACAAAAAAGTATAAGGAGCATATTATTTTAAATACTTTTGATTTAAGGATTAATGAAGGGGAAATGATCGCCATTACCGGAAGAAGTGGTAGCGGTAAAACGACCTTGCTGAATATTATCGGGTTAATAGAGGAGTATGATGAAGGCGATTACTATTTTTATGATCATCTCAATATTAAACCTAATTCAAAACTAGCAACTGAAATTATCCGCAATCATATTAATTATCTATTTCAAAATTTTGCGTTAATTGATGATGATAGTATATTAAATAATCTATTAATTGGCTTAGAGTTTAAGAATTTAAGTAAAAGTGAAAAGTTATCTGAAATTCAAATTGCTTTAGAAAAGGTAGGGCTTGATAAAGACGTTAAAACTAAAATCAGTGCATTAAGCGGAGGTGAACAGCAAAGAGTGGCGATCGCCAGAACAATACTCAAAGAAGGAAATCTCATTTTAGCGGATGAACCAACTGGATCTTTAGATGAAGAAAATAAAGAGATTGTTATGTCATTGCTTAAAAAATTAAATAGCGAAGGTAAAACGATCATTATTGTTACACATGATCCTTATGTAGCCGATCAATGTGATCGCATTATTCCATTATAAAAAAGAAAACATTGCTAATCGAAAAGCAATGTTTTTAAATTTTAATATTATTTATCTTTTTTAAGAAGACATTCTCCGTTAGTTTCAATAATCTCTTTATAACGATAATAAGAGTTTTTGATTTTTCTTTCCATTGTTCCGCTTCCATCATTATGACGATCAACATAGACAAAGCCATAGCGTTTTCTCATTTCCCCGGTACCTGCTGAAACGATATCAATCGGTCCCCAATAGAGATATCCCATGACTTCCACTCCGTCTAAGATGGCTTCATGGATATAATGTAAATGATCTTCTACATATTTCATTCTTTCAGGATCATCAATTTCACCATTTTGATCCGGTGCTTCATCTAAACCAATTCCATTTTCAACAATGAATAAAGGAAGATGGTAACGATCATAAAGGACATTTAAGATATAACGAATGCCTTTCGGATCAATTGGCCAGCGCCAAGGCTCCGGTGAACATCCTGTTAGATATGGATTTTCTTTACCGATAAGACCGCCGGTATCGCCTAAAGAAACAGTACCTTCAAAAGTAGATGAACGATAATAGCTTAATGAGAAGAACTCAACTGTATTTTCTTTGATCAGTTTTAATTCATCATTACACATCTTTGGTTCGCAGTTTTGTTCACGCCAAACACGTTTTACGTAACCGGGTATAATTCCTAAGCAGAAAGCATCTCCAAAATAGAAATTAGACATTCTTTGTGCATCATAAGCGCCGAAAACATTATCAGGATCACAGTTGTATGGATAAGTGGCAACACATGAACTTGTCAGCATACACCCTACTTTAGCTTTTGGATCAATTTCCTTACAGATTTTTACTGTCCAAGCATTTGCAACACAGATATTGTAATATGCCTGCCATTTTTCCTGCTCCGTAATTGAACCGATCGGATCATTTTTGTCTTTTGGATTGATATTTAGGACAGCACTGGCAACAAAAGGCATATGCTTCATATTATTAACTTCATTAAATGTCAGCCAATATTTTACTTTTCCTTTATAACGTTCAAAAACGGTTGTCACATAACGTTTCCAAAACTCTATTAATTGATGATTGCTCCATCCGCCATATTCAGTTAATAAATGTAAAGGCGTTTCATAATGGCTTAATGTAATAACTGGTTCCATGCCTAATTCAATCATCGTATCAATCATATCTTCATAAAATTTAAGCCCAGCTTCGTTTGGCTGAATTTCATCCCCATTAGGGAAGATACGTCCCCACGCAATAGAGGTACGAAAGGCTTTAAATCCCATTCCTGCCATTAGCTTTAAATCTTCCTTATAGCGATGATAAAAATCAATTGCTTCATGACTTAAATAAACCTTATTAGGATCTAGTGCCATTTCCCACTTACTTGTTTCTTCATTCCATTTAATACTTGGATTTTTATTGGCAATCCCTACCATTACATCGGTAACATTGGGCTGTTTTCCATCTTCCAACCATGCACCCTCACATTGATTGGCTGCAACAGCTCCACCCCATAAAAAACCTTTTGGATAACTCATAATTCCTCCACCTTTCTGTTTAGTGCTATTATACTATCGTTAAAATTAGGACTTTATTATTTTAATCAATTGAAAATAGTTTCAGAATGTGAATAAAAAAAGGGAAGCTTATCCCCTTTAACTTTTCATATAGACTGAACCATCATCACGACGTTTTAAGAAACCATATTCAATCATATAACGACGTATTGTCACATAATCATCAAAAATTTCTTTTAGTATCTCATTTACCTCTGTTTCTGAATATTCTTTTCCACTAATAAATTGATCATAGATCGTTTTAAATACTATAATCTTGTACTTTTCTTTTCTTGGAAGATTTTTCAGTTTTAATGGGGTTAGAGAAATAAAGAAATCTTGATGTACTTTCTCTTCATCTTCTTTTGTAGCTATATAGCGTTCATCCATCATTGTTGCCTCCTCATGAATATCTAAAAATGTATCAATCCTGTTTTCACTTTCTAATAAATGGTACATCGCTAAAAATACCTTAGCTTGGTTAGCCTTTTCTTTTAATGAAAAGCGCTGATAGCGGACAGTAGCTTCACTGATTCCCATTAGCTTGGCAATCTCTTTGTCGCTTTTATGCTGATAAAGATAAGTCATTATCTGTTTTTGATTATCAGTTAAAGTATTTACTTTCTTTGGAGCTTCTAGTAAAGGAAATAAACATCCGTGATGATCGTATTGAAGATGAATTTCCATTCTTTTTTTCGCATCATAAAAATGATGTTCATAAGAATAAATTTCTCCCTTTATTGTTTTATAATCACAGTGTATACATTGATAGCTCTGCTGATTTTCTATATATCCGCACTCTAATTGTGCTAAAGTGACTTCTTTTATATTCATACGATCCCTCCTTAATAAACAATATAACATAATGTTTATTTAATATCAAACATAATTTATAATTGTTTGCATTATTTTATAATAATTATTTGTTTTGTTTGAAATTATATATAAAAACAGGCTTTAGCCATAATCGGTTAAATCGCCTGTCTTATAAAATAATTATTAAGTATAATAGATTAAATCACTTTGTATTTTGCTTTAATGCAAAGATACAAGCTTCCATGGACTATTAGTATCTTCTTTTAATTCCTTCAGCATATTCAACATTAAATAGAAGCTTATCGTATTTCCTACCCATAATGCTCTTCCAACAATATAGCTTTTACCAAATTCTGCCCAGTCTGAATAGTTCAACTGACATGTTTTACTTGCAAAAAAGAGATATTCCCAAGCTTCATTTTCTGTAATATACCCGGCATCATAGCTATATCTGGCAACATTTACCATACGCCCTATATCCCATGAAATGGTATTAATATTTTTAAGTTCTGAAAGATCTGATCCAAAAAAGCCTTCTTTTTGCAGGTCTGACAGGGTTAAGTCTAAATTTTTTATGCCATTTTCATAAGAAAGAAATTGCTTATAAAACAGATGAAAGATTTTAATGCAAACCAAGAATGTTTCTTCATCACCAAACAGTGATTGATATTTTTTTGCGTCTTCGTAAGAAGAAGCATTAAGTATATCATTCATTAAATGAATATTTTTTTTAGCAAGCGCAACTTCTTTAGCATAGTCATTTAATATTCTTTCATCGAGCAATGAAAATCCAATCTGTTCGTATAGCCCTAAAGGATCGACTGTTCCTTCTTTATATGGGAGTACTCGAGACGCATTCTTTAAAATATAATTAAAAATTTGGTGATGTTTTCCATATTTTAATTCATCTAACATTTCGATAGCTTCTTTTGAGGACTGTATACCCCAATCACGTGATAAAATTTCTTTGATTGTTTTTATAGCTTTGGGTTTGCTGGTTTGTAAACTATCACAAAAATCACTGTTGCTGGCTGAAAGAATGGCTCCAACATTGATAGCTCGCTGCTGATTTTCAGTTAAACTGTGTTTAATAGGATTGCGGGGAAAGTTTTTATTGGGGTTGACACCCTTTGCTTTCCATCTTCCTATGAATAATGAAACAAAGATAATAACAATTAAAAATATAAAACAAACAACAAGGACGCCGATAATACCTAATGCTTTTTCCATATTACTCATTTATTTACCCTCCCGTAATATAAATAATGTTTATCTATCTGTTTTTTATTTTAGCAGACGAAGGATCAAAATTCTATGTTAGTTTTAATGCTGATAGATATATTCACCTATAACAAACAATATTAAAAAGGAAAAAGACTTGATCTTCTTTCATTGAGGATCAAGTCTTTTTGATTATTTATCATTAGTTTTACTTTTGTTTTGTAAGAAAGTTATACTGCATGCCTTCTCTTAATGGCATGCTGTCTCCGCCTAGCTTTTCCAGTAATGTGTAAGCGAATTCCAATGAAGCTGCCGGTCCTCGTCCGGTCACGATGTGTCCGTCTATTTCTACCAACGTATCTTGGTGGCAGCCATCAGGCAGTTGATCTTCAAATCCGGGAGCGCAGGTAAACTTTTTATCCTGAATAATTCCTGCTTTTTGCAATGAGATAGGTCCTGCACAGATGGCACCGATCCATTTTCCCTCATCATTAAATTTCTTTAATATATCAATAACACGTTGATCTTCTCTTAAATTGGTTGCTCCGGGAAGACCACCGGGTAAAACAACAAGATCCGCTTCATAGCAAGCTTCACTAAATAGCGCATCCATCTTTACAGTAATCTGATGACTGCTGGTCACTTCATTGCTATCCATTCCAATCATTAGGCAAGGCATATTTGCTCTGCGAAAAACATCAACAACGGTTAAGGCTTCTACTTCTTCAAATCCTTCTTTAAATAAAACAATTGCTTTTTTCATATAAAATACCTCCACTAAAATTATAATATGGTTTAAAATAATTTTAAAGAGATGTTATGATGAAAAAGGTGATAAAAATGAATCAATTAGAAAAAGTAGAACATACCCTCTCCCCTATATATGATGCATCTTCCAAAATATTAATTTTGGGAACAATGCCTTCCCCTAAATCCAGAGAGGCAGGATTTTACTATTCACATCCGCAGAATCGTTTCTGGAAGATTATGGCAGCCTTGTTTAATGAGGATCTGCCTATCACTAATCAACAAAAAAGAGAGATGATGCAAAAGCATCATATAGCGTTATGGGATGTATTAAAAAGCTGTGAAATCAAAGGGGCTGATGATAATTCGATTACTTCTATTGAAGTAAATGCTATCGATCAGTTATTGAAGGAGACCTCCATTCAAAAAATTTATACAACTGGGTTAAAGGCTACATCATTGTATAAATTACATTGTTTTAAAAGTACAGGCATGGCATCGATTTATTTGCCATCAACCAGTCCGGCTAACTGCCGTAATTATAATTTAGAAAAATTAATTGAAGAATACCGCTGTATTTTAAAAGACTTATGATCATGCATAAGCCTTTTTAGATTCTTTCTTTTATTGTCACATGGACGACATCTCCGGGTTGTTTGTTAATTGCTTGGCGAATATCTTTTCTAATGCCAATGATATGTCCGGGTGTTTTCATTCTTACTAAGCTTCCTGAATACGGATAGCCATCAAAAGTGGCTTCGACTTTAACCCGTCCTTTTTTGAATTCCTCTTTAACGTCATAAGGAAATTCTATATAAGCACCATCGATATCCGGTACTTTTAAAATGATGGCATCAAATTCATAGCGTTTATTATTCATAGAGACCTCCCTATTCACTATAAGATAAATGAAGAATAATTTCAAAAGAAAGGAACTATTCAAAATGGTCTTTCTTTAATAAACGTGTACGCAGTATATGCTGATAAAGAATATACACAATGGCGGATATAACCGCAAGAATAATAAATGCTGTCTTTAAGTGATAGTGATCACCGATCCAGCCTATAATCGGAAAATAAATAATCATCATAATACTAAAGACCATTGACATGCAGGAAAGTAATGTCGCTCTTGACGAACTGGGAATGATTTGATTTAAAAAGGTGGTAATGCTGATATAAAGCAATGATTCAAAAAAGGCTATAAAGATTAAAGAAATGATAGAAATCGGAAAGAAAGGGATTCCCATAAGCCCCACTACAACAAATAAAGGTAAATATAAAACAATCTTTTCTTTTGAATAACGCTGAATCATTTTATAAGCTAATAATCCTGCTGCTAATCCGGCAACGTTTTCCAAGGTAAAGAAGAAAGAAATCTGTGTGATTGACATTCCCATTTCTTTCCAGTAGTTTGTTAAGTAATAATGACATGTCGTGATTGAGGCAGTGAACAGAGAATAACTTAAAATAAGATAAAGTATCTGATGGTTTTCTTTGAACAAAGCATAGCTTGTCTGATACTGATGAAGCATACCTTTAAACATATTCATTTTTTGATAACCGGCATTCTTTATTTCTTTCATTTGAAGTAATACGATGATAGAAACGATCGTAATTAAAAGTGAAATACCATAAGCTAAAAAATAAGAAATATCTGCAAGGCTTCCACCGATCATGATCGCAATAATACAAGCCGTTTGAAGCACCATCTCACGATATCCTTGGATTTTAGGAAAATGTTCCTCATCATTATTTTCCAACATAAGATCATATACATAGGCACTGTCTGTTCCCGATTCTAAGTTATAGGAAAGTGCGCTGATAATAAATGACAGATAGATCATCCAGCGGCTTGCTTCATACATCAGGATGATAATCGACAGAATGGATAAAAGGCGTCCCATTAAGCGACTGAAACGTCGACCATATAAATCACTGACAATTCCGGTTGGCAGTTCACACAGCATAGAAGTCAGATGGAAAATACTTTCAGCAATACCGACATCCACCAAAGAATAACCGCGAATAATTAAATAAGTCGGCCAAAGTAATTGTGTAATATTACAATTGAGTAAGAATTCATACACATAATTTAAATTTAAATTGATTTTATAACTTTTCATAAGTTAACCTGCTTTCTTTAGAATTTTAAAAGGCTAACTTGAGCTATCTATAACGTTCTAACCATTTGACTGGCCCCCCTCTTGTTTTCTTCATTATACTCTACACATAGAATATATCCCAACATTATTTAATGTATCCCGTTAAAAAGGTGTAAAAATCAAGCGATATCTTATGAGAAAGATTTTAAAAACGAAACAAATATGTTAAGATATTCACAATAAGGGGGGAACTATCATGTTAGAAATTATCGATTTAACCAAAAGCTATAAAAAAACACTTGCGGTAGATCATGTCAGTTTTACGATTCCAACAGGCAGAGTAGGAATCTTATTAGGACCCAATGGGGCTGGTAAATCTACTATTATTAAAAGTATCGCAGGGCTATTATTCTTTTCCGGAAAGATTAATATAGATCATATCAATTCAAGAGATATTGAAGCAAAAAAACGCTTTGCTTATATTCCGGAACTGCCATCCATGTATGATGCCTTAACTATAAAAGAACATTTTGAATTTATTAATAAAGCTTACAATGTGGATCATATGGATTATGCAATGGAATTGGCGACGCGTTTTGAACTTGATGATAAACTAGATAAACTGGGGGATGAATTATCTAAAGGGATGATGCAGAAAGTCAGTATCGTTTGTGCCTTGATGATTAAACCTAAGGTTGTTTTATTTGATGAACCGATGATCGGATTAGATCCTAAAGCAATCAAAGAATTAAAGGAACTGATTTTAGAATTAAAAAGCCAAGGAGCTACGATTATTATCAGTACCCATATGCTGGAAATGGTAAAAGACTTATGGGATGATATGGTCATTATCGATAAAGGGAAAATTATCGGACAATATCGCAAGGAAGATATTGAAGATCAGGAAATTGAAGATATTTTCTTTAAAATGACAGGTGATCAGCAATGAATGCCTTAATCTATCTTACAAAAACAACATTTGTCAATAAATTAAAAAAGGCCTTGCATAAGCCTTCTGCTTTACTGCTGATATTGTTTTGGATTGCGTATGCTGCCTATATGATTTTTATCTTTGGCGGAATGGCTGTAAATTTTAAATTAGATTCAAAAGAAGGAATAGTCATTATTCTGACTTATATCGTTTTAATGTCTGTGCCAACCAATATATTAATGTATGTACGAAAAAAAGGAATTATCTTTTTAATGAGCGACCTGCATTTTCTGTTTAATACACCAATTAGTCCAAAACAGATATTGCTGTATCGTTTTATGAAACTATTGATTCCTTCTATCATTATGAATCTTGTACTCTCAATCGGAGCATTCTTCATATTTGAAGCAACAACACTTCAAGCTGTTTTGTTCTTCATTGTAGTTGTCCTTATTGAGCCTTTGTTTGAAACCGGCTTAATGATGAATGTCTATGCAAATGAACGTTTAACGCAAAAACATGTGGATTGGATCAAAAAAGGGACTTGGGCATGCTTGGCACTATTTGCGGCTTATGCGCTTTATGTCTTTATCTTTATAGATAATACCTTCAATGCCTTAGCAATTTTTCCATTACAGGAACTATTCTTATTCATTCCAATATTCGGTTGGATTTTAGCTCCGTATCATCTTATTTTTCTGGGGGCTACACCGATCAATGTAATTTGTACGGTTTTATTTGCAGTCGGAACAATTCTGCTGCTGGTGAGTGCGATTAAAATGCCTTGTACGGGGAAATATTATGAAGAAGCTTCAGATTATGCCCGTGATTATAGTGAAAAGAGAAAGAAAGCTAAAAAAGGTGAAGTCAGCTTTGGTAAAAGAAAATATAAAAAAGCTTCTATCGCTTATAAAGGGGCTTATGCAAAAGCGATCTTTTACCGTCAGATATTAGAATATAAAAAGAATCGTTTCTTTATTTTTGGCGGGACAACACTCCTTTCATTGGGAGCCGGACTGGTCTTATGCTATTTCAGTATTCAGGAACGTCCGCCTATTGAATTTGCTTTGTTTATCTTACCCGGATTGAGTGCCTATTTCTCATTCTTAATGAGTGGATATGCCACAAAATGGAGCAAGGAAATTGATAATCCTTACACATTCTTAATTCCGGATACGGCATTTAGAAAAATGTGGTATGCTACTTTAATTGAACATCTTCGCGCTTTAATTGATGGCTTATTGATGGTGATCCCGGCAGGAATTGGGATGGGGCTATCTATCCCGCAAATGATTCTATGTATTGTTGCCCATGTCAGCATTATGGCAATCAAACTTTATATTCAGGTTATTTGTCAGAATATCCTAGGAAAATCTTTGGGGAATACCGGATTAACGTTATTAAAGATGTTGATTCAGGGATTAGTATTATTTGTTGGAATAGTGATTGCAATTATGGCGGCACTCATGATCTCCAATGAAATGGCGCTGTTTGCTATTATTGTGTATAGTGTTGTCATTTGTCTGCTGTTAATGGTATGTTCAACACGATTATTTGAAAGATATGAAAGTATAGACTAAAAGGAGCCTCGGCTCCTTTTTTAAATGAAAGTAAATGTAAATGGCTGACTAGATTTAATATAATCGATCAAGAATACTTCTTCTTCACGAATATGTCCGATCACATTGGTCTTTCCGCTGTTTTTCATATCTTTTAAAGCGATCTGAACTTCACCGCAATATTGACCATAGAGTTCATTATCGATAATAACGTCTCCACGTTTGATATCAACAGTATTAAATGGTTCTACTTTACCCTTAGCTAAACGACTTTCCAATGTGCGAAGGATATAGTCATTGCGATCCCCTCGGCGAGACAAATTCATTTTTAAACGTTCTACCTGATGAGCCGGTGCATTTTCCACTAATTTTACTTTAAAATCAATCATATCTAAGTTAACATTCTTTAACGCTTCTAATTCTTCATCACTGGCAAAGCAGTTTCCAATCATTACATCGCTGATTGTTCCCATTAAAACATAGTGCTTTAATTGAACATCAATCGGCAGGTCACGATGCATTTCCAAGGTTGGAAGTCCCTCCGTAACCGGCCAAGGACCAAAAGCATTTTCTTGATTTGAAGAGATGAAAGCCTGACAGCGCAGGTTATATTGATTCCAAAAAGCAGTACCCTGATTAAAGAAATCCAAAGCAACACCGGTATAGCGATGTGGATAATAGTTATGACAGCCAATCAATTTATCACGGTCACCACCGGCGGCTAAAACAGCGCCAATATGATTATTGACATTGGCTCCGCTTAAACAAATAGCGATACCTTCTTTATTACGAGTTAAGAAAGCTTCTTCCATATCATTCATCCCTAAGTCCAAACGTAAAACATCAACCTCTAATTCTTTAAAAAAGCTAAGATCAATGGGTCCATTAAATAAGGAAGCATTAACACCAAAATGCTTAAATACACTTGGATTGACATCACAAATAATTTCATAGCCTAATTCTTTAGCGTAACGTGTAATGGGATGATAGTTGTCAATAACCGTTTGTCGGTCTTCCCCTACTCCCAGTAAAGCTAAAAACAGCAAGGAGCAGTTGCATTCCGCTGCCTTTTTTAAATAACGCATATTATCTTCTTTAGTAGAATATGCCGGATATAATGAGATACCTATTTTCTTCATAACGTCCTCCTCTATTTGTTTTTATAAGTTGAATATAGAATTCCCTACTGACAAAGTCAAAAAATTTGCAATAGATGAAAACTTTTACAGGGATAATGCATAAGATAGGAAGTAGGGAAAAGTAAAAATGTTTATAATTAAAAACAATAATTATCTAATTAATAAAAATTAAGGATATTATTTCCTAATAATATAATTTTAATGCGATTTGTAGTAGACAATTTGAATAGGCTAGTATAAAATGACCATGACGAAGTGTATACAATGTGAATGAGGAGGATATAAAATGGAAATAAAAGATCTATTAAGAGAACCTTTAAAAGGGTTTACTGCTTATAAGCCAGGGGGAAAAAAGGTTAAGGTAAGAGAAGGGGTAGAAGAGATCATTCAGCTAAATGCAAATGAGAATCAATTAGGACCTTCTCCTAAAGCCATTGAAGCAATGAAAGAAGCTGCAGAGATTTCTCAGTTTTATCCTTTTACTTTTGGACAGCTGGAAGAAGTTAGACAAATTTTTGCAGATTATCATGGGGTGCAGGCAGATAATATTATGATTACCGCAGGATCGGGAGGCATCATTTCGGCTTTTGGAGAGATATTTCTGAATCCGGGCGATGAAGTGGTAAGCTGTGAACCTACTTATGATTCCTATAAAGCAATGGTTAATCGCTATGGTGCTAAGTTTATTGCGGCACCACTAAAAAATTATGGATATGATTTAGATGCAATGCTGGAATTGATGACAGAAAAAACAAAACTAGCGGTTATTGTAAATCCAAACAATCCAACGGGAACCTTGCTGACGAATGAGGAATTAGATGATTTCATGGAAAAGGTACCGGATCACGTTATTGTGGTAATCGATGAAGCTTATTTTGAATGGATTGGGGATAAAAATTATCAGTCTGCCATTAAATATGTAAAAGAAGGAAAGAAAATTGCTGTATTAAGAACATTCTCTAAACTCTATGGTATGGCGGGGGTACGTATCGGTTATGGCATTATGCTGTCTGATATATGTAAGGAAATGCGCAATGTTGAATGGAACTATGGACCTAGCAGAATAGGACTTGCCGGAGCAGTGGCTGCCATTCAAGATCATGAATATATAAAACGATCATTAGATAATAATACAAAAGGAAGAGAATTCTTAACCACAGTATTGAAGGAAGCGGGATTTGATGTAGTAAAAAGCTATGCCAGTTTTATCTATTTTTATCCAAATGGCTTTACTTCGGATGAGCTTGTGGATAAATTAGGAAGCTATGGAGTCATTATCCGAGCATTTAAAGAGTATACACGTGTAAGTGTCGGAATACCGAGACAAAATGCGATTTTTGCTGAAACATTAAAAAAAGTGTTAAAGAATGATTAATTTCATTCTTTTTTATTCGACAAGATATGTCAAAAAAACGGCAAGTTCTACGTATTAAAGCGCTTAAAAACTCGTTATGATGGAGGAATTTGTCGAACGCTGTAAATTTAAGTCAAAGAGTTTAGATTGCGGTTCTTTTTTGCACATGATAATATTTATTTGTCGAATAGGAGGGTTAACATGAAAGCACTGATAAGTAAATTCGAAAATACCTTATACAACAACGATAAACTTTCCGGTATTAATTTTATGGATGCCAATAAGATCAAGGAATTTCAAGATTTAGGACATATATTTGGATTATTTATACAAGAGCAGGATCCAGCTATTGATCATTTGTTAGCAGAACATGGAATTACTGCTGACTTTATGATCAGACAAGATGGATCGATCTTATTTAAAGAAGGATACCAGTATTTTGATTATGAGCCATTTGAAAAAGAAGAGATCGAAATGATCTTATCTTCTTTAAATGGAAGTTTTAATGCGCTAGTTACTACACCAACTGCAGAGCTGAGCTATGAAAGTGAAACGGAGCTGGATAAAAACCAGATATATACATGTATTCGTATTATGGATTGTGACCAAGAACAGATTCTTGCTCAATTAAAAAAGCATTTTCATGCTGTGATCAGCGTTAGTGTCAGTGAAAATGCGATTTGTATCTTTTCTAAGAAAAGCAGTTTGGATAAATCTGTAGAAGTTTTATGTGGATTAAAAAATATTTTAATTAGCGATGTGAGTATGATTGCGGATTATTACAGTGATTTTGAGCTGATTGAAGGTATTGACAACCTTTATGCATTAAAGGAAGACAATGAAAGCAGTAAAGAAATTTACATCGTAGATAGCTTAGGAGAATGCGTGGATGACATCTTGAGTGGTGCCTCGGATTCTCTTTTTTTGTCGATAAAAAGTGTTTAAATTTTAGAATATTTTAGTAATTTTCCTCATATATAAGTATAAACAAGATAAAGGAGGTTTGTTAAAAAGAACCGATTAATTCGGCGAAAAATGCAATTTAATGGCAGAGATTTGACAAAGAAATGAATATTTGTTATGATGTTGCCCGAGGTGAGGCTCATGTACTTTGATACCCATGTTCATTTGAACAGCAGCCCTTTATATGAGGACATCGATACGTATATCGAACATGCTTTAGCAAATGGAGTCAACGAGATGATGGTCGTTGGTTTCGATTTAGAGACAAGTCGAAAAGCGATCGAGATTGCTAATCAGTATGCGTTTATTTATGCAGCTGTAGGCATTGGTCCAAATGATTGTAAAGAGACGACAGATGAAGATTTGAATCAGATTGATGAGATGCTCGCTCAAGAAAAAGTAATTGCATTAGGAGAAGTAGGACTGGATTATTACTGGGATGAAGTCCCTAGATCCAAACAGCAAGAAGTATTTAGCAAGCAGATCGAGCTAGCTAAAAAACATAACGTACCTCTTGTTATTCACTCAAGGGATGCCTTGAATGATACCTACGAATTACTAAAGGCAGGTCAACATTATGGTATCATGCATTGTTATAGCGGAAGCTATGAAATGGCGCAAAGGTTTATCGACATTGGATTTTATATCTCTCTTGCCGGACCGGTGACATTTAAAAATGCCAGGGTACCAAAAGAAGTAGCCCAAAATATAAATTTAAATAGATTGTTGATCGAGACGGACTGTCCTTATTTAACACCTCATCCATACCGAGGAAAGTTGAATGAGCCTGCAAATGTTATGTATATTGCCATGGAGATCGCAAAACTGCGAAACATGGAAATAGAAGACGTTGCTAGAATCACAACGTTTAATGCCAAAAGAGTGCTTGGTATTAAATAAGGAGGAAAATTGAGATGAAAAATTTTGTAAAGAAAATCGAGGAAACAGACTCGAGAATTAAGATGTTATTATTAGTAGCGATTGCCTATGTAGCGATTGCATTTGGTTTCAATCATGTTGAAGCCATGACAAAAATTGAGAACTATACACCCGCTATCAATATTTCGATCAAAGATGGCGCTAATGAACCGGTTGGACATTTAGTACAACAGGCTACATTGCAAGATGTATTAAATGAATTAGAGATTACTTTAGGAAGCGATGACTTCTTAAACATTGATGCAAGTACTTTATTGGAAGACAACCAAACAGTTGAAATCACACGTGTGACGTATACTGAAGAAAAAACAGAGGAAGAAGTTCCGTTTGAAACTGAAATCAACGGTGATGACGTTGATGGTGCCAGTGTAGATGTTTTACAGGTTGGTGAAAATGGACTGATCGAAAAAACTTATAAAGTTCGATTAGAAAACGGTACTGAAGTCAGTCGTGAATTAATCAATGAAACAACACTTAAAGAAACTATAAACCAAGTAGAAAATTATACAGCACCTGTTCAAACAACAGTTGTTGCTGAAGGAAGTTCAGCCTCAGGAGCCTTTACCGGACGTTTAACAACTTACGGCGGAGACTGTTACGGATGTTCTGGAATTACCGCTGCCGGTGTAACTTTAAACGGTAATGGAGCAAACAATTCCGGAAGTGCTAAAGTTTTCTATAATGGTGGATGGTACTATGTGTTAGCTGCAGACAGATCGATTCCATTTGGAACGATTATTGAAATATCTAATCATAACCTTTCATTAGAACCCGTTATCTATGGGGTAGTGTTGGATCGCGGTGGCGATATAACAGGAACAAAAATCGATATCTTTAGTGGATCAGAAAAAGGAACCCGATTCTTTAGCGGTTCAACCTCTTATGATACTCAATTTAGAATTATCGGTTAATCGATTATAAAAATAAGACAGAAAAACTGAGTTTTGACGACTCAGCTTTTCTTGTTTTTGACCAATTTTATTTGTAATATAGGACAATTATGCTTATAATAGTAAAAGTTAGGAGGGATGAGTATGTACGATATTATCGTTGTCGGTGGTGGTCATGCCGGTGTAGAAGCCTCATTGGCACCTGCCAGAATGGGATTAAAGACACTTCTGATCACCTCTAATTTTAATAATGTGGCAAGTCTTCCATGCAATACATCTATTGGGGGACCTGCTAAAGGAATCATTGTTCGTGAAATTGATGCATTGGGCGGACAAATGGGGAAAACTGCCGATCATACCTATCTGCAGATGAAAATGCTGAATACGGCAAAGGGACCGGGCGTACAGTCATTAAGAGCCCAGGCAGATAAAGTCGATTATCCAAAATATATGCAGGAAATCATTCTGCATCAAGAAAATTTAGACGTTAAAGAAGCAATGGTGGAAGATTTGATAGTGGAAGGAGAGCAAGTTCACGGTGTTTTGCTGGAAGATGGAACAAAAATTGAAGCAGCCTGTGTCATTCTAACAACCGGAACTTATTTGAAATCAGAAATATTAGTGGGAGCTACTAAAACTCCAAGCGGACCCGATCAGCAAAGACAATCGTTACATTTATCGGATCGTTTGGCGGACTATGGCTTTAAGATTCAGCGATTAAAGACGGGAACACCCCCACGTGTACATAAGGATAGTGTTGATTATTCAAAAACCACTTTACAGCCGGGAACGGACGCTAAGCTGTCTTTCAGCTTTGAAACAACGGACTATATTCCCATACAACAACAAACCCCATGTTATTTAACTTATACTAATGAAACCACTCATACAATCATACGTGACAATCTGCATCGTTCAAGCATGTATTCAGGAATTGTAAAGGGAATTGGACCACGTTACTGCCCGTCTATTGAAGATAAAGTTGTACGTTTTAGTGATAAGCCTCAGCATCAAATCTTCTTAGAACCGGAATCTAAGTCAATGGAAACGATTTATGTTCAGGGGTTTTCAACTTCATTGCCTCATGATGTTCAAGAAGAAATGATACGTACTATCCCCGGATTGGAAAACTGCAAGATATTAAAATATGCTTATGCTATTGAATATGATGCGATTGATCCTATTCAGTTATGGCCAACTTTAGAAACAAAACTATTAAAGAATTTATTTACTGCCGGACAAATCAACGGAACCAGCGGTTATGAAGAAGCCGCTGCACAAGGTTTAATTGCCGGAATTAATGCGGTTATGAAAATAAAAAATGAAAAACCGGTTATTCTAGGAAGAGATGAAGCCTATATCGGGGTTATGATTGATGACCTTGTAACTAAAGGCACAGAGGAGCCTTATCGAATGCTGACATCCCGTGCAGAATATCGTTTGTTGCTGCGTCATGATAATGCGGATGTACGCCTGCGTGATTATGCTTATCGTGTCGGTTTAATCAGTGAAACCACTTATCAGCAGTATTTATTAAAACAAGAACATATCCATCAGGAGATCGAACGTCTAAAAACAATTCGTTTTACACCTAAACATGAGGTCAATGATGTCATTGAACAGTTAGGCTCTAATCGACTGAACGAAGGAATCAGCGCTAAAGAACTGATCCAACGCCCGGAAGTGACCTATCAAGTGTTAATTCCTTATATTGATGCCCCGAATCTGACAGATGAAGAAATGAATGACATTAACATAGAAATTAAATATGCCGGTTATATCGAAAAGGCAAAACGTCAGGTAGAAAAACAAAAGAAGATGGAAGAAAAAGGAATCCCTGAAGATATTAATTATGATGATATTAAGAATTTAGCTTTGGAAGCAAAACAGAAACTAGCAAAAATCCGACCATTAACGGTTGGACAGGCAAGCCGTATCTCAGGAATAAACCCCGCAGATATTTCGGTATTACTCATTCACTTAAAACAAAATTATTCAAAGTAAAGGAACGCATATGAATATTGAAACATTTATTCAACATTTAAAAAAACATAATATCGAATTAACTCAAACTCAGTTAAACCAATTTGAAAGGTATTTTGAATTACTGGTAGAATGGAATGAGAAAATGAATCTTACAAATATTACTGAAAAAGAGGATGTTTATCTCAAACATTTTTATGATTCATTGACCCTAGCTTTTACGCATCCTTTAAATGACGAAAGCTTATGTGATATAGGTGCCGGAGCAGGTTTCCCAAGTATTCCTTTAAAAATTGTCTTTCCTAAGTTAAAGATTACTATCGTCGATTCTTTAAATAAGCGTATTACCTTTTTAAACCATCTAGTTAATGAATTAAAATTAACAGATGTACAGGCAGTTGCTGCCAGAGCAGAAGAATATGCAGCGGATCATCGTGAAAGCTTTGATATCGTCAGTGCCAGAGCAGTTGCCCGATTAAATATTTTAGATGAACTTTGTCTGCCTTTATGCAAAGTAGGGGGATATTTTATTACCTTAAAAGGATCTCAGGGAGAACAGGAATTAAAAGAATGCCAGCAGGCTATTAAAAAATTAGGCGGTAAAGTAGAAAAGATAGAAAAATTTACTTTACCCGATCATGATGACCAGCGTGTTAATATTTATATTCATAAGACTTCCTCTACACCAAAGGGGTATCCGCGAATGTTTGCTAAGATTAAGAAAAGTCCATTGAAATAGGAGAAAACTATGAGCGAGAAAAATTTAAAAATGATTAATATGGAATATATCGTTCCCAATGCCAATCAACCTAGAACCTATTTTGACAGCGAAGCAATCAGCGAACTAGCACAATCGATTAGTGAAAACGGATTGATTCAGCCGATTGTTGTTCGTCCTATCGAATTAGGACAATATGAGATCGTTGCCGGAGAAAGACGTTACAGAGCGTGTCAAAAAGCAATGATGCAAACGATTCCTTGCATTGTCGAAGAATACGATGATGCGAAATTGGCACAAGTAGCGATCATTGAAAATATTCAAAGAGAAAACTTAACGCCGATTGAAGAAGCTGTTGCATATCAAAAGCTGATTGAAGCTTACGGCTATACACAAAGCACTTTAGCCGGACAGGTCGGAAAGAAGCAGTCAACGATTGCCAATAAGTTACGTTTGCTGAATCTGCCTAAAAAAGTACAGGATGCTGTAAAGAATCGTGAGATTACCGAGCGTCATGCCCGTGCCTTGCTGAGTTTGCCGGATGCATCTTCACAAGTCAAGACCTTAAATAAAATTGTTAATCAGGGATTAAATGTCAAGCAAACGGAAGAAATGATTAATAAAAAGCAAAAAGAAACAATAAAAAAAGCCCCTAAAAGGGGAATATCGCAACATATTAAATTGGCAGTTAATACAGTCAAGCAGGCTGTGGAAATGGTACATAAAACCGGAATTGATTTAGTAATGGATGAAAGTGATCAGGATGATTATTACATCATGACTATTAAAATCAAAAAGAATAAATAGTTAGGAAATAAAATTCTTAACTTTTTTATTTTCTAATGGAATAACCCAAAAAAAGCATATCATTATCTAATAAAGAAATGATATGCTTTTAATAGTCCTTCATTTATTAATCTGAGAATTATGATTTATATAGATTTTATAAATCAATCTTTCTGTCTTTATAATAGTATTGCTTATCATGATCATTGATCTCTCTAAGCACACGGCATGGAGTACCTGCTGCGACTACATTGGCAGGAATATCTTTTGTAACGACACTTCCCGCTCCGATTACAGTATTTTCACCAATGGTGACACCCGGCAATACAATACAGCCTGCACCAAGCCATACATTTTTTTTGATATGAACGGGCATATTGTATTGATAAGCCTGTAGTCTTAAATCCGGCAAAATCGGATGTGTACCGGTGGCAATCGTTACATTAGGTCCAATCATAACATAATCATCGATATAAATTTCAACATCATCGACTAAAGTAAGATTGAAATTTGCATAAACATTATTTCCTAAGTGCAGTCGCTTTCCACCCCAGTTTGCATGCAGCGGAGGTTCAATATAACAGTTTTCACCGATGCTCGCCAGCATGTCTTTTAACAGAGTCTGTCGCAATTCCTTTTGCATAGGACGTGTGGCATTAAAATCATATTGTTTTTCTAAACACAGTGCCTGTTCATTCATGATGGATTCATCATTGGGAAGATAAAGCTTTCCCGTCAGCATTCTTTCTTTCATATCGTTTAAATCCATTTTCTTTTCCTCTCAATCATCTATAACTGTTTTTATTTTAACACAGTATGCACTGACAATAAAATGTTCAATTAAAATAGCGCATTAAATCAGAATAGATAAACTAATCATTAATGCTTTTAAAGTCAATGTTGATGTATAACAACACATTTAAAAGTTGAGTAAATGTTAGGCACTTTAATCAAAATATAGGATCTTTCATTAAATGTAGTAATGGTTATAAAATTTTAAGAAATTATTATTTTATTGTTGTGTGAAAAAGTAAACAAGACCAAGGAATCCATGTGCTTTATCGACTTAAAGCGGATTTTCTTTACCATTAAAACTTACATTTTTGAAAAATTATGATAATAGTCAAAGTGTTTTATGCTATAATGTCAAATAGTAGGAGATTTTGGAGGAATAACAATGCTAGGGTATTATAACTATACAGTCATTTTAACATATATAAGTCTTTGCGTCTCAGTAGTCGGGATTCATTTTGCAATGTCGGGAAAACCTGTTTTTGCGTTCATTTGTCTGATGACATCTGGTTTTTGTGATATGCTGGATGGACCGATTGCACGTACAAAAGCACGTAACGATGAAGAAAAAGAGTTTGGAATTCAAATTGATTCTTTGACTGATTTAGTTTGCTTTGGTGTTTTTCCGGCAGTTATCGCCTATTCTTTAGGAATGAAAAATAGTTTTTCTGTTTTAATTTTGCTGCTTTATGTTCTTTGTGCAATGATTCGTTTAGCGTATTTTAATGTACAGGAAAGCTCAAGACAGAAGCAGACAACAGATAAAAGAAAATATTATTCAGGAATGCCGGTCACGACATCGGCGATTATCTTTCCATTAGTATTTGCTTTTAAAGACTATTTAGGAACCTATTTTATACAAATATACGGAGCCATCGTGATTATTGTAGCGATGCTTTTCGTATTGGATATTCGGATCAGAAAAGCAGGTAAAAAAGGACTTGGCGTTATGGTGATTATTGCCTTGATCGAATTTATTTTGCTGATGAGGCTGATTTAGAATGAAGAATCACATCGTTAAAAGAAATGGAGAAGTATTGCCCGATGATCAGACAGGATCTATGCGATTTCTTTATTCGCATGCGTTTGGCAGATTTCTGCTTCGCCCATTGATTGGACCAACTGTATCTAAAATAGCGGGTGGTTTTTTAAATACTCGTTTTTCAACGTTTTTGATCCCTTCATTTATCAAAAACAACAAGATTGATATGAATGAATACAAACCGACAAAGTATTCATGCTATAATGAGTTCTTCACAAGGGAGATCAAGGAAGCATGCCGACCTATTGATCAAATTGCCGATCATTTAATTTCCCCTTGCGATAGTAAGGTTACTTATTATAGAATAGATGAGCATACTGGCTTTAAGATTAAAGATAGTTTATATAGTGTTGAGGATTTATTGCAAAATAAAGAATTAGCACAGCAATATCAAAACGGAGTTGCTTTAATTTTTCGTTTGAGTGTGGATGATTATCATCGCTACTGTTTCATTGATGAAGGCAGCTATTTGTTTGATTACAGAATTAAAGGAAAATTACATACTGTAAATCCAATCGCCAGTTATCACTATAAAATTTATAAAACCAACAGTCGCCATGTTAATGTATTAGAGACTGTGCATTTTGATCAAGTCATTGCGATGGAAGTCGGCGCAATGATGGTAGGAAAAATAAAAAACCAGCCTGTTGAAGCTTTCAAAAGAGGAATGATAAAAGGATGGTTTGAGTTTGGCGGATCTACCGTCGTCTTATTATTTAAAGAGAACACCGTAGAAATAGACCAGGATATTATTGATTTTTCAACACAGGATATTGAAGTCAAAGTTAAAATGGGAGAAAAAATCGGCGTAGCAATCAGAAAGGAAGAAACATATGGGAAAGATCATATCCATCACTAATCAAAAGGGTGGCGTAGGTAAAACCACAACAAGTGTGAACTTAGCAGCAGGATTAGCCTATTTGAATAAAAAAGTATTGATGATCGATATTGACCCTCAGGCAAATGCGACTCAGGGAATCGGTGTTGATCGTATGCAGATAAAAGGAACATCTTATGATATTATCGTTGGCGATGAGGAAGTAAAGAATGTTGTTTTATGTACATCTGTACCTCGTTTATCAATTGTTCCAGCCAGTGCTGACCTTGCAACGGCAGATTTGGAATTGTCAGAACTCAAGACAGGAAGAGAATTACGTTTGAAAGAAAAACTGGCAAGAGTCAAAGATGACTATGATTTTATCATTATCGACTGTCCGCCGTCTTTAGGACTGCTTAACCGAAATGCTTTGGCAGCCAGTGATTCCGTATTGATTCCGGTTCAATGTGAGTATTATGCATTGGAAGGATTGACTCAGCTGCTCAGTACAATTAAATTTATTCAGGATTCTTTTAATCCGGACTTATCTATTGAAGGCGTATTGTTAACGATGCTGGATCAGCGTACTAACTTAGGAATCGAAGTATCTCAGGAAGTAAGAAAATATTTCAGAGACAAGGTTTATAAAACCTTTATTCCAAGAAATATCAAATTATCAGAAGCACCATCAGAAGGAATGTGTATCTATGATTATGACCGTACTTCTGAAGGCGCAAAATCTTATGCAAATCTATCGAAGGAAGTGATCGTAAGAAATGGTGGCAAGTAAAAAGAAAACAATGACAACTAAAAAGCGTTTAGGAAAAGGTTTAGATGATATCTTTGGCGGAGACTTGACTTCTTTCATTGATGATATTGAAAAGAATACACCAAAGAATTCACAAATTACAGTGACATTGGATCAAATACGTCCAAACCCTTATCAGCCAAGACGTTTGTTTGATGAAGAAAAATTAAATGAATTGGCTTTATCGATTAAGCAGCATGGAATCTTTACACCATTGATCTTAAAGGAATCTGTGCAAGGATATGAGATCGTTGCCGGCGAAAGACGTTTCAGAGCGGCTAAGATTGCGGAATTGAATGAGGTTCCGGCAATTATTGTAGAATTCAATGACGATCAGATGATGGAAGTGGCTTTATTAGAGAACATTCAAAGAGAGAATTTGAATGCGATTGAAGAAGCTCAGGCTTATCGTATGATGATGGACAAATTATCTTTAACACAAGAACAGCTAGCGACTCGTTTAGGAAAGTCAAGAACGCATATTGCAAATACGCTGAGACTTCTGCAGCTGCCTTCAACATTGCAAACCTATGTGTTAGATGGAAGTTTATCAATGGGGCATGTACGACCATTGATTACATTAGAGCCAAGCAAGGCAGAAGAGATTGCAAACCGTGCAATCAAGGATCATCTATCTGTTCGTGATGTAGAAAATATTGTACGTGGAATTGAATTAAGCAAAAATAATAAAAAGAAAGAAAAACCGGAAAAAAGCAAAGAATATATTTATGTAGAAGGACTTTTACGCAAGAAGTTCAGAACAAAAGCAAAGGTGGAAGATCAAACTATTACTTTAAAATATACAGATACGGATGATCTGAATCGTATATTGGAATTAATGGGGGTTATTGAAGAGTCATGAAAATAAATTCTCCTAAAATCCTGCCTAAGTTGGAAATCATTGAATCTATTAAGGTCGTAATGGATGATGGATTTGTCAGCCATGGTTACTTTGAAAATACGGTTATTGATGAAGAGGGGATCAGAGAGTTTGATGGCTGCCGTTTTAAAAACGTGCAGTTTTTCTTAGCTAAAGATCATCGCATCAGTTTTGTTGACTGTCATTTTGACCATTGTGAAATAGCCAATCTCACATTAGCTAATATTTCTATATTGCGTTGTGAGTTTATTGAATGTAAATGCACCGGTTTAGAAATTATTGAATCTTATATGAAAGATGTTCGTTTTGAACATTGTTTAATGACCTATATGAATTTTTCCAAAACAAAAACAGATCATCTGCTGTTTGAGGAAAATGATCTGTCTTATGGAAGCTTTAATGATATGAAAATTAAAGGCATTGAATTTAAAAACAATGATTTAACACGCTGTGAATTCTTTTTCACTTCATTAAACGGAGTAGATTTAAGAACGAATACTATTGAAGGAATAGCGATCACACTGAATGATCTAAAGGGAGCGATCGTCGATACGTTTCAGGCAATCAATCTTTCTCGCCTATTAGGAATTATTGTGAAAGAGGATTAAATGCGTCGATAAATTCTTTGATGAGGGCAGATAAATCCTGATCGTTTCGCCAAACAATAGCGACACTTGTATAAAGTTCCTGTTCTAAAATGGGAACTTTTTTTATTTCCTCGGAAATGGCATACAGTGATAATGCAGATTGCGGAACAATAGCGATCCCTTTGTGCATATTTGCCCATAATAAAGAAGTTCTGCAGTCATCGTTTTTGCAGATAATATTAGGAACTAAATGCTGATTTAAACACGCCTCCTGAATGATTCGTTCATAACGGCGATAAATAATGAGCGGGAAGGGTATCATGTCACTAAGCGTTATGTGCTTAGTATCTTTTAAATATTCACCTCCGCCAATCGCAATCATCGGCTCTTGGAGTAAATATTTAAAACTCAATCCGGTACTGTCAAAAGGTGTACGAATAATTGCTAAGTCAATAAGATGTGATTTAATTTCATCAATCATTTCATAGGTATTACCCTCGTGAATTTCAAAAGCCAAATCAGGGTATTTGATTTTGAATGTATCAAGACAAGGATTCAGCATGATTCCACCGTTGGAAGAAGTAATGCCAATATGAATCTTTTGATGATAGTTTATATCCTGAACTTCTCTAGCCGTCTGTTCGCTTAATTCTAGTATTTGTAATGCCCGTTTATAAAAAAGACGTCCTTCCTGAGTTAATTCTACACGGCGTGGTAAACGTCTTAGCAGTGTTACTCCCAGTTCATCTTCCATGCTTTTAAGCTGCATAGATAGCGGCGGCTGTGCCATATGTAAAGCAATGGCAGCTTTGGAGATCGTTCCTTCTTCAACAATCGTTTTAAAGTAAAGTAGCTGTCTTAATTCCATAGTTTTCTCCCATACTTTTAAGATATAGTAACTATATATAATATATACTATTAATATAATAACATTTATATTATAATTAGGGAAGTTTAAGAAGGATAGGGGGAAAATTATGTTTAGATTACTTAAATATCTAAAGAAATATAAATGGCAAGCCTTCTTTGGACCGTTCTTTAAAATAGCCGAGGCTGCTTTGGAGTTAGCTGTTCCATTGGTCATGGCAGATATTATTGATAACGGAATTCCAACGGGGGATGCTTCTATTGTATTACAAAAAGGGATAATGCTGGTGATCTTATCTACAGTCGGATATGCCTGCTCATTGACTTGTCAGTATTTTGCATCTGTTACCTCACAGGGGACAGGAACTGAAATCCGTAATGCTTTATTTGCTCATATTCAAGCATTATCACATAAAGAAATAGATAGGATTGGAACGCCATCACTAATGACACGTATCACCAGTGATATTAATAATGTGGAACGTGCTATCGCAATGACAATTCGTATGGCTTCACGTGCACCGTTTTTAGTTATCGGGGCTACCATTTTAGCGATACGATTAAACCTTCAATTATCGATTATATTTATTATTGCTTCTATATTTATCGCATTGAGTATTTATTATATTATCACGCGAACCATGCCAGCCTTCAAGAAGGTACAAAAAATGCTTGATCGCTTATCTTTGATTACCAGAGAAAATCTGGAAGGAGTACGTGTCATTCGCTCCGTATCCAGTCAAGATTATGAAAAAAAGCGTTTTGAAGATGCGGCAGTAAAACAGCGTGACCTTGCTTTAAAAGCGGGTAAACTAAATGCTTTACTGAATCCTATTACAATCCTGATTGTTAATATTGCGGTAATCCTGATTATTTATCAAGGAGGAATCAAGATTGATAATGGGATTATGAGTCAGGGGGAAATTATAGCTTTCATCAGCTATATGACTACGATTTTAAACGCTTTAATTGCTTTTTCAAACACCTTAGTCATTATTAATAAAGGTAATGCCAGTGCTAAGCGAATCAATGAGGTTTTTGATATTAAAGCCAGTGTTGTGGAAAATCCAAAAACAATGTTAAATTGTAAAAGTGATTATCGTATTGAATTTGATGATGTTGACTTTACTTATGACAGTTCAAAAGAGGCTTTTTTACAAAGTATAAATTTGAAAATTAAACCAAATCAGACGATAGGGATAATCGGAGTGACAGGTGCCGGGAAGTCAACCTTGATCCAAATGATTTCACGTTTCTATGATGTAACAAAGGGCAGCGTAAAAATTGATGGAGTTGATGTCAAGGATTATGCGTTTAATATATTAAGAAAAAAAGTATCGGTAGTACCTCAGCAAGTATCTTTGTTTTCAGGCACATTAAGAAAGAATATGCAGTGGGGGAAAAATGATGCAACGGATGAAGAAATCTACCGTGCTTTAGAAATTGCTCAAGCTAAGGATTTTGTGGATCAATTACCAAAAGGACTGGATACGATGATTTATCAAGGTGGAAAGAATCTATCCGGCGGTCAGCGTCAGCGTTTATCCATTGCTCGTGCTATGGTCGGTAATCCGGAAATCTTAATTATGGATGACAGTGCCAGTGCATTAGATTTTGCGACTGATGCAGCTTTAAGAAAAGCTATCTATAAAAATATGAAGAATACTACTGTGATCATTGTTTCACAGCGAGTTAATACAGTTAGAAATGCCGATTTGATCGTTGTTTTGGATGAAGGTCAGATCGTTGGAAAAGGAACACACTTATCATTATTAAAAGATTGTGAGATCTATGAGGAAATCTGTAAATCTCAGCTATCTAGTAAGGAGTTAGAAAATGCATATACAACCATTGAAACGACTGCTTAAATATGTAAAGCCATATCGAAAATATTTTGTTGGAGCACTAATAGGAGCTATCGGTTGTGTGTTCTTTACTTTATTAACACCGATTATTATCGGTCAGGCTGTAGATCTTTTGATTGGAAAAGGTTTAGTAGATTTTACAGGACTGTTGATTATATTAAGAAATCTGGCGATTGTTGTGGTGATGAGTGCAGTATTAACTTATTTTATGCAGTTATGTACTAATCAGCTTTCATATCGTACAGTGAAAGATCTTCGTGAAGAGTTATTTAGCAAGCTCGAAGAAATGCCATTAAAATATATTGATACAACCTCTCATGGAGAAATCATCAGCCGCATTATTGTAGATATTGATTTAATCAGTGATGGTCTTCTGCAAGGCTTTTCGAATATGTTTACAGGAATCATGACGATTGTCGGAACGTTAATCTTTATGATGTCGATTAATTTTAATATCGCAATGATTGTGTTCTTTATGACGCCGATTTCTTTGGTTGTAGCTTCACTGATTGCGAAATTCTCATATAAGTTTCTGCGCGGACAATTAGCGGTGCGTGGAGAAATGGGAGGCTTCGTAGAAGAATATATCGGTCAGCTAAAGCTTGTTAAAGCGTTTAGCTATGAGTCAGTCAGTCAGCAGGAGTTTGAAGAGATTAACGGACGTCTGCAAAAAATCGGAGTAAAGGCGCAGGTGCTAAGTGCTATTACCGGACCAAGCACGCGCTTTGTAAATGGTTTGGTTTATGCAGCGGTAGGAATTTATGGCGCTTTAAGTGTTGTCTACGGTCATGTCAGTATCGGACAGTTGTCAAGCTTCTTATCCTACGCTAATCAGTATACAAAACCGTTTAATGATATTTCCAGTGTCATTACCGAACTGCAAAGTGCTGTCGCTGCGGCTCAGCGAATCTTCGGTATTCTTGATCAGCCTTCTCAGTCAGCAGATCATACACCGGCTGTGACGCTGGAGCATTGTGAAGGAAAAGTAGATATTGATCATGTTGATTTTTCTTATCAGCCAAGCCGTCCATTGATTACTGATTTAAATATTCATGTACAGCCAGGACAGCGCATAGCGATTGTTGGGCCGACCGGCTGTGGAAAAACAACAATTATTAATCTATTGATGCGTTTTTATGATATTAATAACGGAAGCATTAAGATTCAAGATGAAGATATGATGCTTTTACCTCGCGATCATTTACGTGGATTATACGGAATGGTTCTTCAAGATACTTGGGTATTTGGCGGTACGATCAAGGAAAATATTGCCTATGGTAAAAAAGATGCTACAGATGAGGAAATTATTGCGGCAGCTAAAAAGGCTTATGCGCATAGTTTTATCAAACGTTTGCCACAGGGGTATGATACAGTCATTAGCGATGATGGCAACAGTATTTCTCAGGGACAAAAACAATTATTATCGATTGCCAGAGTTATGCTGCTGAATCCGCCTATGCTTATATTAGATGAAGCTACCAGCTCGATTGATACCTTAACAGAAATTCGTGTTCAGCGCGCTTTTGATGAGATGATGAAGGGTAAAACAAGCTTTATTGTGGCTCATCGATTATCTACTATTAAAAATGCGGATACGATACTGGTGATGAACGCCGGAAAAATAATTGAGCAAGGAACACATAATGAATTATTAAAAAAAGAAGGGTTTTATGCAAACCTGTATCAAAGTCAGTTCGCTAAAAATGAAGATTAAAAAGGAAACTAAATAAAATATAGTTTCCTTTTTATATAATTAATTATGTTTAATTAAAATTGATAAATATCTAATTATCTTCGTCTCCAAATTTTAAGACACTTGGATAATGATTTTTTCGATCTTCTACTGGGGGAAGTGTCATATAATCTCCGAAATTCAATTTTAAATTTGGATGAGGGTTATGCGCCATACTTATTGTTGTGTCTTCAAAAGGCATCTCCTGAAGGGGAAAGATATCAGAAGTTTTAAAATATAAAATATTAGCTTCATCGCCAGAAAAATCTGTTACATAGTTATTTTCGATATGTTCATATTTTCTAGTGTTTTTAAGAAACTTTCTATAAAGTGATTTTTTTGAAATATGCAGAATTTTCAATATATAATAAATACATTTTACAATAATTGCAGCAGCTACTTTGGCTACATTTGGTAGATTATTAGGGAGCTTCACATCACTGTATTCTGACATAACACACATTCTTGCCCAAAACCATGCCCAGCGGATTTGCTTTTTTCGTTTTTTAGGATCAGTGGCTAAAACGTCAAAAGGAAAAATATCTAGAAATATGCCTGATGTATATGTTCTGTTTGTATCAGTTGCTTCTAAAAATATAGTTCCTTTTTTTGAAAGTTTTGCAAAGGTTAAGACATATCCATCTGTATTTTCAATAGTTAATAAATCATATTTTTGCCCTAACTCTGTAGGCGCAATTTTTAAAAAACGTTCATAATCTTCTCGTAGCATACAAACATCTATATCATCATCCCATGGGATAAATCCTTGATGACGTACCGCACCAATTGCTGTGCCAGCAAAGGCGAAATAGGGAATATCATGTTTTTCGCATATTTCTTTAAAATCTTTTAATATTTCTAAAATAATATTTTGCACCCTTTTTAAGGAAACGGGATCATATTCCTGCATTATGTAACTTCCTCCAAACTTTTAAATTGTATACATTCATTATTCTAATTATATGATGAATATAAGTCAATAAATTATTGATAATAAATAGTTAAAAAGAAAAACCTAATATAATAATCAGGTTTCATCTTTAACGATGATAAAGTTTTTTAGTTTGATATTTATCTTCGCAGGTTAAGTTCATGTTTAATTTACGGAATGTTGTCATATCTACCTGTGATAAAATAACGGTGCTGTGTGCTTCACAATTCTTTAATTTATCTAACTGTTGTAAAGCTAAATGAGATAAAGGATTTGTGGTGGCACTGATGGCTAGAGCGATAAGTATTTCATCTGTATGTAAACGAGGATTGTTATTTCCCAGTGAATTAATTTTTAAACGCTGTATAGGTTCAATGATACTTGGTGAAATCAAAGGAATTTCATCATTGATATTCCCTAATTTTTTCAATGCATTGAGTAAAGCTGAAGAACTTGCTCCTAACAAAGAAGAAGTTTTACCGGTTACGATAGAACCATCCGGCAATTCAATGGCTACTGCCGGTCCATCAGTTAACTCCGCTTTCTTTAATGCAGGAGAAACACAGCGACGCATATCCGTTGAAATATTTGTTGTTGACATGATGATTTCAATTTTGCGAATCGCTTCTTCATCCGCATGTCCCTTTTTAAATTCTACTTTTGTATTATAATAGCGACGAATAATTTCTTGATTGCTTGCAGCGCATGCCGCTTCATCATCACAAATGCAATATCCTACCATATTAACCCCCATATCCGTTGGTGATTTATAAGGACTTTCACCTAAAATCTTTTGAAACATCGCATTTAGTACTGGAAAAATTTCAACATCACGATTATAGTTGACAGTTGTTTCTCCATAAGCTTCCAAATGGAATGGGTCAATCATGTTGACATCATTTAAATCAGCTGTTGCCGCTTCATAAGCCAAGTTAACAGGGTGTTTTAAAGGTAAATTCCAGATTGGAAAAGTTTCAAATTTTGCATAGCCTGCTTCAATGCCACGTTTATGATCATGATATAACTGTGACAGGCAAGTCGCCATTTTTCCTGAACCGGGACCCGGTGCAGTTACCACAACTAGTGGTTTTGTTGTTTCAATATATTCATTTTTTCCATAGCCTTCATCGGAAACAATGATTTCCACATTATTTGGATAACCGACAATAGGATAATGTAAAAAGACTTTGATCCCTAAATGTTCCAAATGACTTTTAAAGGTATCCGCAGAAGGCTGATTAGAATATTGCGTAATCACAACACTTCCAACATAAAGACCAATGTCTCTGAAAGCATCAATTAAACGCAGTACCTCTACATCATAGGTAATTCCCATATCACTGCGTATTTTATTTTTTTCAATATCACCGGCGCATACGGCGATCACAACCTCTACTTTATCTTTCATCTCCAGCAGCATTTTTAATTTACTGTCAGGAGCAAAGCCAGGCAGTACACGAGCCGCATGATGGTCATCAAATAATTTACCGCCAAACTCTAAATATAGTTTATTTCCGAATTGTCCAATTCGTTCCAATATGTGCTTAGATTGCAGTTTCACATATTTATCATTATCAAAAGCAATTTTCTTCATTTCTTCACACTCCTTTTTTCAACATCATTCCTTATTATAGCAAAGATCGACTCAATTTACTAAACATATTTTATACTTTTAAACAAATCGTAAAGAAAAAGGAGCAAGCCTTGCATTGCTCCCGATAAATTATAGAAGAGATAGAATAACAGAAGGTAAAATCAGGATAATTCCTACGATAATATCACTGTAAAAAGCAATCACTTCATTGTTGGTAGAACCAATTACTGTTGTCTGTTCAATATGATCATTGCCGATTTTATTAACCATTTGGTTTGATTGACGGCTAAAGCTAAATCGATTGATCTGCATGCCATCAAGGTTCAGATAACTAAACCAGGCAATTGCGAAAAAGAGGATACCACTGATAAATACGGGATACATTAAAATATAGGTTAAAGTTGAATGCTGTGCAAAATACCAAATAAGACAGAAAATAACAACCAAAAAAAGGCGTATTATAATCTTTTGAAATAAAAGTTTTTTCATAAAATATCCCTCCTTAATTACATTTTATAATAGAATGCAACCAATTTAAAGAACTTGCTGAAATAGATAATCAAAATGACAAAATTTGTGAGATAATGTAAAAAAAGAAGCTTTTTTGTATCCTATAATTTTGATTTGTGCTATTATTTATTAGTCAATAAAGGTTGACTAATAGGAGGGAGTATATTGGATTATCTTACATTAAAGAATGATCTGTTTGATATTCTTGTGCTTAATCAAAAAACTTTGAAACCTTATGAAAATAAATTGATTTCAAAATTAACTATGCTTCAGTTTCGTACGTTATGCGTACTCAATGTAGAGGGGGATCTTAGCCTTAATGAGTTGGCGAAGATTCAAAATATTACAAAACAACAACAATCTCTTATCATAAAAAGTTTAGTCAGTGTCGGTTATGTCAGTCGAATGATCGATGAAGTAGACCGCCGTGTCATTCGTTTTAATATTACCGATGATGGAAAACAATTACTTGATGATCAGTTATCAGGAATGGTGAACAAGATCGTTGAGAGATTTAAGAGCTTAGATGAAGATAAGCAGAAGGAGTTATATGCTGCTATTCATTCTATCTGTATGATCTTAAAAGAGGTTGCTTAGGGGGTATTTATGAATTTCTTGGGAATTGATATTGGCTCTACAACCATTAAGTTGTATTTAACCAATGAATCAGATGAATGTCTATATCGTACTTATCAGCGTCATTATTCGGATGTACAAGCAAATCTGAAAAGGATGATTAGGGAGATGATGGACGAATTAGGGGATATGCCGATGAAAGTTGCTATGACAGGGTCAGGCGATTAGCATTATCCCAAGCTTTAAATATTGACTTTGTACAAGAAGTGATCGCTTGTACATCAACAGTCGAAAAATACATTCCGGAAACGGATGTAGTCATTGAATTAGGGGGCGAGGATGCCAAGATCACTTATTTTGAAGGAACTTTGGAACAGCGTATGAATGGAAGCTGTGCCGGAGGAACAGGAGCGTTTATCGATCAGATGGCAAGCCTATTGCAGACAGATGCAGCAGGATTGAATGAACTGGCAAAACATCATGAAACCATTTATCCGATCGCATCACGTTGCGGAGTATTCGCTAAAACGGATGTTCAGCCGCTTATCAATGAAGGAGCAGCAAAAGAGGATATCGCCGCTTCTATCTTTCAGGCGGTAGTAAATCAGACAATCAGTGGATTAGCCTGTGGAAAACCTATTCGAGGTATGGTGGCTTTTTTGGGGGGACCTCTGTATTTCTTATCAAGTTTAAGAGAACGTTTTATTGAAACCTTGGGGTTAACGGAAGAACACGTCATTTTCCCTGATGATCCGCAATTATTTGTGGCAATGGGAGCCTCTATTCATGCTCGTGATGCCAAATCAGATCTATTGCTTTCACAAATGTATGAGCGTTTAAACACAATGAAGCATCTTGAAGTGGATCAAAATGATATTTTACCGGTTTTATTTAAAGATGAAGAAGAACTGAATACATTTAGACATGCTCATAATCAAAATCAGGTTGAACAGCGTCAGCTGGAAACTTACAGCGGCGATGCATATCTTGGTATAGATGTCGGTTCAACGACTTCAAAAATTGTATTAATCAGCGATCAAGCGGAACTTTTATATACTTACTATGGAAGTAATAATGGAAGTCCCTTGGAATTAGTTAGAAAAATCATGATGGAAATTTATGAACGTCTGCCATCTGGGGTTACCATCAGGAAAGCAGGGGTTACAGGGTATGGTGAATCTTTAATCAAAGCAGCCTTAAAAGTAGATCTAGGAGAAGTAGAAACGATTGCCCATTTTAAAGCTGCGCAATATTTTATGCCAGATGTTGACTTTATTATTGATATCGGTGGTCAGGATATGAAAGCAATCAAGATCAAGGATGGTGCTATTGAAGAAATTCTGTTAAATGAAGCCTGTTCATCAGGATGTGGTTCTTTTATTGAAACCTTTGCCAGTTCATTAAAAATGTCTGTCGAAGATTTCGCTAAAGAAGCTTTATTGGCAAAACATCCAATTGATTTAGGAAGCCGTTGTACTGTCTTCATGAATTCAAAAGTAAAGCAAGCTCAAAAAGAGGGAGCCAGCATTGCCGATATTTCTGCCGGATTATCCTACTCTGTCATCAAAAATGCTTTATATAAAGTCATAAAATTAAGAAGTCCGGAGAGTATGGGCAAGAATGTTATTGTTCAAGGAGGGACTTTCTATAATGAAGCGATTTTAAGAGCGTTTGAAAAAGAGACCGGCGTAATTCCTTTCCGACCTACTATTTCAGGATTAATGGGAGCTTTTGGAATTGCTCTGATGGCAAGAGACACCTGCAAGGAGCAAGCTATAACTTCATTGCTTTCACCAAGAGAACTGGAACATTTAGCTTATGCGAAAACATTCAGACATTGCAGCAAGTGTACCAATAATTGTGCCTTAACAATAACTACTTTCAATGACGGACGTGAATTTGTTTCCGGAAATCGTTGTGAACGTGGGGCAAATTTGCCATTGAAAGTGCATGATATGCCAAACGGATTTGATTATAAATATCGCCGTGTCTTTGATTATCAGTCATTATTGCCAAGTGTGGCACCAAGAGGAACGATCGGAATACCAAGAGTTTTAAATATGTATGATAATTATCCATTTTGGCATACATTTTTTACCTCTCTGGGATTCAGGGTTGTCTTATCTCCGCGATCTTCTAAGAAAATCTATGAGATGGGAATGGAAACAATCCCTTCAGAATCTGTCTGCTATCCGGCAAAATTGGTTCACGGACATATTGAAAGTCTGATTAAGCGAGGGGTTAACGCAATATTCTATCCAAGTGTTATCTACGAAAGAAAAGAAGATCAAAACAGCAATAATCACTACAACTGTCCAATTGTTCAGTCTTATCCGGAAGTTGTGAAAAATAATGTGGAATCAATAAAACAGGTAAAGTATATTCAGCCTTTTATAACGTTAAATGATAAGCAAAAAGTCTTTGAAACAATGAAGGAAGCTTTAAAAGAGTATCATATATCCGAAGACTACTTACATAAAGCCATTGAGCTTGCCTATAGCGAATTAGATCATTATAAAGATGATATTTATAACGAAGGTCAGCTCATCTTAGACTACATGAAAAAACATCATTGTCAGGGAATTGTCTTAGCCGGACGTCCTTATCATATTGATCCGGAAATCAATCATGGATTAGCAGATCTGATAACTGCGGAAGGATTAGCCGTTTTGACAGAAGAAATGGTATCCAGTCAACACGCTGTTGAAAGACCGTTAAGAGTAGTCGATCAATGGATGTATCACACCCGTTTATATAATGCGGCAGCGTTTGTTACTACTCATGAAGATTTGGAACTGATTCAGTTAACTTCATTTGGCTGTGGCTTAGATGCAGTAACAGCGGATCAGGTACAAGAAATCTTAAAAGCAAAAAATAAAATATATACTTTGATCAAGATTGATGAAGGAAGCAATTTAGGGGCAATCCGCATCCGTATTCGTTCATTAAAAGCAACGATGGATGAACGTCGTCAGCAGCCAATCGATAAACCAAAAACAAGCTATGTGACAAATCCTGTATCATTTACCAAAGAGATGAGAGAAAACTATACCATTTTGTGTCCGCAGATGTCTCCTATTCATTTTCAATTTATTGAACCGGCAGCAAGAAATGCTGGCTATAATTTGGTTGTTCTTCCAGAAGAAGGGAAGAAAGACATTGAAGAAGGACTGCGTTATGTCAACAACGATGCCTGTTATCCGAGTATCTTAACAATCGGACAGATGATGAATGCTTTAAAGAGCGGTCGTTATGATCCAAATAAAACAGCGTTAATTATGACGCAAACGGGCGGTGGATGCCGTGCAACGAATTATATTGCCTTTATTCGTAAAGCCTTAAAAGATGCCGGAATGTCACAAGTTCCTGTCATTTCTTTAAATGTCAGTGGTTTAGAAAGCAATCCCGGATTTAAGATTACCTATAAACTAGCCAAGGGAATTGCTTTTGCGGCAGTTTATGGAGACTTGATGATGCGAGTGCTTTATCGTGTCAGACCTTATGAAAAAGAAAAGGGTTCAGCAAATGCTTTATATGAAAAATGGGTAACGAAAATAAAACAAAATATTGATGATCTGAGTTATCGCAGATTTAAGAAAAATATATATGCAATCGTAAAAGACTTTGATGAACTGCCATTATTAGATATAAAGAAACCTAGAGTTGGTTTAGTAGGAGAAATTTTGGTTAAATTCTCTGAAGAAGCAAATAATCATATCGTTGATATTGTCGAAAATGAAGGTGCGGAAGCAGTCATGCCGGATCTGATTGATTTCTTTATGTATTGCTTCTACAGCAATAATTTTAACCATCAGTATTTAGAAACAGATAAGAAATCGAAGCGTTATTCAAATCTTGGAATTAAAGCTATTGAATTTATGCGTAAAGATATGCGCAAGGCTCTAAGAGCCTCGAAACGTTTTGATGAACCGGGACACATTGATGATTTAGCTAAAAAGGCTAATAAAGTTGTTTCGGTAGGAAACCAAACTGGTGAAGGTTGGTTCTTGACTGCGGAAATGATTGAGTTAATTGAATCGGGTGCTCCTAATATTGTCTGTATGCAGCCATTTGGATGTTTGCCAAACCATGTTACAGGTAAGGGGGTTATCAAAGCATTAAGAGCGACGTATCCAAAAAGTAATATTGTAGCGATTGATTATGACCCAGGGGTTTCTGAGGTTAATCAGTTGAATCGTATTAAGCTGATGTTGTCAACAGCATTTAAATCACTGAAAAAGGAGGATTGAGTCCTCCTTTTTTAAATGCTTATTTTATTAAAAAAACAAATTAAAATTTTCACTAGAAATTAATGGAATTAATATTTCATCTAAAGTAATTATTAAAAAATATTTGTAAAATAACAAATATTTACATGAATCGTTCATAATGTAAACTTTTTGACCGTTTTTATATTATATCTTCAAGGTTAATTTAATCACTATATTTAGGAAAAGTCAATGCAATAATTTTACAAAAAAAGTCTAAATTTTACAGAATTAAATATCAAATACTACACAAAACCAGTAGGATTATACTACGTTCATATTGTTTACTTTTTGATTTATAAGGAAATATGTGTCATAACAATCGGGAGGATTTACAATATGGACGGGTTTAGTGTTAAGAAGTTGTTAAAAAAGATGAAGCAGATTGTAAGCGTTTTACTTACGTTTGCCCTTGTATTTACTACGCTTGAAATGCGTACTTTTTTCGTTTCTGCAGAGGAAAGAACAACGAATACCTGTGGCAATCCAGCTGTTAAAGTTTCTTTTTCAAGTTGGCAAGGAGGTATCCCAACAAGCCAGTCAATGACGAGCTTGTTAGGAAAGAAAGATACATTTGAAGTTGATATTAAAATGGATGGAGAGTTTGATAAAGGTAAGGCAGACAAATTAAATCTTAAAATAGATTTGCCTTATTTCTATTACGATGATGACAATGAACTTATAACGACTTATGATATTAATAAGGTACCAGAAGTTCAGCGTGGCGAAAACCTGATGGGGATTCAAGCAGAAATTATAAATCTTGGAGATTATGATTTGCCTGCTGTTTCTGGTGGTCTTGAAAATTATATATATAGAGGTCCCTTTGTTATTAATGGAGAGCAAAGTTTAATTGCAGGATCAACACAAGTATTAAAAATAGCTGTCAGCTTCTATGGTAATGTTCCGGAAAATACCGCTGCAAATATTCAAGTAGGTGGTGGTTATAAGAATTATTATAATGAGAGTGACGAGCGCTGCGAGGTAAATTATTCAGTTGCACCGGGGGCAAGTGAAAACAGCATTTATACATTGATTAATTCGAATCTAGCTTGGGAATCTTTAACGACACAAGTGGAACAACCGGTTATATGGGATAAATATAATTATTTTACTTATCAAGTGACGATGAAGAATGTTTCTACTGATGAAGACAGTTATTTCTCTGATTTTGATTTAAATTTTATGGTTCCTAATGTTGATCAAGAAAAGTTTGGAACTTTAGATGAAGATATTATGGCATGGATTTATAATGAAAATGGAGATCCAATAAAAAATGAGGATCATACTATTGCTGACCGTAGTTATGTCGGAGTACCTAATCAAGGTGGGGTATTAGTTTATGATGTTACGGATAAAACAAAGGAAGAACTGGCTAAATGGGATTTATCGGAGTATTCAAATGTAACGGATTCTCCAATGGTTTATCACTATACAAATAATCGAACGATTAATATCCCGGTAACAGATAAAAAAATTGAGATGGGAGAAGAGAGAACATACTACGTTGCAATTCCGTTTGCAAACAATATTCCTGATGCTCAAGGTATTGAATTTACAACACAGTCTATTTCAACGATTTATTTCAATAAAGGACTCTCTTGGTCAAAAACGCAAGGTTTTCAATCTTTTTTTGGAAAACCAGATCCAGGATTTACGCATGAAAAATATGTATTGGATCAAAGTGGACAGAAGACGGATCATATTGAAGTCGCAATAGGCGATACGGTCAATTATTATTTATCAGGTTTTGAAAATACTGGGAATTTACCAGCATTTAATCCGGTAGTCACGGATACTTTACCAAAATCTTTTGATCTAAAAAAACTTTCCATTGAGATGGATTTTTCGCAAGAAGATCCGAGTTACATTCCATCATTAGAAGAATGGTTCAAGAAAGATCATTTAGTAGAATTTGAATTTAAAAGAAGTGATGGAACTTTAGACTATGTAAGCTTAGGTCAATTTAACGCAGAGGCTGATACATCATCTTCTAAAGTTTGGTCAATTGATATGGATGGTAAGATTAAGGACTATTTGTATTCAAATCCTGGTACAGAATTTACCGGACAAATGCGATTTAACTTAGCAGAAAAAATAAAGGTAAATCAGACTTTCAATGGACGAATTGTGGTTAATGGAGAAGCTCCAATCTTAGATAGCTATTACAATACACTGGATACCAATTATGAGATGTGGATTTATGTGGTAAGGGACGGCGACTATACCATTACTGAAAAATCAGTACAGCAAGATGATGCAACAGTTGATGCATTGCCGGGAGATCCAGTGATTAATGTTGATGCTTATCACAATGATGGAACAAATTATGTTTACAACGATCCATTAAGTGCGGTAGCAAATCAAACTAATACAGGATTCCGCTATCAATTAGGAAACAATTCTATTTCACAAATCATTCCTGCGACCTTTAAGTCAGGAAGTTTATTAGACTCAAATGGATTAGGATTAGTGGCAGATTCTATTAAACTCTCATCAGATTTAGTGAAGAACAGTGTTATTGAAAATATAAGACTTACAAATACAAGTGGCAGTTCGCTTGACATATCGGGGAATACATTAATAACTGACAGTAATGGTGATATAATTATTGAAAAATCACAATGGGCTGCATTAGGAAATCTCGCTCATGTAGAAATTAAATTCAAATCTTTTAAAAATAATATTTCATTGGCACCAAGCCTTAATATTATGATTAACGGAACACTAAATATGGTCGGTACGTTAACAACAATGGGATCGTTTGAAACACAATACAATGATGTCAATGTAGATAAATATGTAGCAGATTATGCAACTATTAATATTACACCGGGAGCTCCAATTATTGATGTTGATGCCTATCATTACGATGAAACAAACGGTTATAATTTTGGTGATCCATTAGGAGCCGCGGTAAATAACGGTAATTCCGGATATCGCTATCGTTTAGGAAATACTTCTGTTTCACAGATTGCACCGGCTGCATTTACTTCCGGCAATATGATAAGCGGCGGTTTAGGATTAATTGTTGATTCAGTGACCCTTTCTAAAGGATTGATCGATGTAAGTGAAATTAACGAAGTGATTATCAGAGGTACAAGTGGAAATAAAGTGATTCCATTTACATCATTAACAACGAATGATAGCGGAGATATTGTTATTAAGAAATCCCAATGGAACACAATCGGTAATTTTCAAAATATTGAAGTACGATTTAATTCTTTCAAAAACAATATTGCAATTAATGATGATATTCATATATTGATTAATGGAACTCCCAATGTATCAGGAAATCTAACGGTTACCGGCTCATTTACAACCCAATACAGCAATATTTCAAATATAACCGCAACAGATACTGGAACTTTAAATGTACAGGCAATTAATCCGGTATTAACGGGTAAGAGTTTTGATACAAAAGGAAATTATTCAGGAACTAACACACCAGCGACTTTACCGACTAATATTTCAAGATTAACCGTAGCCAATAATGAGGATAATAATGGATATGAATTTGAAATTGGAAACGGATCTAATTCAGATGTTGGGGCGGCCAATGTAACGATCGATCTAACAGGAAACGTTGGAGATAAGAATGTGTGTACACAAACATTCTTTGATTGGTTATTAGATCGTCGTGACAGCAGTTGTTTACCTATGATTAAAGGATTCGATACATCAGATATTTATTTATCAAGCAATTATGAGTTAGTCGGAGAAATTGATAATGTTCAGATTTTTGATTGGGATCAAGATCCTAAAAAAGATACACCTAAACTGACGTTAGCTTTAGCGGATATATCAAAAACAACTGATGGACGTTTACTCATTGATAAAGCTACTCTTAATGCGGCGGGAATTGATCGCTTATTATATATTCATATTGAATTTAAAGACTTTTATGGTCAAACCAATGCTAATAATCCGGAGAAATTAAAAGTCACAATTACCGGAAATACAGATTGGTATGATAATTTGGATGCAGTTTTAACGTTTAATCCGGAAAATCCAACAATGACTGATCAAACTAAATCAGTAACAGCTGGATTGATGATAAAAAGACCGGGCTTGATGCTGCATACTGATATTTATTATTATGACAATACTTTAGAGACTTCTAACCCAGCATCAGGAAATTCAGATGGAAATTTAATGCGCTTAGGAATTCCTTATGATCGTGATTTTAAATACCGTGTATCGATTGAAAATACTGAAATTTCGCATTTAGATGATGTCGATCTGTTGATAGAATTACCTATAAATGCGAATAGCGGAGATGAAGCCAACACAGGGTTCCATACTACTAAAGTCATATTTAATAAAAAATTATTTGAACAGTTTACGGATTTTAAAACATTAACTTTATATGATCGCAATGATTTAGATCATGGCTTAGAGTTTATTTATGATAAAGCGGCGGAGACATTTACTTCTCCTGACTATGGAACAATAACGTTTAACAGTGAAGGAGAATTAGTATTTGACCAGTTGGCAGCTATAGGTATAGATGAACTGGGACAGGTAACCTTATCGGGATTAGATGTTGTGCTTAAAAATGAAGATACAGCTAATGCATGGGTTGATTTCTATGGTTATTCTGATTCATATTTTGGTACAGAAAATACGATTAAAGCTTCAGCTGAAAACTATATCAACAGTATTCGAGATGATAATCATAAAATTGCTTCTTCAGATACTGCTATTTCAACAGTAAGTAAGATGTATTTTGATACTATTTTGACCGCAGGATATAAAGACAGTGAGACAGGAGATCGTTTTGATCAGATTTCTACGCAAGTGGAAGATGTCCGTACTGGTTATCGCTATAATGGAAACCGCTATTCTGCATCTGATTCCGTTAGTTTTAAAGATGACAGTGAGTTAGATATCGGCTATAAAGCGATTGGCTCATATATGTTGGATTTCAGACAGTATTTAAATGTTGGCAACAATTATCCGATCGACTCTAATCCTTTGTCAGGATATTATGGGTATTACAGTCAGGAACATCAAGGTATGAATTATATTTATACTCAATCTTTCAATACTGCCGCAAATCTTGAAATGACCATGAATCTGCCATCAGATAAATTTGATACGTATTATATTAAAGTGGATCCCCGTGCGATTGACTACTTGCAAAGCATTACCATCACAAGAAGTGACAAGACAACCCAAACATTAAAAAGAAATGAATGGATAAGCAAGGTTGGCAATGGGATTGAAGAGGATGCGTCCGGAAATCATTATTTCAGAATCAACTTAGCTGATGAGAATGCAGATTTGTATGAAACAGTGACAGATGGAAGTACAAATACCAGCTACTACAAATCACCGATTGATTATAAAGCAGACAATCCGGTTACATCTATTGTCTTTAATTTAGATATTAATAAAACTGAATCCAGTGATGGGGTTAATGCGAATAATCCTGATTTTGGCAGCTGGTATAATCCAAATGACCAGAAAACGAAATACATGTTTGAAGTCACAGGACGTTTCTATGAGACGGGTAAAGCAGAGGCAACAGCCTCTACACAGTTAAAAGTAGGCAGTAAACGCAGTAAAGAAAGAATCGATTCAGCCAATAAAAATGCGCGTTCAGAATGGTCATACAGTAATACTTACTATTCTAAAACAGGATACGACTATGGGGATTGGACTGTACTAGAATACGATGCCCGTCATTTACAATCAACAGCATGGGTAAATGTCAGAAATGATGTAAATAAAGTTTTAAAAGGGGTGCATGATAATCCTAATCTTAATCAGGATATAGATGTAGAGTATGGAAAGAAAGATTACTTCTCCGTTAGTTTCTACCGTGAATCAACAGCCGCTAATCATGATTATAAATCGGGGAATAACGGTTGGAAGTATCAGGACTTAGACGATTTCATTAATAAAATTTCATATGCAGATGAGGTTATATTAAAAGATACCCTTCCAAAAATAAGAACCGATGAACAAAATGGTTATTATGGATTCTTAACAGAAGATATCTCAATACCGGAAGCATTATATAAATATATTGACCATATTGAAATTCTTAAACAGCATGTAGAAAAAATTCCAAATTCTTCATTAGTTCCAGATAGCAGTGATGGGATGAAAGGATATAAGATTACATTAGATAATGAAAATCTGATTATTCTAACAAAAGATGATTTAGGCAGTGCAGATGAAAACGGACACTATCAAATTAAATTCCAGTATAAGGAAAGAGATGAAAATGCTGTTTCTGGCGGAAGTAACGATATTGTATTAGAAGAAAATGATTATATTTTCAGTTATAAGATTATCTTAAAAAATATCCCGGGAAATGGAGATTTTGCCAGAGAATTATTAGGCAATACAGATTTAAAACAAGCAGATTTTCATGGTACAAATGCAGATGTGGATATTAAAGTAGGTGGATATGTATATTTAATTAAGAACATTAACCCGGTTAATGATGCGGTTAATACGGTCGATTCAACATTAAAAAATGATTATGATCAGGAAACCTTGATACCACAAAACAATGACACAGCTTATCTGATGGGATTTAGAATACCGTTTAAAGCAGGCTTTGCACTTGAGAGTTTATCAACAGGAACCCAATATGATTATGAAAGTGTTGATGATGCAAGCCAAGGCATTATAGCGAATATGACGCCGCATAAGACAAGCTATGGAGTAAAGATATGGAATCAGGCAGATGGTAGTGGCGCTAAAAATAAGGCTACACGTATTAAACAAGTCAATGCTACAGTTTCTTTGGATTCTCACTATAATATGAAATCTATCAGTTTTCCAAAAGAATTTGTAGAGGGAAATTGGTTTAATATTGATTCCATTACACTAAATTCAAGCGGCATAAGCAAAGTGTTTGATTATAATGCGGATAACGCTAATTCACTAGATCTTTCTCTCTATTTAACAAAAACCAGTGATCCTGATGAACATTATGAATTTGATGTTGATAAATTTATTCGTGATTATATTGATAAATTTCCAACTTATAAAGTAGATAACTCTGCTGAAACATATATACAAGAACATATTAATAGTTTTGTTGTAACGATGTCAGCAGTGAATCCGGATACTGAAAATGATGATACTTTACTGGCAGCATCTCAATATTTAACTGTCGATAAAGCTTTAGGCTATACCTTTACCTATGAAGGGGTATGGGTAAACCGAACAGAAACAGATGTAAAAGCTAATGATTGGACAGAAGCTTCAAGACCGACATTTGGGATGACACCAAATGCTTATCCGACCACTAATACATCGTCTTCGATGCAGGCAGCATTTACTGCAGCGGATTTCAACGCTGAAAATTATCAAGGAAATTTAACCGGAACCACCCCAACAGTAAACTCAGTGATTGCTAACTTAGTAGGAAAAATGAATGTCGCAATGGAACGCGGTAAGACACTAAATCTCAATGGGACTAATGTAGATACTTTTGCTTACGATCGTCACTTAGATGAAACGACCAATACAAATGTAGAATCTCCTGTTGCTAATGGGAAAATAATTCCTCACGACTATATCGATTACACTTTAACTGTTGGAGCTGATGCAAATTCGGCAATTCCTCTTCAACATACAGACATGCGTTTTACGGCACCTATAGGTCAACGTATTATCGGATGGGAAATTGTTTCAAATTCTACAGATATTCAAGCAGAGGATATTACCGCAACAGTAAAAGATAACGGAAGTGATTTAGTCTTTAAAGCGGATTCTTACTATATCAAAGATAGTGAAAATAATAATACGAACTATAAAGAACTAAATATCTCTATTGGGAATGTTACTAAGAGTGAGCTAGACAATCAGATTCAAAAAGGACAGGAAGTTGAAATTGTTGTTTATACACAAACGACAGATGAATTAAAGGATAGCGATGGCAATCCGAATTATGAAGAAAAAGTTGTTACCGCTAAATATGAGGTAGTAAGCAAGCCAAAGCATACTTACAGCCAGTATTCTATAACCGGAAACAAGGATAGCAGTGCTTCTTGGGGTTCTGCTTATTACTCAAAAGTAAATGATGTTATCTATTATCGTAATCGTACCGATTTTTATAGAAAAAACGGAACTCCTTATACAGGTTCAGATTATACTTCTATTATTACCAGTGATATCAAGTTTAAGGAGAAGATTAATGATTTATGGTTTGAGTATGTCTATGATGATACGACATCGCAGTACGACGGACAACCAATGACTCTGAAAGTATCCGGTAAAAATGGTGCCAACAAAATAGATATTACAAACAATACAAAGCATAATGCTAAAGAGATCACCTTTGAAGTTTCTTTCTTATCAAAAATAACACGCAGTGATGGTACGGTTGACTATTTCAAAGGGTTTGAGCTGAATAAAAAACCGAAATTTGAATATCCTGCTGCAATGACTTCAACAAAGCCAATCAAGGTAGAATACTTATTTGAAGTTAATGGCAAAGATGAGTGGATAGGAGAGAATGACGTTATAGAAAAAGACTCTGCTCTAAATCCGATACAGACAATTTCAGATGCTTATTATACGATAGATGCAAAGAAAATTCGCTGGACTTATTATGATGTACCTGCATTAGGCAGTGATAATAAGGAAGTTACTTTTGCGACAACAACGGATCCGTTCATATTTGAAGGAACAGGACGTTATAATGATACCCGTCAAGACGACAGCTATCAGATAGCCGATCGCTTTGAAATGATGATGGCAGGGACAGTAAAGCCAATCCATGAGCATAATGTTTTAGTGGATAATACGATTGATGACAATGTCACTCCGGTAAATGTTGTTGAAGAAGTAAAATTTGAAGGTGCCGGTCAAATTACAAAAGAAATTGCTCGTGAAAGACCGGTAATCACTTATCAAACTCAAATATTTAATACTGAAGATGAAGCAAAGGTTATTTATAACCCAGATATTCAGGCAGTACAAAAGAATAGTTATCGACCAAATGATAAGATGTGGTATAAGCTGTCTGTCATCAACAATAAGCTTAACAGCTCAAATGCAGCTACAGGATATCAGGGGGCTTTCTTGAATCCGGTATTCTATGATAAGATTCCGGAATATGTTACAGCTGATATGAACAACATTAAAATTCGTTGGTTGGATAAAGAGGGGAATGAGAGATTAGATATACCAAATTTAGAAATAAAAGAGTATGATATAAACTCAGTTCCAGATTATGGCGGAGACATGGTCGTTCCTAAAGGAACACCAAAAGAAAGTGTTGGATCAAATATTACCGGAAAAGCATTTGATGATATTAAACCAACAGAAGCCAATTCAACAAAAATTAATTACAAAGTTTATGAGTTCTCGTTTGCAGGAGATGTACGTTTAGAAGTTGGAGAATCTATTGAAATCTGGTATGAAGCAACGGCTAGAGAAGAGAAGCTGCCAATGGTATATACCAATGATAATGGAAATATTTATCCTGAATATTATCCTAAGATGGGGGAATATTATCAAACTGCTTTTACTAGCTCATACGGTATAGCCGGATGGCCGCTAGTTGGAGGATCAAGATCAAGATCAGGAGCGTATGGCGATGGTGCAACGCGTTTAGTAGACAACAGCGGAATATTAATGGATATGAACTATTTAATCCATGATGCCGGAATTACCGGAACAGTAAATGCCAATGTAGATAAGTGGGAATTTTTAAAAGGAGCAACAACCTTTATTCCGGGAACGACAGCTAATGTTACAAATGCAGCCTCTATTTATGGAAATAATGGAACAGTAATGGATTATGACAGTGCTTCAGGCAGTGTTTATCAGGCAGTGAAATATGTTCCGACTGTAACAGGCACAGATCTTGATGTATTACCAACAGGAATTCAATATCAGGGAGCGAATAATGCCAATCGTGACCAATATGAATATGTAGTGAAACCAAGAACCGATATTTCTAAAACAGAGTGGGATAATAAAACTAAAGATCAGCAGACACCTATTGTCTGGTCAGAAGCAAGAATCCATTTACAGACAGCCTGGCTGGCTACAAGTTCAGAAATTATTCCGACTAAAAATGCAGGAGAAAGTGATCTTGACTATACCAACCACGCTAAAGAATATTTAGGTAATCGCTTTAGTAAACTTAAAGGCTGGGATAAATCGAATCCAAACTACTCTTTTTATCAGTGGAGTAATTATGGAGATGCTGAAAGAAAACAGTTGTTTATGGACGATTGTATTTCAACTCTTGAATATAAAGATACTTATACAGCACGTTTGTCTGCGTATAACTATGGAGACTGGCAATTAGACGGTGTAGAATTTATTTATGTGCTTCCTAAAGGCATGGCACCGCAATTAGATGAAAATGACAAACTGATTATTAGTGCCAATACCTTAACCGGAGGGGATTCACTAACTCCAATCTATAGTGCGATTGACAGTGGAAAAGTCAAAGTAGAAGTATTACAAGAACCTGGTGGAATAAACAGTGGATATTTAACTCCAAGAAAGATTCAGGATCCATTCTTAGTCAATGACTATACCAATACAACGACCGATGTGTATAGTGATCATCCTGATTATTATACAACTTCAGAAGCAGAGTCATGGGTATTTAAAATTACAGTGGATCAGGAATTAAGTAAATGGTTTAACCGTGGAACCAATAAAGGCTATATCCTCAATGTCGATATTGAATGTGTTGTCGAAACAGTGGATGACAACGATTACTGGTATGATAAAGTCTTTGTATCACCTAAAGAAAGTGTCAATAGTCAATACAGCCAGATTTTTGATATAACGGCTTGGCAAGGATCTACCAAAGATAAGGTATATGATGCAGCCTATGGATTATTAAGCACTCAGTATGGTGGCATGGATTACTTATGGGATGGTTATGATGGGGCATATAATGATGGAGATGGTTTTGATGCTATGACTGCCTACAACAGTGGTTCTCCTAATACACCATATATTAACGGATTTAATATTCAAAACAATGAAGTAATGATTAATGAAAATGTCAATGGCAAAGTGGTCAGTGGGGATTTAAAAGACTACTATGGCAGTGGAAAAACTAATGTTTATGCAAGTACAGGAACACGTGCGAAAAAGAGAAAACCGCTTATTCGTACATGGACGACCTTAGGAGATGATCAGTCTCTCGATGGCAGCAATATTAAAGATTACTATTTAAATGCGGAACTAGATAATAGTTCAATGAATATTCATGTGGAAAACAATTATTATTGGAATGATTTATCTACCAATGGGACATATCCGATAAGTGGCAACTCTGATAGTAATAGTACAATGCGCCATTTGCATAACTATTCTACGGACGGTGGAAATAGAGGAACATTCTTCTTCCCGGTAGTAACTGATATTTTACCTGAAAATATTGTTCCTAAAGATATTAACGGACAGCTTTTTACTACCGATAACAGTGAAAATGCGGCTAAACAGTTAAGCTGGACATTATATGATGGAGCAACTAATTTACCGGTCAATGCAGAACAGAACCTGTATAAATCAATTGTAGAGTATATTGAAATTGATAAAGAAGATGGCAGTGGAAAAGAAGGTCGTTATAAGATTACTTTCTATCAGGATCAGTCAGCTCAAGGAGATGTGCCTGACGCAAAAATCGTTTCAGGGGATACAAGAATTTTTAGCTTTGATTTTACCAATGTGGATATTCCCGATGATACTATGCAAAACGGAGAAACAAATTCTGAACTGCTTGCACAATATCAAACGAATAACACCTATGTGACAAGTCAGCTTCCGGGATTTAAATTCATAACGGATAACGATATTGAAGGGAATCCGTATACAGTAGGTGCTCTATGGAACCCGTATTATGCAGGCAGATATTCAGTTGGCGATAACAGAAAAGATGCAATATACAATAGTGTCACTATACCTTATTCATATAATTCGATATCAGGAGGAGTTATACCAAATAATACAGTCTCTAAATTAGGAACTCGATATTCTATTATTGATGCTGTAGAAGATGGTGGTGTAAAGCGTTATGATGAAACAAATTCATTTAACTTAGAGGATTATACCCATATCAGAACAGGTTTAAATCTGAATGAGACACAAAAAGATTTTAATTTAAGCGGCGGATTAACACATGATGCAGTCACTGGTGAAACTATCTCAGAACAAGGCATAACCACTTCTATGAGAATTCGTGTTAAATATGCGCGTATGGAAACTGAAACATATGTCAGTGATGATGTGGACGTATTAGGAATGCGTGATGATGACACAAAAGACGGTATCGATCATTACCCTACAATCCATTTTGATGATCCGGGTTATGTGAAAAGTGATATTGACCATAAGCAATTCGGTGATTATTTATGGTATACCACTAAGGTAATGAATAAACCGGAGAATGCCCAAGATTATGCCCATGCAGGAGATATTCTTCATTCTAAGATCTCTATTGCGATAAAATTACCTTCTAATGTTTCTTATGAAGAAGATTATTATTTAGAATTTGAAGATTTATCAGGACAAAAAGTAAAAATTACGAAAGAAGATATAGACAGTGGGGATTCCCTTCGTTCTAAGGGATGGCAGATTAATTACTTGAACCATGTCATTGATCCGGATACTTTAGAGGAAACGCTTGTCTTTGAAGTGATTACAGTCGGAGAAGCGGAAAACTATCAAGACTATTATAATGGTAAAAATTTCCCAGGTTACTTTGCTTCAGACAGTACCTTTGATTTTAAAGTGAAAACAGTGATTGATCATTTAGAATCACCGGATACATTAACAGTTGGAGAAAATTATTGGGATGAACAGTATGCAGCTAAGTCTTATGTAACTTTAAAAGATACTGGCGGAAATTATTTGAATATTCCGGGATTAATCGAAATTCCACTTGATTTAGTTGGATTTGAGCGTCAAGAAACAGATTATGAAAAAGATGCTTCAATTCCTGAGGATGTCGATTTAGATTATAATTATGACGGTGATCTTAAAGATGTATATGCTACAGACTCATCAGCAAGAGTGACAGTATTAAAACCATCTTCAACGACACGTTTAGATACTTCTGTTAAACATACCTTGATTAGTAATCCGGATGCGGGCATTGTTGTAGCTGAAGATCCGAGTGTCAAAGGAGCTACGGCTATGAATGTCTATCTTGATCAGGTGGTTAATTTAAGTACAGCAGTACCTGAATTTATCATTGATTATCGTGTGCCTTCAAGAGGAACAGAAGCTGGAACGCTTTATGAAGCACCAATGACAGCAAAACCGATTTTATCGATGATTAAAGAAATAAGAACCGGTGTATGGGAATTGCCGAAACCGGATAAGTATACAGGCAGTGCTCCTTTAGATGTATTAAAAAATAAATTAAAGGTTCATATTTATGTACTAACCAGTGATAATCCACCGGCAGCAGCCTATATTAACCCGGGAAATAATGGGGATTATACAGCGGCACATTGGAAAGATCTGGGAAGCTATAGTCTCACAGAAAACGCAGTTATTAATCTTGAGGATAAAGATTACAACAGCAATATTACGCAAATTCGTTATGTGATCAAAGCGGAAGGAGATATAAAAGAAACTGTAAAATATCCAGTTCCTAAAGGCTTTAGATTATCTGTAGATGCAGATCCAAACACTGGTGGTATACAGGAAATGGATGAAGTGGATCCTAAGCGAGAGAATATTAACGAATTACCTCAAAGCATTAAAGATAATGCTGCTTATGTACGATTAAGTTCTGCTCATATGGATGGATCAGGAAAGAGACTGCATCTAAACAACTTTGCAACAGGCTGGTCACGTTATGATGATAGTCAGTACAGTGCAACATCTTCGGCAGCAAGAGCCGGATATTATGTCAATGCAGAGCTGCCATATATGCAAGTCGATTTAGAACCGTATTATTTCCATCGTTATCAAAAAGAAGATAAGACTTATGGATTTGAATGGTCAGATACAGACATGCTGATTAAACAGAACTTCAGTACAATGCTGAAATATAAAGCAAGTATTCATAATCTTACGGATGCAGAAATAGAGGCCGCCGGATTTAAAGATGAAACACAGGATAATCTTTCTAAGCCGCAGATTTCTACAGTACTGCCATATTTAGAAGATATTTTGGATACAGATTATAAATATGTAGATGCTCAGTCTGCAGAATATCAAGATTCATTTGTCCACGATGATTACTCAGCGACTGAAAGACTGGAAAGAAAACAGTCTCAATGGACCTATTATGTGCTAGATGAAGCTGGGAATATTGTGACGAATTCCAAGATCAAGGGTGTCGATTTCGTAAGCTATTCAAAGAGTGCAGACTTGAGTGGGGTTGATCGAAAGATATTGACTTGGAGCTTTGATGGATTCTTAGAACCGGGACAAACTATCGTAGTAGATTATATGGTGCCATTAGCGACAAAAGATTTTGGAATGACGTCAACGGACTTGATGAAGTGCAGTGTCTATGGATATAAGCAGGGAAGCTTAAAACCATTTATTCCAAAAATTGAAAACAGCAATGAAACCTATGCATTTGAAATTGATAAGCGTGATATCAATGATAACGGAATGACAACAAGTGAAGCTACTCTTGTTAAAGGGGTAGGGGGAATTTCGTTTGAATCCAGACGAGCAATTAATCGTTTGAGATTCTCATATTCTGAATATGATACAGCTGGATTTGAAACAACCCGACCTTCATTAGTTCCAGAAGGAACCGATTATCAGTTCAAATCAATTATACTAAATCCGGATATTTATGGTGCTCCTGGCTATAAAGAGACAATCATTTATGATGTCTTGCCGTATGAAAATGACAAGAATATCGTAAATGCACAAAATAAAGATGATCCAAACTCACTTGGTGCAGATCGTAATTCAAAATGGAATGGCTGGGTTATTCCGGAAAGTGTAAAACTATTGAGAATGGAAACACCATCAGCTGGTGGAACGATTACTAAAGAATTGGTAGATGGTACAGATTGCGAAATCTGGGTAGGACCATTTGAAAAAACAGGTGGTCAAATCAACGTTAAACAGATAAGTGATTTGCCGGCATTTAAAGATACCTCTAATACAGAATTCTACAGTAACATGTATGCTGATCCAGTGATGCGAAGTCAATATTTTGTTCGTTTATCGGATTTAAAAGCAGTTAAGGCTAGTGATGAAGAAGCTTATACTATGCTGACAAAAAATATTCAGGCAATTTGGGCACAGGTAGCAGACGGACAAAATCTTGGATTAGATGGCGGTGTCAAATTTGAATTAAATTACTACTTACATTCTCCATTAAACCTTCCACAATACAATGGTGCTATCACAAGCGATATGGGGGATGATGCAATTCGTAAAAATGTAACGGACTATACGGGATGGAATACTTTTGCCGTTCAGGCAAGGCAGGATGTAAATCCGATGTCTGTTGTAGAATCGCCACGTGCAGGTGTCTATTTGAATGCTCCTGTAGAAAAAGGTTATATCGGAAGCTATGTTTGGTATGATGCCAACTACAATGCCGATATTGATGAAGGTGAATATGTTCGTCGTGATGATGGTCGTCTGATCTTTAAAAATAAGACCAAAGACTTGGATTATGACGGAGTCAATGATGATCCGGGAATCAACGGAGTACTTGTTGAATTATTATCAGAAAACGGCTATCCGGTAAATAAACTGGGTGAAGCTGTAGTTGAAGAAGCAGGAACCGGTAAGTTTATTAAGATTGATGAAACAACAGGTCTGAAGATGACCGATATCAACGGAACTTATGAATACAGTCTTTATGGACCGACAACCTATACAACCGAAGCAGATGCCTATGGCAATAATGGATATTTCGTTATCTCAAACGTCACTCCGGGCAACTATAAATTAAGATATACGTTCCCTGAAAAGACGTATAATACACATGCTTTAACTACCTTAGAAATAGGGGATACAAAAGCAAAGATGGAAGTGTATCGTGATGGAGATACTTTACCAGATCTAGGAAATCCTGGTCAGGGAGATGTGGAAAGCGATGCACAGACAGTAACGAACAAATTAGTGGTACAGACAGCTGACAGCATTCGTATTGATGCAATCGGCAGTGATCCAAGCACGTATGCAGCCTATGATGCGAAGATGACCTCATATAATGTCGGTGTATCAAGAGCGTATGTTTATGGCGGAACCGCATGGGTAGATGAAACACCTGATCCATCAGATCCGGGCAATGTGATCAGTGACGGATTAATCGGTACAGCAGAAAAACGCTTAGAAAATGTAGATGTGACTTTCTATGAAGTAACAGACACAGGTTTAGTATTAGCAAAGAATGCGGATGGCAAGGATGCCATCACAAAGAGTGACGCCAATGGATATTTTGAAATGAGTCTATATCCAGAACGTAGTTATTTAGCTGTTGCAAGCACAGCCAAAACAGATGGGGTTTATAAACCTTCTCCGATTACTTTAAATACCGATCCAAAAGTGCAGAATAATGACAATGATTTAACTTTATCCAGTGATAAAAAGACCAATCAAACCTTTGTCTTTACTACCGGAGTAGAGTTTGATGCAAGCAATAAGCCAATATTAGATGCAAATGGAAACTATTATGGTGTCTACAATCATCTTGGTTTAGGCTTTGTTGAAGCGGGGCGTGGATATATCGGTAAGTATGTATGGAACGATGTGACTTACGATGGACTTCGTGGAAATTATATAGATGCAAATAATCAAGTTGTCAGTGAACCGGGAGTGGAAAACATCAAATTAATATTAGAAAGATATTATTTTGATGATAATACCAATGAATGGAAACCTATTCCAGAAGCAGTCACTGCTTATGAACAGTTGACCAATTCAGGAGGATCTTATACTTTCCAAAATGTTAAGACCACTTACACACTCGGAGACAAAGTGTATCTAGCAGGCTATAAGCTGAAAGTGGATACCAGCACTTTGCCACCAAATTATACAATTACTAAATTTAAAATGAACAACGGATTAGATGACAGTAAATTACCGATCTCAACAACAAACGGATATTTAGATGTTACTCAAGATACGGATTCAACGGGAATGATTATTATTGCTGAAAAAGCAGATAATGATACGCCAAATGAATATATCAATATCCACGAAGGGGTTAAATATGATATTTCCAATGGTAAGATGATCTTAAACTTAGACTTGGGATTAACCTCTATCGATACTTCAACCATCACCGGAACAATCTGGGATGATAAAAACTATGATGGATTGCAAAATCAATATAAGGATGCGGCAGATCAGTTAGTAAATGAACCGGGAATCAGTAATGTATCTGTCCATTTAGAACAATATTATTATCAAAGTGGACAATGGATACAAAAAACAGACTTCGTATCACCGACAGTATTAACCGATACTGATGGTCATTACGAATTTAATGATGTTGCTTCTAATATCCTAATTGGCAGTGATCGTTATATGACCGGGTATAAAGTCAAAGTGGATCAGTTGCCTGCTGACTATGCAGTAAGTAAATACCGTGTAGGCAGTGATGATACGATCAACAGTGATTTAAAAGAAAATAATCTATATTTAAATGCGGATGATGAATATATTACAGTCGCAGAAAAAGTAACAAACATTAACTATGATATAGACTATATTATTCAAAATGATTTAGGTAATTATGATGTCAATAAAGTCACTCATCGAACAGATTATGACGGTGGATTGATTAAGTATGAAAAAGCGGCTCTCAAAGGAACCATTTGGGAAGATAAAAACTATAATGGACTTATGGATACGTATAAAGATGACAGCAACAACGTTCTTGATGAACCAAGAATAGTGAATGTCGATCTACAGTTACAGCAATATTATCTGGATGGATCAGTATGGAAGAAAGTTCCGGAAGCTCAGTGGAATCCGTTGCTGCATCAAGAATCAACGGATGCAGATGGTAACTATGCATTTGAAGATTTAGAGACCTATGTTCACATAAATAATAAGAATTATTTGGCAGGATATCAGGCTGATGTACTAAGAGTACCGAACAATGAAAAATATGCCGTAACACTCTACAAAGTTCCCGTTACAGGTGATGTAAGAAACAGTGATTTAACGAAAGATTATCAAATGCAAGAAAGCACTGATTATTTAGTGATTGCTGATGAGGTGGCTGCAGGCAGTGCAGAAAACACACCGTATATCGTTAGTGTCAATGGAAAACGTTATGACTTCATTACTGCAAAAGACAACATTAACAATGATGGCGGATTCGTTCAATATGAACAGTCTACAATCACAGGAAATGTGTTTGAAGATGAAGATTATGACGGTATCTATGATACGGAAGAAAACTATGCAAAAATAAAAGAAGCAGTAGACAATGGGATTCCATTGGAAGTGACCTTAAAAGGGTATTATCAAGATGAAAATGGTATTTGGCAAGAACGATTGGATGAACATGGTAATCCTTATGAACAAAAAGTATTGGTAGATGACAATGGTAAATATGTATTCAGTCAGGTGGATACACAGATCTATGCGTCTGGTAAACATTACTTAGCCGGATATCAGTTATTTATCAATACAATTCCTGATGGCTATGGTTCAACACGTTACTTAATGAATGTTGGAAAACAAGACAGCACTTTATACAAGCAAGGAAATACATTAGCACTCACTAAGACGACACAGGATAAAGGGTATGTCGGATCAAGCTTTGAAGAACTAAACGGTTATATTATCCCGGCTTACCATAATGCAGAAACTGACAAGGTTAACACGGCTACAGTAATCAATGGCTATGATATTGTGAAGTCAAGAGACTTAGAACATTATAATATCGGATTTACCGATAAGGTAGGCGGACAAATTAAGGGAACGATCTTTGATGATGAAAACTATGATGGTTTCTATGGCGAAAGCGAAGCCGGTATCAATGACATTGATGTTTATCTTGAACAATATTACTTACTTGATGATGGTACATGGACTTTAAATAAAGAAGATTATGCTCAGACTCAAACGCAGACATTGAATGGAAAAGATGGATTATTCTTATTTGATGCGGTGCCAACGCATATAACTGCGGATGATGGTACGGTGCATTTAGCTTCCTATAAAGTAAAAGTAGGGGATATCCCGGAAATTTATGGAATCACTTATTTGAACATGCGCAGTCAGGATTCAACGGATATCTATGATGAAACAAGAGACAGTGATCTTGTAGCAGCGACACATTATCTGACTTCTGGTGATGGAAAGAAAACCAGTGAGGAATATATTTTAACGGCTTATCCACTTCAGGAAAACGATCCACGCAATGAAGACTATATCTATACTTATAATGGACAGGACTATGATATTCTGGATAATCAGACAATCAATGATTTTGATGGTGGATTGGTTCAGTTCAAACAAGGAAGTATAGAGGGAGATGTTTGGCTCGACAGCAGTGATGACTTAGAAACAAGTTATGACGGTATTAAAAATGACAACGAGCAGGGTATAGCCGATCAAACGGTTGTTCTATCTCAGTATTTACTGAAGAATGGCAAATGGGAATTAGTAGAAGACGGTGATCTCTTCACGACAACAAATGAAAACGGACATTATCTATTTGCAGATTTGCCGGTTTATAAAGAAGAGGATGACGGTACTCGATATCTCTATGGCTATCAGCTGAAGTTAGACACGATATCAGAAGAATATGCAGTAACAAAATATCGTCAAGGGGATGATCCTGTAAAAGACAGTGATCTCAACGTAGAAACATCAATGTTGACAGAAGCAAATGAGTATATCATATTAGCACATGATGCTACTCACGATGACTATATCAATAAGCCATATACGATTAAAGTCGATAATGGCTGGCTGAAGTCTGCAAGCTACTATGATATTTTAGTAGGAGAACACAACAAAGACTACAGTGCCGGTTATGTGGAATATCAATTAGGAAGCATTGAAGGTATTGCCTTTGAAGATGAAGATTATGACGGTATCTATAATAATAGTGACCATGTTAAAGCAGAAGTGCTGGTAAAATTGAAGCGCTATTATTACAACAGTGATGAAAGAGAATGGATTGAGGATAATCGCAGTCCAAGAGTCATTGATGAAGAAGCTGACGATTATGAAAAGACTGAAAAACCAGAAAGTATCTATCGTCAGATGCTCACCGATAAAAACGGACATTATATCTTTGATAATTTAGAGACCTACAAAGAAATAGACGGAAAACGCTATATCTATGGTTATCAGTTATGGATTGATGATATTCCTCAAGGAACGGCAGCAACTAAGTATCAGCAAAACAATGGTGAAAACGACAGTGCGTTAAAAGCAGATACTAAGCAGTTAATAAAAGCGGATATGTCACTGCCGGAAATGAACAGCGGATATTTGACGGTAGCTGAGAATGTTAGTGATAAATCATATCAGAATACACATTATGTCATTGGTAAATATGATACGATTGCCGCTAAATCATTAACCGATTATAATGCCGGATTTACATCTATTGATACAGGAAGTATCTCCGGAATAGTATGGGAAGATGAAGATAAAAATGGTATTCGTCATGAAACTGAAAAAGGAATGGCAGATATCGAAGTGATACTGGAAACCTATTATTACCAGCAAGGAAAATGGCAGCAGTTAAAGGATAAAGTCGTATTGAAAGCTATCACAAGTGAAGAAGGAAAATATGAATTTAACCACCTGCCAACTTATGGCTACATTGATGAAGAACTTGTTTTATATGGCTATAAAGTTAAAATAGAAAACTATCCAAATGATTATGAAGTGACAAGCTATCATGCAAATGACATGTATTTAGACAGTGACTTAAATGGCAATACAGGCTATTTATCAGAATATGAAGAATTAATGGTCTTAGCTTCAAAAGCAGATCAGACAATTGATCCAATGTATACAATAAATGGCTATAATATTGTCAAAGCTTCTAATATCCATGATTTAGATGCCGGATTCTCATTATATGATCCTGAATATGAAACAGTGATTGAAAATGTAGATACCGGGGATCGAAATCAGTTAACAGGTGTTGCGGGCTTGCTCGCATTATCAGGAATAGCTTTCATCGTGTTAAACAAAAAGAAAAAAGAAAAGGATGAGAAGGAGTAGCTTTATACTCCTTTTCTCATCATTAATAGGAGGGATAAGATGAAATATAAACTTGCTGCAGGCATCACCGTCATTCTTGTGATTGCCATGGTTGCTTATACAATAAGCAAATCACCGAATGAACCGGAGAATCTTATTTTTTCAGGAGAGCAATCAAAAGTAAAAAAACTAGATGGGGAAAGAAAAGATACTTATATTATTGGTGTTTCACAGGTATCATCTAATGCTCATCCTTATTTGCAAAACAATGATTCTGCACAAATGATAAATAATTTTGTTTATCCTTCTTTAGTTCATTTTAATAAAGGAAATTATGAGTATCTTTTAGCTGAAAGCATTCTTTTGAAAGAACAGGGAACAAGGGCTGTCATAAAAATCAAAACAGGCTTGAAATTCAGCGATGGAAGCCCATTAACAGCTAAGGATGTCTTATATAGTTATTATTATTTAAGTCATCCAGATGTTAATTATGAAGGTAAAAACACATGTTTATCCATTAAAGGAATGAAAGATTATCAGACAGGCAATACAAGTGAGATCAGTGGGATAAAAGAATTGGACGAACAGACTTTAGAAATTGAATTTTCTGAACTGAAATCCGGTATATTTGACTGTTTGGAACTGCCTATCTTAAAAGATCAGGATGGATCCTATGATTATTCTTCTAAAACCCAAAGACATCTCGGTGCAGGTGAATATAAAATAGAAAGCTTATCTTTATATGAGCAGGTGACTTTAATTAAAAATGAATTTAATAAAGCCAAAACGGATTACAGCAAAATAAAAATAGTTGCAGCTGACCTCTCTTTACTAAATGATCAGGAATTAGATACGATGGTTGTTTCTAAAAGCAGTCTTGATTCTATAAAACAGCTGGGAGCTTATCGTATATATGAATATTCCAGTAAGCAAAGAGATTTTCTGATATTTAATAGAGATAATGAATTGATGCAGGAAGCAGAAAACAGAAGAATTCTTGCTGATGCTTTAAATACACAAGAAATAGTGAAAACTATTTATGAAGAAGGAAGTTTGTCTAAAGGGATTTTATCGGGTGAAAAAGATACACCGAATTATTTATCTTTAAAAAAGAAGAGTGAAGAAACATTAAATCAAACGGTTTTATTCCAGCATACCTATGATGGTATCGGTTTAGGTTTATTTGATACGCTCAAAAATCAACTGCAAGACAAAATCGTTCTGGCTGATCGAATGGTTGGCTTACAGACATTATCCATTGATGATCCTAGTGTAGCTATTTATCATTATTCAGGCAGGATTGATGAAGTATTAAATAGTTTTGATTTAAATGGCTACTTTCAGCAGCTAAATGACAGTGAATTGAAACAGAGTGCAGATTTATTGGAGAAATATTTAACTCAAGAAGCTTTATGTATTCCACTCCATAATGAAAGTTATTATGTTGTTGAGCTAAATAAAAGAACGTCAATCGATATTTGGAATCAGATAAACATTTATTAGAAACTCTAATTAGGTATCTAACCCTATATGAAAAGAATAAAGAATTGAAAAAACACTGGGTACATATCATTTTATTCCAGTGTTTTTGTTTAAACAAATATCCGATATCTTATTTCTTATTCTTAGCAAAAAAAGAACGATAGATAAAATAGACGATTAAAAGAATAATAATTCTGTTTTGAAGAATAAGTGTATCTGTAGCCATCCAAGGATATACATAATTATGAACAAGCTTGTCATAAAATTGGGTTAGATAAATTAAGATTCCTTCTATTCGTATCAATAAAAATAAACTGATGGAGGCACTTAGTAAATATAGTATTGTCTTTTTCATTATGTGATTCATTTTATTCTTTCTCCCTACTAAATAATCTGATTTCACTATAGCATAAAAATCGGTAACTGGATTATAAAATAATGAAAAGCGTTCTTGAAATATTTTTATTCCGGTTGGCAATAGAATAGATTTATGTTAAAGTCAAAATAGAAATATCAGAGGGTAAAGGAATGAACTATTTAGAAAATATCAGTGAGCAAATGCAAATAGATGGCATGATTATTAATATTGAGTGTGATAGTAAAAGCAGTGACCAAATTTTGGAATATTTACAGACATGGAAACAGATCGGTATTGTCACAAGAGAAATATTTCTTTATGATCGCTTGAAAGTAAAAGAATATCTTAGACTTTTTAGCTGTCTTAATAAGATAAAACAATATCAGGATATTATTGATGTCATGGAACTGCATGAATTAATGAATTTACGATGCCACCAGTTAACCCATTCACAGAAAAGAAGAATTGCGATTGCCAGAGAACTGCTGCGTGATCCTAAGATTATGTATATCCAAGAGCCGCTGACTGATCTTGATGAAACTAGTTTTAATATTATATTAAGATGGACAAATACTTTAAAGCAGCAGATGAAATTGATTACCACTTCTTTATCCTTAAAATCAACCTTACTTTTACCGGGGAATCCTTATAGTTTATTTCAAGGACAGCTGCAAAAAATCTATACAGATGATTATTTTGACCTGCTGCGTCAGGAACCGATGGTTTACACTAAAATTAGTGCTAAAGTTGAAAATAAAGTATTTTTATTCGATCCGGAGGATATCAGCTATATTGAAGCACAAAATTCCAAAACGATTATTTGTGTGCGTGACAGTATGTTTCCTTGTCAGTATACGTTAGATGAATTGGAGGTAAAATTAAAGCGATTCGGATTTTATCGCTGTCATCGCTCCTATCTAGTCAATATGCAGAAAGTCGAAGAAGTGAAGAAATGGACAAAGAACTCATATTCGCTTAAATTGAAAAATATGGAAGATAAACATGTTCCTTTATCTAAAGGAAGAATTGATAAATTAAAGGAGCTCTATGATTTTTAGGGCTCCTTTCAGCTGTTTCCAGGCTCCATTCGACTAAAATTAGTGGTAAAATAGTATAAAAGTGTGTAAGATGATTTAAACAGGGGGGATATTATGAAAAATGAATTAATCATGAAAGATGTCAGTATATCTTTTGATGGAAAAAAGGCATTGGATCAATTAAGCTTTGAAGTTTATGAAAATGAAATTTTTGGTTTCTTAGGTCCCAGTGGTGCCGGTAAAACAACGACAATCAAACTATTGACAAAGCAATTAAAAGCTGACAGCGGTATGATTGAATTGTTTGGTGAAGAGATCGATTACGTATCACAGGACACATTTGAAAAAATAGGAATATTAAGTGACAACAGCGGTGCCTATGAACGTTTTAGCTTATATGACAATATTAAATTCTTTGCAGACATCCGCAGAGTGGATCATGCACGAATCGATGAATTATTAAAGCGTGTTGGGCTTTATGAAGACCGTAATAAAAAGATGAAAAGTTTATCAAGAGGGATGACTCAAAGAGCGTTGATCGTTCAGGCAGTTTTGCATAAACCGAAATTGTTATTCTTGGATGAACCAACAGCAGCTTTAGATCCTTCAACAACAAAAGAGATTCATCAAATGCTGTTAGAATTAAACAGAGAAGGAACAACGATTTTCTTGACTACACACCGAATGGAAGAAGCAGATCAATTATGTGATCGTATTGCCTTCTTAAACAAAGGACATGTAATCGAATCCGGTAGTCCGGAAGATTTAAAAGTGAAATACGCTAAAGATAAAATGGTTGCAGTATTTAAAGAAAACGGTAAAGTAGAATTAGATAAGTCATCTGAAGCATTGCTTAAATTAGCCGAGCTTTCAAAAAATGATGAATTGATCACCTTGCATACAATCGAACCAACGATTGAAGATATTTTCTTAGAATTAACAAAGGAGGCAGCATAATGAAAATCGCCGGATATAAAATAAAAGCGTTATTTATTAAAGATATTAAAAACTTGTTTCGTAATCCAAATGTAGCTTTCATGCTGTTGCTGCCAATCGCTTTTGCTTTCCTTTATACCCATATTATGGAAATGCCTGATGAAGCGGGAATGTATGTTTTTAACTTATGTACTATCTTAAATATGGGAGTTGTCCCTATTTCAATAGTAGCAATGAGCATTGCAGAAGAAAAAGAAAAAAACACCTTGCGTACATTGATGCTTTCTAATGTATCAGCAGTTGAATTCATGACAGCAAAATTGGTGCTAGGAATCGTTATGTTCTTAGGTGTTAATGTATTAGTTTATTTTATTTGCGGAGTAGATATTGCATTATTCCCATGGACCATGTTTGTGATCTTTGTTACATCATTATCTGCTTTAATGTTTGGAGCAGTGATCGGTTTGATTTCAAAGGATCAGATGGCAACAGGATATTATTCAACCCCAGTCATGCTGTTATTTATGGCTCCTATTTTTGGAATGATGTCAGAATCCATCAGCAAGGTTACACAGTTTATTCCAACCCAGTCAATGATGTGGCTGCAAAGCATTGAAAGTGCTGGGGATTTAGTGACCGGAAAAGGCTTGTTTTCCATTGCGGTTATTGCAGCATGGATGATTATTTCACTTGTCGTATTTAAATTTGTCTATAAAAAGAATAGTTTGGACAATTAATCGAATATCGCTATAATAAAGGTTAGGAGATGAAGCTATGCATTCGACTAACCTTTTTAAATATATTTTTTATACTTTTATTGTGTCTGTATGGATTACCTGTCTTTATTTTTGCACTTCTTTAATAGTGAATGGCACTATTGAAAATTATAATAAAGCGGCATGGTATTATCATTATAATCAGGTTGATATTGAACCTACTGCAAATATTGAGGATTTAAAACAACAGTATACGTCAATGATCGGCTATCAAGATGAACGCCTGTTTCATTTAGAAGATCATGAAATTTCTGTATATCAGCTTATTTCGGCTATTGAGTTAGAAAGCGGAACGATGCCAAAGACAGAGAATGAGGTCATTATTTCTCGGGAAATAGCCGATTATTTGATCCCTCTTTATCAATTAGAGAGTGATCGGGATCTTTTTGGCAGAGACTTTTTTGATTATCGTATCTGCGGTATTACGAGTGTTCAGATGCAAAAGGAATGGGTCATTTATATAAAAGAAATTCCTGCATCATCAACGCATCGCCTATTATTTTCACCATCAACGGATATGGAGACTTTGCATGAACAATCAGGCTTTACCCTAAATCAACATGACCAAGTGATTGGCTATATGCAAAAAATAATGAAAGCTTTAGACCTTTTTGCGATTGTCAGCTTATTTTGTTTGGGTGTGGATCTATTGCTAAGTAAATTAAGTCATTTTAATATGCTTCAGACATTTATATTAAACTGCTTAGGCATTATATTAAGTATTGGCATTATCTGTTTAAGTGATGGCGCTTTGAATCAATGGCTGAGTGCAGTTCCTTATCTGCAATTACAAAGGCAATGGATGTATTTGATTGTACCAAGTGTGTTTATTCTGATTCTTAATCTGGGAATTAAGAAAATAAAGTTTTTTAACTAACTTCATTGACAAAAAATAGTTTACGTTCTATTATTTTAATAACAAAAAAATTCGCTTAATTAGGAAGAGTAGCTTGAAAGTAAGATCATAGAGAGTAAGTGGCTGGTGGAAACTTATATCAATGTTCAAGGGAATGGGCCTGATGAGAAGCAAAACGAAAGGAAACGAGTAGTGGCGCCGCAATTCCTGCGTTATTGGAAGCAGACATGATGGTGTTTGAATAGGTGGCGGATCAGTTTTTGTCCTATTGGGCAGAAACTTTTTTTGTTAGAAAGAGGGAAAATTATGAAAAAAATCATTTTAACAGGAGATCGACCAACCGGTCGCCTACATTTAGGGCATTTTGTTGGCTCTTTAAGAAGACGTGTAGAATTACAGAATTCAGGAGAGTTTGATGAAATTTATATTATGATTGCCGATTCACAGGCATTAACAGATAATGCGGATAACCCTGAAAAAATCAGAAGAAGCATTTTAGAAGTAGCGTTAGATTATTTATCTGTAGGGTTAGATCCAAATATTACCACAATGTTTATTCAGTCACAGATTCCGGCTTTATATGAATTAACTGCTTATTATTTGAATTTGGTAACGGTGGCGAGATTACAGCGTAATCCAACGATTAAAGAAGAAATTAAGCAAAGAGGATTTGAGACAAGCATTCCGGCGGGCTTTTTAAATTATCCGGTATCTCAAGCTGCTGATATCACAGCGTTTGAAGCAACCTGTGTTCCGGTTGGTGAAGACCAGATGCCAATGATCGAACAAACTCGTGAGGTTGTACGCAGCTTTAATCATATTTATGGGGATGTTTTAGTGGAACCGGAAGGCTTGTTATCGGATAATGAGGTCTGCTTGCGACTGCCTGGCATTGATGGGAAAGCAAAGATGTCAAAATCTTTAGGAAACGGTATTTATTTATCAGATACACCTGAAGAAGTAAAGAAAAAAGTGATGAGTATGTATACTGATCCTAATCATTTAAAAGTAGAAGATCCGGGTAGTGTCGAAGGAAATACGGTGTTTATTTATTTAGATGCCTTCTGTAAAGATGAATATTTTGAAAAATATCTGCCTGAATACAAAAACTTAGATGAATTAAAAGCCCATTATCAGCGAGGTGGTTTAGGAGATGTCAAGATTAAGCGTTTCTTAAACAATGTCTTAGAGGAACTTTTAACCCCGATTCGCGAAAGAAGAAAAGAACTGGAAAAAGATATTGATGGTGTGATGAAGGTCTTGCAGGATGGCTGTGATAAAGCAAATATTAAAGCGAATGCTACTTTAAAGAAAGCAAAAGATGCGATGAAGATCAATTATTTTGATGATCAAGAACATAATATTAAAGATTATTTTCAAGAATAAGAAAAGAGCCGGTGATGAATTCACCGGTTTATTCGTATGTTCCTTTTATTAAAAGCTGTTTATTTTGAACGTGAAGAACGCCTTTAATCATCACATCTTCGATATCATTATTTTCATCTAATAGAATAAGGTCGGCGTCTTTATTAAGCTCAATCTGTCCTTTGTTTAGATTTAACCCTTTTGCTGCATTTACTGTGAAGAAGGGTAATGCTTCTTCAATCGTAAATCCTGTAGTCAGCATATATTGAAATTCTTTGAATAGACACTCAACACTGGATACGCCTATTTTTATCAGCTGTCCGTTTTGATCATAATGTGACCAACTGCCTTGTCCGTCAGAGCTAATCGTTATGCGGGATAATGGAAGCTGACGTGTTTTAGCTTCTATTATGGCATGAGTCGGCTGATGGTCAGGGCTTGCTGTCATGTCAATATATCCGCCCAGCTTTAACAGCTGATAAGCATCTTCTAATAAATGAGCGTTTCTTGTCACGTGCGTAGGACGAAACAGCGTGATAGGGATATCGGTTTTTTCTAAGGCTTCAAACACTAGGCTTAATCCTTGCTTTTCATCGCCCATATGTAAAGTCAAAATGCCGGGCTTGCCGCTTAACAAGGCACTGACGCGTACGTCGCTGGCTAAACGAATCAATTCCTGAGCAGTGACATGACTGGAACGATGATCTGAAAGAGCCAACTTACAGCCAACGACTTCATCAATAAATTGAACATCTTTCTTAATATCTCCGGTAATTGTAATGGGAGGATATTGATAAGATCCACTGATAATCAGACAATTTAATCCTTCTTCTTTAAGTGCTTTGGCTTTAGACAACAGATTTTCAACATCGCGGCTGATACCATCCGTTCCTAAAAGTCCCAACACGGTAGTAATCCCCGCAGTCGTTAATTTAGAAAGGGTAATTTCCGGTGCTTTTGTTTTGAAGCTTCCTTCTCCCCCTCCTCCGGTAATATGTACATGCTGGTCGATAAATCCGGGAATCAGTTTTTTATGTGTCCCATCAATTCTCTCAAATAAATCACTATCAATGTTATCTTCAATCATTTCAATTTTATCACTGACTAAGACATCCTTTTTACCTAAATAGGTAGGGGAATAGACTTCTATATTTTTAATCAAATACATAAAAATACCTCCGTTAGAGGTATTATAAAACAAATTATCCTAATTGAATACGCTTGGTCGCTATTTTATCTGTAAATGCAGCGTCATGTTCAACAAAGATCATAGTCGGCTGATATTCTAAGATGAGATTTTCGATCTGAATACGAGATAAAACATCGATATAATTGAGTGGTTCATCCCAAATATATAAGTGTGCCTGTTGAGCGAGACTGCCGGCAATAAGCACTTTTTTCTTTTGACCGGCACTAAATTCTTCAATATTCTTTTCAAATTGAATTCTTGAAAAGTCCAATTTTCTTAGAATCGCTTTAAATAAACTTTCATCAATCCCGGCATTTAAGGCATAATCTTTTAAATTACCTTTTAAAAAAGCAGTATCTTGTGACACATAAGAAATCTTTAATTGATTCTTAATGACGATAGTGCCTGAATGCGGAATATCCTGCCCTAATAGTAATTTAATGATACTTGATTTTCCACTGCCGTTTTTACCAATCAACGCAATTCTTTCTCCAACGCAAACATTAAAGCTGAGATTTTGGATAATCGGACGATCATAGGCAATGTTTAAATGATCGACATACAGCATCTGACTGCTGTGAAACTTTAATGGATGGATAGCAAGGGACTCCGCTTCCTCAATATTTTTAAGCAGTTTCTCTTTTTCGTTTAACTGGTCGCTTCGTCTTTTCTCCAGTGTCTTTGAGCGTTTCATCATTTTAGCGGATTTATGTCCAATGAAGCCGCGATCAGGTCTTAACCCGGAGATACGCTGTCCTTTTTTTGTGCTTTCTACTGCGTCTGACCATTGAGATGTGCGTTTGGCAGCTTCATTCAAGCGCTTAATATCTTTCTTTAAGCGCTGATTCTCATCTAGTTCATACTGATCTTGATAGTCTTTATTTTGTTTCCAAGTGCTGTAATTTCCTTTTTGGACTTCAATATTGGCTTTGTTGATGGATAACACATGATCGATGCAGCCATCTAAAAAGGTACGATCATGACTGATTAAGATAAAGCCATTCTTTTTGTTTAAATAATCACTGACAATCTTACGTCCATTCCTATCTAAATGATTGGTTGGTTCATCAATTAATAAAAAGTGATGCTCCTTTAAAAATAAGATAGCGAGCATTATTTTAGTCTGTTCCCCTTTTGATAATGTGTAAAACATCTGATACAGGGTTTCATCAGGAATTTCCAGTAATGAAAATTCTTTGTAGATCTGCCATTGTTCAATACTTGGAAGCATCTCTTCAATAATATTGATGGTTAAATCATCTTTTATAGAAAAAGGAAAATAATCAAATTCGATATCTGCACTGATTGCTCCTTTATATTCATATTCTCCCATCAATAGCTTTAAAAAGGTTGTTTTTCCTCTCCCGTTTCTGCCGATAAAACCAAGTTTCCAATTTGTATCAATCTGAAAGCTTACATCTTGAAAAATATCGTCAAATGAAGAATCATAGGAAAATGTTAATTGGGATATATTTATTAATGCCATAAGTGGTCCTCCTTATAATCAAAAAAGATTGCAAGAAATTACAATCTTTTTTAGCATAATAAAAAGAAGATATATAATTTCTTGCTTGGACACACTGAAAATTGCCATTATTTGGCCTCGTGCATCCTATTTTTTAGCAAGAAATTTTATACATCTTCTCATCCCCTTTGTTACTTTAAATATAGGCTATTTTTAACTTTTTAGCAACCCTATTTATTCATTTTTTCTATTATAAAATAGCATAGCTGTTTAACATTTGGAGTTGCCAAACAAAAACGAATAAAGCTCTAGCGTTTTGCTCCGTATGGGGGAAAGTTGTCACGATGATTCTTTGCGATTTCTTTATCATATGCAAACTCAACTAAATCGGTAATATCAGCATAATTCCACTCTATAAGTTCCATTTTTCTTTTATGAAACAGCTAAAAGAAATCTTTCTAAGCCAATAGCACTTATCAAACAGCGTTCTTTTTTATTTCCAAGCATTTGATAAGTCCAGTCAACAAATCCACCGTCAACCATTTCAAAGGTTTCATTTCCTTGTTTGACCGATAATTTGAAATTGATACCTTTATAATAATTATTATAAACATCATCATTATGAATTGATAATTCTATATTAGGAAAAATAAGTTTGATAGTTTCAACCATTCTGTCAAAAAAGCCGTCATTATCTTTGTATCCGTTTCTTTTGCGTAGAATAATAGAGAAACGAACATTTTCTATTTCACTTAATATACCTTTATAAAAGTTTAAGTGCTTTTCTAACAACATTTTTTCACAAGTGTAAGACCCTGTATCTATACCGGATGAAACCATACAATATAAGCCAAAATGTGAATATAAACCTTTACCTGCAAAATTTTGTGCTCTTACTGCCCTAGCAGTAGTCGCCATGTGGATAGGGATGGTATTATTTACTTCTTTTCTTTTTAATTTATCGGCAATAATTATTGCCAACATATTTGAGGGGTCTGCAAGTGTTTCTGTCCCTCGTAAAGCACTTACTACGTTATATTGATCTACGGAGCCAAAAACGCTACAGCTACCTAATGGAGCAGAGGGAGAAAGCATAATTGTCTTAATATCCATATTGGATGCTTTTCTCAATAATTTTGATTCCAAATTATGAATTTCTTCTGGATCTATACTGCTAGGGATAGTAAATCTATTTAGTTGGTATGACTTTAGAATATCAGTTGCAGTTAAAGTATTTGTTTGTCTATCAAACACTTCTAATAGAAGTGAGTTCAAATCTGATTTTGATAGAGCTGATAACTTATCCACTATATTCTTATCCCCAATTTTATTTGTAATTCTACTTAAAATATCACTCATAGTTATCCTCCGTACTGTTACTTTCAAAATCATTATAGAATGGTTACAACAACGAATCTAGGTCGATTGACCAAAAATGAAAAACACTTAATATTTACTATTCAATGTTTTTTACTTTGAGTTTATTTGATTAAATCTTGAAAATACTGTAATGCAACCCTTTCAGCTTCAACCTTTTTGACAATAGGACTTTGTGATAATTCCTCTCTTAACTCAAGATACAAGTTAATAGTAGCCTGCAATGCATTAACACAGCTTTTATATTCATGAGTAGCAACCGTCTTTTCTAATGCTCCAATATATTGGGGTGCTTCCAATTCGATTTTTCTAACTCCACGAGGTAATTTACCTAAGAGAAGCTGTATTAATGGGGCAAGTACTGATTGTCTTAAAAAAGATAAAAAATCAATTGCTTCAAATAGTTCTCTACGTCCAATCTTAGTGCATGCGTAATGAACCCAAATCCAAAATCTATCTTCAATCCACTGTAAGTCTGGAGTTGGGAAGTATGCTTCTTTTTTAGAATAAATTTCTGTTATGCAGTTGTTTTCTTCATAGAGAATAGCTGAATCTTCAACCCTATCCAGTAAACCATCTAAGGTTGTAAACTTAAAATCAACATGAAGAACAGGAGAATCATAGAGGGAAATTATCAATCGAGGTTCTCCAACGTGTTCACCAGTAAAAGCAGCAACTAATGTTCCAAACTGTTCCACAATAAGTAATCTCTCTTTGATAACTTCTTCATAGGATTTATCATCTGCTACAATCACAAAATCCAAATCAGAATATTCATCTAACGATTTTGTGATATAAGAACCGCTAATTGCAAGTCCTATTATCCTACTATCTCTTTTTGAAAATTCTAATACGTTTTTTATCATTTCCTGTTGTGCTTTAGTCATAATATAACACCTCTCACTTTCCTTTATCAGCATAATTATGCATAGGAGTATTATATAAAGAAGAAATAAAAAAAACAGGTCACTTGACCCGAAATAAAAAGTATTGAATACTTATTATCCAATACTTTTTTAAAATTATACTTATGTTGTGGGAAGATTCTTTAATACCTCTTGCTCATTAATTACACTAAAGCTTTTGTTTTCATACGCAATTAGATGTTCTTGTACACATTCATTTATAGCACGATTAATGCTTCTAATTGGAGCGTTTACTTCGCTAACAAGCTGTTTTTTGGTAAGCAGATTTAATTCACTTCTATAATGGTGTAAGGATATACACCTCAGAAGTCGTTCTTTAACACTTAAAGATGATAATTCTTCAATTAATTCAGCATTTACAACTAATTTACTAGATATTTCTCGAATCAGAAATTTTGTAGCTTCAAAATCTCCCCTTAACCAGTTTAAAAAATCATCTCTATGAAGCTTATATACATTACAATCTGTAAAAGCGACAATTTCAACAGGTTTTTTGCCATCATTAAATTGTTCCATTTCTCCAAAAAAACTACCACTTCTATAAAGATGGATAGTTGAGATGTTTCCTTTCACATTTAAAATGAATGCTTCTGCAATACCGTCAATCATAAGAATTACATATTCATTTTCTTGCTCAGCAAAAAGAATAGTCTCTTTCTTTTTATACGTTTTTTTAACAAGCTTCTTTTTAATATCTTCATTCATGAAATCAATTAAATGTATATTCATCCCTCCTTACCAAATTTTTGATTAAATACTATCATCTTTCAATTAGTTAGGTTAGATAGTAAAAATATATTTTTTTTAAAAAGCGATATGACAAGCAATCATACCGTATTAAGTTTATAATTGTTGGTCTTTTATTAAAGTTAAGACATCGTTTAAGCTTTTGACAATGTCATGCGTCATTTCAGCATATTCTTTTTCCGGGTATTTCATATCGGGAATGCAGATAACACGAATTTCAGCACTGTGAGCCGCCAAAATACCGGCTTCTGAATCTTCTAATACTAAAGCCTCATCAGGATTGACTCCGAGCTTTTCGCAAGACTTCAGGAATACTTCCGGATTAGGTTTTCCTTTTGACACTTCATCACCGCAGATAGAATCATCAAAATAAGAAGCAATCTTTGCATTCTCTAAAATAACGTCTACACGATGACGATTAGAAGAAGTCGCTACAATCGTTTTATAGTTATTCTCTTTCAAATATTTCAGCAGTTCAATTAAACCGGGTTTAACAGGTACTCCTTTTGTTTCAAATAAATCTGCCATATAAGCATGTACCTTCAAAATAACCTCTTCAATAGGAAAATCTTCTCCAAATTCTTTATGGAATTGATCATAAATTCCGGCAATAGGTTTACCCAGTAAGGTTTTATAAAATTCTTTTGTCATGGTATGTCCCAGTTTATTGCATTCAATCACATAGCCATCAAAAGTGACTCTTTCACTATCGATCATGAGACCATCCATATCAAAAATAACCGCTTTAAGCATAGTATAATCCGCCTTTCATTTTGTTAGTTATAATGTAAACTAAATTATACCAAGTGTCAATTTAAACTAAATTTAAAATTAAACAATAAATGTTTTTTATAAAATACATTACTAATATACGAACCTTTTGCATATATTTTAGGGGAACCGTAAATTTAGTGGCGATAAACAAAAAATAAAAAATGATAAATAGGTGTTGACAAGTTAAATTAAAAATGTATAATGAGGGCATACAAACAAACCCAACGATAAAGAGAGTAGTTATCTGAAATGTTTCAGCGAGTTAATGTAGGTGAGAGATTAACACAGGAAAGATGGCGAAGCGCACTTTGGAGGGGAATATCTGAATGCATAGGATATTCGGTAAGCTTACCTTACAAGCGAGAGTGGATATGAGGTCAACTTATATCAACGAGAGTGGTACCGCGATATATTCGTCTCTTGATTAATTTCAAGAGGCGTTTTTTATTTATAAAAGGAGGAGAAAGAGATGTTAGATTTTAGCTTAGTTTCAGCGGTTGTCATTGATTTCAGCAAGATGACAAAATGGATCCCAACATTTATTGATGGGACAATCGTAACGATCGTATTATCGTTGCTTACTGTGGTAATAGGATGTATATTAGGGTTGATTGCCACTCTAATGAAACGGTCTAATAGTAAAATCCTCAACTTTGTAGCAGCAGCTTATACACAGGTAATCCGTGGAACGCCGATTTTACTTCAGTTATATATTTGGCTGTACGGATTTACACTGATCGGAATAGCGATTCCGGCAATGCCGTTCTTAGGTCCAACTTATGGTTCAAGAGTATTCTTAACTGCGGTCGTGGCTTTAGGGATTAACTCAGGGGCTTATATTTGTGAATTATTAAGAGGTGGCTTGGATTCAGTCGATAAAGGGCAAATGGAAGCCGGTCGTTCATTGGGATTAACCAGTACACAAACAATGCGTTATATCATTATACCGCAAGCGGTAAAGGTGGTATTGCCCGGGCTATGTAATGAATTTATTATGATGATTAAAGAATCTTCAATAGTTTCGGTTGTTGGAGTATTTGATGTGATGTATACAAGCAATATCGTAAAGGCTTCTACTTATTCCGTATTTGAACCTTTAATTATTATTGCTGTCATATATTTTGTATTAACTTCGGTATTAACAGCAGCTATCGGAGTTATAGAAAGGAAGATGAATACAGATGCTTAAAACAAATGATCTATATAAAACTTACGGTAAGTTAGATGTATTAAAAGGAATCTCAACAGAGATTCATACAGGTGAAGTAGTCGCTATCATTGGTCCATCAGGATCTGGAAAATCTACTTTCTTACGATGCTTAAACTTAATGGAAGAACCGACAAAAGGAGAGGTTATCTTCAAAGATGTGAACTTAACCACTAAAGAAGATAAGTCTTTCAATATTAATAAAGTACGTGAACACATTGGAATGGTGTTCCAGCACTTCAATTTATTCCCGCATATGACAGTTTTGGAAAATATCACATTGGCGCCAATCCAAGTAAAAGGATTGAATAAAGACGATGCTCAAAAGAAAGCAATAGAGCTGTTAAAGCGTGTTGGCTTAGTCGATAAAAAGGATGTTTATCCAAATAAGTTATCAGGGGGACAAAAACAGCGTGTGGCGATTGCCAGAGCATTGGCGATGGAACCGGACGTGATGCTGTTTGATGAACCAACCAGTGCTTTAGATCCGGAAATGGTAAAGGAAGTATTATTAGTTATTAAAGATTTAGCAGAGAGTGGAATGACAATCGTCATTGTGACTCATGAAATGGGATTTGCGAAAGAAATCGCATCACGTGTGATGTTTATTGATCAAGGGATCATATTGGAAGAGGGAAAACCGGAGGATGTCTTTAATCATCCTAAACATCAGCGTACACAAGAATTTTTAGATAAAGTGATGTATTAATAAAAAGGAGAGAGAAACTATGAAAAAGCTATTAACTGCATTATTGGCTGTCGTGATGATGGTGACATTAGTCGGATGTTCAGGTGGAGAAAAGAAAGATAAATTAGATGAAATTAAAGCGGCAGGGAAACTTGTAGTTGGGACTTCACCCGATTTCCCACCTTCAGAATTCTATATTTTAGATGAAAAAGGACAGAAACAAATTGTCGGAAGTGATATCGCTCTAGCAAAAGCAATCGCTGAAGAATTAGGGGTTGAATTAGAAATCAAAGCAACAAACTTTGATGGTGTGCTTGCCAATATCCAATCTGGACAAGTAGATATGGGTATTTCTGGATTTGCGGCAACTGAAGAAAGAAAGAAAGTGATGCAGTTCTCAGTTGGGTACCAAAGAGAAGCTGATGATGGATATCAAGGCTTAGTAGTCAGCAAAGCAACAGCTGAAAAGTATAAAACATTAGAAGAATTAAAAGCAGCTAATTTAAAAATCGGAGCACAAGCAGCTTCTATTCAATATGAAATGGCAACAAAATTAACAAAAGAAGCAAATATTCAGCAATTAGGAACAACAGATGCGATTGCTTTAGCACTGAATGCCGGAGACATCGATGCAATGGTTTCAGCTAGTTCTTCTGCTGAACCAATGTTAAAGACATTCCCTGATTTAGTATTGCTGCCTCAAGACGAATTTGATTTAGATCCAGAAAAAATGTATTCAACAAATGTAATTGGGTTCCCATTAGGAGATGAATATAAATCATTGATTGAAGTAGTAAATAAAGTGATTGAAGATGCAAGAGCGAATGGTGATTTAGATAAATGGGTAAATGAAGCAAAAGCTCAGGTATCTAAAGCGATTGAAGAATAATCATTAAAAGCAACCACGGTTGCTTTTTATAAAAATAAAAAAGGAGAAAAACAATGGACTGCAAACAAATTATTAAAGATTCAGTAGAATCAAAAGTAGAAGCTTACATGAGCTTAGTTAAGAGTATGTATGAAAATCCGGAAATCGGAAATGAAGAATTTGAAACAATGGAATTACTTTCTTCATACTTAGAAAAAGCCGGATTTGAAACAACTAAAGGATACGTAGTGCCGACCGGCTTTTTAGGAAAGTATGAGACTGGGAAACCGGGACCGAAGATTGCTTTTATGTGTGAATATGATGCTTTGCCGGAAGTCGGACATGGCTGTGGGCATAATCTGATTGCAGGGATCGGAATTGCGGCAGGAGAAGCCTTAAAAGCTGTTATGGATCAATTTGGCGGTACTGTATTAGTGGTTGGAACACCGGCTGAAGAAAATTTTGGCGGTAAGGTTTCGATGGCAAACGCCGGCGTATTTGATGATGTAGATGCGGCATTGATGGTGCATCCGGGAACATCAAGTGGATTAGGTGGACGTTCAAATGCGATCAATCCAGTTAAATTCGAGTTCTTTGGAAAAAATGCACATGGATGTCAGCCTCAGGATGGCGCTTCTGCCTTAGATGCAGCTGTAATGACATATATTCAAATTAACCTGTTAAGACAGTTTGTAGAAAAGAATACATTTATTCATGGGATTATCAGAGATGGCGGAGCAGCTGCTAATGTTATTCCGGCTTATGCCTCAATGGAATACTATTTCAGAGCACCGACCATGAAATATGCTTTAGAAGTTACAGATAAAGCGATTGAATGTGCAAAGGGAGCATGTCTTGCGACAGGAACAACTTTCAAGACATCTATTTATGAATGCCCTTACGAAGATACATTGATTAACTACACCTTAGCGAATATTTTAAATGATAAATATATGGAATTAGGTGTTCCGGATATCGAGCCTGTTAATGAAGTGGGTGACGGATCAACCGACGTTGGAGCTGTAAGCTATAAATGTCCGACCATTCAAGGAAGAATTAAAATCGCAGATACTTGTGTAACCGGACACTCAAAAGAAATGGCAGCAGCGACAATTTCACCGGAAGGTAAAAACGGTTTAATTAAAGCAGCGGAAGGAATCGCTTTAACCGCACTGGAATTATTAGAAAAACCGGAATTGCTTCAAAAAGCAAAAGATGAATTTATTGCCGCAACAAAATAATTAAGGGTTCTTAGTTGATAAAAATAAATGAGTATTGTAGAATAAATTAGATTTCTCTAATGTGTACAATGTCACAAACGTGATTTCATTAGAGAGTCTTTTTATTTTAGAATAGAGTGTTTAAAGAATGATAAACTAACCAAAAAGGAGAAAACTATGAAGATAGTCAAACGTTTATTAAAGATATTTGCTGCAATGCTTGTGGTTGGTTGTCTCTGCATAGGATATGCCTTTTTAGTGGAGCCTAAACGATTGGTTGTCAATGAATATACGTTAGAAAAGAATGATCAGCTATCCTCAATGAAGGTTGTTCAGCTGTCCGATACACATGTCGGAGACCATTACGATATAAAGCAATTAGATAAATTAGTTGAGAAAACGAATCGCTTAGAACCAGATTTGATTATCTTTACAGGCGATCTGTTTGATAATTATAGTCAGTACCCTAAAAAAGATGAAGTTCAAAAGAGTCTTTCACGTTTACAAGCGACGTATGGAAAGATTGCGGTATGGGGCAACCGAGATTATGGCGGTGGTGCCGAACGCATCTATCAGGATTTAATGGAAAATGCGGGATTTATTGTGTTAAGCAATGAAGTGATGTCAATGGAAATAGACAATAAGGTATTCTCTATCGGCGGTGTCGATGATTTTTTACTGGGAGATCCGCAAATGAAAAGCACAGCGAATCAATTAAATGGAGATTATAATTTATTATTGATGCATGAGCCTGATGAAGCCGAAACCTTGGTGAATACGCCGGCAGATTTAATTTTGACCGGGCATAGTCATGGCGGACAGATTCGTCTTCCGATTATTCCGGGAATCCGTACAGAGCTGGCTCAGCGCTATGTTGATGGATTCTATACGATTGACGAAGAAACTCAGCTGTTTGTCAATACCGGTATTGGCACAACAAAAATTCATGCACGGTTTATGGTACCACCGGAAATCGATGTGTTTGAAATCAAATTCTAGAACTCAAAAAGAAGTGTACCCAATAGTTTGGATATTCAAATAGGGGAATTCATTTCAAAAGAGTTCTTTTTTAATACACTGGTTTTTTTAATAATGAAATGCTATTATAGAGGCAATGAGGTGTAGATATGGCAAAATTTTATGCAGTAAAAAATGGAAAAGTACCGGGAATTTATTCTACTTGGGAAGCATGTAAAAAGCAGGTGGCAGGATTTTCCGGAGCAGAATATAAGAGTTTCACAACCAAAGAAGAAGCAGAAGCATTTATTAAAGATCAGCCTAAAACGATAGATCAGCCTGGATTGATAGCTTACGTTGATGGCAGCTACAATATTAAAACAAAAGAATATGGATATGGCTGTGTCCTGTTGGATGGGCAGAGTGTAGTTAAAGAATTGCTGGGAAAAGGAGATCATCCGGAGTATGCGTCAATGCGTAATGTTGCCGGGGAAATATTTGGAAGTGAAGTCGCTATTAATTATGCGATCGAACATGGTTACTCAGCAATTTATATCTATTATGATTATGAAGGGATTCAGAAATGGGCAGATGGATTATGGAAAGCAAACAAATTCGGAACTCAGCGATACCAGCAGATCATTAAAGAGTTTAGAAAAAAAATAGCGATTCAGTTTATTAAGGTTTTAGCGCATAGCGGTGATTTATATAATGAAAGAGCCGACTATTTAGCGAAGAAAGCAGCGGGGGTTATCAATGAAGATTAATGAGGTTATTATTGTTGAAGGAAAAACGGATACGCAAGTATTAAAATCGTTTTTAGACGTGGATACGATTGAAACCGGAGGATCGGGACTAAATCAAAAGACATTGGAATATATCAAAACAACAAGCTTAACACGTGATATTATCGTGATGACAGATCCTGATTTCCCGGGCAAACAGATCCGAGATCAAATATCAAAAGTGATTCCCCATTGTAAGCATGCCTTTGTGAATAAAAAAGATGCGATCAAGCATCATAAGGTAGGGATTGCCGAAGCAACGCAGGATGCGATTTTAGAAGCACTGGAAAATGTCGTGACATTCAGTCCTGACAGTGAAAGCATTACTTGGGCAGAATTTATTCAATTAAACATCATCGGTGATAAAAAAAGACGTGAAGAAATATACGAGCATTTTCATTTAGGCTATGGGAATGTTAAAACATTGTTTAAAAGATTGAATTTAGTTGGCATTACCGCTCAGCAGATTCAAGATTTTATAGCTCAGGGAGGAAAAGACGCTTGAGAGATATCGGAAAAGTAAATCATACATTGGAAATATTGGATCACTTTGAATTGCGGGCTAAGAAATCTTTCGGTCAGAACTTTCTGGTAGATATCAATATTATTAGGAATATCGTAGAGTGTGCGCATATTAAAGAAAATACCTGTGTCGTGGAGATTGGACCGGGAATCGGCGGATTGACTGAATATATTGCTAGAGCAGCCAAAAAAGTAATTGCCTATGACATTGATGAACGGTTAATGGATGTGTTATCTTACAGTTTAAGCGAATATCCCAATGTTGAAGTGCGTTTGCAGGATTTTTTAACTGTTGATCTTCATTCCTTGGCAGAGGAAGTCAAAGACTATGAGCATCTTATCATTATTTCTAATCTGCCTTACTATATTACCAGTGAGATTTTAACCAAAATCATGATAAGTCCAATAAAAATTGATTGTTTTGTCGGTATGATGCAAAAAGAAGTCGCTTTGAAGCTGACGTCTAAAGAAAAAAGTCCGCTGCGTCTGCTGATGGACTGTGTCGGTGAAGTGAACTATGAATTTACCGTAACCGCAAATGTGTTTATTCCTAAGCCTAATGTTGATTCGGCTGTTATCTCAGTCACTTTTAAGGAAATGAATAAAGAAAATCTGGCAGATTTTTATCACTTTCTGCAAGCCTGCTTTAAACAAAGAAGAAAAACGATTTATAATAATTTATCTCAGGTGGCACAAGATAAAGATAAGCTGAAAGATATCTTAAAAACATGTAATATTGATCCTAAATTACGTGCAGAACAATTATCTTTAGATCAATTTAAAGAATTGTATGACCTTATTTAATATTTTTCATATATTTAAATAGGTGGTCATATGAAAATAGGAGATTTAGTAGTACGTATAAAATATAACCGCGACATCGTTTTTGAAATCTATGATATTCAAAAGGATGTCGTTTATTTAAAAGGTGTAGAAGTTCGTCTGGTAGCAGACAGTACACTGGATGATTTAGAACCGGCACAGGAAAGTCATTTTGTTTCTAAGCTGGATGAATCCACATTGTTAAGAAATGATAAAGTGATCAGGGGAAAAGTACTGCATTTAGACGGAGATCCCAGATACTTAAAAATGTGTGAGGAAAAGTATAAAACATTGGGAGTTCGAGCGGTCTGCATTTATTTAAAAGAAGGCGAAATGAAAGATCAGATCTATGAATTGCTGGAAAAGCATAAGCCGCAAATCTTAGTAATTACCGGACATGACTCTATGTCCAGAGAGGGAAACTGTGAGAATATTGATACTTACAGTCATACCCGAGACTATATTGAAGCGGTGAAGCAGGCACGTTTATATGAAAGCAATATTGATCAGTTAGTGATTTTTGCCGGAGGCTGTCAATCCAATTATGAATTACTGATTGCAGCAGGTGCTAATTTTGCTTCTTCACCACAAAGAAAGAATATTCATGCCTTAGATCCTGTTTATATAGCTTTTCAAGTAGCCAATGAAAGTGTGAAGAATTATGTCGATGTTGAAACTGTCATTAAAAATACTTATAATAAAGCTGCAGGGATCGGTGGAATTGATACACGCGGGGTAGCCCGCAACATCTATCCGAGAAGGGAATGAATGGGATGAAAATAAGAGCACACGCTAAGATTAATCTTGGTTTAAATGTAGTTGGGAAAAGAGAAGATGGCTATCATGAGTTAGAAATGATCATGGCGCCGATCTCTTTGCACGATCTTCTTTATATCAATATCATTGATGAAGGAATAGAGATTTCTGGCAATAGTACAATTATGCCGGTCAATGAAAAAAATATTATGTATAAAGTAGCTAAAGCAATGATGGAACGCTATGACATCAAAAAGGGAATTCGTATCCATATCTACAAGCATATTCCGATGCAGGCTGGATTAGCTGGCGGCAGTGCTGATGGAGCGGCAGTGATGCGTGCCATCAATCTCTTATTTAAATTAGGACTTAGCTATGAAGAACTAGCTGAACTGGGCAAAACGATAGGAGCAGACATTCCTTTTTGTATTCATGAAAAAACGGCTTTTGTATCCGGAATTGGTGAAAAACTGGAATTCATAGATAACCGTATTCATAAACATATTGTTTTGATTAAGCCAAGAAAAGGAGTGTCTACGAAACGTTCTTTTGGAATGCTGGATATAGCAAATGAGATTCATCCGGACTGCCGTGGATTAAAAGAAGCCATACAAGAAAATGACTATGACAAAATGCTCACATGCATGGGGAATACACTTGAAGGTGTTTCGGTAAAGATTGTGCCTCAGATTGGTGAAATAAAAAACACTCTTTTAGAAATGGGCCTCGATATAGCGTTAATGTCTGGCAGTGGGTCTTGTGTATTTGCTTTAACAGAGGATGAAAAACTCGCAGATTTAGCTGTAGATCGTTTCAGAAAACAGAAAATATTTGCACAGAAGGCAACTTTTTTATAGAAAAATAGGGGGTATTACCGTAATACTCTTTTATTTTTATAGGTTTTTTGGTAGAATAATGTCGGATAAAAGGGGTGGAGCAATGAATATTTATGCAATTGTATTAGCTGCCGGCAAAGGAACAAGAATGAAATCTAGTTTGCCAAAGGTGGCACATGTTGTGCTATATAAACCCATGATTAAACATATCTGCGATGAATTAAAAAAGATGGAAACATCTGAAACAATCGCTGTAATTGGTCATGGAAAAGACATTATCCGTAAGATCATGAAGGATGAAGTGTCTTACGTTGAACAAAATGAACAGTTAGGAACCGGACATGCTGTTAAAATGACAGCACCAATCCTGGAAGACAAAGAAGGAATTACCTTAGTGATTAATGGGGATGCCCCGTTATTAAGAAAAGAAACATTGGATGCTTTGGTACAGGTGCATCAAGAAAATAAGAATCAAGCAACGCTTTTAACAGCACATTGCGATACATCAAAATCATTTGGTCGTATCTTGCGTAATGCCCAAGGTGATGTTGATGCCATTGTGGAAGTAAAAGATGCAACGCCAGAACAGCTGGCTATTACAGAAATGAACACCGGAATTTACTGCTTTGACAATCAATTATTATTTGAAGCTTTGAAACAGGTGACAAATGATAATGCCCAAAAAGAATATTACATCACAGATGTAGTCAAAATTTTAAATCAAATGGGTAAGAAGGTCGGAAGCTGTGTGATCAGTGATTTTGATGAAGTCGGCGGTATCAATGACCGTGTAGAATTAGCTAAAGCTCAGAAAAAACTGCAGCTGCGTGTCAACCATGAATTATTACTGAACGGAGTGACGATTCTTGATCCGGAAAATACGTATATTGCCAGAGATGTTGAAATTGGACAAGATACAATTATTGAACCGGGATGTATCATTAAAGGCGATACGGTGATCGGACAGAATTGCCATATCGGACCTTATTGTGAATTTGATAATGTAATTATTAAAGATAATGTCGAAATTAAATTCTCAGTGCTGAGCGATTCAATCGTTGAATCAGGTGTCGATATCGGTCCTTATGCGCGTTTAAGAAAAGATTGCCATATCTTAGAAAATGTTCATATGGGCAACTTTGTAGAGATGAAAAATACAACTTTCGGTGTTGGCAGCAAATGTGCGCATCTGAGCTATATAGGAGATGCGGTCGTTGGAAAAGATGTTAATATCGGCTGTGGAACAATTACCAGCAATTATGATGGAAAAAATAAATTCAAGACAATTATTAAAGACAATGTCTTTGTCGGTTGCAACTCAAACTTAGTGGCACCTGTGACTTTGGAATCCGGAGCTTATGTTGCAGCAGGATCAACGATTACTGAAACAGTACCGGAGGATGCATTTGCCATTGCAAGAGAAAGACAAGTTACAAAAGAAGAATATGCTAAAGTATTGAAAGAAAAAAGAGAAAGAAAATAAGGGGCAAAAAAATGAAAGAAACAACAACACTCATTGCATTATCAGCTAGTCAGAAATTAGCAGGGGATATCGCAAAAATCTTAGATGGAGACGTTTGTGATACAAAAGTTCATCACTTTGCTGATGGGGAGATTTTAGTCGAAATAAATGAATCTGTACGTGGTAAACATGTTTATATTATTCAATCAACTTCATGTCCGGCGACTGAAAACTTAATGGAGCTATTAATTTGTGTAGATGCATTAAAACGTTCTTCAGCTGCTGAAATTACTGCCGTTATTCCATATTTTGGTTATGCAAGACAAGATCGCAAGGCAAAAGCCAGACAGCCGATCACAGCTAAATTAGTTGCAGACTTATTACAAACTGCCGGTGTTGACCGTGTTGTGACTGTGGATTTACATGCTGCCCAAATTCAAGGCTTCTTCAATATTCCGGTAGATGACATGACTGCGTTGCCGTTATTAAGCAATTACTTCAAAGATCAGGGTATCGAAGATGTTACTGTAGTTTCACCGGATCATGGCGGAGCAAACAGAGCAAGAAAATTAGCGAATGCTTTAGATGTGCCTTTAGCTATCATTGATAAACGCAGACCTAAACCAAATGTAGCAGAAGTAACGGGAATTATTGGCGATGTTGCTGGAAGAAACTGTATCATGGTAGATGATATGATTGATACCGGCGGAACAATTGCTGCCGGAGCTCAAGCGGTTATGGATAAAGGCGCTAAAGCGGTTTATATTGCCTGCACCCATGCAGTATTCTCAGGACCAGCTTGTGAAAGACTGCAAAACTCAGTAGCAAAGGAAATTATCGTTACAGATACTATTCAATTACCTGATGAAAAGAAATTTGATAAATTAAAACATGTGTCTATCGCTGACTTAATTGCAAGTACGATTTACAACATTGAACATTCTAAGCCAGTGAGTGATGTGTTTTCTAAATATGATTTTGAAGAATAATGAAAAATAGTGCCAGATAGGCACTTTTTTTATTTATCTTAGATAAATTCTGTCGATATTATGGGAACGATTACATATTTATAATAAAGTGGGACATGCTATGATGAAAGCGGGTGATCGTCATGAAAGGACAGCAATTAAAACAGCCATCAAACCTGCAGACACTAAGAATGACCATCAATTTATTGACGCCTGCCCTATGTGGAATCGTATTAGTAGAATTATGCTTACAAATCATTTGGAACTACTTCATATCAAATAGTTATATGAATGATTTGTTGGCAACAGCATTAGTCGGATGTTTGCTTTTTGCAACGATGGAAGGAATATTAGGAAAGAATTCCTATGCTTCTACCATCACAAGCGGTATTTTTTATCTTTTCGGTGGTTTTTTATCATTATTTATAGATCAATTTGATATTGTTATATTAAATATAACAATCAGTATGCAAGTATGGGCGCTTTTATTAATCATTATTGGGGTCTTCTTTATTTATTGCGGGCAATATGGAAAATAGCTATCAATGCGATAGCTATTTTTAGTTACGATTGCTTTCAACTTGGAAAATCGCTACAATAAAAGATAAAGGAAGTGATCTTATGCATTATCAATGTTTAATTGTCGATGATGAAAAACCATTGGCACAAAGCACAGAAGAATATTTCAATCTTTTTAATGTTACTTGCAAAGCTGTTTTCGATGCTCCTTCTTGCTTAGAATTTTTTAAGCACCATACGGCTGATTTGATCTTGTTAGACATTAATTTAAAAGAAAGCTCTGGCTTTGAACTATGCCGTCAATTAAGAAAAGAGATCAGTGTTCCTATTCTATTCATCAGTGCCAGAAACAGTGATGACGATATTTTGCTGGCATTGAATATTGGCGGTGATGATTATATTTCAAAACCGTATTCACTCAGTGTCTTACTTGCTAAGGTGAAAGCGGTCTTAAAACGATACAGTAATGCATTCACCAGCGCAGATATTTTTGAGATTGATGATTTTATGATCAATTTTAGCAGTCATGAAGTAAAGGTTGGGGCGGAGATAATTAAATTAAAGGCGTTGGAATATAAATTGTTAGCTTATCTTGTTATGAATCGAGGAAAAGTCTTAAAGAAAGAAGAACTTTTTGAAAATGTTTGGCAGGATACAATTACAAGTGATGGTACTTTAAATGTACATATCCATCATTTGCGTGAAAAAATAGAAAAAGATCCTAATCATCCTCAATTAATTGAAACCATTTGGGGAGTAGGTTATCGATTCAAGGAATAAAGGATAGAGCAGAAGCTTTAATGGCTTACAGTATTGAAAAATTTTTGTTTGTTGTAATGGGCTTCGTGCAACAAGTAATTTATATTATAATTATCTATGGAGGATAGGCTGATGACTTTTTTAGAGACAGAACGAATGAGATTAAGGAATATGAATGAAAAAGATGTCGATGAAATGTTTGATTATCGAAATAATGAGATATGTGGGAAATATCAACGGAACCAAGAAAAAAATTATGAGAAGCTTATTGAATTGGTAAAGAATAAAACCAGGGATATCTTGAATGTAGAAACCTCTACATGGCTTGCAGTAGCTTTAAAAGATACGGATAGTCTGATTGGCGATATTGTGGTAATGCCAAATGAGGGGACAATTTCTATTGGCTATACATTTTCTTACAAAATACATCGCCAAGGGTATGCTTATGAAGCTCTATCTACTTTACTCGAATATTTGCATACCCACTATCCTGAATGGGATTATATTTCATTCACTGAGGTTGATAATGAACCAAGTAAAGCATTACTTAAAAAACTTGGCTATATAGATTTAGGCTATTTGCCGTCAAAGAATTCGCAAGTTTTCGGAAAATGGCTTCGCCCAGATACAGTAGAAGAAATTTCACAGGCAGTTATCTAAATTTTGTTTTGTCATAACAATAAAAGGGGAATTCATTATGTTTCTTTTTCTATTTGACAAACAAAAGATTATCAAAAGTATTTTGAGTTATAATAGCGGTATTTAAATGAAAAATATTATTCACCGAAAAGAGATAGATAAGAAGTATGTTATTTAAATAAAAATATAAAATTTTTAACACACACTAAAATAAGTAAAATTTATTCAGAAATAAAATAGCGATAATTTGTTAGAGATTGATTTAAGGAGGAACTAAGATGAGATTAAAATTTATCCTCTTTTTATTTATGGGATTGTTTTTAATAGAAGGGATGATAGGTTGGAGTGTCATAGGGAAAATTAAGGATACGCCGCTCGATAATGTTATGGTGAATGATTTAAGTCAGCAGATTAACCAGCAATGGGAGACACTAATACAGACACAATCATGTACAGTGACAGCGAATATCGATTTAGACTTTACTTTACTTGATCATGATGGGAAAAAAGTGTATACGTCATCTCCGTCTATTTCGCAGTCTATGGAAGCGGCAATCCGAAACCGTGACAGTATTATCGATATTGAACAAAACGGACAAAGTGTAGGAAAGATCTTAATTTATAACGACAGCACTCAGCGTTTAACTTCACACCTTGTCTTTCTTTTACAGATTTTAGGAGGAACACTGATCATTGAAGGTGTCATCTTGATTGTATATACGTATTACATAAATAAGCGAATGATTCAGCCTTTTCGTACATTGCAGCGTTTTGCTAATAGAGTAGCGGGTGGAGATTTAGATTTCCCTTTAGAGATGGATCGTCATAATAACTTTGGGATTTTTACTGAGAGCTTTGATTTGATGAGAACCGAACTAAAAAAAGCACGGCTAAAGGAACAGGAAGCCAATCAAAGCAAGAAAGAATTGGTTGCCAAGATGAGTCATGATATTAAAACACCAATTTCCTCTATTAAAGCAATATTAGAATTAATGCTAATCAAGGTAAAAGATCCAAAAGAGCGTGGACAATTACAGATCATTGAACAAAAAGCTAACCAGATTGATGAACTTGTATCTGATTTGTTTCATGCGACTTTGGAAGAATTACAGGAATTAACCATCACTGTTAAAGAACATTCAAGTCAAGAGTTAGCGACATTGCTTCAGGTGGCAGACTATCAAGATAAAGCGGTCATTGGAGAAATACCGGATTGCTTACTTTTATTTGATGCTCTTCGTTTACAGCAGGTATTTGATAATCTGTTTGGTAATTCTTATAAATATGCCAATACAGCAATAGAAGTCTATTTTAAAATTATTGATGATGAGTTCCTTATTTCTATCAAAGACTTTGGTGAAGGGGTAACCGAAGAAGAACAATCTCTTATATTTAATAAATATTATCGAGCTAAGAATGCCGAAGAAAAAAGCGGAGCGGGATTAGGATTATATATTTGCCGCTATATTATGATGCAGATGAATGGTGCAATCGAATGTGAGAAAACGGCAGACGGTTTTATTATGCAGGTGGCTTTAAAACTGGCATAATTAAGAAATAATTAAGGATTGGATAAAGACCGTTAAGAATTTTACATGGTAGGATGGATATATAAGGAGAGGAGATTCAACTATGAAAAAAATTATATCTACCCATAAGCTGTGTAAAACATTTTCCAGTGGCGGCGTATTACAACATATTTTAAAAAACTTGGATTTAGATATTTATGATGGGGATTTTACGGTGATTATGGGACCTTCCGGTGCAGGCAAGTCGACTTTGCTTTATGCTTTATCCGGAATGGATAAGCCTTCTCTAGGGGATATTCATTTTAGAGATGAAGAAATATCCAATTATTCGGATGATCGTTTAGCGATCTTTCGCCGTCATCATTGTGGCTTTGTTTTCCAGCAAATCTACTTACAGGATAATATGAGTGTAATGGATAATATTCTATCTGCCGGATTGCTGGTCAGTCGTAAGAAGAAAGAAGTTGTACAAAGGGCTAGACAGCTGCTGTCTCAAGTAGAGATGAAAGAGGAGCTTTATCACAAATTTCCAACTCAGCTTTCCGGCGGAGAGGCACAGCGTGCAGGCATTGTCAGAGCGTTGATCAATCAGCCCGATATCTTATTTGCGGATGAACCCACCGGACAATTAAATTCATATGCCAGTACAGCTGTCTTGGATGTTTTAACTCATTTGAATCAATCCGGACAAAGCATTGTGATGGTAACCCATGATGTTAAATCTGCTCGTCGGGCAAATCGTATTTTATATTTACAAGATGGAGCTATCCGCGGAGAATGTAATTTAGGTGAATATCTCCCAAACGATGAAAAACGTCATGACCAGTTAACTGCCTTTTTAAAGGAAATGGGGTGGTAATATGCAATCTGTCTGGCAATTAGTAAAAGCCCAGTTTCATAAAAGCAAAAGCCAAGCTGTTTCATTTTTTGTTATTGTATTGGTAGGCGCCATTCTTCTTAATATCGGGTTAGTTATCACGCATAATTATGACCGCAACTATGATCAGCATGCCGATAGATTAAATAGTGCCGGCGCTATTCTAGCGATAAAATCACAGGATGAGAAGCTGGTTAATAAACTTATGACAGCCATGCAGGAGGATGACCGCAGTGCAGAGGTTGAAAAACGTGATATTCTTTTTGCCACCGCAACACTCGCTTACGGAGATGGCGAGCAAACCCGTAATATGGTGTTTATGAATCAACAGGATCGCCCCAATATCAGTCAGATTGATTATATTGAGTATTCCTCTGATGCTTATGAACATCCGATCTATTTGCCTTGGCTGTTTCATACCGGGGGCAATTATCAGCTAGGAGATTCATTCGAGATGGAGATCGTCTTAATGAGTGGGGAAAAGGAGACAAAAATATATCAAGTTGCCGGCTTCTTTGAAGAACCGATTTTAGGAACCGTTAATTCCACGATTTCAGGAGTGGTACTGCCTGCTCAGGAATATCAGGACTTATCACAATCTTTTGACGGTAAAATAGATGGAACGATCTTTAATGCGATATTAAAAGAAAATAAAACAATGGGAGAAAATTTTGTCGGCACGTATAATACTTTACTTGAAGATTATGATTCTAATGTGTATCATGATTCATCTTTTTATTTAATGGTCAAGCAAGCACGTACAATGACATCATCCATTGGTTCTATGATTATCATTGGTTTTTCGATGATCATTGTAGCGGTTGTCTTAGTGATGGTGAAGTTTAGAATCGGTAATACCATCGAAGAAGAAATAAGGAATATGGGAGTACAAAAAGCTATTGGCTACAGCAGTCATCAGATTATTTCATCGCTAATTGTGCAGTTCTTGATCCTGACATTGCTAGGAAGCATAACTGGCATAGGGGTATCCTATCTGATCCTGCCCTCTATTTCTAATATGTTTGCTTTGCAGACCGGAATCGTCTGGAATCAGGGCTTTGATCTTGTTTCAGCGTTTATAAGTGTTGTTGGAATTTCTTTAATGGTTATTTTGACTGCTTATTTAAGTGCTCGCAAAATAGGCAAATTAACACCGATCACCGCCATTCGCACCGGAATTGCCACCCATAGCTTTAAAAATAATCCCTTTCCACTTGAAACAACGAAAGGAAATTTACCGATGCTTCTCGCCGCTAAAAACTTCATTCATCAAATTCGATTAAATATAATGATTATGTTCGTTGTTATGGGGGTCAGTTTTGCGGCAATGTTTGCGATGGTAATGTATTATAATATTTCCGTAGAATCAACAAAATTTGTAGAGATGGTATCCACTGAAGTCCCAACGGTTCAAATTAATGCGCTTGATGAGGCAGGAGCAGATCGTTTATTAGCCAGCCTGCAAAATACGAAGGGGGTAAGGAAAGCCGCCTATTATGATCAGGTCAGAGCCTCTATCGGAACTAAAGACAGTGAAGTTTTCTGCTATATTATGGATGACTTTAGTGCTTTGGATAATCAGTTGGCAGTTTACAAAGGCAGATTCCCTAAGCATGACAATGAAATTGCGATCAATGGATTGCTTGCGAAAAACATGAATAAAAATATTGGGGATACAGTCACTCTTAAAAAAGGAACCGCAGAAATTGAATACTTGATTACAGGGTTTAGTCAGGGCTCTAACTATATGGGACATGAAGCGATGCTGACAAGCAAAGCCTTCCAACAATTAGATAGCAGTTATCATGCTTTATGTATTTATGTCTATTTGGATAAAGGAGTAGATACTGTTAACTTTATTGAGGATTTAGATCAATATTCCGATGATATTGCTAAAACGACTAATGCACAGCTGCAAATTGAAAGTATGCTGGGAGTTTATCAAAATATTGTCACGATTATCGCCTTTATTATCATGCTGATTACGGTGGCGATTGTTAGTATTGCCTTATATATGGTAGTCAAAACAGCTGTGATTCGTAAAAGGCAGGAATTTGGTATTCAAAAAGCGATTGGTTATACAACCCGTCAGTTAGTTTTGGAAACAGTCTACACTTTTTTACCGGTTGTATTCATTGGGACAATTCTAGGATGCTTGTTAGGAAAAGTGGGCTTGAATGCTATGCTGAGTGTTTTATTCAGCAGTATTGGAATGATGAAAATCAATTTTGCTATTCCGACTTTCTGGATGATTGGTGTGGGCTCAGCAATCTTCCTATTTGGACTTTTGATTACCGTGATCGTTTCAATACGTATTAGAAAGATAAGTCCGTATAATATGCTGAAAGAATAAAGAATCTGCAAATCGCAGATTCTTTTAGATCTCGAAAGACTGATTTTCATGTTCAATCTTATGTATTTGAGGATAATTCTTTAAAGGTTCTTCATTTAGATAATCCTGCATCAATTCAACGGCATCACCAAAATGCATTGGCAGGATATGTTTAATTTGGGCATGCTTTAAAATTTCTTCAATTCCCCACCAAGCATTCTCTTCTTGACGAGGATCAAGAGGAAGCATGGCTACATCAATAGTAAGACCATCAAGTTTTGCCATCTCTTTTTTAAAGTTATAGGCTTGATTATCATTAAAGTTCTTAGGTTCTCCTTCCCAATGCCACCAGTTGAGATCACCGGCATGATAGATGACTTTATCTTCAACCGTGACTAAAAAAGCAACACCGGCATCCGTCGAACGTAAGGTCTTGATCATTAAATCCTCAATTTCATAAGTTTCGTTCTTTTTAACGATGTGAATAGAATCTGTTTCTTTTATACGTGTGTCTTTTGAAAGAATAAAGGTTGCGTTAGGAAATAAATCAAAAATATCACGGTTAAAATGATCTTGATGAAAATGAGTGACAAAGCAATAGACTTTTTTATTTACTGGATAAAGGGGCAATTCTTTTTGGTAATAATCAAATACTAAAACATGGTTTTCAAGTTCAATCATGAATCCACTGTGGAAAATATAGGTTGCTTTCATAATATTCCTCCTTAAATCATTATAAAACAGTATCGGCATTTCGTCTATGAATATGAAAAAGTATAGAATAATGGGCTATAATTTAATAAATAATAAAAAAATGGGAGTGATAGCACTTACAATGATAAAAAATGTTTGCAGAAACACGATTTGTGTTATAATGTGTAAGTTGTAAAAAAGATTAAGAAAGAGAGGTATTGTGATGAGTAACATTCGTAACATTGCAATTATTGCACACGTAGACCACGGAAAAACGACATTAGTTGATCAGCTATTAAGACAATCAGGAACCTTTAGAAATAATGAACAGGTTGCAGAAAGAGTAATGGATAGTAATGCCTTAGAAAGAGAAAGAGGAATTACGATTCTAGCTAAAAACACAGCGATCAATTATAAGGATTATCATATCAATATCATGGATACACCGGGCCATGCCGATTTTGGCGGTGAGGTAGAACGTATCATGAAAATGGTCGATGGGGTTTTGTTAGTGGTAGATGCATACGAAGGAACAATGCCTCAAACTCGTTTTGTATTAAAAAAAGCATTGGAATCAAAGGTTAAGCCCATCGTTGTTATTAATAAGGTAGACCGTCCGGTTGTCCGTATTAGTGAAGTACGCGATGAAATCTTAGAGTTGTTTATGGAATTAGGGGCAGAAGATGACCAGCTGGATTTCCCAACTGTTTACGTATCTGCTTTACAGGGAACATCAAGTTTATCTGAAGAATTATCAACACAGGAAGCAACTATGGATCATCTGTTCGATATGATCATTGATGAAATTCCGGCTCCCGATGTTGATGAGGAAGGTCCTTTACAGTTCCAGCCTGCTTTATTAGATTATAATGACTACGTTGGACGTATTGGAGTTGGGCGTATCAAACGTGGTAAAATCAAATTGAATGAAACCGTATCATGTGTCAGAGCGGATGGTTCTGTCACACAGTTTAGAATTCAAAAATTATTTGGGTTCCTTGGATTATCAAGAATTGAAATTCAAGAAGCAGCAGCAGGGGATATCGTTGCCATTGCCGGATTAGCGGATATCGGTGTAGGTGAAACCGTATGTACAATGGGAAAAGAAGAAGCTTTACCGTTATTACGTGTAGATGAACCAACAATTCAAATGGTATTTGGGACAAATACTTCTCCATTTGCAGGTAGAGAAGGAAAATTCGTTACTGCAAGCAAAATTGAAGAACGTTTATTTAAAGAAACAAATAAAGATGTATCATTAAAGATTGAAAGAATTCCCAATTCAGAAGAGTGGATTGTAAGCGGACGTGGAGAACTGCATTTATCAATTTTAATTGAAACAATGCGCCGCGAAGGTTATGAACTGCAAGTGTCTCGTCCGAAAGTTATTTTAAAAGAAATCGATGGTAAGGTTTGCGAGCCATGGGAAGATGTACAGGTGGAAGCCCCTGACGATTGCATCGGTTCAGTAATTGAGTCATTAGGATTTAGACGTGGTATTATGCAAAACATGACAAGCCACGATGGACAGACAAGAGTAACATATCATATTCCATCAAGAGGAATGATCGGTTTCATGACAAACTTCTTAACAATGACCAAAGGATATGGAATTATCTCTCATACTTTTATGGAATATCGCCCGGTAGATGGTGAAGCGGTTGGAGAAAGACAATTAGGGGTATTAATCTCAATCGATTCTGGACAATCAACGGCATATTCATTAGGCAGCGTGGAAGATCGTGGAGTTATGTTTATAGGTCCCGGTGTTGAAGTTTATGAAGGAATGATCGTTGGAGAACACAGTCGTGATAATGACTTAGTAGTAAATATCACTAAAGGAAAGAACTTAACCAACACACGTTCTTCTTCTAAAGACTCTACTGTTGTGTTAAAGAAACCAAGACAGTTTAACTTAGAGTCATGCTTAGATTATATTAATGATGATGAACTGGTAGAAGTAACACCGGAAAACATTCGTTTGCGTAAACGTCTATTGACAGATCAGGAACGCCGTCGTGCGAATCGTGAGAAACTATAAGAAGTATTAGGAATTGCCTAATGCTTTTTTTCTTGAGTGAACATGGGATTTTCTGTGTTTTATTTGCTTTTAAAGAGGTAATGTTGTACATTTAAATGGTGAGGTGAAGCCTATGGGATATTTAATAATACTAATTTGTATGATGATTGTAATCATGAACATACTAAAAATTATATTTGCTGAGATGGATGGACGACGTGCAAACAAGCAGTTCAATGTTGCATACTTTTTACAGTTTACCCGACCTTTTGCTTATGGAAGAACAAGCTATATCATTTTTATTGCGCTGCTGATCTTCTTGTTTACAAATGATTTGCCTTTGTTTTCAATGGCATGGCTGTTAGAGTTTGTCACATTATTGTGTGTCTCAGTCATTATCGATGTTGTTTCACAGTTTACTTATTATAAGTATGCACAGCGTCGTTTTAAAGATGGAGTGGATAAGGCGATTGCTATTCGCAGTAAGATTAATGAAGAAAAAACAATTGAAAATAAAGAAGATATCATTTATCCAGAGCCGGGATTAGGATTTGAAGAAGTAGCACAATCGTATTTAACACCGGAAGACCATCTTGGAATAGCGAGTATGGATGCCGGAGAATTTGCTGATTCGATCCATGATCTGCCGGATGTCACTTATGTGATTGATACAAGAAAAGTTGATGCGGAACATCGCTTAGCGGATAAAGGTGTCAAAGTGACAACCTTAACGCAACAAAATCGTTTACCATTTAAAGATGGAAAACTGGATACATATATCGTTGCGTATACTAATTTTGATAAAAGCGATGTGCATCGTATTTTGAAACCGGGTGGATTATTATTAGTTAAACAGCGAGGCGGAGATAATCTGAAAGAGTTAAATCCATTGTATATGCCGATCAACCCGAATACTAAATGGAATAAATACGCTTGTCAGGCAATTCTGGATCAAAACGGCTTTACAATTCTTGATGGCAAAGAACAATTGGCTAAGATTGGGTTTAGAAGCTTATCAGCACTATTTACATATCTGAAAGAGGCAATGCCGGATAGAGTAACAAACTCCGATATGTATATCAACCAGTATGCTTATATTGATGAATGTATTAAACAAAGAGGATTCTTTGAACTGACTATTCATGAATTTTATTTAGTGTGTCGAAAAAAGTGAGAAATCATCATATAAATTAAATAAAGTGAAAGCGCTAAAAAAATTTTGCTTTTCCTATAGAATTTCATTGAAAATGTGATATAATATATCCAGTCAAATTGTATTAAGGAGGAATTATATAATGGCTGAAAAATTAAGTTTTGTAGTATCTGATCCTGTTGGGTTACATGCAAGACCAGCAACTATCTTAGTAAATCAAGCAAGCAAATTCGCTAGCAATGTTAAATTGATTTATAATGAAAAAGAAGTTAACTTAAAATCTATCATGGGTGTTATGTCTTTAGGTGTTCCAACTAAAGCAACTGTAGAAATCGTTGCTGAAGGTGAAGACGAAAAAGAAGTAATCGCATCTATCGCTAAAGTTATCAAAGAACAAAAAGTAGCAGAATAGTTATGAATAGAAGCCCGTTTGGGCTTTTTTTATTTATATATATAGAATTTTTAAAAAAAATAAAAAAAGTAGAAAAAAAGACTTGTCAAAGGAGAGAGGACGTGGTAATATAAACAGGCAGTCCAATCAAGGGCGGCGGAGACCATTGAAAACTGAACAGAACACGTCAAACAATTTCGATCGAAAGAAAGAAAAATTGAGAAAAAAAGAAACAAAAGTCAGAAGACAAAAAAGAGTCAAAGAAAAACAACTTTG
>CABJAS010000003.1 GCA_902363625.1 Clostridiaceae bacterium
TTCAGGTGAGAAAATAATATTCTTTGTATTATATTTTTCTCTTACACTTTGAGTATATCCAACAGGAATGGTACTCTTTATAATCATGATAGCTTCCGGATTCACTTCCACGACCAATTCAATTACATTTTCTACAGCACTAGTATCAAAGAAGTTTTCCTTTGAATCATAGTTAGTTGGTGCTGCGATCACAACCATTTCAGCCTCCTTATATGCTTTTTTAGCATCTAAAGTCGCTGTTAGATTTAATTTTTTTGTACTTAAAAAGTCTTCAATTTCATCATCTTGAATTGGAGACTTTCTTTCATTAATCATATTTACTTTTTCTTCAATAATATCAACAGCCATAACCTCATGGTGTTGAGCTAACAATGTGGCTATGCTTAGTCCTACATAGCCTGTTCCTGCAACTGCGATTTTCATTTTTTTCCTCCTTAATTCAAATAATTCTTTTATTTTAATAAATTTAATCATCAAATATATATTATTTTATTCTTTGTAAACTTAAATAATTTAATATATAGCTCTATTTATATAGTATAGTATTCTAATAACTATCAAATTTTCATTAAAGCAAAGCCATTTAATAAATATGCATCTAAAATATTGATCACGTACTAATTAATACTTAAATCTTTTAACAAGCGTTGCTGGAACGCCTGCGTATAAGCAATAATCTTCTGTAATATTAGATACCACTACAGAACCAGCGGCAATAACAACAAACTTTCCTGTTATTTTCACATCTCCCACTATAGTTGAATTTGCACAAATCCATACATCATCACCAATATACGTATTCATTGGCTTATGAACTCTTTTTTTTGCTTTAATCCACACCTCTAAATCATAGCCCGATGATAAAATTGTCACATTAGCTGATAATGTGACTCTATCTCCAATAATTATTGATGATCCTTCTCTACCCAACAACTTACATCCATCATTAATTTTAACATTATCACCTATTGATATAGTATTTCCTTTATAAATTGTAGGATTACCGTATAAAATCAAATTATCTCCACATTTTTTTAATTGTTTTTTCTTTAAATAATTATTAATAATCCTAATCATCATATAACTTATCCTCTCCTTTCAAAAAGAACTTATTTTAACATTTTAAAGAGCTATTATATTATTTTTTAATAATTCTCAAAAATTTATTTTTATAAATAATAAACTCAGAATTTTTAAAATTTAAAACAATATTAAGAATAATGGTAATCAATACTACAAGCACACCTTTAACCATAAAATCAATAAAATTTATTACAACAAATTTTGACATAATATAATTCGTAATGATAAAGATCAAAAACACTTGAATAATATAAATGATATTTAAGAATAGAATTTTTTTTAAAGAACAATTAAATTGATCTTTGCATAAATAAAAAAGTCCTACTGGAAAATTACAGATTACTCTTGATAATAGTGTTCCGAATATAATCCCGGCTAATCCAAAAAAATATACTAAAACTATTGAAAAGATTATATTCAAGATTGCTCCTACAAAATAAACTACTTTTATTTTATTAAAAACATTTGATGTTGTTATAAATCCAGTTTGTGCATATAAAAGAATATTTAAATATAAATCAAAAGCCATAGTAAGTAAAATAACATTTGATAACAAATAATTATCCCCTATCCAAATCATTATAAAATTTTGCATCAATATAGCGATACCTATAAAAAAAATTGAGGCAATTAAGTGATATCCAAATAGTACACTTTTATATAAAGATAATTTAACTTCACTTTTAGATTTAACGGTATGGATTCCTATACTGCTCTCCATAGAATTATACAGGTTTTTTGCTAATGATCTAACATTTTGAATTATCATTACATAATTACTGTAAAGCCCAACTGTCTCTGTTCCTATAAATCTAGTAATAAGCAAATTATCCGTTGTATCAATTAAAGCACTAGATATTCTAGTCATAAAAACATCTTTAACTTTCTGAAATATCTCTTTCTTTTTTATATCACTTAGTGTATCAACACCATTTAATACCCATTTATAGTTTTTATAAAAATATTTTTTAATATATATATTTGTTATACATGTACCTAATAACATGAGCATTATATAGATTAAGTAACTTCCATTGATAAGCATTGCAACAATTTGTAGAATTGTACAAATAAAATATCCTAACAATGTTCCTATTTGAATAACTCTAATTTTTTGGTCAGCACGAATAACCGCATTGTATGGGCCAATTTGATAAGTTAAAATTTTTGAAACAACAAAAAACATATAATAAACTAAAAATGCATTGTAATCTCGAATATCCGGTATAAAAAATTTTAGAAAAGGGATCAAAAGTATAGAAAACACAACCAAAATACCCATGATAATTCTAAATACCCTTTTTGAAAAAGAAAATACTGACTGTATTTCTTTTTTTTCACCTTTTGAGAATTTTTCTATTAAATAGTATACAATAGCATCACCCAACCCAAGATTACTGAGTGCTAATATACCTATAACGCTATTCATAAGTGCTGTAATTCCAAGAAAATAATCGCCAATAGATTTAATAAAAATAGAACGAGATACTAAACCTAATAAAAGAACAACTACATCTGAAAATATAAATGCTATAAAATTTTTAAATATTTCTTTTTTTGAATTCATTTTGGTATCCTTTCATCCTACTTTGTCGATAATAAAGCTAAAATATATGCCAAATCGAAAAATTTATATTTTAATGAATACAAAAAAAGTTTGTATTTTAATGGTAATATAGAACATCTTTTGACCTGTTTCAAATCAAAAAAATAGCATATATCTTTAAGTCGCTTTCTTTTACTTTGATAATCTAATCTATTTTCTTTATTAACAATATAAAATTTAGTTATATTAATCAAAAACAACAATTTATAAATATCAAAAAATCTTTTTATATTCTCATTAGATAAATCTAATTCTTTTTCAATGATACTTAACATATCTATTATTTTCTTATGATAGTCATAACTAAATTTATGGGTCACAGAATGATTTGATATTCTATATCCATATAATTCATCTGAAACTATAACAATTTTCTCAACACAATAAGATATTTTATTTAAAAACAGTAAATCTTCTGAAAAACAAAGTTGTTCATTAAATGTAATTCTATTTTCAACTACAGTTGATTTTTTTATTAATTTTCCCCATACACACATGCAGTAAGGATAATATGTATGCTTTTGAAAAGTAGGGGCAAACATTAACAGTCTATAATTATCCATATTATGTGTATCATAAATTTGAACAGGTGGACCAGAATACAAAGATTTTTTTACTTTTTCATCAAAAATATAATATAAACATCCCGTAATATCAGAATTATGTTCACTTTGTATACAAATTAACTTCTCTATTGTATCTGGCTCTAGATAATCATCAGAATCCATAAAAAAAAGATAGTCGCCACTTGATAATTCAATGCCTTTATTCCTCGCTATTGAAACTCCCTCATTATTTTTATGGAATACCTTTATATAATCATATTTTTCTTGATAGCAATCTAACATATGAGCTACAAAATCGTTAGAACCATCATCAATGACTATAATTTCTTTATTTACATAGGTTTGATTACACGTAGAATTGATTGCTAATTGAATATGCTCTACTTTTGCATTATAAACGGGAAGAATGATACTAACTTTTTTTTTCATTATGTGTTAACTCCTCAATAAAAGGCAGATTTTCTAATACAGTATTTTCATCCCATTTTCTTGAAAACTCTGAATATGGTATTATACCTTGGTTGTTGTATATAGTGACAAATTTTTTATATAATCTGCTACCATTCGCATAGTTTTTGGCTTTTATTACTTCTTTTATTCTGTTTTCATCACCCGGAAGAAACTTATAATGCTTTAATACAATTCCAAATTTTGCTGTTATATCTTCTTTAAACGGATGTATGTGATGAGACCCTATATTAAATCTATTGCTAGTTTGATAAAATAAAGGAACTTTACTCTGCAAAACATTTTCATCGTCAAAGATTCTGTTTAAAAACCCCCCTGTTATTATCTTTCTGTTGTTATCATATACATAATAATCATTATCCGCATCATAATAAACATAATCATTAATATAGTTTTCTCTTTTTAATCTATTATCGCCTAATAACCCCTTTGGATACATTTCTAACATAAGACCTTTAACAGAATATATTCCCATTTTATATAGTTGATTAGCATATTGATTTATATTTAAACAATTTGATTCAGGATACCAAATTAATTCATCAGCATCTACAATTAGATACCATCTATCATCTCCATAATCTGAAATCATTCGATTGCACCATGCACATTTTTTTTGTGAATTATATTTATCGTTCGTTCGATATAATACAATATCTTGCTGTGCTTCTAAATATTCAGTTGAACCATCTGAAGAATTATTATCACAAATTAAAAATAATTTAACTCCTAATTTTCTATAATGTGACATAAATTCTTTTATTCTTGTTAATTCATTTTTTAATGCACAAACCACAATCACATCATTCTTATCAATCGATAAATTGTTATTTTTTACTCTTTCTATGTCAGAAATAAAATAAGAGTCAATCATTTCATACAACAATTTGCTATTTGAATGTTTAATTATTAATTTAGCCTTCAATTTCCAATTATCATATTTTTCATTATAATCTATCGAATATAATTTTTTTGTTTGTAATCTCTTATTTTTATATCCAATTAGATACCCTAAACAATACTTCATCTTACACATAGCATTCAGTCCAAATACATTTTTAATATATAACAAAATCTTTTCTTGTTTCGTCAAATAAAAATTATTAAATTTTTTCACAAAAACACTCCTTTTAATAAAAATAGATAATCAATATTTAATTAAAATTCTAATAATCACCTACTACTTCCCAATTCATAATTATTACAAGTACCATTGGTAATATCAAATAACTAAAAAACGGCTCTTTAATTTCGATTAGTAACATAATTGCTAGGACTAATAAATAAAAGCTTTTATTTATTAGTTTATTTTGAAATAGAGGTATTAGATACAATTGTAAAAAACTCAAATAATATGCAATTGAACCTATCAATCCCAATGCAAAAAACTTTTGCCAATAACCTGAATCATTTTGAAATCTTGTTCCGAGCGATGATACTCCTTTTGTTACTGATGTACCAAATAAGGTTTCTAAGGTCAACTTAGGTCTACTCATATCTTTTAAAACATTAAATGTATGAACCCCTTCATCTCTATTAAATAAACCATAAAATAATTCAAGAGATCTATTAACTATTCTGATAATTAGCTCTTTATCTATCAAATATCCTAAAAAAGCAACACCTAATATACATAATATTAATTTAGGAATTAAATTGTATAATTCATACAATATAGAATTTCTTCGTTCAGTAACTAACCAGTAAATTAGTAATAAAATGGAGCAGTAGAAAGCTGTTCTTCCACTCACTGCTTCAGCCACCATTATTATTATGTATTTTGTTAGAAAAGTATTTACTTTGATTTTGCCTTTAATCATCATATACATTAGTAATACTTGAACAGAAAATAATACAATAGCTCCAGAAGCACCTACAACACCTATTCCTACTCCTTTAACACTAGCTGATATATAGTATAAATACTCTGCATTTTGATTATAATATAAAGAAAGTAAAGTTTTCACTGGTGTTAAAAATAAAGATGAAATAATAATTAAGCTTTGGGTTATTGCTACAGAACTAACAATTTTTTCAAATCTATTTATATTTTTAAACGTAAGAATGATAAACATTGGAAACACAAAAATATACAGAAAGATAACCAACAACTCTTTTGAAGAAATATAAAAAGAATTTGAATTAAAACTATAAAATATTTCTCTGTAGATTAGCCCTATGGTCCAAACTAATCCCAAAAGAAAATAAATTAAATATTGTTTAATTCCTATTTTTTTTAGTATCTTCTTTAACTCGTTAAATTTCATAAATAAGATTACTATAATCACTATAAAAATATATTTTGAAAGATCTAATGAAAATAATTTAATTTTGAAGAAAATAATAGCAATTAATAACCACATGATTATTTCCTTAAGGATAGGTAATTTTATTTTAGTATAGTTAAATTTCAAATTACTACCCCCAACTATTTTTATCATTTTTTCCAAAAAATTCTTTTACATACCAAGTTAATCTATTATATAATGCACGAACCCCGCCTCTTTTAAAATTTTTCATTACCCCTTTCAAATGAGTTTGAAAAGAATTTTCTCTGTTTAACTTTATAGTATTATATGGTGATTCTAAGTAACATTGATACCATTCATCAGCACATTTTATATACTTGTATTGCCAAGGTTTTCCACCTGTTGCATAATGGATGATTAAGGCATTATTGACAAGTTCTTTATTATTTTTAAAAGAAGTATTATAAAGTTTATTCACTTTTTCAATAGAAAATGTTTTTCTTTCTATACCAAGAAGTTTATTTGCAATGCAGTTATATTGGTGTGGTAAAAAAAGCATTCGCTCTGAACAAACTTGATTAAATGTTTGTTGATCCATACTTCCTCTATCACCTAAAGATTTTCTGGTCTCCATCAATAGACTTGACATGTTATCCTTTCTCATTAATTTTGCATTAAACAACATAACACCTGCATTTATTAATTTTTTATTATCAAATACCATATCTAGCGATGGGACGCCCCCAATATAATTATCCTCTAACTCAATTTTATATAAATCAGTTAAATCTCCGCGTACATATATATCTCCATCAAGATAAATAAATTTATCATACTGCTCTATATAATCACACAGATTAAATTTTAATAAACAAGCTATAGGAATATGACTTAGCTGCTTAATGTCTTTATACATATCAAGCGAAACGTTTATAATAGTTATTTTTACTTTATCTGTTTCAACTAGTCTAAGTTTTTTTTCATCTGCTTTATCACATTCTGCCATGATCACAAATATATCATACTTTGTATTTTCATTTTTATTTTTAATTAAAGAATATATCGCAACTCCTGTCTGCATTACAAAATTTTTATCAGATATAAATGCTATCGGTATTACCATACTATTTTCTCCTCCACTCATTCTTATATTTCAAGCTTTTTCTTTTGAGCCAAACCTTATACATCATATTTGGATATAAAACACATAAAATAGAAATTATTTTAATTTTCAAATCATTTTTATTAATTAAAGCATTCTTCAAATAATAAAATTTTTTGTTTTCTATTTTTGCCACAATATTATTATTAATTGATAGTAACGAACCATTACCTATTAAACGCATTCTCTCTGTAAGTATATTATATGCAGAAATTCCTAATAAAATTTGACTTCTGTTCAAGAAGAAATCAAATTGTTCTAATCTATTCATATATGAAGCTTCAAACAATTGTTCAATATTATTTTTCTTATGCATTATGCTATCACTTCTTTCAGATTGATAATAATATAATGCGGAATCTAAAGAAATAATCCTTTTTGCATTCCAATAAATTTTATATATTGTTGCATTGTCTTCAGATAATCTATTTTGAGGAAAGGCAATATCATTGAACAATTCTCTATTATATAATTTACCCTGTACAACTCCTGTATAACTACCCAATTTTCCTGTAAAAGCTAATTTTATAAAATTTGTATTATCATAAACACTATTATTTTTATTTTTCTCTAACAGTTCTTTATTTATTTGATTTATATTTTTAAATGCAAAAATTTGCGTAGTCACTATATCTGCACCTTCATCACACATTTTCTTATATAATATTTCAACAAAATTATTACTAATCATGTCATCACTATCTATAAAGCAAATTATTTCACCTTTTGATTCTTTAATTAGTGTATTTCGAGCGGTTGATACATCTGGAATTAATTGCTCTATAATTCTTATTCTATTGTCTTTCTTATGATATTCTTTCAATATATCTAATGTTTTATCTCCAGATGGCTGCCATACCAATAAAATTTCAATATTATTATAGGTTTGATTTATTACACAATTTAAACACCGTTCAATGTAATTTTCTACATTATATACTGGTATTAATACAGAAATCATTTTATTTTCCATAAACAATATTTCCTTTCTAATACTCTTTTATATACTTCGAGTAATTGACAATAATACTCTTTACTATTATCTAACTGCTTAGCTTGACTTAATGCACATTTATGCTTTTTTTCCCAATAATCATTATCGGACAATAATTCATACAATTCACACACATAATCATTTAATTGATTGCAAATTTTACCACACTGATTTGTTACTATATCTTTTAATCCACCTACACCACTGCAAACAACAGGAACTCCTAGTGCCATCGCTTCAATTGCTACTAAACCAAATCCTTCCCATTTTGATGGTAAGCATAATGCTTTACTTTTTTTTAATATTGGATACGGATTAGATTGGAATCCAAATATTGTAACATTTTCTACAAAATTACTATCTGATATTCTTTTTTTAAATAATTGATATAAATCTCCCTCACCAATAATTGCTACTTTCACATCATTTTTTATTTTGACTGTTTTCTCAATTATATCAAATAACAAATCAGGATTTTTTTGATCCGTAATTCGACCTAAATAGATATAATCAAAACTATTAAAATACTTTATCTCATTTGCTTGGTTAATGATTCTTGTAACATCTATTGGATTAGATATACATTTAATTTTATGGCGAATAAATTTACTGAATACATATTCTTCTTCTATTGAATTAGAAACAGTAAGAATTTTGGATACAAATAAACTTGAAACAAAAAAAACAATTGAATACACCCCCCTTTTTTTTATCCAAGGCGAATTATTATGGATATGAGATACTATTTTCGCCTGAGGGAAACACAATGTAGAAATTATTGTCGCAGTATAATCATGAGCATGAATAACATCCGGATTAGTTAATTGAATTATCTTCTTTAAATTCCTAACTGTTAATTTTTGCATAGAATAAAATTTAATTTTGTTTTCTTCTAACACTTCTGAAATACTTCCATCTAATGAAGCGTAATAAGAATTAACATTATTCTTTGTTTGATTAATTATTGAAATGGCGACATTTTCTGCTCCAGAATAAGTAGAAGTATTCAAAACATGTAAAACTTTTATTTTCATTTGCACAACTCCTTATTTTCTTCATATATTTTTCGTATAATCTAACCTATACAGTTTCTTGAAAAACAAGAAATTTATTTCATATTATTTTTTTGCCAATCTATTTTTACCCTTACATATGATCGATTGGGTTACCGTATAATATAAATGATTACTAATCAATTCAGCTACTCTATCTCCTTTAGTGTACATAATTAAATCATCATTTCTCTTTATCCTACTTACACTACAAGGCAATCCATATACCATCGGCTTCCATTAACACATTGGACAACTTCTCAAATAAAATACAAATATGTTACATGGCTTCATAATTTTAATTACATCATTTCTATATCTAAGAAGATGTAATCTATCTTCTACATGCAATACTAATATGTTTTTAATTTTTTACCGCAACATAATCTTCCCTATTAATAATCGGAATATCTATTTTGTATTATATCTTTCAATATTTTTGAACAAAAAATTCTTTATTGTCATGAGATTTCTCCTTGTATATATCTATCATTATCCTTTTAATATTATCTTGACTTATTAGTTTCAGTGTGTCCTCATTTTTGATTTGCTTATCCCAATTAATTTGTTTAAGTAGATCTGTGGTTACTTTAACTAAATTACCTTTTTTAAAATCAAATAGTTGGGATATTGGATCATTAAATAACAAATCAAAATTCCCACGTATGTTAGAAGCAATACATGGTAGACTAGACGCCATTGCCTCCATCAATGCTACAGATAAGCCTTCTCTTTTAGATGGAAATACAAATACATCACATGACTTCATAATTTTGATAACATCCGATCTATACCCTAATAAATGTAATCTTTCCGATACTTTCAATTCATTTGCTAATTGCTCATGCTGTGATTTTAATGAACCCGTACCACAAATAACGTAGTGTACACTATTTGGTAATTCCGGCAATACTTGAATCGCTACTCTATGATTCTTGTTATCATTAAGTTCTCCTACTGAAAGAAGTAAGATTGAATCACTCGGTATATTAAGTTCTTTACATAGTTCTTCTTTATTACCTTGAATAGCATTAATTTTATCTATATCAATACCTACACCTGGTACATATTCTACAGTTCCGTTTTTTCTTAACTTGAATTTTTTTGCTGCTTCATAGTCTTCTTTATTAATAGTAATAAGTGTGTTTGTATACTTTGCTCCATATCTTTCAATATTTCTAAATAAAAAATTCTTTAAAGGATTATTCCCTTTAAAGAAATGAAAACCATGTGCTGTATAGATCATTCTTGTATGTTCATAATTGTTAGAATTCTTGTTAGCTAATCTACATATAATCCCACCAATAGGTGAGTGGCAATGAATTATCTGATATTGGTTCTCGTTTATTAGCTCAATTGTCTGTGAATAGGATAATTTTAAATTATAAATATCAGTTATTTTTCTTGGAATTGGAATATGATAATAATCTACATTTATTCTTTTTAACATTTCTTTTAAAGATTCGATTTTTTCTTGCGAAATGGTACTACCAAATTCAAAGTTACAAGCAACATCAACCTTATATCCCAATTCTTGTAATAGTGCTATGTTACTCATATTGAACTGTTGTATCATTGATGCAACGGAAGCATACATTAACGCTTTTTTCATTACTTCACCTCCGTAATTCGAATGGATTCTTCTAATGTATAAACATTGTAGTTATCTTTATATCTTGATAACTCTTTATCTATCATTAAGTTCCCAAATACTTTATTAATATAAACTTGTTTATTAAACAATCTTATCAATGGATTGAATAATCCTGTAAACCATATCTTATGGTTATTCATTTTTGAAATTATTCGAATAAGTTCATAACTCGATACATATTCTTCATTTTGTGGTAAGAATATTCCTCTTTCTTCGTTGTCTATCATTAATTTCACGAATTCCATTAAGTTTCCTAAGAAAAGCATACTTCTTTGATTCCTTAACGTAGAAAATATGGGTGTCTTCTTTGCAAACTTTGCTAGTAATGGATAATTTCCTTTTGATTGTGGTCCATAGATCATTGGTGGTCTAATAACAACAATTTTAAAATTTTCATCTTCTAATGGTTTGATTTTGATTTCTGCTTGTTTCTTACTATCCCCATAAAAGTTATCTGGAGTTAATGGTGTATTTTTTGTAATAATTCTATTCTCACCTATTGCTCCACTTCCATAAACGATAATAGAACTCATAAAGATAAATTGTTTAATATTTGATTCCTTTGCTTTCAATGCAATCTCATAAGTTAAATCTGTATTAACTGTATAATAAAGTTCTCTTTGACTTTCATCGGGTGTAGAATGTGCAATCCCTGCCACGTGATATACAACATCAAATGTAGAAAAATTATAATCTTTCCATGTACCATCTCTAACATCTAATTCTTCTACATAATAATCATCTGAATATTGTTCTAGATACTTTTTAAAGTTTGATCCGATATAACTGTCTTTTCCTGTAATAAGGATTCGTTTCATTCTTTCCCCTCCTTATTCAGTTCTCCTGTTCCGCCTTCTACAACTCCTTCATGTTTCAATACTGAAGCAATTGTCCCGAAGAAGCAATTCACATCAAATAAAAAAGACATATGTTCCACATAATATCCATCTAGTTTTGCTTTCAGATTTATCTCTAATTCATCTCTACCATTGATTTGTGCCCAGCCTGTTAATCCTGGCTTTATATCATTTGCTTTATACTTATCTCTTTCAGCGATAAGATCATCTTGATTCCACAATGCTGGTCTTGGTCCGATAATAGCCATTTCACCTTTTAAAATATTAATAATTTGTGGAAGTTCATCTAATGATGTCTTTCTTAAAAATTTCCCTACTTTTGTAATATATTGATCTGGATTAGATAACATATGTGTTGGCATATCTTTAGGTGTATCTACATACATAGTTCTAAATTTTAATATATTAAAATATTTTTTATTCTTTCCTACTCTCTTTTGTTTAAAGAAGATAGGACCCTGACTATCTACTTTAATCCAAATACAAAGTATAATAAAGACAGGACTTAATACAATTAAGCCTGTTAATGATAATATAAAATCTATCATTCTTTTAAAACAAGTCTTATACACGTGATACACCACCTTCATATGCATATCCCTTATCATTATTCACTACTCTACTCTCACATATATAATTATGAGGTTTAATAGAGATTTCTGAAGATATACCCCATCGACTTTCTATAAGACACTTTTCTCCTATATGTATTCTCGCTCTTATCACCGAATTTGAATATACCAAAGTATAATCATTTTTCAGGTAATCTAAATCATCTATCTTACCAACATTCAGATCACTTAGCTCATCTCTTTCATAATCATCTATAAAAGAAATCTTATCAAAGCTCTTTATACTTTTAGTTCTTTGATAATAACATTGTCTATTTCCTCCTGCTTCTATAACCAACAAATCCACTACTATTCCTCCTCTAAAAACAAAAAAAGAATACAGTCTCCCCTACCCCATAAAAACGCAATGTTCTTATGCTAGAGAAACTATATTCAAACACTTCCATAATGGCAGATAACCACACGCATTATTTAGTTGTTTTGCATAAACATCAATCCTGCTTTGATATTACGTCCCAAAAAATTCATATTTAATGTTACGTACATATCTCTTTTATCAGAATTAATAATGTTGTCTTGAAATTTCTCCAATGGGCCTTTAACGACAACCGTTCTACCACTCATTTTGTAACCATAGCTCATTTCCAAAATTCCATTTTTATTTAATAATTCATTTAGAAGTTCAATTTCATCATGCGTTAAAGCCGAAACATTTTCTTTTTTTAGTTCTTTAATAATCCCATCTTTTTCTTCATATAATGATTTTAATAAAATACTAAATTCTTCCTGCTTTAAATTGGATTGAACAAATAAATATCCTGGGAACATTGCTTTCAATACAATCTCATCTGTTTTACGAATATATGCCTCCATTTTAGGAATAAGGGCTTTTATTCCATTCTTTCGATTCAAAATCTTAGCAATTTTTTCAACTTTTAAAGTTTGACAAAACAAGACATAAGTATTCATTTTTCAGTATGTCCTTTTCGCTTCATCGACCATTCTTTTAAGCAATCAAATATTTTGTCATATGTAGAGCAAATTTCGCCATTTCTAACTAACCAAATATCGTTATCTCTAGCAATTTCTTCTAATTGAATAATGGCGTATTCTAACATGTTCTCCAAATGTTCTTTATTCTCTGACATTTGTTGCTTTCTTGCTGCAGACATTTCATCATACATATTATCATGCACTATCTAAAACACTTCCTTTTTTGTTTATAACCTCTAAAGGCAGCAACATTTCTTTGCCTAAAACTTCAAATCTAACTTTAGCAATTTTTTTATGACGATTAATCTTTTGAATATCTTTTTCTAGCCCTTTAAGAGGTCCACTAAAAATTTCCAGATCATTTCCGTTATATTTTCCACGCGAATGTCGTATAGAATCTGAATTATCTAGTAGTTTCGATAATACATCTATTTCGTCATCACATAACGAAATGAACCCATCTTTCTCTATAACTTTTCCTAATCTTTCTACTGTTTGAAATAAACCAGCATATTTTTCTTTAAAGATTTCTTCATTTAAAGTTGTTTTAATAAAAATATATCCTGGATACATATCTCTTAGTTGAAATTCTTCAAACTCAGTACATTTGAACCATTTTTCTACCTTTGGTATGAATGCTTCAATATTTTCCTGACGGTTTAAAAAATCTAACATTTTAGTATTTAAGTCCAATTTCGTTTCAACCACATACCAAAACATATCTTCCTCCATCAAAAAGTCGTAGATTATCTTAATCATCGACTCATTTTATCATATTTTTTGGCGAAAATCTAGTATTTATCTAGTTTTCATGATGTAGAGATAAATTACTATCATTTAATAAAGAGCCTGTTAGGAATTTTGTTGGCATTTGTATTTTCTTTCTTACCTGTCATGGATTCTTTTTTATAATTTATGAGAAATCATAAGAAAAGAGGCTGAAAAAATGAGAATAATTATTTTTAAAGATTTAGTACACGAATGGATAGCATTAAAAAAATTATCTGTTAAACATTCTACTTTTGTGAAGTATGAAAATATTCTGGTACATCATATTTTACCATTTTTTAAAAACTGTCATATAAGTAAAATTGATAGTCAATCTATTTTACTCTTTTTTGAAACAAAGAAAAAGGAGGAATTATCTAATAGTTTATTGCATTCTATAAAAAGTGTTTTTTCTTCAATATTGGAATATGGTATTGAAAACTATAAAATGAAGCCAATTTCGTTAAAAAATATTAGAATACCTACTGTTCACAAATTAAAACAAGTTTTATCTTTTGACGATAGAAACAAGATTATTACTTACGCTAAAGAAGAAACAAATTCACTATCTATAGGCATGCTATTAGCGTTATATGGGGGACTAAGATTAGGCGAAATATGTGCTTTAGAATGGAAGCATATAGATTTTAAAAATCAAGTCATTTATGTTGAAGGAACGGTAACTAGATTAAAGTGTAAAGAAAAACAAAAAAATAAAACTGAAGTTATTATCTTAACGCCAAAATCATCTTCTAGTTGTAGAGAGGTTCCTTTACCAGATTTTTTAATTGAATATCTAAAAAGGTACAAGATAAACAGCCATGATCATTATTATATTTTGTCTAATAGTACCCAGATTTATGAGCCAAGAAGGCTAGAAAAAAATTTTTATAAGTTTTGTAAAAAATATAAAATTCAATCTAATTTTCACAACTTAAGGCACAGTTATGCAACAGATTGTGTTAGAAATAATGTTGAAATAAAAGCATTAAGCGAGATACTTGGTCATTCTAATGTAGCAATTACACTTAGCTTATACGTTCATACATCTTTAGAAGAAAAGAAAAAGGAAATATGTAAAATTCAATCTCCATTTAGCTCGTAGATTAAGATAATCTACGACTTTTTTGATAAATCTTTTAGAAAATATTATCGTTATTGAACGTCATTTAATTGACGTTTTTTTCTCTTTAAGACTAAAATAAAAACCACAAACTATAGTAAAATAGAATGTGGTCAATATAATTATTATAAAAAATCTTTTATATGAATTTAACCATAATTATAATTCTTTTGCCTGTTAATATGCAAATTTTCTAGTATTGCAATTAGGATTGAAAGCCACTAAAACCAACCATCTAGTTGGTTTTTACTGCTTTTATTATTACTTCATCCCCCATTATAACAATTACATTAGTTCCTGATCCAGATCTCAAAACTAAAATCAATAGAATAAAATACACAATTAGAATTTTAAGGCATATTTTTGATAGAAATGATAGTCAATATGTATCGTACAAAACATCCCCACTAAACCCACTACGGCAAATAAAGCCTGTCTTTTAATATAATAGAAGCTGTCATTGAATTTGGCTTCTGCCCAGATATGACTGGAGCTGTACACCATGACTAATCCGATTGCGACTAATATTAAAGTGGCTATTAACAAACGCTTTTTTTTTCATATATTTTCACCCATTTATAATATATAAAAAAGAGTGTGACTTATTCACACTCCAGCGAATTTACAATTTCTTTAAAACAGCGACCTCTTTGTTCATAGCCGGTAAATTCATCATAACTGCTGGTAGAAGGCGATAATAACACGACATCTCCTGCTTCCGCTATCTCAGCTGCTTTTAAAGTAGCTTCTTTTAAATTATGAACGAGCAAGCAATCATTTTGCAGCGTTTTCGCAAAACGCTTCCCAGCTGCACCAAAACAAATAACTTTCTTTACATGATCCGTATAGGTTTTCAATTCAGTCAAATCCAGCCCTTTATCAAATCCGCCTAATAATAAAATCAAAGGTTCATTAAACGATTTAATCCCAATGATTGTTGCATCGGTATTCGTTGCTTTCGAATCATTGTAGTAACGAACCTGATGAAGCTCGCGCACAAACTCAACACGATGTTCTACCCCTTTAAACTCACGAATCACTTTTTGAATATCCACTAATGGAATATCCAGCAATTTGGCGATCGTTAAGGCAATCATTACATTTTGTACATTGTGCTTTCCGGCTAAGCGAATGTCTTCCACCGCTAAGATCGGTTCACTGTCATAATAAATAGTGTTTTCCTTAATGCATACCATCTCTTCAGAATCCATAGAAAACGGAATGATTGAAGCATGAATTGGATAGCGGCGAGTATAATCGGCAATCGTCGCATCATCTTTATTTAAGATAAAGTAATCCTCTTCATTCTGATTTTCATAGATTCTCATTTTTGAAGCATAGTATTCATCTACATTTCGCATGTAATCTAAATGATCCGGTGTCAGATTAATGATCGTCGCTATTTCCGGCTTAAACTTTTCAATATTCAGCAATTGGAAATTCGACATCTCAATAATAATATAGTTTCCGGCACTTTCTAATAAGTTTTCGTTTAGAACCACTTCACATAAAGGGGTTCCGATATTTCCGGCTACAAATGTATTAGAATGAACAGAATGCACGATGTCATAAACTAAAGTCGTCGTGGTTGTTTTACCATTCGTTCCGGTAATCGCCACATAATGCTGTGGTAAAGCCACCTGAAAAGCCAGTTCAATTTCTGTATAGATTGGGATATTTCGTTCTTGCAGACGTAAAACAAATGGTATTGTATATTTGATGCCCGGATTTTTTACAACAAAATCAAAGTCTCTTTCAAAAAGCTCATCCGGATGGCTGCCGGCAATGACTTCCACACCCATCGCACAAAGCTCATCGTAAGCCTCTAATTCAGATGCTGCTTTTCCTTCATTAACTGTGACTAAAGCCCCCAGTTTAATTAAAAGACGAGTAGCTGCCAACCCGCTTTTAGCGAGACCTAAGACTAATACTTTTTTATCTTTCAACATGCTATAACACTCCTAAGACGATCCCAACCATTCCGCAGATGAATCCACCTAGCCAAAATGAGATCACAACTTGTTGTTCTGCCCATCCTAATAATTCAAAATGGTGGTGAAGCGGCGCCATTTTAAAGACACGCTTTCCGGTTAGTTTAAAGCTTGTTACCTGAATAATAACTGATAATGTTTCAACAACAAACACACCACCCACTAACAATAATAAAAGCTCTTGTTTAGCAAAGATAGCCAGTACAGCCAGCAATCCCCCTAAAGAAAGCGATCCGCTGTCTCCCATGAAGATCTTAGCCGGATGATAGTTATACATCATAAATCCAAGCAATGCTCCGATCACTGCCATTCCATAAACACTGATGGCATACGTCTTGCTCATTAATCCAAAAATAACAAATGGAGCAATCGCTACCATTGATAATCCGGTCGCTAAACCATCCAGTCCATCTGATAAGTTCACACCGTTTGATGTTGCGGTAAACATAAAGTACACTAAAACCGGATATAAGAAACCAATATCTACTGATGTACGAATCACCGGAATCGTAATGACGGTTGAAAAACCTGGTACAAAGTTTAGTGCTAAAACATAAAATAAGACCGCTAAAATAGACTGCATCAAATATTTCTTTGCAGCTGACAAACCTAAATTTGTCTTTTTAACGACGATTAAATAATCATCTATAAATCCAATCAAACCATAGCCTACAAACATTAATGTGATTAAGCCTACAGTTGGATCCAATATGTATGATGGAAACGTTAAGTAAACTGCAATCACTGAAGCAACAATGAACACAATTCCACCCATTGTTGGTGTTCCACCTTTAATTTTATGACTCTCTGGTCCTTCTTCTCTTTCTACCTGACCGAATTTCAATTTAGTTAGAAACGGGATGAAACGCGGCATAGCGATAAATGTAATTATGAATCCTAATATAAAACTGAAAAATATTTTCATGAATTCCATCGTATTTCCCCTTTATTTAATTTCCTTAACCATATTACCATAAACACGCACTCTTTTCAATCAAAGGCAAAAATTAATCGTTCAGCGATTTATCGCTTATACTCACCAATTTTTATCTATTCTTCTCTTTTAAAAACACCTTTATGAATGGTTTTCCTCTATTTTAAACAAGTCTCACCTTGCTGTTTTCACTGTACAATACTTTCTTACAATATACAAGTCTAAAAAAGAGGACTCTACGAATCAGAGTCCCCTAGCATAATGATGATAGTCGAACCATCTTCTTGTTTTTCATTTACGCGCGGCAGCTGGTCAATCACGGTATCTCCCTCACCGACATATTTAAACTTGAAATGATCGCTCTTGACTTCGCTCTTACTTAAACCGATATATTGATCTACTGTATATTTTGGAATATCCATCCATGTATACGTTTTTTCTTTTTGTTCTGTTACTTTTTCAACCCCCAAGACATTTAGGACGTCGACCAAGATTTTTCTTGCAATCGGTGCGACAGTTGTCCCTCCGTATTGTACACAGTTTTTAGCGTTATCCATCGCAATATACAGGACAACCTCCGGATCATCAACAGGAGCGACACCTAAAAAGGAAAGAATATATCCCCCGCCAACATAACTTCCATCAACCGCCTTTTGAGCTGTTCCGGTTTTTCCGCCGATGCGGTATCCTTCAATATAGGCGTTTTTACCTCCACCGTTTGCGACTACACCTTCCAAAGCATCACGTACTAAAGCCGATGTTTCTTCGCTGATGACATCACGAACATGTGTCGTAGTTGCTTCATAGATAGCTTCTTTTGTATAAGGATTAATGACTTTATTCAAAATATACGGCTGATTTAAATGTCCTCCGTTAACACAGGCACTGACTGCTGTTACCAGCTGGATCGGCGTAATCGAAATTCCTTGACCGAATGAAACGGTTGCCTGTTCCAATGGACCGAATTTATCATAATTAAACATGATCCCGCTGCTTTCTCCAACTAAATCAACTCCCGTCTTTTTGGTTAACCCAAAATCCTGCACATACTGATACAGCTTATCTTTTCCTAGACGTCTTCCAATTTCAACAAAGCCCGGGTTGGAAGAGTTTTGCAAGACTTCTCGGAAGGTCTGCAGACCATGTCCGCCGGCTTTCCATGATTTGATCCTAGCCCCGCCGACGATCTCATAGCCTTTATCGTAATACGTATCCTTATCCATATCAAACAACTTCTCATTCAAAGCACTGGCGAATGTAATAATTTTAAAAGTTGATCCCGGTTCATACGTTTTCCATACCGGAATATTCTGATTATACGTTGAAGAATCATAATCCTGATAATGGTTAGGATCAAAATCCGGCTTAGAACAGATAGACAGAATCTCACCGGTTTTAGGATTCATCATCAATGCCCAGATGCCATCGGGATTATACGTATCATAGGCATTGTTTAATTCCCTTTCAACAATGTCCTGTAAACGATTATCAATGGTCAGTTCAATATCCATCCCGTTTGTCGGATAGACATAATCCGAAGAATAAATCGGCAGGTTATTCCCTTTAGCGTCCATATAATATTCAATGCTGCCGTTCTTTCCACTTAGATAATCATTGTATTTCAGCTCTAACCCCGCCAGTCCCTGATTATCAATTCCAACAAAACCTAAGGTCTGTGCCAAATAATTTCCATTCGGGTAATAACGCTTTGTATCTTTGATCAGGTATACCCCGGGAATTTTAAGATTATCAATCGCAAGAGACTGATCTTCGCTTAACTGACGTCCTTCCGGTGAAATACGCTGAATCGATACTTTTTTAGAAAGCTTCGTCAGCAGCGTGGCTTCATCACATTGCAGAATCGGTGCTAGAGCACTGGCTGCACTGATCGGATCCTTGATCTGTGAAGGAATCACAACTAAAGATGAAGTAGTAAGATTTGTGACAATCGTATCGCCGTTACGATCTAAAATCTCTCCACGAGTTGCTTCAATCGGGAAACTTCTCTGCCACAGTGTCGTTGCCTTTTCACTTAATGTGTAGTAACTTACAATTTGAATATAAAACAGTTTCAAAATGATACATAAACAAATAAAGATGGCTCCGTATTTTATGTATTTCATTTTCTTTTTAGATATCTCGTACAGCATTATGATCACCACCCCTAAATAATATGAAAAAAACCGGTCATATAGACCAGTTTAATTTGATAAATAGGATAAATGCCTGCTTGTGCGCTTCATCATGAACACCACAAAGACGCTGACCAGCAGCTCGGTAATCGGCATTGCCCACCAGATTAAAGAAGCGCCAAATAAGCTTGGCAGCAAGAAAATCAAAATACCGCTGACTATCATACCACGCATGATAGACACGATTAGTGCAATGCGAGGTTCCATCACTGCCTGAAAATAATAAGTTGAAAAAATATTGAGCGGAAGAAGTAAAAAGGACACACTATAGCAGCGAATAATATTGGGAGCAATTTGTACGATACTTTTGGTTGGTGTCATAAAAATATGAACAAACATCATTGGCATACTCACACCTAACACTGCCCAAAAGAGACTAAAAAACAAAACGGTCCATAATGCATAGCGCAGGGTTTGCTTAATTCGTAATATTTGCTTTGCCCCAAAGTTAACTGAAATTAATGGCTGTGCCGCTTGCCCGACACTATAAGCACAGCATTGTACAAAGGTACTCAAATTGACGATAATCCCATAAACTGCTAGGGCATCTGTTCCTAAATAACGTACGATCTGACGATTAAATAAGATCGTTAAGAATCCCATTGCCATATCGATAAAGAACGTTGAAAAGCCCATGACACAGATTTCTTTAAAACACTTAAATCCCATTGCTGGTCTAACCAATCTCAGAGTATTTTTCTTACTGATAAAATGAGTCAGCAGGAAAACAAGCGTTATGAGTGAACCCAGTGCAGTTGCAAGTCCGGCACCGAAGATTCCCATATCCAGTACGAATACAAAGAAATAATCACCAAAAACATTAAAGATACCACCGATTAAAACGGCTGACGTTGCCAAACCCGGATTCTGATCACTACGTAAAAAAGCAGCCAGCATCTGATTAAACAAAAAACATGGAAAGATAAACTTGATCGGAATCAAATAGCGCTGTGCTAACGGTAATAGATTCCCCTCTGCTCCAAACGCAGTTAAAAGCTGACGTTCAAAAAGAATGAAGACCAGCCAAGCTACGATGCCTAATAGGACTGAGCCAAGGAAAGCAGACGTAAAATAGTCATTTTCATTTTCCTGATGATTGCTTTTTCCTTTTAAGTGACTAAATAATACAGAACCCCCGATTCCCATCAGTAGCCCTAAGCTATAAATAACATTCCAAATAGGAGCTACAACCGCTAAAGCGGCAGTTCCTTCCGGTCCCTGATATTGTCCAACCATCGCCATATCGACAATCGAATAGATCGAGGTAATCAAAGCACTGCCAAAAGCAGCGGATAAGTATTTAAGATAAAGTGGTTTTATTTTGCCGTTTAAAAAATCCATTATATTCCCCCTTAATAGAACAAAAAAACTGGACAAGGTCAACAGATATCTCAATCTGTTGCCTTATCCAGCGTGTCATTTCTTATGAATGACTTACCCTCCGAGCAAGCACTTAATATTATATAATATCTTAATGACTTGTCAAGGGAGAATAACTATTTTAAGTAGCATTCACACTGATTTCCATATCACTTGTGATTGCTGTTCCTTCCGGTATGCTTTGACTCGTAACCGAGCCGCTTCCATTAAATTGAATATTCATGTTGGTCAGGGAACAAAATGAAGACACATCTTTTCTTGACCAGCCGCTCATATTCGGCATCGTAATGTTGGAGCCGTCACTCAACAAGAATACTTTACTGTTAACCGCAATTTTTTGTCCACCTTTAGGCAATTGATCAATGATGGTTTGACCGTCACCGATCACTTCTGCACTGGCTTTGTTGTATTCGACCATACTGCGGGCATAATCAACGCTTTGGTTGGTAAAGTTATTTAATGTAAATTCCAAGCTGCTTTGGCTAGTTGTACCGGTCTTTTTTTGATTCAGGCTTGACAGGGCACTGCGCACCATTGTTTTGACTAATTCCGGCTGAGCTACAAAACGTGCTTCGGTTACATCACGGCTGCGCATTCCCGTAAACACAATAATCTCCGGATCATCATAAGGAGCAAGCCCAGCCAATGAATACGTATATTTTCCGCTGGCATAAGCCCCATTTTCGATTAATTCTCCGGTTCCTGTTTTTCCAAATAGATGAATATCATCCATTTTAAAAGCTGTTCCTGATCCCTTTTCGGGATTATTGATAACCTCCGACATCAACGATTTAACGTGTTCAATCGCTTCACTGGAAAAGATTTTATCACTTTTCTTTGTTTCAGTTTTTAAGACAACAGACTTTGTTTCACTGTCTAAAACATAATCCACGACATAAGGATCTACCGTGCATCCGTCATTGGCAAATACCGAATACGCCTTTAACATCTCTAAAGCTGTCCAGCTTGAGGACTGTCCGAAACCGGCAGAAATAAAGTCACGTAATGAACCATCCATATTATCCAATCCTGCTTGACTTTGCAGTCCTGATACAGTGGTATCTTGAAAGAACCCTAATTTATAGTATTTATCACGCAAAGTTTCTTTAGAAACATAGTTCGTTAAAATAGTCGCAATGGCTGTATTACTTGAGCGAATCAACCCGTCATTTAAGCTCATAGTCCCCCAACCACTTAAATTCCAATCGGAGATATACTGTCCGCCATCTCCAACATCAAAGCTTCCTGACATAAACGTCTGATTCAAATCCACCCCTTGATCATATGCCGTTAGATAAACAAACGGTTTCATTACTGAACCAACTTCGTGTGGTGTATTAATAAAAGGATCATTATACGTTTCAATATCTTTGACATTTGGATCAAAGGATGGCGAAGTCGCAATGGCTAAGATCTTTCCGGTCTTGGCTTCCATCACTGCCGCCCACACGGATTCAACTGTATCCACTTGGGCTAAGTTATTGACCTGCAGCTCCAGATCACGCTGAACATTGGTATCAATGGTTAAATAGACGTCATTTCCATTCTTAGCGTCTATTTTATTGGTCATACCGTTTGGCAGATTATATCCTAAGGAATCGGTTAAGTATTGAATCGTTCCATTCTTTCCTTTTAAATAATCCTCCATGACTGCTTCCAGTCCCATCTTTCCTTCGATAATTTCATGTTCTTCTTCATTATTAGAGGCAAAACCCAAAATATAAGAAGCAAAATCACCATAACGATAATTACGCTTTGTTTGTGCTGTCAGCTCTAATCCAGATAATCCCAAGGCTTCGATCTTACTTTTTGTTGCCGGAGTCAGATCATTTCCGTAGGTTCCAAATTCGACTAAGTATTGCCCTTCTGATTGAAGAATCTCCAACATATCTTCCTCAGGCATATTTAAAATAGGCGATAAAGCTTTCGCATAAGCAGCTGGATCGGTAACATAGGCAGGAACATCACCAATATCTTTTCTGGTTTCACTTAAATAAGCGACCAATTTATAAGAAACGATATCCCCAGCCAATAATTCATTATCGGCAGAATAAATACTTCCACGAGAGGCATAAAGGGTACGTGTCGTAATTCCGTTCCCAGTGGCAAAGTCACGAATATTTTTACCGCTGATAAAATGAACCCCACTGATAGATAAATAAATGACATTTAAAGCTAACGCCAAAAAAACAGCGCCGAAGGCAAGCTGTAGCAGGCTAATATGACTGATCTTCTTCATATCAACTACTCACTTGTTACGTACGCTGTTACATCATTATGGCTGTATGAAAAACCCTGACCAGTGGCCACGTCATTTAAATGTGCAAAAGATGTCATATTTTGTCTTTCGATATCTAATCCATCGATATCGCTTTTTAATGTTTGGATTTTTCCTTCAATAATCTGCTGTTCGACATTCATTGAAGATTCGATGGATTTGATAGCTAATCCACCAACGATATAAATACTAAATGCTGCGATCAAACAATATTTAGCTTTTGCTTCAAAGCTTTTCTTTTTATTTTTCTTCATCATTAGCCACCCTCTCTATAACACGCAGTTTCGCCGAATGTGCGCGATGATTCATCTCTAACTCATCTGCACTGGCTGTGTACGCTTTCCTATTTATTAGTTTAAACTTTGGTAAAAGATAATCCGGCAGCACTGGCAATCCGGGTACATTTTTTACTTCGGTCTTTTCTTTAAAAATTGTTTTGCAGATTCGATCTTCCAAGGAATGGAATGTAATAACCGATATTCTGCCCCCCACCTCTAACATGCTTAGCCCTTGATTCAAGGCTAATTCAAATACATTTAACTCATCATTGACAGCAATTCGCAATGCCTGAAACGTTCTTTTTGCCGGATGCCCGCCTTTTCGTCTGGCTGGAGCCGGAATCGCTTCTTTCACGATTTCCACAAGTTCAAAAGTAGTCTCAATAGGCTTTTCTTTTCTTCTGCTTTCAATCTTTCTGGCGATCTGCTTTGCAAATTTTTCGTCACTATACATATATAATAGTTTTACTATTTTTTCATAAGGATACTCATTGACAATCTGATAGGCATCCAAGCTTTGACGCTGATCCATTCTCATATCTAAACGAGAATCATAGTTATAGCTGAATCCTCGTCCACCCTCATCAAACTGCGGACTTGATACTCCTAAATCAAATAGAATGCCATCTACTTTTTCCACACCCAGTTCGTTCAGCTTTTCTTTTAAATTCACAAAATTGGAATGGATAATCGTGAAATGATCCGATATTTTTGATAATTTAGCCTGAGCAGCTTTTATTGCCGTTTCATCCTGATCAAACGCATAAAGATGTCCCGACGTCAGCTGTGACAAAATCTTTGAACTATGACCGCCACCGCCTAACGTACAGTCCACATAGATTCCATCTTCTTTAATATTTAATCCTGCTACTGCTTCATTAAGCATGACACTGATATGTTCAAACATATTGTTCTCTCCTAAAATTCAAAATCTTCTAAAGATTCAGATATATTTTCAAAATTGTCTTTTTCGTCATTGTAGTAATCATCCCAAGCCTCTGCGTTCCATATTTCCACATGGTCTCCGACTCCAACAATGACACATTCTTTTTCCAAATGTCCTTCATCAACCAAAGGTTTAGGCAAATTAATTCGCCCCAGCTTATCAAATTCAATCTCTGATGCTTTGGCTGTAAATAAACGCACAAAAGTACGTGCCTCTTTTTTATTTGTCGGCATTCTTTGCAGTTTTTCAAATACCTTTTGCCACTGGTCTAACGAATACACATTTAAACACCCGTCAAATCCACGGGTCACAACGACAGAAGCATCAAAAGCGTCACGAAACTTAGAAGGCAATGTTAAACGGCCTTTTGTATCAATATTATGTCTAAATTCACCCATGAACATGCCTATACCACCCACTTTGTTCCACTTTTATACACTTCTTACCACTATTATAAGCAAATTACCTTGATTTGTACACTTATTTTAATAAAAAAAAGCAACTTCTCTGAAGTTGCTCACATTTCTATTTAAAGTACTTCTTTAAAAACACGTAATACGTTCTTATAGAATACCTTTTCAATTTCTTCTTGACTAAATCCGGCTTTGATCATTGCTTTCTCTAATTCAGGCAGCTCTGAAGCATCTTTCATCTCTAAATTTTGCGGAATCCCATCAAAATCACTGCCTAACCCGATACAGTCAATCCCAGCTAAATTTTTAATATATTGAATATGCTTAACCATGTTATCAATGGTTGACATAAAGTTAGTGTCATCCGTTGATGGCACTTCTAAGAAGCTGGCAGCATAGTTAATCCCCATCACTCCACCACGCTGTGCTAATTTTAAAATCATATCATCTGTCATATTACGAACATGGTTGCATTGTCCTCGCGCATTGGAATGGCTGGCAACAAATGGCTTTGTCGTATATTTTAGTACATCATAGAAGCCAGCATCAGATAAGTGAGAAACATCAATGATGATGCCTAGTCTTTCCATTTCCTGAACTAAGGCAATCCCTTCCTTCGTTAATCCATCTTTCGTGTTTGGAATAGTAGAATCGGTTGTCCCATCTGTCTTTTTCATTAAGTTAGGGAATCCAATTCCGTTTTCATAATTCCATGTCAAAGTAATCATACGTACCCCTAAACGGTAGAGATTTCTTAGGAAGTGAAGATTTCCTTTCGTTGTTCCCCCTTCTTCAATCGTTAATACTGCTGACATCTTTCCTTCTTTTTGATTTTTGATAATATCCTCATAATTTAAAGCAAGCGCCAGCTTATCCGAATTTTTATCGAGTTCCTGATAAAATACATCGATCATTTCATTTACTGTTTCAAACGCATTTTCTACATTGCCAAGCGGAACAAACATTGCGAAGCATTGTGCCAGATAATCCCCTTTTTCCATCTTTTCAACACTGATATTCAGATCACTTTGACGAAGCTCTAGCTTTTCATTTTTCTTTTCTCCCTCATAGATAGCCATGATTGTATCACAATGCATATCAATTACTTTCATAATATCCCTCCTCAATTATTATATTGTCTATATCATAACATAGACTTTTATTTTTAAAAGCAAAAAAAGCAAGATCATTGAAATTAATCAATCATCTTGCCTCTAAGATCATAGTAAAGATATATCTAATCTATGATGAATCTTTTACAGAACTTTTTTACCGTTGTAATGACCACAATGTTTACATACTTTATGTGGTAATGTATATTCACCACAGTTAGGGCATGTCACTAATGTAGGTGCGGTTAATTTGTCATGAGTTCTTCTTTTTCTTTTTACAGTTTTTGAAGTTCTTCTAAATGGTACTGCCATGATCGTACACCCTCCTAATTCTTATCCTTAAAATAATTTTTTAATTTCGCTAATCTAGGATCTATGATCTCTTGATCAGTTACTTCTTCTTTGGTACTAATAATTCTCCAGCCCTCGCCTTCGGTCTTTACTTTCGCGCCTTCTTTGACAACACGTAAAGGAACCTCCGCCATAATGTTTTGGAAAATAATAGGTGTTATATCTACGATATTCTTCTTCACCTCATGAACATCTTCATCAGGAGAAGGTTTATCGAAAGAAAACACTTCAGTGGATTCGATCTCAAATGGATAATCGACTTCTTCTAAAGTCAGCGCACAAGGTAACACCATCGTCCCGGTAATTTTCATATCGATATATAAACGCTGATCCTTGATTACCAAACGGCCATTTCCTTGCACGTAAACATTTTTTAAATCCAACAAATTATTGAATTTAAGAAATGCTTCTTTAGGAAAAACAAGTTCATCAGAAAACGAGAATTCTCCATTATTTTGTTTTAAAAGCCATTGTAAGTTCCACTTCAAAAGAATCACCTCAACTAGCGCAAAATCAATTATATAAAAGATAGTGCGTAATGTCAAATTATTATGAGAAAAACATAATATTTTTCTATCTTTCATATATTGAATGCATCACGATTGCACTGGTTTATTATACCACAATAAGTGAACTTTTCAATCTAAATATTACTTTTTTTAACTTTTTTCTATAGTTTTATACCGAATTATGGTATAATGCATATTATTCAGGAGGTACTTTATGAAATCGTTGATTCTACAGAAATGTATCATTAAAATAGTGATTGGATTAATCCTTTCCTTTTTATGGGCTCAATATCTTCGTGTTTCCACAGCGATGACGATGGCAGAGTTCCCAATGATCTTCTTAGGCGCTTTCTATTTGATGCTGGCGTGGTTTAATTACCTAAAACTAGATGGAGTGAGTATCATTCCCGGTCATACGAAACAAAAGCCTTTACCTAAGACAAAAGCCAAAAGCAGACAGATGCTGGACTATGTTGACACAGAAATTCAGGAAGATCCGGAAATAAAACCGATTCAAATGCAAAAGGCAAAACTAATCTCTAACATCATTTGCGGTGTTGGCTTCGTTATTCCTTCAGCCATCATGGCGCTTCTATAATTATAAATGAAAGAAAAGGAACTCCCGTCGGAGTTCCTTTTTTTGTGCTGTGTTCAAGTTTAATTTTATTTATAAGTCTGCAAGAAATTGCCTATTATCTCTTAGCAGCTTCTTCGTATTCTGCTTTTGTATATGGTTCGTTCTTAGTTTCCCAATACTTGATCTTTTTGCTTGCCATACCATATTTAGCGTTAGGTTTAGAGTAATCATTAACTTTAGTTAATTCAACTTGATGACCATCTACCATCATTGGTACAACATATGCATTTTCTAATACATAAGCTTCAATCTTAGCGAATTCATGGTAACGAGTATCTAAGTCTAAGATCTTATCTGCTTCTGCTACCATTTTATCTAATTCGTTATCTGTGAAGTGAATATAGTTTTGATTCATTGTTCCTTCTTCTGTTAACTGAACTAAATAGTTCTGAGGATCACCGTAGTCAGCTCCCCAACCACTGATTTGGATAGACTGTAAGTTTTTAGAATATAATTCAGAAGTAGCTGATTTAATATAAGGTAATCCTTCGATAACGATGAAGTCACTACCTAAGCTTTCTTCAAAGCTTCCTTTAACTACTTGGAATGTTTCTTCAGAAGTTTGGTTACCGTTTTGATATGGATAACTTACTTTGATTGGGAAAGTAACTCCCTGAGCTGCTAACTCTTCCATTGCTTTTGCTTTATATTCTGCTGCTTTTTCAGGTTGATATTGAGTAACACCATCTCCGTTGAAAGCTTTTAATTCATCTAATTTTGTGTAATCTGTTCCATCACTTGTACTTACTAATCCGCTGGCAGTATAAGTATTGTTGTTTAATGCAGATGGATTGATTGGGTTAGTACGTTTTTGGAATTCAGTAGGGTTGATACCATAGTACCAAGCTTTTCTGAAGTTAATGTTGTTTGTTGCTGCATTCCAATCTGGATTTCCAGCTTGATCATGGTTAAACCAAATAACATATGAATAAGGTCCGGCAGGAGTTTCTACTAAATTATCATAGTATTCGCTTCCTTCTTTATTTAACACCATGATGTTTTCAGGTGTTAAGACTGCACGATCTAATTCACCAGTTGCAAACATATCATAAGCTCTTGATAAAGATTCAATGATTGTTACCTGCACTGTTTCAAATGGAACGTTTTTAACATCCCAGTATTTTTCATTTCTTACATATTCTTTATATGAGTCTTTAGTGAATTCCTTCATTAAATAACATCCGTTATAAAGAATTTTATCTGGATCTGACCCAAAAGCAGTTTCCCCAACTTCTTTTAAGAAATCAGCATTTACAGGATAGAAACATCCATAAGTTAAAGCTGTATCAAAATAAGGTTTAGATGCTACCATTGTAAATTCAATTGTTTTGTCATCTAAAGCTTTAACCCCAACATTTTCAAATAATTCATCAGTTGCTGTCCCTTCATCAGATGCTTTGTAATATTCTTCTGCACCTTTGATAAATGAAGTTACCATTGGTATATTTGAAGATTTGTTTGCTGCTGTTAAAGTATATTTTACTGCAGTTACAAAGTCTTCTGCTTTTACGTCAGCATATTCGCTTCCGTCACGTTTCAGCCATTTAATCCCATCTTTAAGTTTAAATGTCCAAACAGTTGCATCCTCGTTCTTTTCATAAGATTCCGCTAATGCATTGATCAATTTCCCGTTTTCATCATGTTCTACTAAACCATCAACAAAGTTTGTTACTACTTGCAGGTTGATTGCCTGATAGTCACCCAAGTAGTTGAATGATGTAACCTCTCTGTTAGCCGTTTCGTAATCATGATAAACTGATAGCTGATCTCCTCCACCAGATTGTGATCCACATCCGGTTAAAACCATAGCGCAAACAAGCAATGCGCCTAAAAGTTTTTTCATAATTTTCCTCCTTATCCTAAGGCTAGTTTTTGCCCAATTATTACTTTATCATTTTCTATCGATTTGTCAATAACTGTTTAGATTTTCGCACATAAAAACATCTATACATGTATAATTTTTTCGACAGAATAAAAACGTATTCGCTTTCCTTTCTGCCATTTCGATATTTTTCGCACAAAAAAAGACTAAGGCGTTCTTAGTCTTTGATTTGTTCTTTGTATTCTGCTATTTCTTTATCATTTGCATAAATGAAATGTCCTGGCAGGATTTCAACCCATTTTGGTTTATCCACTGAGTAATCATGGATAGATGGATCATATACAATTAATTTCTTTTGTTTTTCAATTTCCGGATCCGGTGTCGGTACCGCAGAAAGCAACGCTTTTGTATATGGATGCAATGGGTGATGGAATAATTCTTCCGTTTCCGCCAATTCCACAATACGTCCTTTATGGATAACCGCAATACGGTCTGAAATGAAACGTACTACAGATAAGTCATGGGCGATGAACAGATAAGTCAACCCACGTTTTTGTTTTAAGTTATTTAATAAGTTTAAGACCTGGGCACGGATAGATACATCCAATGCCGAAATCGGTTCATCGGCTACGACAAATTCCGGTTCCATGATCAATGCTCTGGCAATTCCGATACGCTGTCTCTGTCCACCAGAGAATTCGTGAGGGAAACGAGAAGCAAACTCCGGTAAAAGTCCAACCTCTTTTAAAGCATTCTGCACTTTTGCAGCACGATCTTTTTCATCCTTATATAAGTGGAAGTTAATTAATCCTTCAGAAATGATATAATCAACTTTCGCTCTTTCGTTTAATGATGCCATTGGATCTTGGAAGATCATCTGACATTTTTGAATAACTTCACGGTCTAATTCTTTAGAAATTTTTCCGTTGATCTGTTTACCGTTAAATAAGATTTCCCCTTTGCTGGTTGGATTAATACGGACAATGGCACGACCGATTGTCGTTTTTCCTGATCCTGATTCTCCAACCAATGAGAATGTTTCTCCACGGTAAATATCAAAATTTACATCATCAACAGCAACGAAGTCTTTTTTACCGACTCTGAAAGTAATCTGTAAGTCTTTGACTTCAATTAATTTTTCTTTTTCTGCCATTACTGATTACCCTCCTTTTTAAGTCTAGCTCTTAACTTCTGAATTGCATGTGGATGTTCCACTTTCGGCGCTCTTGGATCCAATAACCAAGTTTTTGCTTTATGTGTCTCTGTGACATTAAAATAAGGTGGATTTTCAATAAAGTCAATTTTTAAAGCATGGCGGTTACGTGGTGCAAAAGCATCTCCTTTAATTTCATTGTAAAGGTTTGGCGGTGTCCCATCGATGGTTGCTAAAGGCTCACCTTTTACCCCTAATTGTGGTAATGATGATAATAACGCCCAAGTATATGGATGTTGTGCATCATAGAAAATTTCTTCTACTTTTCCAACTTCAACGATTTCTCCGGCATACATAACAGCTACACGGTCAGCAACGTTTGCTACTACCCCTAAGTCATGGGTGATATAGATAACAGTCATTCCCATTTCTTTTTGTAAGTTTCTGATCAAGTCCAAAATTTGTGCTTGGATCGTTACGTCTAAAGCCGTTGTCGGTTCGTCACAAATCAGAATTTGTGGATAACATGCTGCCGCAATTGCAATAACAACACGCTGTCTCATCCCACCTGAAAATTGATGTGGGTATTGGTTATAACGATTTCTAGGATCGGTAATCCCTACTTTTTCAAGCATTTGAATCGCTAATTCTTTTGATTCTTCGCCTTTGATTCCTTGGTGCAGTTCAATAACTTCACGAATCTGTTCCCCAATTACTTTAAGCGGGTTTAATGATGTCATTGGATCCTGGAAAACCATTGCGATTTTCTTACCACGAATCTTCAGCCAATCTGTTTCTTTTGTATATTTAGCGATGTCAACCCCTTCAAACATGATTGAACCGCTTTTAATTCCCCCGTTGTTATCTAACATTCCGATGAATGATTTTGTGAATACAGATTTACCTGAACCTGATTCACCAACGATTGCTAGGGTTTCCCCTTCATAAAGATCCAATGAACATTTACGAATAGGTTTTAGTTTTCTGCCACGTAATGTGAACTCGATCTCAATATCTTGGGCAGATAAGATTGGTTTTCTTTCTTCCATGATTTTACCTCCTATACGTGATTTCTTGGATCTGATGCATCTGAGAACGCATTACCGATCAAATAGAAAGTAATGGTAATCAGCGATACGATCAATGCTGGAAAGATTAATAAGTGAGGGAAATTCAAGAATACCGTACGTGCATCACGCAGTAAAATACCTAGTGATGGTATGTCAAGCGGTAATCCTAACCCCAAGTAAGATAAGGTTGATTCAAGTGAGATTGTATTTGGAATAGACAATGCTAATCTCAAAATAACCACACTTACTAAATAAGGAACTAAGTTCTTCGTTAAAATACGTCTTAAAGGTGTTCCTAAACATCTTGATGCTAAGTTATACTCACGGTCACGATACATTAAAACTAAGTTTCTGACATTACGTGCCATGGCTAGCCAACCTGTAAAGATCAATGCCATAGCCAGTGACCAGAACCCCTGACCAACGATAAAAGCAATCAGTGTTAAATAAATGATCTGAGGAACGTTTGCGATGATGTTGTAAAGTTCTGTAAAGAAACGGTCTAATTTTCTAATATATCCCCATAAACATCCGATAATAACCCCGATCAAACATTCACCTAAAGCAACGATACCAGCCAGTTTCAATGATACCTGTGAAGAGTACCATACACGTGACCACATATCACGCCCGATAGAATCAGTCCCAAACCAATATGTAGAGTTTGGTGTTAATAACATATCCGGTGTATTTGGTGCCATATTGTAGCTGAATTTGGCAATACTTAAAGCGACGAAAGAAAAAATTACGACAGCAACAAATAAAACCAATAAAGTAACAGCTACTTTATTTTTTAAGAATGTTGAAAATACTGATTTCCAATAAGAATAATCAGAATATCCAGTTTTTTCTGCGTCTTCAGGAGAATACTCTACTAATGTAAATAACTCTTTTTCAGTTAAATTCGTTTCTTCCATTAACGTGTACCTCCTTTTGAATCTAATGAAATTCTCGGGTCAATAATCATCATTAAGATATCCCCTAAGAATACCCCTACGATCCCTAAGATAGAATATAGAAGCACACATGTCTGTACAACTGTATTATCTTGCTTTTGAATCGCATCTACTAATAATGATCCCATCCCTGGAATTGAATAGTATCTTTCAACTAATAGTGATCCACCGATTGTCAATAAGAATGAAGCCGGTAAATACTGTGCTAAAGGTACAAACGCATTTCTCAATACATGTTTTGTCATGATGGTTGAATATGGAAGTCCCTTCGCTCTTGCTAATTTAATATAATCTTTGTTTAATTCATCTACCATGTAACGTCTTGTCCATAGCGCATATCCTGCGATTGAACCTAAAGACATTGAAATAACCGGTAAGATGGCAGAAATTAAATTTCCTTTTTTATAAAGTGATGGAAGTCCCAATACACGTGTCCCGAATGCCAAAATCAAAGCATAGGTTACTAACGGTGGTACAGAGTTTACGAAGATCGTATACACTGTTCCTGCCGCATCAGAGAATTTCCCTTTTTTACGTGCCTGCTGAACCCCTAATAATACTCCTAAAATAATACTAATAATCAGTGAAACAACGCCGAATGCTAAAGATACTGGAAATTTTGATCCAATAATTGACGTCACTGGTTTATTTTTCGCAAGCTTCATTGAAAGCCCGAAATCAAATGTAAAAATTTGCCCATAAAATCTGAATAATTGAACGAATGGATTATCTAATAATCCCATCATTTTTAGCTGAGTGTTAATTTGCTCTGGTGTCATCTTTAATAATTCGTCATCTGCGAAGTACCCTGTAGCTGGCATCAAACGTAATAACAAGAAGACAACAGTAATAATGATAAAGACTGTTACAAGTGATTGTAACAATCTTTTAATCGAATATTTAACCATTGATAAACGTCTTTATCCTTAGTTAGCTTTAGCAGCTTTCTCAGCTAATGTTTTATATTCATCTGCAGTATAGGCTTCTGCTTTTGTTTCCCAATATTTCATTTTTCTATTGGCAATACCATATTTAGCGTATGGTTTTGAGTAATCATTGACTTTAGTTACTTGCCATTCAACACCGTTTACAAATCCTGGAACGATTAAGGCATGTTCTAAAGCGTAAGCTTCACATTTAGCGAATGCTTCATAACGAGCATCTAATTCTGTAATCTGGTTTGCTTCATCTACCATTTTGTTGTAAGTTTCATCTGTGAAATGAGAATATTTAACATTCATGTAGTTTCCTGGTTCAGATGATAACTGGAACACGAAGTTGTATGGATCACCATAGTCAGCTCCCCATCCACCTACCATGATAGACTGTAAGTTTTTGCTGTAAACTTCACTTACTGAAGATTTGATATAAGGCTGACCGATTACTTGTACGAAATCAGTTCCTAAGCTATCTTCATAAGCTTTTTTAGAGATTTGGAATTTATCTTCTTCTGTTTTACTTCCTGATTGGTAAGCTAAGTATACTTTAACTGGGAAAGTAACACCTTGTGAAGATAATTCAGTCATTGCAGCATCTTTTGCTTCTTTGAATTTAGCATCGTCTAAACGAGCCTGTGATTTATCTGGATTATATGCAGCTAAATCACCTAAATCTGTATAGTCAACCCCTTTAGAATTTTTAGATAAAGTTTCAGGTGAGTATACATTTGACATCATTGATTCATAACTATATGGATTTGTGAACTTAACGATTTCAGTAAAGTCCATACCATGGTACCAAGCTTTTCTGAAATTTTCGTTAGTTACAGCTTTATTCCAATCTGCTGAACCTTCTTGAGAAGCATCTAATGTATAGTTGAAATACAATGAGTAAACGTGCTGTCCTACTCTTGTTTCTACTAAACGTTCATCATTTGCTTTGTTTTGAGTAACGATTTGTTCCTGTGTTAATAATGCACGATCTAATTCTCCGGCTTCGAACATATCTAATGCTCTGTCCTGAGATTCTAACATTACTACTGATACTTCATCAAACGGAATATTTTTTGTATCCCAGTATGTTGGGTTCTTTTTGTAAGTTTTATTTGCTCCGCTTTCAAAGCTAGTTAAATAATAACCACCACAGTAAAGAATTGTATCAATTCCAGTACCGTAAGAAGACCCTTTTTCTTTTAAGAATTCAGTTGGTGCAGGATAGAATGCAGCATAAGTTGTTGCTGTATCAAAGTAAGGTTTTGGAGCTACCATTGTATATTCAACAGTTTTGTCATCCAAAGCTTTAATTCCTACTTGTTCCCATAATTCATCAGTTGCTGTACCAGCTAAAGTAGCTTCATAGTATTCAGCCGCTCCTTTTACCATTTCCATTGGCATTGAAGTGTTGTTAGATTGGTTATCTGCTGTTAAAATGTATTTTAATGCAGTAACGAAATCTTCTGCTGTTAAATCAGCTACTTTTTCACCACTGTTGTTAATCCATTGAAGACCATCTCTTAAATGGAATGTCCAAACAGTTTTGTCATCATTTGGTTCCCAAGATTCCGCTAATGACGGAATAATGTTACCATCTTTGTCATGTTCAACTAACCCATCGACACAGTTTGTCAAGACATTTAAGTCTTTTGATTGAGCTGATGTCAACAAGTTGAAGTTTTCGATTTCTTGTCTAGTCAACTCATAATCATGATAAGTCGTTAAACCTGAAGAATCGCCTTTACCGCCACAGCCAGCTAAAGTAAGCGCCATTGCTGCGACTAATAATGATGAGAGTAATTTCTTCATTATAAATCCCCCTTATAAATTTTTTTAAACTTGAACCGGCAGCACCTGGTTCATGCTTCTAGTTTAATCGGAATGTATACAATTGTCAACAACTTTTTTATGACACTTTTCTTTTTTAATGGTCTAAATTTAGATTTTTTATATAAAGCAATGATATTTTTTGTTAAAATTAGTATATATCGAAACAATTATTTTTATTAGGAAGAATAAAATTTATGATTTTCACATTCAATTATGGGATTTCTTGCTTTTTTTGTGTTATTTTTCTTAATTCACTCTCAAACGTATTACTCGATTTTTTAATTTTGCCTAAACACTCTATTTTTCTTGAATTTCTTTAAAAATGTTTGATTGTTTATAAAATCCATACATTTTTTAAGGTGATTTTAGATAAATTGTATGATAAAGTAAACATATATCTATTTTCAAGGAGGTTATCTATGCCAATTACCGGAGTTATTGTCGAATATAATCCATTCCATAACGGTCATATTCATCATTTAAAACAAGCCCGCTTAAAAACAAACTGCGATGTTTTGATCGCTGTCATGTCCGGGCATTTCACCCAACGAGGGGAACCCAGCGTGATTGACAAATGGACTCGAACTCGCTTTGCTTTAGAATACGGCGTAGATCTTGTGATCGAACTGCCTTTTAATTATGCTACTCAAAGTGCGGACTACTTTGCCAGCGGTGCTTTGACACTTTTGAATGCTTTAGGCATTGATACGTTAGTCTACGGGAGTGAATCTAATAATACTGACGAGCTTTGTCAGATCGCACAAGCCATCAATTTGCAGCAGGATCATTATGATCGATTGGTCAAAGAAGCGATGAATCAAGGTGTTCGCTATCCCACTGCCTGCAATCAGGCACTTTCTGTCTTATTAAATAAGGAAATCCGAATGCCTAACGATTTACTGGCTTTTAGCTATATTAAAGAAATCATGAAACAGCATTATCCGATTCAGCCAATCTCTATTGCGCGTACCAATGATTTTCATGATAGCTCTCTTCATGGAAAAATCAGCTCTGCAACCAGTATTCGTCAAGCCTTGAAAGACCATACTGATATTAGCGAGACAACACCGATGGCAAAAGAATTAGTAAAAAATCCAATCCTGTTGGAAGATTTTTATGATCTTCTTTACTATGAGCTGATTTCCAATCCTCATTTAGACCAATATCATTTAGTAGATGAGGGAATCGATAAACTGATGGTTAAAAAGATTACGACAGCGACTTCCATGGAAGACTTCATTCTTTCTCTTACTTCCAAGCGTTATACTCAAGCCCGTATTCAAAGAACGATTCTTTCTATATTAATGAATCAGCCTCGCGGTCTTTATCCGATCGATTATGTACGCGTTTTAGGAATGAATGCTGCCGGTCAGCGCTATTTAAATCAAATCAAAAAGAAATCACCGATTCCAATCATCAGTAATTTCTCTTCCTCTCAAAGCTCATTACTTGATTTAGAGTTAAAAGCAACAAAGCTGTATGCCTGTGCTTTACCATTAAAAAAACGCTTAACGTTAATTGAAAAGGAATACAAAGGAAAACCAATTCGGATTTAATATGACATTTATCTTTTCAAATCCGTTTCAAAATACTATAATGGAACCATTAAAAGGAGTGAGCAATATATGATTCAATCAACCCTAGCCATCCTCGCCAGTAAAAGTGCTTCGTTCATTTTGAAAAAGGGATTTAAAAAGGGAACTAGTTTACCGGGAAAGATTGCCAGTAAAATCTGTCCGGATATCATGCGCCATGTCTCAAAACATGTCAAGATCGTGTTAATTACTGGAACTAACGGAAAAACAACTACGACCAGCATGGTCTATCATATGGCAGATAAGACTGATATTCCTGCTTTCAGCAATGTCAGCGGTGCTAATATGGAATGGGGAATCATTACTTCATTCATTGATCACTACCGCTTCTTTAAAAAAGAAGAAAAAACCGCGATCATCGAAATTGATGAAGCCAATGTGCCTTTGATCTGCCGTCATGTTAAACCGGATATTATTTGTATTACTAATCTTTTCCGCGATCAGCTCGATCGCTATGGAGAAGTCTATACAACCTTAGAAAAAATCATGAAAGGTGTTGCCTATCATCCGGATACTCTTTTAATTCTAAATGGCGATGAGCCGTTATTAGGACATTTAGACTGTCCAAATCCTAAACGTTACTATGGATTTAATGTATCCCATGATCAAGATCAGCAGATCGAAATGAATACCGATGCAAAACACTGTATTATGTGCAAGCATCCTTATGATTATGATTTTGTCACTTACAACCATTTAGGAAAATATCATTGCCCAAGCTGTGGCTATGAACGTCCAAAATTAGATGATGGAGTTGACACTATTTTAGAGATGAAGCCCTATGGTTCAAAAGTTATCATTAACAATGAAGAATATACAATTTCCCAAGCCGGACTGTATAATATCTACAATGCCTTATGTGCCTACAGCATTGCATCGGCGTTATCTATCAACCCCAGCATTATTAAAGACGTCTTGGAAAATCAGGAATCTCGTTTTGGTCGTCAGGAAGTCATTTCGTTGGAAGATAAAAAAATGACGATCTTCCTTGTGAAAAACCCAGCCGGTTTCAATCAAACGATTGATACAATCGCTTTAGACCAAGAGCCTTTTACTTGCTTATTTATGCTTAATGATCGTTATGCCGATGGAACTGATGTTTCATGGATTTACGATGTCCATTTAGAAAACCTGGCAAAGCTGCCGATCAAAAAATATATTATCGGGGGGATTCGTGCTTATGATATGGCGGTGCGCTTAAAAATCGCAACCGGTCAAAGCGAGCAGCTTGCTGTTTATGAGGATTATGAGGCTATCACTAAAGCCGTGTTGGCTGCCCCTACAACGCATATTTATGCCACCCTTACCTATACAGCTATGCTGGAATATCGTAAATATTTGGAAAATGCCGGTTATATCAAGGATTACTGGAGGTAATTATGGAACTACATATTTGTCATCTTTATCCGGATCTGCTTAATTCATATGGAGATATCGGGAATATATTAATCATGCAGCACCGTGCTAAGCAAAGAGGCATCGATGTGATCATTCACAACATCAGTATGAACGATCCGTTTGAACCCGATCTGTATGACATCGTCTTTTTTGGCGGCGGACAGGATTTTGAACAAAGCATCGTCTCTGCTGATCTTAAAGAAAATAAACGTGATGCTATAAAGCAATATGTTGAAGATGGAAAAGTTTTGATTGCGATCTGCGGCGGTTATCAGCTGCTGGGAAAATACTATATGTCTGCCAACGATGAATTACTGGAAGGTCTTGACGTTTTAGATATTTATACAGAAAAAGGTGACCATCGTGCCATTAATAACCTCATCATTCAAGACAACGATCATTATTATGTAGGGTTTGAAAATCATTCCGGCAAGACACATATTAATGGTTTAAGCCCATTAGGTACTGTCAAATACGGTTTCGGCAATAACGGAGACGATCAGCAAGAAGGCTGCCGATACAAAAATACTATTGGCACCTATTTGCATGGACCCCTGTTTTCTAAAAATCCGGAGCTATGCGATGAAATTCTATTGAATGCTTTAAACTTAAAATATGAAGAAGTTGAGTTTGAGCCACTGGACGATGATTTTGAAATGAAAGCTAAGCAAGCTATTCTTGATCGTTATTTAAAATCATAATTTTAGTCCCTCTGAAGGGGCTTTTTTCTTTATACAAAAAGACAAAGCGATTTTGCTTTGTCTTTATTTTAAGATTTCTTCTAAAAAGTAAGGGAATTGTTTTTGCCACCAAGGCCAGTCATGATTGACATCTTTTCCCCAAATATCAATCCAAGCCGGTATTTTTTTCGCATACAGCAGATCACGCAGTTGATAAGTGCTTTTCAGCATTTCATCTTCCCAAGCCCCTTGACCGCAGCTAATAATAATTTTGCAGTGGCGATACTGTTCAATATAAGGATGATCGATCGGCATTCCCATTAAGTAGTGAACCGGTGTATTATCGTAGACATGTTCATCACAGAAATCCTGGAAGAAAATATCTGAGTTATAGTAACCGCTCATTGCAATCGTTCCAAGGAATAAATCAGGACGTCGCAGCATGAAATTAACCGCATGGCTTGCTCCCATTGAACAGCCAACAGTAATGATACGCTTGCTTGAACGGTTGATTTGACGAATTCTTGGCACCAGTTCATGACAGATATAATAATACCATTGTTCATGCATATAAATACGATGCGCAGGATCTCCGTTTTGATCGCTCCATGTCTCTTTATCGATACTGTCACAGCAGAAAACCTGAACGATACCGCGATCGATTTTATCCTGTATAGTGGCAATCATGCCAAAGTTTTCAAAATCAAAGAAATGACCATCTTGAGCCGGGAAGACTAATAACGGCTGACCAGCATAGCCATAGACTTTAAACTCCATCTGTCTTTGCAGACAGGGACTGTATTCTTTATAGTAGTGTGTATCCATTTAAACTCCTTTCTGCTCGTGAACAAAGCGAATAAACGCTTCAACTTCCGCTAACGTTTCAAAACGAGCGGTATACATTTGATTACCCATTGCCCCTGAAAGTATATCCGGCATTCTTTCACACATCACCATATGACGATAATAGCGATCCATGATTTCCTGATGATAATGCTTATATTCCTGCATATCCCTCTGACTGGCATAAACACAGAAATATGGGCGAGACAATCGGTCATAGTGACTTTCATCATTCAGCACCATATCAGCATAGATTGAATAGACATCAATATTATTGGCATAATTCATCATATCTGTCGTATAGCCTCCGGGCGGACGCATATTCACTTCTAAGCCAATAATTTCTCCTTTTCTGCCAAGTCCGATCTTATCTTCATTTAAGCGGAAAAATTCACAGTGGAAAAAACGTCTCTGACTATCAAAAGCTGCCACCACTTTATGCCCTGCGCTTTTAACGTCTTCAGGAATTTCTCGCAATGAATAATAAGCTAAATCCTGATGTTCATTCACAATATCCATGATTGGTTTTGGAAAAACATGACTTGTCTCAAATAAAACCTCTCTTTTTGAATTGGCAATCCCATCATAAGAAATAATCGTGCCATTGACAAATTCTTCCATAATATAAGGGATCTCCGGCAGCTCTGCATAGAAATCCGCTAACGCTTGTTCGTTATCGATTCGATAAGTCTTAGCCGCTCCTACCCCATTATTTGGTTTCACAATAACCGGATAGCCGACTTCTTTGATAAAGACCTTGCCCTCTTCTAACGTTGTTACTAAATGATAACGTGCGCTTTTCACCCCTGCCTTTTCATAATAGTGCTTCATCTCTGATTTCAATTTAAATTCATTGATGTGCTGAATCTGCATTCCTGTCGTAATATTAAATGCAGTACGCAGTCTTGCATCCATTTCCAGCCAGTATTCATTATTCGATTCCAGCCAGTCAATTTTTCCATACTGATGAATAAAATACCCCATAGCCTTAATCATCTGTTTTTCATCTTCCATGTCGTCCACACGATAATATTCCGTGACGGCCTGAATCAACTGATCCCCTAACGCATCATAAGGCGTATCCCCGATCGCCAACACATTGACTCCGCGACGTTTTAAGCGGTCACAGAAATGCCAATAGTTTTTTGGAAATTGAGGTGAAATAAAAACAAAATTCATCTTACACCCCTCCTTTGCTTTATTATACCATGAACTATAAATAAGTAACTATCTAATCTTTCTTTTTTAAGCCTTTACATTTCTTATTATTTGTCTTTTTAAGAATTTAAAGAAAAAGATCTGCACATCATCATTGCCTCTCTATAAAAAACAGAAGCAACAATAATGCAGACAGATCTTTATTTTATGTAATGGTCGATAAATTCAAATACTTTTAAATAATAATAAGGTTTCGTTTGGCTTAATGCATGACCCGCTCTTGATGCCGTAATGATTTCTTTAGGAGCCGCACAAGCATTGTAGTTTTCAAATACCATTGTAAAGGGAACAAAATCATCTTCCTGTCCATGAATAAACAGGGTTGGTGTTTTTGATTTACGCAACTGTTTAATTGTATCTACTTCACCGATCGAATAACCTGCCTTGCTGCGCATCACACAATCAATTCCCGCTAAAACACTGATCGGCGGCAAATGATAAAGCTTTTTAATCTGATCCGCAAAAACATCATAAAGGTTTGAATATCCACAATCTTCAATCGCACATACCACATTGCTTGGCAAGTCTTCACCGGTTGTCATCATGACCGTTGCGGCGCCCATGCTGATTCCGTATAAAACAATTTGAGCTGATGGATAGCGCAATAAAATATGTTCAATCCATTTCATAACATCTAAACGATCATGCCAGCCCATGCCGATGTAATCCCCTTCACTGAGTCCATGTCCACGACAGTCGACAATCAGTACATTGAATCCTCTGTCATAAAACTCTTTTCCGTTTTGGAAGACGTACTTTGCTTCACTTTGATACCCATGAACAATGATCACCCATTTATCACTGCCAGGACTTAAAAACTGATAGCCTGCTAGTTTTAAATGATCAAAGCTAGAGATGTAAACGATGGCATGTTCTGTTGTTTCCGCCCAAACTTGTCCTGCCTGACGTCTTGAATCAAGAACACTGTAGTCTGTTTCATCTTTTGTTTTTGCCGGCTTGTTGTGTCCTTTCAATACATTATTATACAAACGCTGACACAAGGAAAAATAAGTGATACTGACACCGGCTAATGCACCAAGTGCAAATATTGTTTTTTTCTTATTCATACATGACTCCTTTTTTATCTCTCTTTTTATTAGTATAACACAAAAAGACATACAATAAAGTATGTCTTCCCATTTTAACCTCTTAAAATCGCCTGATGGTCTTTCTGCAAGGCCGTTAAAATATTTGTTAAGCATGCATTAATCTCAGCTTCTCCCAAGGTTTTCGTTGGATCTTGGAAGATAAGATTGACAGCAATCGACTTTTTGCCTTCTTCGATATGTTCACCTTGGTAAACATCAAAGATAATCGCATCTTTTACCAAACGCTTGCTTGCACGTTTAATGGTGCGAATCATTGCATACGCTTCTTCTTTAGCGTCCACAACCAACGCGATGTCACGAGAAACACTCGGATACTGAGGAACAGCCTCATATTTTAATTTCTTCGTTTTTAATTCGGCAATCACATTTAAGTTTAATTCTGCCACAAAAGTATCGGCAATATCATATTTTTTGGCCATTGTCGGATGTACCTGTCCGATATATCCAACCAACTGTTTATTGATATATAAGTATCCGCTGCGTCCCGGATGCAAGTATGGATTATCACTTTCCACACGCTGCAATACATAACGCGATTCCTCAATGCCTAATTTTTTAAATACCGCTTCTACGAAACCTTTGACTAAATAGAAATCGGCTTCTTTACTGATTTTTTGCCATCTATTTACTAAGTAAGTCCCGCTGCAGGCAATGCCTAGTGTACAGATTTCACAGTCCTTTGTATACGTATTGCTGATTTCAAAGATATTCACATCTTTATTTGAGCGTGACTGATTATAGTTCACCGCCTGAAGCATACTTGGCATAACCGATTTACGGGTGACACTTCTTTCTTCTCCCAAAGGTGACATCAAGCTTACATTTTCATTTTTATGGAAATAATTGAAATCCTCTACAATCGCAGGTGTTACCAATGTATAGGTCACCACTTCCTGCAATCCAAGATTTGACAACAAGTTCTTGATTAACATTTTTCTTTGCTGAACAAGAGTACGTACACCGGTAGTAGATGCCATGACCGGCAGTGTTGACGGAATATGATCATAACCATATAAACGTGCCACTTCTTCTACTAAATCTGCTTCTAAAGTAATATCATGACGATGCGTCGGAACATTTACTGTAAATTTTCCATCTGCTAATGTATAGTCAAATTTTAAACTATCAAAAATATCAGCAATTTCCTGAGTAGTGATTGCAGTTCCCAATAATTCGTTGGCACGGTTTTCACGTAAGCTAACCTGAATCGGTTCGGGTTTAACCCCGGTTTCAACACTTTCATAAACTTCACTTGCTTCTGAAAGCTCTACTAACAACTCAGCGACACGGTCTAAAGTATGAAGACTGCTTGCGGTATCAATGGCATTTTTAATAAAACGCTGTGATGCATCCGTTAATAAATTTAAACGGCGTGCTGTCTTTCTTAAACTTGCCCCATTGAAGGTTGCCACTTCAATCACAATATTGGTACTGTCATCTTCGATCTTTGTTGAATCTGATCCCATGACTCCGGCAATACACCCGACATCCCCGTCAACACAGACAATTACATCTTCTTTTTCTAACTGGTATTTCTGACCATCCAGTAAAGTTGCCTGATGATCTAATCCGGTTTTTACAATAAACTGTTTTTCTTTCATTTTATCATAATCATACATATGGATCGGCTGACCGGTTTCCAGCATGACGTAATTAGAAATATCCACAACATTATTGATCGGCTTGATTCCGCTTGCCATCAGTGCTGTTTTCAGCCATTGAGGTGATTCATGTGTTTTCACACCTTTGACTAATTTCGCACTAAAATAAGGGCATTTTGGGGTTTCAGTAACGACTTGGATATCCCCTTTGCCAACAGTCTTCACTGTCGCTTTAGGTAATGTCACATCACGCTTTAAAACAGCTCCTACTTCATAAGCAAACGCGATCAATGACATACAGTCTGCACGATTGGGAGTTAGAGAAATATCTAAAATAACATCATCTAGTCCAAGATAAGCTAATGCCTCTTCTCCGATAGGGGCATTTTCATCTAAAATTTCGATTCCGGCTTTTTGTTCTTCACTTTGGAAACGAGCATCAATACCGATTTCACTTAATGAACAGATCATCCCGTTAGATGCCTGACCGCGAATTACAGATTCTTTGATCTTTAATCCTCCGGCTAACTCGCATCCCGGTAAAGCAACCATGACTTTTTGTCCGGCCGCTACATTCGGTGCCCCACAAACAATTTGATTTACTACACCCGGAGCAACCTCTACCTGACAGACATGCAGATGATCAGAATCAGGATGCATCACACACTCTTTGACATAACCAATCACAAGGTGAGTTCCATAAGCTAATTTTTCAATGCCTTCTACTTCAAATCCGGCAGCTGTAACCAAATCTGCCAATTTAGAAGGTTCGATATCTTTTACTTGAACATATTGATTTAATACATTTAAACTTACTTTCATATTAAGAGTCCTTTCTATTAAATTGATTTAAGAAACGTAAATCAGAGCTATAGAAATGACGAATATCATCAATCCCATATTTCAGCATAGCGACACGTTCAAGCCCAATTCCAAAGGCAAAGCCTTGGTATTTCTTAGAATCAAAACCACACATATCTAATACCTTAGGGTTGACCATACCAGCTCCTAATATTTCAATCCAACCGGTCTGTTTACATATTGAACATCCTTTTCCTCCACAACTAAAACAAGAGATATCCACCTCAACTGATGGTTCAGTAAATGGGAAGAATGAAGGACGGAAACGAATTTCTCTTCCTTCGCCAAAGATTTTATCGGCAAAGATTTGCAGGGTTCCTTTAAGATCTGCCATTGTGATCGATTGATCGATAACCAATCCCTCGCATTGTGTAAACTGATGAGAATGGGTAGCATCATCATCGTCTTTACGATACGTTTTTCCCGGACAAATAATCTTGATCGGTCCTTTCCCTTTTGCTGCTAACAAGGTACGAGCCTGCACCGGTGAAGTGTGTGTTCTCATCACTGTGTTTTCATCGATATAGAATGTATCCTGCATATCACGTGCAGGGTGATCTTTAGGCAGGTTTAATAACTCAAAGTTGAAATGATCTAATTCTACTTCAGGACCTTCGGCAATCTGATAGCCCATGCCTAAGAATAAATCTTCCATTTCTTCTTGAATCATCGTTAAAGGGTGCTTTGTTCCTTCGTGAACATGAAAAGACGGTAAGGTAATATCAATCACTTCTTCTGCTAATTTTTGATTAATAGCCGCCTCTTCCAATCTTACTTTTGCTTCATCAATAGCAGCGGTAATTGATTGCTTTACTTCATTTGATATCTGCCCAAATGCAGCACGCTCTTCCGGTGCCATTGTTTTCATTGATTTCATTGCATCCTGGATCGGTCCTTTTTTCCCAAGGAAATGGACTCTTAGATCATTCAGCACTTTTAAGTCAGGACATGCTTCAATCTGACTTAAAGCATCTTCTTTGATTTTTAATAATTCATTCATATGCATTTCTCCTTTACAAATAAAAAAGTCGCTCCTAAATAGGAACGACTCTATGATCGCGGTACCATCCTAATTCATGATCACAAATATGACCATGCCCTTAATTCACGGTAACGTCGTGTAACGGCGAGGATTAGTCGCACTCCAAGGTGAATTCAATATATTCCTTGTAGAAAACTCTCAGCAATGTTTTCCTCTCTTAGACAATTTCTATATTTACTGGTCCTTATCTTCGTTTTTATATTTCCCATTATAGCAAAATTCCCAATAAAAACAAGTTTCTTTTTTAGAATCATTTAAAGTTTAACCGCAGCTTCCAGTTTTAAACCCTGCTTTGAATAATGATACATCAAAATACCACCGGCTATCGCAACATTCAGTGATTCCGCATTCTTAATAGGGATATAGACATTCTGATCCGTAAGCGCTAGTAGTTCCTCACTGACACCATTACCTTCATTTCCTAATAAAATCGCCAAACGTTCTTGATGGCTGACTTCCTGTATTTCTTTTCCATTTAAAAGACTGGTTCCATATACACAAACACCATCATTACGTAATTGACAAATCGCCGTTTTCAAATCCTGTTTGATGCAGTGAATATAAAAGATTCCGCCTTGAGAAGCACGAATAAACTTATCATTATACAGATCTACGCTGTTTAACCCTAGTATGACCTGATCATAACCAAAAGCAACTGCCGTTCTGACCAAGGTTCCAATGTTGCCCGGATCTTGTAAATCATCTAATAATAAATAACGTTTGCCATCCTTCATTAACGTATTGTCGCTTTGCATTTTACATACAGCAATAATAGGCTGCGGTGTTTCTACCAAAGATAGACGTTCAATGATTTCTTCACTTACTTCTATGACTTCTACAGAGGCAGCATAAAAATCCTGCAACGTCAAAATGGTTTCTACAACCCCTGCTTTCAACGCTTCTTCAACCAGATGCTCCCCTTCCACAAGATAACGCTGCTGCTGATCGCGATACTTCTTCTTTTTTAATTTTATGATTTCTTTAATTCTAGGATTATTGACTGAGGTTATTTTCATGCTGTTCGCCTTCTTTCACAATAGTTTTATAATCTGGAATCCATTTTTCAATTTCCGCATAAAAAGCCGGAGAATGATTAGGATGAATAAAATGACAGAGTTCATGGACAATGACATAATCAATAAAGCGTTTATCTTTATGGACTAAAATAGGATTAAATGACACTTTATTACGTTGATAAAAGCAAGCACCATAGCGCCGCTTCGTTTTTTTTAACTCGATGACAGGCACCGGAAAACGTGGTTCCTTTTGACAATAGTAATCGATCATTGTTTTAATATAACGATATAAGTAATCCTGTAAATAGCGATCCAAAACCGTTTTCATATTTTTATGATAAACAATGAAGCATTCTTCTTTGATGACTACTTTTGCTACGTTCATATCTCGCAAAATAAGCGAATAGCGTTTGCCTAAGAAATAAACATATCCACCATCCCGATAGACGACATCGGGCTGATAATTTTGGATTTTATGTTTAATCAATGTATAACGATCATTCAAAAACTGTTCAATAATCGGCAGCGGACAATAAAAAGGAGCATTTATTTTTATCTTTCCATTCTCGATTCTTAAATACACATGTTTAATCTTTTTATAATGGATAAAATACTCGATTTCTTCATTCTCTATCCACAATGTTTTTTTTATTTCCATATGATTATTTCCTTCTTTATATGTTCATACTACGTAAGAAAGGAGTGACGTATCATGGATATTCGTGAAGCAGTCCATCATCGTTTAAAAAACGCTTCTGCCAACGAGCTTAAAAGTGTGATCAATGATAGTATCCATTCTCCGGATGAAGCTGTTCTTCCCGGTTTAGGAGTCTTATTTGAAGATTATTATAACACATTAGATGCTTCTGGGCAGGCTAACCTTTGTAATGTACTTTCTTCATTATTAAAATAAGCACGAAATTGTGCTTATTTTTTCTTTAATAGATACTGTTGGTAAGCAATATGAAGCATGACAGCAATTAAAAAGAAAATCGCAATCAGTTTAAATAATTGAAAGACCGGCAGAAAATAGACTGCTACTGCCCCTATAAAACAAACCCAAAAAGCAATAACCCGCTGTTTTTCCTCCATTGCTTCATTGATCGTATTCCATAGCTCCCATAAGACAATCACAAATAAAACCAGTACCCCATAATAGGTCAATGAATAAATGTCACCGGTAAATAAGCGGCGGGCACTATTCATAAAGTCAACACGATAATATCCGGCTAAATCAATAATAAACGCCAAGGATACAACCGTTAAACCAATCGCAACATTTTTTAGGATATATTGGAGATCATCTTTCATGATTTCACCTCATTTACTTTACTTAAATTAATACTGAAGGCTAGATCATTTTCTCCTTCTAATACGATGACAATACTTAAATCTAAATTTTGAAGCAGGATATCTTCCGGCATTTTCACATCAATTCGGTCTGTCGAATAATGATTAAGGATTTCATCTATTGTTCCCATCTGCTTATAGAAAACTACATATTGATCATTACTCGTTGATTCCGGCTTTTTATAGCGATATTCAATACGAACATTATCATATTCTTTTTTCCATTGATCGATATTAGCACAGTTGATGCTGCCTAACTGAATTCTGTTTTTATAGACATATAATTCCTTTACCGTAAAGTCTTTATTTTGACCTGTATAAACATTTAATTCTGATGGATTCAGCGGAATAGACAAAGTCTGTCCCGTTGTTTTATTTTTAATTTCCAGTGTCAGCTGGTTTACCGATCCTAAGTTCTTATCTGTAATCAAATCTAAATTATAATGATACAAGTCCTCTTTTTCCAAGACATGTTCAAAAGAATGATCATCAATCAAGGAGGTCATTTCGATCTCATCTCCATCATGTATAAAGCTCTCATCTTTAATAGTAACCTTTGCTTTGCCTAGCTGATAGCCCTTTTCATTTTCGACTAAACTGTAATAATCAACAAAGGCTGAGTCATGCAGTCCATAATAGATTGATTTTTGAAACACTTTTGTCTCATAGGTATGAAAGACAAAGTTTTTATATTGTGTCATCAACGGAAATAGCAGAACCGCCAATAATAGGACTGCCACCGATAAATGTGTCTTGTTTATTTTTTTCATTTTATCACCTTCTCCATTATACTATATTTCCTCAAAATAAAAAGTCGTAATTTCTACGACCTTTAATTTTGTCCACCTAATGTGACACTTAATGTAACGCTTTTACCACCACGGTTAACAATCACTTCGACTGTGTCACCCGGCTGTTTTGCGTATAATGCTTTCACAAAGCTCTTATATGTTGTGACTTCCTGACCATCGAATGATGTAATGACATCGCCTGTCTGGATTCCGCCTTTGCTTGCTGCTGAACCGTCTGACACGCTGGCTACATAGACACCATCTGTCGCTGTCGTATTGATCTTATACATTCTTAATTCGTAGCTGGTAAGATCACTGATAGATAATCCTGAAATTCCCAATACCGGTCTTGCGATTTTACCGGTTGCTTTGATTTGTTCGATATCTTGAATAACTTGGTTAATTGGTAAGGCAAATCCCATCCCTTCAACAGAGGTATCCGATAATTTCATAGAGGTGATCCCCACTAATTCTCCGGCAAGATTCACTAATGCTCCCCCACTGTTTCCCGGATTGATGGCTGCATCTGTTTGAATAACCGACATTTCCCAATCCTCTACACCGTCACCGTTTAAATCGACAGAAACGCTGCGGCTATTTGTTGAGATCACACCCTGAGTAACTGTTCCAGAATACTGAATGCCTAATGGAGACCCTACTGCCAACACAGTTTCACCGGGATCAAGCAGAGAAGAATCCCCAACCTTGATTGCCTTCATTTCAACATCACTGGTTAATTTTAATAAAGCAATATCGCTGTATTGGTCACTTCCCACCAATGTTGCTTCTGCTGATTCACCATTGCTGAAAACTACTTCGATTTGGTTTGCTCCACTGATAACATGATGGTTTGTAATGATATAGGCTTCTTTCCCATTTACTTCATAAATAACACCGCTTCCGCTTCCTGCTAACTGAGAATTGGAATACACCTGAATTCCTACAACACTGTCTTTTACCGCTTCTACGGCATCCACTGCATTTGTTTTAATGTCACTGACTACATTTTGGATAGTCGTATTGGTATTTGGTGTAGTGTTATTGTTTTTATTATTTTGCAAACCTTTGATTGTCGTAAATAAATAGATATTAGAAGCAATCAAAGTAATAACGATAATTGCTAATAGGTATTTAAAGATATTTTTGTTTGTCATAATTTACCTCCTATTTAAGTGTACCCCTATTATAGCGAATATATATAATAGTAGCAAACTTTCTTAATTTTTTCACTCATATCGTATAAAGAAATTAACAGGAAATTATTTTTAAACTGTGTGAAATTGTCGAAAACTTTAAAAATATCTTAAGAAACAAAAAAAGAAGACCCTTTCGGATCTATCTTTTGTCTGCTTTAATCTCTTCTAATAATTCCGGAGTTAAACGTTTGCAGAATTCAGCTAATACTTTCACCGTTGCATCATAGTCATCTTCATGAATTATAGTACGATGTGAATGCATATAACGTGAAGGAATAGACAATGTCATGTTTACTACCCCGGCACCAACTTTATGCAGTTCACCTGAGTCTGTTCCGCCAAACGGAAGAACATCCAGCGCATACCCAACATTTAATTCTTCACAAATTTTTTCCATTTCTTTTAATAATCCGGTATGGGCAATGACACTGCCGTCTAATACACCCAATGTAACGCCGCATCCCAATTTAACGTCGCTCTTTTCTCCATCAGGAAGATCTTTTGAAAAACATACATCAATCGCAAAAGCAACATCCGGCTGAATCATTTGTCCTACTGTTTTTGCTCCTCTTAAGCCTACTTCTTCCTGTACAGTTCCACAAGCATAAATGTTTGCTGATGTTTCTACTCCTTTTAAAGCTCTTAAAACATCGGTCGCAATAGCGGCTCCTACACGATCATCCCAAGCTTTTGCCATTAAATATTTTGGATTTGCTAATGGTAAAAATTCTGAACGAGGGGTAATTGGATCACCGATGCGAATGCCCAACGCAGTCACTTCTTCTTTATTTGCTACCCCGATATCCAAGAATGAATCTCCCGGAGCAGTGACTTTATCGCGAGCTTCAGGTCCTTTTCCATGAGGCGGGATAGATCCAAAGACACCTACGATTTCTTTACCGTCACGTGTTGTGATATTGCAAGTATGCGCTGGAATATTCTGTCCCATCCATCCACCGATTGGATGAACTTTGATATATCCGGCATCTGTAATTTCTTTAACTACAAAGCCGATTTCATCGATATGTCCGGTCATCGCTACTTTAAGATCAGTTGTCCCTTTTTTAATCCCGATAATACTTCCGATATTGTCATACACAATCTCATCTGTACAATCTTCTAAATATTTCTTCATTACACGAGTTGCTTCTTTTTCAAAGCCAGAAATCCCTTTTGCCATGGTAATTTCTTCTAAAAATTTCAAGTCTGCCATAAAAGCCTCCATTTCTTATAACAATAAATTTATTTATATTTTATACTATATCACGAAAAATTTATAAATAAAAGCCATACAGCTCGATTCATGCAATAATAAAATATTTTAAAATAATTTAAATAATACAGTTGCATAAAATTATTTAAATAGTATAATAATAAGTAAGAGGAGGGGTTTTAAATGAAAAAACTCAAATTATTATTAGCATGCTGTGTATGCACACTTGCCTTAGTAGGATTAACGGGATGTTCCAAGGGGAAAGATGACAGTAAATTAGTAAAGGGAACTAAAGAAGAGATTGCACTTTCGATGGCAAATGATTTCAAAAACGATGATTACACTGATTTCTACGAAAAATATACGTTTAGCTCTAATATAGAGGATTTAGCTAAAAGCGGACGTGTAAAATCCATTTTAGAACCAACGTTCAACACATTAGGAACAATTTCCGGATTTGAAGCAGCTTTTTCAAGTGAATCTGCCAATTACACCGTTGTTCAAATACCAACTCATTTTGAAATGGGAGATTTGAATATTGCCATCACCTTTGACAGTGAAGAACGTATTTATAATATTTCTTTTATGCCCTATGCAACTAGCCTAGAAGAAGAATAACGCAGCACCTTATTGACTGCTCTCGATCGTGAGAGCTTTTTTATTACTAAAAAAAGTGTCTCTAATCGAAACACTTTTTCTTGCCCATCTGTGTATTGGTCGAAATCAGTCGTTTTCTCCCCTCTACTTTCACTAGATTTTCAAGTTCCTTTAAAGCATCCTTGCCGATCCAGACCTGTGTCTTATTGCCACGATCAACCAATTCATGAGACAGCAGCAGTGCTTTTTCATTATAGTTAAAATCACGTTTGCCAATTTCTCTTAGTGCCCATGACACTGCCTTTTTCACATGTTCACGTTCATCATCTGAATTTTCCTTAATATATTCCAGATAGCGAGATAATACGTCTTCTTCTATCTCTTTTTCATGAATGGCAGCTGAAGCAATCAAAGTAAACGCTGCTCTTTTTTTATAAGTTTCGTTTGAATCCACCCACTGATCAATCAATCTCTCATAGCCTTTTATTTTAATAATAAGATTCTTACATAGATGATCACACAGATCCCATGAATAGACCTCTTTCATCAAGGTATCGATCTGATCTAGTGTCATTGTTTTCTTATCGAATAAAAGCACAGCTAACAATTTAGCTTCATGATATCCACTATCCCATAACGCCATTGCCAGTTCATCCGACTTCGTCAGCCTTTTTGCGAGTTTACGAATATCTCCGGTAGAAACACCGATACTGTTTTCTTCCGGTATACCCATTTTAACAACATTAGCCTTATATTTTTCTGTTGCCATCATTTGAAGTTCTTTTATTATTTCCTGACTATTCATCTTAAACCCTCCTGAATCTATCGTATCATCATTTATTTTATAAGTCATTAACTAACCATGAAAAGAAAAACTTATTGAATAAATAAAATATAAAGTTATAATAAAGGTGTGAGCGGGAGCCTGTAGGCAGGCTGAGAGGGAATGACGCAATATTCCGACCGATAACCTGATTTGGATAATGCCAACGTAGGGAATCCTTAGACGTATTTTTAGGACGAGCCTATATCGGTTCGTCTTTTTTATTAAGGAGGAATTATGACATTTTTAGAAACATTGATTGAAGAAAATATGCTGACATGGCAGCAGTATCTGGAACATCCTTTTATTAAGAAAATGGCAGAAGGCAGTTTAAAACTGAGCCTTTACCATCATTATTTGATTGAAGACACACTCTACCTCAAGGAATTTGGAAGAGTGTATGCTTATGCTTTATATAAGGCAGATACCCTACAGCAAATGCGTTATTTTTATGAAATGTTATCGATCGTCCAAAAAAATGAAGCTTACAGCCGCATTTTGCATCTTCAGGAATTAGGAGAAGATATCAATGAGGTTGAAAACAGAACCCCTCACCCCATCAACGCCGAATATACGACTTATATGCTGGATATCGCTAAAAGCGGAGACGTAGTTGATGTTTTAGCCGCTTCTTTGCCTTGTATGGTCAGCTATCACTTCATTGCCGATCACTATGTGAAAAAATCAAAGCATGTCCTCGACCATCACTTCTATGGACAATGGTTCAGTGACTACAGCAATGAATCCTATGCTTACTACACATCACGCTGGGCAGATGTATTTAATCAGCTAAGTGCAGCAATCGACGAAGATCACAAAAACAAACTACGAAAAATATTTAAAGAATGCTCTCTCCACGAATTAAAATTCTGGGATATGGCATATCAGAAAGGAAAAGAATATGTTTAAAGAAATAAAAGAAAATGTAAAAAAGCAACACCCCTTAATCCACTGCATTACCAACTATGTAACAGTCAATGATGTCGCCAACATGATTTTAGCGGTTGATGGTTCTCCTATCATGGCAGATGAAATCAAAGAAGCTGCCGATATCACATCAATCACTAACGCTTTAGTAATCAATATCGGTACATTGAATCAAACAAAAGTAGAATCAATGATTGCAGCAGGTAAAAAAGCAAACGAGCTTCATCATCCTGTCATCTTAGATCCGGTTGGTGCCGGTGCTTCTCCATATCGCAATGAAGTCACTGAGCGTCTTTTAAAGGAAGTTCAATTCACTGTTATTAAAGGCAATATTTCTGAAATTAAATGCATTGCCCAAAAAACAAATACCACATCCGGAGTGGATGCCAATGATGCCGATCTCGTTAATGAAGACAACCTTGATGAAGTAATTGCTTTCGCTAAAAAGCTAAGTCAGCAGACCGGAGCAGTCATCGCTATTACGGGTCCTATTGATATTGTCTGTGATGAACAACAAACTTATTTAATTAAAAACGGACATCCAATGATGTCAAAAATTACCGGAACCGGATGTATGTTAGCTGGCGTTATTGCCGTTTATATTGCCGCTAATCCGTCAAATTCATTAGAAGCTACCGCCTGCGCTATTACCATGATGGGAGTAGCCGGGGAACTTGCCAACACTAAAATGAATACTCTGCAAAGCGGTACCTCTAGTTTCCGTACCTATTTGATCGATGCTATGAGTATGATAGATATAGATACATTAAATGGAGGAATGAAAGTTGAAATTCAATAGAAACGACTTAGGTCTATACTTAGTCACCGATCAGCGCTGGCTCAATGGACGTTCTTTAGTCAATGACGTTCGTCAGGCAATTCTTGGCGGAGTGACCATGGTACAGCTTCGTGAAAAAGAACTGGATGACGATCAGTTTATAAAAATCGCAAAGGAAGTTAAAGCATTGTGTCAGGAATATCGTATTCCTTTTATTATCAATGATAATATTCAAGTCGCTTTGGCAGTGGATGCCGATGGTGTTCATGTCGGACAAAGTGATATGGAAGCATCAAAAGTAAGAGAACTCATTGGACCTGATAAAATTTTAGGTGTTTCTGCTCATAGTATTGAAGAAGGATTGATCGCAAAAGCAAATGGGGCGGACTATTTAGGCATCGGTGCCATGTTTGCAACCACATCAAAGGACGACGCTACATCCGTTTCATTGGAAACAATGAACGCAATTATGGAAGCTACGCAGCTGCCGGCAGTTGCGATCGGCGGCATCAGCCTTGACAATCTTTCCCAATTCAAAGGTACTTCAATCGATGGAATTGCTGTCATCTCAGCTATCCTAGCTCAGGAAAATATCTACCAAGCCGCTTATGATCTTCGTTTAGGAATGAATACATATCTGCGCAGTCAAATAAAAAAAGTGTTAACCATTGCCGGATCGGATTCCAGCGGTGGTGCCGGTATTCAAGCCGATCTAAAAACCATGAGTGCTTTACATACCTATGGAATGAGCGCAATCACAGCTTTAACTGCCCAAAATACAACCGGTGTCTATGGAATCATGGATACTCCCCCCGATTTTCTTGAAAATCAGCTCAAATGTATTTTTACTGATATCTATCCCGATGCTATCAAGATTGGGATGGTCAGTCAGCATTCATTAGTCGACTGCATTGCCGATCAGCTGATTAAATATAAAGCAAAGAGGATTGTATTAGATCCGGTCATGGTATCAACGAGTGGCTCACAATTAATGCAAAATGAAGCAACTGTTAAGCTGTTAGAACGATTAATTCCTTTGGCGGATATCATTACTCCCAATCTAAGTGAAGCCGAGGTTATTTCGCAAATGACCATTAAGACTAAAGAAGAAATGATTTTAGCCGCTAAGAAAATCAGTCAAAGCTATAATGGATATATTCTGATTAAAGGAGGACACTTTGATGGCAATGCCGATGACCTTGTTTATCATAATGGAACGATTACTTGGCTTACTGCTCCTAAGTTGAATAATCCCAATACCCACGGAACAGGATGTACCCTTTCTAGTGCTATTGCTTGTTTTTTAGCGAAGGGAGAAACACCAATGGAAGCGATTATTCATGGGAAAGAATACGTCTATCAGGCAATCGCCTATGGAATGAAGTTAGGAAACGGACGCGGACCGCTCAATCATCTTTGGAATTCAAAATAAAATAAAAAAAGGATAGCTAAATGAATATAGCCTTCCTTTTTTATTCCTAATTTCCGCAAGATAAAGCAATATATAATGTCAAGATTCTGCTATAATGGGACAAAGGGGGAATCATGATGATTGAATTGCCAGAAGCTATCAGTATCGCCGCGGATTTAAGAAAAACTATTCTCAATAAAAAAATCATACAAGTCGGTGGTCAATTCACCGGTCATAAGTTTACCTTTTACGAGGGTGACCCTAATCAATACAATCAGCTTCTCACGGGTAAAACTGTGACAAACATCATTGATCGTCATTTCTATATAGAAATCGTGATTGAAGACTATACGTTATTATTTCGGGATGGTGCCAATTTACGTTACTGCCAAGATCAGTCTCTGCCTAAAAAAAGCAAGCTGCAGCTCATCTTTGATGATGGAAGCTATTTAAACATGACGACTTCGATGTATGCCGCCATCGGTCTATTTAAAACAGCAGACGGCTGCAACAATCCTTATTATCAGCACGAACTTTATACCATTGGACCATTGCATCCTGATTTTACGTATGACTATTTTAAAAGCCTGTTGAATGAACATACATTAAAACTTAGTACCAAGGCTTTTTTAGCGACAGACCAGCGTATTTTAGGTGTTGGTAACGGAACCGTACAGGATATTTTATTTAATGCCCGCATTCATCCTAAAAGAAAGATGAAAACACTCAGTGAGGATGAATTGAGATTCCTCTATGAAAGCTTACTATCCACCTTAAACACTATGATTGCATTACATGGAAGGGATACCGAAAAAGATATTTTCAATCAACCCGGTGGTTATCCAACGATTTTAAGCAAAAACACCTATAAGAATCCTTGCCCTGTCTGCCATCAGCCATTATGTAAGGAACAATACTTAGGTGGGAGTATCTACTACTGTGTGCATTGTCAAATTTAATAAGTAAAGCATTTCAATCTGAAATGCTTTTTTGTTTTAATAAAAGTTAAATGTCTTCCCATATACATAATGAACAAGACGTTTTCTTTATTCAAAAAGTTAATCTTTATTTCAAGATTAACTCCTTTAAAAGAATTCTATTTTTTATCAATACTGTAACCGATCAATATCAAATTGCTTATTTTTATCCAACTGTACTGCCCATAATGTTATTTCCACATCACTCGATAAATAGTAAAATGTAAATGATGCCTGCTTTAAGCTTCCGCCCTCATAAGCAATATTATCGACACGACCATCTAATATACCAGAGACATACTTGTAATTTGTTGTCTCATCTTCATCATAATAATAAATGTTCCCATCCATCAAAGCCTCATACCAAATTCTCTGATGATCTACTATTTCATAAGCTAACGGCATATGATCTCCATGCGTAGAAGAATAGAAATAACTGCTTTCATCAATATACATATGACTTAACAGCAGCACCTCTTCCTCATCAAAGGTTTTAGCCATGCTCACCCCAAATTTTGCGTCTTCAAACTCAATATAACCGATTATTTCATCAATGGATTCATATATATCAGAAGTATCCAATACATCTTGAACAAATGTTTTAAATGATAAGTCTACTCCACAGCCTGATAGCATCATAACTAGCGCTATAACACAAAACAATTTTCCGATCTTATTTCTCCCCATTACCCAATTTCTCCTCTTTGTCTCATAAATAAAAAAGAACCCGGGGGTTCTAATTAGTTAGCTGCTTTAGCTTTTTCTACGATTGCTGTAAATGCTTCAGGATCACAGATAGCGATTTCTGATAACATTTTTCTGTTGATTTCGATACCAGCAACTTTTAATCCATGCATTAATTTAGAATATGAAATATCATTCATTCTAGCTGCCGCATTGATACGTGCAATCCATAACTTTCTCATTTCACGTTTTAATGCTTTTCTATCTCTATAAGCATACTCTAATGAGTTCATTACTTGTTCATTAGCTGTTTTATATAAAGTATGTTTTGATCCATAGTACCCTTTAGCTAATTTTAAAATTTTCTTTCTTCTACGTCTAGTAGTATATCCACCTTTTACTCTTGCCATGTTTTCGACCTCCTATTAACCTTGTAATCTAGATTTAATTCTCTTGTAATCGCTCTTAGAAACTAAAGTAGCTTTAGCCAAATGTTTCTTTTGTTTATGTGTTTTGTTATGAGCCATATGAGATACGTAAGCATGGCTACGTTTCAATTTTCCACTTGCTGTTCTTTTAATACGTTTTTTTAATCCACTGTGTGATTTCATTTTTGGCATAGTTAAATCCTCCTAATTTTATTTCTTCTTTGGTGCTAATATAGCCGTTAATGTTCTGCCTTCTAATTTAGCAGGCTTCTCAATGACACTATATTCCTGACATTGAGCAACAAAATCATTAAGTATCTTTTCACCAATATCTATATGAGCTAACTGACGACCTCTGAAGCGGACACTTACTTTCACTTTATCTCCATCAGATAGCCATTTGATTGAATGCTTTAATTTTGTATTAAAATCGTGAACATCAATCGTTGGTGAAAGCTGTGCTTCTTTTAATGTAACGATCTTTTGATTTTTCTTCATTTCTTTTTGTTTCTTCTGTTGTTCAAAACGATATTTACCATAATCCATGATTCGGCAAACAGGCGTTTGTGCTTTAGGAGCAACACAGACTAAATCCATCGATGCATCCCCAGCGATACGTAAAGCTTCATTACGAGTTTTAACACCTAATTGTTCACCATTTTGATCAATTACAAGAACTTCTCTAAAACGAATTTTTTCATTCACTAACTCATCAGAACCAGTGTTGATATACTTATTATTGCTAATAAAAGCCACCTCCATTGTGCTTGTTATAAAATAAAAAGTGAGTTTACATACGCGCACCCACAGTCATATCAAATAAGATAAATTGTTATCTTGTGACATTAGCCCAAAGCCTTTGGCAATCGGGCGAGAAGCAGGCACTTCTTCTTTCCACTACTTTTTACCTAGACATAATATCAAATTACTATGATATTGTCAATACATTTCTTGTTTTATTTTGATTATAGATGTGATATAGTTTTAAAAGGTGATAAAATGAATCCATTATTTATAGAACGTATGAAGAAATTACTAAAAAACGAATATGAGGATTTTGCCAATGCGTTGAGTCAAAAACAAGTCAAGGCTCTATATTTTAATCCTAACAAGCAGGATTTAGAACCTCTCATTGAAAAATTCCAATTAAAAAAGCACCATTTTGTTAAGAACGGGTATTATTTCGATCATGAGCGCTTTCCTTTAGGAAAACATCCTTATCATGATAGTGGGTTATATTATATTCAAGAACCCAGTGCAATGATCGTTGCTTCCTTATTAGATATTCAGCCTGATGATTATATCTTAGATATGTGTGCTGCTCCCGGCGGAAAAACCTGCTATGTAGCTAGTCAGCTTATGCAGACCGGTTTAGTGATTGCCAATGATATTAATGCCGGCAGGGCAAGCATCCTTTCTTCTAATGTGGAACGCTTTGGATTAAGCAACACGATCGTAACAAATACTGCTCCCGGACAGTTAACCAAACAATTACCCGAATATTTTGATAAAGTGATCTTAGATGCCCCTTGTTCAGGAGAAGGGATGTTCAGAAAATTAGATCAGGCTATTGATACATGGTCCTTGGAAAAAGTAAAAGAATGTGCGTTCATTCAAAAAGAATTGATTGAGCAGGCTTATGAAGCTTTAAAACCCGGCGGAGTATTAGTTTATTCCACTTGTACTTATTCAAAAGAAGAAAATGAAGAGGTTGTTGACCATTTACTTGCATTGCATGAAGATATCCATCTGCTGCCGATTCCTTTGCAGCATGGTATGATGCCCGGAATCGGTCATGAGGAATGCTGTCGTCTTTATCCGCATAAGCATTTTGGCGAAGGACATTTCATTGCTTTATTTCAAAAAGAAGACAGAGAAATGAAGCGACACAATGTTCCTTGCGTGGAATCAACCGTAAAAAAAGATCAAATGGTATTGCTGAATCAATTTTATAAGGAGCATTTAAAGATTGCAGTGCCTAGCTATATTTTCGATTCACAGCAGCATCTTTATGCTATCCGACCTTATTTTCCTAAATTGAATAAAGTGAAAATTCTGCGTCAGGGACTCTATTTAGGGGAATGCAAGAAAGGTCGTTTTGAACCGAGCTATGCCTTGTCCCACTGCTTAGACCAAAGCATGGTAAAACGCTATTATCAGTTCGATGCACAAAGCAAAGAAATACAGCAGTATTTAAAAGGGGAAACTTTACAGGGAACCGGACAAAAAGGATATGGTGTTCTTTTCGTTGACAGCTATCCCCTTGCCTTTTATAAGGAAAATAATGGGATCGTAAAAAATCAATTTCCTAAAGGTTTAAGAAAACAGTATTAATTCTTTAGAATATTTTTAGAATTTTACCCCACTATTCTTAAGACATGTTCGATATAATGCTTTACAGATACAGTCTCCTTTCCTTATAAATACCAAGCACACAAAACAAATACACATCAAACAACTGTATCTAAATCTCAGCGAGCGTCTCATCAGCGCTCGTTTTTCCTATTAAAAAAGGACTGTTTTCCTGTATAATAGATATAAGGAGGGAAAAATATGCAAAATGCAGCCAAAATATTTAAAGAAGTTAAAAAAGCCGTAATAGGAAAAGACGAGATCATTCATAAGATTCTAATGGTGATGTTAGCAAATGGTCATGTTTTACTAGAGGATATTCCCGGTGTAGGAAAAACCAATTTAGCGCTTGCCTTTTCTAAAGCTTTGGGATTAGATACTAAACGTATACAATTTACCCCTGATGTCATGCCAAGTGATGTCATTGGTTATTCTTTTTATAATCAGCAGACCGGAGCATTAGAATATAAAGAAGGAGCGGCAATGTGTAACTTATTGTTAGCTGATGAAATCAACCGTACTTCGAGTAAAACTCAGTCTGCTTTATTGGAAGTCATGGAAGAAGGTCGCATGAGTGTAGATGGGATTACCCATTCCACCCCACAGCCGTTTATGGTCATTGCTACCCAAAATCCATTCGGTTCGGCAGGAACACAGCTATTGCCCCAGTCACAAATGGATCGTTTCATGGCCTGTCTTTCAATCGGCTATCCCAGCAAAGATGCAGAGATTGAAATATTAAAGCGAAAAGAGCGTCATAATCCGCTGGATGATATTGAAACAGTCAGTTCCCCTAGCGAGATTTTAATGATGCAAAAAGAAATCAGTTCTATTTATTTAGATGAAAGCATCTATCATTATATTGTCGATCTCATCAATGCAACACGCTCACACCCCTTGATTCTTCAAGGTGGAAGCCCACGCAGTACCTTGGCCTTGATGCAGGTAGCAAAAGCTGTCGCGTATACCCATGAACGTGATTATGTCATTCCGGAAGATGTTGAAGCCATGTTCCTTGATATTTTAAGTCACCGCATCGTTTTAAATAATGAAGCCCGTCTGGATAAATCAGATCCGAAAAAGATTCTAACCAAGATTTTGAAAGAGACGCCACGCCCTAGGATCATCCGATGAAAGGACGTTTTGCCTATTTCTTATTCATTCTGGGAGCCGGTCTTTTCTATCTGTTTTATAATGGCTATCTTTCATTTTTAATTTTTATCTTTATTTTAACGGTGCCGCTGATCAGCTTCTTGTTAAGTCTGATCGGATATTTTCAAACACATTTAGAGGTCTCACTCGATCATTCTGTCATTCATTTAAATGAAGAAGCCAAAGTAACGATCAAACGCAGCCAGACAAAATTATTCCCGGTCGGAAAAATTACTTTTTCATTTCTATATGATCAGCCATTAAGCACCATTCATCAAAGTCAAGACTATGCTTTCGAAGATGAAGAAATCCATATTATCTTGAAAGCTCAGCATTGCGGTAATATCGAGATTCAAGTTTATCATGTTTATTTCAGTGATTATTTCAGTCTGATTTCTCTTAAAAAAAGAAGCAGGCACACATTGTCTTTGATGGTGCTGCCGCCTTTATTAAATATTGAAGCCACAATCGAACAGCTAAACTGCCAAACCCATCAAAATGTTTACTATGATCCCCATCATCCCGGTGACGATTACAGTGAGCTATTTGATATACGTTCTTATCAGGAGGGGGATGCCTTAAACAGAATTCATTGGAAGCTTTCTATGAAAAGCAGGAATTTAATGGTTAAGGAAGGGAGTCTGCCCATTGACGATCATATACTGCTTACTTTTTGTCTGACCCACCAAGCCGATCAGAATGACCGGATTTTATCGTTATTTCATTCACTGGCAACCTATTTATGTCTTCAGGAAATTCCCTTTGACATTCAATATAAAGTATTGCGCCATCATGATGTCATCACCCATTCCTTTGTCCAGCTTGAACAATACGAAACCTATTTTCAGGAGATGCTGACTTTTCCTTTGGAAAAAGAATACATATTCTCAGATCTCTCTGATCAAACACGTTACAGTGAACATTATCATGTAAATGAATGGGGAATCAGTGAAAATGGTATCTTGATCGGAGGTGAAGACAATGAACATCGCTCTTGATTTGTTTCTAATTGTATCATTTGTCATCGCTACATTATTAAATATGCTGTCTCCGTTGAAGTTTACGTTTGATTTATCGATGACCTTCATCATCAGCGGAATAATCGCAGTCATTTTCTATTTTCTTCTCTATTATAAACAAAAGAAATCACTCAAAATCCTTTTTATACTGTATATCTTACTCATGATAGTAAGTTTTCCTTTATTAAAAGAGGGGTTTAGTATCACGATTAATACAATTATCAAAGCTTACAATGCGCATTCTCAGTTTGGTTTTCCAAGTCTTGCGATTCCGTTTGGAAATCAGCCTGCATTAGCTTGTAATTATTTTTTAATCATAGCGCTTATTCCCTTTATCTTTCTAAGCACTAAAACCGTGCAAAAAGCAAAGCATTTTATTTTGCCGTTTTTGATTTCACTGCTTTATATCGGCATTCCTTTACTTTTTAATATTGAAGCTCATCGTACGCTCTTATTTTTCTATCTTGCCAGTCTTGTTTCTCTATTAATGAGCTTGAAGGTTCGCAAGCAGAACCAATCCGCTGCCAAGTCGTTTCCTATAATTGTGTTTTTCTTAGTCTTTTGTTTGCTTTTTGGCATTCAAACTTATTATCCGGAAAATAATTATCAGCGAAATGAATGGGCAGAGAATATCCGCAAGAACCTAAGTAAAGAAGGCATTAATCTCATTTTTGACCTTTTCAGCAAGCGTGATGCCAATCGTTCTAACCTGCTTTCTGCCGGGAATCGCTATTATACAGGTAAAGTAGATTTAACCGTGCAGGCTGATGAACCTGTCACCACTTTATTAAAAGGAACTTCATTCATGAAATATCAAAACAACGAATGGAGTAATCCCGAATTAAACGTTGATTATCGCGAGCATGAAATGACCGCCACTTCTACGATGGAGGATTTATTAACTGAAGTCTATCCTACATTTGATTATACAAATCGCACAATGGTGATTGAAAATACTTCCTCTTTGGATAATTTTATGTATATGCCTTATTTTATCTCAAGGCAAAGCGGTCTTTATAATTTAGATTCTAAAGCAAAAGGGTTCTACTTCACTCCTAATGCTTCTACTTATTTAATTCAGTATATGGATGTCCCGCTTGATATTTTAAGCACACCCATTCTCCGTGTTGATGAAGAATATCGCTATATACGCAGCCATTATTTACAGATTCCTGATCATACCCGTTCAGTTTTACTGGATTATTTAGATGATCAAATCTCACCTTTCGATTCTACTGGCATCATTGTGGATCAAGTAGTAGACATCGTCAAAAACAGTGCAGACTATACCTTGTCTCCCGGCTTAACTCCGGAAGATCAGGATTTTGTAGATTACTTTTTGAATATCAATAAACGTGGCTATTGTGTTCATTTTGCCACTACAGCAACAATGATGCTCCGTGCCCTTGACATTCCTGCCCGCTATGTGGAAGGCTATACTTTAAACAGTCAGGACTTTACAGACGGAACAGCTCTGGTTCGAGATAATCAGGCTCATGCTTGGGTTGAAGTTTATTTCCAGAATTTCGGTTGGATTCCTTTTGATGTTACACCGCCGGCAACATATGCTCCCATCGAAAATGAAGAGGAAGTAATCACGGATCCTTTAGAAGAAAATAATACCTCCTCACAGCAAAATCAAAATAATCAAAATCAAACAAATACCGATGATATAAACACCGAAGTCAACGCCAAAACTTCTTTTGCTCCTTTATATCTGCTGATTGTGATTGTGGTTATTTTGCTTGCCTATGGACTCTATCGCTGGTGGTTGTATAAAGACTGTCATTCTTCTGATGCAAAAAAGAATATTCTGCACTACTACAAGCGCCTGCTTCGATTAACGCCAAAGGTAGAAGAAGATATTTATCAGTTAGTATTAAAAGTTCGCTTTTCACCACATCCGATCACTGCTGCGGAATTGGCGAAGATGGAAAGCTACTATCATCAGAAGGTATCTGAAATAAAAAAAGGATCCTCCCTGATTAAAAAGGTATGGATCACTCTTCTTTACTAATCGTTTAGCGTAATGGTTGTTTCAATCGTTCCGCCTTTATGACAAGACGCTTTTAGTTTTAGCGTATCGCCACTTTTTCCTTCAACGAAGAAAGTGGCTTTTTTCATGATCGGTTCATAATCAAATGTATTGATAGAATGATCAAAGAAATAATCTGTCGCAACACCTGAGAATCCTTCCAGGTTTCCCAAATCGATTTCAGTAGGGCTTACGGCTTTTGTTTTTTCTTCCATCAGTTCTACCTTCACCGGTGAAACAATTTTCATTTTCTTTGTTTCATCTGTCAAATAGGTTGGCAGATAGCCTTTATTGGCAATATGCGCTTCAATTTTGTATGTGCCTTCTCCTATTTTTATCGTATCAATATGATCGAAAGTTAACTGTGGCAAAGTTGCAGCCATTCTTAAACAAAAACGCGTTGTCTTTTCTACTTCCTGTGTTAAGAAAGCAACAGGTGGATTCTGCAAACTGAATTTCATATCCAAACCACCGATTTCTACTTCTCCAAGCTGAGGATGTGGACAAGTTTGCCAAGGCTTAAAGGCTTCCGGGGCATTTTCCTGACACCAATCAATTAGCTTCTGATATTCCTCTGCCATTTCTTTATCTGTTTTTGGCAGACTTGGCCAGGTTTGCTTGATTCCGGCACGGCTCACCATATTCCAAAGTTCCGTTGTATAAGCAGGAATTCCATTTTGCTGATAGCACCAGTCATCAAAAGCACCGGAAGAATAGCTGGCTTGATCTTCTGTGAATGAATCAAAGATGGCTACCACCGGATAACCCATTTCTTCTGTTCCCATCTTTCCGATTTCTTTTAATATTTTCTGATCGAGTTTAGAGGATGTCTTTTCAGGACGAGTTCCCGGCGGACATAGAATCATTCCCCCGAATGTATGATGCGTCGCTACTCCACCGATATTTTTATGAGCTAAAACAAAATCAACAACGGCTTTGTTTTCCATATTACTCAACGGATAAGGTCCCGCACCGGGCTGTCTTACTTCACTGAACCAGCCAAAAGGATAGTTACGATTAAAATCCAGCCCCCATAATGGATTGGCGTTTTTAAAATGATCTCCATCAAAGCCCTTTACTTGCCCTTCAGGATAAACATTATAGAAAGTACCTTCAAATTCATCCGGCTGACGTTTCAGCATCACATTCGGATTATCCGGATTGACTTTCCATGCACCATAAGGTGTTTTGATACGCATCATTCGTAAAACTCCGTCATGATCAATATCGTCATCATAAAGTCCGTTTTCCTGAGTTTCAGTTAAATAAGGACGATCTACTGAACGCAGCTTCGTTTCACTTGTCAAATAAACCTCCGCTCCATCCGGCGAAATACGTGGAATAATATAGAATGTAAAGCGATCAATCAAATCTGTCACTTTCTTATCCTCTTTATAATTCGTAACTAAATAATCAATCGTATGCATTGCCGCCATGGATCCGGTTACTTCTCCGGCATGGGTATTCCCATCAATATAATAGGCTGGCTTTTTATCACTGTCCCCTTTTGAAATCGTAACGGCATAAACATGACGATCTTTAGGTGTAGTGCCAATAATATCCACATGCATAATGTCTGGATATTTCTTTTCCAGCTCCGCTAAATGATCAGATAATTCCTGATATAAGAAATAATGGTCGTAATTAAACGTTGTTTTCATTCCTTCTCCCCCTTTTTCATATAATTATAGCGGTTATTTACGATATTCACAATCTTTTAGTAAAAAATATTAGAATATGATATAATATAAGTATCAGATAAGATCTATTTCCAAATATTAAAGGAGGCGTACTTATGAATCGGCTGATTATGTTTTTAATTGTTGGCGGTATCCTTTTCACTGCCATATTTGCGATCCGTTATTTAAGAGTTGTGCCAAATTACCAAAAAGAATATCTGCTTGAATTTTCACCATTGATTAAAATGAAGCTTTCCAAAATTGAGAGCGTTCACGGCATCTACGGGATTCGACAGCTCAACGACCATCAATACAGAATTCATTTTGACCCACCTGCAAAGCAGCTTCAGGAGCAGCTCTTTGATCAACTTTCTTTAACAAAACAAGATGTCTCTATCAAACAACTGCATAGCTGGCTGAAAACAAACGCATGGAAATAATTCTTCTTTTAATTCTCTGAAAGATCATGTCATTCTCTTTGGCATGGTCTTTTATTATTAAGTGCATAAGAATTTCTCCATTTTACTTTCCCCCTATATAAAACCACATCAATTAGTATTATTTTTTATTAAAATTGTGTATAATAAAAGGCATGGAGGTGATAAGTATGACATTTGATTTTATTAATGCAATCATTCATTTGCTTTATGAAAATCCGGATGTCTTTATCACGACTTTATTTTCAAGCGTTCAGACACATCATGAAATGAAAAAATGGATGATGAATCAAAATATTGATTTTCAATGGTTAAAAAGAATCAAAGAAGATGATTTACCGTTATTAACCGGACGTAAAGAAGTTATTCAGATTGAGGCTTTGCTGAGAATAGATATTCAAGGAGAATTAGATGCATTTATAGTCAAGAATCGCTCTGAGACTCACTATCTCTTTTTTCCGGGAAAAGACCAAGAGAACCCAATCAACCAACGCTTTATAGATAAGACCTATATTCAAGCCTTACAAAAGCAGTGTTACGGTATGATTTTTTATCCACAGGAGCCGTTTGATGAAGATCGTTATATGTTTTCAAATCCCGCTCACAGCCTCATGCAGGCATTGTTTAATGCTGATCAATGGCCCGGCATTTTAAAAATTCATGATGATGAAATCTGCTTCATTCCCATTCGCTTTAATGAGGAAATAGAAGCTGTTATTCTTAATGAGAAGATAAATCAAAAGAAGCAGGATGAAACCTTCTTCATTCATTTAAGTGACCTGCATTTAGGATCTAAAAAACATAATTCCGGTGCTGCCGCACTGATACGAGCATTAGATAATCTTTATCCTTCTTTGCCAAAGGACAACCAAACAAAAATACTCATTACCGGAGATCTGATGAACAGTCCGAATCGTAAAAACATGTACTTAGCTTCGGGATTGATGAATGATTTGAAAAAGCGCTATAAGGCTGACATTTCTTTTATTTTAGGAAATCATGATGTCATCGTACACGGATTAAATCTATTACGTGTCCAAAAAGCAAAAGTAGTAGCATACTTGCTTGGTGAAAATATTAAAGTGCTGGAAAAAGAAAAGATTATCTTAATTAAGATTAATTCTGCCTATGAAGGAAATCTTGCCCGTGGTAAAGTAGGCATTCAGCAGCTTGAGGAAATTGATGAAGAATTATCCGCAATCACAGATTTAGACAGCTATCAGTTAATGGTTATGATTCATCATCATGTATTTCCAATTGACAAAGCTGACTTTCTAAAGAAAAAATGGAATGAGAAAAAAGTGTTAAGCAAGATTATGGAAACATCGAAAGAATTGGTTGATTCAGATCTATTGATTGACTGGTTAGAAAAGCGCCATGTTCAATACATTCTGCATGGGCATAAGCATATTCCCTATTTTAGAAAATATCATCAGTTCTACGTTGTTTCCTGCGGTTCTTCATGCGGTTACTTAAAAGAGAGCCGAATGAAGTACTTAAGCTATAATATTTTAAAATATGACAATCAGACACACCAAATGAAGGTCTGTTTAATTTGTTATGAAGCGGCTAATGGAAACGAAGGACGTCGCATTGAAGTTCATCTTTTTAAATAAATAACACCATAGCAAAGCTATGGTGTTATTTCATTATAGACGATTGTTTGAGTATCCTTATTATATTCTGCAGTATATTTTATCCAATTATCTGCACTATCACCAATATTGATATGTGCCGCCCATTGATCATTCTGAAACAATTCTGCTAATTGTCCAAATACCGATAAAAGGTTTTGCTTGAACTCCTCTTCACTGCCATAATCCTGACCGGATTGCATATCATAATTAATAATAAATGAAAAAGAAATCTGATAATTCTTTAAAGTTGAGATATCAAAATGAGTAAATTGAAGTCCTTTCCCTTCAAAAAAGAAGAATTCTTTTCCGGAAAGCATCTTTTTACTATATTTATTATGTCCTTCTTTATCTTTCGGTACTTCAAGACTATAAAAGATATCTAACGCTTCACTCTCTTTGAATCCAGGAAATACATTTTTAAAATAATGCAGTACCTCTTCTTCCGAACGTCTTTTGGCATGGTCTAAGATCGTCCAGTGAAAATCTTCCCGATTATCAAAAGATAATCTATAAGTTTGCCCATCATCTGCCAGATAAGAAATCTCATACTGATTGAATTCTCCATGTGCCGGAATCGGTGAAGAATTATATTCTTTACGTTCATTCTTAACAACAGTATAGTCTTTAAATGCGAAATGGAGATACGTTTTATATTTAGTTAAATAATCCTCATCGTAATTCATCTGACACCCGCATAAAAATAATCCAATCAGCAACAAGACAAATATTTTTCTTTTCATTTCAGCCAATTACTCTTTGTGCTATTTCTACACTTTGCAAAGCATCTTTAGCATAATAATCGGCATGAATCTGCATTGCATATTCGGGTGTCAGTACAGCTCCGCCTACCATGATCGGACAGACATGATCAATCTGTTTCAATAATGCGATTGTCTTTTCCATCGATACCACAGTAGTTGTCATTAGGGCACTTAGTCCGATTAGCTTAGGCTGATATTGATGGTAAGCTTCTACCACTTTCTCAATCTTTACATCACGACCTAAATCGATGACTTGAAAACCATAGCTTTCTAAAACAACTTTAACAATATTCTTTCCGATATCATGGATATCCCCTTCTACTGTCGCTAACACAATAGGTCCTTTTAAAGTCTCTGCATCATTTTTAAACGTTTCTTTTAATATTTCAAAGGCCATCTTGGTTGTTTCCGCTGATTGAATGAGCTGAGGTAAAAAGACAGTTCCTTTTTCAAACCCGTTTCCTACTTCTTCCAAGGCAGGAATTAAAATAGTATTGATGATCTCCATCGCTGTTTTTTCTTTTAGCTGTGTACGTGTTGCCTGAACAACTTCATCCTTAATTCCTCGCATCACGATTTCTTTTAAAGTAAATGTTGTATTTGATGATATCAGCTCCCTTTTAGTCTGTACATGTCGTTCAATATAACGCGCAGCATCCACATCATTATGATGCAAAACATTGAAAGCATCAATGACTGCCATCATTTCCTGATCCATCGGATTCATGATCGGAAGGTCTAAACCGGCTGTCATTGCCATCGTCAAATAAGTACGGTTAAGCAATGGACGATCCGGAAGACCGAATGAGACATTGCTGACCCCTAATACCGTATGCACGTCAAGTGTCTTAACCATCTGAACAGCCTTGATTGTTTCCATGACTTCAGCTTGTTTGGCAGACGCCGTTAACACCAGACAGTCAATCACGATACTTTCTTCATAGATGCCATACTCTTTGGCTTTTGCAATAATCTTTTTAGCGATTTCAAAACGTTCTTCCGCTCGATCGGGAATTCCCTGATCATCCAAGGTTAAGCCAATGATGATTCCCCCGTATTTTTTAACGATTGGAAAAATACAATCCATCGTTTCTGATTTACCATTAACCGAATTGACTAACGGACGTCCATTATAATAACGGCAGCCTGTTTCCAATGCATCAATATTAGAACTGTCGATCTGTAAAGGCAACGTGACCACTTCCTGTACCATTTTAATCACATTTCTCATCGTCAAAGGCTCATCAATTCCGGGAACTCCGACATTAACATCTAATACATGAGCACCGGCACGTTCTTGATTGATCGCTTCTAGGACAACACGGTCATACTGTTGATCTAACAATGCTTGTTTCAATTTTTTCTTTCCGGTTGGATTCAAACGTTCTCCGCAAACTGTAATACTTTTTCCTAACTCGATTGTATCGGTTCCGCTGGAAATCAATGTCTTTTTAGGAAGTACACGTGGTGCTGCCAGTTTTGGCAATGTTTCTTTTAACAGCTCAATAAAGTCCGGGGTTGTTCCACAGCAGCCGCCAATAATACTTACTCCGCTTTGAGCGTAAGTTAAGACAGATTCACAGTAATGCTCACGGGTAATATCAAAATGCGTATGTCCATCTATTAGACAAGGTAATCCCGCATTAGGCTGAATCATAACAGGTAAATGAGAAACCGAAAGGATTTCTTCAATAATCGGTCTTAGTTCATCAGGACCAAGTGAGCAATTCACCCCGATGGCATCCACCCCTAAGCCACTGCATACATTCACCATGGTTGTCGGTGTGCTTCCAGAAAGTGTACGTCCATTCGCCTCAAAGGTCATGGTCACAAAAATTGGCAGATCACAATTTTCCTTCGCTGCCAAAATTCCTGCTTTTACTTCATAAAGATCGCTCATAGTCTCAAACAAGATAAGATCCACATCATCCTTTGCCAGTAAAATCTGTTCCTTTACAATATCATAAGCTTCATCAAAAGTAAGAGTTCCCATAGGCTCCATCAGACTTCCAATCGGTCCGATATCTAAAGCAATATACGCTTCTTTTCCTATGTTCTTTCTTGCTTCTTTAGCATTATGTACAGCCGCATCAATGATCTCTTTTAATGAAGCAGAGGCTTCTTTCATTTTCAGGCGATTTGCTCCAAAGGTATTGGTTGTAATGAAATCCGCTCCCGCTCGTAAATACGCTTCATGAATGTCCTGAAGCCATTTTGGATGGGTTATATTCAGCATTTCCGGAATTTCTCCGGCTTTTAATCCTTTTTCCTGCAGTTGGGTTCCCATCGCTCCATCAAAGATCAGTAAATCTTTTCCTAATCGATCTTGTAGCATCTTGTATTCCTCCTTCGGAAATCACAGTTTTCTTTCAGCGTGCAGCTTCTGCATGTTTTTTTATGATTAGAATCACCGATTCCGATAATTCCAATCATTGATTTTTGTGGGATCATCAAGTCACTCTCACTCAATTCTACCCCTATTTTTTTATGAATCTCCAAGACCTTAGCTATCCTTCGATTGATGGATAAAGGCGTTTGTTCATACCCAGGACAAAAGCGATAAGTGCGCTGATTTAGATTAAAGCTTTTTTCAAATGCATCGCATTGTGCTTCTACATAAGCACTGCCAATAGCATCCATTACGATCATTCTTGCCTGATCAAACTTCCCATAATAACGTATTCGGCGCTCTAATCCGGCACCTAAAGTACAGGCAATAAGAATACATTGAGAACAGTTTTCCAGCAAACCATTCAACGCCGGATAGTCTAAATTCAAATCAATCGCAGGAATAGATAACGGCTGATGAGCTAATGTAAAGGTTTCATACACCGCTTTAAAGTCTGCGTACTTTTCCACTTCTTTCGTGCATTCCTCCATCATCGCTTCCATTTCCGGTGTAATGGTTTGCGTCATATAGCCTAAATATTTTAAAGCCTGTTCATTCATGGATTCATTCCTTTTAAAACCTCTGGGATTGCCTCAAAAATACTCTTGGCAATTCTTGGTTTGTTCATTGTATAAATATGAATCCCATCTACTCCATTAGTAATGAGATCTAAAATCTGCATAGTCGCATACTGTACGCCGATTTCACGCATGGCTTTTGGATTATCACGATAGCGTTCGATCATCGTTGAAAGATCATAAGGGATATTGCAGCCGCATAGTTTCGCTGTATGAAGCAGTCCTTTAGCGTTTGTCACCGGCATAATCCCAGCCAAAACAGGAACCTCAATGCCTCTTTTGCGAATTTCCTTTACTAAACGATAATAATAGTGATTGTCAAAGAATATCTGAGTAATCAGATATTTTGCCCCCGCTTCTACTTTTTTAACTAAATTCTCCAAGTCACGTTCAAAACTGTCCGCTTCCTGATGCACCTCCGGATAACATGCCCCACTCAAACAAAAGGCATCCCCAAATTCTTCATGAATATATTGACTAAGATCACTCGCATACATAAAATCCGGCTGTTCTGCTCGTTTAAACTCCGGATCTGCAGGATAATCTCCTCTTAAAGACAGAATATTTTCAATATGGTTATCTTGCAGTTCTTTGCAGATTGTCTTAATTTCTTCTTTGGTAGAAGTAATGCAGCTTAAATGAGCCACTGCTTCAATATGATATTCATTTTTTATTTTAGAAGCAATCTCCACCGTTTTTCCTTTAGAGCTTCCTCCAGCTCCGTATGTCACTGAAATAAAATCAGGATTTAAATGAGATAATTCATCAATCGTACGATAAATGGAGTCGATATTTCCGTCCTGATTTTTAGGTGGGAAAATCTCAAACGAGATGGTTGCTTTCTTTTTTAATAGTTCATCAATTTTCATACAAATTCCTTTCTAATCAATCCAGCCAAAATGCTGACATGCATGCTCAATCCCATTTTCTTTATTGGATTTTGTAATGTATGTCGCAATTTCTTTTAATTCATCGATAGCGTTGCCCATTGCGATAGACATCGGTGCTTGCTTAAACATGGTGTAGTCGTTATGACCATCACCAAATACAACGATATCTTCCTCATTTCCGCCAACCAGCTTAACAAGATCCACAATACCGTGATATTTATCATCCGGTTCTACGATAATGCCATCCGGACGATAACGCATATACCCCAATGTTTTCAAATGCTTTAGCTTTGATTCTTCCTCTTGTGTCATCGTGATGTAAATTTTATAGATTTCTTTGAGCTGATGAAAATCCATATTGGGATCCACAATAATCTCACACCAATCCGCCTCTTCTTTAGGCGGTGTTTTAGTATAGTGAGCAGGCGTATCATCAATCACGACTTCCACATGAAAGCCACCTGCTAATGCCTCATCAATAATCAATAAAGCCTTTTGTCGATCTAATGGGTGAATCCATTGCACATTTCCATCGATCGTGATGCCATTTCCACCATCATGAACAAGATTGAGAATTCCTGTTTCTTCTGCGGCATCCATCGCCATCCAATGTGCCCTTCCGGTTGCAATCGCAACAAAATGACCATTTTCCTGAAGTTTCTTTAAAGCACGTCGAGTCGAAGGAAGAATAACCCCGCCTGGATTGTCATTGGTTAAAGTCCCATCAATATCAAAAAACATATATTTCTTTTTCATAAAATTCTCCTTATTATTGAACCATATTTTTTTAGTCTTCACAATATTTATAATTATACCAAAAATGTGTTACAAGTCATAGTTTTTTACTATATCAAGCAAAAAAACACCTTAGAAGGTGTTAGTTATAAATACGATGATGGGCGGTTGGCGAAGTATCTTCTAAAGCTTTAAAGACATAACCGCGATCTTGGTAATACTGAATAATTGATGACAAGGCTTTAACACTTTCTGTACTCCCACGCCCATCATGCATCAGCATAACAATACGTGTGATGCCATCCCCGCTTTCGACTGCACGTGTGATCATATCCTGAGCCGTCAGTCCGGCATTACCATCGCCAATATCGGCATTCCAGTCATAATAAATCATCCCATTGCGATTTGAGTAATCACTTAGTCGGGAAATAATGCCTTTATTATAATGACTGCTGACCGTGTTGCTGCTCCCTCCGGGAAAACGAAAGATGTTCGGACGATAGCCAATCTGTGCTTCTACCACATCGGTAATTTTATTTAAATCTTCAATATAGGCCTCATCACTTGAATAAATCTTATCATAATCATGACAATACGTATGCATGCCGATGGCATGTCCCTGATCATATGCCTCTTTAATATAGCTGTAATATTCCGGACACATACCGGTAACAAAGAAAGTAGCTTTAGCGTTATAGCGTTTAAGAATCGATAGGATTTCCGGAGTATTAAAGCTAGGACCATCATCAATCGTTAAATACACCACTTTTTGTGCATCTTTGACTTTCGTAATTTCAATCTCACGAGTATAGACCGCCTCGTTTCCCTGACGATCTTTAGCCGTATAATAAATTTCATAGTTACCTGGGACACTTTCTCTGACTTTACTGAAATCTGCCGTAAATTCGGGATCAGGGTCTTGATTGTCGATTGCTTTTACCCCTTCATAGTAATTGATGGGACTGCTGGCAGGTGCCGTCATTTTGCTTAGTCCCTGCATGACCGGCGGTGTTCCATCTTTCTTTTCAATATGAATCACTGTCTCCTTGATTACCTGATTATCCCACTCATCAGTAACAATGACTTTTACTGTATAATCCCCTAACTCACTAAAATCATAGTCCTGGTCAAACGTCACTGTCGTCGCTGAATCATCATGAATACTTTCAATAAGTTCCTCAGGAAGAACAGACTCCCCCTGAATAAAAGTTGCTTCTTTCAGCGTCACTTCCGGTATTAAGCGATCCACAACGAAAACACGCAGTACATCCTGCTTATCTTCAAACGTATATGTAAGTTCATATTCGCCTAATTGATCTGTATGGATCTCCCCCGCAATATTTACATCTTTATTTTGATAAATCTGTCTTAAATAACTTTTAGAATCAAAAGTTTCATGTATACATAGTTCTACTTTTGATGTTGTGAGAAGTTTATTCTTTTTTAATAAAAATATAGATACGCCAGCCACTGAAGCTATTAAAATAACCGCAATACTTCCAATCAACATTGCCAGACGCATTTTTCTTATTTTTCTTTTAGCCATTTTACCACCTATTATCATTCTATGCTTAGAACCTGTTGCACATTCATTGTCTTTTTTTCTTATTGACTATATAATAATTTCTATACAGGAGGTTACAACATGTTGCAAATTGGAGATCAAATCCCATCTTTAGATTATCAGTTAGATAATGGAGACACTGGCAATCTGCATGATTTATTGGGAAAGAAAAGCATATTATTTTTTTATCCAAAAGATTCTACACCGGGCTGTACGAAAGAAGCCTGCTCAATTAATGATCATTATCAGCTTTTGAAAGATCTTGGTTATACTATTTTAGGAATCAGTCCGCAAAACGCCAAATCAAAAGCTAAATTTAAAGAAAAGAACCACTTAACGCTTGATTTTATCTGTGATGAAGATACTTCGATCGCTCAGGCATTTGGAGTTTGGCAAGAGAAAAAACTATACGGTAAAACCTATATGGGTGTGGTACGAACAACTTTTGTCGTAGACGAATCAGGAATGATTACACATCTTTTCAACAAAGTCAAAGTGGCAACCCACGGACAAGACTTATATGAAACACTGAAAGAGGGATAGCACTATCCCTCTTTTAATATGTGTTCATTAATAAATACGGCTATTCCATCTTCATTATTGCTTTTTGTAATATAATCCGCAATCTCTTTAACAATTGGATTCCCATTTGCCATGCAGACACCGACACCACAGTCACGAATCATTTCCAAATCATTTAACTCGTCACCAAAAACACATACATTTTCAAGTGTAAATCCATGATTTTTGGCAATACGTTCAATACCAAAGCTTTTAGATACATGGGGTTCTAAAAATTCAAAAAGTTCCTTTGTGCTGCGCACTCCACGGTAACGCGGATCAGGATGGGCTAAGCAATATTTTTCTACTTCATCAATAACTTCCGGTACCCCCATTGCCAGCATCTTCGTTGCATTGGTACTGGTATAAGCAGATAAGTCATCGACACATAATTTCAGCTTATTATTTTTAGCGATTCCATTAGATACTCTGTCATCACGTGTCACGTGATATTCATAGTCATCAAAAATACCAAAGCTAATATCGAAGTCTTTATAGGTATTCATGATATCTTTTAGAATAGATCCTTCTACTAAATGTGAACGCTCTTCTTTATCTAATGCGTAATCAAAATATTGGGAACCATTAAATCCCATCAAAATATCAGTATAGGCTTCTACTCCCCAATCACCTAACAACTGTTTAACGGCAATCGGAGAACGCCCTGTCGCAATTCCAAACAGGATGCCGTGTTCTTTTAATTTACTAATAGCTTCTAAGGTTGCCGGGGTAATCTTTCGATGGTCATCCAGTAAAGTTCCATCAATATCGCACAATATCATTTTAACGTCTTTCATATTTCCACCTCGGTCTAATCGTAACAGAATTTTATATAATTCTGGCTTTATTTCCGGATATGAAAAAAGGTTCTGAAAACGAACCTATAATTCAATATTTTGAATAAGCGCAATATACGTTTCTAACCCTCTCATCAGATATTTTTCATCAAAATTAAATGTCTCTATATGAAGTCCGCTGTGATGTGTAGGCGTCCCAACTCCGACATAGAAAAATATTCCCGGGACTATAGTCTGATAGAAAGAGAAGTCTTCTGCTAACATTAGCGGATCTTTTAATTCGATATCCCCGTCTTGAAAGGCGATCGATTTAAACTGCTGATAAAGAGAGGAATCGTTAAGAACCGGCGGATACATCGGATCACAAACACATTCAATCTGGCAGCCATAGATATTTTCCATTGAGGCATTGATCTTTTTGATCTGTGAACTAATTTCTTTAAAAACATCATCGCTGTAAGTACGCACGGTACCATGCATCGTTGTTTTGTTGGCAACAATATTATTAGCACTTCCGCCTTCAATCATGCCAATATGGAGAAGTCCCTGCTCTAAAGGGGAGATCGATGTTACTTTAATACTCTTATACAGACCAATCAGTTGACTGGCAATCATGATCGTATCAATGCCTTGATGATACAAACCTGCATGAGAACTCTGACCGCGAACAGTCACATGCAGTTCTCCGCATTCTGCCATTAACGGTCCTTGGCGGCAGGCAAGCTTCCCAGCCGGAATGTCCGGCATTAAATGCAAACCGAAAATGCCTTTCACATGATACTTTTCTAAGATGCCTGCTTTAACCAAAAGTCCTGCACCACCGGGAGATTCTTCTGCCGGCTGAAAAATCAGCAGTACATTATAACGCAATTCATTCTTGTGATCTTTCAGCCACTCAGCAAAACCTAGCAACGTTGCCATATGCCCATCGTGACCGCAGGCATGCATACAACCCAAATGCTCAGATTTAAAAGGAATTGTATTCTTTTCCACAATATTTAAAGCATCAATATCACTGCGAAAAGCCATTGTTTCAGATTGATGAGCATCGATATATACCAACGTTCCGGTGTCCAAAATTGCTTCATAAGCATATCCCATCATTGTTAACTGCTGACGTAAATACTGGGCAGTTTTATACTCTTTCAACCCGATCTCGGGAATGCGATGCAGCTGCTGTCGCCAATGCTTGATCCGTTCCTCCATTTTACTTAACCTCTTTCTATAGTTGTCTTAAATCATCTAACAGCTGGGTTTTACTCAAAGTTTTCTCATCTTTATGAGCCTTAATGATCTTTGCCGGATTTCCGGCTACTACTGCTCCGCTGGGAACATCATTTAGTACGATGGCTCCTGCTCCGACAATGGCTCCCTTACCGATATGTACACCTTCCACAACAACCGCATTTGCACCAATCATGACATCATCCTCAATGATGACCGGCATTGCACTAGGCGGTTCAATAACGCCTGCCAACACAGTTCCGGCACCGATATGACAACGTTTCCCAACTTCTACACGTCCGCCTAAAACAGCTCCCATATCAATCATCGTATTTTCACCGATCTTACAGCCAATATTAATGATTGCCCCCATCATAATCACAGCTTGATCGCCAATGGTTACATGGTCACGAATAATGGCTCCCGGTTCAATTCGAGCGTTAATTGAAGTAATATCTAATAAATCAATAGCACTATTGCGGCGGTCACATTCCATATAAGAATCCGTGATTTTATCTTTGTTTGCCTGCAAATAAGCACTGACATCCTCCTGATCACCGATCAGCAAGCAGCTCTCTTCATTTCCAAATATTTTCAGATGTGAATCTTTTGGTAAATGGGTTCCGTTAATATACACCTTGATAGGTGTTTTTTTCTTTGCTTCCTTAATATATTGAATAATCTGTTCTGCACTGTTGTAGTCCATCATTTTCCTCCTAATCAATTTCTCCTTGATAAACGCTTACCGCCGGACCGCTCATATAGACATGATTGTCTTTTGCCCATTCAATATCCAAATCACCGCCTAATAGCTGCACGGTTATTTTTCTTTTGCGGTTGGATAAAAGCATTGCTGCCACGGCAGAGGCGCAAGCTCCGGTTCCGCACGCCTGCGTTTCTTTTGAGCCTCTTTCCCAGACTCTCATTTTAATCGTTTCTTCATCTATTAATTCAACGAATTCGGTATTCACCGATTCTGGGAAATAGTGGCTATGTTCAAAGTATGGTCCAATTTTATCTAAATTCATACCCATAACATCGTTTACAAAGATAACACAGTGGGGATTCCCCATCGAAAGACATGTGACTTGATAAGTAACGTGATTAATAGTAAGCGGCGCATCGATCATCCGTGAATATTCTAAGGCGACCGGAATCTTTGAACATTCAAAGATCGGTTCTCCCATATCTACTTTAGCGGACAACACCTCTCCATTCACAATATCAAGATAGACGATCTTGTTTCCGCCCAACGTTTCAACTGTGATTCGCTCCTTGTTTGTCAAACCATGGTCGTAGACAAACTTAGCGAAACAGCGAATGCCATTGCCGCACATTTTGCCTTCACTTCCATCTTTATTAAACATTCGCATCTTAAAATCACAATGTTCTGAAGCTAAAATCACGATCATACCGTCCGATCCTACACCAGTATGGCGATCACTGATTTTTTGAATGTATTCCCTGTCATAGCAGACATCCTCGCTAATCCCATTTACATAGATATAGTCATTGCCAATTCCATGCATTTTTGTAAACTTCACACGCTTATCCTCCGATGAACATAAATTACTTTTTTCTTTGTGTTATTATATTATATTTGTTGCAAAAAACAAATATAAAGAATTATTTTTTTATGTTCTATGCTATAATAGGGGACATATAAGGAGGATAAAGAATGTATAAAGAAATATCGAGAGAATTAATCTCTTTTATTAACGATTCACCCACTTCATTTCACGCTAATGATACCGTGAAAAGAATACTTAATCAAGCCGGATATACAGAACTGTCAGAAAGTCATTCATGGGAATTAAAACCCGGTGGAAAATATTATGTTTCTAAAAACACAAGCGCACTGATTGCCTTTACTGTAGGAACTCAGTTGGATCAATATAGTTTCAATATAAGTGCTGCACACTGCGATACTCCAACCTTTAAAATTAAACCGGTATCACGTATTGTCAGTGATAATCGCTATCATAAATTAAACGTTGAAATGTATGGCGGTGCTTTATGCGCGCCATGGTTTGACCGTCCATTATCAGTTGCCGGAAGAGCCATTATTAAAAACAACGATCGCTTTGAAACAAAATTAGTAAATATCGATAAGGATCTGCTTATTATTCCTAATCTCGCTATCCATTTAGATCGCGAAGCCAACAATGGCAAAAAATATAATACGCAGATTGATATGCTGCCTTTAGCCGGAAGCACAGCTTTAGATGAAAAAGCATTTGAGTCATTGATTGCCGAAAGTTTAAATGTAGAACCTGATGCTGTCTACTCATCTGATCTTTACCTTTATCCACGTATTTCAGGAACAATGATCGGATTAGAGGAAGAATTTATCGGTTCTCCTCGTTTAGATGATCTTCAATGCGTATTTGCTACATTAAAAGGATTTTTAGAAGGAAAAGCAGATCAATCGATCAATGTATTTTATATGGCAGATAACGAAGAAGTGGGAAGTTCTACTAAACAAGGCGCTGCTTCAACGTTCTTAATCGATACATTATCACGTATTAATCAAAATTTAGGCGGAAATGACGAACGTCTTCATTGTGCCTTAGCCTCTTCTATGATTGTGTCTGCTGATAATGCTCATGCGGTGCATCCAAATCATCAGGATCTTTCTGATCCTCACAATCGTGTTTATATGAATGATGGTGTGGTTATTAAATACAGTGCCCGTCAATCTTATACGACCGATGCATTATCTGCGGCATTATTTATTGAATGCTGTAAAAAAGCAGGTGTCCCTTACCAGCACTATACAAACCGCTCTGATTTAATGGGTGGAGGTACTTTAGGGGCAATCAGTTCTCATCAAGTCAGCATCGCTTCTATTGATATTGGGTTGGCTCAGCTAGCCATGCATTCAAGCTTTGAACTTGCCGGTGCAAAAGATACTGCCTATATGATTGAAGCTATGAAAGTGTTCTTCTCAACGCATTTAGAATCTACAGAGCCCGGTGTCATTATCGCAAAATAAAAATTATTCGTTTGTATCATCTCTAGTGGGGTGATACTTTTTTATTTTTCCAAGGACGTTCTTTATCCAGCCATCCCTGCTGTTTCCAGTAATCTTTTTCCGCGGGAGAAGCACTCCAATCTTTCTTTTGCATAAAACGCATCATATAAAAAATAGCTTTTGTTTTAATCCCCACCTTTGCTTTTTTATATTTCACTTTATTTGCAAGGGCTGTTGTCTCTTTATCTATTTTCAATTTTTTATTGGCTGAAACCTGTTCCCAATTCATCGCCTGAACACTGATCCCATAACGCTCAATATTGGGAATTCCCCAATAAGTCAATGCTGTCGTGATATCTTTTATTGCTGATTTTGTGCCTGTTCCTGCCGCAGTAGAAACCACAACCGCCTTTTTTTGAAACATAGCTGCTTTAGGTTTATGATTCATCCAGTAAGTAAAAGTTAAATCAATAAAAGTTTTCATCGGTGCCGAAGCTCTTAAACAATACGTAGGCGTTGTCAAGATCAGTAAATCTGCTTTTTCAACTTCACTCATTATTTTATTTTTCTCTTTATAAAAAGGACAGTGCTGTTCTTCTTCTACACATTGATAACAGCCTAAACAAAAATGCGCCAAATCTCTTGGAAGAAAAAATTCACTGATCTCATTTTTTGATCCCACCTTCTCCGCAATTATTCTACCAATATGGTAGGAACTGCCTTGATGGTTCTGCCCATGAATCAAAACGATTTTCATTCTGATCCCTCCTTTTTATACAAGTGACTAAACTGACGAATATGCCGTTCAATTATCTGTAAGGCTTCCTTTTCCTTCTGCGGCTCACGATCACACAAGGTCAGCATCAAATAAATAGGTGAATAAAAATGGATTGCCATAATATTTGGATCATTATCTTTCAATTTATTTTGAATACCCAGCAAATAAAATAATCCCGATTGATAGGCTAAAGGTCCCTCCACATACTGCTTTGAATATAAAACCGCTAACTCCAAATCATGAAACTGCTCAATCGTCAGCATCTTACGAAATTTACTTACGTATTCATCATGCAGAAAATATAGGAATAACTCGGTTCCCATCTTTACCAAGGTTTCTTCATCTACCATAGAAAACACATCAATATCCTGATCAGGCTGACTGCCATCCATCTTCAATCGAGTGGTTTGCTGTTCATAGCTTTTTTTCATTTCTTCTAGGATTGCATTAAAAATATCCTGTTTGCTTTTATAATGTTTATATAATGAGGGAGCCTTGATGCCTACTGCCTCTGCTATTTCTCCTACATAAACAGCACTGTACCCCTTATTTGAAAATAAAGTTAAAGCTTCTTTTAATATCTTTTCTTTCGTTGTCATAACGCACCTCTCTAGCTAACTACAATTAGCTTTCTTTTATTATAGGCTAATTATAATTAGCCGTCAATAAGACAACACACAAATATAAAAAACCAATAACAGGGGTTAGTGTTATCGGTTTCTATTATAATCTATAAACGAATAATTATTTCATCTCCATCGTTGGAATGTACTTCTACTAATGTTAATCCTTTAAATTGTTTGCGATATTTTTTTATCTGTCTTAGAAAATCTCTTTGTCCCATTGGAGAGATATAGACATATCTTTTTAAGGAATAAAACAAAATAGAAAAGCTGTATCGATTTAAAAATAAGGAGTAAGGAAGATAGAGCCAAAGCCTGAATCCTTTGGATTTTATTCGAATCTTCATTACTCCACCATCACTTCAACGATATCTCCCTGACTGCTTTCAATCTCTACGATTTTTCCAATAGCACCATTTTCAATTAAGGAGATAATCATATGCAAATCCAGTCCTTTTAATATTTCGCTGCCATTAAATTCAGGCAGTTCAATTTTCATATCGGCTGCCATTTTAACGAAAACTAATGGCAGATTCACTTTTACTTTATCTCCTTCTACTGACAAAATATTGACACGCAGAAACATCTCATTAATATTTTTACGGGCTTCCATCGGTACATAGCGAACTGTCTCATCACGCTCTTTCACTAATTCATCAAGGGATATGTTAAAGAATTCTGATAATTCAACTAAAACAGGAAGATCCGGAATACTTATATCCTTCTCCCATTTACTGACGGCTTGAGATGAAACTCCCATCTTTTCTGCCAGTTCATCTTGTGTCATCTTTCTTAGTTTTCTTAGATCATTAATTTTTTCACCCATTGTTTTTTTCATACATTTACCTCTTTCTGTAATCAACTTACACCTAGATTATAAATGGGAACTCATTAGAAAAGAAGAGACTGGCGGTTGGATTTCCCGACTCTTAGTTGTAAATCGTGAAACCAGCAGTTGAATCTATCATTTGAACTCTCTTTTATTAAAGTATAGACAGCATAATCGAGAATTAATCGATTTTAACTCCTATGCGATACCATTCCTGATGCCCATGATTATCAAAGAATCGAGGAATGTCAAACCCACCTGCAATTAAAGCAAGCAAACATATGATAATTCCCGTAAGCATAAACATCTTACTTATTTTGATCCATTTATCTTGATCCATGAAAAACACCCTCCATTTCTAAATGCATTGCTGACACTGTCAATAATTCGCCAGCTTGCACTTTTTGAATAATCGATCGATTTTTGAGCTAAACGAATCGTCCAATAACTTAGTCCAACACAAAAGATACCGACACCTAGCTGGAAGATTCCATAAAGAAATGTTGTTATCATGACTGGAACTGCGCCAAAAATCCCAATAAGAGCGCCAACAACACTCGCAAAAGCAAAGGATACTGTAACAATAGGCAAACACCAAATAATAATCAGGATTGATAAGATAAACATTGCCCCAGCCAACAAGATGCTTATCCATAAAGGAGAACCTAAAATAATCAATGTCTTTACTAAAACCGTAGGAGGGGCAGATTGTTCTAAAGCAGGCTGTGATTCACTGATCGCTCTATCCGCAATTTCTTTTGGTTCTTCCAAGCGAGCAACTGCTTCTTCCTCACTGCAGCCATTTTCCTTATAATCCTCAATCAGTTCTTCATAATAGTTTAATATATTTTTCTTTTCTGAATAACTTAGCTTAAACAAAGCTTTATCCAGTGTATCCAAAAACATTTGTTTATTCACATTCATTCTCCTCCTCTATAAATTGATAAATTTTTTCTACTTGTTTCCATTCCTCAAGAAATTCTTTTATTTTTTCTTTTCCATCATCTGTAATCTGATAATATTTACGCAGACGTCCCTGATGTTCCACAGAATAAGTGGTTAAACTACCATTTGCTTCTAAACGTTTTAATATCGGATACAATGTGGACTCACTTGTTTCAACATAATCACTTACATCTTTAACAATTTGATAGCCATAGGAATCTCCCCGTTTCAACACGGTTAAAACACATATATCGAGCAAGCCTTTTTTTAGCTGAATATCCATTTTATCCCTCCTATCACATAATACTATATATTACATAGTATTATGTGTCAAGTAGTAAATAAAAAACATTCAGACATATGCTGAATGTTATAAAAGAATTTGGTATATACCCACTAATGGCATTACAATCACCAAAGATGGAATAAGATTAATCGCTTTAATATGTAATATTTTAGCCACACTCATGCCTAAAATAATCGTCATCAGCCCACCGCACGCTTTAAAATCCATGATCATGACATCATTGACATAAGGAAGAATCCCTTTCGCTATTAAAAAGCAGGCAAATAAAATGACAAACTGTGGAATCGGAATCAATGCCTGAGCATAACCCAGTGTCGTTCCAAAAAGAATAGCAGTAAAGAAATCTAAAATAGATTTAGACATCAGCACTGTAGAGTCTCCTGACATTCCTTCAACCAAGGCTCCGAAAATACCGGTTCCGCTCATACAAAACATTACGACAACCAGCAAATACATTTCCATGTATGCACTGTGATCTCCTTCTATTTTAAAAGAACAACGTTTCAGTATCTTTTCAAAAAAATAAGATACATAACGATCAATGTGAAGCATTTCCCCAATCACTGTACCAATAATTAACGACATAATCACAATAGGTAATGTCTGAACATTCACTAAAGAAGTAATCCCGATAGACATCGCACACACGCCAAAGACTTTAGGCAAAGTTTCCTTTAGATGTTCCGGTACATAATGACGTAGTAATCCGCCAATCATCGATCCGATGAATACAGCCAGTGTATTGACAATCACCCCAAATGGCATAGTTTTCCCCCTAATCAATCAAATTAAAATGTTTACAGGCATATTCAATGCCATCTTCGTCTACACTTTTAGTTACATAATAGGCTAAATCTTTTAATTCGTCAATAGCGTTCCCCATCGCAATAGAAAACGGAACTTCTTTAAACATCGCAACATCATTCTGACCATCACCAAAAAAAATGATATCTTCAATACTCCCGTTTTCCATTTCCACCAGCTCTTTTACACCCTTATATTTATTGTCCGGTTCAAAAGCAATGCATTCATCAACATAGCGCATGATCTTACGGGCATCAATCGTCTGAATTTTATCTTCATCACCACGATGCAATCCTAAAAATACTTTATAGACATCATTTTGACGATGATCAAAAGCTTCGTTTATTTCAACCGGAAATGTTTCAAACCCAATTTGTTTTTGTCCGCATAGCATGGTTGAATTAGCATGCAGTTTCCCCGAATGATCAATCATAAAGGCAAAAGGCACTTTCTTCTCTAATAATTCATCACATAAGCATGCAACTAATTGTTTATCTAAAGGTTCCACATGAATTAACTGGTCGCGAATCATCAGTCCATGTCCCCCATCACTCACAATATAATGAATACCTAACTTTTCTGCTACCGGCTTTACGGTCAGCATCGAACGTCCGGAAGCAATCGCTGTCACATGTCCCTTATCCTGCAATGCCTTAATAGTTCTTACTGTCGATTCAGGAATATACTCTTTCCCATCCTTTACCGAAACCAGTGTTCCATCAATATCAAAAAATATATATTTCATACCCTAACACTCCTTTGTTTATAAGTATAGTCGCTGTACATATTTTTGAGATTTCTTTTTCACATAATAAAAATATAATAATGATTTTATTTATATACAACTAAAATCATACAAAAATTATGTTATTATATATAGAGAATCTGCACGATTAAAAAAAGCTGAATCACTAAAAGGTTCTGATTAATAATATTATTCTTATAAAGCGTTATGATAAATATTTAGATGAAGGAAGAAAGCTAATTTACCAAGTTCTAAACTTTATGGTATAGGTACACACCTCTTATTGTCATTGACAATAGAAAAAGGATGGCATTTTTATGATGCAAATATGAGGGTTTATACATGCCGTCTCAATCAATTTTTCTTAAAAGAAAGGAAATCCGCATTATGACTAAATTAAAATCTCTTTTTACAATGGTATCTCAGGTAATGGCATATGAAATTAACTTCACTTGAAATTGTAATTATTTTAATACAGCTTATAGCTATTTTATGCGTATTTATTGATAATAAAATAGAAAACAAATATTTAAATCGAATACTTCCATGGATGCCCATTCCTAGCTACATGGTGATTTCAGCACTAACCAGACGATTTGCACCTCCTTTTAACATTATTTCTTTTTTGCTTATTTTTGTTCAACTTGTAGTGTCTATATGTAAGGAGTCTAAGAAAAAAGATAAACAATAACCCCTCTGTTCCACAACAAACACCCTAGATGCAAATTTTAATCTAGGGTGTTTTATATTACTTCTTTAATTTGAACGTAATCAGCAAAGCAGTTTCTTAACAATGATATTAATCAGGCAAGAAAATCACAAAGATTCCCTTTTTAAATAATAAAATTTCCATCTTTAAATAATTGAATTTCGGTTCCATCTGCACATGTCCCAATGACTTCCATATCCGGACTTCCAAACATAAAATCACAATGAATCATTGAGAAGTTAGCTCCGGCATCTTCCATTTCTTCTTTTGACATGTTTGAAGCATTTTTTAGGTTACTACCATAGCAGTTTCCTAAAGCCAAATGGCAAGATGCATTTTCATCAAACAAGGTATTATAGAAAATCAATCCAGTATCTGAAATCGGTGAATGATCACTGATTAATGCCACTTCTCCAAGATAGCGTGCGCCTTCATCCATATTCAATAGGCTCTCTAACGCTTCCTGATTCTTTTTTGCCTCTGCTTCGATCACTTTTCCATCTTTAAAGACAAAATAGAAATCTTCACATAATTTTCCCTGTATGTTTAAAGGCTTTGTGGCAACTACTTTTCCATTAACTTTCAAACGGTGCGGCATACAGAATATTTCTTCTGTTGGCATGTTGGGTGTAAAGCCAATGTTTGTCGGCGTCATTTCCTGACCACCTGACCATTGATGATTTTCTACTAATCCAACTATTAAATCTGTTCCTAAGCTGTTTTTAAAATGCAAAGATTCAAAGGCATGATCGGTTAACAGCTGACGATGCTTTAATATTGTATCGACATGCTTCTGCCATAATGCAATCGGATCATCCGTTTCATTTATACGACAACATTCAAATATCGCTTCCCATAGTTTACAAACAGCGGCATCCGGTTCCAAATTCGGGAAAACCAAAGCCGCCCAGTCCGCATTAGGGACACATAACCCCAGCCATTGCCCTTGACTGGTTGATTTATAATAGCGGAATGGCTGAAAAGCTTTTGAAGATGCCAGTTGCTCAATCTGAATTTTCTTGCTGTCAATATCACTTAATAACGATGGTTTAGGTGAAGCAATATTGATCATGGCACACTTTCGATTAATCTGTTCTTCTTTTTGCATAATCTTCCATTTTGGAATATTTGCCAATTCTTCGTCATTGTTATAAAGGTAATCTAGGCGATGACTTTCCGCATCATTCCATTCAATTTCCACTTTGCTTGCCCCAGCTTCATAAGCCGCTTTAGCGACCATACGTGTAAATTCCGGATATTCCAAAGTAGATGTAATCACTAAATACTGATTAGGCTGTAAATTTACTCCCACTTTTACAGCTAAACGTGCATATTTTTCTAATAACTCTTTCATAATTCCCCTCCTTATTTTTCCATTATACACTAATTTACATTAAATTAAAAACGCAGTTTAATCATGAAAGTAACCCTGCGTTTCTTTCTATTATATGGTTCTATTTCTTCACTTAAATATTCTTTCTTATTTTACCGTTTCCTTTAAAGATAAATATAATTCTTTTTCTACCTCATAGATTTCTGAAATTGACGTAGACATCTTTTTTAAAAGGGAAATATCAGCTGTTTGAGATAATTCCCACATATCTTTGGCAATCTGATCCCATTTTTTAGAAAGCTCGATGAATTTTTGTCCTATAGTAAGCAAAGCATCCTCTTTGACAAAAGGAACTGCTTCTATTAAAAATTCTCCGTACATTTTACGAAAAATTCCACCACCTGTTCCACCATCTTTATTTATTTGAAAATAGTTAGTTATACCTGCAATTTTAAGTTTCTCGATATTAAACTGCTTCCATTTTAATACTTCCTTAGAGAATTTCTTTATGCCATTTATCCCTAAAAGCTGTGCCGGAGGATTCAGCATCGTTTCACAAGTTTCATTGATTGCTTCCTTTATAGCTGTGGAATCAATAGCTCTATATCCTGTGAAATCAAATGTTAGAAATTTGTTGTTGGCAGGAAAAGGTCTGTGTGAGCTGCTTCGGGCTTTCCCAATTTCAGTATAATCCACTAAATGATAATCCTGATGTATTTGCCCTTCTGGAACCCGAATAGGATAATCATCATTATCTCGGTCACTTAGCCAAAATTTTTTTACTGATTCATCATAACCAAATAACACTACTGCATGTCCGCCAAAATGACTGTCCGGTTCCATGCCAAGATATTTTAAATAAGGCATATCTGCATAGATTAAAACCGGATCATCGTTATCAATCATCTGTTTTGTTATCTCTAATACCTTGGTATAATCCTTTGAACGCTTACATTGAATTGTGATATTCAAGCGTTTGGCAAGTTTCTTTTCAAATTCAAATACTTTAGTTCTTCCACTCACCATTGGTGAGTGAGATTGATTGATATACAGAAAAGATAATCCGGAAGCTATTCCGAAAATCATCTCCTCTGACAGAGGATAGCCATAATACGAAAAAATCTGTTTCAAAGAATTGGTAATACAATGTTTCCCACCTAACGGGACAAAATTTTCAATCACTTTTTTCATTATAACTCCTTTCCATCTATCTCATAAGGCAAAAGAATTTCTGTAATATAATTAGCTGGATTCCCGCGAAAGATCATCCCAGGACTTTTGATATAGATTTCTCTTGAAGGTGTCAATACTGTTAAATCATGGGCATTGACATATTCAAACAGTGCCTTATAAGCTAAATGCATTGTTTCATAGCTTCCATAATGAATAGTCCGAATTGCCTTTATTTTAGGGAGCCATTTGCATTTTATATTGGCATCCTTTATTTGTTTTTTAATTGGAATACATAATTCAATGTCTGCTTCTTCCGTACACGCTTCATCATAATAGCAATTAAAATGTCGACCATTCTTATTATTTTTCACCGCTTTATAAAGCTTTGGCACATAATGAGCAAGATCACTGTATTTTCCGGTGAATCGAAGTGCCGCAGCAAAAACCGAATCAATCTCAACCGTCTCTATCTGATAAGGATTATCCTTTGCCACTTTATCTAATAAAGAAGTGCCTAAGCTCATTTTTAGAATCAATTCTTTTTCTTTTGAGATATTCTTTTCAATAATGTTTATTTTTTCTTGCAGGATATAAGCTAAATCTTCCTCACTTTCAACCACTTCTATACATTCTTTAATTTCCATGATGGAAAAATCCAAGGATCTTAAATACTTAATGAGCAATCCCTTTTTTAAATCATTATCACAATAATAGCGATACTGATTTTCCTCATTTCGATAGCTGGGCTTTAATAAGTTCTCTTCATCATAATAGCGAAGAGCTTTAACAGTTAATCCTGTAATTTTAGAAAACTGACTTATTTTATACATAGAATCCTCCTTCAATAAACATTATAAACTATCCCCTGCACCGGAAAGTCAAGTTAATTATAGCGGATTTGTATACGTAATAATAGAAATAGAACAGCATACTAAAAAGCCAGTGTCTTTCGTTAAGAAAAACTCTGGCTTTTAATCTGAGAATGTTTGATATAACAGACTCTGAGCAAAATTTTACGGGACGCTGACAATGACTAAGCTTCGCGAGCGTTTTGTTTATTTGAGATCATTACGAACGGAGTCCATAATAATACTAATAAGACGATTTCAATAGCTGCCCAAACAGCGGCTTTGATACCTCCACCTGTTGCCAAGAATGGGAACAAGATCGGCGGTGTTACCCAAGGTGCTGATAGTACAACTCTTTCAATAATACCTAAATCCATTAATATGTATGAAGCGGCACCTAATACAGTTGGACCAATGATGAATGGTAACATATATACCGGGTTCATTACGATTGGCACACCGAATGTGATTGGTTCGTTGATTTCGAATAATCCTGGTGCTACTGAGATTCCGATGACTGTACGTTCTGCTTGTACTTTACTGAAGATCAATACAGCGATGATTAATCCGAATGTTGATCCTGATCCCCCAACACGAGTGAAACAGTTCATACCGGCAATAACGTTAGGAATTTCTTTTCCTGTTTTTCCTGCTTCGAACGCAGCTGTATTTTCTAGTAACATTGGTGTAATGATTGGAGTAGTTACAGAGTTAACGATATTCGCCCCATGTAACCCGAATACCCACAAGAATGCGATTAAGAATTCAATTAAAATTGCTGTTCCTAATGAATCGGCTACACTGTTAAGTGGTGCTGATACGAATTTCTGAATAATTACCCATAGGTTCATTCCTGAGAATTTTTCGATATAAATACCAACTGCTACAACTAAGATAACTGTGATGATTGCTGGAATCAATACTGTAAATGATCCTGCTACTGCTGGTGGTACTCCATCAGGTAATGTGATTTTTAATTTATCGTTTCTTGATAATCTTACAAAGATTTCTGCTACGATAATCGTTAAAATCATCCCGACGAACATCCCGTTTGAATCCAGTTTATTCGCTGCAATACCTCCGCTGGCTACATCTGCTGTCAATACTTCTACATTTGGCGCTTTGTCAGCCCAAGTATAGTTGTTAGCTAATGTCTGCACAGCAGGTGCTAATCCTAAATAGCAAGTTAATCCTACAACAGAAGTGGCAATCCCATCTCCGTTTAGTCCTTTTGCCATTTGGTATCCTAATGTTACAACTAACAAGATCGCCATCATGTTGATTGACCCTTTGTTAACTGCTGTCATAACATCTTTAATACCTGTAGACGTAATAAAGTTTGTATATCCCTCTTGAATGGCTACAACATTTAACCCATTCTTAGAGAAGATTCCTTGGATGTTGTTGATCAATACCGCAACCGCACCAACGATTGTAACTGGCATGATAACAACGAAGGCATCCCTGATTGCAACTAAGTGTCTTTGTGAACCGACTCTAGCTGCAAGAGGGACGAACTTTTCTTCTAAAAACTTCATTCTTCAATTTCCTCCCTTATTGTTATGGCACTATAATATCAGCTTGTAAGGGATTACACTTAAATTTTTCGCTTTTTGGTACGGGTTTCATTTTCAGAATTCCTTTTCAGAAACAGAAAAAAAATCTCACTCATAATGATAAAGTGAGATTTTATAATTAATCTTTATGTTTTTTTGATTGAATTTCTTCTTGAATCATGCTTACAAACTCTTCTAAGCTGACAGTAATCTGCTCCTGTTTACCATAAGCACGGTAAGTTACTGTCTTTTCTTTTGCCTCATTATCCCCTAATACTAACTGATATGGGATCTTATGCACTTGAGCATCACGAATCTTATAGCCTAATTTCTCATCACGAATATCATTTTCCACACGAATATTGGCTTCTTTTAAAACATTTGCTACTTCTTTAGCGTAATCTCCATGATGTTCATTGCTGACTGCAATCACTTTTACTTGAACCGGTGAAAGCCAAGTTGGGAAAGCTCCGGCATAATGTTCAATTAAAATTCCCATGAAACGTTCCATTGAACCATAAACAACACGATGGATCATTACCGGACGATGTTTTTGACCGTCTTCCCCAATATAAGTTAAGTCAAAACGTTCAGGCAAGTTAAAGTCTAACTGAATTGTTCCGCATTGCCAAGTTCTGCCAATCGCATCTTTAATCTTAAAATCCAGTTTAGGTCCATAGAAAGCTCCATCTCCCGGATTTAATTTATATTCAATGCCTTTGTGTTCCAAAGCATTTGCCAGTGCTTTTTCTGCCATATCCCAGATTTCCACAGAACCAATCGCTTTTTCAGGACGAGTTGAAAGTTCAATGTGATATTCAAAACCAAAGATATCGCTGTAAAATTTATCAATTAATTCAATAACACCAATGATTTCACTTTCGATCTGATCCGGAGTTAAAAAGATATGTGCGTCATCTTGAGTAAAGTTACGTACTCTAAATAACCCGTGCAATGCTCCTGAGAATTCATGGCGGTGAACAATCCCTAATTCCCCCATACGAATTGGGAAGTCACGGTAAGAATGCAAATCGTTTTTATACACTAGAATAGATCCGGGACAGTTCATCGGTTTAATCGCATATTCCACATCATCGATTTCTGAAGTGTACATATTTTCACGATAGTTGAACCAATGTCCGGAAATTTCCCATAGCTCTTTATTCAGCATGATCGGTGTTTTGATTTCCTGATATCCCGCTTTAGCATGTTCTTCATGCCATAGATTTTCCAACTCATTTCTAACAGCCATTCCTTTTGGCAAGAAGAAAGGGAATCCTGGACCAAATTCAGACAGGAAGAATAATTCTAATTCTTTTCCCAATCTGCGATGATCACGTTTTTCTGCTTCTTCTAAGAATTTCAAATAATTATTTAATCCCTCTGCAGTAAAATGGCTTGTTCCATAAACACGCTGTAATTGTTTATTATTTGAATCACCACGCCAGTAAGCTCCGGCTAATGACATTAATTTAAAATGCTTGATATCACTTGTCTTAGGCAAATGAACGCCACGGCATAAATCTGTAAAGTCCCCTTGTGAATAAACAGTGATTGTTCCTTCTAAATCCTTGATAAGTTCTACTTTATAAGGATCCTCTTTAAACATTTCCAAAGCCTCTTCCTTGCTGACCACTTTACGTGTAATCACTTCAGCTTTAGAAGCTAAACGCTTCATTTCCTTTTCAATCTTTGGCAGATCACTTTCAACGATTGCCGGTTCTACATCGACATCATAGTAAAATCCATTTTCGATATTGGGACCGACACCGAATTTAGCGTTAGGCCATAAGCTCTTAATTGCCTGAGCCATTAAGTGAGCAGTCGAATGATTTAAGATATCAAAAGCATCGATCATATCATTTGTAATCAATTCCAATTTAGCGTCTTCTTCAATCGGTCTGCTTAAATCATACATTTCACCGTTTACCCTTGCGGCAACACTTTTTTTACGCAGTCCTGAAGAAATGCTTTGTGCGATTTCTCCGGCACTGATGCCTTTTTCAAATTCTTTGACGTTTCCGTCTAAAAAAGTTATTTTAATCATTTTTATCTTCTCCTATCCAAAAGCGTAAATAAGTCTGTAATTCATCTTCATCATAATATTCATTTTCTAACTGACCACCGCATTTCTCGATTGTTTTGCGAGAAGCGGTATTCTCTTTATTACATGTCACTAAGACACGATCGATGCCTAAATCATGACAGATCATCAGCCCCATTTTAAGCATGGTCGTCGCATAGCCTTTTTTTCTTTCACTGGGAGCCACACTATAGCCAATGTGTCCTCCGCTTTTTAATAAGCCTTCGTTTAAACGATGGCGAATATTGATCGTTCCTAATATTTTATTTTCACCTACTAAAAAGTAGGTGGTGGCGGGAACATACCCGTCTGGCAGCTGAACCCCTAAATGGTAGTTCTTCGCTTTTTCTAACCAGTCCTGATAATCTTCGTTTTGATGACATCCGCCATCTCCATTGATATAGAATTCCCCTGCCGCAAATGTTTCTTCCTGATATGCTTTAATCATATCTTTATGCTTCATACTTGGAAATTCTAATACTGCTTCCGACATTTAAACCCCTCCTTTTTAATAAAAAAGAGACTTCGTCAAAGGACGAAATCTCGTGGTACCACCTTTATTTGCATATTGCTATGCCTCAATATCGTAACGTGATCAACGGCCATCTCTTTCGAGGGCAACTATTAGGGAGTACCTATACATATATTCAAAGACTTTCACCCACCGTCTTCTCTCTAAAGAAATCTATCTATAGACATATCCTAAATCCTTGTTTTTATACTTTTATTCTAATCTAATTTATGCAATTGTCAAGAATTATGTTTCATAAATCTTTTCACTCTTTATTATTTCCTTTCCTTCATCAAGGTATCCCCTATTTTTATAAAAAACTGTTGAATCCCACCATAAATTCTGATGTAAAAGCAAAAGTGCGGGAACATACAGAATCCAAGTCAGATAAACATAAAGGATATTTCCAAAAACATTGTATAATCCGACACAAAGATCACTTATTAAAAGAATGAGAAAGCCAGTTTTTAAAGTTGGATGCTTTTTGATATTCCCTAACAGCATCATAATATAAATGGCTGCCAGTTTAATGACAATCGGCAGTGGCAGCAGCAATCCAATCCCGATAATGTAATAGCTATTAATCCCGAAATAAAGCCATTGCATTAAAATAAAGAAATAAATACCTAGGATAGGATCCTGCTGATAGGCTAAGAAATAATCACCGGCAAAAGTCAGAATTAATAAAAAAGACTGCTTTTTATTTTTATGAGCAAGGGCAAGGGAAATTAAAAAAAGAGTAATCCATAATTTATTCACATCATTTGTGATATCGCATAAGATTAATATTTCCAATAAAAAAAGAACCATGATTTTCACTATTTTCATAGTTTAATTATGGTTCATTCTTTTATTCTTTATACGCTTGATAATATAAATCAGCACAAAGCCAACCAGCATTCCCAAGGAATCGATGAAAACATCCTGAATCTGTCCGCTGCGCCCGGGAACAAATAACTGATGAATTTCATCACTACAGGCATAGGTGACGGTGATCAAGGCTGCATAACGATAAGGCTTTAGGGGCTGAAGTAAAATGACTGCCCGATAAGACAAAATCCCTAAAACAAAATAGGAAAACATATGGGCACTTTTGCGAACGATAAATTGAAGCGTATCCATGATCGGCAGATGAATCAGATCTATCCCGATCCATTCCCCGATTCTAGCCAAAAGCTGACCACTGGTGCCGCTTGACTGATCGCCGTTTTGCATTGAAAACATGAAGATTACGATCATCCAGAGAACGACCAGTCCAAAGCGAAGATAGATCTTTTTCTTATTTCCACTCAATAACATCGCCCACCTTTCCCATAAAACCAATATAATCAATATCTAAGATGTGGTCACAATACAAACTATCATAGCTTACTTTAGCTTCATTTTCCATGATTTTAATCCCAATCACACGGACATGCTCAGGCTGTTGAATCACCTCTTGATTTTCATAACGGAACCAGTGTGTATCTGTATTCATTAATGTGAAAGATTCCGGCATTGCTTTGATTTGATCACTGTTGATATAGCGATACGGACCTAACTGCAGCTGATTTTGATCTAAGCTAATAAGATCGCACATTTCACGAGAATAATTCCCCGGCAGTTCGATAAATGGTACAGCGTGACGCTCATCTATGATCCGAAGCGGAAAAGGAAATAAAACTACATCCAATGTCTCCATCATGATTGGCGCTATGACTTGCAAATCTTGTGTATAGAATGTTCGCTGGTCTATGTATTCATTCATTTTTAGATAATATTTCCCGGGAATTGACATTTTCTTTCCTTCTCCCCGTTTTATTTTCTGACCAATGACACTTCTTATTTCAACATTTCCATCTAAATAAGTCACATACATATAGGTTTCATCATGTTCATCTATAAAACCAAAACGAGGATGATCAAAGCCCAATAGTTGTCCCGGATAAACATATTCTGTTTCTATTTTATTTAAAAAGACCGGTGTCGTCAGTTTGCCCATTTGATAGTAAGCTAAACTAAGCTGTTCCTTTTTATATTGAATCTGATAGACACGGTTATCGGCTCCATAGATTCCTTCAATCTGTATTGCCTGTTTGGGTATCATCAGCTTTGTTTCTTCCTGATATTTTTGGAGATACATCTTTCCCAGTTCTTTTGCGAGAGCCGCTACTCCTGATTCCTTAGAAGTGCTAAGGACAGCAACACTGAGTTTTCTTTTAGGCAAAAAATAAGCATAACTCATATAACCAAATGTTGCACCGCCTTTTGCGGATGCTTTAAAGCCCATTGCTTCAAAATACGGGAGTGCAGTATGGTCAAAGCCTAAGCCATAACCATTGGCATTAAGCGATAAAGTCTGAATAGGGTTTATATACTGCATGCTGCTCATCTCTTCCCAGCTTTCTTGACTGATCAGACGTCCGTTGTTTAAGGCATCCAAAAATAAGCAAAGATCCTCAGCTGTGCTGTATACTCCACCAGAGCCAATACCATTTACATATTCCTGATTAAAATCACGTTCATAATCGTTGGGAGCGTGAGCATAGGTGTCTTCATTTAAAACCGCTCCCGGAAATTCTGTATCCTTCATTCCTATAGGATTAACAATATAAGTAAGACAATAATCTCGAAAAGACATCTGACTTACAGTTTCTACCAGATATTGTGCTAATACAAAGCCATCATTACAGTAAACACTGTACTTGCCCGGTTCACTCTTTAAAGGAAGCTGACGGTACATCTCCAGCATATCAAAAATATACTGCGGATAATAATGATTCGTATATTTACCACGGAAAGAGGTAGAAGGCAGACCACTGCTGTGATTTAGCAGCATGCGAACAGTAATTTGACGATAGCGGCAATCTTCCATAATAAAATTTGACACATAATCACAGACCGGATGATCGAGGTCTATCTTATTTTGATCGACCAGCTGTAAAACAGCGACAGTGACAAATAATTTGGAAATAGATCCTATCGTAAAACGTGTATGACCATTTATCTGATCCGAAAAACCGCGTTGTCTGTTTCCAAAGCTATAAGAAAAGACAGGCTGATTATGGTCATGAATACAAACACTGACCGCTTGAATATCTTTTTCCTGACAATATTTTTCTATGAAAGCTTTCATTCCTTTTTCCTCCTGTCATCCACTAAATAAAACCGATTTTGAAACGAGACACATAAAAGATGTTCCACAGGCAATGTGGCAGTCTGAAACATAAACGGTGTCAACAGTTCACCTAATGCATTCATATAGCCATAACGATAACCTACTCCGGCAATAATATGCGCTCCCTTACAGATCGTTAACGTATCATAAATGATCGGAATAACAAGTTCCCCAGATATTGTATACATGCCGTAATATCCCTCTTTTTCTACACGTACCCTATCCTCAAATACCGGGAGCAGGTCATCATAAAGGCATGGGATAATCAGCTTTCCGCTTACATGGATAAGTCCCCAGCCGTTTTCATTGAGTACACGATAATAGTCCTGATAGCCGTCTTTCAACTGATCATAAATAAAATTAATCTTGATTTCTCCCTGCGGACTGATTACTCCATAGTAATCCTCTTTTTTTGCAATCAGATCATGGTCTGCCCAAATTAGAGTTTCATAATCAAACGGAAGCAGAATATTTCCCTCTAAATCAATGACTCCATAATAATTCCCTTTTTTCACAATCGCCATATGTTCATAAAAGGCTTGAGCTTCATCAAACCCTTGTGACAATGCAATCTCTTTATCTAAATGACAATAGTACCAGTGTTCGTTTATTTTCATCGGCACAACCCCTTCAGCATAGTCCCCTACTTCTTCTTCAAAAACATAATGCTGATCCTCAAATTTGAAAATGGTAATCGGTCCTAAAACCAAACGCTGATGATCATGATGAATCGTAATATCATCATAAATGAGGTCTAAAACAATATTTCCCTGACGGTCAATCAAACCATAAAGATGCTCGCCTTCTTGATTGATTATCGCATAACCATGATGAAACATATAGGTATCCTGTCTTTTGGTTTCATCTATAGACAAGTGAAGATCAATCACAAAATGACCATTCTGATCGATAAATCCGCCATGCTGATCTGTTTCCACATAGGCTAGTCCTTCACTAAACTGGTACACTCTTTCTAAATTTGGGATATCTAATAAGATACTGTTTTCCGCTTCCCAGCTGGCATTATAAAAAGAAAGCGGCAGAGCTTGGTTGAGACGTCTCGCTAAAATGCTTAACAAGCGATTTTGAGCCCTCTCTTTATTCATCATGCTCCAGTCATATTCGCTCCACAACAGTTGTAATTCTTCATCCGCTGAGGCGATTGTATCGGCTTCAGATAAATAATAATAGGCTTTTTCTAAATCCTTTTTACCATAAAGATATACTCGAATATAATTTAAATAGATCCATAGATCCCGTCTGCCTTGTGCAAAAGCTTTATCTAAATAAAACAATTTCTGATCAGAATCCTCCAATACACCATATAAATAAGCCAGTTCACTTAATAAAAACAAATGATCCGGACTGAGCGAATATCCCTTTTCATAAGCATAGATCGCATCTTCGATTCTATAAAGCTGATGATACGCATAGCCTAATTCAATCCAAGTTTCCCCGTCACGGTTATCCTCAATTATTTCTTCCAGCTTTTCTACTGCCTCCTGATAATTTTCAATCAAATTATAATAGACTCCAAAATGATAACAGACAAAATCATGGTGTTCAGGATATTGATCCAGCATTTCCAAGTAAGTATGCTGATCTTCCATTGTTTCATTCATCTCATTTAAGATAATGATATCTTCTAAAAGCATTTCATCTCTGCCTAATTCCAATAAGCGTTTATTCATCCTATTAGCTTTAGTATAATCACCTAAATCACTATAGGCATTGGCAAGCTGCTCTAAAGTCCAGCGGTCATCCGGATGTAGTTCCAGTCCTTCCAGTAAATAAATAATGCCTTCCTCCTGCATCCCCATTTTTAAATACGTATAAGCAAGTTCACTAAAAAGCCATTGATCTTCTCTTCCTAAGTACACACATTTTTCTAAGTAGAATAATGCTTCGTCAAACTGCTCCAAACGATTGTAGGTCCAGCCAATCTCACTGTATAAAGTAATGCTTTCATTGACCTGCTGACTGGCTTTTAAAAAATAAGGCAGGGCTAAATGATATTGTTCTAAAGCGTTGTAAAGCTGTCCTCTTGTAAAGCTGAGCCAAACGGAATCCACAACCTGATGAGCAATCGTTTCTAAATATAAAAAAGCTTCCTGATATTGTTTTTCTTTCAGATAATGCTGTAAGGTTTGCTCATACTCTTTCTTTGTCCTAAATAAAAAAGTTTCATCCATTTTCTCACCTTCTTTTCAATACTTCTATTATAAACATATCAAAGATTCTTTACAAATAAAAAGGAAACATATCGTTTCCTAAATACCAAACCCGGTAATCATTCCCATAAGATAAACCCCATACAATTTAAAGATCAGTTTATAACCGATTGCTCCCATAATATAAATAAAGCACATCAGTATAAAGGCAATGACACAAGACAGTACTAAAATACTGATTAAATGATCTCCACTGACAATCCTTGATAAAACAAGTGTCTTAATAAACATAACACTGGCAAAGATCAGTCCGCTGATAAATATAAAAAGAATCAAATAGCCAATGAAACTATTAAGCGGCAATAAGAGTAATAAGCACCCAACGACAATAAATGGATCCAACACAATCCCAAAGATATTAGTTGCTTTTAATGAGCGAAACAGTGAAACTTTATGATGTTCAACGACTCCTTCTACTGCGGTTAAAACAAAAGCAATCAGCCATTGGAAAAGCAAACTTAATATAAAAACTGCAAGCATCATTTCCAAGAAAGGTCCCCAGATCTGAAAATATTTTCCATAGCCAATATTATGTACGAATAACTGCATTTTAATTGCCAGTACAAATGGAATCAATGATAATATAAAGCCATTGATGACACTTATTAGAATATGTGTCTTAAAAGAATAGCCAAAAATATGCTGGATGGCTCCGACATGATCTTTCATAAAGCTGGCAATATGTTTAAAATAGTTTAAAGAAACATGTCCCACTTGTTTCCCGGTTTCATATAAGATCTCACTGACTGGTTTTTTAGGTTCCTCTTCTTCCAAATGAACCTCAATCTCATTTTTTTCTTCTGTAACCGATTCTTCTTCTGTTTCCTCTTTTTCTATTATTTCTGCTTCTTCTATTGTTTCTTCTTTTGAATCCTCATTTAAATTATCATTATCGATAGGATCCTGATCGTTTCTTTTATCATCATCCATTTTTAAACCTCCTCTATAGATAAATCATAGCTAAATTTCTTATAAAATGAAAGAAAAAGATGTTCTTTAGGAAGATTTTGTATATAATAGAGATAGTTAAAAATGAATAAATGGCAAAACACATGGCATCTTTTACGAGCGATAGTGGTTCATTAACTCAGGCGTAAAGGGATGTTTACGCCATTTTTTTATGGAGGACACTATGAAAAAAAATATTTTATTAGGAATTACCGGTGGAATAGCGGCTTACAAGGCTGCTGATCTTACCAGTCAGCTAGTCAAGCTTGGCTATGATGTGGATATCATCATGACCAAAAACGCCACAGAATTTATCGCCCCTCTAACCTTTGAATCTCTGACAAAGAAAAAAGTGTATTTAGATACTTTTGAGAGAACGACAGATGGGGAAGTCAAGCATATCGAACTCGCAAAAAAAGCAGATGTTTTCATGATCGTTCCCGCAACTGCAAACATCATAGCGAAGATTGCCCATGGGATTGCTGATGATATGCTGACCTCTACTTTTTTAGCGGCAACCTGCCCAAAAATCCTTGCCCCGGCTATGAATACTCATATGTATGAAAATCCGATTACACAAGATAATCTGGAACGCTGCCGACATTTTGGCATGACTCTAGTGGAGCCTAGCAGCGGGCGTTTAGCCTGTGGGGACAGTGGAAAAGGAAAGCTACCTTCAACTGAAATTCTGCTTGACGCTATTGAGTTTGCTTTAATCACGAATAAGCCGCTAACAGGTAAAAAGGTATTGGTAACTGCCGGTCCTACACAGGAAAGTATTGATCCGGTGCGTTTTATTACGAATCATTCCAGTGGTAAAATGGGTTATGAGATCGCCAAAATGGCACGGCTGCTAGGTGCAGAAGTAACTCTATTAAGCGGGCCTGTGGCTCTTAAAGAACCGCTCGGCATTAAAATGCTTTATTTCACAACTGCACAGGAATTATTTGAATTAGTTAAAGAAATCCTGCCGCATTATGACTATATTATCAAAGCTGCGGCTGTAGGTGACTATCGCTGTGAGGATGTTCAGCCTCATAAAATTAAAAAACAAAAAGGGCAGCTAACACTGAGTTTTACTTCAAACCCTGATGTTTTAATGTATATCGGTCAGCATCGCCTGCCTCATCAAGTAATTTGCGGCTTTGCGATGGAAACACAAAACTTAGTTGAGAATGCTGCCGCTAAATTATCAAAGAAGAACTGTGATCTGTTGGTAGCCAATCATCTGCTTACAGATGGAGCCGGATTCCAGACAGATACGAATGTCGCTACTATTATTACTCCGCAGTATCAAAAAGAATATGAACTGATGAGTAAAAAAGAATTAGCTAAGATTATTTTAGAAACAATGATTGAAATCGAAAAGGAGAAATCATTATGCTAGTCGCTGTTGATATTGGAAATACAAATATTACGATTGCTTTATTTGATGGTAATAAGATTATCGGCAATTACCGTCTGACCACTAAAATGCAAAGAACAAGTGATGAATACGGCTTTATGCTGCTGAGCTTCTTCAATGCCTCTGACACCTCAATCGAAGATGTGGAAGATGTCATTATCAGCAGTGTCGTTCCCAAAATCATGCATTCATTTACCAGTGCTATCATCAAATACCTGCATCATGAGCCGATCCTCATCGGACCGGGCATCAAAAGCGGGATTGCCATTAAAACAGACAACCCCAGCTCAGTCGGTGCGGATCGCATCGTCGATGCCGCCGGCGCATACTATACTTATGGTGGTCCTGTATTAGTGATCGATTTTGGCACCGCCTCTACTTTTGATTATGTCAATGAAAAAGGAGAGTTCCTTTATGGGATCACGGCTCCCGGCTTAGAAATCTGCGCACAGGCTCTTTCTTCACAAGCTGCGCAGTTGCCGGAAATCCAAATTGTTAAACCGGATACAATCCTCGCTAAAAACACTGTGAAAAGTATGCAGGCAGGGGTTATTTACGGCTATATTGGACTGACTGAAAATATTATCAAGCAAGTAAAAAAGGAAATCGGAACCCCGATGAAAGTGATTGCGACCGGTGGTTTAGGACGTGTTATTTCAGCGGAAACCGATCTTATCGATGAATATGACAGTGATCTGACATTTAAAGGCTTATATCTGATCTATCAGCGTCACTTAAAACAGCTTGAAAAGAGAGCATCCCGCTAAGGATGCTTTTTAAAACTCAATTTCTGTTTTATTGAAACTCAAAAAACTGAATGCTATAATGAAGGAAAGAAAAGAGGGATATGATGTGTCAAGAATGCTACTGTGATGAGCCTAGGATTACACCCCTGCTTCACCCGCTTGATTGTTTAAATCAGCATACTCAATATATTTGTGGAACCTGCGGTCGCTGCATCTGCATTGAACGTGATCCAAAACGTGGTCTACAACGATGGAACTTCCCATTCAAGTCCTTAGCTGTCGCAAAGCTTTATTTACGAACTGCCGATTATACAATGAAGACTACCTGTGGGATCTATGAGATTAAAAACGATCAAGGCAGAATTTCCTATAAAATATTTGCGCACCTTTCTGATTTGCAAGAATATTTATCTAAAAATAAAAACAAGCACTGTGAAAAAATGGCGCCTGTGTTTCAAATGGATTCCTATCAGGAATATCCTCATACTAAAGTAAGAAAGCTTACCGCTAAAGAAATCGAATGCTATCTAAAAGAACGCTGAAATCAGCGCTCTTTTTAATTGAGTGATGAATGACTGAGAATGTAGAATTCTTCTTGACTAGGAAGTGTTTTTTTCTCCAGCTTTTCTAAGCTATCATCAAATTTCTGAGCTTCCTTTTCATCGATCTGCATGATAGGACTGTCATGATAAGTCCATTTTCTTCCGTCTAAGGCGTTGTCTTTAAGCTCTTTTACCATCATTGCCGAAGGAAAGACACCGCCTTCTATACAGACATTATATTTTTTGCAGCTTTTAAATCCACGGGAAACATAATTGCTTGGACTTCCAAAGATGACAATGACATCATAGCCTAAAGATACAGCTTTATTAAAAGAATGCTCCAACAGCTTTTTACCGTAGCCTTTGCGTTGATAATCAGGATGAATACACAAAGGTCCAAATGTCAAAATTTCTTTTTCCTGTCCGTTTTCATCCACTAACTTTGCTTTCGTATACATGACATTTCCAATAATCTTCCCATCTAACTCCAATACAAAATCCAATTCCGGAATAAAATCGTTATGCTTGCGCATGATATGAACCAAATAATGTTCAGTACATCCGGGAATATATAAATTATAGAATGCCTTGCGTGTCATTTCTTCTACGATTGAATAATCCTTTTCTTCTTCATTTCTGATAGTGATCATGAAAGTTCCTCCTTTGGTGTCGGTTGGATTAAATGATGCTCGAATAAGGTATCAAATGTATTGACTGCCCCTCCATGCTCAACAATTTTTCCATCTACGACTTTATCTATATCTACACCTGTAAACTTTAGTCTTTTATGGGTGGGCTTAATACCGATCCATTCCCCTTTATGCGTGCCTTCCATAATAAATTCTGAGATGACATAATCGTTGTCCACATATTGGCGAGTAAGTGTCATTGTATAATCCGGATATGTTTTTTTCACCTCTATAAGATGTGTTTTCATTCCTTCGATGCCCAACGGAAAATTCTGATCGCCTACTCTTATCTCACATTCTTCAGCAACATATTGTGGAAGCTCATCAATCAGATTCTTTGATACGACTTCCTCATAAAAATACCTTATGATTTCTTTCTTTTCCATCTTTAGCGCCCCCTGATAATTGTATTCCTTTTAAGTATACCATGTCTCCCTAGTTCCCGTCATTTTATTTTACTGATAGTATTTATCAAGCTAATGACTTTAAATCCAAAATAAAAAGATAATCATGACGATTATCCTTGGCGATGATCTCCGAAACGTGTGACATAAAGCTGAGAGATTAGCTCTGCAAATGACAGCAGCATGAAACGTCCCATATAAAGATCATCATCTGAAGAAATATAAATGACACGATCAAATTCACTCACTAATTTAGGATCATGATTCGCTGTAATCAGAACTGACTTTGCCCCCGATTTTTCAATCGCACGCTTCAAACGCGGCGTTCCGCGAAGGTAGTTGCCTCGCACAGATATCGTAATCGCAATGCTGTCAGCATTCAGACTTTCAGCTATCTTGATCTGTTGATCTGAATCATTTTTCGCGATTGAATATTTATTACATGACAGCAATGCCGCCTGAATCAGCTGAGCAATGCTGTGAGAAAAATGGGATCCATAAAAAGCAACATTGCTGCTGTTATGAATATCATCTACAAATTCTTCCAATACTTCCCAGTCAAGCAAATCAATCTGTTCTTCTAAACGCATACCCGCTTTTTTCAAATAAACCGCACTGGCTTTTTTAGGATCTTGAAGCATGACAGGTTCATAATAATCAGTGCTTTTTAAGCTTGTATATTTGGCACATTCCATCTTTAAATGGATATAGTCGTCATATCCTAATTTACGACAAAAGCGACTGATCGAAGCAGGTGAAACATGGCAGGTATTTGCGAATACTACAATGTTCATCTCGGCAATTTCAGAAATATTCTTTAATATAAAATCAGCGATTGTATAATTTAAATCATCTTTTGATGAAGAATTAACAAATAAAACCAGTCGATAAAATAAGTAGTTCACCCTATCATCCTCTCTATAATTCCTTAATAAATTCTTTAATTAACTGCATTCCCATCATAACATTTTCATCACTTGTTGCATAGGATAAGCGAATAAAATCATTACATTGACTGCCCAGGGCATTGCCGGGAACGACCGCTACACCTTTTTCCTCCAGCAAGGCATCAGCAAATTGCTGACCGTCTAATCCGGTCTTCGAGACATCGATAAAAACATAGAATGCCCCTTGCGGTATCACAAAATCAAGCTCCGGTATTTCCTTTAACACTCGAATCACTTTCTGCCTACGCTGATCAAAACATCTTACCATTTCTTGTACTTCTTTTCGTGTTGTTTCGTTATTCATCACTTTAGCGACACCAACCTGTATAAAGGTGGGTGCACAGGTGGTAGCGTACTGATGAACTTTTAATAAGGGTTCTATCAGTTCTTTATCCGCACACAGATATGCCAAACGCCATCCGGTCATCGCATAGGCTTTAGAAAAACCATTCATCATAATCGTTCTTTGTTTCATTGACGGATATGCGGCAATCGATCTGCATTTTCGCTCATCATACACTAACTGATCGTAGATTTCATCGGAAAATACCAGAAGATCATGTTGGATACATACATCACATAAAGCCTGAATAGACACCGGATCATAAACTGCTCCTGTTGGATTGCAAGGATTATTAATAATGATCATTTTCGTTCTTGGTGTAATGGCTTCTTTTATCTCTTCTATATCCAGCTGAAAACCATTCTCTTTTTTTAATGGGACATCGACAAATATACCCCCTGCCATATGAATCATATTTTCATAGCTTAAAAAAGCCGGTGTGCAGACGATAACCTCATCCTCTGGATTAATCAGTCCCAGCATGACATGATTAATAGCTTCCGAACCACCGCTGGTAATCAGTATTTCTTCACTAGGATCATAGTGGATTCCATGATGACATTTCACAAGTTCAGAGACTTCTTTTCTCAGTTTCAAATCCCCCCGATTTGAAGCATAATGACTGTAATTGTCTTCTATGGCTTGGATTGTCGCCTGCTTGATCGAGCTCACTGTCGCAAAGTCCGGTTCCCCTGTACTAAAGCGAATAATTGAACGACCAAGAGCTTCCAAAGCATTCGCTTTATCACTGACTGCACGAATTTTTGAAGCTTTTACTTCGTTTAATCTTGCTGCTCCTTTATTCATTTTTATCCCCCTATTATCATATATTTTCAATTATACCTGAATTTTTGAAAAGTACAATCGTAAACAATATTTTGTTGAAGAACGACAAAATTACTGTTACACTGATTAAAAGGAGTGATGCCAATGAAGTATTTTAATCGTGGTGTTTTAATTTTATCTATCTTGCTTTTACTCTACGTAATCGTTATTAATATTGTTTATGGAAATATAGCCTTTTCCAAAATTCTTGGATTTGCTTGTATTCTTGGTATACTTTATGGCATATTCCAGATCAGACAGCATGATCAGCTATTAGCCGTCCTGCCGATTTGGTTAAAATATATTTTATATGGTTTATTTACAGCCGGTTTAATATTATTTATAATCGTAGAAAGCGTTATTATTTATGGTGCTGTACATATTGATGAGCTGCAAGCCGATAAGGTAGTCGTTTTAGGTGCCGGATTAAAAGGCGATCAGATCACCACTTCCTTGCTTTATCGTTTAGATACAGCGATTGAATATTATCAAAAGTTTCCCGAAACAACTCTGATTGTAAGCGGCGGTCAAGGGGTAGGAGAAACAATCAGCGAAGCCTCTGCAATGTATCAATATTTAATCGAACACGGAATTCCTAAAGAGAAGATCATTCAGGAAGATCAGTCAACCAGTACCTACGAAAACTTCAAGTTCTCTATGCAGTATATCCAAGCCAATGATAAGGTCATGATTATATCCAATGACTTTCATATGAGCAGAGCAAAGCTGATTGCCAGCCGTCTAGGCATCGAGGCTTACGGGTACAGTGCCCCAAGTCATTTGCCAACCATCATTAATTTTTATATTCGTGAATTCTTTGCCTATTTAAAAGATTTTATCTTAATACGTCCATAACCACAATTTTACCAAGCAATAGAAAAAGTAAAACAATTAAGCATAAAACAAATATGCCTGCTCATCACGATTTACAGTTTGCCCTTCTATCATCACGGATATCGATCAAGCCTTTAAAAGTTTAGAGGATCAGCATTTGCTAAAGAGGGAAACGGTCTCTTTGATTTTGGTAATTTTCAGATTCACATATAATTTTTTTTTGAAATTCTATTGATAAACAGAGTGTTTTTTAATTCACACTATATAACTATGAATTAATTTTCTTGACATCTTTAAAAGATTGCTTTAAGATAACTACAACGACGATGAAATGAAGAGTAACTTACTTTTACCTCATAGAGAGTTCTTGGCTGGTGGAAAAGAACAGGGAGCGGTAAGCGAAGATGGTCATGGAGTTGCATGGGTGATATTTAGCCTATGACGTGAGTGCCCGTTACCGCACTAGAGTATGATAGTACTCGATGAGGTTATGATCGTGAGGTCATAATGAATTAAGGTGGTAACACGAGCATGCTCGTCCTTTTATTAGGACGAGCTTTTATATTTTAAGGAGGAATTTTATGATTGAAATTAAAAATGTCAGCAAGATTTATCAAAACAAAAAGCAGACAATCAAAGCTGTTGACGATGTCAGTCTAACGATTCGAGATGGTGAAATCTATGGCATTATCGGTTACAGTGGAGCCGGTAAGTCAACACTGCTGCGAATGATCAATTCATTAGAAAAACCGACAAGAGGAACAGTGTGGATCGATCAGCAGAATATTTCAGAGCTAAATAAGAAAGCATTGAACCAAGCAAGAATGAAGATTGGCATGATCTTTCAGCATTTTAATTTACTTTGGAGCAGGACCGTGATTGAAAATATTGAACTGCCCTTAGAGATTGCCGGGCTTTCTTCAACAGATTGCAGAGCTCGAGCAAAGGAACTGATTGAACTGGTTGGTTTAAACGGTAAAGAAAACAGTTATCCAAGTGAATTGTCAGGCGGACAAAAACAGCGTGTCGGCATTGCCCGAGCTTTAGCCAACCGTCCTACCGTTCTGCTCTGCGATGAAGCCACTTCTGCCCTTGATCCCGATACGACCGAATCTATTTTAGATTTGCTGGTAAAGATCAATCAGGAACTGCATTTAACCATCGTTTTGATTACCCATCAAATGGAAGTGGTTCAGAAGATCTGTCATCGTGTCGCTGTGATGGTCGAAGGAAAAGTTGTCGAAGAAGGCACAATGAAAGATATTTTCCTAAAACCAAAACATGCGGTCACCAAACGTTTTGTCGGTGAAGAAAAAAGCTATAATCAGGAAACTGATTTAAAAACAATCTATTCAGACGGCGTTTTATACAAACTGACATTCACTCAGGAAAATTCCCGTCAGCCGATCTTATCGCAAGCAATTCGCCACAGTGATTTGGATATCAGCATCGTTCAGGCAAAGCTGACAAATACACAGGAAATGTCTTTTGGAATGATGTATATCCATGCTTCAAAATGTGATGATCAAAAGCATCAGTGCTTTATCCAGTTTTTAAAAGAAAAAAATGTTTTAGTGGAGGTGATTTAAATGGGAAATCAAATTGATTGGGAAAGTATTATGATTGCACTTGGGGATACTTTATTTATGAGTTTTACCTCATTAATTGCAGCGATCGTGCTGGGACTGCTTTTAGGCATCCTCTTATACATTACACAAGATGACGGTCTTTATCCTAACCGATTCATCAGCCGAACCCTTAATTTTCTAGTAAATATCCTAAGATCTATCCCCTTTATTATCCTCTTATTTATCCTTCTTCCTCTGACAAAGGTATTAGTTGGATCAATTTTAGGAGCGAAGGCAGCTTTACCGGCTCTGATCATTTCCAGTGCGCCCTTTTATGCCCGCATGTGCATGGTTGCCTTCAATGAAGTAGATAAAGGAACCATTGAAGCAAGCAAGGCAATGGGAGCCTCTAACTGGCAAATTATGACAAAAATCCTGTTGCCGGAAGCAAAACCGGCTTTATTTTCCAACATGACTATCATGGGAGTTACTCTCATTGGTTATACAGCCATGGCGGGTGCCATCGGTGCCGGTGGTCTGGGACATTTAGCGTATTTATATGGTATCGCCAGAAATAATCCGACCATGACCTACATTGCGACTTTCTTAATATTAGTCATCGTCTTCATTGTCCAAATGATTGGCGATCGCATTGTGAAAACTACAGATAAAAGATAGGAGAAAACAACATGAAAAAACTAACTACATTATTATTTACTGCTTTATTATTTATCACTTTAGTAGGCTGTTCTAATAAAAACAGCGGTTCTGCGAATACTTTAATCGTTTCTGCTACCTCAGATCCTCATTCAAGAATTTTGGAAGCAGCTAAGCCTATTTTAAAGGAAAAATACGATATTGATTTAAAGATTAAGGTTTTAGATGATTACTACATTTTCAACAAAGCCCTAGATAACGGCGAAGTCGATGCTAACTATTTCCAGCATTTGCCTTTCTTTGAAGAAGAATTAGCGACACATCAATATGATTTAGTTAATGCCGGGGGAATCCATATCGAACCCTTTGGTATCTATTCTAAAAAATACAGCAATTTAGAGGATATCCCGAATGGAGCTATGGTAATCATCTCAAATTCTGTTGCCGATAACGGACGTATTCTAGCTATTTTAGCGGATGCCGGTCTGATTAAGATTCCCGAAGGTAAAAACATTTTCGATTTAACGATCAGTGAAATCCAAAATAATAAAGACTATAATCCTAAAGCATTGAAATTTAATGAAATCAAACCGGAACTGTTAGTCACTACTTTCAACAGCAATGAAGGAGATTTAGTGGCAATCAACGGAAATTACGCTATTCAAGGAGGATTAAACCCAAGTCAAGATGCATTGATCTTGGAGAGTGCTTCACAGGATAACCCATATGTCAATATTGTGGCAACAACTAAGACTCTACAAAATGATGACCGTATTTTGGCTTTGGTAGAAGTATTGCAGTCTGACGAAATCAAACAGTTTATAGAAAATACCTACAGCAATGGTTCAGTTATCCCTGCTGAAACAAATTAACGATGCACAGCCATCGTTTTTTTATTGCTTTCATGATTAATTATCAAGATAAACCATTATGCTTTAATCCCTATCTGTCCTTATGTTAATATTTATGTTTGTTTCGATTTATAATTATAGTATAATATAAAATATAAGATCTAAATTTGATTGGCAATGGAAATTATTTAGCTTAATAAAAGCTCAATGTTAGAAAAGATTATAAGAACCAATGATGTTGGCAATTATAATATTTTTTTTCAAAAAATAAAGTGAAAATTGTCTAATGAGGAGGAATCATGTTGTTTAAAAGAAACTCGATGAGCAGACCAATACGGCGTATGGATGTTCAGGTATCTATTTTTACTGCGGCTGTTGTCACTGTCTCATGTTTGTGTGTGTTTGCCGTACATTATTTCAGCACCTATCACGATATGATTCGTTCATTAAATGATCGTGTGTTGGCAATCTATGATTATTTGGAAGATTCACTTGATCGAGAAGCATTTTCACAGCTTCGATCAATAGAGGATATGAATACTCCATTATATCAAGACAGCCGTCAAATCTTTGCGAATGTTAAGCAGGCAACAGATGTGCGTTATCTTTATACCGCAACCCAAATAGAAAACGGGGACTTCATTTATCTTATTGACGGACTGCCTTTAGATGCTGAAGATTTTCGTCATCCCGGGGATTTAATTGAAAAAGAAATTATCCCGGAACTGCAGCGAGCCATGAATGGTGAAACAATCATGCCAAGCAATATCAAAGAAACAGAATGGGGAAAAATATTTATCGCCTATCTTCCTATCCATTCAGAACAAAATAACGATGTGGTAGGTGTCGTTGGCATCGAATTTGATGCTGCCAAACATTATAATACATATAAAAATCTTCGCTTATTTACTCCCATTATTATTTTAGGAACCTGCTTATTATCAATTGTTTTTGCTGTTATTTTCTTCCGTCGTATTTCTAATCCGCTTTATCGTGATATGGCGAATACCGATCATCTGACACAACTTAAAAATCGCAATGCCTATCTTGTGGATACACAAAATTTAGAGGCTCTACATACGGTTTTAGACATAGGGATTCTAGTCATTGATCTTAATAATCTTAAAACAGTAAACGATGAACTTGGTCATGATCACGGCGATACTTATCTTCAAGTATCTGCACAGGTATTATTAAAGGCGGTTGAACGAAATGGAACTGTATATCGTATTGGCGGAGATGAGTTTGCGGTTTTAGTTCCTCATGCTGATGAAAAGATGATGAAAAAATTAGAATCAACTATTCATCTTGTTTTTAGTGAAAGTAAGCCGGATTGGTCTATCAACATCGGACTTGCGATTGGGTGGTATATTTGTACAGATAAAGATACACTGCAATCTGCATTTAATCAAGCGGATACTTTGATGTATAAACATAAAAAAGCTGAACATCAGCAAAAAAACAAGGAGGGTGAAATTCAATAACTCTTTATAGTTATTTCTTATAGATATTTTAGCATTCTATAATGCCTAAAGAAAATAAAAAAAGCCGATAATCTTCATTATAAGAATGAAGCATTATCAGCTATAAAGTTTCTATCTTTTTGATAGGAACTATTTTTTTATCCATTGGATCGCAACACATTCTGGTCCGCCTTGAGTAATAAAGGCAGGTGTTAATTCAAAAATTTCCACTTCTGCTGTTGGGAATTTTTCTTTTATCTTACTTGCAGCCGTTTCCGCTTGTTTTAAAACGCCACCATGACTGATCGTAATATATGTATTTTCATCAACCTGATCTCTTTCCATATCTCCGAATAATTTACTGACAGCCGATGTAAAGGTTCTGCCTATTCCGTGTTTTTCCAAACGCTTGCGATCTTCTGTCTGCGTCATGATCGGAACGATCTTTAATAAACCACCCAAAGTTGCCGCAATAGGCGTTAGACGTCCACCGCGCTTTAAGAAATCAAAATCCTGAGGAAGCAGGAACGAACGATTTTCTTCCAAAGATCCCTGCAGGGCTTCAAGAATTTCAGCCTTACTCTTTCCTTCGTCAGCTAAACGTTTTGCCTTTAATACCAAATAACGATGAGGTCCGCACAGTGTCTTGCTGTCTACAATTGAAATGTTTTCCTGATTAGAAACCATCTGACTGGCACTGACTGCACTTTGATATGTACCTGACAATCCATCGCACATAAAGATACCTAAGATTTCATCATTAGGATATTTTTCAAATGCTTCCACTAATTTTCCAATCGGTGGCTGTGAAGATGAAGGAACGCCCCCTTCTTTTATTTTTTTTAGAAAAGTCTCACTATCCATCTCAACAAGCTCTGCATAAGATTCATGATTGATACTGACACTTAAAGGAATGATATCGATTCCTAGTGCTTCTCCTTCTTTTGGAGAAAACATTGTTGATGTATCTGCAATTATTTTTACCATATGAATTACCTTCCAATACTATATAATGTGGTTTTAAACTCTACTTACAAGTGTATTATACTCAAGTTTACCATTAAGTTCAACATAAAAGATCAGCAGGAAAGATAATATTCGCTTTTTTTCGCGCTTTATCCGCTATTTCCATCACTTTTAAGCTTTCTTCCAATAATTTAAAGCAGGCTTCTAAATCCTTTTGCTCATAAATCTCCTTAAAATCTAACAATTCATAATACATACCGTTGCGTTCTGTTTGCTCATTAAAGGTTTGTGTATCTTTCTTTACTAAATCAATCTGTGTCAGTCCGCTTGGTGAGCTGGGACTATACAGACAACCCTGTTCTCCCTGAATAGAAACAAAGCGATGTCCTGAACAATCTTTTGCTCCGACACTGCTGAAAATAAAATCTTCATATTTCAAGATCAATACCCCGGAAACATCAACTCCATTTGGATGAAGATTCGCGATATAATCCACTTCTATAGGCTCTCCAAACAATGAAACCGCTAAATGAATATTATAAATATTAAGATCCAGCAACGCGCCGCCGGCATACTCCAAATTAAAGACATTCGGTGTCTCTCCTGATAACAAGGCATTATACTTAGAAGAATACTGACTAAAATTAGTTTGCACCATTCTGATGCGTCCAATCTCATTTATTTTTTCTTTTAAAATCTTAAAGTTAGGCAAATGTATATTAATAATTGCTTCAAATAAAAAACGTTTTCTTTCTTTTGCGATCCTGATCAATTCTTTTAGTTCCCCGCCATTCGAACAAAACGGCTTTTCACACATAACATGCTTATCTGCCTCCAAAGCCAGCTTACAGTACTTAAAATGTAAGCCGTTTGGTGTCGCTACATAAATAAAATCCAGTTTTGGATCGGCAATCATCTGATGATAATCATCATATATTTTTTCAATCTGACACTCTTTGGCAAATGCTTTTGCCTTTTCCATCGTTCTCGAACAAACGGCATGGATTTCTAAATCATTTTTTCTTGCGCCATCTATGAATGCTTTTGCAATCATTCCGGTGCCAATAATTCCTATCTTCATATTTGTCACCCCTTTTAGAGTAACATATTTCTAACTTCGTCAAAGATAATTTTTAGAATGTGAAAGAAAAGTATAAAAAGAATAAAAAACAGGAAACAGCATTCGCCATTTCCCTATTGTTTTATTGTTTTGACAGCTCTATTATCCGTTTACTTTTTCGTATAGGTCGATCATTTCAGCTGCTAAATCGATACATAATAATGAAGTCATTAAGTGGTCTTGAGCATGTACCATTAATAATGATAAAGGTGCTTTTTCCCCTCTGATTTCAGCTTGGATCAATTCAGTTTGTGAATGATGTCCTTCGTTTACTGATTCTTTAGCTTGATCTAATGATTCGCGAGCTTTATCCATTTCTCCTGCTTTAGCAAATTGGATTGCTTCCATTGCTGAAGAACGAGCGCTACCGCTGCTTACGATTAAGTTAATGATTACTGTTTCCATTTCATCCATGGTTAAATACTTCCTTTCTATCTGTTAAAGTTCTTTAATTACATGTCTAATTTTACATGGAAAGACGGCGTTTGTCAATGAATACCGTAAGCGTTGTCATGTTAAAAAGCTCCGAAAGAAAATTCATTGATTATATCGATCTTATTTGCTCCATTCACTCAATTGCTCAATGCATTGATGAACATATTCATTAATATTTTTATTCTCTATTCCCACAATGGTAACCGGACATTTTGATACCGGGATCAGTAATTTATGAGCTGCTGAGGAACCGATCGCCTGTGCCATTTTCGGACTGATTTCTCCATACATGGAATTTGCAAATGCGATTCCAATCGGTCCAATGACAACTTCAGCATTCTGAGCATTATAAATCACTGCATTCTCACCGGTTGCGCCTACTTGAGCACCGGCTTTCAACATATTGCTTGTAGCCACCGCATTGGTTCCTACCGCTATAATAAAGACATCGGGAAGGCTTTGGCGTATTGCTTCAATAACACTTCTGCCAATCCCTCCGCCTTGTCCGTCAATGACAACTACTTCCATAATTTCTCCTTATTTTGGCATCTCTGCAGCAACACGTTTCAGATCTTCTCTGATCTTAATAGCCTGCGGACACATTTTTTCACAAGCACCGCATTGCTTACATTGATCGGCTCTTTGTTTCTCATCCATAGCATGATAACGTTTTCTTGCTGCTTCTTCATTTCCATACATCGCATAATCGTTCCATAAGCGGAAGTTCTTAGGAATATCTACACCGAATGGACAAGGCATACAATAAGCACAGCCTGTACATCCGTTCTTTGTACGTGATTTAATCGTTTCTGCTACTTTATTTACAATATCACTTTCTTCAGTCGTTAGCGGCTTAAAGTGATTAAATGTTGCTAAGTTATCTTCTACATGCTGATAAGTAGACATTCCGCTTAATACCACTTTCACATTTGGCAGACTGGCAATCCAACGCAATGCCCATGAAGAAAGACTCTTTGATTCGTCGTATTTTTTGAAGATAGAAGCGATATCTTCCGGCAGCGTTGCCAGTGATCCGCCTTTGATTGGTTCCATGATCACCAATGGGATATTACGGCTGGCTGCTAATTCATACCCTTTAATCCCTGCCTGCACATCAGTATCAATATAATTTAATTGAATTTGACAGAAATCCCAGTCACGATACGTTAAGATTTCCTCAAACACAGGATAATCATCATGGAATGAGAATCCTAAATATTTAATTTTCCCTTGTTTCTTTAATTCTTCACAATAGTCTAAGATTCCTAAATCCAAAATCTTATCCCATCTTCCTTTATCTAAAGCATGCAGTAAATAGAAATCTACATAATCCACATCTAAACGAGTCATTTGTTCTTCAAAGATGCGTTTAGCGTCTTCTAATGTTTCAATATTCCAAATTGGCAATTTGGTCGCTAAGTAAAAACTCTTGCGATCATATTTTTTTAATACTCTTCCAACAAAAGGTTCACTGTCCCCACTATGATAAGGATAAGCTGTATCAATATACGTTACTCCGCTGCTTATTGCGTGATCGATCATTCTTTCAGCTTCTGCTTCATCGATTTTCCCATCTTCTTTAATGGGGAAACGCATACATCCAAATCCTAATAATGAAGGGGCAACTCCTAATTTCTCAATTTTACGATATTCCATCTCTATACCTCCCTGATATAATTTACAGTTTTATTTTACGCCTTAGAGTACACTCGAAGTCAAGTATTTTCAAATAAAAAAAATGTAAAATAAAAAATCTTTCTCTGTTCATATAATTTTCTGTATTTCTCTTTAAAATTAATCGTTTATGCAACCGATAAATTTATATATAAATTTAAAATAGACTTGCTGATTATCGCTTAAACACTACGTTTATTAGTAATTCATGAAGAAAATAGTATGTGATTTACTACAAATTCATCATTAATAAAAGAGTCTTGATACAATTAAAGGACACCTTGCTGGTGTCCTTTAATTATAAAAAGAAGCAGTCAATCATTGATTAACCACTTTGGGTATTGAATATGATGTTATAGAAAAACTGGAATTTGTAAATCAAACAATATTCTCACCCAAAATTATTTTGGGCATTGTGGTTAAACACCTGTTCCAACGTTTATAGAATTTTTCTATACCAAGTTTTCCAACTCTTGCATGAACCTCTTCATTTTCCATCACCCAATACAAGACATATGTTACCTTTCCTACATTTCTTGTAAGACGAACAGGTAATTCTCCCTCTTTAACGGCATTGAAATCTTTTTGTCTGTGAGTACGTTTTATATAGTGTACATCAATAACGCCATCTTGCTCCAAGTAAAATTCCGCTACTTCTCTCATCAGTTCTTCAATTTCATCTAATTTGGTTAATTTCGCTTCATATATGCATATTTCATTAAACATAAAATGCCTCCGCAAACTCTAATTTATTTATAAATAAAAAATGTTAAGTTCATAAAGAATCTAATATTTGATACATTTTTTTATGACACGGTCAAGTTTATACAGACTTAACGGAATCAGCAAGGTAACTAATGGAAAATACAAATCGATGATATATTGAACTAGACTGAGGGCACCCTCTTGATATTCAGTGATACAGACCACACTGTTGATAAAAAGAAATACGATCCAAACCGCTAAGAGCTCTCTTTTTCGATGATTCAATAAATAGATATTAATATGGATTAAGCCACTGTTGCGATCAGCCATCAGATAGCTGAGAAAACTAATAAAAATGAGTCCTAATACGATTAAGGGAATCCAAATCTTGCCGCCGGCTAAAAGACCGGGTATCATTAAGATCAGTGCCGCAATCAAGTAAGCAATAAAATGCAGACGTGATTTTTTCACAAAACTGACTTTATCCACAGAAATTTCTTTTTCAATTTGATGCCAAAGACGATGCAGTGAATGCTTAATCAATCCGTCGATTTCATCATGATCATAGCCCTGCTCACGAAACATTTCAGTCTGGCGATCCAGTCCGTCCATCAGCTGCTTTTTCTTTTCACTGACATCAATAATATTTTGATACGGTCGCAGTAAGTGATCGATATAACGTTCTATTTCATTCATAATCTATCTCCTTTAGTCCCATCAAATAAAAAAGCGAGATTGCCCTCGCTATGAACGCTCTACTCTTCCAACGTCTCCAAACCAGCTAGCAATTTAGACAAGATCTCATTAACCTGTGATAATTCCTGTTGGTCGATCTTGGAAAACAATGCTTCTTTTAATTGATTAATTTCTTCGTCACAACCATGGCTTGCCTCTATTCCCTTTTCGGTAATATAAATCAAGTTGCAGCGACCATCCTCTGTTGACTTTTTTCTGATCACAAAGCCGTTTCTTTCCATACGGTTCAACGAGGTTGTGATTGAGGCTTTGGCGACATTGATCTTTGCTGCCAGCTCATTTTGAGTTAAGCCGGGTGTTTCCTCCAATGCCATTAAAATATGGTGCTGTCCACGGTAAATTCCATATTTATGACATATCTTATGTAACAGATATTCATGCTTTCGCATTAATAACCCAAATAATTTGATATGATCATTTTTAGCCTGTTCCACTTTTTGCCACCTCTTTATGTGTGTTGTCTTTTGTCTAAACCCATTATAGCAAATTATTGAGTGTTCGCCAAACAAAATTGACTTGGACAAAATGAAAAGTCATATTTCTATGACTTTTACACCATGCTGTCTTCTTTAATGATCGAACGGCTGCCTAAATAGGTGATGATAAAGTAGCTGCCATAGATCATGATAATAAATAATGCTGTGATGGCAATCGGAGCCAGCATATCATTTTGATTAAATAAAGCTAAGAGTTTATTAGCTACCTGAATCCCAAAGACAGAATGGATACAGGCTAAGCTTAGCGGCATCGCAAAGAAGATCCCAATTTGTACAAATAAAGAGTGATTAATCATTCGTTCACTTGTACCGATCTTTCTTAATACCTTATAGCGTTCGACGTTGTCTGAACTTTCAGATAGCTGTTTTAAAGCTAGGATCGCCGCTCCCGAAATTAGGAAGATAATGCCTAAATAAAGCCCGATGAAGATAAACAATACGGTTAAGCCTGTTGCACTTTCCTGCATGGCAATACGTGAATAGATAGTCCCCGCTAAATCACCGTTTTCTTCCAATGTTTTAAATCTTTCTTCCATTACTTTTGTATGTTCTTTATCGCCGGCATAATCAGCATTGAAATGCATCGCTCTAAGTTCCATATTCTTTACATACTGATCTGGAACGACAATAATTCCCATGTTCATATGTGAGGCTGAATTGACAACGAATCCATAGACGCAATGATTAAACTTCGGTACTAAAGACTGACCGTTAATGGTAATCGGTGTCCCCATAGCCATTGACTGATCACGTAAATTTTTCATATTATCGTAATCTACGATAGCGACATACTGATTATCCGCAAGCTCAATTTGTTCATTGCCAAACTGCTTTGCGATCTTATTATAGTCACTGACACTCATGAATGATTCTTGTGCTTCATCTAACTGCAGATATGGAAAACTTTTATGAATCTGATCAACGATCGGAGCTAATGAATCTTTCATATAAATATCAGCACTATATACATTCGCAAACGTATATTCGGAAAAGTCTGTCGGCGTAATGTCAACTTGATTTAACACTTCAAAGACATCGGATTCATTGCCTTGAACGCCTTCATCCATAGATACATAAGACGTAATCGAAACATCGACCGGATTCAAATCTCTCAAATCTTTCTTTAGAGTTTCATTGATAGCAAAAGCAGTCGATAAGATACAGATTGTAAAGAACTGCAGCAAACAAATAATACTGATCGAAACAACGGTTGTATTGATCGTAGCGTTCATCTGACGCAAGACAAAGCAATTTAAGCCTTTTAGGTAATGTCCTTTATTCATTTGAACGACACGTAAAATAAATCCTGATAATGAATAAAACAGTAAGAAGGTTCCTACACATCCGACTAGGATCATCTGTCCTAACAGATCGACCTGCGATCCGTTAAACACCTGAGTTACCTGATAATAGGCAAAAGCGAGCATTCCCACAGAAGCTAAGAATAATAGAACACAAACTCCCAAATTTTTAGTTTTAATACTTTCGTTTTTACGATGAGCCTGAAGCAAATCAATTAATTGATAGCGACCGATCGAAATCATATTAAATACCATAACAATTAAATAGATGATGCCAAAGTAAAGAATAGATTTAACTGTCGCTGAACTTGAATAAACAAACTGATACTGTGTCATATCGGCACTGAATAATTTTGCGACAACAATCGAGGTTAATTGTGAAGCAAAGATTCCGATCACTAAACCGATCACCAATGATAATAGTCCGATTAAAATCGTTTCAATTAAAAGGATAACCGAAATATTTTTCTTTCCCATTCCTAATGTCATATAGACACCAAACTCTTTTTTACGTCGTCTGATTAAGAAGTTATTGGCATAAACAATTAAGAAGCCTAAGATAATTGAGACAAAGACCGAAACATAATTGATCAATTCCGTAATCAGAGTTACGATTTCACGAGTATCACTGCTGAGGCTAAGCATTGCCTGCTGAGATTCCAGTGAGTTAAAGACATAAAAGACTGCAACACCTAGTACCAAGGTCATAAAGTAAATCATGTAGTCCTTAATGCTTTTTCGCATATTGCGAATAGATAGTTTAAATAACATCGTTCAATTCACCACCTAATAGGGTTACTACTTCAATGATCTTATCAAAGAATTCCTTACGTGAGTCATTTCCTCTGACGAGTTCATTAAAGACTTCCCCATCTTTAATAAAAATGATACGATGCGCATAGCTGGCACTAAAAGCATCATGAGTGACCATTAAAATTGTTGCTTCTAAACTGCGGTTCAATTCTTCAAAGCTTTCTAAAAGCATACGTGCTGATTTTGAATCTAAAGCTCCTGTCGGTTCATCCGCTAAGATCAGTTTCGGATTTGAGATGATCGCACGGGCACTTGCTACTCTTTGCTTTTGTCCTCCCGATAACTGATAAGGATATTTATTTAAAATCTCCTCGATTCCTAATCGCTGTGCTACTTCCTTCACACGGGTTTGGATTTGAGTGGCATTTACTTTTTGAATGGTCAGTGCCAAAGCAATATTTTCAAAAGCTGTTAAGGTATCGAGTAAATTGAAATCCTGAAAGATGAAACCTAATTCTTCGCGACGAAATTTAATTAGCTGTGATTTTTTCATTTTAGTAATATCTTTACCGTTAATCATAATGCTTCCGGCCGAAACACGATCGATTGTAGAGATACAATTCAGTAACGTTGTTTTTCCTGATCCCGAAGCTCCCATGATTCCAACAAATTCCCCTTTTGAAATTGAGAAACTGATCTGGTTGATCGCTTTGGTCAGATTTCCTTTATTCCCATAATATTTTTCTATTTTATTTACTTGTAAAACTTGTTCCATAATGATTGCTCCTTCCTTTTACACCTATATTCTACCCATCTTACTGTATAGGAGCCATCGATTAGGCTTACAGTTATCTTACATTTTTGTCATATTGCCGACTGGGAATATGATCGTCAGCATCGTATATTTATCTTTTATCGATTCGATCTGCAAATCAAGCCCAATACGGAGACAGAGCTTCTTAGAAAGGTACAACCCAAGACCGGTCGCTTTTTTATTATCTCGCTGATTGCTGCCGGTAAATCCTTTTTCAAAGACACGGTTTAAATCCTGCGGTAATATTCCGCATCCATTATCTTTAATCATCAAGCGTATTTGATTAGCATACATCACTGTATCAATCGATACCGTTGCATCCGGTTTATCAGCATATTTAATCGCATTACCGATAATCTGATGCAGGATAAATTCCACCCATTTAGGATCACTGTAGACAACTTGATCTAAATGTTTTAATTCAATCCTGATATTGCGGTTAATAAAATCTGTTTTGTTTCGTTTAATCACATTGTTCACTGCATTTTTAAGATTCATTTCCTTGATCGTAAAATCCTTTTCAACATCCGAACTACGGGCATAAAACAAAGCCTGCTCCACATAGTTTTCGACTTTATGCAATTCTTCATTAATATTGCGGGTAACCGGCGATGGATTATTTTCAATAATCATTTTGCTTGTCGCAATAGGAGTCTTAACTTCATGAATCCATAATTCAATATATTCTTTATACTCCTTGCTTATATTTTGATAGCGGTTCACTTTCGCAATCATTGAGCTTTCCATCGCATACAATACCTCTTTATACGCACGCTGAAGCTGATCCGTTCCTTTTTCCAGTACCTCGGGCAGCAGATATTTTTGATCGAGCTGCTCAAGATGTTTAAACAGAAGATGAAAATAGCGTTCCTGTTTCTTATAATCTAAATACAAACAAATCAGATAGCCTCCCATCAAAGAAATACCTAAATAAAGATGGAGAAATAAACGGACATTGGCTATCATTAAAAAGATTTCAATGGTAAAGATGACAAAGACCATGATGATTAAATGGAGACTGTGTTCGTAAAGATAGGTACGCCATTTCATTCTAAAATATACCCATATCCACGTCTTGTCGTGATGATGTCCTTTAAGCCGATATCCTCTAATTTACGGCGTAATCGATTAATATTCACAGTCAATGTATTGTCATCTACAAACAGCTCACTGTCCCATAGATAGGACATGATCTCTTCTCGAGAAACAATTGTTCCCTGATTGTTCAGCAAGCAGTATAAAATCTTAAATTCATTCTTGGTAAGCTCAAGCTCCTGATGTTCTCTTTCAATCGTATAACGGCTCAAATCTAATGTGAAATCTCGGTAATTCAGCTGATTCACCGCAGGCTGACTGCGTTTTAAGACCGCTTGAATACGTGCCAACAGAATCTGCGTATTAAAAGGTTTCGTCACAAAATCATCAGCCCCGTAATTCATGCTGATTAATTCATCCAGCTCATTATTTTTACTGGTAATAATGATAATCGGCAGATCCGATGTCTTGCGAACCTCCTTGCAAAGAAACTGTCCGTCATGATGAGGCAGGTTGATATCCAGCAGTACCAAATCACTGTGGCTGTTCAATATACTTTGCAAAGGATCACTGAAATCATTCAGATATTCTGCCTGATACCCCTGCCGATCTAAAAATATTTTCAGTTCGTTTGCTAATTTGTCATCATCTTCTACGATTAATATTTTTTTCATACGTTCCACCTCTTTATTAGTCTACCATAAAAATAAAAAAACTGAACGTTATTGTTCAGTTTCATGTTCCAAAGCTTTAACAGATAAATGTTTGCGATAGAAACGGACAAACATTAGTGTCGTAATTAGTGAAGCTAATGTATCGGATACCGGTTCTGCAAAATAGATAGCAAATACCTTTCCGGCATGCTGTACTAAGTCTGCGACAGGCTGTGCTAAATTCATCGCAATAGTGCTGTTTCCCATGATGATCGGCAATACATAGATAAGTGGAATCAACAAAAAGACTTTTCTAGTCAGAGCCATCAGCAATGATATTTTAGCCTGTCCTAATGCCATGAAGGATTGCTGGCAGGCATTCTGTGCCCCCATCACCATTCCGCCGCAGACATAGATACGAAGTGCCCAGCTGGCAAAACGGATCGTTGTCGGATCACTGGTAAAGATAGAGACTAACGGTGTCGCAAAAATAATAAATAATCCACCAAATGTAAAAGACAGTCCTAGACAGCATTTAAAAGTAAGTTTGAAGGTCTGACGGACACGTTCATAATTTTTAGCGCCATAGTTATAACTCATGATCGGCTGTGCCCCTTGACATAAGCCCATCATCGGCATTGAAATAAACTGCCAAATACTATTCAGGATTGCCATACTGGCTACCGCTAAAGTTCCTCCGTAAACGGATAGCTGATTAATGAAAGAAATCTGAAGCAAGCTTTCTGTTGATGCCATAACGAAAGGTGAAACACCTAAAGATACAATCGGTATTAAAACTTTCAGCTTAGGTATAATATACTGTTTACGAATCTTGATTGTACTGTTTTTTGAAAATAAGAATTGAAGCACCCATAAAGCAGATACACCTTGAGAGATAATCGTCGCTAAAGCTGCCCCTTTAACCCCCATGCCAAAACCAAAGATAAAAACAGGATCTAAGATAATATTAATAATAGCCCCGATCAATACTGTAGACATTCCGATTTTTGCGAATCCCTGTGTATTGATATAAGCATTCATTCCAAAGGCGATTTGAACAAATACTGTTCCTAAGGCATATATTGTAATATATTCTGATGCCGGCTTCAGTGTTTGTGCACTGGCTCCGAACATCGTCAGCAGCGGCGTCTGAAACAACAAAATAGTCATCGTAATCAATACTCCGGAAATAATCAATGCCGAAAAGCTGTTCGTCATAATTTCTTCGGCACCATCTTGATTCTTTTCTCCAAGTTTAATGGCACACAACGGCGCTCCACCGACTCCGACTAACTGTGTAAACGCCATGATTAATGTCACTAATGGCAAAGCCGTGCTTAATCCTGCCATCGCAATCGTACTGTCCGCCATTTTTCCAATGAAAATACGATCGACGATATTATATAAAACATTCACTAATTGAGCAATGATGGAAGGAACAGCTAAACTAAAAAGCAGCTTCCCGATCTTTCCCGTTGCCAAATCATTTTTTGAACTCATCTCATATTCCTCCTTATCACACAAAGAGCGATTATATCACTCTCATCTTCATTTTTCTACATATTTTTATAATAATGAAAAGGGTTGATTTTCAGATGGTTTTATTTCCCTTTCTTTTAGTATGCCCAGCTATGTAAAAATTAGCGGTATTCTGTTTCCCAAACCATTATTTGAGATAAAAAAGGAACTTCAAATAAAGTTCCAATTAAGCCTCTTTTAGCTTTTTGAAATTAGAAAAGGCAACGATTGCTCCCAATACCACAAGCAATACGGCAAAAACAAGCTGTAAGCCCTGTGTCATCAAATCGATGCTTCCGGTAGTCAGCCATGCCATCACAATGCCATAAATAGACTGTCCTAAGGAAGTAAAGGTGACTACCAACATTAAACACATTGGAATCCACAGCATAAAGCCTTTTCGTCCAGTTGTTTTTAAGAATACGGATAGTGAAATTAAGACTAATGCAGACAACAGCTGATTGCTGGCACCAAACAATGGCCAAATATTATTATAACCACCTAAAGCCAGTAAGTATCCAATCACTAATGTAATGATTGTGGCTGCATACTTATTCTTAAAAATCTTCGCTAAGCCTTTTTCATTCCCGCCGTTATCACACAACTCCTGTAAAGACATACGTCCGATACGTGCCACGGAATCCAAAGAAGTCAAGGCTAAAGCCGATACCGACATCGCCATCAGGCAGGTAGCAATATGACTAGGCACTCCCAGCTTCCCTAAGAAGCCGGAAACCCCTGTAGAAAATAATTGAAATGGTGTTCCTTTTGGCAAAGCTCCCCCGCTTGCCAAAGAAGATACCACTACTAGCGCTAAAACCGCCAACAAGGCTTCTAAAAGCATCGCTCCAAAGCCAACCATCTTCATATCTTTTTCATTACTGATCTGCTTAGAAGAAGTACCGCTGGATACCAACGAATGGAATCCCGAAACAGCTCCGCAGGCAATTGTAACGAACAATGTTGGAAATAGGAATTTCCCATCAACAACAAATCCGGTAAAAGCCGGTAAGTCCATCGACGGATTTGCCGCAAAAACACCAATCACAGCTCCTAAGATCATTCCCACTAATAAGAAAGTTGTCAGATAGTCACGTGGCTGCATCAACAACCACATTGGTAAAATAGAAGCTAAGAATAAATAACCGATGATAATAAAGATCCAGAAGCTGCGATCTACACACATTGGAAATAAGATTCCCAAAGCAATCATAGCGATTAATAAGATAACGCCAATAATAAATTCTGTAATCTGTGAAGGCTTTTTATATTTAATAAATAATCCAAACACGATAGCGACAACAATAAATAACATTGAAATTGAAGCAGTAGTCCCATTGACCGTATTGATTGCCCCCTCTGCATCGATACCGTCAAATGTTCCGGCTACGATATCGGTAAAAGCAGCGATAACGATCAAGGTAAATAACCAGCAAAATACCAGGAACATTTTCTTTCCGGTTTTGCCAATGTATTTTTCAATAATTAGCCCCATTGATTTCCCCTCATTTTTGACTGACGCATACAAAGCCCCAAAATCATGGACAGCACCAAAAAAGATTCCCCCAACTAATATCCATAGCAATGCCGGCAGCCAGCCAAACATTAAAGCAATGACCGGTCCGGTAACTGGTCCTGCACCGGCAATAGAAGAAAACTGATGTGCAAATACCACTAATTTAGGCGTAGGTACATAATCTTCTCCATCTTCTCTTTTAAAGGCAGGTGTCTGTGCCTCTGCATCGATCCCCCAAGTTTTTTCCAAGTATCTCCCATACAACAGATAGGCTCCCCCTAGAACGATGATGGCGATCGCAAGTATGATCAAACCATTCATATTTTTCTCTCCCCTCATATTATATATGAACATTTATTAGATTAAACCTAAAAATATGATTCGTCAATCGTCTTTTAATAAAAAATAAGATTATTTCAAAAGTAAACGCTAACAAACACAAAACATTTTAAGAAACTTTGGATTATGTTATAATAAAAAGGAAATATAAGGGGGAATACCATGACATTTAGAGAAATAATCGAACATGAAAAACAAAAAAACTATTATCAGGAACTCAAAAAGAAAATTGATCAGGAATATGCAACACAAACGGTTTATCCTCCTAAGCAAGATATTTTTAGAAGTCTGAATCTTACTTCATTTGATAATGTTAAAGTGGTCATTGTCGGTCAGGATCCTTATCATGAACCGGGACAGGCAAACGGATTGGCTTTTTCGGTTCATCCCAATATTACCGTTCCGCCTAGTTTAGTTAATATCTATAAGGAATGTCACGATGATCTGGGCTGTTATATCCCTAATCATGGTGATTTGACATCATGGGCAAAGCAGGGGGTTCTGCTTTTGAATAATGTCTTAACCGTACGTGCCCATCAAGCTAATTCTCACCGTGGTTTAGGCTGGGAACAATTGACTCTGAATATTATTCGCTATTTAAATCAGCGTGAAAAACCGTTAGTCTTTATCTTATGGGGAAAGAATGCTCAGGAAAAGATTCAGTATATTGATACCTCTAAGCATTTAATCATTAAAAGCTCACACCCTTCTCCTTATTCAGCAGATTACGGTTTCTTTGGTTCCAAGCCTTTTTCTAAAGCCAATGCTTTTTTAGTTCAGCATCAGATTGAACCGATCGACTGGCAGATTAAAAACTTGGAAAGAAGGTAGATGTATGATTCGAGAAATAGTAAAGGATAAAATACTGCTAAGCCAAAAATCTATTGATGCTGCCTATGAGGATAAAAGCATTGCTCAGGATCTCTTAGATACGCTAAACGCTCACCAAGAGCATTGTGTCGGCATGGCTGCCAATATGATCGGTGAACTTAAAAATATTATTGTTATTACCGATCAAGGTTCTCCTATTATCATGTATAATCCGCAGATCATAAAAACAACAGGAAAGCCATACACTGCACAAGAAGGCTGTCTTTCTCATCAAGGAACCAAAGAAGCCTTGCGCTATCCTAAAATTAAAGTGGCTTATTTAGATCATGACTTTAAAAAGAAAATTAAGACGTTTAGTGATTATACTGCTCAGATTATCCAGCATGAGATGGATCACTGCAACGGTATCCTTATATAAAAAAAGATCGGGCTAACCCGATTTTTTTACTTTGAAATAATTTCTACACCCTCATCTGTAACCAGCAGTGTATGTTCCCATTGTGCAGACAAAGAGCCATCGTCTGTATAAGCCGTCCAGTCATTGCCTTCTTTTAAATGAATGTCTTTTTTCCCCGCATTAATCATCGGTTCAATGGTAAAGACCATTCCCGGCACTAATACTTCTGTCGGTTCATTCGGTTTAAAGTGGAATACATAAGGATCTTCATGCATTGACAGTCCCACTCCATGACCACAGAATTCACGTACGACACTATATCCGTTAGCTTCCGCAAACTCCTGAATTGCCACACCAATATCACCTACACAGCTTTCCCATGGCTTTACACTTTCTATTCCTTTATATAGGCATAGGCGTGTGATTTCCACAAGCTCCTTTGCTTCCTTGCTGACATCACCAATCATGAACATTCTTGAAGCATCAGCAAAATATCCATTTAAATCCGTTGTCGCATCGACATTGATAATATCTCCGTCTTTTAAAACCACATCTTTTGACGGAATACCATGACACACCTCATCATTAACGGAAGTGCAGATACTTTTAGGATATCCCTGATAGTTTAAGTCTGCTGAACGGGCATGATGCTTTGCAAGATACGCATTTGTCATCTGATCGATATCTTCTGTTGTCATCCCCGCTTTAATATGCGCCTCAATATGATCCAGCAATCCGTTATTCACGATTGCCGCTTGACGGATTCCCTCGATTTGTTCTTCGTTTTTTATCATTTTCTTAGTAGGAATTTTATATCCCTGCTTTTTTAATTGTTCTAGCTTAGTGTCAAATTCTAAATGACATTTCTTATATTTTTTATTGCTGCCGCACCAGCATGCGTCATTGCGAGATAATTTCATTTCCATCCTTCTTTCTTATATTAGTATATCATGTTCACAATTCTAATCCAAATATCTTGACATATTTATTTTTATATTCTACTATGTATTTAGATATTTAGACAATCATCTAAATATATAAGGGGGTACATTTATGTTACAAATTAAAAACTTAACAAAGAAGTACGGAAACAAGGTTGCGGTTAACCATCTAAATCTTACCGTAGAAAGCGGGGATATCTATGGTTTTATCGGTCACAACGGAGCCGGAAAAACAACCACGATCAAGGCAGTTACCGGAATCAACAATTTTGATGAAGGAGAAATCTTAATTAACGGAAAATCCATCCAGTCTCAGCCAATCGAATGTAAGAAAATGATGGCTTATATTCCGGATAACCCGGATCTGTACGAGCATTTAACAGGTATCCAATATTTAAATTTCATTGCTGATATTTATCAGGTGGACAGTGAAAAAAGATTTCAATTGATTGATAAATATTCTACTCAGTTTGAAATCAAGCAGAATCTCGGAGATTTAATCTCTTCTTATTCTCATGGGATGAAACAGAAATTAGCGATTATCTCTGCTTTAGTGCATCAGCCCAAATTATTGATTCTTGATGAGCCGTTCGTCGGACTGGATCCTAAAGCAAGTTTAACCCTAAAAAATATTATGCATGAATTATGCTTAGAAGGAACTGCGATATTCTTCTCTACTCATGTATTGGAAGTCGCTGAAAAATTATGTAACAAAGTAGCAATCATTAAAGGTGGTGAACTGCTTGCCTGCGGAGATATGGAAGAAGTCAAAGGGAACAGCAGTTTGGAAAATGTGTTTATGGAGCTGACTGATCATGAATAGCTTAGGATTATTGCTTAAAGTCAATCTCCTTCATCTCTTTAACTTAAATGCTTTGCTACATGTAAAAAACACAAAAAATAAACTTAAATTATTGGGCTTTGCTTTTACTCTTTTCATTGCCGCCGCTGTCATTTGTGTATATGCCTATATGTATTTCTATGCGATGGCACCGATTCTTTTTCAAACCGGTACATTGGATTTACTGTTAGGGGCGATGATGGCAATCGCATCTTTAATCATCACGTTTACTTCGATCTATAAAGTTGTCGGAATGATCATCAACTGTAAAGACTACGATCTTTTAAGTGCTTTGCCCATTTCAAATAAAACCATTATGATCAGCAAGTGGACTATGCTTTATGCAACAAACCTTATTGTGACTTTACTCGTCATGATTCCGGCTTTAGTTGTTTATATTCAGTTTATCTCTGTTCCATTTACTTTTTATATTCTTTATTTCCTATTTGCATTCCTGATTCCACTAATCCCATTAGTGATCGGCTGCATTATCGGAATCGTCATTCAATATGTATCCAGTTTTTTCAGAAGTAAAAACTTAATTTCTATTTTCCTAACTTTTATCTTAGTTTTAGCAATTATGTATTTCTCATTTTCTGTGCAAACAGAAGAACAATTAATTGATATAGGAACTATGATTACCAATACACTGAATCATATTTATCCTCTGACCGGTATGTTTATTCAGGCGCTGGCACACAATAACTGGGCAATGACAGCATTATTTATTGCTATTAATGTGGTGGTATTTACAATCTTTATCTGGTTTGTCTCTGCTCAATATCAGACATTAAACAGTTTAGTAAAAAAACATAACACCGTATCTCATTACCAGTTAGAAAAAACAAAATCCTCTTCAGTCTTTATGACATTGTTTAAAAAAGAAGTTAAACGTTACTTTTCTTCTACCATCTATGTAACCAATACTGCTATGGGTATCGTCTTGCAGACGGTAGGTGTTGTATTCTTGGCAATTAAAGGGGTTGACGGTCTTGAACAAATGCTATCAATTCCCGGAATCAATGAAATGCTCAGCGGCATTCTGCCACTATTTATCTGTGCAACGATTGGTCTTGGATCAACTACTGCCGCCAGTATCTCAATTGAAGGAGATCAGTTATGGATTATCAAATCATTGCCCATTGATGCAATGACAATCTTTAAAGCAAAAATGGGTGTCAACATGATCGTGACAATTCCTTTATGCTTAGTTAATGTTGGTGTTTTAGGTCTCTTCTTCCGATTACCTATATTCCAAATTCTTTTCACCGCAGTTTTAGCGATTATCTGCATACTATTCTTCTCAATGTTCGGGTTGATTATCAATCTTAATTTCCCGGTATTCGACTGGGTAAATGAAGTACAGATCGTTAAACAGAGTGTTTCCAGCTTCATTTCCATCTTTGCCGGATTGGCAACGATCATTATTCCCGGCTATTTATTTATTCGTACCGGAAACATGATGGTATTGTACGGATTTTTAGGAGTGATGATAGTATTAGTCCTTGCTTCTTACTTCTATTTAAAAACAGCCGGAACAAAAATTTTCAATCAATTATAACGTATAACTCTGTCATTTTCACTCATATTAAAAAGGTAAAGGAGAATGGATATGAGTAAAAAACACAAGAAGAACCAACAAAGTCAGCCTCAAACTCAAAATGAACAATCTTCATTTAAAGATTATAAGGATGACTTGGTCAATCACAGTGACAAGTATCGTAATGATTCTGCCGCAGAAGCATAGACCTTTACCAAAAAAACATCGGGAAAATTCCCGATGTTTTTATTTTATTGTTTCAAATATTGCTTTTACTTTATGCACAGCTAACAAACTGCCGCCTTGTTCTTTTGCGTTTTCGCACATTAAAGCAAGCACAAGTGATTGATCTCCATTATCATTAAAGCCAATAAACCAGCCTAATTCATTGTCTCCCACTTCTGCTGTCCCGGTTTTTCCGCCAATCCTCATACCTTCGATATAAGCATCACTGCCGGATACTCCCTTAGTTTCAACAGAAGCAATCAAGTCCTCCTTGATTATTTCTGCATTTTCTTTTGAAACCACATTCTCTTTCCATACACTTTGAGTTGAATTACTTTCTAAATAAGGTGTCATCATATTTCCACCATTTAGAAAAGCAGAATAAATACTTGCAAGATGGAGCGGTGAAATTAAGACATCGCCCTGTCCGTAACCACTGTTAGCCAATGTGACTTCATCTTTCATATTGCTTCCATAAGTTGATGCCGCAAAATCAAATCCGGCATTAAAGGTTTCATTGAATCCTAAAGCATCTAATCCACCGGTATAAGCTTCTGTTCCTAATCGGCATGCCACTTTAGCAAAATAAGTGTTATCCGAATAGATCAGGGCATTCTTTAAGTTTACTTCATCTCCGTAATCAGTGACAGTAGTGACAAAATAATCTCCCCAGCTGCTGTCTTTCTGCCATTTTAAGCCATCTTCTCTTCCTAAGTTCTCACTTTCAGTCATTGCGTTCTTTTCTAAGCCTAATAAAGCGGTCACTGATTTAAACGTTGACCCCGGAACATACGTACTGGTAAAACGATTGATCAATGGCTTTTGACTATCATTGTTCAATGCATCCCATTGTGTATTGGTAAGCCCGGCAATGAAATCGTTAGGATCATAAGAAGGCGCACTGACTAATGCCATAATCTCTCCGCTATACGGATAAATAGCACTGGCTGTCCCCGAATCTTTGTCAAACTGCTGATAAATCGTATTTTGGAGTTCGGCATCGATCGTTAGTGTCACATCTTTTCCATCTTCTACTTTTTTTGATTTAATCGTTGATTTTGTATTTCCATCTTGATCAATAATGGAAATAACACAGCCATTGCTTCCACGCAGCTCATCTTCATAAATATACTCTGCTCCGGTCTTGCCAATGACACTGTTGGCTGTATAGCCTTTTCCTTTATTCTCTTTTAATTCTTCTGCTGTAATGCTTTGAACATAACCGGTCAAAATCCCCGCCGCATTTTTATATGGATATGTACGAATCGTTGTAGTATTGATCTGTACACCGCTGATCTCTAACACTTGACTTTCTAACGCTTCATCCATCACCATGGTTTTGATAGGTACAAAGTAATCATCCTGTACCCATGAAGCATTCAATGCGGTATTAATCGTTTCTTCACTGATATTCAGCAATTCAGATAGCTTTTTAATTGATTCTTCCTTATCTTTTAATTTCCCCGGTACCAAACCAATCTCATCTGCTTCTCCCTGAGTAGCCAAAGCGTTATGATTGCGATCATAAATACTTCCACGCTTTGCTTCTGTATTTTCAACATTGATCTTATCATTAACCGTTAAATCCGGAAAAATTAATTTTGACCACCAATCGATTTTATAAGTACCGCCCTCTGATATTAGATCCATCGTATTATTAAACTGAATCTCTCCGGCATCACTTTGCATCGTTGTCTGATAAGTGACCGTTTTTCCTTTTTCGCCTTTTGCGATCTCATCAATCGTAATAACAATATTCGCCGCACCAATACCTTCATAAATATTCTGATTGCGCTTAATAAATGTTTCTTCATCGATGGCTTCCTTAGATTCCTTCGTAATCATCGAATACATTTTTTCATATTCTCCATTATTTAAAGCTTCTACATAAGATAAGACAATCTTTTTAGGATCTGGCTTATTAAAAAACAGAAAATATCCGGCAACCAAAAGAATGACAACAGCAACACCGCCGCCAATCATTGTTAATTTCTTTTTATCCAAACTTCTCCCTCCTTTTTATTATTGTAACATTTAGACAAAGTGAATGCTATGGAGAATATAAAGGATTTAAGCAATAAATCGTTACTCAAATCTCTGCTGCTTAGCCTCCTAAAGCCATATTTTTCTTGATAGCTTTACGCCATAGCCACTGATTAAATCTAATCATTATGATAATCCATATAAAAATTATTATCAATTCTCTAACAATTTCAATCATATAAATATTTTTTATCAAAAGCATTGAAGGGGTATAATAGATATATTTAAATGGCAAATACTCTAAAATATTTAACACCATTTTAGGATAAAATTCTAAAGGCAATAAAGTTCCACAAAGCAAACGAATAAAAGCCCACAAGATATCCCTTAAACTTAATGTATTTTTCAAATAAAAAGTTAGAATCCCAATTGTAAGAAACATCAAATAAAGCAATGTACAGCTCAACAAGATAAAAAAAACAATAAGAATCAAATTTATATAAGGAACGCGAATCAAACCGACTCCCTTTAATAAAGAGCTGATTCCCAAAAATATCAGACTTCCGAAAATATAATGATGCAGTTTTGAAATGTAATGGATTAAAAAATAAGATAATGGCTTGGTAAGATATAAGTCCATGTTGCCTGTTGTAATATCTTTGTACATATCATAAGTAATAATGCAAAATGGATTAATAAAATAACTAGTTATATGTATTCCAAAATAATAAAGTATCATATCATTTAATTCAAATCCCTGAATCACAGTTGTATGTTTAAATATTGCAGTCCAGAATAATATCAATATCAGTAGTTTAATTGGAATAAACAAACATTGAGCTGCAAAATTTGCTTTAAAATCTTTCGTTTTTTTAAATTCAGCTTTTAACAATATAAAATATGGATTATCCCCCAAACGATTCATACTTAGACACTCCCCACCGATAAACACAACGTGTAATAAATAAAAAAACAATAAATACACCTAAATAAATCATCAAAAATTGGATTTGAATATCCGTCTTATTTAAAAGAATAAGTGACGGATAATAGCAAATTAAAGCAAAAGGAATTACCAGCGTAAAGATATATCTTGTCAGCTTATCAAATAAATCAAGTGGATATTGTTGAAAGTCATCCAAAGAGTAGAAGAGATTTGTAATAAAATCTACTTTTTTTAACCAAAATGCGGAAAAATGAAGGAGTGCATTAAACATCTGATAAATTAATGCTCCCATTAGAATCATGATAAATGAAACCAATACATGAATGAAAGCTAATTCAATTGAAAATATATAAAACGATATAATCAATAAAAAGGAAGTCATGACGACCCTTTGAATAATCAAAGATAAATTCATGTATTTTCCAATTAAAAAAAGGATTGGTGACAACGGTTTAATCATCATCAGATCAAATTCGCCGCTCTGCAAAGCATAAGGTAATTGAGTAATTCCAAAACCTACTTGCCCAATACTTTGCGAAAAATCTAATATCAACGTATATATAATCAGCTCTTGATATGTCCAGTTAGGGAGATAGGTATTTTGATTTACTATTAACCAAAAAATAAGCGTTGTAAATAAGTTAATGCACATATACACCCAAATCATAAAAAAATCAAATTTATACTCTTTAGCTTTGGCAAAAGAGATAATAATAAATTTTTTAATCATTCTCATCACCTAATCCTCCATGCTCTAAAACAAAATCAAGATCCGGAGTTTTAAGATTAAAGTCAACTACATTAGTCTCTTGTAAAAGATAATGTATCATTTCCGGAATTTCTTTTTTGCTAACTAAAAATTCAACATACATTTCATCTTGATGGATAATTTTATATTGGCGAAAGTCGAATTCATCTTTATACTCAATTTCTACTATCTTATATTCCTTTCTATTTTTAAATGATTTTGAATCTCCTTGATATGTCACTCTTCCATGATCTAAAATCAATAAATTATGACATAGCTCTTCAATACTATTTAAATCATGGGAAGTGTAGATAATCGTTGTTCCATATTCTTCATTTAGGTATCTTAAGAACTTTTCAATTTCTTTCTTTGACTTAATATCTACACCAATTGTAGGCTCGTCTAAAAAAAGTATTTTAGGTATATTAATAATCGCCACAATCAATTCACATTTTATTCTTTGACCAAAAGATAGCTTTCTGACAGGTTGTTCCAATAATGGGTCAACATTTAATTTTTTTATGAAAGTATTGATAAGTTCTTCATTTTTTCTATTTTCAGTTCCATATAATTTTTTATAAAAATCAATTGAATACTTCACCGGTACATCATAAAACAGACATGATTTTTGTGACAACATGACCCCAATTTGCTTTAAAAACGACTTTCTATTTTGATCTATATTATTTTTATATATTATTTTCCCATCAGTTGGCGTAAGAATTCCTGTTAACATCTTTATAATCGTAGACTTTCCGGCGCCATTTAGTCCAATCAGCCCCGTGATTTTTCCTTCCTCAATATGAAAATCCACTTGATCGATGGCTATAAACATTCCTTTATTACGATTACTTATTTTATATACTTTTGTAAGTTTCTCAACTGTTATCATACTATCATTCCTTTTTAACCATTGTAACATTTAGACAAAGTGAATGCTATGGAGAATATAAGGGATTTAAATAAAAAGAACCATTGATAATCAATGGTTCAATCTATTAATCATTGCTTAAATCTTCACCGTTTGTTGCAATGACCTTTTTATACCAGTCAAATGATTTTTTCTTTTCTCTTGAATAATCCCCGGTACCATCATCAAATTTATTAACATAAATAAATCCATAACGTTTTGCCATTTCACCTGTTGAAGCAGATACTAAATCGATACATCCCCATGGTGTGTAGCCAATTAAATCTACACCATCCTCATCAATAGCTTTCTTCATTTCTGCAATATGGTCAGCTAAATACTGGATACGATAATCATCAATGATAGCGCCATCTTCTTCTTTCTTATCATGTGCTCCTAAGCCGTTTTCTACGATCATCAATGGTAATTGATAACGATCATATAAGTAGTCCAAAGCTAAACGAAGTCCTACCGGATCAATCTGCCATCCCCAGTCACTTGCTTGTAAGTAAGGATTTTTAATTCCGGTAATCATGTTTCCCTCTGCTTCTTCTTTCATCTTTGGATCAGCAGAAGCGACACTTGACATATAATAAGAGAAAGCAATATAATCCACAGTTCCCTTTTTCAATAGCTCCTCATCTTCCGGTTCCATCTTTAACTGAACTCCTAAACGTTCATATTCTTTTAGCTTATATGAAGGATAGTATCCACGACATTGAACATCCCCATAGAAATAAACACCGTTGAATTTTTTCCATGTTTCTAAAACATCATCAGGGTTACAAGTATAAGGATAAGTCGGTCCATATCCCAGCATGCAACCAATCATAAAGTCAGGATTGATCTCATGTCCCATGATTACAGCTTTAGCGCTGGCTACTAATTGATGATGAGCCGCTTGAGCTATGATTTGCGGATCGTTAGAAGCTACTCCGGCAGCCATCCATCCACCAAATCCAAGACAGTTGATTTCATTAAATGTCATCCAGTATTTTACTTTATTTTTATAGCGGTTAAAGATGGTTTCACAATAGCGTTCAAAGCATGCCACTGTTCTGCGGTCTGCCCATGCATTCCATTTATTTGATAAAGCTAAAGGTGTTTCATAATGTGAAATCGTCACAACCGGTTCAATCCCATATTTTAAACATTCATCAAAAACATCATCATAGAATTTTAATCCGGCTTCATTTGGTTCCATGTCATCTCCATTAGGGAAAATTCTTGCCCAAGCAATGGACATTCTGAAACATTTAAAGCCCATTTCCGCAAATAATGCGATATCTTCTTTATAGTGATGATAGAAATCAATACCATCATGATTAGGATATAAATATCCATCATGGCATTCAAATTTTGCCCCTTCAGGCACTTCTCCCATCCCAAACATCGGTGTTGCTTTTTTTGTTCCGTCAGGTAGCGTATAGGTAACTAATCGAGGGGTTGTATGTGTTCCGCTTGTTACCACATCATCTGTTGTCAGTCCTTTTCCGCCTTCTTGATACCCACCTTCAAATTGGTTGGCTGCAGTAGCGCCACCCCATAAAAATCCTTTTGGAAATCCCATTTTAAATTCCTCCTTTTATTTATTCATTTCCTTTTCAAATATATAACTGCCATTTTCATAGTCTTTGGGATCTTTTATCTTAATCAGATGAAATCCACATTTATTAATATAAAAATGATGATTGCGACGAGAATAAATCGGTGTTTCCGTACACCACTTCACAGTATTAGGATACATGCTTTCTATCTTGTTCCACACCTCTAATCCCAGTCCGCCATCTTGCAGGTTCGGATCTAGGAATATCAATCCTAAAGTATTGATATTCGTCTTGTCATTGATCCATAAGATAACACCACCAATAGTTTGATTGTTCCTTACTATTTTATATTGAGTAGAATGAGGATCCAATCCCCAAGTTCTTAGAAACTCACCATTATCATATCCGGTAGGTCCGCCATTTTTTCCAAGGTGCATCATACTGTCACAATTAAAAGAACGTGTCATGATTTCAGTCATATCCGGAATATCTTCTTCACTAAATGATTCAAATGAAAGATCAGCCATTCCTATTCCTCCTCGTCTCATCTGCTTTTAATCATTACTTAAATCTTCACCATTGCTGGCAATGACTTTTTTATACCAGTTAAATGATTTTTTCTTGCTTCTCGAATAATCTCCGGTACCATCATCATATTTATCGACATAAATAAAGCCATAACGTTTTTTCATTTCTCCGGTTGAAGCAGACACTAAATCGATACATCCCCAAGGCGTATATCCCATTAAGTCCACCCCATCCTCTTCAATCGCTTTTTCCATCTCCTTGATATGATCTGCCAAATAATTGATACGGTAATCATCATTGATAGAACCGTCAGCTTCTTTTTTATCTACTGCCCCTAATCCATTTTCAACAATAAATAAAGGCAATTGATAACGATCATATAAATAATTCAATGAAATTCTTAATCCAACCGGATCGATTTGCCATCCCCATTCACTTGCTTTTAAATAAGGATTCTTTAATCCCGAAATCAGGTTTCCACCTGCCTGCTCATTATCTTTAGGATCAGTAGATACAACGCTTGACATATAATAACTAAAAGCAATATAATCGACAGTTCCCTGTTTTAATAATTCCTCATCCGTTGGCTCTACAGCTAAATGAATACCCTCACGTTCATATTCTTTTAATTTATAACTTGGATAGTACCCGCGGCATTGAACATCAGAGTAGAAGTTGCACCATCCTGAACGTTTCCATGCTTGCAGAACATCATCAGGATTACATGTTTTTGCATAAGCCAAAGAATAAGCGATCATACAGCCAATCTGGAAATCCGGATTAATTTCATGTCCCATAATGACTGCTTTTGCACTGGCAACAAACTGATGATGAGCTGCCTGCGCTAATGTTTGCTTATCATTACCAGCCACAGCCGCCGGCATCCAGCCGATCATGCCTAAACAATTAATTTCGTTGAATGTCATCCAGTATTTTACTTTATCCTTATAGCGTTTGAAAATTGTTTCGCAATATTTAAGATAGCAGTCAATCATACGGCGATCTGCCCAGCTGTTCCATTTATGTGTCAATGCTAACGGTGTTTCATAATGTGAAATAGTAACAACCGGTTCAATCCCATATTTCAAGCATTCATCAAACATATCATCATAAAATTTTAATCCTTCTTCGTTAGCTATTTCATCGTCACCGTTAGGATAGATTCTTGTCCAAGCTATTGAAAGTCTAAAGCATTTAAACCCCATTTCTGCAAATAAAGCAATATCTTCTTTATAGTGATGATAGAAATCAATACCATCATGATTTGGATACAAATATCCTTCATGACATTCAAATTTAGTTCCCTTTGGTACTGCCCCTAACGTAAACATAGGTTCTGCTTTCTTTGTTCCATCAGGCAATGTATATGTCACAAGCCGAGGCGTCGTATTGGTTCCGTTTGTCACTACATCATCAGAACTCATTCCTTTTCCACCTTCTTGCCATCCACCTTCTAACTGATTAGCGGCTGTCGCTCCGCCCCATAAAAATCCTTTTGGAAATCCCATTTGTTTTCCTCCTATCTTTAATCTCTAACTATTATTATACCGCTTTCATTTTCTCGTTCAGAAAATTTTCAGACATTGAAATTAGCTTAGTAAATAAACAATTTGTCATAATTTTATTTACCAGTATCGAAAATAACCTCTATTTCCTTTCATTTAAGTTATAATATCTTCATAACAGGAGGAAAAGATGATGATAGCAGATTACCATATGCATACTTATTACAGTGATGATTCCCAATATGAGATGGAAAAGGCTGTAAAAAAAGCCATTGACCTTGGTTTAAATGAGATTTGCTTTACCGATCATGTTGACTATGGAATAAAGCTGGAACATGAGGATTACATACGTTTAAACGAAGAAGAAAGAAAAAACAGGGTAGCTAATGTCGACTATGCTCGTTACTTTGAAGAAATACGCCAGCTGCAAATTAAATATAAAGATAGAATCACCATTAAGCAAGGAATGGAATTTGGGATTCAAACCCATACGATTCCTGCCTTTCAAACATTATTTGATCGCTATGACTTTGATTTTATTATCTTATCTTGCCATCAGGTAGAAGATAAAGAGTTCTGGACTCAGGATTTTCAAAAAGGCAGATCCCAACAAGCCTATAATGAACGCTATTATGAAGAAATATTAAATGTCATTAAGGTATACAAAGATTACAGTGTATTAGGTCATTTAGATTTATTAAAGCGCTATGACTTGGAAGGAGAATATCCTTTTGAAAAAACAAAAGACATCATTACTGAGATTCTCAAAATTGTAATTGCAGACAAAAAAGGCATTGAGATCAATACTTCAAGCTTCTATTATGGGTTAAAAGATTTAATGCCTTCTAAAAATATATTGAAACTGTATCACGACCTAGGTGGAACTATTTTAACGATCGGTTCAGATTCACATAAAGAAGATCAAGTGGGTGCCCATATTGAAGAAATACAAGAAGAATTGAAAAAGATCGGCTTTAAACACATTTGTACATTTGATAAGATGAAGCCAATCTTCCACGAACTATAATGAAAAAGAATTTTGCCTTGCTCATTGTCGATGTACAAGCTAATCTTATTCTTGCCCAGCCTTATCAAAAAGATGAATTGATATATAAAATCCAGCAGTTATTAAAGGTTGGTCGCAGCCATTCTACAGACATTATTTATGTTCGTCATGATGATGGAAAAGGCAGCAAGCTGGAAAAAGGTACGCTTGGCTGGCAAATATATTCTGAAATTGCAACCGCAGCTGATGAACAGATCATCGATAAAAATTACAACAGCGCTTTTAAAGATACTTCTCTGCAAGCTTATCTGCAAAGCAGAGCCATCACCGATCTGATTATTGTTGGATTACAGACCGAATACTGCATAGACGCTACAATCAAAGCAGCTTTTGAACTTGGCTATTCGATCCATATTCCTCGTCAGATGACCTCTACCTTTGATAATGACTATTTATCGGCGCATGATTTGATTGATTATTTTGAAACCAAAATATGGGATAAACGCTTTGCTTCAGTATGCTCATTTGAAGAAGCACTCGAGTATTTATAAAACAAAAAAGAAGACAAGAAAATTCTATTAGAATGCTGTCTTCTTTTTATTATAGTGCTGAACCAGTTTTAGGAACAAAATAAGCCTGTGTATCCACTCCTTCAAGTTCCAGCAGCTTTATTTTCTTATCAATCCCACCGGCATATCCTGTCAGACTGCCGTTTGCTCCTACCACACGATGACACGGAATGATAATCGAAATAGGATTATGTCCAACGGCATTCCCGATTGCCTGTGCAGACATTGTCGGTTTATTTAAGCGTATTGCCGCCTCTTTGGCAATATCCCCATAAGTGACTACCTGACCATAAGGGATATGACATAAAATATTCCATACTAGCTGTCTGAAATCTGACCCTTTAGGCTTCAAAGAAAGCAATGCCATATCAGGTTGTTTTCTGGCAAAATAATCATCCAGCCATTGCTTTGTTTTTATAAAAATAGGCAAATCAGGCTTTTCGATGGGTTCCTCTTTCAAGGCTCCCATAAAATATTTCTGTCCGACAATCCAAAGTCCTATTAGATTCTCATCCTCTGCCACCAGCAGAATTTCTCCAACTAAAGATGAATATTCTGTTTTATACAGCATGATTCATCCCTCCTTTTTTAATCTCTCTTTAAAATGTAACATATTTAAATTGTTTTTTTAATAAATATTGAGATTTAGAAAAAGTTTTATATCGTTGTTTTAAAGCACCTTGCTTCCCATGTTATATAATCAGCAATAATGCTAAGACTCAATACAATACTAAATAAACCGTGCCTAAACAAAAATAATCATCGAACTAATCCTGACATATATGGAGTATTTCACTTCTTCCGAGATCCTTCTTTGGCAATACATTGGCTCTCAGATGTAAGAAAAATGTCATAATGCTACGCATGGCAATCAAAACAAAAGTAAAGTTTGCTTCATTTAGTAAAATATAAAGAATTAATATCCATAGCCGTGATACTATAAGATATCTTCGCCCATTTTATATAATTGTTAATAGGCGTTGCTTGTCGCAACGACCGGTTCCTCCTATAATGGTGTTAGAAATCAAAAGAAATGAGGTAATCTTGAATGTTAAATGAAAATATTAAAGCCGTTAGAAAATCAAAAGGACTTTCACAAGAAGAACTTGCCGTTAAAGTGAATGTAGTACGACAAACCATCTCGAAATGGGAGCAAGGACTGTCCGTTCCTGATTCGGATATGCTGCTCTCTATATCGGAGGCTCTTGAAACACCTGTAAGTACTTTACTTGGAGAAACAGTGATGGAGTCGAAAGTAGATGACTTAAAAGCAATTGCAGAAAAGCTGGAAATTATAAACTTACAGTTGGCACAAAGGAATAGCACAAGACGAAAAACATTTCATTGGCTTCTTGTCTTATTGTGTGCGATCATCGTCATAATCTCAGCCGTCTTAATATCATTAAATAGCCCTTACTTAGGTTGGAATTACAGTAACCCTGAAACCGCTGTTGTCGGAGTAGCATTTCATGCATTTGAATGGCTGTTTGTCAGATTAGCTCCAATTATCCTTATAGGAGGAATCATTGGAATTATCTTGACACGAAAGAAAGTCTAAAACTATTGTACTTAAAAAGTACTGACTTCTCCTGCAATATAAAATGCTTCTTTCAACACCGGTTCTGCATTCTTTATTATATAAAAGCTAATTCCATTTTTTAAAAGCGGGATCATCCTGCTTTTTTTGCAGCAGCGACAATCCTTGATCGATCTGTTGAATCATCAAAATGCGATCAGTAAGAGAATATATCTGTTTTGCTTTCTCTATTTCCTTTATTCCCTGCTGTATTTTGCCTGTCGCATAGAGATAGAAACCATTTAAAAACAGTGTTATGACACTCCATGTCAGCATTTCTTCTTCCCGACTTAGTTCAGACAGGCGATCCAACGCTTTTTTCGCGTAAGTAAACTGAGAAGTATAGATAAGATGAAACAGATTATTGGCTAATAAGTGCGCAAGATATACGGAAAAATCAGAATGATGCTTATATTTTTCCAAAGATTTCCATGCCCGTAAGAAAAGATCTGTTCGGATCTTAGAATTTTCAAAAAGAAAACTCATATTTGAAAAAAGGCGAAATTCTTCAAAAGTCCATGTTTCAATATCAAAAAGATAACGTTGGATTACCTGCTTTGCCCATTGAATATCTTTTGAATGCTCATATTCAGTATTAAAATACAATTCATTTATCGCAATGATTTGAGCATACTCGATTTTACTCATCAAAGTCTTTTTTTCTTGCCATGATTTTTGCAGATGCATCACTCTACTCTTGGCATATTTTTGATTTGATTGAAACTTCTGCGCATCAATATCTCCTAATGCTTTATGACCGGTCACTTTTTGAAAGTCACGATGTACTAGCAGCAGTTCATCGACGGATATCATTAAACGCTGCAGGATTTGAAGCATTAGTGAAAATTTTATATCATAGCGTCCCTTTTCAAAATCAATAGCATAGGATTTACTTAAAATGCCGGTATAAATTTCTTTTTGACTAAAGCCTTTGCTGAGCCGTATTTTTCTTACAGTACATCCATATTTTTCCATAACCCACCTCTTCATATCATTATATCCATTATAACTTAAATATAAAAGATTGGTCTGAATTCTCGGACTTTTTATAGTATCACTTATCGTTTCATTAGAGTAATAGATGAAAGGAGTGATTCATTATGAATCAACATGCTACTAAAGACAAAAAGAAGAGATGGAATTTATGCTATGGGTTTTTGATCTTAGAAGAAAAACCACCGGATACAGTCAAAAAAATTAATGATTCTAAATCTGACCAATCGGTCGCAATGAATAAAATTTATCCCGGTGTATGGATTTTAGATTCACAAATGCTTATTCAAAAAATCAAAGACTGCATACACAAAAGACCGAGAGACTAATTCTCCGGTCTTTTTTTTACTCATAACTGCTGTAGGTATCAAGAATTGAACCGTCTTTTATTTCTAATCTGCGCTTTGATAGCTTATCAATAAAATAGCGGTCATGAGATACAAACAGCAATGTTCCATTATAATCCAGTAATGCCTGTTCCAAAATTTCTCGTGTTTCAATATCGATATGGTTGGTCGGTTCATCTAAAATCAAGAAATTTACTTCATTTTGCATCAGGATCGCCAATTTCAGCAGCACCTTTTCACCGCCGGATAGACTTCCCACACGTTTAAAAACCTGATCCTTATAAAAAGCATATTGGGCTAAAATGCTTCTGGCCTCCCCTTCAAAACAGGGACATTCTTTTTGAAATGCTCGCAAAATGGAATCCTTATCATCCTCAAAGTGAATTTCCTGTGGAATATAGCCAATATTGGCTGTTTCGGCTATTTTCAGTTCACCGTCATATGCGGTTAAATCCCCTAGCAGAGCTTTGATAAAAGAGGTTTTTCCCGATCCATTATTTCCTAACAGCACAATTTTTTCCTGATAATAAAGTGTGAAGCTGGCTTTATTAAACAAAGTTACACCTCCATAGGAGATACCGAAGTCTGTTACTTTCAACACTTCATTGCTGCTACGCTCTCCGGTAAAGTAAACAGGTACCTTCTTCTTTTCTAACTGTGGCTTATCCAGAACCTCCATCTTTTCCAAACGTTTTTCCAGTTCTTTCGCTTTTTTAAAGAATTTCTCATTGTCTCCCTGATTCCCCCAGTCACGATAACGCTTAATGGAAGCTTTCATTGCTTCTATCTTTTTCTGTTGGGTTTTGTACTGTTCAAACTCCAACAGCAGCAATCGTTCCTGTTCTTTCATACTGTAAGAATAATTCCCATGAAACAGACGGCTCTCCCCGCTTTCCAAAATAATCGTTTTATTCGTAACCCGATCTAGGAAATAACGGTCATGAGAAATAATCACGACAGTTCCCTGATATTTATTCAAATAATTTTCCAGCCATTCCAGCATCACAATATCTAAGTGATTGGTTGGTTCATCTAATAAAAGAATATCCGGCTCACTCAAAATCAGCTTCGCTAAATTAACAACGGTCTTTTGTCCTCCGCTCAATAAAGAAAAGGGCTGATCTAAAAGGCTTTGCAGCTTAAATCCGGTAATGACTTTATTTAACTTTTCCTCAACCTCATATCCGCCTAAAGCGATATAGTGATTTTGGATGTTGGCATACTTATTTAATAAGGATTCGTTGGTACTGTCCTGACTCATTTCAATTTCCAATGCCCGCATTCTCTGTTCGACCTCTTGTATTTCCAAAAAAGATTCCATCAGCAGATCGTTTGTGGTAGTATCCTTATTTTCAATTGCAGGTATCTGTTCCAAATAGCCGATAGTTGCCTGTTTACGAATCGTAACCTCCCCTGTATCGGGAAATTCCTGTTTCATTATCATTTTAAACAGTGTCGATTTTCCGCTTCCGTTTTTGCCGATAATACCGACATGGTCCCCGGTCAAAATTTCAAAGCTGACATCTTGCAGTACCTGTTTATATCCAAAGTTTTTGCATATCTTATGCATTCCTATTTCTATCATTTTATTTGCTCCTTTATTTTAGTTTGATTCTTAAAATAAACAGAGCCTAAAAGGAATAGGATTAGACGATTTTAATCATCGCTTCGTACAGAAGAGGAATTCTCTTCTTATCGCCTAGCCTATTTTACAGACTCTGTACGAAGCTGAGTGCCTTCGACTCTACGGCAGATATAACCTAGAATCATGTTGACCACCTCCATCTATCTAATGTTATCTTCACTTTATCACAGATGGCAGTCATTGCCTACTGATTCTCTTTATTTTATGAAAAAACCATCTCTCTATTGAGACATGGCTTTTGCGGCTTTGATAAAGGCTTTAAATAAGGGATGTGGACGGTTAGGACGGCTCTTGAATTCCGGATGGAATTGAACAGCTACATAGAATGGATGTTCCTTTAATTCAACTGCTTCAACTAATTCATTCTCTCCATTACGATAAGTTCCGACAATAGCCATTCCTGCTTCTTCAAATAATGCGCGATAATCATTATTAAATTCATAACGATGACGATGACGTTCCATAATATCAGATTGCTGATAAATTTCTTCTAAACGGCTGTTAGGCTGAATATGGCATGGATAAGCGCCTAAACGCATTGTTCCGCCTTTATTTTCCACATTCTTCTGATCCTCCATGACATCAATGATATAATGATCACTTTTTGTCTGAAATTCACTCGAGGTTGCATCCGTGTAATTCAAGACATGACGAGCAAATTCGATGCAGGCAATCTGCATTCCTAAGCAAATCCCGAAATAAGGAATATGATGCGTGCGAGCATATTCTGCTGTTTTGATCTTTCCTTCGATTCCGCGATAACCAAAGCCACCGGGAATCAAGATTCCCTGACAGTCTTCAAAAACAGAGAGCGTAGCTTCGTCTGTGATGGCTTCACTATCCACCCATTTAATTTCCACTTTGCATTCATTAGCGGTACCGGCATGATGCAAAGATTCTACCACAGATAAATAAGCATCATGAAGTTCTGTATATTTACCGACCATCGCAATTTTAATTGATTCTTTAACGTTCTTTTCACGTTCAATTAATTGCTGCCATTCCTTTAAATCAACAATCTGTGGATCTAAATGCAGTTTTTCGCAGACAATATCGGCTAAATTTGCTTCTTCAAGCATTGGTACCACCTCATATAAAGAGGACACATCATAATTGTTGATGACACATCTTTCCTCGATATTGCAGAACTGAGAAATTTTACGGCAAATCGATGAAGGCAGCGGCATCTCGCTGCGGGCAATCAATATATCACTCATGATTCCATAAGACTGCAGCTCTTTAATTGAATGCTGAGTTGGCTTCGACTTAAATTCCTTGCTCATTTTCAAATAAGGAACTAGTGTTACATGGATATATAAGCAGTCCTGCTTTCCTTTTTCCTGAATGATCTGACGAATAGCTTCTAAAAAGGGCTGACTTTCTATATCTCCGACTGTTCCTCCTACTTCACAAATCAAGACTTCACATTCACTTTGCTTTGCCGCTAAATAAATATTTCGTTTAATCTCATTAGTGATATGAGGAATCACCTGTGCCGTCTGTCCTAAAAATTCTCCTTTTCTTTCCTTGCTAATCACGTGGTGATAGACTTTCCCACTGGTAATATTACTGTATTTATTTAAATTGACATCCATGAAGCGTTCATAATGTCCTAAATCCAAATCTGTTTCTGCCCCATCCTCGCTGACAAAGACTTCGCCATGTTCTAAGGGGCTCATTGTTCCCGGGTCAACATTTAAATAAGGATCAAGCTTCTGTGCACTGACCTTAATTCCTCTGGCTATTAATAATCTTCCTAAAGCAGCGGCAGTGATTCCTTTTCCTAATCCCGAAACCACGCCGCCACTTACAAATATAAATTTACACATATAAGATCCTTTCTAAATACTTTGATAGCGCTGAATAATTTCAGTGGCAATCTGTTTTCTTGTTTTTCGTTCGTCCATCGCTGTTTTTTCAATATAACGATGTGCCTTTGCTTCCGTCAAGAATTCATTTTCCATCAGTAAGCATTTCGCCAGATCCACTAATTTTATTTCCGCTATCATATTTTTTAATTTTTTCTGTTCTTTTAAATAATTCTGAAAGCGAAAAGAATTCGCTCTTAAAAATGACAGCAGCTGTGCCAAAATCTCCTTTTGCACCGGCTTGCTTATTACAAATATACCGTATTTTTCTACCCTTTCTCGAACCGAATACACATACTTGCTTGCTAGAAGCAGCAGGATATTTAGGTCGGGATAGCGATTGAGCAGTTTTAATACATACGCTATTTCATGCTGATCAGAGGTGAACGGGAGATCGATCAGCACTGTATCAATGGAATGCAGCAATATACTTTTAGTAACCTCTTCCTTACATTTCGCCAAGATGACTACACTTGGATAAAGCTCTTGAACGATCGCTTTTAACTGCATAAAACGATCTGTTTTTGTTGTACAGATAAGTATCTTCAGCATCAAATAAACCTTATTTCTTATGTAATAACTGAGTTCTGTTTTCTACATAGTAGTCAATCAGGGATGAAGGGAGGGTCTGTTTTATAAATTCACTGTTTTTAGCGATATTGATCGCTTCTTCTAAAGTTCTGGGCAAAGTGTCCAATGCACTCTGCTTGATTTCTAAATTCTCTGTACATTCGTCCATCAGCTCCAGCTTATTTTCAATGCCATCCATCCCTGCCGCAACCAATAGATTGACTGCCAGATAAGGATTGCATAAAGGATCACTATTTCGCACTTCACAGCGAACTAAACGCTCTTCTACTCTTGGAACACGTACTAAGGTTGTGCGATTAGAATGTGACCAAGAAATATATTTAGGCGCTTTATCTTCTCCTAAACGCTGATACGAATTGTGATCCGGATTTAAAAACAATGCCATTTCTTTACTGTGAGCCAAGATTCCCGCAATAAAGTGTTTTAATAACTCCGGTTGATCGAATTGAAAACTATTTTTACCGTTTTGATAGAGCGATAAGTTAATATGCAGTCCGTTCCCGCTTGCGGATTCAATCGGCTTAGGTAAAAATGAAGCATATAAACCATGTAATTCAGAAATTGTTTGAACTGCCCATTTAAATGTAATCAGCTGATCACAGGCAGTCAAACCGTCACGATATTGAAAATCTACCTCATGCTGTCCGGGACCCTGTTCATGATGCGAGCTTTCAGGTTCTATTCCCATCTCTTCTAAGGTCAGACAGATATCACGGCGGATATCTTCACCTTTATCTAGCGGCGCCATATCAAAATAGCCACCCTGATCATGAGGAATCCATGTACAGCTGCCTTGTTCATCGGTTTTAAAGAGATAGAATTCACATTCTGTACCACATAATACCTGATATCCCTCTTGCTTTACTTTTGTTAAACGTTGCTTTAAAAGACTGCGGCAATCGACTTCTAAAGGAGTCTTATCCGGATAATGAACACTGCAGAAAAAACGAATAACACTGCCGCTTTGCGGACGCCAAGGCAAAATATCAAACGTAGAAGAATCCGGCATTAAAAGCAAATCTGATTCTTCGATCCTGCCAAAGCCGGCAATGGCACTGCCATCAAATAAAATACCTTCTTCAAAAATACGTGGCAGCTGACGAGGCATCACCGAAATATTTTTTTGATTCCCTAACAGATCACAAAAAGCTAGGCGAATGAATTTAACATCGTGCTCCTCAATAAATTCCAATATTTCTTGAATGGTATGGTTCATATACTTTCCTCCTTCACAAATGAAAAAGCGCTCTTAATGGGACAATAAAAACACGATGTTTATCCACATATAAGAACGCCTTTGTTCTGTATAACACAGAAATATAATAGGGAATAGCGTATTAAATGTCAAGAAAAAACTTCGTCGAATTCATGCTTTTATCATTTTTTGAAAATTTCATTGAGCTTTATAACTGATACTTTAAATTTACCCCATTTTAACGATATTATCCTTCTTATTTTGTTCAATCAGAAGATCAATAAAAAGGATTGACAGACAAGAAATCAATGCTATAATGGGGACAGAGAAAGCAAGGACGCTGGACACATTGTGTTTAGCGCCCTTTTTCTTTGGATAAACCAACTAGGAGGAACGACAATGAGAGAGATTAAAGAGACTTTTGGATCGATGGTATTTAATGAAACCGTGATGCAGGAACGTTTGCCTAAAGAGGTCAATAAAAAGCTGCAGAAAACGATTATTGAAGGTAAAGCGTTAGACGTTGAAATAGCCGAGGCCGTGGCAAATGCCATGAAAGACTGGGCGGTTGAAAAAGGTGCTACCCACTATACCCACTGGTTCCAGCCAATGACTGGGATCACTGCCGAAAAGCACGAAGCCTTCATCACCCCCGGCAATGGTGGAATCTTATTGGAATTTTCCGGTAAAGAACTCATTAAAGGAGAACCGGATGCATCGAGTTTCCCTAACGGCGGTTTGCGTGCAACCTTTGAAGCTCGCGGCTATACCACCTGGGATCCCACTTCCTATGCTTTTATTAAAGATAAAACGTTATGTATTCCGACTGCTTTTTGTACCTTTGACGGCTTATCATTAGATAAGAAAACACCACTTTTACGCTCCATGGAATTGATCCATCAGCAGGCGATGCGTATCATTCGTTTATTTGACCATGAGGGGATTACACGTGTCACTACTACCGTCGGAAGCGAGCAGGAATATTTCTTAGTGGATCGCCATCTCTATCAGCAGCGTCCTGATCTGATCCTATGCAAAAGAACTTTATTCGGTACTCCTGCACCTCGTGGTCAGGAATTGGAAGATCACTATTTTGGAATGATTAATGAAAGGGTCAAAGCCTATATGCAGGAAGTCGATAAAGAATTATGGAAGCTTGGCGTTCTCGCTAAAACCGAACATAAAGAAGTGGCTCCGGCACAGTTTGAATTAGCTCCTATTTTCACAACCGCGAACATTGCTGCTGACCATAACCAGCTAATGATGGAGGTGCTGCAGAAAGTTGCATTTAAACATGGCTTTGAATGTTTGCTGCATGAAAAGCCATACGAAGGCATTAACGGAAGCGGAAAGCATAATAACTGGTCAATCGTCACCAATAACGGCATCAATTTATTAGAACCGGGTCAGACACCGGAAAAGAATGCTCGTTTCCTGCTGTTTTTAACGGCCATCATCAAAGCTGTAGACGAGTATCAGGACTTACTGAGAGTCAGTGTTGCCACAGCAGGCAATGATCATCGTTTAGGTGCCAATGAAGCACCGCCGGCCATCGTTTCCATTTTCTTAGGAACCGAGCTGACCAATATCCTAGAAGCTTTGGAACAAGGTATTCCATATAATCAAACCTATCAAAGATCGATGCAGATTGGTATCGATGTTCTGCCGGAGTTTCCTAAAGATACTACAGACCGCAACCGTACTTCACCATTTGCATTTACTGGCAATAAGTTTGAATTCCGGATGCTGGGATCTTCGCTTTCGATCTCTTGTCCTAATATTATCTTAAATACGATAGTCGCCGATGCATTGAGTCAGTTTGCCGATCAATTAGAAAAGAGCACGGATTTCAAAACTGATCTGAATACACTGATCAAAGAGACGATTCATCAGCATAAGCGTATCATCTTTAATGGCAATGGCTATTCTAAAGAATGGGTCGAAGAAGCGAAGCATAGAGGCTTACTGAATATTAAAAATACTGCCGAAGCGATTCCTTATTATATTACCGATAAGAATATTGAACTGTTCACTAAATATCATATTTATACAAAAGAAGAAATGTTTGCCAGAGACGAGATTCTGTTTGATATCTATTCTAAAACATTGCAGATTGAAGCGATTACGATGCAACGTATGACCACCCAAGATATCCTACCTGCTGCTTTTAGCTATCAAAAAGAACTGCTGACAGCCCTTCAATTAAAACAGCAGCTGTCTATTGATTGTGAGCCTGTCGAACGACGTCTCTGCACAGCCTTATCAAAAGAAATCAGAGGCATGGTAGAAGCTGCAGAGAAAATTCAAACAATCCTAGATTCTGCTGTTGGACTTCCTTTACCGCAGGTATCTAAAATTTATGCCGATACCTTGATTTTGGCAATGAACACTCTTCGTCAGCATGGCGATCGTTTAGAAGAAATGATCGATCGAAAGAGCTGGCCGTATCCTCAATATACAGATTTACTGTATCGTATTTAACATTTACTCCTGTATAGCCTTTATACAGGAGACTATTTATTTAAAAAGGAGACAACATGGAACGAGAACTACATGAAGAATGCGGCGTTTTTGGAATTTACGGTTCAGACAATGCGGCAAATATCACTTATTATGGCTTACATAGCCTACAGCATCGCGGACAAGAAGCAACAGGTATCTTAGTTAAAAATGAACATGAATTCACTCTTTATAAGGGTGAAGGTTTAGTCAGTGAAGTTTTTAGTGCTGAAAAAATCAGTCGGCTAAGCGGTGATATTGCGATTGGACATGTCCGCTACTCAACTGCCGGCGGTGGTGGGATTGCCAATGTTCAGCCATTATTGTTTCGAACTATGCAAGGATCACTGGGAATCGCTCATAATGGCAATATCGTCAATTCGAATCCTTTAAAAGAACAGCTGGAAAAGCAGGGAAGCATCTTTTCTTCAACCTCCGATACAGAGATTATAGCTCATTTAATTAAGCGTGAAAGCGGAAGAATGATTGACCGCCTATGTCAGGCACTTACTCAGCTTGAAGGGGCATTCGCTTTCTTAATCCTGATGGATCATGCCCTTTTCGTCGCAAGAGATAAATATGGCCTGCGTCCTCTTTCGATCGGTCAAATGAGTGACGGAGCCTATGTGATTGCCTCGGAAACCTGTGCCTTTGAAGTGATTGGCGCCAGATTTATTCGTGACGTTCAGCCGGGGGAAGTCATCCGCATCAAAGACGGACAGTTAAAATCTACGTTTTACACGAAGAAAACTTCACATCATCTTTGTGCCATGGAATATATTTATTTTTCACGTCCTGACAGTCATTTAGAAAAGATCAATGTCCATACAGCCAGAAAACATTCAGGCAAGATTTTATATAAAGAAGCACCTGTCAAAGATATTGATGTCGTCATTGGAGTACCCGATTCATCTATTTCTGCTGCGATCGGTTACGCCGAAGCCGCCCAAGCCCCTTACGAGATTGGCTTGATTAAAAACAAGTACGTGGGAAGAACTTTTATCCAGCCTACTCAGCAAATGCGGGAACAGGGAGTGCGCATGAAATTATCAGTTATCTCTTCTATCGTCAAAGATAAAAAAGTAGTGATGCTGGATGATTCGATCGTTCGCGGCACCACCTCAAAACGAATCGTAAGTTTATTGAAAGAAGCCGGTGCGAAAGAAGTCCATGTCCGAATTGCTTCCCCTGCGATTCGTTTCCCCTGCTTTTATGGCGTTGACACCTCAACGGTGGAAGAACTGATATCCAAAAAGATGAACAATGAACAGCTATGTCAATATATCGGAGCCGATTCCTTAGCCTTTATCAGTGAAAAAGGAATTCAGGAAGCCATTTATATAGACCATCCACAAGGTTTATGCATGGCCTGTTTTAACGGTCATTATGTGACGGATCTATATGATAATGAAACATAAAAAAACTGCAGACGCAGTTTTTATTTATTATTTAATTCACGAATCACTTTAATTACACTTGATGAATCCAAACCTCCGTAGGCTTTGAGCCAAACGGTAAAACTGCAGTCCGGTATTCAAAGTAAAGTTCGGGATTTTAGAATCACTGCATAGCTCTCTGGCTAATTCAAGATCCTTGACAACCAGATCCAAAGCAAAGTCCGGCTGATAGTCTTCATTCTTCACTTTATTCATTTTAGCGTCTAATATTTTATTGTCGCCTGAACTGGTCGTTGTCGCCTGATAAAACTTATCGATGTCAATGCCCAAGGCAACTGCCATCATTAAAGCTTCACCATTTATTACCTGAGTCGTAAATGCCATATAGTTATTGATGATTTTGATTGCCTGTCCGTTTCCTCTTTTTCCCATAAAATGAAATGTTTTGCCAATCACCTGCAAATAAGGCATTAACCCAGCTTGTTCAATTTCTTCTTCCGAAGCCCCAATCATAATAGATAAACTGGCATTACGTACCCCAACCGGACCTCCGCTTACCGGCATATCCACATACTTAACCCCCTTAGCTTCCGCTAAATCAGCTAAAAGGCAAGCCAGCGAAGGTGAAATAGTATTAAAATCCATGATAATTTGTCCTGCTTTAGCCGTTTGCAAAATCTCTTTAACAACGCTTTCCACCTCTTTTGATCCCGGTAAAGACAATCCGATAATATCACTCTGCCCCACTAATTACGATATTTGTTTGGCTGCGATCGATCCCATCTTTTGAAGTTCTATACATTTTTCCTGACTACGGTTATACACAACTAAATTAGAAAATACTTTTAAATAATTGACAGCTATGGCATTAGCGCAATTAGAATTTACCCTGGATGATTTTTCTAAACTGTTTACCGATTTTATCACAATGTGTCTTGAGCATTACCCGCATCCTCTAAATAGTCTAAAACCCTGCAGCCACAACCGCAGGGTTATTTTTAATTTAATTTTGTAATATCGATTAAATTGAGCTTGTTAACGTGCTGTTTTGCCAAGCTGGTAATTAAAGCCTGAGCTGTATCTAAAGAAGTGAAGGTAGGTATTCCCGATTCTACCGCAAAACGTCTGATTAAAAAACCGTCTCTTGCCGTATTATTGCGACTGGGAATATTAATAATTAAATCGATCTTATCTTCTAAGATCAAATCATAAATCGTATTTTCCTCATCACTGATACGGTTAACTGACACGACCGGAAGCCCATGCTGTTTTAAAAATTCATAAGTTCCCTTCGTTGCATATAAACAGTAGCCAAAGGAATGAAACTGTTTAGCGATTGGCAGAAATTCTTCTTTAGAAGCATCTTGGATCGTACAGATCAGATTCTTATGTTTGGGCAGCTGCAGTCCTGTACCTAAGAACGCTTTATAAATCGCTTCATCAAATTCTGTAGAAATGCCTAATACTTCTCCGGTAGATTTCATTTCCGGTCCTAAACTGATCTCCGCTCCCTTGATCTTTTCAAAGGAGAAAACAGGCATTTTCACCGCTACGGTTTCTTTGAGAGGCATCAGTCCGTAAGCGTAGCCTTGTTGTTCAAGAGTTTTGCCCATGATCACGTTGGCTGCGATATCCACTACCGGCAGATCGGTTACTTTTGAGATATAAGGGATTGTACGGCTCGAACGCGGATTGACTTCGATGACATAAACATCTTGAGCATAGATAATAAATTGAATGTTGATGAGACCAATCACATGCATGGCTTTTGCTAAACGTTTCGTATAATCGACAATCTTATTTTGGATTGCCTGATCAATCGACTGCGGCGGATAAACAGAGATACTGTCTCCTGAATGTACTCCGGCACGTTCAATATGTTCCATAATACCGGGGATTAAAATGCCTTTCCCGTCACAAATCGCATCTACTTCGACTTCTTTTCCCGATAAATACTTATCAATTAAAATAGGATGTTCCTGATACTGATGATTAATGATTTTGATATATTTTTCAATATCCTGATCATTTAAAGCGATTTCCATTCCGGCACCTCCTAATACATAAGAAGGGCGGATTAGCACCGGATACCCTAGTTCCTTCGCTGCTTTCATAGCTTCTTCAACTGTGTAAACCGTATGTCCCTTCGGACGCTGCAAACCACATTCTTCTAACAGAGCATCAAAACGTTCCCGATCTTCTGCTGCATCAATATCCTCAGCTGTGGTTCCTAATATTTTAACGCCCATTTCTTCTAAATCATGAACTAATTTAATTGCAGTCTGACCGCCGAACTGTACGATTGCACCTTCTATCTGTTCGAGTTCGACGATGTTTCTTACATCTTCTTTTGTCAGTGGTTCAAAGTAAAGACGATCCGCAATATCAAAATCGGTGCTGACTGTTTCGGGATTGTTGTTGATGACGATGGTCTCATACCCCGCCTCTTTTAATGCCCAAACACAATGAACACTGCAGTAGTCAAATTCAATGCCCTGACCGATGCGGATAGGTCCTGAGCCTAATACCAGTATTTTCTTTTTATGAGGAAGACTTTTTACCTCGTTTACTCTATTATAAACACAGTAAAAATAAGGCGTTGCAGCTTCAAATTCAGCGGCACAGGTATCCACCATTTTATAAACGGGATAAATGTCGTATTGCTTTTTTAAAGCTTCGATGGTTTCAATAGACTGTCCGCTTAATTTAGAAATAACCTGATCTAAAAACTGCATATGCTTAGCTAGTTTCAATAAATCTGAAGTTAACGGCTCCCATTTTAATCGTTCCTCAACTTCAATCAGATGTGCTATTTTATCTAGAAACCATCTATCTATTTTGGTAATGGCATGAATTTCTTCAATTGAGATCTGGCGGCGGAGACTTTCGGCAATCACAAATAAACGCTGATCACTGACTTCATTGAGCTTGCTTCTTAGTACTTCATCTTCTTTTTTAGCTAATTCATCTAAATAAAGGTAATCAAAGTTCTGTTCCAAAGAACGAATGGCTTTCATCAAAGCTCCTTCAAAATTATTGCAGATGCTCATGACCTCTCCTGTCGCTTTCATCTGTGTCCCTAAATCACGGCTGGCACCCACGAATTTATCAAAGGGCCACTTGGGAATCTTACAGACAATATAATCCAAAGTCGGTTCATAAGAAGCATAGGTTACTCCTGTAATCTGATTGATGATCTCATCTAGCTGATAGCCTAACGCGATTTTAGCCGCCAGTTTTGCGATTGGATATCCGGTTGCTTTAGAGGCTAAAGCCGAAGAACGACTTACACGAGGATTTACTTCGATGACACAGTATTCAAAACTATCAGGATTTAATGCATACTGAACATTGCACCCACCCTGAATGTCTAAAGCCGTAATAATTTTCAATGCTGATGTGCGAAGCATCTGATATTCCTTATCGGATAAAGTCTGGCTTGGGGCTACTACGATACTGTCTCCGGTATGCACACCAACCGGATCGAAGTTTTCCATGTTGCACACGGTGATGCAGTTTCCACTGCTGTCACGCATTACCTCGTATTCAATTTCTTTCCAGCCGGAGATGCATCTTTCGATTAAACACTGCCCTACTCTCGATAAGCGCAGTCCGTTTCCGCAAATATCATGAAGTTCCCTAGGATCATGAGCGATTCCGCCTCCGGTTCCCCCTAAAGTATAGGCGGGACGAACCACTACCGGATAGCCAATCTCTTGGGCAAACATAACAGCAGTATCTACTTCTGTCACAATTTTTGATTGTGCACAGGGTTCCTGAATCTCTTCCATCAATTTTTTAAACTCCAAACGGTCTTCCGCCAATTTAATCGTCTGTGTAGAAGTACCGATCGTTCTCACCTGATGTTCTTTTAAAAATCCTTCATCAGCTAAGCTCATCGCCAGATTCAAAGCATTCTGTCCTCCTATCGTGGGCAGAATACTATCCGGCTTTTCTTTGATGATTAAATCTTTAATCACTTCTATTGTCAGCGGCTCGATATAGACTTTATCAGCGATAAACTTGTCGGTCATAATCGTTGCCGGATTACTGTTGATCAATACTACTTCTACGCCTTCTTCTTTTAATGCTTTGCAAGCCTGCGTTCCGGCATAATCAAATTCTGCGGCTTGACCGATAATGATCGGTCCTGAGCCAATGACTAATACTTTCTTTATTCCTATATCTCTTGGCATTTTCTTCTCTCCTCTATCATCTTGGAAAATTCATCAAATAAGAATTCGGTATCTTTGGGACCCGCACTGGCTTCCGGATGAAACTGTACCGTCTGAATCGGCTGTCCACGATATTTCAAACCTTCGATTGTCTGATCATTCACATTCATGAACCATATATCCGCAACCGATGCATCAACACTGCTTTCTTTGATGACATAATTATGATTTTGGGTAGATATGTACACCTTTTCGCTATAAAGATCCTTCACCGGATGATTGGCACCATGATGGCCATACTTTAATTTTTCTGTTTCAAAATCATGAGCCAATGCCATGAGCTGATGTCCTAAGCAAATTCCAAATATCGGAATTCGACTCTTGATCAGCTGTCTGATCTCATTAATCATTTCCACACATTCACTGGGATCCCCCGGACCATTGGAAAGCAAGATGCCATCGACATTCATCGCAATCACTTTTTTAGCGGGGGTTGAAGCAGGGACAACAATAACCTCATAACCTCGCTTTATTAGATTTTCAGCGATATTTCTCTTAGCTCCATAATCATATAGGACAATTTTTATATTGCCACTGCTGATCGCATGAATAGAATCACTGGTTACCTTTTCTACAACCTGTCTCACCTTATATTCTTTAATTTGCGGTAAAACATCACTGATGTTTTCATACTTCTGAGTTGTGATCATACCATTCAGACATCCCTTTTGACGAATGACTTTCGCTAAATGGCGGGTATCAATGTCCGCAATGCCGGGAATATCGTTAAGCCTTAAATACGTATCTAAATCCACTTCTGTTCGAAAATTACTTGCGATGCGTGAAAGTTCACTGACGATCAATCCCTCTGCAAAGACACTAGAAGACTCCTGATCTTCCAAACAGACACCGTAATTTCCAATCAGAGGATACGTCATAATGACCGACTGACCAGCATAAGAGGGATCTGTCAAAATTTCTAAATATCCGCTCATAGAAGTATTAAAGACAAACTCACTGATAACTTCTCTTTGTGCGCCAATGCTTCTTCCTTCAAATACATCACCGTTTTCTAAAATTAAATAGGCCTTCATAAATACTCCTTTCCTTTAAACTTTTCTTAAATCATCTAATAGCTTTGTTTTTTCAATAGTCTCTGCTGATTTCTCCTGTTTGATGATTTTTGCCGGATTACCTGCGACTACAGCTCTGGCGGGTACATCCTCTAATACGATGCTGCCGGCTCCGACAACAGCGCCCTTACCAATATGCACCCCTTCTACAATAACGGCATTAGCCCCAATCAATACATCATCTTCAACAACAACCGGTTTAGTGCTTGGCGGTTCTATAACTCCGGCTAAGACAGCCCCGGCACCTACGTGACAGCGTTTTCCGACTTCCACACGTCCGCCTAAAACAGCACCCATGTCAATCATCGTTTCATCTCCGATCTTACAGCCGATATTGATAATTGCTCCCATCATAATAACTGCCTGATTGCCAATAGAAACCTGTTCGCGAATGATGCTTCCCGGTTCAATGCGGGCATTCACTGTTCTCATATCCAATAATGGAACGGCACTGTTGCGGCTATTTTGTTCTAAATGGTAATGAGTAATCTGATGCTGATGCTGTTTTAAATAGGCTTGAACTAAATCTAAATCTCCTATTAAAATACGACTGCTTTTTGTTCCAAACACTTCAATGTCGCTGCTTGTTGGTAAGCTCTGTCCGTTGACATAGACTTTAACGATCGTTTTCTTCTTTGATTCTTTAATATATTGAATAATGTCTTCTGCTGTTTTATCCATAAACTTCCTCCCTTTTAAAGATCTATTCACATTTAAGCAACAAAAAAAGGAGAAATAACTCTATTCGTTATCTCTCCATTTATTTAAAATTGAAATTTAAAAACAAAGTTACTTTAAATAAGCTCCTTTGCTTTTATTTTGTTGTCAATGTGACGGTTCTGTAAATACAACCGTATTTTATCAGCTTTGCTTCCTGATTTCAAGTTTTTTAGTTGATAGAGGGTAAATGCTTTTTGATCTCTCATTAAAATATTATATTTTACGAATAAAACGACCTCCTTAGAACATAATAGTAGTAATTTATAGGAGGCAGTATATGCAATTAAATGAACATCAAAAAAACTTTTTAAGTGCTTTTAAAGAAACCGTCTGCATCACCCGTGATCAAAATGGCAGAACGTTTATCTGTAAAGATAAACCCACTTTAGATGTGGAATTAGGAGAATGGGAGGATGCTGATTTTATTGAGTTAGATCCTAAGTTATTCCCCAATTTAGACTGGCAGACATTATATTATGCAGAAACGATGCTTAAAGATGCGAAATAAACCCTTACGGGTTTATTTTATTAACGAAGTGAATAAAGCGGTTAATCTTAATGACTAACCGTTTTTGTTTATAAACAAAATTACATATTTTTAATAAGATGAGCCAGCGATAAATAACTAATTACACAGGACTTTAAAAAGTCAGAATGATTTTATCAATTTTAAAAGTAAAAATATGAGTATATAAAACAAACAACATTCATTAGATATGATCGATCAAGTTTCAAAATAAAAAAGCGTATTTAACCGGTTTCTAACTTTGCTTTATTTGCTTTAATAATTCATAGAAAAAGAAGTCGACGCATCGACTTCTTTTAGGTGTTGTCCAAAGACGTCCACCGCAATTCGTATTTATAATATACCATATGTAATGAAACTATACAAGGAAATTGTAAGTATAAGAAAATTATGAATTTTTTACATAATTTTTCAATTTATTCAAGTTAGATCTGAGCTGTGTTCCTAAAATTTGATTACATATTGAAGAAGGTAATTCTGTTCTCAGTTTTTCTACACTATCTAAAAATGTTGATATGATTTGCTTACAATCTGTTTTAGATTGCCCAGTTTTTCTTAGAATATATGTAATTAGGATAATATAGGCATCTATATTATTAAAATTAATGTTTTGAATATTTATTTCAGATTCTAATAATATTTTTAATCTTTTGTTTACATTACCTGTTTTAAAACGAGTATCATTGATAACATAGCAGTGTCATCCCCCCCTAATTTATTACACCATTTAAAGAAATGAAATCAAAGTATTGAACAGAACATTCATACTGCTTACATAGTGTGATATAATAGGATTAAAAGGAGATGTAATTAATGAAAATTATTGCCTTTACCGGAGCGGGAATCAGTAAACAAAGCAATATTCCTACATTTATGGAGAGACCGGATGTCAGAGAAAAGCTATTTAGAAGCTATGCAAGCAGGCATCATGAAGAATATAATGAAGTCATCAAACAGTTAAAAGCGAATATGAATGGCGCTAAGCCCAATGATGCACATTATGCCCTAGCCGAATATAAGATTCCTATCATTACGATGAATATCGATGGATTGCATAAACTCGCCGGAAGTGATGCATTGGAGCTGCACGGAGGACTGCCTGAAGATGATGAAATGGATATTGCTTGGTCACTCTATAATAAACCGGTATTATATGGAGATCCGGCACCAAATTATCAGAAAGCATATGAAATGATTTATGATTTAAAACCGGGGGATCTGTTTATTGTGATTGGCTGTTCCTATCATACTGCTATCGCCTGTGATCTAAGAGAACTCGCCAAAAGCAGGGGAGCATCAATCATTGAGATTCAAGAAGATGCGGCACATAATGTAAGAAAAACATTAGAAGAATTATTGAAATAGAGAAGCTCTACTCTCTCATGCGAAGGGCAGACATTTTGCAATAAATGACTTTTAATAAAAACGCATAGCTAAATAGATTATTCTATTTACTATGCGTTTTTTATCTTGACTCTATTTAATTAACGACTTAAGCTTCTTCTTTTCTTCTCTACCACAACTAATGCCGCAGACACTAAACCAAGAAGGGCAAAGGCACTATATAATGAAGCATTTGTCTTATCTCCTGTTGAAGGATTATCCGTATTTTCGGTTTTGTTTTCTCCTTTATCATCAGGTTTAACGACTTCCTCTACTGGTAATTTTTCATAAACCGCTGTAACAACTAAATTTTTAGTTACCTTACTAAAATCTGTATCCCATTTAATAAATGTATACCCTTCGATAGTTGGGGCAGCTGGAGCGGTTGCCTTTTCTCCATCTTTTACAGATTCTATTTTTAACACTGCTCCATTCATATCCACAAAGGTGACTTCATGTATAGGTCCTTCCGGAGTTGGTGCTGGTGTCACTGTTTTTTCTTCAAAAACAACTGCATAAGTTGAGAATCGATCTGTTTCAAATGTAATCACATTATCTGTTAACGCAGCTTTGATTTTATCCACTTTTCCTTCGTGCATACGTAATACATAAACATCTTTATCTTTTGCATTCTCTGCTACATCGTTTGGTAATACAACAGTGAAAGTTAACGGTTTAGGCAATACTGTGATATTACCTAAATCACTTGTTGGTGTTTTTACTAAAACACTTAAATCAAGATACATTGCAACTTCTGTTACACTGTTATTTTCCTGAGTAATTTGTTTCAATTCTTTTTCAATCGCTTTAATATCTTCACTCGCCTGTGGATTTGCTGTGTTGATTTCTTCTACTGTTGGATTTACTGTAATTGTTTCTCCTGATGCAATCGCATCATTAATATTTTGTACTGTTTTTTCATCAGTATATACTGAATCTGTACCTTTACTAATAATATCATTTAATGTATCATTTAAAATTTCAGGTGCTTTTTCATCATTTAACCCCGCCTGTGGTTTCTCTACCGGTTTTTGGGTATCGACAGAAGGCGGTGTTGGGTTTTCTATCTTATAGACAGATATGATACACTCTGCCGTTTTAGATCCTGCTGTAACGGTAATTGTTGTCTTACCTGTTGCGATTGCTGTTACTACTCCGTTTTCTACAGTAGCAATATTTGGATTTGAAGAACTCCAGCTTATTTCTTCTGCAGTTTCAGTAGGTGTTGTTACAGCATTTAATGTTAATTTTTTTCCTACTTCAATAGAAGCTGCATTATCTAAAACTACATTTGTTACTTTAGTAGCAAGTTTAGCATCTTCTAATGACTCGTAACCATACCCCCCTACTACAGTATTAAACAATACTTCAGACATACCATTACTATCATTTGTATACGTATCAGAAATCATTCCCCATTGACTATTATATTTACTATAATATTCCAATCCTGAAGAAGTCACTTCCGCAGTAACCTCCCAATCCACATTTTCGTTGATTACTTTTTTATTATTTTCTAATTTAATACCATTTGTTTTAATTTTATTATTTCCATTGTAACCTGCCACAAATCCACCAAAACATGCTTCCGGGTCTGTTCCATCTGCTTCTAATTCAACAGTCGTATTGGTAACAGAACAATGATTTGCCGTAAAGCTTCCGCTTTGTTGTGAGAACCCGTGTAATGCTCCTACTTTTGTATAACCCCTGATTATTGAATTATTAACATCAACATCATTATAAACTAATGTGCCGGTATTATTAGCGACAACAACTGCCAAAATGCTTGATCCTGTGGATTTACTACCTGTAGTCACTGGATCAACATCTACTTTTGCATTTGCAAATTTCAAATCATTAATAGTTAAAGTCCCTTTATTATTAGCAATCCATCCTGCATAATAATCACATGATCCCCCATCTCCGGCAATCCCGCTACCACTTGGTAATAGAGCACCTTCTAAAACAGTCATATTGAGGATAGTATATCCATTTCCATTAACTGTAAGATTTCTGCCTACTCCAATCGTAATTCCTTTCCATACAGCATCTGCCAAATCAATATTTTGTGTAATATTAATTTCGGTAACTGCCTCATTACTAAATGCCTCAATTAACTCTTCACGACTAGAAACATTTGCTACGTTCGAATTATCAACTGCCTGAACTGGTATGGCACATAAACTAAACGCCATAGCTAGTGAAGCCGTTAAAACTAATAACTTTTTCTTTATAAACTTTTTCATTATGTTTTTCTCCCCCTTTTATAAAGATAAAATAATAAACTAAAACCACATTCTATTTTTTAATGAGGTAATCTAAACTCAGTTAATTCTACCATAAAGTATTTACATCTTAAAAATTGTCAAAAAACAGCAATCAAACTAAAAATCCTGATAAATATATTTTTTAACTCTTTTACACTTTTGATATACCAGTTTCTTTAAATCAAAATCTATTAAAATTGTCATCAATGATGATAGTCCTTATCTTAATAGTTATACTTACTCTCATGAATTGAAAACGATAATATAAATAGAAAATAATTTGAACTTGATACTTTTCTAAAGCTCAGTCCCCATAGATACTATAATTTTATAAATCACCCGCTTTCATTGTTTTTATGCGCCTTTTTGATTTTCATCATTTAACCTCGGATACTTTTCCAGCATCTGTTTGAACGTAACCTTTAAAGAATCAATAAACAGTTTTCAAGGCGGCTCCAAAAGCCTACCATTAGTTACAAAAAAGCCCTAATCAAACTACTATTCCAGCTTATGTTTCCATTATTGTTTTAATCAAATGTTTGCCCTAGCGAGAGAAAGCCATGTGACTCACCTTCATTATTTCATTGACTTTTCTTAAGCTGATTATCTCATCTAACTATAATTGCAGGACTCCAAAAACTCCTTCGGAATTTTTAGGAGGGACTGCCAAAAGCAACGCCTTTTAATTTTGCTTCACGAATTCCTTCTGCCTGTCTTTGGCAAATATTTTCTCTTTTCACTTGAGCTGCGTAATATTTACACTGCTAAATCGGAGATGAATCAGGTGTTTTTTATTTCACTTGTCTACTCCAGTGGGATTATACCGAAGTATAAAATAGCTTTTTTACTATAACAGGATAAAAAAAGAGCTGAACGCTCAGATAGTTCAAAAACTATCTATTCGTTACAGCATCTTTCATTTATTACTACCCTTATCTTTAAAAGGGCATCTTATCGTCCTCGCGATTATTTAAAGTGTCCTAACCTTTTAAGTATCACTACAATTTCGTGTCTTAATCACCGTTTTTTATAGCTAATGCCAAATCTGGATAATTGGTAATCAGTCCATCCACCTGCATCTCAATAAAGCGTTTCATATCTTCACGCTTATTCACTGTCCAAGTATTGACGATGATGCCTTGTTGATGCGCTTCTTGGATATAGTTGGGAATCTGCAAATTAGCATAAAAAGGATGCAAAGCATCTGCCTGAATATGTGTTGCATAATCCCAAGGCTGAACAATTCCTTCGGCATAAAGCAGTCCGATTCGTGCATTCGGATCGATCGCTTTTACCTTCATCAATGTATAGTGATTAAATGAAGAATAAATGATTTGCCGTTCTACACCGTAAGTTTTTACTAATGCAACCACTTTTTCTTCAATTCCCGGATAACTGTAAAAATCTGTTTTTAGCTCAATATTTAATAAGATGCCTGAGCTTTTTACTAATTCCAATAAATCCGATAACAAAGGCAGTTTACAAAATTCATACTGTTCCATATGATTATTATAATTGAAAGCCGCTAATTGTTCATACGTACAATCTTTAACATAGCCTAAGCCATTGCTGGTGCGATCAATCTTTTCATCATGAATGATCACGACTTGACCGTCACACGTAAGATGGACATCGGTTTCGATTCCCTCTGCCCCTAATCCGATCGCTAATTTGAATGCTTCCATCGTATTTTCAGGAGCATATCCGCTAGCTCCGCGATGGGCAATTATTTTTGTCATTTCTATTCACCTCGCTTCAAATTATAGCATAATCATCAACATAAATATCCCCGTTTACAATAATTTAACAAATTTAATTTTATAATAATATACCCCATTCTTCTTATAATAAGCTATAATAAAGATGGAGGGATTTCTATGTCACAATTTACACAGAGATTAAAAAGAGAAGTTGTAGTATCTTCAATCATTTATATATTGGTTGGATTCATTTTCTTATTTTATCCAACGATGAGCGCTAACATTATTGCCTATATCTTAGGTGGAACAATTTTAGCTTTTGGGATCGGTAAGGTGCTTGTTTACCGTAAACAAGAAGAGATTCATATGAATGATCGTATGGATTTACTGATTGGTGCAATTGCTTTAGGTGGTGGAGTCTTCATTTTCTTCAATCCGCCTATTGTTTTATCTATTTTGCCATTCATTGCCGGAATCTTCATGATTATTGAAGCGTTCTCATTGATGCAGACCATTCAGCCGTTAAAAGCCGATAAGAATATGTATAATATTTCTTTTGTCTTAATGATTATCTTATTTGTTGGCGGCATCGTTATATTGATTAACCCATTTAAAGTCGCTAAAACTGTATTGATGATTATTGGTGCTTTCTTTATCTTTGATGGCATATCTCAGCTATATGCCACCAATCAAATAAAGCGACTGATGAATCGCTAAACACTTCGCTATGAAGTGTTTTTTATTATTGTTACATGGAAAGCTAGCTTGACATATTAACAAAAGGAAGTATAATTAAAGTATGGAAAGTTAACTTTACATGAAAGGGTGATACTTTGAAAAATCGCTTAGAAGAAATAAGGAAAGAACGCGGAATCAAACAAGAAGAACTGGCAAATGCTTTAGAAGTATCCAGACAGACGATTGGCTCATTGGAAAATGGGCGCTACAATCCATCAATTATATTAGCTTTTAAAATTGCTCATTATTTTAATATGCGTATTGAAGATATCTTCATTTATGAGGAGGAATTAAAATGAAAAAGAATACAAGTATTTTCATAACTATTTTAGGAATTATTCTGCTTGCTGTCGGTCTTTACATGGTGAGAACTATCATTGATCCACAGGGGCTGATAAAAACAATGCCATATCTCGCTATCGGTTTTGGGTGCGGCATGTTTGGGCATGGACTGGGAGAACTTTATAATCGTCATGTCATAGGAAAAGATCCTCAGTTAGCTAAACAGATAGAAATCAATAAGAAGGATGAACGCAATGTCATGCTGGCAAATACTGCCAAAGCAAAAGGGTTTGATATTATGACTTATGTCTTTTCTGCCCTACTTTTAGCTTATGCCTTGATGGGCTGCGGCTGGGAAATCGTTATTCCTTTTGTTGTTGCTTATTTATTTGTGGAAATATATGCTGTCTATTCTCGTGTAAAGATTGAAAGAGAACAATGATTTTTAATGAATGACTTTATCTATCGACAATGGTAAAATAAAGCTATGGGTAGAAGGAGGCATACAATGAAATTTACAGGAACCGTTCTTTCAGTTGCAGATATTCATGCAGCTAGAAAATTTTATGAGGATTTATTTAATTTAGACGTATATCAAGATTATGGCATCAACATCATGTTTACTTGTGGTGTTTGCTTACAGCAGGAATTTGATTGGCTGATTCATCTGCCAAAAGAAAAGATTACAGATTACCCTAATAATATGGAATTATGTTTTGAAGAAGAACACTTTGATGCTTTCCTAAAAAAATTAGAAGACTACGAAGTGCAGTATCTTGGTGATGTCATCGAACATGACTGGGGACAGCGAGTGGTACGCTTTTACGATTTAGACGGACATATCATTGAAGTGGGCGAATCAATGAAAATGGTGATTCAGCGTTTCCTTAATACCGGATTAACGATGGATGAGGTATCGATGAAAATGGATGCTTCGGTTGAAGATTTAACGAAACTATTGAATGCATCCTAAAAAATCAAACAAAAGAATGAAAAGGATTAAAATATGACAAATACACCTACTTTAGAAACAGAAAGATTAATATTAAGACAATTTAACGAAAAGGATATAGATGCCTTGCTTGCCATTTATAGAGATAAGGAAGTGAATACGTACTTACCTTGGTTTCCCCTAACGTCTATTGAGGAAGCTAAAGCCTTTTATAAAGACCATTATGCCACTGCTTATCAACAACCTTGCGGTTATCGCTATGCGGTCTGTTTAAAAGAAGATAACGTCCCTATCGGCTATGTGCATGTCAGTATGGAAGAGGCTCATGACTTTGGCTATGGGCTGCGTAAGGAGTTTTGGCATCAAGGCATCATAAGTGAAGCAAGCAAAGCGGTAGTGGAACAACTAAGAAAAGATGGCTTTAGATTTATTACGGCAACTCATGACGTTAAAAATCCTCGCAGCGGCAATGTCATGAAACAATTAGGTATGCAGTATAAATATTCTTATGAAGAACAATGGCAGCCAAAAGATATCTTAGTAACATTTCGATTATATCAGTTAAATTTTGATGGGTTAAATGATCGTGTTTATGATAAATATTGGAATACATCAAAAGTTCATTTTATAGAAACTGATCTATAACCTCTATTTTAAGAGAACGCTTTGTGCGTTCTTCTTTTTTTATCCCCAAGATTGGATTGTGTATCTGTAGTCTATATAGTAAAATGATAATTCCTCCCGAATTCTCCATACAGGGGATCGTGTTTTATTCACGCTAGGGATATAGTTAGCTTATAAGATAAAGGAAGGAATATTATGAATCAACTTACGATTGGAAAATATATTGCTAAAAAAAGAAAAGAAAAAAACTTAACTCAGATACAGCTGGCAGAACGATTAAACGTCTCTAATAAAACCATTTCAAAATGGGAAAATGGCAACTGTATGCCGGGCTACAGTGTGATTGAAGGTTTATGTCAGGAGTTATCGATCACGATTGCTGAACTGATGGACGGAGAAGATACTAAGCAAAACAGTATTCGTATCTATGACGAAGCACAAATGATGGATCTTCTCAAAAGGACACAGCAATTAGAAAAGCAGAAAAATATTCTGTATGGGATTTTATTGATTATGCTGGGAATTGGACTATTCGTTATTTCGAGAACAGTCATGATCGTTAATTTTTTCTCCGGACTGCTTTTTGGAGCGGCGATTGCCATTGTTTTAGCAGGGGTGTACTGCATGATCTATCACATCGCTAAGAATTAATGAGTTGATTAAGAACAGGAGCGTGATTATGCTCCTGTTTTATTTATATTTTTGACATATCATTAGGATTCCTACCATTAAAAATAGAATTTAAAACAACGACACCCTTATTATTAATAATGATACCTCAATACGCCCCATCATAACCTTAGCTGTTTGAATTTTATTAAAGAAAAGAAATAAAAAAATGATATAGCCATAGCTATACCACTTCATTCATTATATTTTCTTTTGCTTTAAATTGTATCGATAATCGATTAACCATATGATGATAATACGGTATCAGCAATACATCGGCTCCGATCCAGGCAATTGGACTTGCCATACAAATACCGGCAAAACCAAACATTCCAGATAAAACGATTGCCGCAATAACACGCATGATCAGCTCCATTGCCCCTGAAAGCATTGGAATGAATCCATTTCCCAAGCCTTGAATGGTAGAACGGTAAACAAACAGTAACCCCAATACCCAGCAGAAAGCAGCAACAAAGCTCAGATACTCTTTAGAAGTATTAATAACATTCATCTGATCTGCAGAGACAAACAACTGTGTGAACAGTCCACCGCAGAAATACAAGATGATACCCCCGATAATGCTGTAGGCAACAACCAGCTTCACACTTGAAAGCAAGCCTTCTTTAACACGGTCAATCTTTCCGGCACCTAAATTCTGTCCGGCAAAAGTCGCCATTGCCATTCCTAATGTCATGGTTGGCATCGTAAAGAATTGTTCCACTTTTGTTCCGGCAGTATAAGCCGCTACGACATCCGATCCTAATTGGTTAATTGTACCTTGTAAGATCATGACTCCTAAAGCAGTGATTGAAGACGATAAAGCCCCGGGAATCCCAATCTTTAATAAGTTTGAAATAATTTCTTTATCCAACTTAAAATGACGTTTTGATAAATGCAAGATAGGATATTTCTTTTTCGTATAAATAAGACATAAGCCAAAGGCAATAGCTTGCGCTAAGATTGTAGCATAAGCCGTTCCTTCTACCCCCATATGAAATACAACGATAAAAGCTATATCTAAAATAACGTTTAAAATAGATGCAATAATCAAGAAAATCAGCGGAGTCTTGCTGTCACCTAAAGCTCTTAAAAAAGAAGAGATCATATTGTAAGCAATAGTCGCGATCGTTCCGGCAAAGATGACCGAAATATACTTATAAGAATCATTGATGATATCCGCTGGTGTCTGCATGACCTCCAGCAGTAAACGAACACCGCTGACACTAATAATCGTGACAACAAGTGTAATTGCTGCTCCCAGTACAATTGACATACCAACTGTATGACGCAGCCCCTCTTCATCATTTGCTCCAAATCTTTGGGCGACAATGACAGAAAAACCATTCGCCAATCCCATAATGAACCCTAAAACAAAAAAACTGATACCACCGGTCGCTCCAACAGCGGCAAGTGCTTTTACTCCTATAAAATTACCAACGACGATCGTATCTGCCATTGAATAAAACTGTTGAAATACATTACCGATCAGCATCGGGATTGTAAACAGCAATATTAATTTTAATGGTTTACCATTTGTCATATCTTTTGACATATCCTCACCCCTAACTGTTTTAGTTTATCATAATTTAATGTAAATGTTTTCTTTTTTCAAATATTGATAAAAGTAGAAAAGACTAAATTAGCCACGGATTTCATTGATTTTTAAAAGTTTTTTTGCTAATATGAGATAATTATATTACTTTTTATTGCAAGTTTCCTTTCATCTATGGTATACTATAAAAGCAAAAGAAAATAATTATGATTCAACGTATCACTGGTATTAGAGAATTGTATATTATCACTTGTGTACAGAAAATCTAATATTGAGTGATTTTTTTCTACATAAAGTGCTTTCTTTGGGCAAAATTTATAAGGAGGTACAAGCAATGAGTACAGGTAAAGTAAAATGGTTTAACAAAGATAAAGGATTCGGATTCATCACTATTGATGGAACTAATGAAGATATCTTCGTACATTATTCAGCAATCAACACTAGAGGATTCAAAACTTTAGAAGAAGGTCAAAACGTTAGCTTCGAAATCGTTGAAGGAGATCGTGGTCAACAAGCTTCTGACGTTACTGTAATGTAATTTTAAAACCGTGAGCAATCACGGTTTTTTTATTTCTAGTTTTCTTTCTTTTCCGGCATTTTAAAGCGCCAAGACAATAAGATACATACTACCATTGTTGCCGCAAAGATATAATACGTAATCGTATAGCCAAAGTTACCCCCAACAATATCGATAATCTTTCCACAGATAACTTGGAAAATTAATGCAGCTAATCCCTTTGCCAGCATGGAGGAAATCCCATAAGCTGTATTCACATATTTATCTTCCACTAAATCGAGTATGATACGAACAGCTACTAATATAAAGATAATGCTCGTCATTCCCTGAAAGAAAAACATAATCATGATCATATTCGGCGTTGGGCAGGTTGAATACCAAACAAAACGAATCAATGACATCACACATGCAAAGATCATCAGATGTTTATAGGATACCTTTTTAATCAGCTTATCGGAAAACAATACTGCCGGCAATTCTGACAACGTTGAAAAAAGCAAGGTGGTTCCGACAATGGTCGTAGTTCCCCCTAACTGCTTAATAAATAATGGCAGATAGATTCCCTGTGCAGAAGCAGCTCCTTGAAACAAAAAATAAATCAGCATGAACATTTTAAAAGGTTTGTTATGCCATAAAGCGATCAGGACTTCCTTTGTCGTTACTTTTTCACTTTCCCCTTCTTTAGATAGCGGTTTTGCATCATTCATCATAATAAAGCTAAATACCATAACCGCAATCCCAACCGCAAAGATATAATAATTGGCTTTAGGTGATATATTATCGTAGACGTATCCACTGATTTGAGCCCCGATCGCATAAAGAATCGATCCCCAAACACGGATAGATCCAAATGGATAAGGACTGGCAGTTGCCAATCGGTCAGACAGTGCGGTAATCCCATTTAAGAATCCTTGCGTCAATCCGTTCATTAAGAATAAAAAGATAAACGACTTCGTATAGGCAAACAGAATTCCTGAAATAATCGCTAATATCGCCGATATTATGGCTACATATTTAGGACTGCGGAAACGATCTGCCAAAAAGCCGCAGATTGGCTGAGTAGCCATTGCAAATAAAGCAGATGCAGATGTTACCAATGATATTTCCGTCGCACTGCATCCAACATCAGCTAAATAAACGGATATAATACAAGCAAACATTGCCCATGAAAAATAAAACATTCCATTTCCCATGGCATAATAAATATAACCACCCTTTTTAAACATAATGTTACCCCCAAAAATAGACTAGCCTTAGTCTATCACTTCTTATGTTTTGCATTTGTTATTTTCATTTAATGAAAACGAATATTTAAGGCTTTACAAAATATGAAAAAGGTAAAATAAAAAAAGCAAAGAACTTACCTTGCTTTTGAGTTATCTTTGATAAACCGGGCCAAAATAGCCGCTTATAATTTTTATATTTCCATTCCCATCATGAATAGCTGACATTGTCTTTCTGCAATGATGACATACATAGTAATAGACGATCCTATTTGATCGTTCATCTTCATAACACTGATAGCTATGAACCTTTTGCCCACAGATACACTTTATTTGCATACTTCAAGTTCCCTCCAACATATTGATCTCTCGCATGGAAAAATGTCGTTTCCCCCGAATATGACACTTTCTGTTTACCTGCATTAGTATAACGTTACTATTATACTATATTCACTTGTTCATTCTTATACTGATTATTTGAATAATCCGCTTTATATTCATATATTGTTTCATATGAAAAAAAACAATTCTAAGCGAATTGATCTTTTAATCATGGTGCCGATACCCAGAATCGGACTGGGGATTGAGCATTACCATTGCTCCGTTTTGCCACTAGACTATATCGGCATTACATATAATAGAATACACAATATTAAATAAAAATACAACTCTTAATTGCATAATATTAAAAAAATCTTACCCAATGGATAAGATTATTTTTTCTTTTTGCTGATTACCACTAAGACAACAATCGCTAAGATGGCTGCACCTGCAACAATAACATAAAAAACTGTCTTTGTTCGATCTCCGGTATTTGGAATCTGAGGCTGGTTAAGCTGTGGTTCAGTTCCTATTTCCGGAGCCGCTTTTTCCTCTTTTAGTTCTACTAATGCATAGGTACTAAAATGATCCGTATTAAATGTAATGTTCCCGTTTTCCACTTGATAAATGAACTCTGAAAGCGTATTATCAGTGTTTACATAATATAGTTTTAAACGCTCATTGGCATAGCCTTCGGGAATCGGCAATGTTACAGCGACCTCCTGAGCAGGTTCAATTTCATTATTTTGATAAGTTAACGCAAAGTTATAAAGGGTAACTTTTTCAAATGCCATATTCTGATCCAGCAAGGTCTGAACTTGATCTCCCTGAGATACTTGCTGTACTTGAAGCTGAGTACCTTTAATAAAGTTTCCGTTTACCAAAATACCATTGCTGTTTAAACTTAAGGCTTCCGTTTTAGAAAGCTTTGTCAAATAACCCGAATCATTTGTATGATAAAGGTTTCCATATGTATCTGCAATCGCACTTGACATACAGTAATTAATCGCATCTCCGTTAGGTGTATACACAGATTCAAAAGCTCCCGTATTTGTTTTGAGATCATCTGTCAGGGCATACAATCCTCCCGGTTCATTGTTCATCGTAAAATAAGCGATTATTTTTCCATCATAAGCCGTTGTGATCAGCGGTGATGCCTGAACATCATTTGATGTTTCTAAACGATAGATAGTTTCTAATGTCTGAGCATCCAGTACACTGATAAATCCCTTACCGCCAAACCCATATCCGCCACCGACATAAACACGTCCATTATAAACGGTTGGAGTTGAAGTCGATGAGGTATTCGGCTTTGTATCTAAAGGCTGGCTGACAGCTTTGCCAAAAGTTCCGTCAGCATTCAATGTCAGACAAAAAATATTCCCTGCTTTAGTTGTAAAGTAAAGCTGATTATTCACTAAATTGACAGCACTGGAAATAGCTTCTCCCACTTCATACTTAGTTAAAAGAGCCCCTGTAGTTAAATCACAGGCATAAACATTGCCATCCATTCCGGCAAAATAAACAACGTTCTGATAAACAACTGCTTTTGACCAGTTAAATCCGCCTGTATCTTTTTGAGAAGCAAAGCCCCAAGCAAACGCTTTAGTTTCCTGAGCAGAAGCTGAGTTTTCATCTTTTACATCAATAGCATAGAACTTCCCGTTTGATGCATAAGTCGAATAATCCGATATATAGCTTCCAAAATATAAATATCCGTTATGATAAGTAAATCTTCCTTGTAAGCTTCCTTCTACAGCTTCACTGATCCATAAAGATGTCATCGTTTTCGCATCTACTGCTTGAACACGTCCATCTCCTAAGGGAACAAAGATCATCCCATCCCCATAAGCGATATTGACACTATATCCAAGAGATGAAGCTAGTGTCATCTTTCCGATAACATTTCCGTTTAAATCCAGTTTAATTAACTGAGAGTTCGTTGCTGTCGCAACAAATAGCTGATCGTTAACAATAATCGGATCAGATAAAGAGTCCCATCCGCTCGTAAAGTCTTTGCTCCATGCAATGGCTGTTTCGTTTTCGTTAACAGGTGTCTGTGTTCCAACAACATTCCCCATTCCCATAAACTCATGCCAGGCAGATGCTTCTGTCCCGTGAACGCTATACACAGATCCTAAAATCATGACCAGCATTAACAGGCTATTGATTAATTTTTTCATATTTTCCCCCTTCACATAATCCATATTTCCATTTTATGCGCTTCATTTTCTTTGTCATCACAGGTGCCAGCAATACAATAAAAACACAGTTTGATATCATATAAATTACACTGATCGGCAATGAAGCGATCAAGCTTGCAAGATAACGATGAATATCAAAAGTACCTGTGATCGCAATGACATTCCAGATCTCCATCAAAAGTGAATAAAGCACTGCTGATAAAATACCATATCCGACCATAAATTGCAAGGTGTCACGCCCCTTTTGAGCGTTCAGCAGCCACCCGGCAAAATAGCCGATAATACCGCAGCTTAACATCTGAAAGGGCGTCCAAGGACCTTGCCCGAAAAAGAAGTTAGCGATAAAAGCACTTAGACTGCCACATACAAATCCTGAGGTTTTTCCAAAGACAGCGGCATAAATAATGATGAATGATAGTGTCGGTTTAAAGCTTGGCGTTAAGATAAACAACAGACGTCCCAATACAACAATCGTAATCATTACCGCCAGCAATACAATCTCTCGGCTTTTTGGCTTTTGTAACTCATATTGGAAGTAAAAGCAAATCAGCGACAGCACTACCAACACAATAGAGACAAAGGTATACTGGCGATCCTGAAGCTGACGTATTCCTAACACTAAGATCAGTGGAAAGCCAATAAAGATTAAGCATCTGCGAATAATCTTATTCATCTTCTTCCACATCCTTCGCTAAAAGTATACGACGATCCAGCTTTCTGAACATTCTCCCCAAACTGGTTGTATAAAATAAATTGTTTTTAAAAAATTCACGTGTTTCCTCTGCCGCTTCAATTTTACCGTCAAAAAGCAATCCACAGCGATCCCCAAAAGCTGCACAGAACTCTAAATCATGGCTGACACAAAGAATCGTCAATCCCTGTTTTTTTAAATCTGTCAGAATTTCTCCCAGTGTTTGTTTCATGGAAGCATCAATACCGTTTGTCGGCTCGTCTAAAAGTAAAAGTTGTGGCTTTAAAAGCAAGAGCTTAATCAAAGCTAATAATTGCTGCTGTCCTCCGCTTAAATCATAGGGATGATGATGACGATATGCTTCTAAATGGAACCTTATTAGCCATTGGTCTATCACCTCAGCGTTTTCAAGACCTTCTAATTCTTCTTCTATCGTATCATGTACAAATAGCACTTGCGGATTCTGCGGCAGCAATACAATCTTTTGATTCAACGCTTTATCAATCGGTTTATTCTTATAATAAACTGAAGATTTTTTCCCAAACTGAAAGGTAAGATGACGAAGGAAAATACTTTTCCCTGAACCGTTAGCCCCTAGAAGACAAAAGAATTCTTCTTTAAAAAGTTCAAATGACAGATCTTTAAGGACACGATGACGATCATAATCTAAACTTAGCTCTCTGATCTGTAAAAAGACCTCTTCTTTAGTTGGTAGTAAAAACGGCCTGACTTTCCAATGATGCTGCTGGATATATGTATTTGCCATCTGCTTACTGGTCAATAATACCGATCTTGTCAGCTGCATATACTCCGGTAATGCCAAACGCAGAGGGTGATCTTCTTGAATCAATCTTTCCAATACTTTTTCTTTAAGATCAAATGCCGCCGCTTTTCCCTGATCGAGCCAAAGAATCTTTTGAGATAAGGGCAAAACTTCTTCAAAACGATGTTCCACCATAATGATTGTTGTTTGAAAATCATCATGAATCTCTTTTAAGAACTGTAAGAACTGTTTTGCCATAAACGGGTCTAATCGTGAAGTCGGCTCGTCTAACAATAAAATTTTAGGATTCATTGCCATAACCGCAGCTAAATTGACGATTTGTTTTTGACCACTTGAAAGCTGATCGACAGGACGATCATATATTTCCTGTAGTTTAAAATACTGAACTATTTCAGCGACTCGATGCTTCATTTGATCGACAGGCATCCTCATATTTTCTAAGCCAAATGCAAGTTCATGCCATACCTTATCCATAACCATCTGATCATCCGGATCTTGAAAAACAAAACCAATGTCACAGCTGCTCAGATTTTCCATCGGTTCGTTTGCAAAAGAGATCTCACCGGATATTTTACCAACAGGCATCAGCTCCGGTTTCAAACAGCGTAAAAGAGTGGATTTCCCACTGCCGCTTGTCCCTATCACAAGTAAAAATTCTCCTTCTTTTATTTCAAAATGGAGATCGGACAAGATAGGCAATGCTTCTTCTGGGTATTTAAATTGTAAATTTTCAACCTTTAACATCTTATCCCTCCTTCTTAAAACGAACAGGCAAAAGCATTAATAAAAGCATCATCGAATAACTCAGCAGACTCCACCAATCAAAAGCAATCGGTTTTATTTTTGGATAAAAATAATAGTTCGAGAAGTCTTTAAAATAGTATGCCAGCATCCAAAGATCAATCAAAATAATCAGGATACTCAGCTTAAAATCATATAAATTAAATTTAAATAAATGGAAATGAGTTCGCTTGCTTTGATATCCTCGGGCATTCATTGAATCCACCATTGTCAATGAGCTTTCAAATGCCCAAGTAATACTGATAAGCAAAGCGTCTAATCCTTTCTTTAAAGAAGAGGCTTTAGAATACTTCCTTTGGTAAAGAATAATGTCTTGTATCTGCTTTTTAAATTTAGGGATTAAACGAAAAATGATGGATATCATTAAGGCTAATACTTTAAACGGCTTTGAGAATAAATAAACGATATGATCACTCGTTAAAAAAGGATGAAAAATAAAACTCCACCATAAAAGACTCATGACCATGTTGGCAAAGACAACCCCATATATTAACGCTTCCAAAGTATAAGGAGTACCAAAGAAATGAAATAAAACGGTTGCTCCTTTGGTTACAAATATGGGATTCATTAGGATAATCAGTATATATAGAATAAAGGAATAAGCAAAGGATTGCCATCTCCATTGTTTAGATAAAATCAGCAGAATCCCTGAAACACTCAGAGAAAGAAATGTAATAATTGGGTGTGGAATCAAGACTAATAAAACAATCAGAGAAAGAAAACATAAAAAGATGGGGAACGGATGATAATAGCGACGAAAGTTAGCTAAATGAAAGGTCGCGTCCATTATCGCAAGTATACATCCATTTGATCGTATCCCCATCTTGCAGTGTTTTTTGACTGGCAGACTGATTGATAAAAGCACCGTTCACAAAATACATCCAGCCACTTAAATTTCCACAGGCATATTCCCCAATATTGCCGATTTCAGAGACATAGCCATTTCTTGCGACCAACTTGATTCCATTTAACTGACAGGCACGTTCTAAAACGCTTAGAACACTTTCCCCTTCTTGAATCTCAACTTGAATCATAGGCAAGATATAACCGCTTGCGGGAATAAAATCCTGATAGCCCGGTTTTAGTTTTGACATATTATTAAGAATTGTTGTACATTCGATTGAAATCGTAACTGTAAATACCGGATCTTCCTTTTCCACTACCGGTGGCGGTGGGGACTGCGGTGTATCTGCCGAAGGCGCTTCATTGATTGCCGGCGGTGTTTCTTCAGTTGGCTCATTAGGTGTGTCACTTACTGGCGTTTCGGGATCTTGTTCTTCTTCAACCGGCGGGACCTCTTCAACGGGTTCCTCTTTGTTTTGTGTCTCTTCCTTATCTAAAGGAAGTTCAGTATTTTGCTGATCAGTCAGGTTAGCCTTTGGTGTAGCTTGTGACTTTTGACAAGCCGTCAAACAGCATAGACAGATGATATATAGCCAAATTTTCTTCATACCGCTCCTCCTTTTAACCTTTTAAAATTTTAACATAAAACATTCTCTAATCCTAGCTATAATTCGATAAGAAAGAATAAAAACGTACTGTCTCCAAACTAAAACAGCTCCATTTGACCCTATACTCTTTAAACCGATGGTCTGTTTAGATGGCGGTAATGATAACAGCGTAGAAAATAACGAGCTAAAAGATGCGACCTTAGCCCTCACTATTTTAAAAGAGATCGAAAAAGCAGTGCCGTAAAGCACAATTCGCAAAAGTAAAATGCGGAACATTGGATCGTGAAGGAAATTATATAATCAATCGTGTTGCTCAAATGCCAAGCTGTATCTTAGAGTTAGGATTCATCAGCAGCAGCTATGATAATGATATGCTGGATACTTATTTTAATGATTATACCAAAGCTATTGCCCAAGGGATTTATATTTATACTGAAATTTTGAGTATGTAAAAAGGATTGAACGAAAATTCAATCCTTTTTATAGATTATAAATCTTTTTTCCATAAACCATGAAGATTACAATATTCATAAACAGCTATCGGTTTAGCACTATTTAAGCAAAAGCTTGCTTTTGGTTCATCATGATCTGTTAAGTAGTGGATACTGTATCCTTTATCTGTTTCTAAAACAACCCATTCAATTAAATGTTCAGCTGTCATTGGATGTAATGTTGATCCTACCAATACATCTACACGATCTTCTTTGACTTCTACGATCGGTACATGTTTTTCTGTTGCTGCATCTGTTGTATTTGGGATTAATTCTTTCATCGGCTCACCACAGCAAAATACAGGAACCCCATGATCACTTACCTTAACGATAACATTTTTACAATGGTTACAAATATAAAATTTCATTATGTTTTCCTCCTTGATTTCATTATAGATGATTCATTCATTATTTACGAATGATTTGCTTAAAATAAAAGACCACTATTAGTATAGCTAACAGCGCTCTTTTTATGACTAAATATTTTTAACGTATTCTAAATACTCATCGAATGTTCCTAAGCGGTCAATCACACCATCTGAAGTAATTTCAATAACACGATTAGCGATTGTTTGTGTGAACTGATGATCGTGAGAAACGAATAAAACATTTTCTTTAAAATTTATTAAACCTTCATTGACTGCCTGAATAGATTCCAAATCTAAATGGTTAGTCGGTTCATCTAGGATCAATACATTGGCATTGCTCATCATCATTTTCGCAAGCATACAACGTACTTTTTCCCCTCCGGATAAGACAGAAGCTTTTTTCAATGCTTCCTCTCCGGAAAACAGCATACGTCCCAGCCAGCCGCGCAGATCCTGATCATATTCATTTTTCTTTGAAAATTGACGAAGCCAGTCGATCAGCGTCAAATCACATCCATCGAAATATTCTGAGTTATCTTTTGGAAAGTAAGCCTGAGATGTCGTCACTCCCCATGTGTAAGTTCCTTCATCAGGTTCCATCTCTCCCATAATAATTTTAAACAAAGTGGTATTGGCTAGCTCATCACTTCCCACAAAAGCGATCTTATCTTTAGGATTCACGGTAAAAGAAACATTATTCAAGACTTTTCTTTCTCCGATCGTTTTAGAGATACCTTCAACACGTAAGACAATATTTCCTACTTCTCTTTCAGGACTAAAGCCAACAAACGGATAACGTCTCAATGATGGTTTGATATCCACTACTTCTAAATTATCCAGCAGCTTTTTACGTGATGTTGCCTGTTTAGCTTTTGAAGCATTGGCAGAGAAACGTGCGATAAATTCTTCTAATTCTTTTCTTTTCGCATCTGCTTTCTTATTAATTTCCTTTGCCTGTGCCAGCATCATTTGTGAGTATTCATACCAGAAGTCATAGTTACCTACATAGAGCTGAACCTTGTGGTAATCAATATCGGCAATATGAGTACAGACTTTATTTAAGAAATAACGGTCATGCGATACAACAATGACTGTATTTTCAAAGTTTAATAAAAAGTTTTCTAACCATGCAACCGATTTAATATCCAAGTGGTTAGTCGGTTCATCTAATAATAAGATATCAGGGTTTCCAAATAATGCCTGAGCCAGTAATACTTTTACTTTTTGACTTCCATCTAATTCTGCCATTTTTACATAGTGGAATTCACTTGGCACACCTAACCCATTCAACAAGATTTCAGCATCGCTTTCCGCATTCCATCCATCTAAATCCATGAAATCCGCTTCTAATTCTGCCAGCTTTAATCCATCTTCATCATTAAAGTCTTCTTTTGCATATAAAACTTCTTTTGCCTGTTTAATATCATACAATGCTTTATTTCCCATAATCACGGTACTGACCGCATCAAAGTCATCATAGGCAAAGTGATCCTGTTTCAACACGGAAAGACGTTGTCCCGGAGTCATCGTGACATCCCCTTTATTGGGTTCGATTTCTCCTGATAATATCTTTAAGAACGTAGATTTCCCGGCACCGTTGGCACCGATAATCCCATAACAGTTTCCTTCTGTAAATTTAACATTAACATTTTCAAATAAAACTCGACCGCCATAAGACAGCGAGACATTTTGTGCAGCTATCATTTTCTTCACTCCTTATTCACAAGTAGTTTTATTATGCCATTTTTTTGCGATGATTTCAACAAAAATTAAAGAAGTGGTTATCCCACTCCTTTATCTAACATATGTTTCATTACGACTAAGATCATAAAAGCCAAAAGCACATTAGCTATCAACGCCCCTACAAAAGAGAAGAAGTTAATATAGAATAATAAAACGGTTATGATTTTAACCCCATAGCTGATGTATTTAAAATAAACCCATTGCTTATCAAAATCTTTAATATAGTGAAAGAATTTAATTAATGCTTCTTTATTATGATAAATGATGTCACATTCATTGCGGATCGTTTCATCTAAGTAATTTCCACGATTAAACTTAATTCCACTAGCTTCTATATCTAAAGATTCATTAATTGTTTCCGTTTTTTGCTTCCTCAGCCATTCCACCAGCTTACTTAAACTGTTTTCATCTTTTAATAACACACGCTGTCCCATTGCCTCAATCATCGCATTATCATAAACATAGGGACTAAGCAAAGATAAAGCGAATGGATAGCAAGTAGTGATCATGACTAATCCGGTAATAGAAAGATGCGTATTTTTCATAAACAGCCCGGCAACAACCAGCACTGCTCCAATTGCTAACATAGAATATGTGAAATAAAGATAATTATTTTTCTCACGGGCTTCCAAATATCCTTTTTCTACCAAACGCTTAGGACTCCAGTCATAGATCTGATTGAACTGTGTTTCCGGATAGGTTTTCACAATCTTGATTGAGAGCTGACCTTCAACCACCTGATCTCCGGCATCAATCCTGTCTCCCACTTTTAATTCAGCCAGTGTAGCTTCACCGTGCATTAATAAGCGATCAACCTTTGCTTCCCCTTCTACAATAATTCCTTCAAAGTATGAAAGATTTTTTTCTTCAAGGATTAGTATATCCTCATGTTCTACTTCTTCGACTTGTTTTTCCTCAATCTCATCATCCACCTTTATTTTAACAATGCGAATCAAATTATCCACATTGCTTACCAGTAAATTGATGATTTGTCTTTCAAAACTCTTGAATGCCATTTGCAAGTACTGGAAGACAAACAGTGCGATAGCTGCATCTAACGGGCGATTAAACAAAAGCAATAAGAAAGCGCCTAACAAAATCAGATTATTTGAATTCAAATAATCTTTAGCTTTTATCAATTCAACCGCATGGATAACTAATCGAACCGATAATAAACCACACATAACAATCCCGCTAAACAGGGTGACGATTGTCGGCTCTTGGCGTGTCACGATATATAAAGAAAAACTAAACAGCAGCAGTGCCACATAAAGATAGCGATACATCAGACGATAATCAAATGTCTGTTCCTCTATGTAGTTTTCTGTAATCTCAATGTTTTCTCCAAAAGCATCAATCACGTGTCTTAGTTTTGTATAAATAAATGGATCATTTGTCTCCAAAGTCAAAATCTTTTGATTATGATCAAACTTTGCTTCTCTGATCTGTGGATCATTTAGTAAATAAGAAGTCAAGAAGACTGCATTTTCCGAACTCTTTAAATCAGAAAATAAAAAGACTCGTTTTTCAAAAGGTTTCTCACTCTTATCATTACTTTTCTTTCTTTCGATAGCTTTAATATTTAATCTTAATTCTTCAATTACTTCGGCTAATAGGCTCATATAATCTTTACTGTCTGTTTGGACATGTAAATCATGAGTCTGTTCTTTATATTCAATTTTACTGATATGCTCATTTGTTTCTAGTTGTTGGATAAGATTATCAATAACTTCATTATTGATTTCTCCAACGAGATGGATTTTTTTCATCATTTTTCTGATCACCTCTTCTTTAAAGTATATAAGAATTTTCATAATTCGCAACCTTTTTTCGTATTATACAAAAAAATGAATATCTGGATATAGTAGAAAAGCTGTGTTTTAATCATGTTTTATTATGTTTATCACAAATATATTTTAGTATTTCAAAGAAGCTGGCGCATATAAAAAATCAAAGCTATGTTCCGGAGCAGATAATCCTTTTTCAATTAAATCCGCCAGAGCTTTCATTTTATTAAGCTGTTGTAATAAGGTCCAATGAAAAATACCCGGATCCAGCAAGTAAGTAAAAACTGATAGAATAATTTCTGCATATTCCTGCGGATAACTACATTTAAACAATCCTTCATCTATCCCCTGTTCGATCAGACTGCTGATAATCGGTGATAATGCTTCTGTAATCTTGGCTAAAGATTTTTGATGAATTGCTGCATTTTGCGGTGCATGTAAACATTCATCTAAAGTACTAACCCTCGTAAGTGAACGATATTTTTCTATGAATAAAGCTAACCGTTTTAACGCATTTCCTGAATCTTCACGAATAAATGCTTCACATTCGCTAATAATGTTTTGGTATTGTCTTTCCACTAAAGCATCTAATACTTCTTCTTTTGAACGAAAGTAATAATACATGCCTCCTTTAGCGATTCCCGCCTTTTTAGCGATTTCACTGACAGAAGCAGTTCCCCCTCTGCCTTCTTCAAACAGTGACTGCAAAGCATCCAGTATCTTTTCTTTCTTATCCATGATGATCCCTCCATAATTTTATTATAGCATATTTGTCAATGTTGACCAACGGTCAAAATCATGCTACAATTTAATTGTTGACCATTGGTCAAAAAATGAAAGGAGAATTTGTCTATGAGTTTTATAGTATGTATTATCTCAATTTTAATCTGTATCGTTACCATTCTCTATCTATTATCACGTCTGATTTATGCCGGCATTAAAAAACGAAAGCCGCTAAGAATGAAAAAAGCGTTCATCCTTTGTATAAGTTCTTTATCGATAGGACTATGCAGCATTATCACAAGTCAATGGATGGCTTCAACACCTAAAATTCGTGATGAAAACAATAAAATAATAGAAGGCAGCATCAGTGAATTGTCAAAAATTACGCTTAACGGTAAAAAAGAATGGATCAGCATTCGCGGACAAAAGACAGATGCACCTATCCTCTTATTTTTAGCGGGAGGCCCCGGCGGTTCACAAATGGCAGCGGTTAGGCATGATTTAGCTGAGCTGGAAAAGCATTTTATCGTTGTTAACTGGGATCAGCCCGGTGCAGGTAAATCTTATTCTGCGACTCCCGCTTCAAAAGAAACTTATATTGAAGATGGAATTGCTTTAACTCATTATTTATGCGATCGCTTCAACCAAAGTAAGATTTATCTTGTCGGAGAATCTTGGGGAAGTGCTTTAGGCATCTTTATGATTGACCAGGCACCTGAGTTATATCATGCGTTTATCGGGACTGGACAAATGATAGACTTTGAAGCAACTGAGATTGCGGATTATCACAAAGCATTGGCATTAGCTAAAGAAAAAGAAGATTTTAATAAAATAAAAAAACTGGAAGCAAACGGCTTGCCTCCATATTATGGAAATGATGTCACAATGAAAAGTGCAGAATACCTGCAATATCTTTCCGATGAAATGCTTGAAAATCCGGAGATTCACAATAACGGCTATCATACTTTCCGAGATTTGTTTTCCAGCGAGTATGGAATTTTAGATAAAATAAACTATCTAAGAGGCATCCTAGATACATTTAATACAATCTATCCTCAGCTATACGACATCGATTTAAAAAAAGAGTATGCTCAGTTAAATGTCCCTGTTTACTTTTTCATCGGTCGTCATGATCTCAATGCCCCAACGGATTTTGTAGAAGAATATTATCAATTATTGCAGGCTCCAAGTAAACAGATCATTTGGTTTGATCACTCCGGTCACAGTCCTTGGATCAATGAATCGGAACGTTTTGTTGCAGAGTTGGTGGAAATCAAAAACAAGCTGACTCAATAATAACGGGAACGTTTCAACTGAAAATACTCATCAAACTTCTCTTTTGAACAGGATAAAGCATATTCTTTCCCATAAATTTTATACTGGTCTTTATGCAAGAAATGCTTTCTGATAGTGCAAGGGTAAACCTTACCGCACTCAAACAGTCTCTGTTCCTCCTTTCCAATGTTTAAAGTCAAATCTCTTTTACAGATGCATTCACAGCGTCTTCCTTCATTTGCCATAACTCTTCTCCTTAATTGGAACGATAAAAATAGACTGCACTCAAGCAAGCTGCCAAAAAGAAGCTAGCGGCTGCCATGAGCAAGGTTAATTGATCGCCAAATTGATATAAGTAGCCGGAAAAAGCTGGTCCGATCATCATTCCTAGTGAACGCGCACTATTGAATAAGCCGGATTGATCGCTGCTAGATTTTTGCCGATTTTGTCGCATCTGATTTTGCTGCAAGGGTAGGAATAGAACACTGAACATATAATAAAGCAATGTTGAAATTAAAAACGGAACAAGTAAGGCATTGAAATAAGCCGCAGAGAGCATAATTCCACATCCACTTAATACAACGACCAATAAGCGGTTATAGCGAGACAAAAAGAAAATTAAAATAAGATTCGCTGCCAAGCTTACCGCCGCAATCGCTAATTTATAGTAACCGACTGAATCCGAAGCAAACTGATAGTGATGAATAAAATAATAATTGAGCCAATTATCATGCATAAAGTAACCAAAACATGTAAAGAAGACGCTTAATAAAAAGATTTTAAGTGGCTTCGACGCACTTTTCAGTTGGACAAATAATAATTTAAGCGGGTTATACGTTACAGGCTTAGTCTTGCTGGTGATATCAAAATGTTTATCCAATAGTAAATAAGCTAGAATTGCCGCAACGAAACTGCCGCCAATTTGAATATAAAAAGTCATCTGATAGCCATATCTACCAAAAAAGCCGCCAACAAAATAACCGATTGCCGATCCTACTGTCTGAATAAGGGCATAAATACTCAAATAAGTGACGTTATGTGAAATGCTTAAAATATAGCTGAGTGAAGCTACCATAAGTCCACCCATGAATATTCCGGCTAAACTTCTTGCCAGCATCAGCATCCATAGATTGGTGGTTATTAAAAATAAGAATTGAGCAACACCGAAACCGGCAAAAGAAAGAATCAGCATTTTGCTGGATCCGTATCTTTGGGTTAAATCTGCCCACAATAAGCTCGTAATGAAATTAAAGAAAGCCATCAAGGCAAAAGAAAAGCCATAAATGGAACTGCTGAATTGCAGTATATTAAAAAATTCCGGCGTAACAGGATGTGCCATATTGACTAATACAGCAAAAAAACTATAAATAATATAAAAATATATGATCTTTTTCATATACTTAGTATGAATAGTTTTTACTTGTTCAAACAAAAAAATTGATGGAATTCCATCAATTTTTAAATACATTCACCATTGAACGAATCATTTCTCCGGTAGCTCCCTGAGAATCACGATGAGCAATTCCGGCAACATCTAAATGAATCCATTCTACACCTTCATCTACAAAGGCTTCTAAAAAACATGCGGCAACGCTTGCTCCGCCACCCGGACGTCCGGCACTGTTTTTAAAATCAGCACTGTCTGATTTCAGCATATCGAAATACGCCGGATCCACTGGCAAACGCCAGCCCTTCTCATCACTCATTTTTAATGATTGTTCAAATTTTTCATAGAAAGCTTCACTGTTAGTGAATACTCCCGTATAAACTCCGCCAAGGGCGGTCATACAGGCTCCTGTTAGTGTCGCAATATCGATAATACGCTTTGCTCCTAAGGATTGTGCATACGTTATCGCATCACATAAAATCAAACGTCCCTCTGCGTCAGTGCTGACAATCTCAACTGTTTTTCCTGACATTGTCGTGATGACATCCTGAGGTTTATAGGCAGATCCATTTACTAAATTTTCCGTAGCCGGAACAATACAGTAAACATTAGCTTTCATTTTATTAGCGGCAATGATTTCCATAGCACCAATAACATCAGCCCCACCGCACATATCATATTTCATGCCATAGCTGTTGCCTTTTAGATTATATCCGCCGGAGTCAAACGTTAATCCTTTTCCGATCAGGGCAGTATAAGGTTCATCCCCTGCCCCATTATATTTAAGCATGATCATATAAGGTTTAAGATCGCTGCCTTTATTTACTGCCAAAATAGCACCAGCCTTCATCTCCTCTAAATCTTTTTTATCCAAGATCTTATATTCCAAGTCGTAGCGTTCTGCCATTGCTTTGGCAACCTTAGCCATTTTCTTAGGTGTCATGATGTTTGCCGGACAATTCGCTAAGTCACGGGCATGATTGATTCCTTCCGCATAATGACAGGCTTCATCAATCGCTGCTTGAACATCATGATCCGGTGCCATGATCGTAACATCCGGAATAATCTTTCCGGGACGTTCTACTTTTGTTTCACGATACGCGGCAACTAAATAAGTTTCCACAAATAACCCCGTGATTTTTTCTATATCGATCACATCTGTTACTGCCCTTTTCGCATCAAAACTGCTTGGTGCTTCCACTTGATTAGCTAAGACGGCAAAGGCATCACGCAATTTTTTAGTTGTTATGTCGTTAGAATTTCCTAAACCAATAAAAGTAATCGATTTAAATGGATACTTGCCTAAAGTAAACACCTTCGTGATTTTATTCAAGCTTTTATCTACAACCTCATTCACATCAAAGCCTAATGTCTCCACCACTTTTGGACAAATAGCTTGATCTTCATAGATCGGATAAAGAATATCGCGATCACTTTCATAAATATACTGATACGCTGCTTGTTTCATTCCGTTTCCCCCTTTTATGTGTTTAATAGTAACATATTTTCTAATATTTTTATATAAATTCTTATTATAAATAGTTATATTTCTATATTATCGAAGAAAGGTCCTCCTCATCTTTCAGCATAATATAAAATTTTTGTCGAGATTTAGCGTGTGTCACTTCTTTTTGAACCTTAAACCCTAACTGCTTGTATAAATGAATAGCACGCTCATTAAAACAAGCCACACTTAAGCGAAAACGACTCGCTCCAAATAATGTACCGGCAAACTTCAGACCCCTCATCATAAAATCTTTTCCTTTGCCTTGACCACACTGCGACGGCTCCATGCCTTGCCCAATATCCAAAGCCTCCAATACATAGGCATCCTCTTCAAGCGTTGGAATACGTGCTGAGCTTTGAAAACAAAAATACCCTAATAAAGATGAATCCTCATTTCGACAAGAATAATAATCACCATTCATTAATTCTTGGATTGCTTCTTCATCTTGTATAAAGCTATACAAATTATAAATGCCATCATATGTCCATCGGCTGATGATAATTGCCTCTTCCTTGGTCATTTTATCAATCATCTGATATGTTCTCCTTATTTCGTTTTATTTATTATAGCACAAAAAAATCGTGAGCATTATTCTCACGATTCTCTTATTTTCCAAATTCTTCCAAGATTAATTCCGGATTATTCTTTTCTGCCCAGCGAATTCCCCATTCGTTCGTAAACAGTAATAGGAAATTTCCTTTTAAATCCTGTATTTTCTTGGTATCTGATGATAAATTTAATTTATTTAAATCAATCTCTTTATTCCCTATCCAACGGATAAAACGATAAGATAGATTCGTTCTTTCAATATCCACATTATATTCTGATTTCAAACGATGTTCCAGTACTTCAAACTGCAGTACACCGACAACTCCGACAATAATTTCTTCCATCCCCGATAAAGGCGATTGGAAGATCTGAATCGCTCCTTCTTTAGCAATCTGCTCTACACCTTTAACAAACTGCTTACGTTTCATCGAGTCTTTGTTTCGAATGCTGGCAAAGTGTTCGGGAGCAAAGGTTGGAATCCCATCAAATTCAAATTTGTTGGAAGCCGTACATAATGTATCTCCGATTGAATAAATTCCCGGATCAAATATTCCGATTACATCTCCGGCATAGGCTTCTTCAACGGTTTCACGGTCTGAAGCCATCAATTGCTTAGACTGATTCAGCTTTACTTTCTTTTTGCCTTGAACATGATAGACTTCCATGCCTTTTTCAAACTTACCACTGCAAATACGCATAAATGCCATACGGTCACGGTGCGCCTTATTCATATTAGCCTGAATTTTAAAGACAAAAGCAGAGAAATTAGGATCAAACGGATCAATCAGCTCATCTCCTGCCATTCTTGGCAATGGAGAGGTTGTCATCGCTAAGAAATGTTCTAAGAATGGTTCAACTCCAAAATTGGTTAATGCAGAACCAAAACAAACCGGTGATAGCTTTCCGGCACGTACTGCATCTAAATCAAATTCTTCACTGGCTCCATCCAACAATTCAACATCTTCTCTTAATTTTTCACAGTGTTCTGTACCGATTATTTCCGCTAAAGTGTCATCCTGCAGATCAATCTTGACTGTTTCTGCCATTTCCTTAGCCCCTCTTTTACCAAAAGAAAAACGAATGACCTCTTTTTTCTCACGTTCATAAACACCCTGAAATTCTTTTCCGGAACCGATTGGCCAGTTAATAGCACAGGTCTTAATTCCTAATTCCTGTTCAATTTCTTCCATCAGTTCGTAAGGGTCTTTTGCATCACGATCCATTTTATTAATAAATGTAAAAATGGGAATATGACGCATGACACATACTTTAAATAATTTACGGGTCTGATCTTCGACCCCTTTGCTTCCGTCAATCACCATGACCGCAGAATCTGCTGCCATTAGTGTACGATACGTATCTTCCGAGAAGTCTTGATGTCCCGGAGTATCTAAAATATTAATGCAATAGCCATTATAGTTAAATTGTAATACCGAAGAGGTCACGGAAATCCCTCTTTGTTTTTCTATTTCCATCCAATCGGAAACCGCATGACGACTGGATTGTTTTCCTTTTACCATCCCTGCCTCTTGAATCGCTCCACCATAAAGCAAAAACTTTTCTGTCAGAGTTGTCTTTCCGGCATCGGGATGGGAAATAATCGCAAATGTACGACGGCGTTCTACTTCTTTTATAAAATCTGCCATTCTCTCTCTCCTTTACTATGATTCTTTTCTATATTTATCTGTCTCACATGGGTGTTACTCCTTTTTTACCAATGTCTATCCTACTAAATTATGCCCAAGGTTGCAAGCCTCACTTTTAAAATATATGAAAAACAGTATAGCTTTTAGACTACACTGTTATGGAATCAATTTATAAATGGCTTCCGCCACACCGTCATCTTCATCACTTGCGACTAGATACTTTGCTTTTTCTTTGATTTCATCAATAGCATTAGCAACAGCTACACTATTTTCAAAAAGCTCAAACATACTTAAATCATTGGCACCATCGCCAATCACCATTACTTCCTCTGGGCGAATTCCCATTTTTTGAATTGCCTGCATCAGGATTGTTCCTTTTTGGGCACCGCTGTTTGTCACTTCCATATTGTTGAAGAAAGAAGATAAATAAGCAACGCCTTCTATTTTAGCGATCATAGGTCTTACTTCGTCAATTTTAGCTTTTGTTTCATCAAATCCTTCTACCTTATAAATCTCAATAGGATCTTTCAAAAACTCTGCCAAATCTTCAACATAACGCATGGTTTGAAATGGCAGATAATTCATTTTAAAATGACGTTCTGCTTCTTCATAAGTACCACCCGCCTGCGCTACTTTTCTTTTAATGAACGCATCTTTTACACGATCAATTTCCATCGTTGTAAAAACACCTTTCGATGTATACAGCATAAAATGGAGATTTTCTCTTTTAAAGATGTCACACACCTGAATACATGCTTCTTTATCCAATAAGCAAGATGTAATCACCTGCCCAAATTCATCGTAATACTGCGCACCATTAACAGCAATCACTTGACATTTAATTCCTAACCCCTTATATACTGGCGTAATGTCCTCATAAGCTCTCCCCGATGCAATAGTAAAATGCACGCCTTTTTTGATGGCATAACGAATCGCTTCCAGATTCTTTGGTGATATCTTATGATCCTTTCCGACTAAAGTTCCATCAATATCACTTGCGATTAATTTAATCAATTCCAACACCTCTCTCTTTTTTATTACCATATCATAAAATTAAAAGAAGAAAGGTGTTTTTCTTAAATTGAATTAAATTGATTGATAGCGTCTTTCCATTTCATCATCATTTAAACCGGTTTGGATATAACGATCCAGCTGTCCCGGTGTAAATTGATTCAGAAATCCCAATTTAATAAGATCTGTCTGATAGGTAGAAAACTGTTTTAAATCCAGTTTCCGCGTATCTAAATAATGCTGCATCGACAAAATTGCTTCTGCATATTCATCTAAATAATTCTCTATATTAAATACCCGGTTATAAAAATCAAAATATTCTTCAATAAAGTCGACCAGTTCCTGCCCATCCAATTGTCTTAGAATCTTGGCCATCATGTCTTCACCTCACTCCTAATGTCATTTATATAATACTATATTTCTCATCAATATTGAATAGAAGCCAGTCATATCTTAGTATGGAACAGAGAAAAAGGATTAAACCAGGCTGTTAGAATAATCCCAATGAAATCCCAAGAAAAAGCAGCCATATTCCGACCACAACTAAAAAACTTAAACGATATTGATACACTATAGCAAGATATTCACGAATAAAAGCACTTGGCAAATAATACATTGCCGTTCGGCAGCCTACTCCCTGTGCCTTTATTTTTAACTGTCTGGCATAGGTAGAGGTCCTAAAAACATGATAGTCATTAGTAACAAATATACACTTATAATTTTGACTCAGATGATCCATGATAGTTTTACTGAAGAGTAAATTTTCATAAGTAGACGTCGATTGATCTTCGACGATAATAGACGATTCATCAATTCCTTTATCTAATAAATACTGCTTCATTGCCGCCGCCTCCGACAAGTCCTCATCTTCGCCCTGACCTCCGGAAACTATGATTTTTGCTCTCTTTCCGCCTTTTTCATAGACCGAAATTCCCTTATCTAAACGCAGTGCCAATAAACGAGAAACACGATGTCCGTCAAGCAAGCCAGCCCCATGAATAAGGACATAGTCACAGCGGCTGTTTTTAGGCAGAATACGATAAATCATGGAATATAAGAGAAAAGCAGTAAATATAAATGCCGCATACAGCATCATTAAAATACAAAAAATCAGGAAACTTAATACGAACATAGAAAGATCATAGCGAGTAATCGCTACAAAAACGATTCCCATAAAAACAAAGATACCGATTCCAAAATAGGCGGAAAGCAGATTCATCGGATGCAGTCCTTCTTTTTTTACCATCACAATGCCATTGCCAATCAGTCCGATCGCTAAAATGAATAAGCAAAGTGGTGAAGCAACAAAAACAAAAAGACGAATTAGCAATATGATCCATTCATTATGACGATAAGTGATTGCCAATCCTAAAAAGCAAAACATTAGGGTCAGCAATAAATAGATGCCATTACGAAATCGGCGCAATTCTTTTGACATTGACAACATGAAGCAAATCGCAAAAAAGCCTCCCAGCAGCCACCATATCATAGCCTCCCCTCCTTTGTTACAAGTATAACATAGGAATCTTTCAATTTGTGCAAAAATACATGTCCTACTTCCATTCATGGTATAGTCTAAAGGGGTGATAAAATGAAAAAAGTAGAGTTAACGACATACGATCCAAACTGGATAAAGCAATTTGAATCTGAGCGAATTGTCTTCTTTGAATTATTCAAAGAAGAATTAATCAATATTTTCCATATTGGCAGTACATCCATTCCGAATATGTGGGCAAAACCAATCGTTGATTTATTAATTGAAGTCAAAGAGATCACAAATATTGATCATTATCAAAAAGAAATTGAAGATTTGGGTTATACGTATTACGGCGAATATGGAATTCCTAATCGTCGCTATCTGGAAAAAGAAATCGATGGTCTTCCACAATATCATATTCATATTTTTCAATACGGCGACCCGGAAATTAAAAAGCATCTTGATTTTAAGCGTTATGTGATGGAACATCGTGATGCCTTCATAGCCTATCGTGACATCAAAATAGAAGGGGCAAATAGCTTTAAGGATAATCGTGAAAAATATCAGGAATATAAATCAAACATCATTCAGGAGATTGATGAAAAGGCAGCCACTCTTTACCAAAATTCTTTAACACCGATGCGTAAAATAAAAAAATTATTAACTTACCAGCAATGTGTGGATATTCTTTCTTTCAAAACACATTATGGAACCTTATCTTTTTATACAGATCTTCCTTATTTACTGCCGCTCAATCACCTGTATCATGACCATACACTTTACTTTCATTCGGGAATGAGCGGATATAAGCAAAAGGGACTCCATCAACCTGTATGTTTTAATGTAGTTCATGATTTAGGGATCAATGAAGCCGCAACGACCAATAACTTTGAAAGTGTCATGGTCTATGGCATTCTTGAAGAAGAAATTGAAAATCGGGAATTGATCTTAAATAAACTGATTGACCGCTATACACCAAGCCGCCAAGACTATAAAGCCAGCATTCCATTAAACAAAGGATACCGTGTTTTTAAAGTGAAAATTCAGTACATGGTTGGTAAAAAACATTTTCATTAAAAAAATTGTTGATTTTTAATTCGGACCATGATAATATAAGGTGGTCCGATAAAATGGCCTGTTGGAGAAACGGTTAACTCACATGCCTTTCACGCATGCATTCACGGGTTCGAATCCCGTACAGGTCACCATTTTTTTAGGGGCATAATATAATGGTAGTATCACAGTCTCCAAAACTGTTCGTTCGGGTTCAAATCCTGATGCCCCTGCCATTAAAAAATATTGAGAGCGAAAGCTCTTTTTTTTGTTTTATATTATTTATTTTTAAAACCATTCAATATAAAGGCGCAGCATCTTTTCTAAATCTTAGAAGTATTCATTAATATTTAATCAAACATTTTGGTCACAGTATAATGGGGAGAAATGAGTGATCGATCCATGTGTACAATAATGAAACTAAGAGAAATTACAGCAAGAAATTTAAATATGCGTTATTTTGATTAGTTGTTGTATACATGACACAGTGATTTGATGTATAAAATCCTGTTCTGAAGGATTTTTTTGTTTGCTTTAAAATTTCAAAATATTTATTTTTCTTACATTTAAAACTTAAAAATGGCTGTTTATCGAAAACAAAAAACATCACTTCTTAAAATGAGCGATGTTTCTTATATAACTATCTATGCATGAATTATTCCATTACACATTCATTCTATTTTTTAAAACCATTGATGAGCTTAACCTTACCCGTAGAATAATATACGGCTACTTGACAGCAGCCACAAACAGGACATTGAAAATAATACGCCTTAAATTTACCGCTCTCTTCATAAAATACTTCGTAACTCACGATATTCTCGCCGCACTTACATTCAAACTTCATTCTCTTACCTCCTAATACCATTAAATTCAATATTAGTTTAAAATGAAGCATTTGTAAATATATGTATATGTATAATGACTTCAAGCAAATCTGCTTATACCACCTGCTTTATTATATGTTTAGTCTGCAGCTCTTGAATATAGTTATTATAAATATTAAGCGCCTGATTAATATGATATTCAAAAACTTCCGGATATTTATCACGATTTAATGTTTCCAATACCTCCAATTCTAATAATAAGCGTTCTGACATTTGGTAATGAGTTTTCAATTCATCTACGTATTTACGTTTTTTCTTCAATAAAAATTCATTGTCATAAAGTATAAGTTCCATTTCAATATTTTTTAATACACTATGAATTTCCGCAGAATTTATGACCTCATGATTTTTTAATGCCATAACACAGGCATCTGTCTGATTCCATAATTGTATCGTTGTTTCATCGAGCCGCTTGATCGTTGAATAGGGAAAAATCAAAGCATTAACAAGAAACGATAAAGAAGCACCGATTGCTGTATCTAAGGTACGATGGAAACCATAGAAAAGAGGAGTTTTATCTGTATGAACCATAATTGCCACCAATACAATACCACCAATCGTAATAGAACCTTTTAATCCTGCCGCATTGCAGACTTGAATAAGAATGATCATGCCAACCCCGCACAGGAGTGGATTGCCGCGATCAATATACGATAAAGCAATGCCTATACACGCCCCGAAGAAAGTACCCACAATTCTATTTCTTCCCATTTTTAAAGAATTGCCCATTGTTTTATCCATTGAAATAATGGCTGTCATTGCGATAAAAAAAGGATATTCCAAATCTAATATTTTTGCCACGATAATGGACAACGTTACTGCAATAGCTGTTTTTATTGTTCTAAGACCTATCTTGTTCATAATATCACCGTCAAAAAGTATACCATTTTTAAGGATAAAAAAACAGCCGAAATGTTGTGACCTCCTAAAGTCGGCTAAACTTTTTTGGGTATGACTATAAATTCGCTGCTTCAAACATTTACTTTCAAGATTGCTTTTTGTCTTTTAAATCTTGCTTTTAAAATATAGACAGTCGACTCTTCCTCCCTAAAAATATAAAGAAATATGACGTTCTTAATAATGAAGCTATGCAGCAATTCATTTTCTTTTACCTTTTTATACATATTAGGAAACATAGAAAGAGTTCTGGCAATATCTAGTAATCTTTTCATAAGTCGATTAATATGTTCCTCATCATAATATTCGGATAAATCCCGAATAAATTCTTTGAATTCAACAGTTATAATAACTTTATATTCTATAATTTCATTTCAGCCCGCAACGTTTCGATTGCTTCTTCTATTGGATAGCATTTCATACTTCCATCGAGAACCTTTTCATAAATTTCCATGGCTTCTTCACAAAATTCTTCCATTTCAATTTGTTCCATCAAATCTTCATAGTCTTCAAGAGACATTTCCATTTTATTATTCTCATTCATATACATTTTTTCTTCAAGTACTTTTCTAATTTCCATAGTTCTCGCCTCACTTTCATTTATATCCTATCATTTATAACTGAGGAAATCAATTTTCAAGCAATAGCCTAATCTTTTCTGTTTACTTAACTAAATAAAGCTATCATTTCTTTTCAAAATAATCCGCAGATGATCTGGCAAAAGTAATTACAATAATCCTATCGACCCCTTCATCTTCTTATACTTTTCTTTTCTCATTATTTCTCACCTATCTTTTTATTATGTGGAATGAAAAATGCTGTGATCTTTACATTTTTTAAGGTTAGCTGTATCATAAACATACATAATTCATTCGAAACTAAAAATCAAAGGAGAAAATCATGCTAGAAAAATATGCAGAGGCACTGATCCGTTTACCCCAAAAAGATAAATACGAAAAAACAGATTTACTTATCCCGACATTTAAATTAGATACTGAAAAATCACTCGACATTTATTATGCGCCTCATAATGAAATCGTTAATTTAGAAGCAAAAATATTTATTGTTGGTATTACTCCTGGATGGAATCAGATGAATCGTGCCTATCAGATGGCAAGAACCGGGTTGATCGAGCAATGGGATTATGAAATGATAAAAAGGGAATGCAAAAAAGCTGCCCGATTTGCCGGCAGTATGCGTAATAATTTGATTGATATGCTAAATCAACTACAGCTGCAAAAAGCATTAGCTATCTCTTCATGTGCACAGCTTTTTAGTGATTATGATGGTTTGCTTCATACAACCTCTCTAGTTCCCTACCCTGTATTTAATAAAGGCAAAAATTATACAGGAACACACCCCTCTATTTTGAATTCTGCATTACTCACTCGTTATGTACAAACATACTTTTATAAAGAAGTACAGCTATTTTCAGATGTTCTGATTATTCCTTTAGGCAAAGCAGTAGAAGAAGTGCTGCTGAAAATGATTGAGGAAGGCTATTTAACATCACAGCAATGCCTGCTGGGATTTCCTCATCCATCAGGAGCAAACGGACATCGGCAAAAACAGTTTCTTCAAGAAAAGAAACAGCTGGAAGCTAAAATTAAATCTTTTTTCGATAACTCTCTTGATACTCTTTAGTATCATCTTTTGTTATCTAAAACACAGTAAATTGAACTTTATGTTCATAATAAAAAGTTAGCAAAATAAAAAATATGAACTTTATATACAAGATTCTTAATTTTTAAGACAACTGATTTTGCTTATTATAGACTGAAACTGCTTTCACCACTCGCGCGTAAAAGTTAATAAGTGTCGATAAGTAATAAATAAAAAAAGGAGAGGAAAAAATGAAGTTTTTGGAAGAGAAGTTTATTCCCTTAGCATCTAAGATCGGTTCACAGCGTCATTTAGTCGCAATCAAAGATGCTTTTGTGGTGAACCTGTCTGAATGTTCCCTGGGTCACTCCACCATTGCTTTATGCCTTTTTAGCGACAGGCGGTTCCTTCAAATCATTGATTTGGAATGCGATCGAAATAGTATTTCTTACTATTTTATGGATGCCATTTGTACAAATCTCCAATAAACAAAATACATATTCATGATGAACGGCATTTGGATAATCCAAATGTCTTTTCTGCTTTAATCATGGTATAATGAAAAGCATATAAGGAGGTAAAAAGATGCTGCTTGAACAACTTAAAAATACTACTCTGTTTACTCCTGTTGAACAATCTGTCTGCGATTATATTTTAGCCCATCCGGATCAGATCAGTGATTTAAGCATCTCTGAATTATCGCAGCTTTCTTACTCTTCCAATGCAACCATTATTCGTTTATGCCGTAAATTAGGATTAAAAGGTTACAGTGATTTTAAAATCAATCTTGTGAAAGAATTGGAAAGAATGCGAAAAGAAAAACAGGATGTCAATATGAACTTTCCGTTTATAAAAAAAGAAAGTACACAGGAAATCATCAACCGTATTGCCGTATTATCCAATGAAACAATACATACATGTTATGAATCGATCTCCAGCATTCAATTAGAAAAAGCGGCTCAGCTGATTTTGAAAGCTAACCATCTTTTTGTCTACGCCGCCGGGGATTCTCTGATCAGTGCGACCAGTTTTGTCAATCGCTTAGTCAAACTAAAGAAGCATGCTTTTATTGCGAATCAATATGGAGAGATGGCAGCCATGACTGAAACCGTCACAGCACAGGATCTTGTTTTGTTTGTTTCTTATTCTGGCGCTGCACTGCCCAATAAAAGGATCATGCATCAGCTTAAAAGGAGTGGCTGCAAAACTCTCTTTATTACTTCTAATGATGGAGTCTATGATTTTGATGTCACCATTTTATTTCCTAAACGGGAGGATTTTGATCATAAGATTGCCACTTTCTATTCACAAATCTCTATCAATTATATTTTTCATTGTTTATATGCCATTGTTTATTCAATAGGTTATCAGTAGTTTTGTACTAAAAGTTCAGAATATAGATCAAGATCATAAAAGAAATTGAACCAAAGTTTCTAAATATATAAAAAAATATTCTGATGGACAAAGACATGGTAAAGTTCTCTTGTAAAGGAGGATTAACTATGAAACTAGGAATTGTGGGTGCCGGAACGATCGTTCAGCCTTTTCTAAGTGCGACCTTAGAAGTCAACGAGATTCAGTTAGAGGCAATATGCGGTTTAGAAAAAGACAAAGAAAGAATGGAACAGTTATCAAGCGAATTTTCCATTCCAAATATTTATTATGATTATGCTCAGCTTTTAAACAGTGAGCTTGATGCCATTTACATTGCGGTTCCAAATCATCTGCATTACAGCTTTGCGAAAAAGGCATTAAATGCAAAGAAACATGTGATATTGGAAAAACCGTTTGCGTCTTCTTATCAGGAGGCCAGTGAATTAATAGCGTTGTCCCAAAAGAATGAGGTCGTTATTTTTGAAGCGATTACCAATCAGTACCTGCCCAATTATATAAAAACCAAAGCTTTGCTGACACAGCTTGGAGATATTAAAATAGTTCAGTTAAATTATTCGCAATATTCAAGACGCTATGATCAGTTTAAACAAAATATTATCTTGCCGGTGTTTGACCCTAAACAGTCCGGTGGGGCATTAATGGATCTAAATGTCTATAATATTCACTTTATTGTTGGCTTATTCGGACGTCCACGACAGATTCACTATCTTGCCAACATTGAAAAAGGGATCGATACTTCCGGTATATTAACCCTTGATTATCCTACATTTAAATGTGTCGCTATTGGAGCAAAGGACTGTCAATCCCCTGTAGCCATCAATATTCAAGGTGATCTCGGCTATATCCACAGCGATATGCCCTCTAATGTATATGGTACCTTTGAGTTTGGACTAAATCACGAAGAAACCCAATTATATAATGAACAAACACAGTCCCGTTTAACTTATGAAATTGATGCGTTTGTTCGTATTGTTACTCAACAGGATTTAGATTTTATAAAGAAAGCAAATGAACAGACACTGCTTGTCATGGAAATTTTAGATGAAGCCAGAAAACAAGCCGGAATAAAATTTTAGGAGGAATTAAAAATGCTTACAATCGGATATATAGGAAACGGTAAAAGTGCAAATCGTTATCACTTACCGTTTGTTCTTCAAAGAAAAGATAAAATAAAAGTAAAGACCATTTTTGATATTAAAGTGACTCATGATTTATGGAAACAAATCCCGGATGTTAATTATACTCAAGATCTGCAGGAATTACTGAATGATCCGGAAATTGATTTAATCGTCGTGTGTACCGGTCATCATTTGCATTATCAGTATGCCAAAATCGTTTTAGACAACAACAAGCACTGCATGGTCGAAAAGCCTTTCATGGAAACAAGTGAACAGGCAAAAGAGATCTTTGCATTAGCTAAGGAAAAAGGACTTATTGTTCAGGCGTATCAAAATCGCCGATTTGACAGTGACTTCCTAACTGTACAAAAAGTAATAGAAAGCAGAAAATTAGGAGATCTTTTGGAAATGGAAATGCACTTTGATTACTATCGTCCTCAGGTGCCTGAAAACGTTCACCAATTTAACCCTGCTCATTCTTATCTTTATGGACATGGCTGTCATACATTGGATCAGGTGATCTCTTATTTCGGAAAGCCGGATACGATTCATTATGATGTCAGACAGTTATTAGGCAAAGGCAGAATGAATGATTACTTTGATTTAGATCTCTATTATGATCAGTTGAAAGTATCGGTAAAATCCAGCTACTTTAGAATTAAAAGCAGACCAAGCTTTGTCGTGTATGGAAAGAACGGAATGTTCGTTAAAGAGACCAAAGATCGTATGGAGGAACATTTAAAGTTGTTTTATATGCCCGATCAGGAAGGCTTTGGTGTAGATCTTCCTGAGCATTACGGAACATTAACGTATTATGATGAAGAAGGTAATTACCATGAAGAAAAAGTAGTCAGTGAGATTGGGGATTATGGCAGAGTTTATGATGATTTATATGCCGCTATTATGAATAAAACTGCGCCAACGATCACAGCTGAACAAACTATCTTACAGATGGAAATCTTAGAAACCGGAGTGAAAGGATTAGAATAATGAATTTGAGAGAAGTAAAAGCACAGGAACAGCGTTATCAATTTACCGAATTTAAACACAGTGACGGATTAAAAATTGCTTTAAAGATTATGGAAAATGCAAAAGCAACTAAGCCAAAGCCTGTTGGCATTCGTATTGTCTATGAAGGAAATTTAATTTTCCATTATCTGATGGACGGAAGAAAACCTGCCCCTTGGCTTAATCGTAAAGAAAAAACAGTCTTAGAAAGCAAGCATAGCTCTCTTTATGTTTTCTATAATAAAGAAGATTATCCCGACTGGCTGGAAGATGAAACGTATGCCATCTGCGGAGGTGGTTTCCCTATTCTTATCCATAACGAAGTCAAAGGGGCTATCTGTGTTTCCGGTTTAGAACATACCCTAGACCACGACCTGATTATTCAGGCTTTAGAAGCGTACCTTTATCCAAAACAAGATTAACCTGGTAGTCACTCTATCAGGTTTTTGCTATAATGAAAAAGGAGGTGAGGATGAAAATGACTAAAATTTATATTGTGGGAACCGTTGGCAGTGGGAAATCCACCTTTGCCCATCACTTATCTATGAAGTATTCTATTCCTCATTTTGAATTAGATAACGTTGTCTATGACGGAAGCCGCAAACGAACAGAAGTCGAAAGAGATCAGCTTTTTAATGAAATTCTTATTCAAAAGGATTGGGTGATTGAGGATGTCGGCAGATCTTGCTTTCAAGCTGGATTAAAGCAGGCAGATAAAGTCATTTATCTCAATATTTCACCTCGCATTTTAAAACGAAGAATTGTTAAGCGCTATTTATTGCAGAAATGTGGATTAGAAAAAGCTAACTATGCCCCTACTTTAGTGATGCTAAAACAAATGCTTGAATGGTGTCAAAAAGATATTGATAAACGAGAATTATTTATCGAACAGCTTAAATCTCATTCTAACCAATTTATCAGTTTAAATGAACATGAATTAAGAGACTTTACTTTATAGGAGGTAAAATGATGTGTATCAACAAGAAAAGAAAAAATGAAACTTTACTCCATGCATAGCCAGTATTATTTGCACACATGCATGGAGTAATAATGTGCAACATCTGGCTTTGCAACTTGCGAAATTAAAACAAGGAGTGAGCCATATGCTATATAAAAATGCAGATAAAGTATTTCCTAAACATTTAGTAGAGGAATTGCAAACTTATTTTGACGGAGGATACATCTATATCCCTGCAAAAAAAGAAAAACATCGTCGCTGGGGAGAATGCTCCGGCTATCGTCAGGAAATTGATGAACGTAATCATTGTATAAAAGAAGCGTTCAGAAATGGAAAGTCTATTCATCAGTTAGCCGATCAATATGCCTTGTCGATCTCTGCGATTCAAAAGGTTATTTATAAAAAGGAGAAAAAAGATGAGTAACTATATTCAGTTTTTAAGGCAGTATGTCGGTCATCAGCCACTGCTGCAATGTGCCGCCAGTGTCATTGTAGAAAACGAGGCAGGACAGATTCTTTTACAGCAGCGCACGGACAATCACTGCTGGTGCTATGCCGGTGGTGCCATCGAGCTTAAAGAAACCGTTGAAGAAGCTGCCAAAAGAGAATTATACGAGGAAACAGGGGTTATTGCCGATGAGCTGGAGCTGTTTTCTGTTTTTTCCGGTCAGGATTTCTATTATCAATATCCCAATCAGGATGAAGTTTACAATATTGATATTGTCTTTATATGCAAGAAATATCATGGAGAACTCAAAGCTGATCCAAGTGAAGTGGAAGCACTGTCTTTTTTTGATTTAGATAAGCTGCCTGAGCCTATTTCTCCGCCTGTTGCAATTCCTTTGCAAAAATACATTGCTTATAAAACACAGTTGTCAAACCTTTAAAGGTTTGACTTTTTTATACAGAATATTTCGGTTAGTTTGTTTCCGTTGCTGATGTAAGACTGATCCATTAATATAAATGTATAAGGAAAGGAAAAGCATAGCTTTGCTATGTCGGATATAAAAATGAATCAAGCTACATTAGGATTTTCAAAAATGGATATCACCCCAAAAACAAGTGTTGAAATGGTTGGGTTTTATCGTCAGGATAATAAATCAAGAGGGATTTTAGACCCCCTATATGCAGAGATTTCCCTATGGACAATCCATCAGGAAAAATATTGTTTCATAACTTTGGATCATATTGGCTATATGCTTGAGGACGCTAATATGCTGCGTGATCAGATTGCACAATATCTTGAGATTCTTCAAGATCATGTGATGCTTTGCTTTAGTCATACGCACAGCTCTGTCAATATCAGTATGGAGCCAAAATATTTTGACTATGTTTGCAGCCAGGTCTTAAAAGGCGTACAGGAAGCTGAAAAAAACGGTCAGCCGATTAAAGCCGCCGCTAAAAATATTCATGCTGAAATCGGAATCAATCGCCGTGATCCTCAAGGCGCATTAGATGATCGCATCGGTATTATTAAAATAACCAATGCCATTACAGATGCACTTCAATTGATTCTTTTAAGAGTAACCGCTCATGCCAATATATTATATGATGATAACTATTTCATTTCAGCAGATTATTTTGGAATGACAAGAAAATATTTAGAGGATAAATATCATTGTCATGTCATGATCACTCAGGGAGCATCCGGTAATGTGGAAGCCATCGACCAGGAGTCTTCAGTCGATTCATTAAAAGCAATGGCACACAGAATAATGGAGGCAATCGCTCTACCTCTTGATGAAATGGTGACACAGCCAATCGATCAGTTGAAAATGTATTCTGAATCTGTTTGTTTTGCTGCTGATGTTCCCTCTCTTTTGCGTGCACAGCAAATTGCCAATGAAGCCATGGAAGTGAATCATATCGACGGCACTCAATGGCTGACAGAAGTAGAACGTGTGCATTCTCTTCATATTACACAGCAGTATCAAACGATTGAAATCCAGTATTTCTATATCAATGATTATGCTTTATGCGGAGTTCCTAACGAAGTGATGTGTGAACTAGCTTTAGAGATAGCCAAAGTCTGCCCGCAAATTTATTTTGGCGGTTATACAAATGGCTGTACCGGTTATCTTCCGACTGCCAAAGAATATGATAAAGGCGGTTATGAGGTTTTGCATTCCTATCTTATCTACTATATCTATCATAAAACCCTGATGCCGCTTAATCGAGATAGTGCCGATCAACTAATAAAAGCCGTGCTTGCCTATCGCCAAGATAAATAATGCTCGTGTTTCAGCCCTGTTCCTTCATAGAATTTACAATTAGATTATGGTAAAATAAGAAAAAAGGAGGGTTTATATGCTAATCAGAGAACGATTGGAAAGATGTGACTTTTCAAACAGTGAACAAACCGTCATACAGTATATTCTTAAAAAGAATTTAGCGATTAAAGATATGACAACAAAAGAGATTGCCGCACAGACCTATGCTTCTCCCTCTACGCTTGTTCGTATTGCTCATAAAATGGGTTACAGCGGATGGAACGAATTAAAAGAAGCTTATCTAAAAGAAGAAGAATATTTAGTGACTCACTTCTGTCACATCGATGCCAATCTTCCTTTTGAAAAAGGGGATTCCATCATGTCGATTGCCAATAAGATTGCGATATTAAAAAAAGAATCGATCGATGATACCTTATCCCTCGTTACACATGATGATCTTCAAAGCGCAATTCAAATAATCCGCAAATCTTCCTATATCAATATCTTTGCCGTCAGCAATAATTTACTGATCACTCAAGAATTCAAGCATAATATGTCCAGAATTAGAAAAAGAGTAGAAGTGCATACACTTCAAAGTGAAATTGTCTTCAATGCTTGTTTAGCTGATCCGACCTCTTGTGCCATCATTATTTCTTATTCGGGAGAAACAGATATTCTGATACGTTCTATCAAAGCATTAAAAGCGAATCATATTCCGATTATCGTTATTTCAAGCATTGGCAACAATACAGCTAAGCAATTGGCTGACTGTATCCTGCATATAACCACAAGAGAAAAGCTTTATTCCAAAATAGCTACTTTCTCTACAGATACGGCAATTATCTATTTATTGGATGTCATCTACTCTTGTATTTTTGCTTTAGACTACGATCAAAACTTAGAAACTAAAATCAATGCTTCAAGAATAATTGAATCCGGACGTTTTTCAAATATTGATATTCTTAAAGAATCTGATGACATAAATCAAAATGATTAGAGAAAGCCTTCCCTAATCATTTTTAATAATTGAATGCACTACTCGAATAATTTTTGATCGTTCCCACTTGGAATACGAAAGAACAATACCAGTATAAAAGCGAATACAATCACTCCAAAACACCCCATAAACATATGACTGTATGTGGAGGTATCAAGAATAAACCCGGCAATGTTTTGAAAAATAATGGAAGCAAAATTGCGAACTGTGTATACAAGAGACAGTGCTGTCACCTGATACTTGGAATCCACAATCGTATTAACCACCTTTAAATTAATCATGATAAACAGCATGCCGGCAGGATGTTTAGTCAGTAGTGTCACAAGAACCTTTAAAGGCATCCAAATGTTCATCCCATAAGAAAAGGTCTGAATGATTGTCATGACAAACACGATAATCAATAAGGTTTTATTTGATATTTTATCCATAAACTTATTAGAAAAGAAGACGAAAGGAAACTCACATAAGCAGGCAATCAATAAAATGGTAGACACCTGACTGATGGGAATCCCATCATGTTGAAACATAGATGAAATATAAATATGACCAATATTGGTAATGCCGTAAAACAGTCCTGCTATTACTAAGTAATAAAGAAATTTTTTATTTTTAAATAAGGTTTTAAATGCTCCCTGATTTTCTTTTTTATCTTGATTTTCGATTTCTATCTTTGGAATAATTTCTACGGTTCCATACAATCCTACAATACACACAAGAATAGCGATCGAAAAGAAAATATAAAGAGCCTGCGGTGAAATGTAATCATAAATTAAGCCAGCCGCCTGTGCACCAGTGGAATAGCCGATCGTTCCCCAAATACGTATCTTACCATATTGAAAACGGCTTCTGGTTGCAATTCTTTCTAATACAGGATTAGAGCCATTAATCATCATCATTACAAAGCTATAGCCGATTGCCATCTCTATCAGCTGATCGGCAAGCATGAAATAAAGACTACCGGCTGCCGCTAATAAAAGCAATATCGCATTGACTCTTTTGGCGTCATACTTATCCTGTAAGACACCAATAAATGGCTGAGCAATCATTGAGCTTAGATAAGATAATGCCACCACCAAGGAAACATCACTGGCAAGATACCCCTTATCTAGTAAATAGACCGAAATCAGTGCTGAGAATAAGGCATTTGAAAAATAATAAAAATTATACATCATAAAATAGCTAAGATAGCTGTTTTTTAATTTATTCATTAAAAAAGTCACTTAAATTCCTCCTTAAACTGCTGGTAAATTGAGTTTTCTTTTGATAAATGTTTTAAAATAAATGACATTTGTAAAGGTCGTTACAATATCTGAAATAGGTTCCGCTAAAATAACCGCCATCAAGGCATTAGGCAAAAGACTAGGGAGAATGAAAATCAGCGGAATCAGCAAGATAATCTTTCTATAAAAGGCAAAGAAGAATGATTTTTTTCCATCTCCCAAGGAGTTATAGGTTTGCTGACAAGTGGAATTTGCCCCCAGTATAAAACAACCAAAAACATAAACTCTCAGCATTCTGCTGCCTAGTTCCAATAATTGCGGATCACGCGTAAACAAGCCAACAAAACTATGAGGAAATAATTCCATGCTCAGAGTTCCTAAGACACTGTAAACCAAGGTTACTTTAAATGCCAAAGAGATTGTGTGACGAACACGTTCATCGTTTTTGGCGCCATAGTTAAACGAAATAATAGGCTGACTTCCCTGTGCTAAGCCTTCTATTGGAAGCAATAGAAAGTTAAACATTGAAATCATAATCGTCATGGAACTCACCGCTAAGTTTCCTCCATATCTCAATAACTGTTGATTAAAGGAAATGGTGAGCAGTCCTTCACTGGCTGACATAAAGAACGGTGCCGAGCCTAACATCAAAATTTGTTTTAAGATAGACCATTTTATTTTTAAATACTTTCTTTTAATATGCAAAATTGTCTTTTTACCAAAGAAAAATTTTAATACCCATAGACATGAGGCACATTGTGAAAGCACAGTTGCGAAAGCGGCTCCCTGAACCCCCATATCCAATACAAAAATAAAAAATGGATCGAGTATAATATTTAAAAAGGCACCGATCATTACTGTTTTCATGCCATATTTGGTAAATCCCTGCGTATTAATAAAATAATTCAGTCCCACGGTTAACTGACTGAAAATCGTTCCTATACTGTAAACTGATATATAGCTGCGGGCATAGCCGATCGTTTCTTGACTAGCCCCAAATAAATAAAGCAGAGGTTCCTGAAACAAGGCAACGCCCCCGGTAATCACAACGGATGTCACAATCAAAGCAATAAAACTGTTGGATAAGATATAATCAGCTTCCTCGATTTCTCCTTTTCCCAGCAAAATAGAACTAAGCGGGGCGCCCCCTCTGCCAAACAATCCAGTAAAGGCATCAATGATCGTTGTAAGAGGTACACATAGTCCAATTGCCGCCATTGCTAATGCACTATCGGGTAATCTGCCAATATAGATGCGATCGACAACATTGTACAAAAGTGAGACGATTTGTGCACAGATAGCGGGCAATGCTAATGAGTATAATAGCTGTGGGATTTTCTTATTCGCTAAGGCTTCCTGCATGGCTTTTCCTCCTTCTTTCTATTTACAAGGAGGATTTTATCTATTTTTAGAGTTGAATGGAATAGGTTTAGCTTTACTTCAAACAGTGTTTACAAATTAAAGAAAATACTTAGTCTAATTTGTAAATGCTGTTCCATTTGGCAATAGGACTTTATAAAATCAACACCTCGTCATAGCCAAAATAAAAAAAGAATAGACAGCTTTCTATTCTTTCCCATCAAGGACTAATCGCCTTATTTTATTTTCACCACTTAAATCATAATCTCCGATTTCCTGGTTAGGGTAATGATACTGTATTCCTAACCGTTCATTGCGTTCTAAACAATTCAAAATATGTTCCTCTCCATATTCTTTTACTAAAAGATTGAAAACACGTATGCGTTTTTTTATTAAAATACTGTCCCTGCATGGAAACTGATCACATTCATGGCAAAAAGAAAAACCTTTCTCCTGACAGCATTTAAAGCATTTACAAGTGTCTTTCCCCTTGCATGCCCCACTATTACAGCCTAAACAATTTTTGTTACTCGAACATTATGGGGTTTGATAATCATAATTGTATCTCCTAAAATCTTATTGGTACCCACAGGTCCATTTTTCCAACCACTTTGAAATCATCGTCTGTCAGATTCAAAGTTTCTTTTATTCTCCTGTGAACTTCTTCTCGCTTACAATTCGTTTCTAACTTAAATGTCTCATGTTTAAAAATAGTCCATTTTCCCATATCTTTAAAGCGCTCATCCTGACTTAAATCAACATAGCTCCCTTTCTTAAAATAGATATAGTACGGGGTATTAATGGATGAACCGCTTGACGTGGTCGTTTGCGTGGTCTCTGCTTGAGAATGATTGGATACACTATTTTGAGTCGTTTCTTTCTCTCTAGTCAGCATTCCACTCGCAAAAACGTAAGCTCCTCCACCAAACAACAACAATAAAATGATAATACCCATATTAACCTCTCCCTTCCTTAAAATTATTTCTCCACATCATTATTAGGTACAGATCTTCTTGTTTTTATTATATCATATTCTTTATTATACTTCTTTCATATTTCCTAAATTTATAAAAATAGTTAACCGATTTACAAATAATTAATAAAAAAGCAGCCCTCACTATGATTGAAGGCTTGCTGTAGAAATTTATATTGTCTTTCTTTTTTGTGGATAAAATTCTTTAAATAAGGCGATATAGTCGGGGATATATTCTGATTTAGGTTCAAAAAATTCAAAGGTTGTCCCATTGCATTTTTCATAGCTGATCCCGTTAATTTCATAGTCTTTGCGAAACTTACAATGATCCCCCTTGCAGTGTTTGCAGGTTCCATGGTCACTGATAAAGGCTTGCTTGATTCTAGCTGGAGCGTTGTGTATATAGTGACTATGCTTTGTTACATTGTTGAGAAATAGTCTTAATACAATGGTATCTTCTTTTATGTAGATACGGGCAACCACATTTTTTGATTTGACCATTGCCTTTCGATAGATCAGCATATATTTTCCCCAACAAAAGCCGCTGCCAATCTCATCTCCATATGTATACCCTAAGGCATTCAAAGCCTGAGTAAAATCAATAATAAACTGCTTGTTGCTTTCACTGATAAAATTAAAACGAGTTTCTTTCATTGCTTGTTCGATCATATTTTATACTCCTGTTGTTTTTTGTCTGACTGGCATCAATAGATCCAATTGAATATCTTTTTCTTCACTGTTTTGAGATTCAATAAAAGAGTAATAGTTCAGATGTTCTTCTAAAAGACCACACATATGCTCCTGATCTTCCAGATTCCCGGCAAATTCATACTGTTCACTGTTTCCAATCCAAGTCAGGAATGCGTCCCATTCATCGAAATTACCAAAGGTGATCATATGAGCAGCATATAGCCCTCCCGAAAACTGTTTTTTTATTAGTGGAGCCGGGACAGCCATATCCTCAGGAATTGTTACCCAAGCTTCGTAACCATGAAAGAGAGTTTCGTCAACCGGATTAGGGTGATTAAATCCGTAACGGCGTAAATCCGGTTTTACCTTCGTCAGTTGGTTTGTCTTTACAAACTCCTCAATAAGGGCATTGACATGCGCTTCCGGCTCATTTCCTATGTAATGAGCAGCGGCAATGGTCACCGGCGGTAAATAAAGAATACGCACATCTTTAACTTTTGACAATTCTTTTTCCGCCTGATTCAGCTTATTCAATGTCTGTTCTTCTTTAAAATTGATACTTACAATATCAAGTGATTCTATACTTTCATAAAGCGAGTCATTTTTTAAAAACAGATGCTCCAGAGGCAAATCTGTTGCCTTTACTAATTCTTTTATAAAACTAGATAATATGAGCTTAATGGTGGATAAAGCTGCCATTTCTTCATGAAGCTCATTAAGGTTCTGACGAAAAATATTAATTGCTGTAACGGCATTTTTATTTTCTAAGATCACTTGTATCTGACGCACCGGAATTCGCAATTTTCTTAGCAGTAAGATCTGTTCCATTTTTAAAACAGCATCCTCATCATAAATACGATAAGCATATCCCTCTGTTCGATTGCTTTTGATTAAACCAAGCTTTTCATAATAACGAATCATTCTCGTCGATATGCCCAAATTTTTAGATACTTGGCTGATTGTTAATGTCTGCATCCTATTATAATCCTCCTTATACTCTCAGTATAGACTGCGACACGGTGTCAAAGTCAAGCATTCTTATTATCCACTTTAACATTATGTAAGATTCCTTATAAAAAGTAAGCAAATCACTCCTTCACTTATAGATATTTTTCATTATTAAAGCTATGCCAGCTTTTGCGGCAGATTATTGTATTTTAGTTTTTGGAAAATGAAAGCAGAGGAAATACAAAATTGAGTATAATAGAGCTAAGAAAGAAGGGATAAAATGAAGTTAATAACGAATGGAGATGATTTTGGCATTACCCGTGCCGCTAACTTTGGTATTATTGACTGCTATAAAGATGGGATATTAAAATCATGCAGTATGATGGTCAATATGCCCGGTGCTGAACATGCAGCCCAGTTGATGAAAGAATATCCTGATTTTAGTGTGGGAATTCATTTAAATTTAACGGTTGGAAAACCATTATTAAAAACACATAAGACTTTGCTTAAAGAAGACGGTACCTTTAATAAAGGGATGCTGAAGGATAGTGAGCATGTTGATGTTGAAGAAATTCGGGCAGAGCTTTATGCACAGGTCGAAAAATACATTGCACTAACCGGAAAAGTGCCGGATCATTTAAACAGTCATCATGGAATTGAAATGATTAAGGGAGCAGAAGCAATCGTATGTGAGTTATCAAAAAAATACGATTTGCCTGTTCGCCGTTTCTTTACTTTACCTAAAGGCGATCATCCGGAGGTGGATTATAAAATCCCATTGATGAAATTTGACGGTGGCTCATTAGGTGAATTATCAACACCAAAATCATTGACCGAACTCTATACAAAGGAAGAAATTGAAAGCGAGGATATTTTTGAATTTGCTTTGCATCCGGGGTATGTGGATTATGAGATTTTTCAAATTTCCAGCTTAACGGTTGGCAGAGCATATGATGCCCATGTCTTCTTATGTGAGGAAGCGAAACAATGGGTAGAGGATAATCACATTGAGCTAATTGATTATCGTGATATCCCTAAGAAGTAACAAAGGAACGCCAAGGCGTTCTTTTTCTATTAAAGTAGCCGGAATTGTAAAGGGCGGTTGCTTTTTTAATGATGATTATTCTGCTAAACTGTAAGCGAGGTGAGAAATATGACAGTTAATGAGAAAATAAAAAAATATCGCGAACAAGCGGGCTATTCACAAGAAACACTGGCACAGAAAATGAGTGTATCACGACAAACCGTTACTAAGTGGGAAGCAGGAACGATCCCCCAAATAGATTATTTGATTCAGCTCAGTGATTTATTTGGCATTACACTGGATCATTTAGTTAGAGAAGATGACTGCATTAAACAAGAAAAACAGCCCCTAGTTAAAAATGACTGGATAGATTTTTTAATCAAAGCCAAACAGCATACCTATGCAGCGAAAATGGGAAAAGTCGCTTCCTCTCGCATCGCATCTTCGGATTACCAGTTTAATGAAGGGGATTATATGTACCTAGACAGTTTTCTAGGATCAGAAAAGTTTTCCGGAACAGAAGCAATCTGGTTTCAGGAACAACCACTCTGGTCAATGAATTACTATGGATATGTACTCGGTGCAGGCTTTTCCGGAGATTTTCTTAAAGAAAGCTTAATGCGTGTCCCCTACGATCAGCCTTTCCGCGGACCTCAGCTGTATCAATTAGGCGATTATACCTACCATTGTCATGCAGATGGGGATGCCCATTGCTTTTATGGGAAAGAAGAGATTTTCTTTAAAGATAAATTAGTTTACGAGCTTTATTTTCATGGCGGAGATCTTTATTAAAAAGGAATTTTTTCCTTTTTTTATTTTCCTGCTTGACAAATCACTTATGATGTAACTATAATGGTTACATTAATTAAGGAGGGAAATCATGAAAAAACGACATCGCATATTTCTAGTGATTGGTGTTATTGCGTTGCTGCTAAGCGGCTGCTCTGCTCAGAAAAATAATGAAGTCACTAAAGTATTAGTAGGAACTGATGGAGATACCCGGCCCTACACCTATTATGATGAAAATAAACAGCTCACCGGCTATGATATTGCTGTGGTAAAGGCATTGGATGATTTATTACCGCAGTATCAGTTTGAATTTGAAGTCACCGAATTTTCCAGCATTTTTGCCGGAATTGATTCTGGACGTTATCAAATGGGAGCCAACAACATCTCTAAAAATGAAGAACGCGAGCGTAAATATTTATATGGTGATCAGTATTATCTATATAATAACGCTGTGATTGTTACCAACAAAAATCGTACAGACATTCATTCGTTACAAGATTTAGCCGGAAAGACAACCCCAGTTAAACCATCAGGATCATTTATGCAGGCATTCATGGAAACTTATAACGAAGCGCATCCGGACGGACAAATCGCTTACTTCTATTCCGATCAGGATAACTTGAAAACTTATCAGGATATCATGAATGGATCGGTTGATTTTCTGCTTAGTGAGGAAATTATTATTGATACCATGATGGAGGAATATAACTTAGACTTGCAGATTATCCCTTTAGAACATGAAGAAACGATTCAGGTTATGAAACCCGAAGGCTACTTTATCTTTCCTAAAACAAGTGAAGGAGAAAAATTAAAAAGCGAAGTAGATCAAGCCATTTTAACATTGATTGATAACGGCACTTTATCTGAACTTTCAAAAGAATATTTAGGCAGAGACTATGTGGCTAATATTGATACGTCAGCTGCTAAACAGACTGCTGACAATGGCATGGCAAATCTCTTTGATTTAAAATTAGTCTTTACACAGATTCCAAAGATTTTAGCCTATCTGCCTACCACACTGCTGATTACCGTTGTATCAGCTGCTATCAGTTTTATTTTAGGATTTATCATTGCTATCGTGAAACATAAAAGGATTCCGGTCTTAACACAATTCTTTAATTTCTATGTTTCGTTTATGCGTGGTACCCCGATTTTAGTTCAGCTGTATTTGACCTTCTATGGAATTCCGATTCTGCTTCAATATATTAACTATTATCAGGGAACGACTTATTCCACAACTTCTATACCACCGGTTTTATTTGTTATTATTGCGTTTGCTTTCAATGAGGCTGCCTATAGCTCTGAAAGCATTCGTGCCGGATTAGAAGCTGTCGATAAAGGTGAACAGGAAGCTGCTTTGTCAATGGGAATGAGTCCAATGCAGACCTTCTTTAGGATTACTCTGCCGGAAGCGTTGGTTATTGCTCTGCCGGCTTTAGGCAATTCATTAGTCGGTCTGATTAAAGGAACCTCACTCGCTTTTACATGTGCCGTCGTGGATATTACGGCTGCCGGCAAGATTATGGCGTCACGAAACTATCGTTACTTTGAAGGCTATATTTCTGTTGCCTTGATCTATTGGGCAATGACGATTGTTATCTCATGGCTGTTAAAGAAATTAGAAAAGAAATTGAAAGCGGATGAACAGGAGGTAAAAGAAGATGCTGAAAGTATGTCACTTGAAAAAGAAATATAATCAGGCTGATGTTTTAAAAGATATTAATTTTGAGATCCACAAAGGACAGGTTATTGCGATTATCGGTCCTAGCGGAAGCGGAAAATCTACCCTGCTGCGCTGTCTCAATTTCTTAGAAACGCCTAATGACGGAACTTTAGAGTTTATGGATCTTAAAATAGATGTAAAGAGTGCAAAAAAAGAAGACATTGCTTTTATTCGTCAGCACAGTGCTATGGTCTTCCAGCAGTTCAATCTTTTCCGCTATAAGACTGTATTAGAAAATGTAATGGAAGGCTTAACTGTCGTTCAAAAAAAGAAAAAAGCCGAGGCAAAAGAAATTGCTGAGCTTTATCTTGAAAAGGTCGGTATGCAAAATAAGTATCATTTTTATCCCCGTCAGCTATCCGGCGGACAAAAACAGCGTGTCGGTATTGCCCGCGCTTTAGCCTTGCAGCCGGAAATCATTTTATTAGACGAACCCACCAGCGCCTTAGATCCGGAAATGGTTGGTGAAGTACTAGATGTTATTCGTAAAGCCAGAGAAAACGGCTATACGATGATTATCGTCTCTCATGAAATGAATTTTGTTTATGAAATCGCAGATCAGGTTTTATTTTTAGACAGCGGCTATATCCTTGAACAAGGAACACCACAGGAAATCTTCTTATCTCCAAAAGAAGAAAGAACACGTCAATTCTTATCCCGTGTCACTATTCAAAAGGAGGCTATCGAATGAAAATCTCATCACGCTTTACCGTTGCCACCCATATGCTGATCTGTGTAGAATATTTTTCCGAGCAGTATAAAATTACGAGTGATTTCTTATCTAAGAGTGTGCGTACGAATCCGGTGGTCATTCGTAAAATCATGGGAATGCTTAAAAATCATGGCTTAATTGAGGTTGCCAGCGGAACCGGTGGGATTCATTTGAAAATTCCATCAGACGAGCTTACTTTGCTGGATATCTATCAAGCTGTTGCCTTGCCAGAAGACCAGCTTCTCTTTTCGATGCACGAAAATACCGAACCAAGATGTCCGGTCGGAAGAAATATTTCTGCGGTATTATCGCCGGCTTTACAAAAAGCACAGCATACGATGGAAGAAAGCTTACAGCGTACAACCTTATCAGAACTTATTTATGACTTAAAAGAACGTGTAGAAGAGGAAACAGTCCCTAATGAGTAAGGGACTGTTTTTGCTTTAGCGCTCTTGTTTTGTAGACACATTTATCACAAGGCGATTTCATTTTTAATAAACCGGTAAATTTACTGCGAGTAATGTTCTTTTCCAAAACACCTAATTCAACTAATTTACTCACATAGAGTGTATAAGTTTGATCATCACACCATGGACCGATCGTAATCCTTAACGCTTGAATTAAAGAATTCTCAAAACGGCTGAACAATTTAACGTCACTCTCATAATGCTCTGTCGTTTCAATCAGCAGCCGCACCTCATTTTCGGCAATCCAGGCACCATCTTTGATATGTCCGGTCATTTCTTCAAGCCGAATAATTTTTTCAATCGGCATATCTAATTTTAATTTATCGTAATTGCCGCGGCTTAAATGGCGGTGCCGTTCATCAGTGTAAAGGATATCCGTTAATAAAATCGATTTTATTTTCTCCGGCGCAAGATTTTTCGTTTTCTGCCCTAATATACCATAGTGAATATCTGAATTTAATTTTAGTGTCTCTATCCAGCTATTCATTACTTTATTTGGCAAAGAGATACGCACCGCACTTTCTCGTGGAAAACAATAAAGTCCCCACATAGCAATACTTTCATTGCCATATGAAAAACTTGTGAAATAAAGATTTTCCCATCTTGATTTCATCCCACTACTTAACTCCAGCTGATCATTCATATTAAACCCTGTTGACGCTAAAAAAGAACGGGATTCAATGATCTTAATCAAACTTTCCATATCCGTATAATGATGATAGGCTTGATGATGCATTGCTTTATCATTTGTATATTGTAAAATTTCAGAAATATTATGCATTGTTTTTTCCATTATAGCCACCTCTTTTTCATTGTAACATAAAAGATTCAAGTATGAATCTATGAAATCGTAAGAATACTAAGATAAAGGAGGCAAAAGCATGGATCGTAAAAATGATATACCTAAAAAGAATAATGAAGAAGCTAAGAAAACAGCCTACAATAATCAATGGGTCAGCACTTCATTAGATAATTATCCAGATGATCGTGAACGCCGTGACGGACCTGGCGGAAATTAAGCGAAAGAGATTTCGCTTTTTTATTTAACCTCTTTTAAAAAATGGATTATAATAGAGGTAGAGGTGAATTGTATATGAATGAAATTAATCAATTATATCAAAAACATGTCGAACATGAATTGACATTGTCACAGACAAAGGAAAACGCATTGCTTCATAAAGATAAAGTGGAGATCAAGATTTTAGCGTTTCTGTCTGATTTGGGAAATGTTGCCGACCAGTCACAATGTTTCAGCTTTTGGGATAAATATGCCAAAGTCGATTCAAACGAATTAAAAGAAGCATATATCAATGGTTTGCAGATGCTGCTTTCGGTAGGCTTTGAATTGCATGTCGATGCCTTAAAAAATCAGATCCAACTGGAAAATAATTTATCTTTGCCTAAACAGTTTCTTAAAGTTTATGAAAGTGTACTGAAGATTCAAACAACCTTTAATTTTGAAGATTATCAAAACAGCATTGAAGATTATTTTTCTTTAGGCGCTAAATTAGGATTTAGTTTTGAAGATATTTTAGCCCAATATCAACATACATTTAGATAATAGCTCAGCTATTATCTTTTTTTATGGGATAACTCCTCCTAATTTGTCATATAATGTAATGGTGATAATATGAAAATTAAGTTATTGATCTTTAATATCGCATTAAGCTTAGGCGGAGGTGCTTTAGTCAGCTTATTGATTCCTGATACCGCTGCTACTTACGCTACTTTAAATTTACCGGTTTTTGCGCCTGCCGGCTACATCTTTCCAATTGTTTGGACCATTCTGTATCTATTGATTGGTGTTTCAGGATATCTGATCATGGTCAGCGATAATCCAAATAAAGACAAAGCGATCAAACTGTATTTTGTTCAGCTGCTAGTGAATTTCTTATGGCCGTTTTTCTTTTTTACGCTGCATGCTTATCTTTTTTCATTCTTTTGGATTATCTTATTATGGCTTCTTGTTTTTTATCTTATTTTCATTACTTACGATATTGATGAAACAGCTTCTTACCTGCTTGTTCCCTATTTGCTTTGGATTACCTTTGCCAGCATTTTAAATATTTGTATCTACTACATGAATTAATATGCTATACTGATAATAATTTAAAGCAAAGGAGAGACGTCATGATCGAGACCAGACACGTAAAACAAACAGAAATTTCACTTCTTTATACTTTAATTAAGGAATTAGGAGATTATTTAGGTGATGAGATAGAAATGGATGAAGCAGCTTTAGAAAAGGCGATCTTCACTGATCACAGCTGCCATTCATTCATTGTTTTTCACGATCAAAAGCCTTGCGGCTATGCCTTATATTATTATACTTTTTCTACAATGACCGGTAAAAAAGGAATTTACCTGCTAGATTTATACGTAAGAGAAAATGCCCGTGGACTAGGATTAGGGAAAAAATTATTTATTGCTTTAGCGTCATTAGCTAAACAAGAGGATTGCTGCCGCATTGATTGGGATTGTTTAAAATGGAACCAGGGAAGCATGGAAATGTATCGTGCAATCGGAGCTTCAATACGTGATGACCATGAGTTCCTTCGTTTAGAACTGCCGCAGATTGAAGCTTTATTAAAGTAAAAGAGATTATCGAGGCATATCGATAATCTCTTTTTGCACTTCTTTAACGATCGCTAAAGTGAGTGCTTCTTCCTTCTCTTTTTGATAACGCTGACAAAATGTCTCCACATACTCATTGAATTCGCTCTGACTCATCCTCTCACCTCATCGCTATTCTAGCAGACTTGCTTAAAAATTACTGAAGCGAGGCTTCTGTCAGTGTATCTTTGTCAAAATAATCTTTGAATATATCCAGACTTTCTTCTCCTAAGCCCTTGATTAACATTTCTAAAAGATCTTTGGTTTTCGTCTCTGAATAGGCATAAGCAGAGAGATATTCTTGAAGAATCGTCATTAATTTATCTTTTCCAAAACGATTGGCTAAACGGGTATACATTGATCCGCCGCAAAAATACATGGCATGCACATAACTGTTTTCATCAGGATATTCCCCATAGCTTTGATCAATTCTTCCGATTTGTTCACTTAAACCATTCTCTGCCAGATAGGTGGCAATACTTTCGTCCAGCCATGCCTCCTGATAACCATTATTTCCTACTATATTATAGAACCACTGATGGACTAATTCGTGGCGGATCGTACTTTCATTTCCACGCATGCTTTGTGAGATCATTATCAGCTGCGGATATTCCATGCCCTGCATTTCCATATAGGTTTCCACAGTGTTCAAAGTTTGATAAGGATATCTGCCAAGCTGCCTATTCAAATCTTTCGTTTCATTGATTAAAGTAATCAATGAGCTGATTCCAATATTCTGATTGGCTGAATGATAATAACTGTTATAAAGAATGTTATCTTCAATTTGACTCACACATTCATAATCATTGCCGATAACTAAGGCATAGTCGCGCACTGATGAAGCTTCATAGGTGACAGTTTTTTGATTTCCGTTTCTTGAGGTACTTAATTTATCCCCGGTTCCGATAATAGTAAAATCATCAGGTGCCGTGATGGCTACAGAATAATCTGCCACTTCGCTGTAAAAGCATTCTCCATCACTAAAATAGGGTTCACTTACCCACTGTCCATCTTCATAAACAGCTAAAATCGGCAGACTGTTGCCTAAATAAAAATCGATAATCCCGGCTTTATTTTCCACATAGCCAAAGCGAGCATTCAGATTAGGAACATAAGCCTGATATTCCATTGAAAAAGTAAGGATTTCATTAGGAGCCAAAGGTGTATTTAAGATAACCTCAACTACCGTTGGATCGTCAAGACGCCGATAGCTAAGAGGTTCGCCGGTATTGGTCATCAGATTTTGAATGAGACTCATGCTCCCCATTTTTTCATCTTTGAACTGGCTGGGATAATCTCGAAATACAATCTTGTTCCATACATCCTGAGATGTATTTTTAAGTGTGATCTCAATCTGAGAATGATAGGTACGCTGCAGTGGATCTAACTGAACACTCACCTGATAATGATTGCGCCATTCATTAGAAAACGGGAACGTTATTATTTTATGTGAACTATTCTGACATCCCGTGACTAAACATAATACCAGCACTAAAAATAAATATTTCTTCATTCTATCCCACCTTTTTTCCATTATAACGAATATATGCAATGAAATAAATAAAAATAGCCGCTGAGGGCTATTCAATGATACGAATATAATCTTCTTTTCTTTCTTTTGCTTTTGGATAAGGACCGTCAATGTATCCTAAAATACAATTCGCAACACCAATATAATGCTCCGGTATTCCCCATTGTTTTTTTAAAGCTTTTCCTTCATCGCTTTCAAATACTTCTTTAGCACGGTTGATCCAGCAAGAGCCAATATTCAAAGCATGAGCGGCATTCAGAAGATTACTCATTACACAGCTGGCATCTTGTACGCAGTTATTGCTTTCACCATTGCCAAAGACAATTATAACGACAGGCGCTCCATAGAAAGGATCCTGCGCTCCGTTCATAACCTGTGCATTTAATTTTGAAAGTAATGCAACTGTATCCGGATTTGTCACTGCCACCATTAAGGGAGCTTGCTTTCCCATTCCGGTTGGCGCATATGCCCCAGCCTCTAAGATTGCTTCAAGCTCTTCCTTTTTTATCGGTTCTTGTTTATATTTACGAATACTGCGACGGCTTTTTAATGATTCTAATACAATATTTTCCATAGTATCACCTCTAGTTAGAACGTAACACACATCTTTATATTTGTCAATCTGCACTCATTTCCAGATTTTCCTGCACAGGCTTGTTTTTAATCATATGGCGAATTTCCTTTTGAACGATAAGAGCGATAATAGATAAGGCACTGGTGACAGAGCCAAACATCACGACTTGAGCAGTTCCGAAGTAGTCCGCTAAGATAGAAAAAGAAGCCATTGCGATAGGAGTCAGTCCCATAGTCATTGTCCCAATCATACCAAATACTTTTCCACGCATTTCTTGGGGGATAATTTCATACTGTACTTCATTTAAGACAACATTCAAGATAGCATTGCCAAAGCCAAAGATCATAGCTACAGCAATAAACAAGTAAAATCCTTTAGCGATTGGAAGCAATGTCAAACTGATACATTCAATGATGACAGAAATAGTAAACACTCGCCAACGTTTTGCCCCATCTGTCTTCAACAGACCATAGCCGATTACCCCAATTAAGGTTCCGACAGTTAACAATGCCATACAGATCCCGTATCCTGTTTCAGCAAGTAATGTCGGTGTTTCCATAAAATAAGGAAGCAGCAGTACCATCAATCCATTTCCAAAGAAATTAAGTAAACAGCATGTCAATATAGTGGCTTTCAGTCCTTTTTGATGATTCATAAAATGTAATCCGCTTTTAAAATCTTCAAAAAATGTTAATTTTTCTCCTATTTGTGCTTTCTTAGGCACAGCAATAAATGATTCTGTAAAAGATGAGATAAAGAATGAAATCCCATTTCCCAAAAAGATGAAAAGTGGTCCAAAGATACTTAGCAGCACACCGCTGACACTCTGTCCGATAATCTGTACGATCGTAACAATCGATTGCTTAAATGATAATCCTCTTGATAATTGATCCTGTGGAATCAGATCCGGAAAAACAGAAGACATCGTCGGTTCAAAAATAGCTGAACATAATGCCATCATAATACCGGCAGCAAAAATCATCCACACTTCCAAACAATTCATAAATCCAAATATCGAGATTGCCAGCATGGTTGCCCCACATACGGCATCACTGTAAACGATAATGTGCTTGCGGTTAAGACGGTCACATAATACCCCGCCAAATGGGGATAAAATAACCTTTACCAATGTCTGACAGGCAAGTAAAATTCCCATCAAGGATTTTGACTGAGTGGTTTGTAATATCCAAAAGCTAAGTGCTACACTGTAAAGCACATCACCAATATTTGAGACAAACTTTCCTTGCATCAATAGTATAAAATCCTTATTCCATAATTTTGTTTTCATATTAACTCTCCTAACTGTGTATAACACTATATGTGCTATACACACATTATAGTGTGTAATACACAGAATGTAAAGAAGAAAATAAAAAAGAGTGAAAATTATTCACTCTCACAGTTCAATGACCATGCCGTCATAGGCAAATTCGATGTTTTCATAATGTTTGGCAAGCTCTAAATAATCATCATAGCTCTTTCCCCAATCTTCTTCAATATGGGTCATGATGACTTGACGGATTTGATGCTGCTGCTTTATGTTCATGATTTCCTCTAGTGTGAATAGCTCTCTTTTTAACATATTATCTTCGGCTAAAACTATTCCATCTTTTAATACATCACCTAGCACGGTATTTCCCATAATTAAATAATCTGCCTGACCGAAACGCGAATCATTCGGCCACGGCTTCACATCACAAGGAGCATAGATCAGCTTCTTTCCTGCTTTTTCAAAGATAAAGATAGTCACCTGATCCTTTTCATCAACAGGTACAAAAGTGACTTTAATATCTTGAAGCATGATACTGCCTTGAACTACTTGACGCTTAATCAGATTCAAAGATTCATAATAGTCAAATACTGATCCTAATCGTGTCATAATAGCGTTTAAGTCAGCCATGACACCTTGAGAAGCATAAAGCTTTATTGGATTTGTACAGCCTTTTCCAATCGAAAGATCCAGCCAATTCAAACGTAAATGTTCAATTACACGCATACCAAAAGTATGATCAATATCTAAATGGCTATAAAAAATATGATCAATGGCTTGAATATCATGCTCATTTAATGCCACCATGATATCTTCCGGTGTATCGACTAACAGATGAATATCTTCTAAATAAAGTGAAGCACCGTGGCGAGCATAGGGCAGTCCCTTTTCTCTTGCCTCTTTACAAACAGCACACTGACACAATGGTCTAGGCAAGGCAACACATCCTCCAGATCCGGTAATAATAAATTTCATCTTCTTTCCCTCCCCTTGATATATTGTTTTTATTATAACTTAATTACTAATTTTCTCAAGGTTCATTTTCAGGATATGGAAGTCTATTTTTCTTTTCTTTAAATTTCTTTACAATAGAAAATGGAATAAAGGAGAAACATTATGAAACTGACTTATGATCAAGAAAATTTTTATTTAGACAATAAGAAAATAACGATTTTATCCGGCGCTATTCATTACTTTCGTGTCGTGCCTGAATATTGGGAAGATCGTTTAAAGAAATTAAAAGCCTGCGGATTTAATACAGTAGAAACTTATATGCCATGGAATTTGCATGAAGAAGTGGAAAACGAATATAACTTCAGTGGCATGCTGGATATTGAACGCTTCTTAAAGATTGCCAAAGAGCTTGGCCTTTATGCCATTGTACGTCCCGGTCCTTATATTTGTGCAGAATGGGAATTTGGCGGTTTTCCGGCTTGGCTACTAAAAGACAGTGATATGAAGCTGCGCTGTCACTATGCTCCTTATGAAGAAAAGGTAAGAAAATACTTTCATGAAGTCATGACTCGTCTGCGTCCTCATTTATTAGAAAATGGCGGTAATATCATTATGATGCAGGTTGAAAATGAATACGGCAGCTATGGCAATGATAAAGACTATCTGCGTGCCATTGAACAAATGTATCACGATGAACAGATGAATGTCTGTCTGTTTACCAGTGACGGAGATGATGATTCTATGCTGAATGGTGGTACTTTACCCCATTTACTAAAAATAGTTAATTTCGGTTCCAACAGTGAAAGAAACTTTAATAATCTTTTAAAAGTACAGCCGGATGCTCCTTTGATGTGCGGTGAGTTCTGGAATGGCTGGTTTGATCACTGGGGTGAAGAACATCATGTGCGCGAAGCAGATGATACTGCAAAAGAATTTGACGCAATCCTTAATAGAAACGGCAGCATCAACTTCTATATGTTCCATGGCGGAACAAACTTTAATTTTTATAACGGAGCAAATTACTACGATGACTATGCACCGACTGTCACTAGCTATGACTATCATTGTTTACTCAATGAAAATGGTGATCGTACAAAAAAATACTATGCCTGTCAAGATGTGATTCGACAGCATGGTTTTGAAATACCTGAATTAGACTGTATCGATCAGCCTAAGAAAACCTATGGTAAGATTACTTTAGATAAAGCTGTCCCCTTATTTAAATGTCTTGAACAGCTTTCACAAAAAGTCTCTCTTCCTTATGTATTGCCAATGGAAAAGCTAGATCAAAACTTTGGCTATATTTTATACCGTACCCATTTAACCGGGCCTTATCAGCCAAGAGAATTGAATATTCATGGATTGCATGACCGTGCTACAGTTTATCTTGATGGAAAATATGTTGGAGTTGTTGAAAGAAATCAGCCCCATGAAAAAATCATGATCGGAGTTGAAAAGGGACAGACAATCCAGCTGGATATTTTCGTTGAAAATATGGGACGTGTAAACTATGGACCTGAACTTTATGATCGAAAAGGAATCACAAAAGCAGTCTGTCTGGGATTACAGGAACTCCACCATTGGGAAATGTATCCTCTGCCAATGAAAGAGTTAACCTCAATCACATATAAAGATGGACAGTGCTATCATGAACCGGCTTTTTATCAGGGAACATTTGAAATTGATGAATGCCAAGATACTTTCATTTATTTAGATCATTTTAATAAAGGGCATGTGTATATCAACGGCTTTAACTTAGGACGCTACTGGAAAAAAGGACCGCAAAGATCACTTTATATTCCTGCACCGCTGTTAAAGCAAGGCTTAAATAAAATAGAAATCTTTGAAATACATCAATGTGATGATTTATCGGTTGAACTTAAAGATACGCCTGATCTAGGGTAAAAAAGAGCAGCGAATTTCGCTACTCTTTTATATTTCCATTATTTTTAATACAATCTTGATACCAGTAATAACTGTCCTTTGGTATTCTCTTTAATTCTTTTGGATCGCTGTCAGTACGATCGATATAAACGATACCATAGCGTTTTTCGATACCATTGCTGCTGCTTAATACATCAATAAATGACCATGGACTATAAGCAATCATTTCAACACCATCTTCAATGGCATGTCCCATGTTTTCGACCATGCCTTTTAAGTACGCAATACGGTAATCATCATGAACATGCCCATCCTCTGTCAACACATCACGATGTCCTAACCCGTTTTCCACTACCATCAGCGGCAAATGATAGCGCTCATACATACGTAACAATGCATAATGCAGCCCTATTGGATCTGTGTTCCAGTTCCATTCATTATACTCAGTAAATGGATTGATGTAGAATTGAGCCAGCCCGGGAATATTGCGGTCACGTCTTGGCATCAATGCGGCATTATCATCATTGATTTCTTCCCCATCACGATAAGCGCCGATAATCCCTGTTGTATACCAGTTTAAAGCAATAAAATCAGGTTTAGCGTTGGATAACAAGTCTTCGTCTTCTGGCTCCATTTTAAACATAACACCATCTTTAGTAAGGGAATTAATCAAATACTGCGGATGCTTTCCATAATAATGAACATCCATTAGACCATAAACCATCATATCTTCTACTTTTTTAGCGGTCAGCACATCTTCCGGACGAACACTGGCAGCATAGTAAGTCGGATAAGATAAGACTGGTCCGATCTGTCCTTTTTGATTCATTTTGCGATACTCTTTAATTGCTAAAGCGTGACCGATACACATATGATGATATGCCTGCCAGCCTAAACGAGTTCTTTCAACCGGATCTTTTTCATCGATCCCTTGGAATAATGGCATGCGTGTAATCACCATTTGCTCATTGATAGTCAGCCAGTATTTGACACGATCACCAAAGTTTTCAAAACATACACGACAATAACGGACAAAGTCATCGATGCATTGACGACTGACAAATCCGCCGTACTGATCGATTAATGCCATTGGAAAATCAAAATGATACAGTGTTACGATCGGTGCTATTCCATTAGCAACTAATTCATTGATCAGATCATTATAAAAATCAATCCCTTTTTGATTGATTTCACCATTGCCATCGGGAATAATCCTTGCCCAAGAAATTGACATACGATAACATGTCATTCCTAATTCTTTCATTAACTGCACATCTTCTTTATAGCGATGGTAATGATCCATTGCTATTTTAGTATCAGCAATGGTATCCGATGTTTTAAAAGAACGCACATCCATGCTGGTCAGTCCTTTTCCATCTTCATCATATGCTCCTTCAATTTGGAAAGCCGATGTTGAAGCTCCCCATAAAAAATCTTTTGGAAATCCCATTTCTCTCACCTCGTCTCTATTATAAAGGATAAATAAAAAAAGAACTGCTCATAATTTGAGCAGTTTACTCCTTAATAACCGGACAATAAAGTTGTTGATAACGAGATGCCATGAGATCATATAAACGAATAATCGCATATTTTCCCGCATATGCCTTTTCAATATTACCGCATTGGATCACATAATCAAAAGGCTCAAGATAAGTCGGATCACGCATTAATGTAATCAATATAGAAGAACAGCCGGTCTGCTTAATTTTCTTTAATACATCTAAATTGGGATTCTTTAGATACTGACCACTTAGGCTGGTGACAATCACTACATCTTCCTTTGTCATTGTTGCTAAGGCATCATTCTGTCGAATCTGATCCATGTACACCTCAATAAACTTTCCACAGGAAAAAAAGTTTTTTTGTAAATCCAAAGCATAGTTCTGATAGCTTCCATAGCCCATCGCTAAAATACGTTTATGAGAATTAAGACAGGCAAGTACCTTGTCTAATAGACTGGGGTTTAAATCATTGACGGTTTCAATAAATTCAAAAATAGCCTGAGAATAGGAATTTAAATAGTTATTATCCAATATTCGATTATCAAAAATCTTAGTTTCCTTATAACTGACTACTTTTCTAAAGGTTGAATAATTTAAGTACCCTACCTGACGGCAGAAACGGTTCATCGTTGCCGGTGAGACATGGCACATCATTGCCATTTTCTCCAATGAATAGTGTTCAATCTGATCAATCTGTTCCAGGATCATCATTGCAATATGATAGTAGGTATCATGAGTGATAGAATTATTGATATAGTTGAGTAAGGTATATATGACTTGCTGCATAGAATCACCGCCCCCCCCTATTTTAACATGATTTTAATCACTTGTCTTTTGTCTGTGCATAATAAAGCGTATAATAAAAAGCGAAGGTGAGATCCATTGGAAACAAGAAAAGCAACAATTCAAGATATTGAACTTGTCACAGATGGAATACAACTCTATCAAAAATACGGATTTATAAAGAAAGAAGATGTTTACACATGGACAATGATTTAGAAATTAAAACATTAAAAGATGCTATACACGTTGAAAAAGAGAATCATACTATCGTTGATTACTTCCTATTTGATGAATATGAGATTCATCTTAATACCCTTCCTCCCCACTGTTTTCAAGAATGGCATTATCACAGCAAGATTGAGGAAACATTGGTGATTGTGGAAGGGACTCTGACCGCTCATTATAAAATGAATGGGAAGATTATCACAGAAACAGCGGGAGTGAATGATGTTATTCGCGTAAAAGCTTCACTTCATACATTCGCCAATGAAACAGATGCGCCTGTACGTTTTATTGTCTTCCGCTTTGTTCCTGACGGGAAAAACAAGCAGGAAATTATAAAACAGGATAAAATCATCGTGGAGGTCAAATAATATGAACTATGCAATCTATTACAATAGTGTTACCGGAAATACAAAAATACTGGCAGATCATATTCATTCTCAAATGAAAGAAAATTGTCTTTACAGCGGAAATGCCGATGATCCCAAAATAGAAGGGGCAGATTTAGTTTTTGTTGGCTTTTGGACCGATAAAGGACGCTGCAGCGATCCGGTCATTGAATTATTAAAAAAGATAAAGCATAAAAAAATATTTTTATTCGGCACTGCCGGGTTTGGTGGTTCTCCCGAATACTTTGAACGCATTTTAAGTAACGTGGAGAAATATGTAGATCCTACTTGTGAAGTCGTAGGACGCTACATGTGTCAGGGAAAAATGCCAATGAGTGTTCGTGAACGCTATCAGAAAATGTATGACAGTGATCCTCAAAACGAACAGTTTCAAAGTCTTCTGAATAATTTTGATCAGGCGAAGAAGCATCCTAATCAAGAAGATTTAGATACATTGACGATACAATTAAAGAGTATGATAAAAGCTATCCAGAAATCCTAGATAGCTATTTTTGACGATACATATAGAATGAACTAATCAGCATCATAAAGACAAATCCGGTCTGAATAAAATAGACAGTGTAATCTAAGATACCGTGGATCAACGTCACTGCAATGACAGAAATAATTAAAGCCATTAAAGTTTGATCTTTCCTACTTTTAAAGCATTGATACAAAGCAGAAATGTTCTTTTGCACATAAGGCGCAATAATCAGAATTCCGATGATTCCATAACTTAAGATCGGATCTAAATAAATACTATGCGCATGCTGCGTATACATGATGCCATTTCCATAGTTTTGATAAATATGCATATAGGTCAATGGTCCCTGACCAAATAACGGATTGTCTCTGATTCCTTGAATCGCAATCTCCCAAATATCCACACGCACACCAAAATATTCAATAATATTATCGGTACGAGGAAAATATTGAGGATTGATCAGCAGGAAGATAAACGCAGCAAAAGCAACAAACAAAATCAAAGCAAAGATCTTATAGCGTTTTTCAACCAGCAGCAAAATCAAGATGGCACACCCTAATGAAGGCCAAGCACTGCGGCACCCTGTCAAATAGAGTAAGAATAAATTCAACGTGATCACCGCAAAATAATAAATAATACGTTTAACATTATCCACTTTCAGTATTTTATAACAGCACATTAAAACAAAGAACTCAATCATCATCGCATAATAATTGGCATTAAAGAAGACCGAATTCAAGCGATTTTCCGGACTGTTTAGAATAATCAGTTCAAAATCATCCGTAAAATGAGATAAAATCTGTGTGTATTCAAATAAACCATATAAAGCACAGAAGATACTTAAAAAGATCATAATATCTATAATCTTCTCAAAAAAATCCTTTGTGATATTTTGAGAATAAAAAAGAATCACCGAAAACATCACCCATAAAGCAATGCAGCATAAAGCGCCCACATAATTCTTATAATAAAGAGAAGCAAGCATACTGACAATCGTAAACAGATGAATCAAATAACTTCTTGGTGTTGTTTTATATATCTCTATTAATCTTCCTCTAAGCAATAAATAAACTGTTACTGCTGCCAATACAGCAATGCACATATAAAAAGGAAGAAATAAGGATAATACCGAAATTAAAATCAGTTTTTGATTTTTATCCAAGTGGGTAAATTTTTCTTTTAATACATTAATAATCGCACCCCCTGTTAGAATCCTTTCCTTTGCTCAATTCTAACATAAAATACTTCTTTATACCATTCTTTTTAATATTATGTATTCTCTCTAAGATTAGACATACCAATTTCAATTTAATCGTGATATCCTAAAGATAGGAAGTGATATTAATGACAGGATTATGGATTTTCATCATTTTATTAAGCATTGCTTTATTTATTGGCTATCTTGATTTTCGGATAGCTGCCTCTCGCAATTATTCATGGATCGATCATCAGTCCAATCATATATTAAAATGGGAAAATAAAAACTATAGAGAGGAACTTGATCAGATCAAAGCAGAATTATTTCGTTATCAACATGAAGAAATAATAATTCAAGCAAAGGATCAGATCTCTCTTCATGGCTATTTATTTTTAAGTAACCAAAGCAAAAAAACTGTCATCTGTTTTCATGGATACCGATTTAATTGTTTTAAAGAATATGCCTTTTTAGCTAAATCCCTTTTAAAGCATTCTTTTAATGTTGTGTTAGTAGATATGCGCGCTCATCAAAAAAGCGGTGGACGCTACATTACTTTTGGCAACAAGGAACAGGAGGATGTGGCTTGCTGGATTGATTATATCATAAACCGCTTTCCTGATAATCTACTTTATCTGCATGGTACTTCGATGGGAGCAAGCAGTGTTTTACTAAGTAGCACACATCCCCTTCCTTTTCAGGTTAGAGCTGTCGTAGCTGATTGTGGCTACAGTTCTGCGTGGGATATATTTGAATTGCTGCATCACCAGATTTTTCATTTTCGTGTTTCCGGATTGTTGTATTTATCCAATCTCTGCTTTCGTATTTTTGCACATACCGATCTTCATCAGCTAGACATTGCTTCACGGCTAGAGCATTCTAAACTGCCGATTCTATTCATTCATGGTAGTCAGGATCGTTTAGTTCCGACACAGATGAGCAAGATTAATTATCAGGCATGTTCAAGTGAAAAAAAGCTTTTAATAATCGAAGGTGCCGATCATGGGCGCAGCTTTAAAACCGATCCTGAGCTATATTTAAAAACCATGCTTGATTTTTTTTGCCAATATCATTAAAAAAGCTAAGAACCTTTTGTCCTTAGCTTTTCATATTATTTGCTTAAATCTTCTCCGTTTGTTCGGATTACTTTTTTAAACCAGTCAAATGATTTCTTCTTTGTACGTTTTAAGGTTCCGTTTCCTTTGTCATCCATATCGACATACACAAAACCATAACGTTTTTTCATTTCTCCGGTACTTAATGATACAAGGTCAATACATCCCCACATTGTGTATCCTAAGCATTCTACTTTGTCTTCACAGATTGCTTTTTGCATTTCCATAATATGATCAGTCAAGTAATCAATGCGGTAATCATCATTGATCGTACCATCTTCTCCGATTTCATCAACGGCTCCCAAACCGTTTTCAACAACGAAAAGTGGTTTTTGATAACGATCATACAGTTCATTCAAGACATAACGCAGTCCTTCCGGATCAATTGGCCATCCCCATGGCGTTGTTTCCAAATAAGGATTCGCATCTCCGCCCATGATATCAATTTTAGTTTCTGTGGATACCGTTGTTGAACGATAATAGCTGAATGATAAGTAATCTAACGGATACATGCGTAAGATTTCATCGTCTCCCACTTCTTTTTTAATTGTGACTCCTTTATCCTTAAAGATCTTTTCGGCATAGCTTGGATAATACCCTCTCATCATAACATCTGAAAAGAATAATGATTGACGACGGGCATTATAAGCAGTACGAACATCAGACGGCTTGCAGGTAGCCGGATAAATAGCACTTAAGGCATACATCGTTCCAAACATCGCATTCGGCATCATTTCATGTCCCATTTTGACAGCTAGCGCACTCGCTAAGAAAACATGATGCATAGCCTGATAATGTGTTTGATTATCCGCACTATGAGTTCCCATCATAGAGTATCCGCGAACGGCATTTAATTCATTAAATGTCAGCCAATATTTTACTTTTGATTGCAAGCGTGTGAATAAAGCTTCACATAATTTTAAATAACAATCAATAGTATGACGGCTTGACCATCCATCATAGGTATCTGCCAAATAAGATGGAATTTCATCATGACAGATTGTGATTAAAGGTTCAATGTTGTATTTTATACATTCATCTACAACCTCTTCATAAAATTTTAATCCCTCTTCATTTGCTGTTTCTTCATCTCCGGTTGGAAAAATTCTTGTCCAGCAGATTGAAAAACGGAATGTCTTAAATCCCATTTCTGCCATCAATGCAATATCTTCTTTGTAATGATGATAGAAATCTACTGCTTGATGACTTGGATAATACTGTCCCTCATGAAACCATGCGACAGAACCTTCCGGTAAACTGGTTCTGTTTTCAACGGTTGACAAAGTCCCATCACTTAGTTTAATCGTGATTTGACGAGGCTTTTCATATGACCCATCAGTCACGTAATCCGTTGTTAGGGTTCCTCTTTTACCTTCGTTAAATCCCCCTTCATATTGGAAGTCCGCAGTTGCTCCTCCCCATAAAAAACCATCTGGAAATCTAGTACTCATCTTCTTTTTTCTCCTCTTCACATATTTCTCTTGAAATCTATAATTTTATGTTATAATAAGCAACAGGAGGCGATATCATGGAACGACTTTATATCATCCTTTTGGGAATCATTCAGTCAGAACCCAATGATTCAATTGATTGCCAGATCGCAAATTACTTATTAGAACATATTCAAGATTTAAATGACATTACGGCAAATGATTTAGCTCAAACCTGTCAAGTTTCAAAATCATCGATCAGCCGTTTCACTCGTCGAGTTGGGTTAAATGATTTCTACGAATTAAAACACATGCTCCATCACTATCAGCACGATCTAACTAAATTTGATTTTACCAGCCGCAGTGATAATAAAAATAGTATGATTCAATACATAGAAACCGTCAGTCAGCACATTCAGGATCTCAGATACATGTTGGATTTTGACGCTATTGATGAAATCACCGATGATATCTACTATTATCCAAAAGTAATCATTGCCGGAAGTCTTCAGGCAAACAGTGTTTGTCTAAGTCTTCAGGTTGATCTTTTTTCAAGCGGTAAAGTAGTTCAGGCTAAAGTGAAATATACAGAACTTCGTGAAATCATCGATAAAGCCGATTCTCAAACATTAATTATCGTATTATCATCAACCGGCAGATTTTTCCAGCGTCTATTTGTGCGTGACCAGCGTCTGCTTAAAAAAGATAAACCAAAAATCTATCTTATCACTGCCAGTGCTAAGCTGAACCAGCTCCCTTATGTGGATAAAGCAATTAACCTGCATACGCTTTCTGATTATGCCAGCGGTACATTTCAGCTTGAATTGATTGCTAATTTAATTGCCCGCCGCTATAATGAAAAGATTCGCACCCACTACTTTGATCAGTGACAGTTACATTATAGTGATTTTAGAAAAAGATAAAGTAAAATTTCATAATCGGGGATTTGTTCCCAAAACTGAAATATAATTCTACATACAAAAACAGGAACCTTTCTTATATAGAAAAGATCCTGTTTTTTATTACACTATTTTGCTTCTTCTGCAAATTTTGCATATTCTTCTTGAGTATAGCCATCCGCTTTTGTTTCCCAGAATTTAATTTTTCTGCCCACACTCGTAAATGAGTATGGTTTTGAATAATCATTGATGCGGGTCACTTGAATTTCATGTCCGTCAACATAAAATGGCACGGAATATGCCTGCTGAAGATAATAATCCTCCGCTTTAGCAAAAGCATGGTAACGTTCGTCTAAATCAACAATCTTATTGGCTTCTAAAACCAACGCATCATAAGTTGGATCAGAAATATGAGAATAATTCTTATTCATATAGCCATCCTCTGTATCTGTCATATGACGTAAAAAATCATAAGGATCATTATAGTCCGGAGCCCAGCCTACTAATGCAATCGACTGCAGTCCTTTTTCATAAATCTCAGAAGTTGCGCTTTTAATATAAGGAATACCTGTTACAGTTACAAAATCATCACCCAAGCATTTTTCAATGCTGTCTTTCAATATAAGGAATGTTTCTTCAGCAGTTTGATTTCCGCTGTTATAAGGCAATCCCACTTCAACCGGGAAAGTAACGCCCTGCGCACTCAGCTCTTCTATTGCTTTTTCTTTTGCTTCTTTAAACTTTGCTTCATCGTATAATCCATTGGCATATGCCTTTAATTCCTCAAAATCTTTATAGTAAGTTCCCTTAGAATCTTTAACAATAACACCGCAGGTATAAAGATTATTCATCAGTGAATCCGGATTAATCGGATTTGTTCTTTCATGATAAGGGGTAGGATCCACACCATAGAACCATGCTTTTCTAAAGTTAACATTAGAAACTGCCTGATTCCAGTTTTCATTTCCAACTTGTTCATAATTAAAATAGATTTGGGCAGAACGTCCGCCTCCGCGTGTTTCCACTAAATGTTCATTGCCTGCCTGAATCTTAATTTCATCCTGAGTTAGACTTGCGTGATCCAATTCATTAATTTCATACATACTGTAGGCTTTATTCAGAGATTCCAGCATTGTCACTGTTACTTTTTCAAATGGAACATTTTTCTTATCCCAATAATGTTCATTTTTCACATATTCTTTAGAAGCTCCATTTTGATAATCCGTCATACGGTAGCACCCGTTATACAAAATCTTATCTTTATCGGTACCGAAGTTTTCCGGTCCGACTTCATCTACGAATTTCTGATTCACCGGGAACCAAGTAATATAAGTAACAACTGAATCAAAATAAGGTTTTGGTGTCGCTAGGGTATATTTTACTGTTTTTTCATCGACTGCTTCAACCCCGACATTTTTAAATAATTCTTCTGTAGCTGTTCCGGCCTTGCTCGCTTCATAGTACTCATTTGCTCCTTTTAAAAAAGAAGTAACATTATTTACATTCTGAGAACCATTGCTCGCTGTTAAAATATATTTAATTCCGGATACAAAATCCTCCGCAGTGACATCCCCATATACTTCTCCTGTATGGGTTACCCATTTTAAGCCGTCTCTTAGCTTAAATGTCCACTCTGTCGCATCCTCATTATGACTGTAATCTTTAGCTAAATCACCGATTAATTTTCCATCGGCATCATACTCTAATAGGGCATCCACAAAATTAGCCACCACTCTAATATCCACAGAGGTATTTGTTGTCAGATAGTTCAATGTGGTAATTTCTTGATTTTGAGTATCATAATCCCGATACTCAGTTAATTTTTGAGAACTGTTTTGTTTATTGTTACACCCCACCAGCAATAAAGCACGGATAATAATTTTTTCACAATTCATTCTCCTTTCCATTATGAATAATTGTATACACGAATACAATAACTATAATTACATTTTATCACTTATTTTGTGATTTGTCAATATTGGTTTGTTTTATCAGTAATTTCAAAAGGAAATATTTATGTTTTTTAAAAATTGTATAAACAACCACTATTTTTAAAAAGAAAACAAAAACGGATCAGGAAATACTCCTATCCGTTTCTACTTATAATTAGATTCCAAATTCTTTTGGATAAACAAGCATCCCATTTGGCATTTTATCTGTTCCGCTTAAACTATATGCCATAAAGTTTTTATCATTAACCTCGAATGATGCTGTAATTCCAAATGCTTTTGCCGGTACATAACCAAATCGCGGATAATAGGTCTCATGCCCAATTAATATTGAATAATCGTATCTCAGCTCTTTGGCAATGCGATGTCCTTCTTTAATTATGGCAAACAAAAAAGGGTTCACTATTCATCTATAAAGCATTTCAAGACAATAATAAAAACATGTCTTTGATTCATTAAAAAATGCTTATAGATCAATAGTCAAACTAACACCTCGTCTCTTTTTTAGACAATAACAAAAAAACAGCCTATGTCAAACTAATTGACATCAGCTGTTACATTTTGCATCCAAGCCCCGGAACGATAACGTTTAAAGGCTAAGACAATACGAATGACTTGTTCTAACTGGATCAAAATGATCGTTGGAACAATATCGAAATGAAAAACCGTGACACATAAGAAAGCAAGCGGCAAGCCGACTGTATAGAGAATCACCGAATCTAGCAGTGCCAATACCTTGGTATCTCCGCCGGCTCGCAGGAAACCAAAGATCACGGCATTAAATAAACGCAGACCGATCTTAATCGCATAAGCATAAAGAATAAAGGTTGCTGCCTGCTGAACTACACCGGATTCATTAGCATATAGAATTCCGATTAAATATGGTGCCGTAACCACCATTAATAGTCCTAAAACAATGGAAACAACCAATCCCATTCCCATAAAGTAATCTGCATAGGTCTTGGCTAGCTTCATATCATTTTTACCTAATGTATTTCCGATAATGGCTTGTACTGCACTCACGATCGCCCAAATCACCATAAAGAATAAATTGGAAATACGATCTGCAATGGCAACCGATGTCACTGCATGAACCCCAATCATTCCAAAAGCTTTAAAGAATAGTGTTTGCCCAACACCAAACAACCCCTCATTTGCTACTGTTGGCAAAATTCGACGAATAACCGGCTGTAAGAACTGAGTATCCAGTTTAAACATAACAGACAGTTTTCCTAAGAAGACCTGTCTTGTCTTAGTCGAATAAATGATATACATCAGTGTTCCTAACCCTCTTGAAATCAATGTCCCATATGCTGCTCCCACGATTCCCAATTCGGGGAAGCCAAAATGTCCAAAGATCAGAAAATAGTTAAATATACAGTTTAATAATACCGTAATCGAACTAATCACCATTGTGACTTTTGTTTTAGACATACAGCGATAGGTATAGTTAAAACAAAAAGATATCATAACAAAAACATAGCTGATTCCCGTTACAATCAAATACTGTGATCCGTAATGAATAATTGTTGGATCACTGATATAGAAGCCGCAGATAATATTCGGTATAAACACAGCCGCCAAAATAAATGGAATAGCGATTGCTACTGAGAGCATAATCATGGTTCCAAATGATTTTTTCAAATTTTTAAAATCGTGACTTCCAAAAAACTGTGCTGTATAAATACCGACACCTGAACAAATTCCAAAAGAAAGCAACGTTGCAATCTGTTCCCACTGAGAACCGATCTGTACAGCACTTACCCCAAATTCACTATATCCTGATACCATCATGGAATCGGCTAATCCCACCAATGTTTCTACGATCTGTTGTAAAATAATGGGGGCAGCAATGGTACATACCATTTTTAGAAATGCCTTATCGCATATATATTTTTTAAATCTCATTTCCCTCCACCTCACATACCACCTTATTATATAATATTGTCTATGAAAAGATAGTAGTTTTTTTAAAATTTATACATAAATAAAGATAATTTTATATATAATAAAAATTCCCCTTATAAAAAGGGGAGCTAAGACTGTTCATCACAATCCTTCATCTGTTTTTTTGCATTTATACATATTAATATCGGCACGTTCGGCAACTTCTTCCATTTTAATCTTCTTGCCTTTATAAGCAATATCATAGCCATAGGCAAAACGAATCGGAATCTCATGATGTTCATCATTAAACTTATCCACACTCGCCTGTATACTTTCAAGCATCTGCAGAACTTTTCTTTCATCATGGTTTGTGATAATTGCCACAAATTCATCTCCGCCATAGCGTCCGATAAACACTTCATCATTAATATATTTACGAAGAATGGAAGAAAAGCTGGCAATCAGAACATCACCGAATTTATGTCCATAAGTGTCATTGACCGATTTTAAATTATTTAAATCAAACATAATGCAGGCATAACACTCATTTTTATCAAAATCGAGAGTTTCACTTAAAATTTCTCGACAGCGACGACGGTTTGGCAACTGTGTTGATTCATCAAAGTAAGACATAATTCTAAGCTCACCATTATGATTAGCCAATTTCATTTTGGTAATCAGCTGTTTAAAATAGACAGCAATCAGACCAATTACAAAGGTAATTAAAAGGAGCTCATAAATCTTTAGTTTTTCAATCAAAGAAAGCGAATAATGCTTGATCGTATCATTTAAGCGATCTCCATACTTGTAAAAAGATTCACTGCTTTCAATCAAAGTATTCAAATTATATTGTCCGGAAACATAATAGGATAAATCACTGCTTAATTTTTGCCAATTCTGGTTAGCTTCCTGAAGACAGCTCCAATATTCCGGTGAGGAGATACGTTCACTTCCATAGTTATCTTCACTATTCAGCAATTTTCTCCATAATCTGTCAACATCTTCTTGCAATATAGTTGCATCTTGCTGAGCAACTGTCAATTTCACAATCCGCTGCACCTTTGTTGCAAGCTCATTGCAATCATTGGCAATATTTGTAATTTTTTGTACTTTATTGACATGTAATATGATTTGAAAAGTAAAGACAGCAATAAACAAGATAATCGCTGCCTGAATTATTCGATTTTCCCACTTTTTCTTTTCCACTCTGATCGCACCTTTTCTTCATCATATCACCAATGATGCAGACTGTCGATTGATTCAACAAACACTCCTAAAACTCGTGCTTTTTAGACAATTTGTGTAAATTTCTGCGGGCGATCTTCTTCCATAACGGCTTCGATCATATGCTCTACCTCTTTTTCATGATCACGAATATCATAAGTTAAAGTAATGCGTTCCATGAGATCTTCTTTCGTATGCTCATCATGTCCCATCATGCAATACTGATTTCGTAAATAGTTCAGCATTTCATCTACTTTTTTCTGTCCTATCAAACGATGAGACAAAGCCTCACATTTAGGTAACTGGTCTTTTTCTATTTCCATTCCTAAACCACAATGCGAACAACCAATGTAATATTTTACTGACCATTGAATAAAAGGGATAAAAAACAAACTAAAGTGCTTATATGAACGATACACATAAAAATGCTGATAGGTACCTTCACGTTCACAACGTTTTAATCCTAAATAAAGTGTCGGTTTACTCTTTCTTCCCCAACCCCAAATAACAAACATAATTTTTTCCTCCTTAACAAAAAGCCCAGAGATTTACTTCTAGGCTAAAATCATAAAATAGGCAAGTACAGCAATTCCTAATACAATACGGTACCAGCCAAATACTTTGAAATCATGACGCTTAATATAATCCATCAATAATTTGATGACAAATACTGACGTGATAAATGCTACAAGCATTCCCACTAATAATACTGCGATTTCCACACCTGTAAAGGCTAACCCGAATTTTACGATCTTTAATAAGCTGGCTCCTGCCATTACCGGAATTGCCAGAAAGAAAGTAAATTCAGCGGCTACCGTTCTTGACATCCCGATTAAGATTCCCCCTACAATCGTTGCTCCTGAACGAGAAGTACCAGGAAACACTGCCGCGATTAACTGAAAGACACCGATTGCAATGGCAGCCGGATAAGTAATCTCAGCAATTGAAGTGATTTGCGGACGGCGATGCTTATTTCTGTTTTCAATAATAATAAATAATACCCCAAACACAATCAGCATGATCGCTACTGTCTGATAGTTATAAAATAACGCATTTAAATAATCATCAAATAAAATCCCGACTATAGCCGCAGGCACGCAGGCAACAAAAATCTTTAACCACATCGATAATTTATCTGGTTTTATATAATAAGGTGCATTTTTTGAAAAAGGCCAAATTCTTTTCCAGAAAATCAATACAACAGCTAAGATTGCGCCTAATTGGATCACGACCAAAAACATTTCAATAAAAGCATCGGACATATTTAACTTAACGAATTCATCTAATAGAATCATGTGTCCGGTACTACTGATCGGAAGCCATTCCGTAATTCCTTCGACAATTCCAAAGAGAATCGATTTTAATATCTCTATTAACATATTTATTATTTCCTCCTCGATTTATACGACTTAAAGTATACCACATTCCCCTAGTGTATCAAAGTAAAAATAATGGGCGAATTAGGGAATCTATGCTATAATTTTATCACTGGAGGCATAAAAATGAAACAACTTACGACAAATATCGATACCCCGATTTTAACATATTTATCTATTTTTGAAGAAGCAATTCCGGAATTTCTCCATGACTATTTAGAGATCAAGGAAATGAAACGTTTAAAAGGTATTGGCTTATTTTGCGGATGTGATTATACTAAATTATTTAACTGCCGATTCTTTTATTCACGTTTTGATCACAGCTTAGGTGTTGCCTTGATTATCTGGCACTTTACCCATGATAAAAAACAGACAATAGCAGGATTGCTTCATGATGTTTCATCACCGGTTTTCTCACATGTTGTTGACTTTTTGAATAACGATCATCTCACTCAGGAATCCACTGAGAAAAGCAATCAAGAAATCCTTGCCAATGCTCAGGAACTGCTGGTTTTATTAAAACGAGACCAGATTCTATTAGAAGACGTTATCGACTATAAAAAATATCCTGTTGCGGATAATGAAAAGCCCCAGCTGTCTGCCGATCGTTTAGAATACATGCTGTCATCAGGCTATATTCTAGGACGTCATTTAACTTTAGAGGAAATAAAGACAATCTATCAAGACCTCACTTTACTGACAGATGAACAGGGTCAGAGTGAAATCGGTTTTCAGACACTCAAAACAGCTGAACTTTTCACACACAATGCCTGCCTTGTCGCAAAAATATATTTATCTAATGAAGACAAGCTGGCTTTACAGCTGTTAGCCGATATTATGAAAAGAATGATGCAGGAGCACTATGTAACGATGGAAGACTTCTATCAGTTAACCGAAGCTGAAATGATCAACATAATTGAGAATAGTCCTTATCAGCCTATATATCACTGTTTTCAAGAATTAACCAAAGTAAAAGGCAGTGATAAAGAAATGATTGGAAAATACTGTGTCAATATTGACGTTAAAAAAAGATATGTGGATCCTCTTGTAAACAATCAACGCATCAGTCAGATTTCAACGAAAGCAAAACAATGGATCGATGAGATTTGTTTTGAACAAAGAACCCCTTATGCTTACATTGATTTGGAGGATTTTCGTGATGATCATTAAAGAAGCTAAAAATCAGAAAGATTTCTTTATGTGTATGAAAGTAAGGGGACAAGTTTTTGTCGATGAGCAACACGTGAAAAGTGAGATTGAAATTGATGAATTTGATCAAACATGTCGCCATTTTCTAATTATTATAGATGATTTGCCGGTTGCTGCTATGCGTGCAATCGAACATGAAGATTATACAAAATTAGGACGCATCTGTGTCTTAAAAGAATACCGTCATCAAGGAATCGGTGAAAAGCTGGTTCGTTATGTCACGCAGCTAATCAAAGGCGAATTTCGTTTAGGCGCCCAGCTGCAAGCATTAGCGTTTTATGAACATCTCGGTTTTATTTCTTATGGGAATGAATTTATAGAAGCGGATATCCCACATATCATGATGAGAAAGGAGGTAAAATAATGGCTGATCCCAATCTTTTTATGATGTGTACACAATTAAATAAAGAAGCGTTGACGACAATGCCGGAGGGATATACATTACGCCCTTGCCGCAAAGAGGAGCTTTCGATTTGGAAAGCTATGCCGTTTGATGATGCAGAGACCGCACTTGCATATGAACCTTATATGCAGTCTTATTTTGAATTGGTCTATCAGGATAAAAGTGACTTGTTTTTTGAACGCTGTCTGTTTTTATGTGATGCAAACGACCAGCCCATCGGCACTGCTTTTATCTGGCCTGCCTATGACAAGATCACTACACTTCACTGGGTAAAAGTCAAAAAAGGCTATGAAGATAAAAAATTAGGAAGAGCAATGCTGTCAGTGATCCTCGGTTCTCTTTCAAAAGAAGATTTTCCGATTTATCTGCATACCCAGCCGGGAAGCTACCGAGCGATTAAGCTTTACAGTGACTTTGGATTTAAATTTATTACAGATGAACAAGTGGGTACAAGACACAATGATTTAGATACTGTTTTGCCTGAATTAGAAAAGCTAATGACAAAAGAAGCCTTTGAACAGCTTCATTTTGTATCGGCACCCGCAGATTTTCTTAATCATCTTTCGCATTATTCACACGATGAATTCTAATAAAAAAAGACCCCGAGGGTCTAAGCAAGCTGCTTATTCTTATTTTGACGAATAAACATGATCAGTGATATGCCAAAGATAATGAAATAGCCGATAAAGCTGTATTGATCCGGAATCTGGTTAAATAAAAGGAAACCAAAGATCGCCGAAAACAGGATCTGTGAATAATCATAAACCGATAATTCTTTAGCAGGTGCATATGTATAAGCAGCCGTTATCGCAAATTGTCCACCTGCCGCTGCCAGTCCGGCTAACAATAAATAAGTTAACTGAAGCCCGGTCATTGGGTGGAAATTAAATAAAACAAACGGGGCTACGGCTAAACATGAGAAGGTGGAGAAAAAGAAAACAATTAATGGTCCACGTTCTCCTTTGGTTCCTAAATAACGCACCGTTGTATAAGCCGCCCCGGCTCCCATCGCTCCGGCAACACCGATCAGGGATGGAATCAGGGAAGGATTCGCAAAACTTGGTTTAATAATAAATAAACTTCCTAAAAACGCAATAATGATAGCTAGCCATTGAAACAGGCTAGCTTTTTCTTTTAAAAAGAAAAGAGAAAAGATAATCGCAAAAAACGGTGACAGCTTGCTTAGCATGGAAGCATCTGACAGCATTAAATGATCAACTGCATAAAAGTTGCACAGTATGCCTACAGTTCCGCAGGCAGAACGAATAAGCAGAAAGGGGAGGTTTTCTTTTTTAAAATGAAATCCTTCCATTGACTTCCTAATAATAAAATAAGCAAATACCAATGCGACTAGGTTTCTAAAAAAGCTCTTCTGCATTGAGGGAATATCTCCCGATAATTTAACAAACACATTCATAACAGCAAAGCAAAATGCTGACATGACAATATACATAATTCCTTTATTTTTCTTCATCTTTACTCCTAAACAGAGAAGTTGTCAGATATCGTTCACCCCCATCAGGCAGTAAGACGACAATCCGCTTCCCTTTATTTTCTTCCTTTTGACTTAATTTTGTGGCAGCCGATAACGCTGCTCCAGAAGAGATTCCGACTAATAATCCTTCTGTCTTTCTAAACATACGGCAATGGTAATACGCATCTTGCGTTGTTGCTGTCATGATCGTATCGATGACCTCTCGATTTAAAATAGAAGGGACAAAGTTAGCGCCAATCCCCTGTAAACCATGACTTTTACTATAGCCTTTTGTCAGCAGCGGTGAGTCTTCCGGTTCCACTCCGACAATCTGAATTTGTGGTAATTTTTCTTTTAAATATTTGCCAACACCGCTGATCGTTCCACCGGTTCCGATTCCCGCTACAAAGATATCGATCTCTCCATTCATATCTTCATAGATTTCCGGACCTGTAGTTAAATAATGCGCTTTTAAGTTATTGGGATTATCAAACTGTCCAACCAGAAAAGCATTAGATTGAGAAGCAACGATACGATTGGCTTCGTCGATTGCTCCCTGCATCCCTAATTCACCTTTTGTTAGAACGAGATTCGCACCATAGGCACTTAAAAGCTGTTTTCTTTCATCACTCATCGTTTCCGGCATCACAATCACAATTTTCATATGCTTCGCTAAAGCGATGGCAGCTAAAGCAATCCCGGTATTTCCACTCGTGGGTTCTACCAACAGTGTCTCCGAATTAATGGTACCATTGTGCAACGCTTCTTCGATCATCTTCAACGCTATACGGTCTTTGGCACTGCCACAGGGATTAAACATCTCCAATTTTGTAAACAGGTTCGCCTTACTTGTAATGGCTTGCTGATAACGTTTTGCGGCAAGTAATGGGGTATGCCCAATCATGTCTTCCATATAATGATACAGCATATTTTTCCCTCCTTTTTCTATGTTATGTAAGGAATAAGAAAATGTCAAACAAAAAGCCCAGGAAATTGCCTGGGAAATATTAGCGAAAAACAACTATTGATGTGGAATAAAGCCGTAAAAATGGATAATATTCATATCTTCGGGCATTTCTAACCCATGACTGCCTAAATCACCATCAATGCAATGACAACCATGATCCGGTGCAAATCCTAGCAACGTATTATGATTTACCCAATACTTCTTGATTGTTTCTGCTACGGTTGCAAAAGTAGCCACATTATTTTCAAGCGCAGCTAAGGCTTCCGTACTTTCAGGTCCATAGCGGTGCATCGTGCCATCAAAGTTACCATTATAAAGCAGTATAAAGTCATATTGATCTTCCTCAATAAGTGTTAATGCTTTTTGATTACATTCTTCAATCGTCTCATAGATAAAATAATCCATTTCTCTTTCTAAAAAAATCATCGATAAGCTGTCGTTGGCTGTTGAGACAATACAAGGTTTCTTCTTGTTTTTTAATAATGCGTCAAATACTGTTTCGTTTTTAATAACCGGCTTAATGTAGCTTTGAATGCCATGAACGACTGGCATAACGCCCGTATACATCGAACCAAAGCAGACCGGGGTAACTGACGGCATAACCGATAAGAGTGGTAATGCCAGCTGGGTATGCTTCAGAACATCATGAAACAGTGGTGTATATTTTTGATAGAGCCACAAGGCAACAGCATCCGGATTATACATAAAAACCCGATCTGCATGTTGATGAAAAGACTGTTGCGCTACTGTTTTTACAATTGGCAGTGCATTATCAGCTTGTGATGGTGCCGGCACGCCCAACACATCACAGATAGTGGATGCAACTTGAGTAATACATAAAGAATTTAAAGATTGTTGTTCGGACATTTGAATTCCCCCTTTTCTCCCATTATAGCATGTTCAAAACACATTGCAATGCGGCATTAAATTGTATTTTTCAGCTAATTGAGATTGGTAGTATAAATGACAATTTAGTTATGCTTATTTAAATTCACCTGATAAATAGCTTTTCCCTATCTTTCCTTTGTATGCCATAAACAATATAAACATTTAATCATTAGTAAAATAAAAGAAGTAATGCTATTGCAGTCATTACTCCTTATTATTTATTCAATTATTGTTTTCTTTTTTGTAAAGCTAGAAATTATAACAGCTAATGACAAGAGCATCCCCATGATTAAAGTCATGAATGAATTATGATCTCCCGTATCTACCATTTTTTCAATAATAGTTAATACTTCTTGATCGATTAAATTCTTATCGGCAATACCATCTCCATCTGTATCAATATTATAATCAGGTATTCCATCTCCATCAACGTCAATGTTAAGATCGGGTTTGCCATCCCCATCTGTATCGATATTAAGATCAGGCTTTCCATCTCCATCTATGTCAATGTTAATATCAGGTTTGCCATCTCCATCTATATCAATGTTAATATCAGGTTTGCCATCTCCATCAATATCGATGTTAATGTCAGGTTTGCCGTCTCCATCTATGTCGATGTTAATGTCAGGTTTGCCATCTCCATCTATATCGATGTTAATATCCGGTTTTCCATCTCCATCTATGTCAATGTTAATATCAGGTTTGCCATCTCCATCTATGTCAATGTTAATATCGGGTTTGCCATCTCCGTCGATGTCAATGTTAATATCGGGTTTGCCGTCTCCGTCAATGTCGATGTTTATATCAGGTTTGCCGTCTCCATCGATGTCGATGTTAATATCAGGTTTGCCGTCTCCATCTATGTCAATGTTAATATCAGGTTTGCCGTCTCCATCGATGTCGATATTAATATCAGGTTTGCCATCTCCATCAATATCTACATTAACGTCCGGTTTGCCATCTCCGTCTGTATCCATATTAACCGTTGTAATCTCAAAAGTTGTATCTAAGCTGGAAGCATAATTTCCTTTTCCTTTAATAATAGCAGTTGCACTTCCTACCTCAACGTTGTTTTTATATTCAACCGTGTAATCTTCCCCTTCAACAAGTACCTTGTCCCCATCCTTTACAATAACGGGCGGAACAATCGGCTTACCGGTATAAGACTGATCAGGAATATCGCCGACATTGATTGTTACTTGCATATCTTCACTATCCAATGGTTTTGGTAAGATCGATGCTTCATCTTGTAAGGTATATTCAGATGTACGATACCCCTCTTCATCTTCAAAATAGTATTTCTTTAATAACTCTTTGCTTAATTTCAGAGTTGCTTCCGCATCATCATATTTCCCTACTTTTTCTTGAGGAAAAGCTGCTGTTACTTTAAGTTCTTTTAGGAAATCTTCTAAATCAGATTCCAGCACACCTTTTAACTTCAGGGTATCTAAGTCAACAATTGCATCGCTGTTTCCATCATAATATTTATCTAAAATATCAATAAACTCCGGTTCAACTTTTCTTTTCCCTGCATTAACCACAATTTCCTGAGTAGCGTCATTATAAGCCCCATTTCCGGGACGAGTCACCGTGATCGTCACTTCTCCTACTCCGACAATCGTAACGTTTCCGTTCTCATCTACAACTGCAATGGATTCATCTGAGGAACTATAAATAGGTGTTTCGTCTGTATCTCCACCCTCTAGCTCTAATTGAAAATCATCTCCATAAATCTTATCTAATTCACTGTCAGGTGCAATAACCGTATCGTCTGTTTTATCAGTTACTATAACAGGATTACCGCCAATCGTTTCATCGCCCTGATCTACCGGCGTTACTTCTAACTCGACAGGTGTCGCAGTGCTTTCATTATAATTTGTCCCTGCCCCGCCAATATACTTTGCGGTGATGGTTTGAATACCATCAACTGTATTTTTTCCACCGTCTTCACTCGGTATCCATTCTATTGTTGCCTGACTGTATTCGTAGTTATCTGCATTTTTATCATTTGCAGCACTTACAGATACTGGATCCCCATAGGGTTCTCCATTAATATAAAACTGCACAAGCCCAGTTGGGGCTTTACACGTTTTAGCCTCATCACTGTCTGGAGAAATATTAGCTGTAATGGTAATTTTATTATCAGCTCCTGTTTTATCCTCCGATCTTTCAGCTGTGATAGCAATCTGACTGTCTGCCGGATCAATCTCTGCATATTTGTAATATCCACGATGTCCCCAAAAACTGTTTTGGAAAGTGGGATCAGAGGCATATTGACTGGAAGTAATAATCAACTGATATTTTCCTACATTTGCCTGCATCCCTGAAACGATCTCACCTTCTGATGAGGGTTCTAATGTTTCATTATCTAAAAGCTGAGACTGAAGCGTCATTTTGCTGGCATCATCAAGTACTTTTCCATTTGGAATTGTAACAGGAATCCCGCCATCTGTAATCAGCTTTAAGAAATCCTGCTGTTGTGAACCATCAAATGCTAACCCGTCATATGTTTTATGAAGTCGTTTTTCATCAGGTATTGATGTATTATCTACCGAAAATGAAACATACTGTTTTAAAATAGACCCATTCGTTGCATCCGTTACAAAGAATGAATCCATCGGAATTTCTTCTCCGGCGTCATCTTTAATTGACAAGTCAACACGAACCTCTGTTGGTGTATTGCGATTTGGCAGCCAGAAATATAAAGCTCCCTGTTCGTCTGTGTAAGATGGCATTCCATAATCGCTTTCAAGTCCGTTAATTGTCATCTTCATATCATCTACTAAAGTAATCGGAATATTATAACCGTTCAGATCAATTTTAGTCATAAATACTTTTGTCGTTTTTTCTAAATCTCCCCAAGCAGAACCATCATTTTCTTTACTTTGGAATTTCCCAGGTGCAGAAAGACGGATAGAACCTCCGGTTACAATAACGTCTCCACCTTTTCCTCCAATATCAAACCATCCAGATTGTGAAGATGGTAATAATGTCCCCCCGGTAATCGTAATCGTTTTCCCATTATTAGTACCCTGGCACCCTTGACCAAAAGCGTTACTGTGTATATAACCAGTTGACTTCAAAAAACCACCATTAATATTTATGTCTCCAGCTATCGTCGATTTTGGTGTTTGACACATCACGATATCGGTTAAAGTATATGTAACTGCCAAACTTGACATAGATCCTACATAGGTACATCCACCACCGATTCCGGCTCCATGATAAGAACCATAAGCTTCGATAATTCCACCGTTAAACGTTGTGACAGTACCCCCGCCGGCATGACCACCGCCGATTCCTGTACCTGCGCCATTAGGATTATCTTCCGGTCCATATGCTGAAGCAATAATTTTTCCACCATTAAACGTCATATATCCGCTGTTTTCCAACGCTGCTCCGCCAATCGCTGCAGCTCTATATCCACCGTTAACTTTCAGTGTACCAGCGTTTGGACTATCTAATAAAGTCAAACGATCGCCTGTGTGTACAACTGTGCCATCCTGCAAAGTTGCATCTCTTGAAACACGTCCATTTTCCGGAAGAACGGGCATCCCATTTATATCAACATTACGGCGAGCATCGTCAATCGTTAAACTTGATCCTTCTCCACAGCGAATCCCCGGAAAATGCTGTGTAGTTGATTGAATAGTAGTTAAAACATTTTCACTTCCATCTGCAATTGTAATATGCGCAGAAGTAGGATCATCAAGATTCGTAGGAATATTGATTGGTAAAATCCCTGTGATCTTCACGTTATCCAAAGTAATATCCGCGTCGTTTCCCGGCTGAATATAAATACAATCTGAGACAACTGCACCATTTGTTGAAATGGTTAGTGGGGTGCTTGTTTTAATTGTTAATGCTTTGACTGTGACATTGCTTACACCACCAGATTTTGGTGGCATTGGTATGCTACTAGATTCAGCATTCCCATATCCTTGCGTCTGATAAATCACATCTCCATACTCATAGTCCACTCCTTCTATTCCACCGGTGACACTAAAACCTCCTACTGTATTACCTGTATCTGCTTTGGCTTCAATGTGCACTAAATTGCCTACCATAAACATAGTTAGACTTATGATAAACATTTTTTTTAATAAACCAAAACTTTGATTCTTAAAAGTCATTGTTATTCCTCCCTTATTTATTAGCTATTTTCTAAATATTTTTATACCTCCGTTATTGCAATACAACATAATTACACTTATGTTGTATTGTTTAAAAAGTAAGGAAAAAAAGGTAATATTTTGTCATATAAATAATTAAAAAGATAATATTATTTGGTAATTCCTACCATTTTAGGCAGGTTTAACTTTTTCTTTTTTGTGGATAATACCTTGAAAACTAGGGGAATTTCGCCTATAATGGATACGTAAATAGCCGTATGCATAAAAACCACAACATAAGTGTAATTATGTTGTGGTTTTTTTACTGTATTTTAGAGTAAATCATTCCTTAGAAAACATGAAAATTTTGTTATTAAGCTAAATTAAAATAGTAGAAAACAATATATAGCTCCTGTTTATTGCATTAATCTAAAAACATTATAAATAAAAAAAGACTGTGATAAATGCATGTTTATCTACAGTCTAAAAAATAGATTTTAGTATTCTTTTATAAAGAGACCTGCTTGCTTACAAACTGTCTCATACTTGCTTTCACCACTTCTTCGTCTCCGTCATAAGGAACAGTGGTACCATTTATTTTTTGAGTTGTTTCATTCCCTTTTCCCAGCACCATAACGATTGTCGGTTCTTTAATATCCATGAAAGCTTTTTGGATCCCTGCTTCTCTGTCATCAAAGCTATAATATGGTTTATCGGTAATCACTTCGGCAATCTGCTGATTAATTTGCTCAATATCTTCATGACCGGAATCGTCCGGAACCAAATAGATTTCGTCTGCAAAACAGTTTGCTGCCTGTCCTAGTTCGTGACGGCGGTTAAAGGCTTTATCCCCCGGACAGCCAAACACAGCTTTAATATGATAGTTTGGATAAAATTGCTGTGCATATTTAAAAATCTGAGTAAAGCTTGCATCATTATGAGCATAATCAACAATACTGGCAACATGATGATGTTCGTCATTAAATTGTTTCATTCTGCCCGGAACACTGGTATGAGCCAATCCATATTGAATGGTTTCAACCGGGATGTTCATATCCAATGCCACTAAAATAACAGACAATACATTTTCAATATTAAATAATCCGGGAACTGATAAATAAATCGGATATTTCTCACCTTTATATAAAATATTGAAATGTGATCCATGCGTGTCCATCTCAATATCGATCGCTCTGATCGTTGCCTCTTGGGTTAACGAGAACGTATACACCTGCTTTTTTTGTTCATCACTTAAATAATCGATTAAGTCTGCATTCATAATACATACTTTTGAATGATCAAACAGCTTTAATTTTGATTCAATATAATCTTGGAAAGTGGGATGCTCCACATCGCTGATATGATCATTGGAAATATTTAAAAAGATACCATAATGATATTCTATGCCATACACACGGTCATATTTTAACGCCTGTGAAGACACTTCCATAATCACATTTTCCTTACCGTTTTCTTTTACATCACGAAAGATTTGCTGTAAGGTTAAAGATTCTGGTGTAGTCAATAAAGAAGGGACAATGTGATCCCCGTTATAGATTTCCACTGAACCTAAATAGGCAGTATCTCCTTTTTTAGAATGTGCGTCTAATATACTCTTTAAAAAATATAAAGAAGATGTTTTTCCTTTTGTTCCGGTAATCCCTATCAGATTTAAATCTCGGCTAGGATGACCATATAAGGCATCAGCTAGCAGTGCCATTGCCTTTAATACATCTTTTACTAAAATCAAAGGAAGATCCACTTCATAATCTACTTCACTGATATACGCACTTAGCTGATGATGAATTGCTTCTAAATATTCTTTTTTAAAATTATTGCCTTTACAGACAAATAAACAGTTATGTCCTAACTTTTTTGAATGAAAAGAAATACTTTCCACCTGTATTTCCACTTGCGGAGCTTTAATCAAAAGACCATGCTTCGATAATATATTTATAATTAAGTTTGTATTTAATTGCATACTCTATTTTTCCTTTTTAATATGTGTCCATTTATTCAATTTAATAAAACAGCCAAAGATAGCTGACAAAACGGCAATGATTGGTAAAAGGAACCACAATTTCTTATTTTTCATAGTCTTCCCCTTTCAAATAGCGTGTTCATTGACTAATCTATATCATAGCATTTTTAATTTTATATGCAACTTAATTATATTCATTTTTGGGACTTTCTAATTTAAGGCAGACACAATCGCTTTATGCAGTTTCCAGACATCGTCACCATAGTTGCTTATTAACGTGATCACTGTCTTTTTTTCTTTATTATAGCTGGAAATAAAACTAACTCCGGGATCACTTCCCTGAAAATAAGGCAGGTAGCTATCCCCCTGCTTTTTCAGCCATAACCCATAGCCATAGCAGTCAGCTTCTCCACTGTGATTGGTCATCATGCTTTTTGTCATTTGATAAGACAATAATTGATGAGAAAGCAGTCCCTGCCAAAACAGCTGAATATCCTTGATTGTTGTAAAGGCTCCGCCTGCTCCGGTTCCTTTTGCATCAACACTGAAAATATTAGTACGATAACAGTTTCTATTCACATCATAAATATAGTGATGAGCGCATTTTTTTGGAAGACAATCTAATTCATAGTAGCCTGTATTGGTCATATTGCAGGGGTTAAATATCTTTTCTTTTAAATAATGGTCAAAAGCCATTCCGGTTGTTTTTTCCATAATCAGTGCCAATAAAACATAGCCGGCATTATTATATTGGAATTTACTTTTTCGTTCATACATCATTGGTTTATTTATAAATAGCGGCAGTAAATCTTTGTTAGAACGAATTTTGTAGTTAGGAAAGTCAATCCAGAGTTCTTCATATTCATTCATGATGCTTTCATCAAAATAGTCCGGCATACCCGAAGTATGAGTTAACAGCTCTTCAATGGTAATACTGCTATCAATAGCTTTTAAGTCAAAATCTAAAATATCTCCAATTCTATCATTAAAATTAAGCTTTCCTGATTCTATAAGCTGCATAATGCCTACAGCAACAAACACTTTACCGGCAGAAGCGGTCGCAAACTTCGTTTCTATATCATTTGGCACTTTATTAGGAAGATCGGCATAGCCATAGGCTTTTAAAAAACAAGGTTCATTTTCTTGAGTAACAGATATACAGCCTCTAAATTCTGTGTTTATTAAATGATCAATCGTCATATTTTAAAATTCCTTTCTTCTCTCTTAAAAAATTATAGCAGACATTCCAATTGGCGATCAAAGGGTTCACTGATCACATGCATCTCATTTATTTCCATTGCATCCACACATCCCATTGCCTGATAAAAGGATTGTGTTTCCACTGCCGAATGGGAAGAAATATAGAGTTTCTTTGCGCCATGTTTCTTCGCCCAATTTTTTGCAAAACAAAATAGTTTTTTGCCGATTCCCTGCTGACGCATATCGTTGGAAACATGGAGACTGCTCAAATCAAGATAGTCACGATTTTCCCCGAAAAAACTTGATTCAACGGATACAAACCCTTTTAACTGCTTATCTAAAAAAGCACCTAAAACATAGCCATTCGTCTTTAAAGTATGTTGCAGACAGCTAGTTAGCTCCTGATACTCTTCCATTGTCCAATCATCAATAAACGGACATTCTTTAATTTGCCAAATACCATCGATGAACCGATAACATTCAGTCACCTTTTGCCGACGATAAAAATGAGCAAATAAGTCTATCTTTATTTCTTCTGTAGTCAAAGGTTTATATACAATCATCATATTATCTCCTTTATGATAAGGGTTTCCTGTATGAAAGAGAGACATTCTTTATAAGTTCATCATCACACATAGCAGAATAGTATTTATTTAAATGAGGATCTATTGTTATGACATCTAAAGGATTTCCCCGATGTGAATGCTCTCGATCAATCGTAGATGTCATTATGAATCATTCAATTCTTTTCCATCAACTCGCTTAACTAATATACCCGGTTAGTTTGGTCTAGGCACACGATCGATATAAAGTCGAAAATCAGCACCAAGCATTGGGATCTGTGTCTGTCTAAAATAAGCTAATGCTTTTTTCAAGGCATTTTCTTTTGGACTTTGACCATCCACCAAGATTTCCAGTTTAAGATTAATATCTTTGGGAGTAACAATGTCAATCGGAAGATTTTTTAAACACCTTGTCATATTCTTAGTATTATTCCCAGTGTATAAAGCAACTACATCTCCATTACTCCCCTTTTCCCCATTATAGCATTATTTTAGATAAAATAAAAAAGTGCTGAGCACTTTATGATCGTTAACAAAGTGATACTTCAAAGAGTATCGCTTTGTTAACAATCTGGGAATGCAAAAGCATTCTTAGTCTGTCAAATCTTCTCCGTTAGAAGCGATTACTTTCTTATACCAATAGAAAGAATCTTTACGATAACGAGCAAGATCTTTTAAATCAAATTCATCACGGTTGACATAAATGAAGCCATAGCGTTTTACCATTCCCTCATGTGTTGAAATCAAGTCGATCGCTGACCATGGGCAATATCCCATGACTTCTACACCATCTGTAATGGCAAGCTGAATTTGTTCAATATGTTTTCTTAAATATTCAATACGGTATGGATCATGAATTTTTCCATCTTCGGTTAATTTATCATAAGCACCTAATCCATTTTCTGTGATAATCAAAGGAAGACGATATCTTGAATATATTTCTCTTAATGTGCTTCTGAATCCTACCGGGTCAATTTCCCAGCCAAACTGAGTTTTTTGCAGATTAGGGTTCGCTGCTGCTTTTACCACACCAGGTTCTCCCATTGCTTTTTGCTGATCGCCGCCTTTTTCATTTGCTTCGGAACCATCACTGTACTCTACTGTTGCAGTTGAGTAATAGTTGAATCCGATGAAATCAGGTTTACCGGAAGCCAAAATTTCCATATCGCCTGGCTCAATATCGGGAGTAGCATCTAAGTTTTCTAAATAAGCCCATACAATATTATTGTATTTTCCGTAAACTGCCATATCTAAATATAACCAGTTTCTAATGGCATTAAAGTTTTGTGAAGCAATCACATCCTCCGGCTTACAGCTTGCCGCATAAGTTAATGAGATATTTGGTGCTGGTCCAATCTTGGCTCCAGGGATCATTTCATGACATAATGCCATAGCCTTTGCCTGTGCTACTAACATATGATGATTTTGCTGGTAAGCCTCTTTTTTAGGATTATTTGATTTGATGTTTGAAGTCCCAATAACCTCTCCCATCAGCGTTAAAACATTTTGTTCATTGATCGTCAGCCAGTATTTAACACGATCTCCGAAATTTTCATACATCACTTTGGCAAAGTTAACGAATTCATCAATAGATTCCCTTCTTGACCATCCGCCTTTAGCGTCTAATGCTGCCGGCAAGTCAAAATGGAACATCGTTACTAATGGGATAATATTATGCTTGATGCATTCATCAATAATATTATTATAGAATTCGATCCCTTTTGGATTTACTGCCCCTACCCCTTCCGGGATGATTCTTGACCAAGAAATAGAGAAACGATATACTTTGAATCCCATTTCTGCCATTAAAGCAATATCTTCTTTGTAATGATGATAATGATCTGCGCAGACAGTTAAATCAGAGGTTCCTTCCGGTACCTTCTTAACATCCTGAACAGAGGGACCTTTGCCATCTTCCAAGTTTGCCCCTTCTACCTGATAAGCAGAAGTCGATGCTCCCCATAAAAAGTCCTGTGGGAATGGTTTTAATTTTTTATAGATCATAGTTTTCCTCCTTTATATATAGGTATATTATACTCGATATGGATTCAGATAAAAAGACTTTTAACGACTCTTGACAAAAGGCTTTCAAAATATGTAAATTTTTTCACAAATATATTGACATTTCATTTCCATCTCCATATAATTTAGTCATATGTCATGACACATATACAAACATAAATATCTAGGGGGAAAATTTATGAAAAACAACAAAATCCATAAAATGGTCATTGCTGCATTATTATGTGCAATCGGAATTATCATTCCAATGTTTTCACCGGTGAAGCTAGTATTGGAGCCAGCCTCATTCACTTTAGCAAGTCATGTGGCAATTATGATTGCGATGTTCGTCTCACCGACTGTAGCTATCTTCGTTTCCTTAGGAACGACTTTAGGTTTCTTAATGGCAGGATTTCCAATCGTTGTCGTAGTCAGAGCATTCAGTCAAGTAGTTTGGGCATTTGGCGGAGCTTATTATTTAATGAAAAAACCTGAAACGATGAAATCATTGCCAAAAATGATTGTCTTCTTCTTTATCATTTCATTGATTCACGGGGGATTGGAAATGATCAGTGTTTGTCCTTTCTATTTTGGCAACAATCTGGGAGCCGGTTACTACAACAAAGGATTCGTTTATGCAGTGCTTGGTTTAGTTGGAGGCGGTACTGTTGTTCATGGAATGGTTGACTTTGCGATTTCTGTTGTCGTATATAAAGCGTTATTATCAATCAGAAGCATCAAGGCGGTTTGTCAGGTAAAAGAAGTATTTACTTCTGATGACCATGTCGCTAAAACAGTAGCTCAATAAAAAAGAAACCGTTAAACAAATGGATGTCAACGGTTCAAGACGGGTATGCCCGTCTTTTATTTTGTTCTTTTAAAGAGTGTATGGGGAATCGCTAAAGCAAAAGCAATTCCTAAAGCAATCATCACGGCGGTAGAAAATGTTTCCAGTCCTTTAGTAAGGGCAAGCGAATGCTGATTGGTTATAAAATAATAAGCTGTGTAATAAATGCCGGCCCCGGGAACCAGAGGAAAGATGCCGCAGATGAGAAAAACGGTTAACGGCAGTTTTCTTTTTACGGCTAGAAAGCGACAGAAGATGGTTAATACCAACGCTCCGATAAAAATCGATTTCGTGTATCCCAGTCCCAAAGCTAAACCACCTAAATAACATAGCCAGCCGATCATACCGGCTAAACCGCAATAAAGATATTCACTGATTGGAACACTAAACAGCACTGAAAATGAAATCGTTCCGATCAATGCCACTAGTCCCTGACTGATCATAGCACCACCCCCAGCATCTGATAAATAGAAAGACTGATTCCTACCCCACAGGCAATACACCCTGCAACCAATACAGCATCTAAAAGATGGATCATTCCCGATAAATAATCACTGTTGATAATATCTCGAACCGAAGTTGTAATCAGTACCCCCGGAACTAAAGGAATGATTGAGCCCATGATAATATGATCCAAAGAACTGCCTAAGCCAAAGTGATAGGATAAGCAGCCAATCAGTCCCACGACACTGCTTCCTAATATATTCTGCATGATTTTACTGGTCTTTCCTTTTAATATATATAGAAAAAAGATATACAAGGCTAAGCCTGAGATGAAAGAAGCAACACTATCCATCACACTCCCGCCTAATAAATAACAAAAAGTCGCCGCACCGATTCCGGAAGCAAAGATCTGCATGCAAGGAGAAGAAAAAGGAATCTGTTTAGCCTCCTCAATCTTCAAATAAGCCTCTTTAAGGGGCAGGCGTTGATCACAGATCATGCGCGATAATTCGTTTACTGCACAAATTCGTCCTAAATGAACAGGTGCTAATGGAACATAGCGTAATTGGGTAGTATAGAGTTTTTCCCCATCATTGACACTGACAAACAACCCATTAGCAATCACATACACATGAAACTGTTCAATGCCATAGCTGTCCGCAATGCGTTCTAGTGTATCTTGCACACGAAAGATTTCTGCTCCGCTTTTTAAAAGCAGCTCCCCAATCTGAACACACAGTTCAACAACTTCCTGCGCATTCTCTTTCATTTTTTTACCTCAAAGGGAATCGGACGATGATGCAGAGCGTCAATCATTTGGCTGACACATAGATTCCCTACCCGTTTCAAGGCCTCATTCGTATTTGCGCCTAAATGGGGAGTAATGATCATATTTTCCAACAACATCAATTTTGAAAAATGCGGTTCATGGGTAAGTACGTCACTGGCTGCCCCGGCAATTTTCTTTTCTTTTAAAGCATGATATATTGCCTCTTCGTCAATGATGGCTCCACGCGCTGTATTGATTAAAAAGGCTGTAGGTTTCATTACTTCTAATTCAGCTTTCCCTATCAAATGATAGGTTTCTTCATTTAATGGCAGACATAGACAAACATAATCACTTTGACGAAGTAAGCTAACGAGATTTGCACAATGAGTGATCCCCAATTCGTTTGCTGCTGTCTGATCTAAATGACGTGAATACCCTAACACATTCATCTTAAAGCCGGCTTTTAAAATCGAAATTGCCTGTTTGGCAATGGCTCCCACACCGATAAATCCTACTGTCTTCCTACTTAACTCCTGTCCCATTAAATAAGAGGGCGCTAAATTGCTAATAGCTTGCGATGAATAATCATGCTCCGCCTTGATAAGCTGTCTTGATAAAGCTAACATGAACATGACGATCATCTCAGCAACCGAAGTACTGTTTTGATTAGGTGCATTGAACACCTTGATATGACGTTTTTTTGCTTCCTCTATATCCACGTCATCGCAGCCACTTCCATGAATGCCAATGACTTTCAAATTGGGCAGCTGATCCATCAAGCCTTTATCCACCTTTATATTACGAGTAATCAATCCTTCAATCTTTTGCGGCAATGAAAAGTCTTCAACAATCTCAGTCTCACTGTTTAAAAGTGCATAACTGTCGGGATGAATGGGTTCCGATAAATATACAGCCATATGTCCGCCTCCTTTAAAAGCGTTTATTTTTCATCATAATCATCTAAAAAACTATGAGCGATACCATCTTTCTTATAACCGATCACCGTATCTAAATTAATATTATGAATACTTCTAAATATATTAATATCCACATTTGGATAAATTTTACGATATGCGGCAATCAAACGTTTCATTTCATTTCTTTTAGAACCACCGCCGGTTTCAGTGATTGTCTCTGTTAATCGACAGGCACATAATAAAAACTTTAATTGATGATAGTCACGCCAGCGTATGATCGCTGCTTCTTTAACTAAGTATAAAGGACGAATCAATTCCATTCCTTCAAAATTATCACTATGCAGCTTAGGCATCATTGTTTTGATCTCTGAACCATAAAACATGCTCATCAGAATCGTTTCAATCGCATCATCAAAATGATGACCTAAAGCAATCTTATTGCACCCTAAGCTTTGGGCAAAGCGATATAAATAGCCTCGGCGCATTCTGGCACATAAATAGCATGGATTTTCATCCACTGAATCGACAATCTCAAAGATATCGGACTTAAAAATCTGAATCGGAATATCCAGCTTTTCTGCATTATCTTTGATTAATTGCAGATTTTCCTCTTTATATCCCGGATCCATCACAATGAATTCAATGTCAAAATTATTCTGTCCGTGACGCTTTAATTCCTGAAACAGCTTTGCCATCAGCATCGAATCCTTTCCTCCGGAAATACAGATTCCGATATGGTCTCCATCTTTGATCAGCTGATATTCATTAATGGCTTTTATAAAAGGGCGCCATATTTCTTTACGATATTTTTTTATAATACTTCTTTCTACTTCCTGATAAAATTCCATGTTCTTTCCTTTCTACTATTACCTTCTAAATTTTTAACATATTTTTATCTTTTTGACTACAAATTTAAAGAGAAAAAGATAATATTTATGTACTTATAAAGAGATTTTGCTATAATTTTAAAGATGAGGTGATAAAATGCAGGAAATTCTATTTTTTGATGTAGATGGAACATTGCTCGATTCACAGTTTCATATGGCAGAATCTACTAAAAAAGCGCTCATTCAATTAAAGCAGAACGGACATCGGCTTTGCATCGCAACGGGCAGAAGCTATGATTCTTTATTGCGTACTCATATCACAGAGATGATAGAATGGGATGGCATTCTCTGCAATAACGGACAATTAGTATTAGACAAAGATCGCAGAATTCTGTTTAAAGCCTTGATTCCCATAGAATCAGCCCGCGCTTTTTTAAAGATTGCCGCAAAGAAAAACTATCCTGTCGTTGTCAAATGCAAAGAACGTTTTATTTCGCAAGCAGCTGATGAAAACACAATTTTGGTGCACCGGCATTTCAATAATCCACTGCCGAAAGTTGGCACTTTGGATCATCAGGAAGTGGAAGCAATGAACATATATGCTCCTCAATCAGAGGATTATCATGATTTTTCTCAGATTGAAGGCATTGATATTATCCCCTGTGCCTTAAACTATGCGGAGGTAAGTCCTAAAGGCGTCAGCAAGGCTTCTTCTATTAACTATTTACTTCAATACTATGGGCATACTTCTTACATTGCTTTTGGCGATTCGCCAAATGATATCAAGATGCTTAAGAATGCCAAAACTGCCGTTGTGATGGGGCAAAGCATTGAGGAAGTCAAACGCTGTGCAACACTCGTTACCCACTCCATTGATCAAGATGGCATCATGGCTGCCTGTTTGCAGTTACATTTACTTAAGGAGGAAACATAATGCGTATCTATCCCACCACTACCTTTAATTATCAGTATTTAGATGAAAATAATCAAATTCAAAACTTGAACTATCATGTTGTGAGTTTTCATGAATATTTGTACGATCAAGATATTGATTTATTTTATATTGAAAATGCTTCTATTATAAGTGCTCAGCAAACTATTGAACTTGACAAAGCAGCTTTAGAATATGCTTATCTTGGATATTTAGATAATCCTAAAGAGCTTACGCTCCTATTTCCACGTGATCCGAGCAAAGCAAGTTGGATCTTCAATGTTCAAGATATTCGATTCAACTATAAATCGAACATACCAAACTGGGGAGATGAAGATAATGTTTAAACATATATTTCTAACGGGTGAGCATGATCAGCTCAAATCAAGGATTATTGATCAGCTGTTAGAGGATAAGACTTTCAGCGGATTTACTATTCTGCCTTATCAGATCAACGGACAACAAAAAGGTCGCTATCTGCATAGTTATGTTGCTGTTGAAGAATATGATAATGATCTGCCGATCGAGGTGAAGATCAACTCTCAGCAAAGTGTAACGGTCCCCAATGTTTTAGATTACTTTGGAGCGAAAATTCTTTTAAACAGTCTTCACTCTTCTGCATCTATCATCAAGATGGATCCCCTTTGCATATCCGATCATAAAGCATTGATTTTTTTGGAAGAATTTGATCGCTGTCTTTATAGTGACAAACATATTATTGGTGCCCTTTCTACTATGACCGATGAATTAAGTGCCTTAGTATTTGCCAATAAAGAAAGCTGTTTACTGGAAATCAATGAAATGAACCAGACACAAATCGTAGAAAACTTAAAAAGGATCATGTCCAAATGGGACTGATCCTTTTATTATGCAAACATGATGGCAATGAAGACTATCGCAAAAGCAATCTGCGCTCCTCCGGTTAACCCGCCATAAAGAATGGCTTTAGGGCCTTCCTTGACTAAATCTCTGAATTTCACACGCATTCCAATAGCTGCTAAGGCAATAATTTCAAACTGCGAACTGATTGATTTAGCTGTAGTCGATACAATAGTTGGAATAATACCTGTACTGTTTAAAACGCTGAAGATAAAGAACCCTACCACAAACCAAGGAATCCCTGCTTTGATTTTAGATGTTATTTGAGTGTTCTTGGTAAACAGCGGTTTACCCTCTTCAAGATTCATCCTTGAATAAGATAATGCGATAAATACAATAAAGATAATACGTACAATTTTAAAGATCGTAGCAAATTCAACCACTTCTTTGTTTACCATCACTGCCGAAGCAATAACCTGACCGATCGATTGTAAAGTACCGCCGATCATCGCTGAAGTTTTCAATGTTTTATGATGATAAAGCCAACCGGTTAAAAGCGGTAAGAGTACCATCAAAACTGTTCCGGTTACATTGACAATCGTGATTGAAATGCCCTTATCTTTACTGTCTGCATCTACAATCGGTGCTACTGTTCCGATAGCCGATGATCCGCAAACTGCATTTCCTGCGCACATCAGTAAAGAAAACTTTTTGGTAAAGCCGAGTTTCTTTCCGATAAAATAACAGAGCATAATCGTACATGTCATCTGCAAGGCAATAAATCCAACTCCCTGAAATCCAATTCCTAAAATATCTGTCAACTGGAGTGTTAATCCGGTTAATACAATCGAATATTCTAATAATCTGCTTTCAGAAAATTTTGTTCCGATATTAAATATATCTTTATTTAAAAAAGTATTCCCTGCCAGCATTCCTATCCCAATCGCAAAGAGCGCTGCGCCAACGCCGGGAACGATTTTAGCGATCTGCTGCGCGATCAACCCGATAATCAGACAAACCATAAACCCTGGTCCATATGCTTTTATTTTTTTCATAAACTTCTCCCCTATCTGTTGTTTGCAGTTTATCATAGTATTAGTATAAATAAAAATTATAATATTTTATTTATCATAAATTTATATTATAATCTATTTAGAGGTGAGTTTATGATCGATGATAAAATTAAGACATTCATTAAAGTGGTTGAATGTCAAAACTATACACAGGCAGCAAATCTGCTTCATTTAACTCAGCCTGCCGTCACTCAGCATATTAAAGCTTTAGAGAGTTACTATCAGCATAAGCTGATCGATCATCCCCATAAGTCCTTTCAGTTAACTAAAGCCGGAGAAATGCTGTATGATTATGCAAGGATTCAGCTTCACAATGAAGAGCTTTTTGAAGAAATGATTATCAAGCACTCTACCCCATTAACGATTGGAGCTACACTTTCGATTGCCGATTACTATATCCCGGCCTTGCTCGCCCCGGTTTTGATCTCTTCCAAGCAGGAGTATCAGATTATTGTGGCCAATACGCAAAACCTTATTCAGGAAATGATGAATGGAAAGGTGGAGTGTGCTTTTGTTGAAGGGCATTTTAATACAGAGCTTTTTGACTATCATTTATTTAAGGAGGAACGTTTTATCCCGGTAGTACGAAGCACTCATCCGCTTGCCAATAAGAATATTTCCTTTAACGATTTATTTTCTTATCCTTTGTTTGTACGTGAAAAAGGCTCAGGAACAAGAGCCATCCTAGAGGATTATTTGAATCAGACACTTTATCAGCTTCATTCTTTCGAGCATTGCAATGAAATCGGCAATCTATCTATGATCAAAGCATTACTCTTACATACCGATGGCATCACTTTCGTCTATGAAGGAGTGGTTGCCGAAGAATTAAAGCATGGGCAGTTGAAAGAACTTCAGTTGGCAGATTTTGAAATTACTCGACCAATGCATTTTATTTATTTAAAATCTAATATAAACAGATTAATTTATCAGCAGTTTTTTAAAAACTTAATGAAAAACTGTGAGGATTCTAACTCTGTTTGGGACAAAAGGATTATTTCAACGCAATAAGAATGATCCTTTTCAATAAAAAAACACAGCTGGTACCTTTATCTGTACTTGTTGTGTTTTTTCATTTCTATTATGCTAACTGATACAACTGCATGAAATTGTATAATGCACCTAAAAGATTAGAATCATTATTAAATTTACATTTCACAACATTTGGTTTTCCGATATGCGGAACTTTCTCCCAAATCACGTCTACTTGATTTTTTAATTCTTCAATTAAGCGTGGCTGTTCACTGATTCCACCGCCGATACAGATCATATCCGGGTCAAAAATCAACTGACAGTTATAAAAATGGACAGCTGCTGAATAACAGAAGTCTTTTAGAATTTCTTCAGCATCTTGATCTCCATCATGAAGCATCTCAAAGAATTTTTCACCATCAAGAGCGTCCTGTGCCATTCCTTTTTTAATTGATAATTTAGTGCCTAAAAGCAGCGCAGAATTTTGATGTGCCCAGATTACCGGTTCTTTATGACGATCCATTTCATTTAATAAGAAACTTACTTCTCCTGCAATCAAACGATTTCCACGGTGAATGCGTTTATTTTTAATCACAGCTCCGGCAATTCCGGTACCAAAGGCAATCACAATCGCATCCTGAACCTCTTTAGCGCTTCCGATCCATACTTCGGCTAATCCCGCACATTTCCCATCATTTTCTACTGCTACAGGTAACCCATCACAGCGTTTTGAAACAACCTCTTTTAAACATACTTGATGCAGAAACGGAAGATTTCCGCCATTATAAACAATCCCTTTTTCCACATCGACAGCACCCGGAGTTGAAATTGCGATTCCTTCAACTTGTCCAGCAAACTGTCGATATACTTTTTCCAAAGAATCAATGAACCCCTCTATTCCTTGATTAAGAATGGTAGGAATTTTATCTTTAGATGTGATCTCTCCCGCTGATGTGATCGTCGCATATTTTACAAAAGATCCACCAATATCAAATACTAAATACATGTTATTCACCCTCCTTTTTTGATTATACACTGAAACGCTTACATAAGGAATAAAAATTTGTTACAATGACTAAGAGGTGAGATTATGACAAAACTATTTTTCTTTGATATTGATGGGACTATTGCTCACGGGCAGCATATTCCAAATGAAAATATCGCTACTTTAAAACAGCTTCGTGAACTAGGACATTATACATTTATCTGTACCGGGCGCCCGATTAGCTACGCTAAAATGTTATTTGGTGACTTAGTTGATGGCTACATTACCAGTAATGGACGGCAGGCTTATTTTCATGATAAACAAATTTTAGACAAGCCCTTGACCAACGAGGAAGTAAAACGCTTCATGACCATCTGTCAGAGTGTTGACTGCGATTATGCCTTCATTGGCAGCAAGAAAGGTTATATCAGTGATGTCTCAGAAGAGTTGTTTAAAAAATTAAATGGGCAGTATAAACGTGATGATTTCTTTGAACGTGCTTGGAATCCGGAGAAAATTACAACGTATATCTTCGATATTTTCTATAAAGATGATGATCATTTTAAGCACATTGTCAAAGCCTTTGAAAAGGATGTCATATTAAACGATCACCACGGTGCTTTTTCAGCCGATGCGACAACGCTCTCCCATGATAAAGGAGATGGAATTGCCAGCGTATTAAAACATTTAAAAATGGAAGACGCAGACAGTTTTGCATTCGGTGACGGCAGCAACGATTTATGTATGTTTAAAGCTGTGAAAAATAAAATTGCAATGGGCAATGCTATCGATACTCTAAAAAAAGAAGCAACTTATATCAGCAGCGATTATTTAGAGGGCGGTATCGTCAATGCTTTAAAACATTTTAATCTATTATAATTTAAAGACGAATTCAATAGAGTTCGTCTTTTTTTCTTCTAAAAAGTTATCAAGATGACTAATAAATTTATTAGTAAAGGCACTAACATGTCCATTTCTTCTTGAGTGTAACTTTTAAATGCTTTAGAGGCTAAACGTTGTGTAAAAATTTTATTTTCCATCGCTTTATTTTTACCTAAAGACGTTAAATATACATGAATACTACGTTTATCATGAGGATCAGTTTTTCTAACATCTAACCTGCTTTTACAACTTTCATTAAAAGTTCTCTCATTGACGCTCTTGTGATATCCATCTGTTTAATGAGTTCAGTTTGAGATATTCCATCTTGTTTCATCAATACTGAAAACAAATGCCCATGTCCTCTTTTTGTTGATAACATTTATATAAAGTTTTATTACATTTTCTAAATAATATAAGTAGTTCTGTTTCTGTAATATTATCCATAATACGCTTCTTTTTTATCCTTTGTTTTTCTATTATAGAATAATTTATATAAACATTCCATGTTCTAACTTTTATATAAAGAAAACTGCTAACAAAATTGCTAACAGTTTTGAAGTATTTAAAATTTTCTTGGTAAATAAGGTTCTTCTAAATAAGCAAGATCTTCTTTAGTTAAATGAACATCTAAAGTTCTAACTGTATCTTCTAATCTTTCTGGTGAAGATGTTCCTACAATAATAGAAGCAATAGGCTCTTTAGAAAGTTCATACGATAAAATAATATTCGCTTTAGAACATGCATATTTACTTGCTAATTCTTCTACACGACGAATAATTTCATCATCTCCGTCATCTGTATAAGTACGTTTAGAAGAAGGGTGTTGTGTTACTGAACGAGATGTTACTTCATCATCTTTACGTGCTAAACGTCCTCCTAATAAACATTTATATGGTGTTAAACTTACACCTTGATCTTTTAATAAGGGGAATACTTCTCTTTCATCTTCTCTACTTAATAAGTTATGTGGATTTTGTAATGAAATGAATTTCGCCCAACCGTTCTTTTCCGCAATCGCTTGCGCTTTAGCGAATTGCCATGCATGAAAATTAGACGCTCCAATGTATCTTACTTTACCCATTACAACTAAATCATTTAATGCTTTCATTGTTTCTTCTAAAGGTGTAAAAGCATCGTAATGATGAACAATATATAAATCAATATAATCTGTTCCTAAACGTTTTAATGATTTTTCTACTTCTTGAAAAATATGTTTTCTTGACAATCCGGTTTGGTTAGGACCATGATGAGGATCCATATTAATCCCACATTTTGTTGCAATGACCACTTCATCTCGATTTGCATATTTTTTAATGGCACGACCTAAAAAATCTTCTGCTTCTCCATTCGAATATACATTTGCAGTATCAAAGAAATTAATTCCTAAGTCTAACGCTTTTTTAATAACGGCTTCTGATTTTTCTTCATCTAGACACCATGGAAATAAAACCCCTGGTGTACCAAATGACATACACCCAATACAAAATTTTGAAACTTGTAACCCTGAATTTCCCAAACGAATATATTCCATTTTTTATTCCTCCATTTCTAATGTAACTTGTTTTTGAATTCGTTTATGCATCAATATTCCAAGTGGAACACTAACGGCTTCTGCAAGGATATACGCCCACCATATAAGATTGACTTGTCCAAACTGTTTAAATAAAACTAAGAAAATAAATAAAAAGATCGTTTGACGTGCTAATGTTAGACTCATTGAATGTATTCCTCTACCAAACCCTTGGAAAGATGAGGCAAAGGCTAAACATAAAATACTTATTAAATATGAAATCCCTAAAATACGGATTGCGACACTTCCCATCGCTATCATATCAGGTGACGCATCAAATAATTTTAAAATAACACCTGGAAAACACTCAATGAAAATAAAGATGACTAAATAAATTCCATATTCATAAATTATTGTCCATTTTAAACTATCATAAGAACGTTTTAAGTTTTTTGCCCCATAATTATAAGCCACTAAAGGAACGACACCATTATTTAATCCCCAGATGGGTACTAACGCTAAAGATTGAATTTTAGCACAAGCTCCATATACGGCAACTGCAGTTGATGAGAATGAAATTAAAATACTATTAACATAAACTCCCATAACGGAAAGCATTCCTTGAGCAATTCCTGAAGGAACCCCTACTTTTAAAATATTTAACACATTTTTAAAATGTGGTTTTATCACAAAGTGTATTGGAATTTCTTTATTGTATTTCTTATTTAAAATAATTCCTAAGCTAGCTCCTACAAATTGTCCAATGACTGTGGCAATTGCTGCCCCAACAATCCCCATGGCGGGAATCCCAAAATATCCAAAGATAAAAATTGGATCTAAGATAAGATTTGTAATTGCTCCCGAAGATAAAGTAAATAAGAATAAGTTAGATTTACCACTTGCGATTGTAAAACGGTCAAATACCCATTGTCCCATAAAACCAAGACTCATAAACATGACAATACTTAAATAAGCAATTCCATAATTGGCAATTTCATGGTCTCCTCCTGATTGAGATAAGAAATAAGGTTTTAATAAAAATAATGACGTAATCGCTAAAATGATCCAAAATACAAAAGCTAACCAGATAGCGGCAGATGCACTTCGTTTTACTTCTTCATCATTCTTTTCTCCTAACGCTTTTGAAATCACCGCATTTAATCCTACTGCATTAGCGACACCTAAAGCTGACATCAGAATTTGAATTGGATTTGCAAGAGCTAAAGCCGTTAACGCTTTTTCAGATACATGTGATACAAATATACTATCAACAAAATTATATAAATTACTAATAAGTAGCGACAACATTAATGGTACACCATTGACAAGCACTAATTTTTTAATATCCATTGTGGCCATACGATTTTTTTCCATAGCCTTCCTCCTTTCATTACACCTTTATTATAATAAACAAATGATAAATAACCATGCCCAGATTTTTTAGAGCGTTCCCTATGCCACACTTTTAAAAATGTGGGGTTTATTTCTTTTATTTGATTTCAAAAAACAACTCATTTATAATAAATACATAAAGTCAAAAGGAGAATTTTATGGATTTACGTGTTAAACGAACTAAAACTGCGATACAAAACACTTTTAAAGAAATGATTACGACAACAGATATTCATAAAATCACAGTTAAATCATTAACAGATAAAGCGATGATCAATCGTAAAACATTTTATTTACACTATGAAACAATAGAAGATTTAATTCGTGAATTTATTGATGAAATTACAGAAAACTATATCAAAGCAACGGATGAACTTCCTCAAGGAAGAAGTCATGAAGTCGCTAATCGTTTATTCTTTGAATATTTTTCTAATCAAGAAGAATATGTTCAACGTATTTTATGCTATCCTGCTTATAATGAATTATGCAATACTATTTTTGATAAAGCCTATCTACATGCCTTAAGTGATGATCATCCTTATCGCAAATTTTCCAAAGAAAAGCAAAATATTATCAAAACTTATTATTGTTCTACTACTCTTGATATTTATCGCCAATGGATTAAAGACGGTAAAAAAATGTCTATTGATGAAATTGTAGAATTATCTAATCAATTAATTTGTTATGGAGTGACATCTATATAAAATATAAGTTATCTTTATGATAGCTTTTTTTCTTATCATTTATCTACGGTGTAGGCACTAAAGAATCGTTATAATAAATAATTAAGAGCGTGATTTTGTGAAAAACAAACATAAAAATAACAGTATATAGATATGGTCAATGACCCATTAATATTTACCAATTTCTTACAAATACTATTCAATGCAGCAGATACTGTTGTCGTAGGGAAATTAGCTGGACAACATCCTTTAGAACTGGATCTATTGTCTTTTTATCAACCGCTTTATTTACATGATTTACAATGAAATGTACAACGATAGAGAGCCAAAATATAAGAAGATATGCCTAGTTACAAGGTAGTACTGTCCAACAGTAAGAGCTGACAAATTTTGAAAAATAAGGATATATCAGCAGTTTGAGGGCTTATGAAAAAGATATTGAAAAAGTGGTATGCTTTTTAAATAAAAAAGGACCCATCAAGAAGATGGATCAGGGTTATCATCAATATTTCGATATAAATGAATTTTACCGGTATCATTAAGATTCATGATAATAATGATCACAATCGGACAGATTAATAGTCCTAATACGCCAAACACTTTAGCCCCAGCGAACATACTGATAAGCATCAGCAACGGATGAATTCCCACCTGTTTACCGACTATTTTTGGTTCAATGATATTGCGGATAACCGTAATGACAATATATAGGATCAGCATTCCCACCGCCAAGGTCATCTCGTTATTGATAAACAGATAGACTACCCAAGGAATCATGATCCCGCCGGTTCCAAGAACAGGCAGCACATCAAAGATTGAGATCAGCAAAGCTATCAGAAAAGGACTGCCTACTCCCAAAATCATAAATCCAACGGATAGCTCTACAAAGGTAATCGTCATCAGTTTGGCATATGCAAAGATAATTTGCAGTAATGTGTTGACTGCATAATCCTTAATTTCATAAAGCAGTCCTTTTACCTTAGGCGAACATTGAGCTAAGATAAACTGATTGATATGATGAAAATCAATAGCGATAAAGAATGAAGAAATGATAGTGACTAAGGCACTCAACAAAAAGTTTGGTATGCTGGCAATGAATCCAGAAATAAATTTCATTGAGCTGCTGGAAATCACACTTCCAAAAGCCACAACAATTTCCATAAAGTTAGATTCTGCATCTTTCAGCATTTCCAGCAGCTGCGGTGACAGACTGCCCACTAAGCTTTCCACATCGTTAAATAATGTCGTTACCGTCGGTTCAATATATACTTCAATCAGCTGTGGGAGATTTTTTAAGTTTTCACTAATAATAATGACTAGCTTAAAGACAAGCAAACTGATTCCTGCTCCAATCAATATATAAAGCAACAATAGAATTATAATTGCTATTCGTTCATTTTTTGCGTGCATCACTCTTTTTAAAGGCTGAATGATCATCTGCAGTAATGCCACAATTAAAAAAGCGAGTATAAAAGGAAACAGCCATGCCATGGCATATTTAAAAACAAAATAAGCGATGATGGCGATTAATCCATAATAAAGTACATTAATAATAAAAGAACGCTTTTTTTCTATATCCATAAGGTCACCTCTTTTTTGTATTCTATCATATTTCTTATCAAATTTATAATAGAATTATAATGTGTTTTTAAAACTCTATTCGAAAAATGAAAACGGTATCAATTTATAGTGTTTTTTGTTATAATGTGAATAGATAAAAATAAGAAAGAGGTGTGGAAATGGAAAAATTAAATAAGAAGGCTATAGACTTCGTTGAGGATGTCATTTATCGCCATAAAGATGAAATGGGACCGGTAAAATTAATGCTTCATGAAATACAGCATGAGCTTGGATATATTCCATTCAAAGCAATGCAGATGATGAGTGATGCCTTAGATATTCCGGTATCGCAGATTTACGGCGTAGTCACTTTCTATGCACAGTTTACAACCGAACCAAAAGGAGAACATGTTATTGGCGTATGCCTGGGAACTGCCTGCTATGTTAACGGTTCACAGACAATTTTAGATTTATTAGTAGAAATGACGGGAGCACCTGTCAATGGAACAAGTGAAGATGGTGTCTTTTCGATCGATGCAACCCGTTGTGTCGGAGCCTGCGGCTTAGCTCCGGTAGTCAGTGTGGATGGAGTAGTCTTTGGTTGTTCTAAGCAATTGGATGAACTAAAATACTTAGTCCTTTCTTATAAAAAAGGAGAGACTCCAGAGGCACAGGCATGATTTTAAAAGATGTGATTAAAATTCTTGATGCAGATGTCATTTATTCAGATGATCCGGCAATTCTGGAAAAAGATTATATTGATGCTTTTGCCAGCGATTTGATGAGTGATGCACTAGCCTTGATATTAGATCATAATGAATCAACATTACTGATCACCGGTTTAGCAAATACACAGACTATCCGCACTGCCGAGATGCTGGATGTATCTGTTATTGTCTATGTCCGTGGAAAGGTTCCCAGCGAGGAGCAAATCCAAACAGCAAAAATATCGGGCGTTACTCTTTTGAGTGTCAAGCATACGATGTTTCAAACATGCGGTTTGCTTTATGAAGCAGGACTAGGAAGATTAAATGATTAAGCATTATGACGTCATGAAAGACGATTATGAAAATGCCGGAAAAGTATCAAGTGACATCAAGCGAACACTTAAACAGTTAGGATTAGATACAAAAACATTAAGGAATGTGGCAATAGCGGCTTATGAAGCAGAGATCAATATGATCATTCACAGTTTAGGAGGAGTCATTACTTTTGAACTGAGCGATGAGGGAGAAGTTATTTTATGCTTTGATGATATTGGTCCCGGTATTCCTAATTTAGATTTAGCTTTGCAGCCGGGCTGGTCAACTGCCTCAGCCAAAGCAAGAGAGCTTGGTTTTGGAGCCGGAATGGGATTAGTCAACATGAAACGTGTTGCCAATAATTTCCATATTGAATCCTCACCCCAAGGAACACATCTTAAAATGAGGTTTTCTTCGTGAAGCCGACAATCTGCTATACGCTTCCTTCGTGTAAAAACTGTTTAAAATGTATTCGCGCTTGTCCCACAGAAGCCATCACATTAAAAAACAACGAGATCAAAATCGATCAAAAGAAATGTATTGACTGTGACATGTGCATTGAAAGCTGCGATAGCCGCGGTCTTAAAATTACCAATGAGCATTTAACAGAAACTTTGTCACAGTATGATTATCGCGTTATTCTTGTTTCAACAAGTATTTTCTCAGATTTCAAGAATTTTGGTGAAGCCAAAAAAATGTTTAAGGCGATCGAACGCTTAGGATTTGATGAAGTCGTTCAATACAGTGATATTGAAGGGGCTTTATATATGGAGTCCATGCACCAAATAGAAAACGAGAACAGTTTAAAAATTTCTTCATTCTGTCCGACAATCAATCGTCTGATTAAACAAAATTATCCTACTTTGGTGGATAATCTGCTGCCTTTCAACTATCCCGTTGAAGTCGCGGCAAAAAAAGTGCGTGACCGACTTTTGGATCACCATGGTAAAGTTGGGATTTATTCGTTATGCGAATGTGTCGGAAAAATGACTTTAGCGAAGCATCCCTATGACAATGAAGATTCCTTTATTGATCATGCAATGAGCGTATCGCATATTTTTCCAAAGATCAATCGCTTAAAAAATGAAGACGAAGCTGACTTGCAGATCAGTCAGGAAGGAATTCAAAGCGTAGTCAGTGATTTCTATCACTTTGCGCAGGGAACTCGACCGGTTGTAAGCATCAGCGGCATTGACAATGTAAAAAAAGTGTTGGAGCTGGCAGAGTTTGGTCATATGGATGAAATTGGTCTGTTAGGTTTATTTGCCTGCTATAAAGGATGTATCGGCGGTTATTTCTTATGGTCGAATCCTTTTATCGGACGTTTAAACATTGATCAGATGGTTGGTCACTCTACCCATCAGCTTGCTTTGCTGGATAATGATGACTATTTTAAAGAACATGAGTTAATTGATGAAGAACATATTAGTATGAAAGAAAAGATGCAGCGTTTTAAAAAGATCAGTGAAGTGCTAAGCACACTTCCTCAGTTTGACTGCGGGGCTTGCGGTTTTCCAAACTGCCGCGCTCTTGCCGAACAAATTGTAGATAATGAAGCTGATGATTCTTATTGTCGGGTAAAAAGGAGAGATGATCATGCTGATTAAAGATTTAAATCAACTTGAAGATATAAAAATGATCCATGCTGGCGATCAGGATAAAAAAATAGAAGGAGCCTACATTGGTGACTTATTAAGCATTGTGATGAGCAAAGCCGAAGAGAATCAGCTTTGGCTGACTGTTCAGGCGCATCTAAACGCTCTTGCCGTGGCAACACTTGTTGATATGGCAGGGATTCTGTTTGTCGAAGGAACCCAAGTGGACGACGCTACTTTAAAAAGAGCCGAAGAATTGAATATTCCGCTATATACAACAAATCTTTCTGCTTATGAAGCAGTAAAAAAATTAATCGCTTTAGGTATTTAAAATGTTTTACGATTTGCATATCCATTCGGCTTTATCGCCTTGCGGAGATGACTCCATGACCATTAATAATATTATTAACATGGCGATGATCAAAGAATTGGATTTAATCGCTATTACAGATCACAATTCACTAAAACAGCAGACCTATCTAAAACAAATTAGTCATGATAAAGTGCAGATCATCTACGGAGTTGAATTGCAGACACGAGAAGAAATTCATGTACTGGGATATTTCAGAGAAGAAAATAGACTTCCTGACATGCAGAAATGGATCGATCAGCATTTGCAAGTAATCTTAAACAAGCCTGAGTTTTTTGGCAATCAACTAATTTTCAATCAAAATGATGAAGTGATTAGTCATGAAGAACGCCTGCTGCTTTCTTCACTTGACACGTCACTTGAAGAGACAGTTGACGCCATTCATCAGCATCACGGCATTGTTGTTTTAGCTCATGTTTTAGATAAACGTTACAGTGTCTTTGAAAATCTAGGGTTTATTCCTCCTGATTTAGAGATCGAAGGAATTGAAGTCAAAAGCGATGAACAGATAGACATCGTAAAAAAAAGAACACCTTATCTAAAGAACATTCCTTTTTTTAGAAACAGTGATGCTCATCAGCTGATTGATATCAGTGAACCTATTCACTCAATGACACAGACTCAATTTGAAGAATTATGGAGATAAATTATGCCTGATATTGCTATGCATTTATTAGATATTGTATATAACTCGATCCGCGCTTTAGCAAAACAAATCATGATCAGCATTCACGACAGTGAAAAAGAAAACATCATTGAGATCATTGTTGAAGACGATGGGTGCGGTATGAATGAGGAAACTATCCAGCATGTGATGGATCCCTTCTTTACTACCCGTACTACCCGAAAAGTCGGATTGGGGGTACCCCTTTTTAAAGAAGGAGTATTAGCGACAGGAGGAACTTTCGACATTTGCTCAACTGTTAATAAGGGAACAACGATTAAAGGGTGCTACGTTAAACAGCATTGGGATACTCCGCCACTAGGAGATCTTGCGGAGACCTTAGCAACATTGATTCAAGCAGATGATCAGATTGATTATTTGTTTACTTATACAAGCGATACACATCAATTTTGTTTAGATACAAAAGAAATAAAAGCTATCTTGGATGGTGTCAAAATAAATGAGCCGGAAATTATACTATGGCTTAAAGACTATATAAAGGAGGGACTCAGCCAATGAAGTCATTAAAAGATTTAGAAAAAATGAGAGAACAAGCTAAAAAGAAAATGGCAATGCGTTCTGATGATGAAAATCAGTATCGTGTTGTTGTTGGAATGGCAACCTGCGGAATTGCCGCAGGAGCAAGACCCGTATTGAATAAATTAGTTGAAGAAGTTGCACAGCATCATTTACCGGTAACGGTTACTCAGACAGGATGTATTGGAATGTGTACGCTAGAGCCAATTGTCGAAGTGTTTGATAAAGAAGGAAATAAAACAACCTATGTCTTAATGGATGCAGAAAAAGCGGCAGAGGTTGTAACCCGCCATTTAATCGAGGGACAAGTTGTAACGGAATATACCGTTGGAAAGTATAAGCAATAGGGGAGGACGAAACATGGAAAGAATTCAAGTCATGGTCTGTGCCGGTACAGGATGTACGATCGGGAATTCCGGGGAATTGATCGAGCTATTTAAAGAAGAAATCCACAGTATCGGTTTGCAGGATGAAGTTTCCGTTTTAAAGACAGGATGCTTAGGTCTGTGTGGTTTTGGACCAAATATCTGTATTTATCCGGATAATATCATTTATAAATCAGTAAAGCCGGAAGACGTTAAGGAAATTGTCATGGAACATTTCTATAAAGGACGTCCGGTTACACGATTAATGCTTAATGAAAGTGATGAAGTCAGCAAAGAAATTTTGGATATCAATCACACTAAATTCTATGAAAAGCAAAAAAGAATCGCTTTGCATAATTGTGGTGTCATCGATCCTGAAAATGTTGAAGAATACATTGGTAAAGACGGCTATGCCGCTTTAGGAAAAGCTTTGACTGAAATGAGTCCGCAAGAAGTTGTGGATGAAATCAAAGCCAGCGGTCTGCGCGGACGCGGAGGCGGTGGTTTCCCTACCGGTGTGAAATGGCAGGCTGCATTAAATCAGCCGGGTGATGAAAAATATGTTATTTGTAATGCTGATGAAGGGGATCCAGGGGCTTTCATGGATCGTTCTATTTTGGAAGGAAATCCTCACAGTATTTTAGAAGCAATGGCCATTGCCGGCTACGCGATCGGCGCTCATCATGGATATATTTATATTCGTGCCGAATATCCGATTGCTGTTGAACGTCTGGAAACTGCGATTTCACAAGCAAAAGAATTAGGATTGCTAGGAGATAATATTTTTGGTACCGGATTTGATTTTGATCTGGAAATTCGTTTAGGAGCCGGAGCCTTTGTCTGCGGTGAAGAAACAGCCTTAATTCAATCGATTCAAGGAGAACGAGGAATGCCAATCCCTAAACCGCCATTTCCTGCTGAACGTGGTGTTTGGGGTAAACCTACCATCATAAACAACGTAGAAACTTATGCTAATCTTACTCAAATCATATTGAACGGGGCTGACTGGTTTAAATCGATCGGTACAGAAACCTCTCCGGGAACAAAAGTGTTCGCACTTGGTGGAAAGATTACCAATACCGGATTAGTCGAAGTACCTATGGGAACAACGTTAAGAGAAATTATTTATGAAATCGGCGGCGGATGTCCTAACCGTAAAGAATTTAAAGCAGTTCAGACCGGTGGACCAAGCGGAGGCTGCTTAACCGAAGAACAATTAGATACACCGATTGGTTTTGATGAGCTCATTAAATTAGGTTCTATGATGGGATCTGGAGGAATGATCGTTCTTGATGAAGATAACTGTATGGTAGATGTCGCTCGTTTCTATATGGATTTCATTGTTGATGAATCATGCGGTAAATGTACGCCTTGCCGTGTCGGAACGAAACGTTTGTTGGAAATCTTAGAAAAAATCTGCAACGGTGAAGGAACTCTGGATTTACTAGATGAACTGGAAACCTTGTCTCATACAATTAAAGATACGGCATTATGTGGTTTAGGACAATCTGCCCCTAACCCGGTCTTATCTACTTTAGAACATTTTAAAGATGAATATATTGCCCATGTGGTGGATAAAAAATGTCCTGCCGGAATCTGTAAAGCTTTATTGGAATATAAAGTTAATCCGGAAAAATGCAGAAAATGCGGATTATGTGCGCGTCAATGTCCGGTTAGTGCTATCAGTGGTGCCGTGGGTAAAGAAACATATCATATCGATATGGAAAAATGTATCAAGTGCGGTAACTGTATCAAAGCTTGTCACTTTGAAGCTATAGAAAGAAAGTAGGAGATGAGAATAATGGGAAAAATAAAACTAACAATCAATAATCGCGTAGTTGAAGCCGAAGATGGTCAGACTGTTTTAGAAGTTGCTAGAGAAAATGGTATTCACATCCCTACTCTTTGCTACTTAAAGGATTTGACCGGAACCGGAGCCTGCCGTGTATGTCAGGTAGAAATCGAAGGCGCTCGTACCTTATGTGCAGCCTGTGTTTATCCGGTAAGAGAAGGACTTGTTGTAAAAACACATTCTGTTCGTGCTTTAGAAGCAAGAAAAAATGTGGTAGAATTAATCGTATCTAATCACTCTAAAGACTGCTTATCTTGTATTCGCAACACGAACTGTGAATTGCAGCGCTTATGTCAGGAATTAGGGGTGCGTGAAGATGCATATGCAGGAAATAAAACACCGTCTACTTTTGATGAAGTGTCACCGGGAATTGTCCGTGATACATCAAAATGTGTCTTATGTGGACGCTGTGTTGCAGCCTGCAAAAAAATTCAGGGATTAGGTATTCTTGGATTTATGGATCGTGGTTTTAAAACAAAAGTTGGTCCTGTTTATGATCGCAGCTTCAATGATGTCAACTGTATGCAGTGCGGTCAGTGTATCAATGTATGTCCGGTTGGGGCACTTCATGAAAAAGAAGAAATTCATGATGTGATCAACGCCATCAATGATCCGCATAAACATGTAATTGTTCAGACAGCGCCGGCTGTACGTGCCAGCCTTGGAGAAGAATTTGGCATGCCGATTGGTACACGTGTTACTGGTAAAATGGTGGCAGCTTTAAAAATGATGGGATTTGACCGTGTTTATGATACCAACTTTGCAGCTGATTTAACGATCATGGAAGAAGGCTATGAATTCATTCATCGGGTAAAAGAAGCAGGTGTTCTGCCAATGATTACTTCTTGTTCACCGGGATGGGTTAACTATGTGGAAACTCAGTATCCGGAAATCTTAGATCATTTATCAAGCTGTAAATCTCCACATATGATGTTTGGTGCCATGGCAAAATCTTATTACGCTAAACAGCAGCGCTTAGATCCAAAAGATATCTATGTTGTCAGTGTTATGCCTTGTGTCGCTAAAAAAGGTGAAAAAGAACGTGAACAAATGATTAACGGCGGAATCAAAGATGTAGATGCTGTTATCACAACCCGCGAACTTGGTAAGATGATTAAAATGTTCGGTATTAACTTCAAAGATTTAGCCGATGAGCAATTCGATCAAGATTTCTTTGGTGAATACAGTGGTGCCGGAGTTATCTTTGGTGCCAGCGGAGGCGTTATGGAAGCCGCATTGAGAACCGTTGCCGATGTTTTAACAGATCAGGATATTGAAGAGATCGAGTATCAGCAAGTACGTGGTATCGAAGGACTTAAAGAAGCTACTCTAACGATCGGTGATTTAGAAGTAAAAGTCGCTGTTGCTCAATCCATGAGCGTTGCTCGTCCGCTGTTAGAAGAAATCAAAAAAGGAACATCACCTTATCATTTTATTGAAATCATGGGATGTCCTGGCGGATGCGTCAATGGCGGAGGACAGTCTTATATCAATGCGTTAGTACGAAACAGCGGTTTCAACTATAAATTGGCACGTGCCAAAGTCCTTTACGAAGAAGATGAATCACTGCCAGTAAGAAAATCACATAAAAATAAACAGATTCAAGAATTATATAATAATTTCTTAGGAGCTCCAAATTCACACTTAGCTCATGAATTATTACACACCACTTACAGTAAGAGGGAGAAATATCCGGATAAGGATTAACGGGGGAAGTCGTATGAAGTTTATTAAATATCTATTATGTTGTACACTTTTATTAATAGGAGGATGCAGCAGCAGTCCAAAAACTGAAAATAAAAAGTTAAATATCCTTTGTCCTAGTGGTGCGCCGTCATTGGCGCTCACTAGCATTTATGGAGATCATAATGTCACTATCGTAGAAGGAACAGATCTTTTGATTGCTGAGCTTTCTAAAAAGGACAGTGAATACGATCTCATCGTCGCACCAATCAATCTTGGCGGAAAATTGATTGCCACTAATCAAACTGATTATCGTTTAGACAGTATCATTACCTGGGGAAACCTTTATTTAGTCGGAACCAGTCAAGAAGCATTGAACGAACAAGGTGAGATCGCTTTATTTGGTCAGGGTGCCGTACCGGAAAAAATCTATAACGCCGCTAATGTTGATACCACTCTAACAGCTAATTACTATAATGCCGGAAATTATGTGCAGGCGCAGCTATTAAGCGGTCAAAATAAAGTAGGACTGCTCGCCGAACCATTAGCTACCGCAACTATCGCCAAAGCAAAAAGTGAGGGCATTGAACTGCAAGTATTAATGGATCTTCAGCAGGCTTACGCAGATGCTAAAGGAACAGAATATGGATATCCGCAAGCCGCTATTTTTGCTAAAGACAGTAAAACGGTCGAAGAAGTCACTAAAAAGATTCAGGAATATTGTGACGGTGGTTTCAGTGGCATTGATGGTTATTTAGACACCATCGGTGTAGATACATTAAAATTACCTAGTAAAGAAATTACTTTAAAATCATTAGACAAACAAAACATTAAATATAAGAAAGCAAAAGAAGTTACAAACGATATCACAACTTTCTTAAAAGAATTTAATATTGATTTTGATAACAGCATGTTATTGAATGAATAAAAAATGCTTATCGATCATTTTATTGATCGGTATATGGCAGCTTCTATCGATGCTGACAGCCAGAGAAGTTCTGCTGCCTCAGCCCATCCATGTTTTTACGAGAATCTACGAAATGCTGTTATCAGGTAAATTTTATGGAGCGGTGGCAACAACCCTTCTCCGTGCAAATTTAAGTTTTCTGATTGCACTTATACTGGGGATCAGCTTAGGATTGCTTGCCTCTTTCCATTCACAGATCGAGGCTTTCCTAAATCCTATTCTTTCCTTTCTGCAAACCATTCCGCAGATTTCCTACATGATTATTCTGCTTGTCTGGTTTGATCAGTTTATGTGTATTCTCATCATCATTCTTTTAATGACATTTCCGATCGTCTATCATAATATTCTGACGGGAATGAAAAACATTGATGCCAGTTTGATCGATATCATTAGTCAATACCAACACCCGATGCCGTTTTTGATCTTTAAAGTATACCTGCCGCTCATTAAGCCTTATATTTATTCGGCTATTGATGCGATTCTGCCTTTAAGCCTTAAAATCGGCGTGATGGCAGAGGTATTGATCCAAACACGAACCGGAATTGGTGCACAGCTTTACTTAGCACGCTTAAACATTGATATGACAGGTGTCTTTGCCTGGACAATCTGTCTTGTGATCTTACTGATGCTAGAAGTTAAAATCGTTCACCTAGGACTACGAAAGTAGTCCTTTTTATGTTCCGAAATATTTTTGATAGGCACTTTCCATCTCTTCATCACTCATCCTTCTTTTTACAAACTGATCTAGTTCATTATAAGTGTAGTTTTCAAAAAGACAGCGTAAAATCAGATGTCGCTGAAAATAGGTAAAATCCCGACAATGATAATGATGCAGTTTTAAATATTTTAAGAAACGCTGCTTTATTATATAAAAATCACTAAAGTAATCAGGCTGCTGATAAACATCACTCATGAATGCCGCATATTCCATCAGATCCTCTTTCAGAAGTTTTAAATTCTGATATTTGCTTAATGTAAGTGAGAGCTGATTTAACAAAAAATCTAATGTTTCTCTCTCCAAATTTATCACCTCAATTTACTTATTCCAAGCAATTAAGATATCTCCTTTAAAAAAGAGAGGATTGACTATTTCATGAATAATTATTTATATTTTATCGCTCATAAAAAAACACCTATCTCAAGATAGGTATTCATGATTATTGTCTTTTTGCTTCTACTAAGCGAATTAAATCACCGACTGTTTTAATTGTTAATAACTCTTCATCTTCAAACTGTACATCTAAAGCTTCTTCCATTTGGAACACTAAGTCTACTAAATCTAATGAATCAATTCCAAGATCTTTAAAGTTTGATTCTTCTGTTAATGTTTTTCCTTTTAACTTTGGTTCCAAAACTTCTGTAATTTTTACTAAATAATCCATTATTTTCACCTCTTAGACTTATTATATCATTTTATTAAATAAAATAAAACATCATCTAGTGCCTTCTTGCGTAAACGATAATAAGTAGAACGTGAATAGTATTCATTCCACCATTCTCTTTTATTCGGATTTAAATAATCCTTTTCGATCAGCTGATAGATTTCTTTAGGCAAAGAAGCTAAAATTCCATCAATAAAAGTGACAACCGTTTCTAAGTTTTCTTTCTTTTCTATATAATTGATCATAGATGTTTCTAAATGGTTATATGGGGCATGACGATCCTTGATGACATTATATTGAAGCTGTGGATAAAATTCCTTCTCATTAATGACTCTTAGCTGCAGCTGGGCTTTCTGATATTCTCGGATAATTCCCCTTAATAACTTATCTTTCTCTTTTAAACTCATTTTATCTAAATCTGTCATAAAAATAATCCTCCTAACGTAAATATTCTATACATTAGGAGGAATTACTCATTAAAATGTAAAATTTTCTTTTAATTCGTCGATTTCTTCGTTGGTTAACCCAATCTTTACTAAATATTCCTGACTGCTTCCATAATGATCACGCAAATGATTCAGCATTTTCATCATATATAATGGTTCTGAATACAGATAACGAACCTGTCCGGGTTCAAGCATCTTCTCTAATTTTTCATTAATCTCCATATTATTTTCATAAGATTCAGAGTAATCTTTCACAATATCATATTCATGACATCCCGCTAAATCAAGAAGCAATGCGGCAATAACTCCGGTACGGTCTTTTCCTGCTGAACAATGAAAAATAACACCATCATAAGGATATTGCACGAATGTCTTGAATACCTCTTTAATTGCCGGCTGAGCTTGATCCAATAAGACACAGTATAAATCTCCCATGTCTTTAAAATCCATGTTCTGAGGAACTAATACAGCATCTCCGCCACCAAACAGATCAATACTGTAATATTTAATGATATCGTCATCTATAAGGACATTAGGTTCCTTTTGACGTTCTGCTGAACTCCTCAGATCAATTACTGCACGCATTCCATAATCAATTAAATATTGGCGATCTACTTCTGTTAAATTATCCATTCCCGCACAACGCACATATTTATGTGATTTTGTATAAGCCCCGCTCTGTGTTTCATATCCGCCTAAATCACGTGTATTTCTTACAGACGTGATAGGCAGTAATCGCTCTTCCCTACTCATATATTGCATATGTTTCACCTCAACATTCATTATACTATAAACATGAATAAAAAACGATGACAAAATCATCGTTTCACATCTCTCATCCTGCTTCTGATTATCATTTATATCTGTTTGCCCTCAATATAACATCCAATATATTGGAAATTAAAGATAGTGTGCTGACTTCCTCTTTTGTCCATAAACGACGTCCGGTACATTCATCAAATCTTACCAGTCCAGTAATCATCTTATCATCTTTAAAAGCACATTGGAGGGTTGCTTTTACGCCTTGATTAATCAAAATTTCAGATTGTGCAGCCGGAAGCTTACGAGTATCACGACAATAGAAAGTATTATCTTGATCAAACAGATTTGTGTATTCTTCCAACTGATCATAGTCAATAGATTGAAAATTCTCTTTTGTTGAAGAAGCTCCATCACTGTTCCACTCATAGGTCATTCTAAGCTGTTTTTCTTCTTTTATATTCTCATAAATGTAAATATGACCAATATCAAATTGTCTTCCTACTATTTTCATAACCATTTCAATCGCTCTATCTATATTACTCATCTGATAAAGGATACGGAAGACATAACGGGCTAAATTATCTGAGCTTCCAGCATAATGCTGCTCTGAATCAATCATGGATCCTAGTGAGGAAGCAACAGATAACTTAGATTCTTCTAAGATACTTTGATCATAAAGAACATAGCTGTTTTTTCCATTCATCTTTGCTTTATACAATGCCTTATCAGCACATTGATATAATTCTTCAAAGGTATTTCCATCATTAGGATAAACAGATATTCCAATGCTGCAGCTTATTTTCATTCCCCTTTTATCCTGCTCAAAAAGAAGATTAAACATTTTAAGCAGTTCTTCCGCTTTCTTTTCTGCGACTTCAACAGATGAAATATTTTTCATGAATATTGTAAATTCATCCCCTCCGATTCTTCCTGCTAAATCAGTTCCGTGAATCATCCTTTTCATTCCGGTGGCCATATCACTTAAAACAACATCTCCTATCATATGCCCAAAGGTATCATTAATATGTTTAAAATTATCGGTATCAATCATAAATAAGGCACTCATTGTTTTTGGCTTTTCAGATAGAAATTCCTTGATCTGAGTTTCTATAGCGTCACGATTATAAATCCCGGTCAATGCATCTTTCTCTGCTTTATGCTGCAATTTTTCAATTTGTCTGCGTTCATTTGTAATATCCAGACCGATACTGTAGTAGGAAGGAATTCCATCCCAGCTGTCTTCTCCGCTGATATAGCATAGCGTTACTGTCCATAGACGTTCCTCTTTTGTACGAGTATATGCTCTTGCTTCAAGCAGAACATTCTCACCGGTTTTCTTCATATCAGCCGCAAGTAATAACACACGCTTTAGATCATCAGGATGCATATAGGCACATTCATTATGAAGTTCTTCTTCAAACTGTTCATTAGTATAACCAATCATATCTAAAAATATCCCATTATGCCAAAGTACAGTTTTACAGTCCCTTGCATCAATTCGGCTCATTCCTGCTGGCACAGTCTTTAAAATTGCCTCTCGCTCCTGATCCTTTTTAGCGAGTTTAAATTCTTCACTGTACATATCATGAGATAATTCTATTCTTGCTTTATGTCCATACCAATCCAGCATACGGTCTTTAATCATAAAAGTACGATTTAAATTCGGATTATAGAACTCCCAATCATAAGATTTTTCCTTTGTTAAACGGGAATTCGTACAAAACGGGCAAGGACTCGACCTGCCTTGAATCGCTTCATAGCATTTTCTGCCAATCAGCTGACTTTGACTGACCTGTAAGGTATCGCACGAATGCTTATTCACATAAAGTAAATCATATGTATCCATATCACTGATATAGACATTCCCCGCATACTCTGCCATCATCCATTCAAAATTATTTGTTCGCTCTTCTTTGATTTCTTCCAATCTATTTTTCGATTGAACGATATCATCTATATTTGTATAAGTCAAATAGACAACCTCTGTTCCATCTTCTTCTTTTAGTAAAGCTACTGTCAATCTTACCCAAAAACAATTCCCTCTCTGATCAATGAATGTCTGATCATACGAGATCTGCTTTTGGTCATGACAGTCTTCTAGTTTCTTACTTATTTCCCCAAATTTAAAGCTATTCTTTTCAAAAATCTCTGTTAAAGCATCTGACTGTTCCTCGTATCCAAATAATGAATAAAAAAATGAATTTACTCCCAGCAAAGTAAGTTCTTCATTGAATAGATGTTTACTTGTTGGAACATAAGTCAATACTGCCATCATTTCATTCTCATTTAAGTTTATCCTTTTCATCGCTGCACCCTCCCGAACTGCACTATTTTAAAAACCATTCAGCTGTGTTTTTCAGTATTTTATGCAATCATATGCTTATGAATATGACGGCTTTTCTCACTTTATAATATATATTGAATCTGCAATGTATATACTTTTATTATACTTCTAAATATAAAGTTTTACTATCCTTATCCCGAATATACCATTAATAACTTTGACAATTATAAAACACAGCCTTGTCTTATGATATAGCCTCCTTAAAATAAACAATGTAAATATAACATTGAATATGGAAGAAATGATCATATCATGATAAGACTGTGTTGAATGTTTACTTATTAATACTAATATGCTTTTGCAAAATAAACAATCTTCTTTGCTTCTTTTCCACAGTAGATACATTTGTCAGAATGTGCTTCGCCTTCAACTATGCAGCGCGTAGATGCTCCGGTTTCATCCTTGATCTTCTTTTCACACTCTTCATCGCCGCACCACATCGCTTTGATATATCCGCCTTTTGTTTCCAAAACTTCCTTGAACTCAGGATAAGTAGAAACAGTATGTGTATTGCTGTCACGATGTTTCAAGGCACGATCATACATTTCATCGTGGATCTGATTCATTAAATCCTGAACGATCTGTACTAAGTCTTCTGATAATGATCTAATCTGCTTAACTCCGTCATTACGTTTCGCAATGACACATTGATTCGCTTCAATATCTTTTGGTCCTAACTCAATACGTAATGGAATACCACGCATTTCTGCTTCTGAAAATTTCCATCCCGGTGATTTATCACTATCATCAACCGCCACGCGAATACCTGCAGCCTTTAACTGATCTGCTACTTCGTTAGCTTTTTCCAATACCCCCGGCTTTTGCTGCTGGATAGGCACGATGATAACTTGTGTAGGAGCAATGCGCGGTGGCAATACTAATCCATTATTATCTCCATGAACCATGATAATCGCTCCTAATAAACGTGTTGAAACGCCCCAAGATGTTTGATAAATATATTTTTGCTTTCCATCTTTATCTAAGAACTTAATATTAAAGGCTTTCGCAAATCCCTGTCCAAAATAATGAGAGGTTCCGGACTGCAATGCTTTTCCATCATGCATCAGAGCCTCAATTGTATAGGTTTCCTCTGCACCGGCAAATTTTTCCTTTTCGGTTTTACGCCCAGTGACCATCGGGATTGCCAAAAGATCTCTTGCTAGTTCATCATAAATATCTAAAATAGCTAATGTTTCTTCACGTGCTTCTTCTCTGCTGGCATGAATAGTATGCCCTTCCTGCCATAAGAATTCTGATCCGCGTAAGAAAGGTCGTGTCGTTTTTTCCCATCTGACAACAGAACACCACTGATTATATTTTTTTGGTAAATCACGATATGAATTTACTATTTTTGCGTAATGTTCACAAAACAATGTTTCTGAAGTCGGTCGTACAATAAGTGGTTCTTCCAATTCATCCAAACCACCTTTTGTAACTACTGCACATTCCGGTGCAAACCCTTCTACGTGATCTGCTTCTTTTTGCAATAGTGACTGTGGGATCAACATTGGCATATAGACATTTTCATGTCCGGTCTGCTTGAAACGCTGATCTAAATAGCTTTGAATTCTTTCCCATAATGCATACCCATAAGGACGATAAATGATAAAGCCTTTGATACTTGAATAATCCATTAATTCTGCTTTGCGGCAGACATCGGTGTACCATTGAGCAAAATCAACTTCCATTGCGGTTATTGCATCGTTTTTCTTATTGTTTGCCATACTTTCTCTCCTTTAATAATACATGTTATATCTTACCAAAAATCCTATTAAGATACAATATCCTTTCTATGCCCCATAACAAAACATGAGGATCACCTCATGTTTATTAGTGTCTGCCTACTCCGCCCCCGCTGGAACGACCGCCTCCACTTCCTCTTGATCGACTTACTGAGGAAGAAGAGGGTGAGCTTGGTTTAGAGACAGGTCTGGAAATCGGCGAAGAAGCTCTGGTGCTGCTGCGCCTATGCGTCGTTGAACTCGATGACTTGACTACTGGTTTAGGGGTATAGCGTGGTGTTTCTTCATAAATGATCGTTGTAGGTGTAACTGGTGGTGGTGTTTGTTTCTCATTCACCGGTCTTTTAGGTTTGCTCTTCTTGACCGGCGGTGCTTTTTCTTTCTCTGTAGAAATCACCGAAAGTTTTTTAGGCTCCACCAAGATTTCAGCACCTTCTAATTCCTTTAATGCTTTCTTATTTTTTTTAATACGATATGCCAATAAAATGACGATACCGCCCCATATTACACTCAAAAACACTTTGATCGGATAGGTAAGCTGAACCGTTTCCTTAGAAATAGAATAATAATAATTATCCAGTTTAGAACAAATGCTATTATAGGCACCCTCTATTCGGGTATCATAATTATTGCCATAATCAACCATATCGTTAAATTCATAATTATATACGACATTGGAGAGGAATGAATCAGAAACAATCGATTTAATTCCATCCCCCTGCATAATCCAATAATCTTTTTGCTTAGTTACTATAAGAATCAATACTCCATTGTTCTTCTTTTCATCTCCAAGTCCCCAACTGTTGAACAGCTCATTGGCATAGTCTGAGACAGACAAGCCTTCGGTTGTTTCAACCGTTACAACAACTACCTGTGCCCCACTTTGTCTTTCTAATTCTTTGCCCGTCGCATTAATCTGTGAAATCGTAGAAGAAGATAAAATACCTGCACTATCATTGCAGTATTGTCCATTATCCTCAACAATTGCGTGGATTGGGGTTATCGTGACGATACAAATGAATAAACCGATTAGAATGATTATATATTTTTTCATTATCTTATCCATCATGCAAATAATTCTGCATTCCCTTTCCCAACAATTTCTTTAAATATGAAAATCGGAAAATGAGTCAGTTCCTCGTTCCATTTCTTTGCCGCTTGATTATAATTCTCCTTTGAACGTGAAATCAGATCATAGGCAGAATAAAAGTTTTGATAAATCTGATTCAGCAAGCGATCATTTTCCACTACTGACATTTGTCCTACCATACTGATTTTAAGAGCATCAAACGAAGACTGCAGCTTAACAAAAGCAATGTATAATTCATGTTTAGCTGTGGTCTCATTAAAGATTTTTAAATCTGCTTCCAATTGTTCGATTAAGTTCTTATCTTTATTCTCATTCTTCGCTAAAACAATCAGGCTCGCTGCATACTGGGACTGACGTTCCAATTCCGGCTGAAGCTGCTGAACATAGATGGATTCGATTTGATCGCTTTTTTGTATAACGGCTTTACTTCCGCCTAAAAAGACAGCCGCCGCGATCATTAATCCCATGATCATGGCGGCTGTTTTATAATTTTTAAAGTTCATTCGTGTTCACCTGCTTACTATGCACGAATATCTAATAATTTCTGTTTCAATTCTCCCTCAATACGCTGTAATTCCTTTTCGGCTTCAATACGTTTCTGTTTACCTTCGTCTTGAATTTTTACAACTTCATCCAACGTTTCGATTAAAGATTGGTTTGTATGCTTTAATGTTTCTATATCAATGATACCACGTTCAGATTCTTTCGCTGTTTCAATCGTTCCCATTTTCAATGTATCTGCATTTTTCTTCAATAAGTCGTTTGTCATTTCCGTTACACTTCTTTGGGCTTCCATTGCTTCACGTGAATGCTGAATCCCTAATGCCAATACCATTTGTGATTTCCATAATGGTATTGTATTGACGATGACAGACTGAATCTTTTCAGCCATCAGCGTATCATTATTTTGAACTAAGCGAATCTGAGGTGCCATTTGAATTGCTACGATTCGAGTCAGTTCCAAATCATGAATCTTCTTTTCAAAACGGTTAATTAAACTGGCATAATCATTAGCAGCCTGTGAGTCTTCCGGTGTTTGAGTCTGCTGAGCCTTTTCCACCAATTTAGGCAGTTCTTCTGCTTTTGCTTTTTCCAGTTTTTTCTTACCCGCTAAAATATACAGTGTTAATTCTTTATAGTTTGTCATGTTTAATTCATACATCTGATCTAACATGGCGATATCTTTTAATAACGTCACCTGATGATTTTCTAAGTTACGTGTGATCTTATCTACATTTGATCCCACTTTAGAATATCTAGCTTTAATTTCTTCTGTCTTGCTTCTTGCTTTTTTGAACATTCCGAAGAACCCTTTGTTTTCTTCCGTTCCCATATCCATTTCTTTTAATTCTCCGACTAAAGAAGACACCATATCTCCTATTTCGCCAAGGTCTTTTGTACGCACTTTATCCAAAGTAGATTCTGAAAATCCGGAAATCTTATTTTGAGCTGCTGCTCCATACTGTAAAACTAACTGAGAATTTGTAATATCAATTTTTTCTGAAAAGTCTTCTACTAATTTCTTTTCTTCCGGTGTTAGTTTTGATTCTTCCAAATCAGATTCCGGCAGCGCTTCTTCCACAGGCTTGATTTTAGGTTCTTCAACCGCCGCACTTTCTCCTAACGGGTCTAATGTCAAAGTTGGCATTTTTACTTCTTTTTCTTCCATTTAGTTTCTCTCCTCTTTCATTTCATCTAACAATAAACCATCTTGATGCAGCATTGTCTTTAGCACTTCAATCTCTGCATTGGCATCAATTATCTGATTTTGGTATAACTCTTCATACTTATGATGAATCGCTTGTTTCATCATTTCTACTGCTCCCTCAATTTCTCCAGCTGTATCTTTTACTTTTCCTTTTGGCTCATTCAGCGTTTCATAGTGAGCATAGGTTTCAAGCAATTCGATTAAAACCGGTAAATAATAAGCTAACAGTTTTCGTATACTTGCTGTATCCTCTGGATGTTCGCGCAAATATTTGAATATCTGCTTAATCGTACTGACAATTTCATTAAGATCCTGACTAATCTTTTCATCTGCAATCCCTTGGTTCAGCTCATTTAAAGCCTGCATTTGCGTTTCTGCTTCTTTTTCCATCTCAACTAAAGTCAAGGTTTTTTCAACAGGATCCGAATTCACTGTTTTTTGTATTGTTATATCGTGAAAAAAAACACTTTTTAACACTACATATACCGCTATCCCAAGTCCTGTCAAAATAAAATAATCGGTTATTCGATACAGATCAAATACGAAAGCATAGATTAAGCAAAAAATACCTACTCCATAAAATGGATACGGTGAGCGAATTTTATTTTTAATTGTCATTTGCCCCATTTTTTGCACATCCTTTAATTACCATTATACATGGTTTTCGTTTATTTTCAATTAGGACTTTTTGATCCTTCCCATCATATATTCATCTACATATGCTCCGTTTCTAATAGATGCTTTACGTTGTGTTCCTTCGATTTCAAATCCATATTTCTTATATAGATTAATAGCTTTCTCGTTATCTACAAAAACATTTAATTCCACTCTTACAAGCATCAGCCAATTATCCGCAATATCCAATGCTGCTTCCATCAGGCTGCTGCCGATATGCTGATTCTGATAGCGATGATCAACCATAATGCCAATCGTTCCGCAATGACGGCGACGCGGACTTCCCTCGACACTTAATCCAATGTCACCGATGATCTCTCCATCTTCACTCACGGCAACAAAACGGTGATCATTCACACCTAAATTTTCTATGCCTTTACGATTTCTTTCCAGTCGTTCAGAGGGTATACCGAGGATATTCTCAAATACTCCCGGCATCCTGCGCAAACGATTGATTCCTACTTCATCTCCTTGTTGAATTGGACGTATTGTATATTTCATTTTCTTTCTCTCCCTATCTTATTTAATATTTTTATCATTATTGCTGTATCAGCATCGTTTCTAAAGCTGCAATATCTGCTGTCACATCTGTAATTTTCTCACTGTAGAAAACCTGTATTTTTTCTTCTAATTCTTCCCTTACAAAATGACTGCTTTTTTCGATCTCCTTCAGTCCTTCTTTCATTTCTTTACTGATCATTGGATCTTTTTCATATTTGATATACATCGTCAATAGCTCCATAAAAGGAGACATATAGGATTCAAACAGCTTTTGCAATGATTTTATTTGATCGGGATTATCGATTGCATACTGCAGCATCATTTTAATGATGACGATCATTTTTTCCAGTTCATCGTTTAAACGATCTGACTCAATGTTCTCCTTATCCTCTTTTAAAGTGGTGATATACTGATTCATTTCTTTCTTCATTTGTTCCAAAGACTCTTTTTGATTCTCTTTTAAAAATTTCCCCAGCCGATTTTCAACAACTCTTGCCCGCACTTTTTTGCCATTGCTGAAAAGACGAGCTACTCCATAAATGACTGAGCAAATAAAGATATCTGCCGGGATATTATATAAAAGTGATTTAGGGGCTGTGAAATAAAAGAAAGTCCAGAAAACAAGCAGGATGACTGCTGGTGCAGGTGAAGGAATATACACACTGTAGACTAAACCGATATTATCTTCATTCATCTGTTATTCCTCCTTTTAATTCATCCAGCGGATCATCAAGCAGTCCATCTTGATGAAGCAGGGTATTCAGCATTGCAATGTTCGCTCCTGTAACCATTGATTCTTCCTGATAAAACTGTTCTATTTTCTTATTTAGAGCTTGCTTCATACTTTCCAATGAATCTTCTATCCTTATTAATGTTGCTTTCATATCTTCACTTAAATTAGGTATTTCATCATATAGCTGATATACTTCTAAAAGCTTCATGACAGTTGGCAGATAGTAATCTAAAAACTTATTCATCGAACTAGCCTGACTTGGATATTTTTCAAGATACTCCATGATGGCTTCTATTAAATGAATAATCGCCTCAATATCCTGACTGACTTTCTCATCCGGAATCTTTTCATTATAATCTTTCAATAACACGATCTGCTTCTTAGCTTTATTATCCATCGCTTTCTGATCTATCTTTAACTCCTGTTCAATAACCGGTTGGCTATCCTTTGGTATGTCCTCTGTTTTTTCAACGTTAACATAGCATTTTAAACAGAAGTGAAATATGGCATAAAGAATCAAGCCGACAGCTGCGTTGATAAATAGATTATCTGTATATTTACTAGGCCAAAACAAGATGAAAGAAAACCAGCAAATCACACTGCCCGCTATAGCTTCAAAAGAAAAATTGAAAATAGAATGCGTTCTTTTGACTGCTTTTTCTGAGACTGTGTCGTTTCGTAAATTTAGCGTTTTAGCTTGTTTTAATAAAGCTAAAGTCTTTTTAATCTGTTTAAGATCTTTTTCCTGCTGGAAAGGAGAGTTATCCTTTGTTTCAATGACCTTGCGAAAATCTGAAATTATATGTTTTATATAGAGTTTCCGTACTTCAATATCAATCGATTGGCATAATTCTTGAATTGGCGTCTCGATATGAATCGGAATATTCTGATTGCCCTCTGCATTATATTTCTTTTTAAGATTTAATAAATCTAAAGCTGCCGATATATAATTGCTGATCGTCGTGAACGATTCTTCAGAAACACATGCCTGTTTACTACAATAATCAAATAAAGCACTTAAATCATCAGTGATCACTTTTAAATGATTTTTTACTGTATTATTAGTTGTTTCTTTATAAAAGTTTTCCAACACTCCCATCGCATTCAAAATATTTTCTTGATAAGACTGGAGAGAATTTAAGTTTGATTCATTTTCCATTGTTTTTTCCTCCCCATCAATTATTTTATCCTTAATTATCATTATATATGTTTTCATGTGAATTGAAAATAAAAAAGGAGCCTAAGCTCCTAATTATTAATACATTGGCATTTGTGGCATCGCCGGTGCTTCGGCTTCTTTGATTGTTCCGACTGCGGCTTCGGTCGTAATAAATAATCCGGAAATAGACCCTGCATTCAAAATCGCACTTCTTGTTACTTTGGTTGGGTCTACAATGCCTGCATCAAACATATCTACCCATTGACCGGTTTTAGCGTCAAATCCAACATTCTCTGCTTTGACTAACTGTTCACGAACTATATCATCTCCGTCATATCCGGCATTTTCGGCAATTTGATATAATGGGATGCTTAATGAATCTAAAACGACATTAATTCCCTTTTGAACATCTAATACATCCGATTTTAATTCATCTCTGATTTCTTTATAGATTTCAATTAAGGCTGCACCACCGCCAATGACAATTCCTTCACTGACTGCGGCTTTTGTTGCATTTAAGGCATCTTCGATTCTTAATTTCTTTTCTTTTAATTCAGTTTCAGTCGTTGCACCTACTTTAATTAAAGCAATACCATTTGTTAATTTTCCTAAACGTTCCTGATAACGCTTTTTATCATAGTCACTGCTGCTGTTTTCAATCTGAGAACGGATTTCATCAATACGGGCTTTCATTTCCTCTTCAGCGCCTGCTCCGCCAATCAGTGTTGTATGATCTTTATCCACAATGATTTTCTTTACTGTTCCAAGATCCTCTAACTGAATATCTTTAATATCCATATTTAAATCTTTAGCGAAGAATTTAGCGCCTGATAAAGTAGCAATATCATTTAAAATATCTTTTTGATTATCCCCAAAGCCAGGTGCTTTTGTTGCAACAACATTGAAAGTTCCTCTTAATTTATTTACAACGATCGTTGAGACAACTTCATTTTCAATATCATCCGCAATGATCAGCAATGGTTTGTTAGCTTGCATTACCTTTTCTAAAATAGGCAGGATTTCCTGAATTGTACTGATTTTTTGGTCTGTCACCAACAGATATGAATTTTCCATTTCAATTTCCATCTTTTCACGGTTGCTTACCATGTAAGGTGAAATAAATCCTTTATCATACTGCATTCCTTCACTGATTTCTAATGATGTATCAAAACCTTTTGATTCATCCACATTGATAACACCATCTTTTCCTACTTTATCCATCGCTTCGGCGATGATGTCTCCGATTTCTTTGCTTCCTGATGAGATTGTCGCTACCGAAGCAATGTCATTGCCTGTTTCAATCTTACGTGATTTATCTAACAGTTTTTTAGCGACAGCATTGCTGGCAAGTTCAATCCCTTCGCGCATTAAAACTGGATTGCTTCCTTTTTCTACGGCTTTTAATCCTTTTTGAATCATTGACTGAGCTAAAATTGTAGCGGTTGTTGTTCCGTCTCCGGCTGCATCATTTGTATTGTTAGCAACCTCATAAACAAGTTTAGCCCCCATATTTTCAAATGTATCTTCTAATTCAATTTCTTTTGCGATACTGACTCCATCGTTTGTGATTAACGGAGATCCATATCCTTTATCTAATACAACATTACGTCCTTTTGGTCCTAATGTCACTTTTACGGCATCGGCTAGTAAGTTGACTCCCTTCAGCATGGAAGTTCTTGCATCTTTTGAATAACGTATTTCTTTACTCATTGTTCTTCCTCCTATTCAACAATTGCTAGAATATCCTTTTGTGAGACAATCAGATAATCCTGATCATCGATTGTGACTTCTGTTCCGCCATAGCGCTTAAAGATGACCTTGTCACCAACACTGACATGCATTGGGATCACCTTTCCATCAACGACTTCTCCTTCACCTACAGCGATTACTTTCGCAACCGATGGCTGTTCCTTAGGTTTGTCACTTAATATAATGCCACTTGCAGTTTTATTTTCTACCTTTTCTTTTTCTAGGATGACATTATCATGTAGTGGTTTCAACATATTAATTCCTCCTTCTGGCACTTGATACTTTCTAGTGCTAAGACTATTATAGCTCATTTTAGCAGTTTGTCAATATGAGTGCTAAAACTTTTTTAATATAATTTTAGTCATCTTTTCTCTTCAATTTCTGTCTAAATATGATACAATAGATAAGTAAAATAACTAAAAATATTATCATGGTTACTCGCTTTAGGCGGGTTATCTTTAAAGGCTTTATTAAAGCCCTTACAATATGATTATAAAGGAGATTAGGGATATGGTTGTCGTTATTGTTTCACCTGTTACTCAAAAGATTGTCAATGCATTAAATACTGTGAAAGATTATCATTTCATTAAATCAAAAGGTCCGCGCTGTTTTTATTATACTGAGGGTAAAGAGGGAGATGCTGCTACTATCTATAAAACTAAGAAACTGATTGTTCAATTGATCGGTGCGGTTTATGTATTTGAAGCCTATGGCATTTATAATGGGATGATTGATTTATTTAGCTACCTGCCATCAGAAAAGAAAGATAAAAATAAATATTATAACCAAACAAAAAAAGATATCAGTGATGAAGAACTGCAGGCATGGAAAAAAGAAAATAATATTGTTTAATATAAATATGGGAACCCTATCATTGATAGCCGTGGTTCCCTTTAAAATGCTTTATTAAAACTTACTAGGATGTAAGAGAAAGTAGGATAACATGCAAATATTAAAATCAAAGAAAAATAAAGAATATATGTGGATGTTTATTGGTTCATTGCTATTTTGTGCCGGATTAAACTGGTTTATTGTTCCGGTTGGTCTCTATAACGGCGGTACCGTGGGGATTTCACAAATCATCCGCTCATTACTGCAAGATTATATACATTTGCCGGCAGGCTTTGATATCGCGGGGATTATTAACTTTCTTATCAATATTCCCCTGTTATTCTTAGCCTACTCTAAATTTGGGAAAGATTTATTTTTAAAAACAGTTTTCAGTGTCATTACTCAAACGATTTTATTTTCAATATTAACGATTCCTCAGATTCCGATCATTGATGAACAAATTACTGCCTGTCTGATTGGCGGATTAATGGCAGGTGCGGGAGTCGGTCTCACCCTACGTGCAGGCGGTTCAGGCGGAGGAGCAGATGTATTGGGATTATATTTTACCCAAAGATTTAAAGATTTTAGTGTTGGAAAGATGACTTTAATCATCAATGCTGCTGTTTATAGTACCTGTGCACTTTTATTTGATCTTCAAGTCGCTATTTATTCTATTATTTATTCTGCTGTTTACTCCATTGTTGTGGATAAAATTCATTTACAAAACATTAATTCCAGTGTCATGATTTTCACAAAACAAGAGAATTTATATAAAAAGATTATCGAGAATCTGCGACGTGGTACTACTTATTGGAAAGGAACTGGCGGATATACACAAACAGATACTTATGTCATCGTGACAGTATTATCTAAATATGAAATCCAGCAGCTAAAGCAGCTACTGACCGCTGAAGACCCTCATGCGTTTATCATTGTTAACAATGATTTGGAAATTATCGGGAATTACGAATTAAGATTGTAGAATATTTTCATTTACAGAATACTTTAGTTAACAACCATTTATTCTCACACCAAGTATAAAAAAGGAATCCAAAATGCGGTCTATTTTGTGACTGCTGCATTATGGATTCTTTTTCTTGTTAAATCTTACATTTATAAATATAGATCATTGATAATTTTATTAAAAGTGTTTGAACAATTGTCTCTTCACTATTATTAAATTCACTATTTAATGATCTCCCGTATTGAATTAAAAAAACAGCTTAGCTGCTCTGAGCTAAACTGTCTTTTTGATTCTTAATTACTTTTTGTCTCGTAAATTCTTCACGATCTTTTTCTTCTAAGGCTTCTGTAATGAACTTAACTGTATTAGTAAATTCAGGAATAGAAATATTCTTTAAAGCATTGGCTCTTTTTTGTGTTTTACGAATGGCATTTGCCAGACGGTAAACACTGTTTTCTACTTCTGCCAAAATGACAGTTAATTCTTTAACGTGATAGAAGCAGCGATAAGCATAATCCACTTTTGAATTGGCTCTTTCGAATCCATATCCTAAACGGATTGGCTGTTTATCATATTTTACCGTTGGCAGTTCGACTCCCATGACACTTCGATAGCTGACACTTAATCCCGTATCAATCGGTACTGCTTCAACGATGTCGGTAATAACCCCTAGTGAGATATTAGCTTCCTGCAAAGCATAGTAAGCTCTTTGATAAGAACTCGTAATTTCATCACGAATCTTTTTTACATCGTCCAACAGGTTCATCATTTCGCGAATCAGGACATTTCTTTTTTTATCAAGCAAATCATAACCAAGGTTCGCCAGTTCCAAGGATTTCTTAGTTGCGATCAGATTCCCTTTTGTTGGGAAAACTTGCGCTGCCATAATTAATTACCTGCCGCGTTTGCGTTGTGCAATTCTTTAATAATCGTATCTTCGTTTAGTCCGAAATCTTTTATAGCTTTTTCATGATCATAATGCTGATCTACAACAGCGTTATCGATACGATCTAATTCCCCTTTAGGCAAGACAGAAAGTAAATTCCATCCTAAATCCAAAGTTTCTACGATACTACGATTGACATCGAATCCCTGGTTAATAAAGTGTTGTTCAAATAATTTTCCAAATTCCATATATTTTTTATCAGTAGGAGATAATTCATCTTCCCCGATAACAGATGTTAATGAACGTACTTCCTGAACATGGTTGTAGCAGGCAAATAACTGGTTTGAAACATCTGAATGATCCGCTCTTGTGTATCCTTCACCGATACCATCCTTCATCAAACGGCTAAGTGATGGCAAAACTCCAATTGGCGGATATATTCCCATTGCATTTAATTCTGAATCTAACGTAATCTGACCTTCCGTAATATATCCGGTTAAGTCAGGTACCGGGTGAGTAATATCGTTGTTAGGCATAGTCAGGATTGGAATTTGAGTAACTGATCCTTCTGCCCCCTTGATAATTCCGGCTCTTTCATATAATGAAGCTAAATCAGAATACAAGTATCCTGGATAACCTTTACGTCCCGGAATTTCACCTTTACTTGATGAGAACTCACGTAAAGCTTCACAATATGAAGTAACATCAGTATAAATAACCAATACATGCATATTGTGTTCAAAGGCTAAATATTCTGCAGCTGTTAAAGCACAGCGAGGTGTTAAGATACGTTCGATGATTGGATCGTTTGATAAGTTCAAGAACATAACCACTCTTTCCATAACACCGGCTTCTTCGAATGAACGACGGAAATAATCCGCAACATCATTCGTTACCCCCATTGCGGCAAAGACAACGGCAAATCCTTTACCGTTATCATCAGCAACTTTGGCTTGCTTAACGATTTGTACAGCTAATTGATTGTGAGGCATCCCTGATCCTGAGAAGATCGGTAATTTCTGTCCACGAATCAAAGTCATCAAACAGTCGATTGAAGAAATCCCTGTATTGATATAGTTTCTTGGGTAAACACGCCCAACCGGATTTAATGGCTGACCATTAATATCAGCAGTTTTAACGGCATAAATATCCCCTAGTCCATCGATTGGCTTTCCAGCTCCACTAAATACTCTTCCTAGAATTTCCCTAGACAGAGCTAATTCCATTGGATGTCCAACTAATTTTGTTTTTGTATTTGATAATGAAAGATCGTTCGTTCCTTCAAATACCTGAACAACGACACGTTCTCCTTCGATCTGAACAATACGTCCTAAACGAGTAGTTCCATTATCTAATTGTAATTCAACCATTTCATCATAAGATGCACCCTGTACGTGATCCAGTACGACTAATGATCCATTAATTTCACTAAGACCTATATATTGAAGACTCATAGTAATACTCCTTTCTACGCAATACTAGCAATCGCTTCATCGATATCGTTCATATAATCATCTAATAAAGCAATATTACTATTAGGCACATCATATTTCATTTTTACTACTTTTTCAAAGATTCCTGTTTCTACTAATAAACGAATCGGTTTACCAGAAGAAACGAATTCTTTTCCTCGCTTATTCAAGTAAAGAATGACTTCCATCATCTTTAACTGTTTTTCTAGCGGCACATAAGTATCGTCCGGATGGAATGCATTTTGCTGCAAGTATCCAACACGCACTACTTTAGCTACTTCAATAATTAATTTTTGGTCATCCGGCAATACATCAGATCCCATTAATTTAACGATTTCCATCAGCTTGCTTTCTTCGGCTAAAATAGAAGCTAAATCTTGACGGTCACGAACAAATTTAGGACCTACATTTTTATTAAACCATCTTTCCAAATCCGGTACATATTCACTATAACTTTGATTCCAGTTAATCGCGAAGTAATGTCTTGCATAAGCTAATGCTTTATCTAATGCCCAGAAGCAACGAACGAAACGTTTTGTATTCTGAGTTACAGGTTCAGAGAAGTCCGCTCCCTGAGGAGATACAGCTCCGATAATTGTTACTGAACCTTCTTTATTGTTTAATGTTTCCATATACCCTGCACGTTCATAGAACTGTGACAGTCTTGACGGCAAGTAAGCAGGGAACCCTTCTTCAGCAGGCATTTCTTCCAAACGCCCTGAAATTTCACGCAATGCTTCCGCCCAACGAGAAGTTGAGTCTGCCATGATTGCTACGTGATATCCCATGTCACGATAATATTCAGCTAATGTTACCCCAGTATAAATACTTGCTTCACGAGCCGCAACGGGCATGTTTGACGTATTGGCAATCAATACTGTTCTGTCTGTTAACGGACGGTTTGACTTAGGGTCAATCAACTCACTAAATTCTTCCAATACCTGTGTCATTTCGTTTCCACGTTCTCCACAACCTACATAAACGATAACGTCTGCATCACACCATTTTGCTAACTGGTGCTGAGTCATGGTTTTCCCTGTACCGAATCCACCCGGAATCGCTGCAGCTCCCCCTTTAGCAATTGGGAACAGAGTATCAATAACACGCTGTCCAGTTACTAATGGACGAGAAATCGGTAAACGCTTTGCAACCGGTCTTGATTTTTTGATTGGCCATTTTTGGCAAAGGCTACATTCATGAATGTTGCCTTCTTTATCTTCTACTTTCATCACAACATCATTGACACGATATAACCCACTTGGTTTTACTTCAATGACTTTACCGCTGATGAACGGACTAACCATACAACGATGTTCAATTAAATCTGTTTCCGGACATGTAGCATAAATGAACCCGCCAGATACTTCATCGCCAACTTTAGCGATCATTGTTACATCCCATTGTTTTTCTTCATCTAGTGGCGCAACGTTACTTCCTGTTGCAATGAAAGCACCAGATTCTTTTGCCATTTCTTGCAATGGTCTTTCGATACCATCAAAAATATTTCTTAAAATCCCTGGCCCTAAAGTAACTGAAATAGGATTCCCAGTACTGTATACTGGTTCTCCCGGTTTTAATCCTGTTGTTGTTTCATAAACTTGGATCGTAGTAAAGTCTTTATTAACAGAGATAACTTCTCCCATTAAACGTGCTTCTCCTACATATACCATTTCCAACATTGAGAATTCAGTTGCTTGTTTTACTTTAACGACGGGACCATTGATTGAATAAATTACACTATTACTCACATTGTCACCTCCAGCAGGACAACGCCTGCATCCTACTTAATAATTAAACCAGAGTTTTTATAGAACCAATCTTTTTGGCCTTCCAAAGCACTGTCCAGTGATTCATTGATCACCAATTTATCTGCTTTATTTTCAATGATAAAACCACCGATTGTGATATCTTCACTTGTTTGTACGGTAATATCTTTTCCATAAGCAGCCACTAATTTATCTTTCAAAGCTAAATCAGCTTCTCTTACATACATCACTGAATTTTCTAATCCATAAGTCGCTGCTTTTTTCACTTTTTCAATTAAGAAATCGCTATAATCAGCACTCTTGGTAAATTCAACTAATTTATCTTTTGCTTGAGTAAATACGTTATTGACATATTCATCTCTTTTTTCAATCAGTTTTTTTGTTCTTTCGCTATGACTTTCAGAAATCTCAGCAGAAGCGGTAGAAGAAATTTCAGCTAATTCCTGACTCATTTGCAAGTCAGCATCTCTTTTTGCTTCTTCTTTCATTTGTTGATCCGCTTGTTCTTCAAGTTTTTTCACTTCTTCAAGAATAGCCTGACGTTCTTTGCTTGCTACTGATGTAATTTCATCTTTCATATAGAGAAATACTTGTTCGATATTCTGCATAACACATATCTCCTATAGTTTAACCCCAATTGCTTCAGATACATATCTGTCAATCGTCTCACCGATCTTAGATTCGCCATGACGATCCGGTATTTCAACAATTAAAGGTTTTGGTTGTTTTAATTTGACTTCAGATATAATATCTGGACACAGCTCGATGAGCTTTGTAGTAACTAAAATTACAGCGATTGAAGGATCTTTCATCTTCTCTTCAAGCTTCACTAAAAACTCGTGACGTTCATGAAGTACGACCCCTTCAATCCCTACTAATCTTAATCCCATTAGTGTGTCTGTATTATCGCTGATTAAGAAAAATTTCATATAATCAGACACCTTTCATTTTTATAATTTGTTGATAATTAAGATAGAAATTAATAATCCGTAGATCGCAACCCCTTCACCTAAGGCAACGAAGATCAATGATTTACCAAAGTTCTTTTCGTTTTCAGAAAAAGCTCCGATAGCAGCAGGAGCAGCAGCAGCAACGGCAATCCCTGCACCTAATGCTGAGAAACCAGTGGCAGCAGCAGCACCAACAAATCCTAAACCTTGAGCGATTGTTCCGGCGATGCTAGCAGCACCTTCAGCAGCAAATACACCGTTAGCTTGGAATAAGAATACTCCACATACAACAGCTAAGAAACTACAAATATGAGTAGTTAAACGCCATTTAGCTGATTTAGCGTTTACTTTTCCGGTAAACATTTTTACTAATGGTAATGAAATTAAAGCAATGATTAAAGCTGGTAAAATAAATTCTAATACTGTCATTTTATAAATCCTCCAATAATTATTTATCCTTTATAGTTGTAAACGGAATACCATTTCCTTCATAGTAACGGCTGAACATTTCATAGAATTCCAAACGCAATACTTGGATTCCAACGATAAGTCCTTCCAAACACATAACAAAGATATTCCCAATGACTAATACGATCCAATATCCTATACCACCGACCATGTTTGCCAATGTATAAACAACGAGCATCATTCCGGCATGGGACAAGATGAATCCACCAACACGCAAGTAAGACATGGTATTGGCAACAAATGTTAACACAACTTCAAATAGTTCAAAGAACCCTTCTGTAAAGAATGCCCCAAATCCTTCTGGGAACAATGGTTCATTTTCAAAACATTTTCTAGTTAACGGTTCTTTTAAGAAGATGGCAAACAATGGAATTACGATAAAGATGATGATTGTAACTGGATTAAGCACATTCATTCCTAAAACAGTTAACAAAGCTAATACTAAGATAGATCCGTAGAATAACAATCCGGCAATCCCATTTTGTGAGAACAGCGTTTCTCCATAGTTCTTCTTCTTTAAGTTTGTATAAATATTAATCAGCATTGAAATAATCGTTAAACAAATCCCAATACTAATTGCACCAATTAATAAAGTCATGGTTGTTTCTTCCGCCATTGGATGTACCAATGGTGAAATCAGTTCTTCATAACCAAAGACAGATCCAAACACGAATCCAAAGATCGTACTTGAGAACCCTAAACGAATCCCTACTGCCCCTAATTCCATATGGAATTTTTTATAGGCAATAAATCCAACTAAAGACAGCAATAAGCCTTGCCCAACATCCCCAAACATGATCCCAAACAGCAATGTGTAAGTTAGTGCTACAAACGGTGTTGGATCAATATCGGTATAGGCAGGTACGCCATACATTTCAACAAACATTTTAAACGGTCTTGAGAACCATCCGTTAGATAATTTACTTGGCGGTGTCAAACGTGAATCACCTGTACCAGGACGAACATTAACTTCAACGCCCTCAATGCTTTCAAAATCTTTTTTGATCTTTTCTGCATCTTTCTTAGCCGCAAATCCCATAATTGCTGATTTGCCACCCAATACGATAACATATTTTTGTGCTTCATATGTTTTATTCAAATGAAGAGCAATCGTATAAATACGATCTAATTCAGCTTTATTATCAGCAAATAGCTTGACAATGCGTCCTGCCAAATCATCTGACATCTTTTGTGCTGCATTTGTTTCTTCTTGAATTTCTGAAATCGCTAATTCAGGAGTTCCATGAACGAATTCTGGAATATGCACTCTTTCAAAATACAGTGATGAGAAAATATTGTCGATTTCCGGTGCTTTAGACGGTGTTGTGATATACATACACCATGTATATTGGAAATCATCATGGAATCTTTTTAAGATAAACGGCTGTCCTTCATAATATTGCAGTTTATCCACATTGCTGATCGGCAAACGACCAAAACGCACCTGCAAGTATTTACAAGAGAACAAGTCATCAAAATCGACTTCCATTCCTGCGACATGGTTTAACTGCACCATGGCATCATTATTTTCTTCAACTACGATATCCAATTCTTTCTTTACACGATTGAATGCATCGGCTTGCTCTGCAATATCGCAAAAGAATGAATCAGCTTTAATTACATTCATTACATTATTTTCTACTTTGACCTCATCCAGTTTAAACCCGTATTGTTCACTGGCTTGAGTCATACGTGATAATAAATCAGCATATGGATTTTCACGGTTTAACACCGACAGTCCATGTACTGAATCTACAAATTTAGATGCTGGCTCCGGATGGAGGTTATCTTGTTCAATTAATTTCAATAAAACTTCATCGTATTGTTCTTGATTGAACTCGATATCCAAAAGCATCATCTTTGCAATTGCCATATTCTTTCTCCCTTCATTGTTACATTAAGCTGTATTTTGTTTCCCAAAAATAGTTTTAATTTTATTTTTGAAAATAGTTAGTACAACTGCTACCGCAACAACTAGTTCCAATGGTAAGTTCAGAATGTTTTGACCAAATTGTACTTCTTCAAACGCTGCAACAGCAACGATAAGTAAAATAATCAGACCGGTTACTCCACAGAAGCCAAAGATCACATCACTCATTTTTTTCAAACGAATATTCTTGATGATCGCACATAAGCATCCTGTTAGCCAATATCCCAATACTAACGTTCCAGCCAAATAGGCAAAACGCATTGGTAAAGAGATCGGCAGGGAAATGATCGCCGGATAGACAAATGAATAGGCCGCACTACCATAAAGCAAACCAAATATTAAAGTGGCTATACCGATACGGTTAATGATCTTCCATGTATCTGATTTCTTGGCAAATAAGAATCCAGCTACACTTAATACTGCTCCTAAAGCAATATCCCCTAAACAGATACCAAATGACAACATCCAAAGTACAGCAATAAAAGGTGCTGAATCTACATCCCCATATTGTTTTACCTTTGCCAATTTTTCAAATGGTTTGATTATCTTATTGTTTTTACGAATGATTGGTGGGTAAACTTTTTGACTCTGATAAATATTGCTCGGCAAAGTCAAAGCCTGTACCCCATCAATTTGTTCAAATTCTTTTCTAATCGAATCTAGTTTATCTGTCTCTACAAATCCAATGACAGCCGCAGAATTACTGTAATCGATAATACATTCATGAATCGAATATAAATCCTGCAGACAAATAGCTTTAGTATAAAGCTCATTCAGCTGCAAACGATGCTGTTCTTTCAGCACACTGATTCTCTGATCCATTTTTGCAATGTACCCGTCCATTGCTTTGCTTTCCTGTTTCACTTCTTCAAGCGCTTCTTTAGCCGTTCCATGCACGAATGCCGGTACTCTAATTCTTTCGAATCCGATTGAAGAAAAGATATTATCGATTTCTAATACATCTTTATTTACAGCAATATAAGCGCACCAAGTATACTGAGATGTTTCCTTATATACACGAAGTATAAACGGATATCCATCATAGTATTCTAATTTAGCCACATCCCTTGTCGGAATACGACCAACTCTCACTTTTAAATAATGGCTGTTGAATAAGTGATCTAGATTTAATTCATGACCCTCAATATTTTCCAATATTACTTGAGTCGCATCATTTTCATCTTTTTCAGCTACTAATTCTTTCTTAACTTTTTCAATCTTGTCAAGTGCTGCTTCAATTTCATCAAGATATTGATTTTCTTTTTCAACATTGATTCTTTCATTATGATAAGGCAGTTTTTCTAAATTCAATCCTAAGCGTACACTCAGTTCATTGACTCTAGTCAAAATCTTATCATAAGAATCATCTTTAGGCATCACTTCAACATGTTTGACATCTTTAATTAAACTAGTTGCTTTCTGAGGATGAAAAGCAGTCATATTTTTTATTTTCACCAACATGTCAAATGTATTTTCATGCTGAAAGGTTACATTCAACAGGTTCATTTTTTCTATAGCCATAATACATCCCCCTCTGCTAATAAATTAGCATTTTCTCAATGCTTGACGCTGGTTCTTCATAACGAATACCCTCAATGATATGTTTTAAGTTATCGACTTCAATATTTAATATAATACTGTAAGTCATATAAACAAGTGAGGCATCTGTAGAAAAGCGCATATAACGTTTTGCAAGGTTATACTTGATTTTCTCTGTATAATATTCGATATAAACAAAATCCTGATCATCAACAAATAGCCTGTAACTTGACTCGGCTAATTTTCTCAGGAAAGTAGCAGCATCTGGTGTCGCAATCAATTCTTCCAAGAATGATCGTGGCATACGTGAATATTCCATAAATAATGTTGATTTAATATGTTGTGGTGTAGCATGGAAATATTTCTTCAAACGATAGATTTTAGTAATATTCTGAAGTTCAATCATCGTATAAAGAACGGTTAATAGATCCTTCTGCTTTTTCCCCCGATAAAGCTTCTTCACTACACTGACGTATGTGCTAAAGTAGACACGTTTTAATTCAATTTCCAAAATATTGTAATCCATTGGTTCATCATCTTTAGGTCGTAATGAAGCCAATACATCATAGTACTTTGTTTTTTTAACGAGTTCTAAAATATCATCATACGTACTGGCATTGATCAGTCCATAAATATTAAAGCTTGCTTGGCTAGCCAAATATTCCGGGATATCTAAATCAAAGCCTGTATAAATTTCAGAATTTAAAATTCTAATTTTATTAAGCAGCAGTTCGATTTCTCCTGAAACCACACCGATCTTATAGAATTCCATTTCTGATTTAGAAGCATAACGAATCAAACGACTAGTTCTTTCATAGTACTCTTTATTCAGTAACGCTTCCAATTGTCCACGATGAACAGTATTTTCCTTGATATCAGATAACACGTTCGCATATTCAGTGTCACTTTTTAAATAAGCAACCATATCGGAAATGTTTCTTCTTTTTAGGAGTTCATCATAATCATTTTGCGTAAGCTTTTTGGCATACATTGATCTCGCTTTCGCAGAGACCGCATTTGATGATAAAGATCCCATTCTTTCACCTCTATCCTAAACTTCTTTACAACGACTTACGATAGTTTCAACCCAAGTGTCCTTCTTTGTCTCGTAAAGATTCAAAAGTGAAGCAAGAGATGCTTTAAACTCTTCTTCATTTCGAGTTTTTGTTGCTTCGATTTCAGCTTGCAGTTTTGCTTTATGCTCAGCAATGATCGCTTGTTGTTCTTTCATGAATGTATCATAGATTTCTTTCTTTTTCGCATTCATGTTGGTTTGAACATCATTTCTCTTTTGCTTTGCATCTTCAACGCTCTTTGCACAGTCACGATCGATTTCAACAATGTCTTGAATAAATTTGTCCAATTTATTACCTCCCAACTATACTTTAACAATTGAATTACATCTAATTCTCTAAAAGTACTCTGTTAGTATACACCTAATAGTTTTTTTTTCAAGGATTTTTTAATAATTGAACGCAATTTTTATACCGATAAACTAACTCTGTAAATATGCCGATTTCACGGGAATTTATGGGCTTTTTTTCACAAAGCGGTTTCAATACTTAGGCTACCTAACAATTCCCATTTGACAATTTTGGATAATATAAAAAACATAACCCCTGTATAGCCATAAAAAAGAGACAAGAATTATGCTTTTAGAATCATTATTTTTTAATTCTCGATAAGCGATAACGATCATTTATTAAATATACTAACCCTATATTCTATGTAGCCGTTTTCCATTTGTGAACCGTTATTAAGATTTCTTAACACATGAAATGTTGCGGTTAAACATAAACAAGATTTATGAATTCGGAACACTTGTTTAATTTAAATACATCTTATATTGGGGTTAAACAGATAAGGACACCACCTTTGAGGAATACACGACCATATTTAAATACATGGGATGTTGTTATTAAACATTTTATCAATTCGATAGTCAGCCATTTAATCAAATTTAAATACATCTTATGTTGTTGTTAAACGCAGCTTAATTTGGAGAGGAGAAAAATGAAACAGCTATTTAAATACATCTTATGTTGTTGTTAAACTCTTAGCCACAAAGGGTACTACGCCAGGTCAATTAGATTTAAATACATCTTATGTTGTTGTTAAACTTATGAAGGGTTAGGAGGTGAATAGATATGGCTAATTTAAATACATCTTATGTTGTTGTTAAACTTATGAAGGGTTAGGAGGTGAATAGATATGGCTAATTTAAATACATCTTATGTTGTTGTTAAACCCTCGTAAATACCGCTTTCTGTAACTTCATTATTTCATAATTTCCCTATAAATTCAAGGGATTCTCCTTATTTTACCAGCGACACCTTCATTTTTAAAGTTGAAATCAAAATGAAGAGGATAGCCAGTATTTACAGGCATAATCTCACTTTTATGAAAAGTGAGCCTGGTAAAATTACATAATTGAATTTATTTCCCGTTTTTATAGGATATTTCTCTACTGTTTCTTGACTAAAATGATTGTTATTAAATGGTCTAAAAGATACAAACATAATTTTTGCATCTATTTATTCCTTCTTTAATCTTCTTTTTAAGTTCCACAAGATAGATTAGAGTATTCCCTCCTCTAAAATAGAATAATAAAATGACATTTGTTTCTTACATATTTTAGAAACCACTTCCCCTCTGTTTGCTTAATTTATTAAAGTACAGAATATCTCAATTATTAAATCAAGACATTCTATAAAAATTAATAAACAGAATTGAAAAACTTTTTAATAATTGGTGATATAGTTTCTTTCCAATTTTCATTAAGAGTCGTTGCGTCAAAATCAGTTATACCAAAAATATATAATTTATCAGTATAGGTTTGCATCATTATAGTAGCAGTTGATTGATCTTCTCCTATATAAAGAATACATTCAACTTCATAGTTAATAGTCTTAACCGTCCATTTATCAATTAATTCAGATGATTCACTAACAGTATGCATAACACGATCTTTCTTATCGATACTTACAACATTAAATTTAGATAAAACAAAAATATTTTTAATTGATAATAATTGGTATACATCTTTTGGGAAATATTCAACTACAATATTAGTTATGATTCCTCGTCCCTTAACATACTTTACCTTATAATCTATTTCATTATTATAATCTGTGATTTCTTTAAGTATTTGTGACGTAGGGAAATTTGGCAAGCTATTTAATAAGTCTATTTCTTTATTTCTTCTACCGTACATATATATACCACATATAACTAAAATAAAAACAACAATATAAATGAATTTTTTCATTTTATATACCTTTTACAATAAATCTTTACACAATTTTGTGTTACTCCAAAATCCTTTAATGTCCAGTTCGCTTATATTTCTGCATACGGCTATTCGGACTTTCAGGTATAGTCATCTCAACTAGCCCCATTTCAATTGCTGGCAAAAGATAATTGTTACGGAATGTCGGTCGATGCTTTAATCCCAACAGATCCATTAATTCCTTAGTTGAATAAACTTGATTACCTAAACACATAAGTAATTTTTTCACTTGTTCGGTAACTTGAACGGTAACTTGTTCGGTTTCATCAATTTCTATCAATGCATCATAAATAACAGTTAATAAAAATTCTACAAATTGTCCTGAATCTCCAAGATGGTCACATTCTCCAAGAATCTTGTAATATTCCTGTTGGCGCTCACGAATCAGTGTTTCAATTGGCAGCCAACCAAACACAGTATTCCATTGATACAACAATAAAGTCTGCCACATTCTTCCCATTCTGCCATTTCCATCTATAAAAGGATGGATAAATTCAAATTCGTAATGAAAAACACAACTTTTAATAAGCGGATGTGCATCAGATTCTCTTAGCCAGTTAAATAGATCACTCATAAGTTGAGGTACAAACTCTGCTGATGGCGCTACATGAACAACCTTTTTACCTGAAAACACTCCAACTCCACCAGTCCTGTAAACACCCGGCTTATCTGTCAATTGCTTCATCAAAATATGATGTGCTTTTAATAAATCCTTTTGTGATAAAGGATTAAATTGTAATAATATTTCATAAGCTTCAAAAGCATTTTTTACTTCACAAATTTCAGAAGGTGCCCCTAAGATACGTTTACCATTAACAATATCTGTTACTTGCTCCAAAGATAAAGAATTATTTTCAATTGCTAATGAGGCTTGTATTGTCTTGATACGATTATCTCTTCGCAATCGGGGATTTTTGTTCATTCTATCATTAATTGTAATTCTTGTAATCAGTTCTGTAATCTGTGATACTAAGTTGACTGTTTTATCAGTTATTGTATAAGGCGGAATATGTAAATTTTCTTTCATCTTTAAACCTCCTTATATGCAATACCTTGTTCTTATATTTTTTTAAAATTATACCTTATTTAAATAAAAAAAACATTAAATGTTGTTGTTAAACGTAGATAAGATGGAATTTCAGTTCAACAATGTACTATTTAAATACATCTTATGTTGTTGTTAAACATGCAACATTTTTAAAAGATAGTGCACATTGGCGATTTAAATACATCTTATGTTGTTATTAAACGCTATATGCAACAGCTTATGGAAGTCCGCATAATGATTTAAATACATCTTATGTTGTTATTAAACCGCCGGACAGTTATTAGGACATTATCCGAATTAACATTTAAATACATCTTATGTTGTTATTAAACCCTTGTAAATACCGCTTTCTGTAACTCCATTATTCCATAAATACCCTGTAAATTCAAGGAATTCTCCTTATTTTACCAGCGACATCTTCATTTTTATAGATGAAATCAAAACGAAGAGAATAGTCCGTATTTATAAGCATAATCTCACTTTTATAAAAAATGAACCTGGTAAAATCATAAGATCAAATCTTCACCAGTTTCTACTGGGCGTTTCCCTAATATTTCTTCACCAAAAACATTATTACTTATGGTCTTAATAATACAGATGTAATCCTCTTCCTTATTTATTACTTTATTTAATTCTCTTTTTAAATTTACTAGATTAGCTGGGGTAATTTCTCCTCTAAAAACAGAGTATTGAAAATGAGATAAATATTTCTTACAGACTTTAAACACTTTCTGCACTCGTTTTTCTTTAACGTCATAAAAAACAATGGCATAATTGTAATTAATCTTCTGCTTCTTCATGCTACATTCCTCTTTTTAATGAAAATGGAATAAACTTCTGATCTTCTAATATGCATTTTATCAATTTATAACAGTCTAACTTGATCGCTGTTTGATAAGTAATCTTTCTTTTTAGTTTTGGATGTATGAAAGTATTTGATAAGCGTTCTTCAAAAGCTTCAATAAATATTTTTTCCCCTTCTTCATTTAAAATACAATAATTAAGTTTCTTTTCAAAGTGTTTGTCTACCTTAATTTTTTTATTATTGATTAATTCAAAGATTGTTTTAAATACTATTACCGGTTTAAATATTTCACTGATATCTAAACTTAAAGAAAAACGCCTTTCACTTGGTTCATGCAGAAAGCTGATACGTTGGTCTAAATGCGTTTGGTAAATGACTGATATTGTTTTTGTATAAAGCAAAGTATTTCCAAAAGAGATTAATGCATTAATAGGATTATCTGGCGGACGTTTTACTCTTTTTTGAAAAACAAATTCTTCAATTAAAATATATTGAAACATATTATAAAATCTTTGCCACAGTTCACCTTCTAAAGCCATGATTGAGTAGATATCTTCAGTTTGCAATATTTTATTGGTAAACTCGCTTTGAATCCAATCAATAGTTTCTTTTACTTCTTTTTTACCGTGCTTATAATAATGATATAAGATTTCATAGATATTTTCGCCAATCCCATTTACAATATTTTGAGCAATTCCTATTCTTTGATTTGTATGTTTTTCAACTTGTTTAATAAGCAGTCTACCACTATTAAACTGATCTTTTGGATAAAAAGTATCACTATAATTTCCATAATAATTAAAAAAATGAATAATGATATGGTGCGATGAAATAAAATCTAATAACTTACTATTGATTGAAACTTCATTCAAGCAATAGATTTCTTTCGTATTTTCAATGGGAATATAAATGTTTTACCGTTTTTTTCTATAACAGAGTGAGTGATCTTTCCTAGATAGTTCCCCCATACTCATAATATATCGAGTCGTTCCCATAAATCCTTTCCTCCTTATATGTAGCAATATTCATAATAAGCACATTTTTTACAGGTTGGCTGATGCAATATAGGGGGTATATCGGTAGATTTAATAAGTAATTGAATCGACATTAAAAGCTGTTCAAGCTGATTTTCTATATCCTCTGTTAGCTCTATAATCTCTGTATGACTATTTTTGTTCTTTTCAATGAATTGTATTTTCCCTTTTCTGATAATGCCCTTATCTTTAAGAACTTTCAAATAGAAGATTACTTACCAACGACACGCTTCTTCATCCGCATCACTCTTTTTTATTTCAATTAAATAGTCTTTAGTTAATTTATCTAAACGAATATTCTCAATACTTATTTCGCTGTTTAAATCATTTTCTAATTTTTCTTTATGTAAAGCTCTACCTATCATTACATTCTGACTATTGTCTTCTAAATTGATTTTATTTCCCATTAAATAGCATTGGCGCTTACAATGAATATAGTAGTTTACTAATGTTCCTGTTATATTCATAGAAATCCCCCTCTTAATTTCTTTCTATCCAGTTTTCCGTTAACTATGTATTCATCTCCTTCTTCAATGTAATATAAGTCACCAATGACATCAGTATAATTCGATAAATCACTCGACTTAACTGTATAAATAAAATAATTCAATTGGCTTTTCACCAAAGACAGACGAACCATTTTTTCAGGATAATCCATCTTAGCCTTTAATAATTGACGATATTCCTTCCATAGTTCTTCACCTTGTACACTAATTCCATTTATTTGCTCAGTTGTATTTATACATACATCACAATATAATAGCTGGTCATCAATTAATTTCATCTTGTCCGCAACATCAGCACCTTTTAATAGACGTACTTCATTATTAAAATAGGAAAGTAGTCCATTTATTGTATTGGCATCTCTTTTTTTAATAAGATCAAATATTTGTTTGTAATAATGGTCAAAATCTTTATCAATTAAAGATTTTATATTTTCAATTTTATTCAATGTTAATTCTATATTATTTCTGACATCACCGCGATAAATAGCCCTTGCATTTCGATAGTTAAAGAAATATGCTTTCCCCTCTTTTAAGCAAGAACGATTGATTCTCCCCATAAACTGTTCTTCATTATCAAATAAAGAGACGTTTTTAAAACCTATATCCATATCGATATCTAATCCTGCTTCTACCACTTGTGTAGCCACTAAAAGCAATGTTTCATCTTTATCGAGCTTTTGCTGGATAGTATTTAAAATACGTATTCTTTCTGCTTTATTATCATCACCCGTTAGTAATAAAAATTTGATTTTTTCTTCTCTATCTAAACCTTTAGTCATTATGATCTCATAAAAATCATAAGCATCTTGTTTAGCGATAAATTCAACCATGACCTTATTATGATTACAGTGTTCAAGTACAAAATCAGCAAGACCATCTAAGGTTAAATTCTCTATTTTGAGCAAATCATCATGAATCGTAACTCTATTTTTAAAATATGGATGCTGGTAATAGAAAGAAGGTTCTTTGACTAATGGATATACCGGTACATCAATAGCTGTTAGCCGATCAATAGGAGGCAGTGTCGCAGACATCATAATGACTTTTATATCTAATATCTCAGAAATGGTTTGAATAAATGTCATGATATACGACCATAAGCTGTTTTTATATGTTTGAATTTCATCAAAAACAATAACACTATTGACCAATTTATAAAAACCATATGTATTTTCTCGTCGTGGTGAAAACAGAGTATTAAACAAACTGACATGCGTTGTTAGTATAAATGGATAATTTAAGAATTGGCGGTCGAGCAATAATTCATTGAAATCTATGCCCTCATAAAGATCTTCTTTAATGGGAGTTACTGCATTAATAGCCACTATATTTTTTAGATATTTATCCTTATCTTGAAATATATTCTTCAGGGAATTGAAATTTTGTTCAATTAAGGAATTAAACGGATAAATATAGAAAATCTTACGTTTATCCTCTACTGCCATTTGTAAGCTTAAATAATAAGCTATATTACTTTTCCCACTTCCTGTTGGAGCTTCCAAATAATAAATAGAATGATTTGAATTTTTCTTATAGCAATCCGCTACTTCCAAAAATAAGCGGCTTCGCAAATGATTGATGTTTGGAGCTTCCATAGTTTGATATTTTTCTAACGAACATGACGTTATTTTTTGATACAGCTTTGATGCTTTATACCCCTGATATAATTCACTGGAATGATTGATTTCTTTATCTATAGAATAGTGATTAAAAAACTGATTTGCTGCATAGTGATCACATGTCAATAAAGTAGAATAAAGTAATCGACTGTATGTATAAACCACAGTATCTTGTTTAGTGTTAAAATTACGTGTTACTTTCTCATAAACACCATAAAACCATCTTTTAGTAAATGCTTTTTCTATAAACCCAGCATCATTTTCTAATGTATAAAAATCATTTCCCGCTGATAACTGAAGCACTATATTTCTTCCTATATTCTGTTCATTAAATTCATCTAAATATTTTCCGACATCATCCAATTGAGTATGATGTCTTGATATCACATAGCTATTAATTAAACACAATGCCACTAATTTTTGATCTAATTTAAAATCATCCTGGATTCTTCTTAGATAATAGTCTAAATAAAGAATTGCAGAAAGCAGAGAATGCTGACTTCCATAAAATTCATTCAACACTAATCCATTCTTATTTTTCATCTTTTCTTTTTGAAATTTATAATTTATTTTTCCCATATCATGAAAAATAATGAATCCCTTAATCATTTCTTTGGAAAACTCAATTTGCTTTTTATCCATATCTGGAAAAAGAGCTGTAAATATTCGATGAAAGATTTTCTCAAGATCTCTTTCCTGATTAAGAAGATTATAATATTTTTGTACGAGGTATAGATGATCTTTCAGTAATTCTTTATTTGTATTTGTCTTATCATAGTGACAATAGATGTCCTTCTTTATTTTTGACATTAATTCTTCTATAAGCATCTTTCATTCCTCCTAAAAACTACTTCGTAATGAAGTAGTTAGAAAAAACTGATATTTTTGTTATCCACACAGTAAACTAGATCTGAAGTCGTTTTAAGTGCAAAATCAGTATAAATCATAGGCTCCATAATGTACTGATTGCAAAACTCATCTAATCCAATCGGTAAGAATTCTTCATATTTATAAGTTGGAAAAAGGATTTCTTCACTTTCAATATTTAAATTCACGTCAGACTTTTTGCATAAAGAATCCACATGTGTGATATTTTCAGCTTTGATTCCATCATCAATAACCACAACATGATTAATATCAGCATAATGATCATTAGCACCTAAATAAGGCACATAACAACACTGATCGTGAATCATTGCATCTTTTAAATTTTCAGCTTCTTCTTGATCGATTAAGACATAAATTTCCCATTTAGGATCATGCAGCCATTGCTGTCTGACAATTAAATTGCCCCCCTGTTCCCTAGAAGCATATCCAACTGAGTTATTGAAAGTATGTATTTTCTTCATAAAGTAGCCAGTTTGAGAAGGAACAATCGCAATCTTTAATTCTTTTAAACGCTGATAAAATTCAGGATAGTTTTGTTCCTTTGTCATTTGATTATAACCGTTATAGCCTAAAATAGCTCCAAAGATTCCCAGTAAGGCAACCTTATGAATATTTCCAAAAGTAAAATAAGCATATTCATTTACATCCGGCTTTTTAAAAAAAGCTGTTTTTCCATTTAATGTAAATTGCAAGATTTCCATCTTAAAGTGCCACTTTCGTATAAATATCAAAATATTGGGCGTTGCTTATATCACTTTCTATATCAAGATGTAATGAATCAAAATATATTTCTACTGATTTTATTTGATCTTTATGTGCTTCTATCAACTTTCCTAAATCCAAATGCAAAGTATCTTTGTCTCCTCCTTTTTTAAAAGAAATGAAGTTCGTTAAATTTGGCAAATATGTTTTTTCATCTGTTTCAATAAATAAAGTAAATTCATTATCACAGCCAGCTTTTGAATTTGAAGAAAACGCACTTACTGAAGAAAGAGCCGCCTTTTTAAAGGCTTGATAATCTTGATCTTTATATCCTTCTGTAATACTTAGCTCAATATAATTACGATAAGCATTAGGATTAATTGAAAATGGATAATAATAGTGCGCTTCATCACTTAAAATCATAGACCCTATTGTTGTATTTTGTGCTAATTCATCACTTGTTTTATCTCTGAAAGGAGAAAGAATCTGTTGATCAAAGGTTTGCGTATTTTCAAAAACATTCATTCCCTGTCCAATCTGTACTGCTCCTGTAATAGAATAATTATTTTTGGTTTCGGCAAAAGTCGCTCCAAAAGTTCTAATATCTAAAACTTTAAAAAGATTTCCTAAAACTTCTACCGAATTTGTTTTCTCTGTTACTTCTGATTTGAAGAACTGAGTATATCTTTCTGACAGCGAACGTGGCACTAATACCATTCTTCCTTTGCTATCGGATACTAATGTATGGGAACGTGTATAAAGTACCATTTCACCTTGTTCTTCCCAAAATTTACGCATGGTAAATTTCAAAGCCTTGTCACTGGCAAATATTTCTCCTGTCGGAGTTGTTTTAGGATAACCACTGAAATCTGCATTCCAATTTGACATTATTGCTTTAATTCCGATGATACCATAGACCTTATTCTTCATCTTCCTTTTCCTCCTTTGAATTTCCTTCATATATCAAGTTTTTACTAGCCGTTCCCGAACTAATTAACCATTTCTCCACCACATCCTTATTCGGTTCGTATCTCATAATTCGACTATACAGTTTATTTGATCGGTGATTAAGTGAGATCGTCAATGCATAGCTTACGCTATTATGTAATTTATCTATTTCCTGTTTTACAATATTATCTTTTTTTGCTTGAGTCAGTCTAAGAAAACGTACTGGTGCTTTTTTCTTAGCTTTAATCTGTGAAACATAATAAAAAGCTAATTGTCCTACTGCAAAATAGTATTCTTCATCACTGCTGAACTCCCAATCATTATTAGGTTCATTTAAATGCTCTTTTAACAATTTTAATACATCCATTATTTTTTCTATCTCCTTTGCATTATTATCTATATATTTCATTAAGCATAGCTGTAAGTTCAAAAGATGTGCCGCTTTCGCCATTTCTCCAATATTGAACAAGCGCTGTATCAACTGTGATAATCCAATATAGATAAAGTGATTTAACCCATCTTTTTTACCTAGATGAAACCATGAAAATAATTGATTGCGATATTGAAGCAGAAAATGCTTAATATCCCCTAACTTATTATCAATTTTATTAGCTTCTGTTGTATAGTTATTGATCAGATAGCCATTGAAGCATACCTTATTTATCAACATTTCGATTTCAGATAATGTTCTATATGATTTATAATAGTCATTATAGGCGCTTTCCTTAGGAATCATCATGTGGATCACATTACCATAAATAAAATCTTGCTTTAAATGATTCTTGTAATTAACTATTATTTCTTGATTTAAAATAACATCTCCTGTTGTTTGCTTATTAATTCGTAAGTATAGTCCACTATCTATGGAATCAGGAAATTTTTTATCATCAAATGCTTCGATCGTACCTTTATCGAAATCTAAATAAATATTGAGCAATCCTTTATTACTAAATCCATTGAGAAAATCAAAAAACTTCTTTTGCAGTAAAGCATGTTCTTTATCAAAAAGAAATGGATACTCGACCTTTCTCGTTCTATTCATCAAATATGGTTTTTTGTCATTTAACCCCATATTGTAATTAGAAACACCTAAAATTTTATTATCTGCTTCTATGTTGTAATCATTTTTATTATAGAGATTGACAGTAAAATAACGATTTCCTTCTTTTTCATAAGCAGCCAATGTTTGATCTATATCAGGGTAAATAAAGAATATCTTAATATATTTAGTCTTTTCACTCTCTTTTGTTTCTTCGTTTAAATGAGTAGACATCCAATTCTTAATCAACGCTATACTATCCTGATCCGGCTTTCCATACTCTTGTTCATATTGGTTATATATAGCTAAACTGTTTTTTGAATTATATTTCAGTCTAGGATCTGTCAATATATTATAATACCCTTCAATAATTTCTTTCGTTACTTCCCCTTTTTTAAATCGGTCACACTTTACAAAGAAAGTTAAATAATTATTGGATAATATTTTTTTCTTTCTATCCATGCATTTATTGGTACTAAGAATCTTACTTTGACTATCTAACTGTTTGATCAAGTCATAATAGATGTCTTCAGAGCCAATGGTTACTTTTTGCTTTTTATCATATTTGATCTGCAATTGACGTATTTTCTTTATTTCATGTTCACCAATCTCATATATATAGTAGTCTCCTTCTTCTGGTATATAGTTATCTAAGATCGCTCGTTCTCCTACTTTATCAAGGTAACGTTTAAGCCCCTCTAAATAATCATCTATCATCTCTCTGCCTCCTAATACCAGACATAATTCAAATAACCGTAACCACGAGAACCCATTTCACCTAAAGAAACCCCTAATAGAAAATAAGCAAAATCTTGAGCCAAATCACTTGTACCTACTTCTATTTCCAATTTATCTCCAAGTAGATGCACACTTTTAATAGGACATTTGATAGGAACACTATTTTTAAATAATAAATGCGTATATAAAGTAAAACTTTCATCTACTTTTTTCTTCATAAATTGATTATATTTCTTTATAACATTTACTTTTAGTCTTTCTTCGTATTCCTCCAACGTCATGGAATTTCGCCAATACCCCTTATCACTTTTAACAATAACCGGTGTTAATGTATGTAGTTTATAAATTTTCTTCTTAGGGACTATCCTAACCTCAGTATTTAATCCTACCAATTCTTTTGTGCGTTGCGAACCTAACTGTTCATTAAAATAATGAGCTAAATTAGAATCAACGGTTCTAACGATAAAAGTATAATTTCGATCTGCTTCGTAAACTTTATCAGCCGATAATGGATACAGGTTATTAAATGTATATAGTTTAAATTCATTTTTACTATGAAACGTTGACCATTCCTTACTTTTAGTAAGCGTACTATCAATATAATAAGCAATTTTCCCTAATGCATCTTCCGCAAATAGCTTTTCCAACAGATACACTTTAACCTTGATTTCGTATACTTTCATATAATTCCTCCTTTCGTTTCTAATTTGATACTATGAATTAATATACAGCTAAAATATATCACTTCCTTTCTTTTTCTACAAGCGCTTTCATTAAAACCGTTTATTCTACATAGTTTACCAAGTTCATTTTTCTGAAGAGTGAAATTATGCCTGTAAATACGGACTATTCTCTTCGTTTTGATTTCAACTTTAAAAATGAAGATGTCGCTGGTAAAATAAGGAGGATCCCTTGAGTTTATAGGAGATTTATGAAATAATAGAGTTACAGAAGGCGGTATTTACGAGAGTTTAACAACAACATAAGTTGTATTTAAATACTATTCTCGCACCTAATGACTTTTTCATAATGAGTGTTTAACAACAACATAAGTTGTATTTAAATTAATACGCAAAGCATTCATTGTCTTTGTTGAAAACTTGTCTAATAACAACATAAAATGTATTTAAATAAGGTAGTGTTGGGGTTCTACCACCATACACATATGGGTAACAACAGCATAAGATGTATCGAAATCCGCATATAAATTAGAAATCGTTTCTAACTTTAATACTTAAGAATAAATTGTTAAGATTTGTATTAGATAAGAGACAATTAATCTCTATTATTTATTGCATCTGCTAAAATATTATGGAATAATAAGTTTAGCGAAATTATATTTTCGCATCACTTCAATAATAACATTTATGTATTTAAAGTTATAGATTGTGTATTAAGTGATTTAATAACAACATAAGATGTATTTAATAGGTTTGCTATAAATTATATAATTTATATTATAGCAAATTTATTATTTCCTTTTTTACAATATCATTATATATTGTATATTAATAAAAAATCAATATAATAATTAAAATTTTAATAAAGTTTATTTATTTTGTCACCAAATAAACAGAATAATAAAATAATCAGTGATTGAATATGTACAGTAACAATCAATGCAACTATTTTGGTCGATAAGTTCAGCATGTCGGGAACCTGATAAGATAGATTTACTACATCCCTCTTTTTAATGAAAATGGAATAAGCTTCTGATTTTTTAGTATATATTTTATCAACTTATAACAAGCCACCCTGATATTATTCACTCGATCTGTTTTCAAATAAAAATATCCCGACCACTAGACCGAGATATTTCATTTATAAATTAATAAATAGAGTTGAAAAACTTTTCAATTATTGGTGAGATAGTTTCTTTCCAATTTTCATTAAGAGTCGTTGCATCAAAATCAGTTATACCAAGAATATATAATTTATCAGTATAGGTTTGCATCATTATAGTAGCAGTTAATTGATCTTCTCCTATATAAAGAATACATTCAACTTCATAGTTAATAGTATTAACAATCCAATGATCCACTATTTCAGATGCTTCGTTAATAGTATTAATGACACGATCTTTCTTATCAATACTTACAATATTAAATTTAGATAAAACAAAAATATTTTTAATTGGTAATAATCGGTGTACATCTTTTGGGGAATAATCTATTACAAAGTTAGTTGTGATTCCTCGTTCCTTAACATATTCTTCCTTATAATCTATTACATTATTGTATTCGGTGATTTCTTCGAGCATTTGTGTGGTAGGAAATTTTGGCAAGCTGTCTAATAAATCTAATTCTTTAGTACTTCTTGCATATGTATACATACCACATATGATTAGAATAATAACGATGATAGAAATAAATTTTTTCATAATTTATTGGTTTAGATACACAATTCCCATTGTCCATGAATACGAAATAACAACATCTGAGTTACCATGATTATCATTACTCCTGTAATAGTAACTTCCGCCATCTGTTGTATATGCATATGCAGTTACCCAATGCCAACCATAAGGATTATCGCCGGCTAATCCACTTAATCCAATGCACACTGGTCTTCCCGAATCAATTTTGCTCGTAGCAGTTCCCCAGGCAGCTCCACTTGAGTAAAAACAGGTGGCATAGGAACCTGCAATATTGTAATTATTAAGCATACTTGCAACTCCCACTGCTACATCTGAAGGTAGAGTGCCAGTTGATGAAGGAGTTAATGCAGCTAAAGTAGAAATTAAACTATTTGCATTAGTAGAATTCTGCGGTCTAATCGAAGAATTGAAATTTACGACACTAGGAATATAATCTTGATAATATGCTAACATAATTCCAGCTGAATATGGTCCACATTGATTCGAATAATTTTTCCAACTTGAATTAGTATATCTAGAAAATCTAGAGGCATCAATCCCATACCAAGTAGATCGAGTCGCACGAAAACTATGATGATCATCTTTTTGACTAAGCATTTTATTATTTGCTTCGATTAATTCATCAGTTTCAATAGCATCAATGGGATTTAAATGGCTGTCTACATATATATTATCATTAGTTTTAAAAATGTAATTTAATGGTCCAGCATAGATATACCTATCACATTCAATGTTGTCATGGATATATGGTATTTTCTCCGTATTTAAACTATATTCACTCACATTTCCAAATTCAGTCACAATTGCATATCCCCCTTCATTAAATGTAATCAAAAAATAACTTTTAGAGTCATTAATATCATACAATTGATAGGAATTTTCAATTGATAAATTAGTGTTTTCTAAAAAGCTGATAGTTGAAATTACAGAATTTTTGATTGAGGAATTGGCTTCTGTGACATGCTCAATGTTTGATGTTTCTTTTGTTAATGCTTTTGTGTTAAGGACCGAAGAAAATAATAATGTAAAAACTGTAGCGCAAATGTACAAATATCTTATTTTTTTCATCTTTATACCTCCCATAATAAATCTTCACACAATCTTGTGTTACTAGAAAGGAGCAAAGCGATAATGTAGCAATAATTAATATTCAACCAATAAATATACACACAAAAGAAACATATCCTATTATTATTCTTACATATATATACTTCATTTTCAATAGGGTAAAGCATATTTGTATTAATCATTACAAAAAACAATATTCAACTAACAAAAAAATATAACCTTCCTTACCATAAATTATCTATATAATCCGTTCAATCTAAATATCACATTCTGCACACCAAAATCCCCTAATCCGTTAGAATTCATTCTACCTTTTTAAGGGATTTTTCTAATGTCATCGCTTCTTTTGTATTGCAAATTAATCCGCCTAAAATGTAACCGAATACATAGAATAATAAAATAATCTGTGATAAAATAGTAAAAGCAAGGAGGAATTAAATTTATGGCTTTAATTAAAGTAGACTTTATTTCAGAATCATTAATGCGTACAGTAACAATCAATGCAATTGTTCCCGTTGATAAGTTAAGCATGCCGGGAATGCCGGTTAGAGAGAAAAAACCATTTAAAACACTATACTTATTACATGGAATCTTTGGAAACTATACAGACTGGGTAACCGGTACACGTATTCAGGCTTGGGCACAGGAACGTAACCTAGTGGTGATTATGCCTTCAGGTGAAAACAAATTCTATGTAGACAATCCATTATCAGGAGATATGTTCAGTCAATTTATTGGGAAAGAATTAGTACAGGTCACACGTGATTTATTCCCATTATCTGATAAGCGTGAAGATACATTTATTGCCGGATTATCTATGGGAGGATATGGTGCCTTGATAAATGGACTTCGTTTCCATGAAACATTCAGCCACATCGGAGCATTATCATCTGGATTGATCCTTGATCGTGTGCTTCATTCAACCAATGACGAGGTTATGCCTACCAACCGTCGCAGCTATTATGAATCTATTTTTGGTGATCTTGACCAATTAATCGGAAGTGAAAAGGATTATAAAGCCTTGATTACTAAATTGAAGAAAGAAAAAGCAGACCTTCCTAAAATTTATATGGCTTGTGGTACAGAAGACTTTTTACTTGAAGCAAACCGTGATTATCACGAATTTTTAGTGGATAATCAAGTTGATGTCACTTATGTAGAAGGACCGGGAGCACATACATGGGAATTCTGGGATACTTACATCTATAAAGTATTGGAATGGCTGCCACTGGAAAACTCATCTGAAGGGGTTCACAGCGGAAACGTTGGAAAGAAATAATTCATATTAAAATGAAACATTATAAAATCAGAAAAGGGCGTCTCGGTATCGTAGTCGCCCTTGCTCTTATATTGGTGGTATCCGGAGTTTTAATCTTTATTAAAACATCAAAAAAAGCAACTGTAACCTACTACATTGCTTCGGATCAGCCCTCCATAACGATAAATGCTGACAATGAAGAAATCCATTTAATCAGAGGAACCAAAGTCATTGGTATTAAAGCTTCAGATAAAAATAAAGAAAACATGATCATTAAAACAGATCAAAATAGTAAAGAATTTGAAATTGATAAAAAGTATTTAGTTGAAACAATAGAAGAATGTGTAACGAATCAAACCATATATCCACGTCTAATGGTGAATCTTCGAAAAGATAAAGGGGAACCTTTGGAAAAGACAGTAGGAAATAAGGGAGAAGCCCTGCCTATCAAGAGAATTAACTATGAACGTGATTTTAATAAGGATACCGGTGAAGTCAACGGCTATATGATTGAAAAAGAAGGACAGATATATTATGTAGATTCAATGTATGTTGAGCCTACTCTTGAAGAAGCGACTAAAGCCTATCCGCAACATGTGATCCATTCTGCTTATTGGGATTACTACTTTGGCGATGGTTATTCACAAACGGCATATATAGACAGTTTAGATTATAAACCATTTAATAAAAAGCAATATACAAATAATCCTTTAAGATCAGATATTAACGCTGTACATATTTCGATGAATATTTTTAAACAGGAATTTGATTATTTATTAGGACTATGCAAGGAAACAGGGATTAATGCATTAGTTGTGGAAGTAAAAAGTGATATCGGGGATATTGCTTTTGAAAGTGAGCAGTGCAAGCCTTATCTAAACGATTCAAATCGAGCAATTAAAGATGCCGTTGTAACCAAAAGTGAACTACAATCATTGATCGATCGCTGTCATCAAGAAGGCATCTATTTGATTGCACGTATCGTTACCTTTAAAGACCAAATCTTTGCACAGCAGAACAGTGAAGAAAGTATTCTTTCCAATGATGGTTCTCTGCTTATACATAATGGTGAAAACTGGCCCTCTGCTTACTCTCGAAAATCTTGGATGTACAATGTAGCAATCGCAAAAGAAGTGGCAGTAATGGGATTCAATGAAATCCAGTTTGATTATGTTCGTTTCCCTGATGGTTTAGTCAACGGAGAAATGAATGGTGAAATCAACTTACATAATACATACGATGAATATAAGACGCAGGCCCTTCAGCGCTTCTTGATGTATGCTTATGAGGAACTGTCTCCTTTAGAAGTGTATGTAGCAGCCGATGTCTTTGCTTGGCCCGCGGTGGCAGAAGATGATCAGAATATCGGACAGTTTATCCCCGCTTTAGCGAATGTTGCCGATGTCATTTCCCCTATGCCTTACCCGGATCACTTTGGTCCCGGCAATATGGGATCTGATCAGCCTTGGCAAAACCCTGAAAGCACTTTGCAGAATTATAGTGAAATAATGAAAGAAGTTTTAAACAGCGTCCCTACTCCCGCAGCCTACCGCACTTGGATTCAAGGTTATGCCTGCATGGGACATGTCTGCAAGGGAACTCCGGGGAATCCGCAAAGAGATTATGGCAGTCAGGAAATGATGGATCAAATCCATGGAATTAATAATGCCGGCTTTGAAGGCTATATGGTATGGTCAGGTTATGGCGGAAGCGGAATGTTTGAAGAACGAAAAGCGGGATTTATTTCCAGTACATTACCAGAGAATAAAAAATGGAAGCACAGCTTCCAATGACACCTAAAAACAGGTGTCTTTTTTATCTTAATATTTTGTTTTAAACATTAAATAGACAGGGATCCCTGCAACAATCGAACCACCGATGATGTTGCCTAAAGTTGCGATCAGCATATGAATCCCCATCAAAGCAAAAGGAGAATCGCCAATTCCAAACTGGGTGACACACATCGCAAAGAATCCGCTATTAGCAATACAGTGTTCAAATCCAGGTAATACAAACGCCGCTACAAAAAACATAATCATAACTAAACGTACCATATCATCTTTCACTTTGATTCCTGCGTAACCGGCAATACACACAAGAAAGTTACATAAGATTCCTTTAATCAATAACTGCATTGGTTCAAATGCCAACTTCGCATCCATTAATGATTGTAAATAGGTTGGGAAAATCGTATTAAAAGATCCGCTTAATATAAATAATGCCCCTACTGCAAACAAACCCAGAATATTTCCGACAAAACAGATCCACCAAGCTGGAATAATATCTAAAAAATGCATCTTTTTATCATAAACCGGAATAATTGTCGTTAAACAGTTCCCCGTAAATAATTCAGCTCCCAAGAAACATATAGCAACCAATCCGATTCCAAATGTCACAGCCACCGCAATCTTAGAAAATTCCGGGTAATTAGTTGAAAGCAAGGCACCGAAAGAATAGGATAAAATAACCGCTCCCCCTAAATATAACCCCGCCATGATAGATCGCATGAAATAGCGCATCGGGTCATCTTTCGCCATGAGTATTTTATTAATGCCTACACTATTTAATAATTCAATGTCGTTCATTTTATTCCTCCCACGCAAAACTTACAAAATTATAAACTATTTTGCCTCTTTTTGCAATTGCCAATAGTAGATTCGCTTACGTGTTTCACTCCCTGTGAATTCTTTTCTTAAATCACTCGGAATCGGTTTTGTTTCAACGAACTCTGCGCCTAGTTTTTCGATTGTTTTTTTAGAAGCTATATTATCTGGTGAACAGGTAATTAAAACATGATGATAGCCTAATGAACGAATGAATGGTTTTAAAGCAAGGCACGCCCAAAGAGCATAATGATGTCCTCTGTAAGGCTCGTCAACACTGTATCCGATATGACCGGCAAACTCATGTTCCATATCACTGCCACAGCGAAAGACGATGCGTCCGACAGGTTCTTTGACCGAGGCTATACAGATATTAAATATATAATATGGTGACCAGCCTTCAACATCATCGACATATTCATTTAGTTCCAATACAACATCTTGATAGTTTAATTTTTCCATATGCTTTCTCCATAAAAAAGGAGACAATTTACATTGACTCCACGTAGTCTGTGATCTGTTTTAAAGTATACTCGATATCCTGATTATTATCAATAATGACATCAGCACTTTGATGATATAATGTATTTCTTTCCTGATAAAGCGTATATAAGCGTTCTTTTCCTTCTTTTAATAATGGACGGGTACTGGTTTCAATATCCTGAATAATATTTTCAACGTCACGATCCAATAAGAAAATAATTCCATTCTTTTTTAAAGCCTTAATATTTTCCTGATTTTTAATAACGCCGCCACCTGTAGATAGGATATGTCCGGATAACTGTGCAACTTCCTGACAGCAAAGAGTCTCTCTTTCTCTGAAATAGGCTTCACTGATTGAAAACATATCATCAATCGACTGCTTGAATTTCTGAACTAAATAGTCATCAATATCAATCAGTGGACGATTCAGTCTTTTAGACAGCTGCTGTGAAATCGTTGTTTTCCCGCTTCCCGGCATGCCAATCAATACTATATTTTTCATATTTCCCCCTAGGATTGCTGATATGTGCCTAACACTCTTAACAGTTCAGTGTTATACTGCATCTTTGTTAGTGCTTTAATAACGTTAGGATCTTTAATATTTCCTTCAAAATCAATATAGAAATAATACTGCCATGGTTTTGAATGAATAGGTCTTGATTCAATTCTGACCATGTTTAAGTCATGATTGCGAATGATATTTAGAATAGTAGCTAATGCACCTACCTCATGTTTTAATGAACACATGATACTGATGCGATTATATGCCTCATTTGATTCCATTTGCTTCCCTATAACAATAAAACGCGTATGATTTGTTTTATCCGTATGAATATTTTCTTTTAAAATATGAAGTCCGTAAAGCTCCGCCGCTTTTTTAGAAGCAATCGCTGCTTTGGTTTTATCGTTAGTTTCCATGACCATTTTCGCTGCCATTGCCGTATTAGGATATGGAAATCTGCGAATGTCTGGACAGGTATCTAAAAACTGAATGGATTGAGCTAACCCCTGAGGGTGAGAATATACTTCTTGGATATCGTTTAATTCAGCTCCGGGCAACGCTAATAAATGCTGAGCGATGGAGATGCTTTGTTCTCCAACAATATAGAAGCCATAATTGCGGATCAGATCATAAACATCGTTAATTGCTCCTGTTGATGAGTTTTCGATAGGCACTACACCATATTGAATCTCATGCTGATCCAGCGCTTTAAAAACATCTTCAAACTGATCATAATGCATCACATCTACCTTTGAAGAGAAGTACATTTCCAATGCTTCCTGTCCGAAAGCTCCCTCTACTCCTTGATAACCCACTTTCAGCATTTCATTTTTTGATAAAGGTGCATGAGCTTCAATCTCAAATTTTTCCGGTATAAATTCTGCCTGATAATCTTTAGATAAATCCATTATCGATTGAATAAGCTGAGCTCCATATTCTTTAAGATTTTCCTGTTGTATCTTTTGCTTGCTTTTTTCGATCACTAGCTTTTCTCTTTCGGGCTGAAAGATTTCCATATCATGAGCAAGTTTATATAAGATAACGTCTTTAGAGACTTGCATTCGGGCTTCAAATAAGCTCAGTAATTTTGTATCAATTTCATCAATTTCCTGACGGCATTCTTCTAATGTTTTCATTGATTTCCCCCCATAGCTTCATAAATAGCGATAGCACACATCGCTTCTACAACGGCAACCGCACGAAATACGATACAGGGATCGTGTCTCCCTTTAATCTCAATTTCTGTATTTTCTTTCGTCTCCACATTAATTGTCTCTTGTTTTTGGGCAATCGATGGAGTCGGTTTAATGCCTACCGTAAAGGTGATCGGCATCCCATTGCTGATGCCACCGACAATTCCCCCGTTATGATTTGTTTTTGTTTTCACTTTATTATCTTCATAATAATAAGAATCGTTTGCCTCGCTTCCTTGCATTTTGCATAAATCAAAGCCATCACCAAATTCTAATCCCTTTACTGCGGGGATCGAGAACATCAAATGGGCAATCGTACTTTCTAACGAATCAAAGAAGGGTTCACCAATACCTGCCGGTAAGCCAATGACTCCGCATTCAATCTGTCCGCCTACAGAATCACATTGAGAACGGGCTGCATCTACAGCTGCTTCCATCTGCGTGAACACGGCTTTATCTAAAACTGGATAGAGCTGCTGACCTAATTGGTCAAGTACATTTTTATCTAATGTCGCATCAAAGACCTGATCCTGAACAGATTGAATACTTTTTATATGTGCCCCAATATAAATCTTTTGCTGTGCTAATATTTGTTTGATTACCGCTCCGGCAAAAACAATCGGGGCAGTAATTCTTCCAGAGAAGTGTCCTCCTCCGCGAACATCATTATATCCATGATATTTCACGTATGCAGCAAAGTCGCTATGTCCCGGGCGCATATGCGTTTCTAATAAAGAATAGTCTTTTGAATGCTGATCCGAATTATAAATCATGGCACATAGCGGTGCTCCGGTTGTAATCCCATCTTGAATTCCGCTCATGATTTCTATCTGATCTTTTTCTTTGCGGGCAGTTGACAGCTTATTATTTCCGGGAGCACGGCGCAGCATTTCCTTTTCTACTAAAGTCATATCAATTTTTAAGCCGGCTGGCAGTTTACCTAAGTTAATCCCAATCGCTTTTCCATGACTTTCCCCAAAAATAGATAATTCAATATTTTTTCCCCAATTAGCACTCACTTGTCATTCCTCCTAATTGTTCAAAATCCTGCCAAAAGCTTGGATATGATTTCTTCACACATTCCTTATTATCGATGATCATTTCTGTTTGTGCACATGTTGAAGCAATGGCTAAAGTCATCGCAATACGGTGATCTGCCCAGGCACTCACCTGTCCCCCTTGTAATTGACAAACGCCTTCAATGATCAATCCATCTGTAGTTTCAGTAATCTTTGCCCCTAATTTTGTCAGTTCACTGGCTACTGCAGCTAAACGGTCACATTCTTTAATACGTAAGCGTTCAGCATGTTCGATTTTAGTGGTTCCCTCGGCAAGGCACGCAGCTAAAGCTAATACCGGAATGACATCCGGACACTGACTGCCATCAATCGTTGTTGCTTTCAACCCTTTAGCTTCTACTTTAATTAAGTCGCCCGTTTGTGTTAAAACAGCTCCCATTCTTTTTAGGATATCAATCGCTTCTTTATCTCCCTGTAAAGAATCTAAATTTAAGCCTTTTAATGCAACTGAATTCCCCAATGCTCCGGCAACTAGATAAAAAGCCGCCTGTGAATAATCCGCTTCCACATAGTAATCATGAGCATGATAACTCTGTCTTCCGGCAATATGGAATTCCTGATAATGATCATGAGTGATGACAATGCCAAAGGTTTCCAGCATCTGCAAAGTAAGGTCAATATAGCCAATCGATTCTAATTTAGAAGTAATAATAATTTTTGAATCGCCTTCTAATAGGGGTAAGGCAAACAGTAAGCCACTGATAAATTGAGAACTGACATTGCCCGGCACCTTAAATTCGCCTGCTTTTAAGTGCCCCTGAATCGTTAAATCTAAAATTTCATTTTGATATTGATATGATATTCCTTGTTCATCAAAGATATCATAGAAGACATTCAACGGGCGTTTTCCTAAATTTCCTTCACCGATAAAACGAACATGGTTTTCATGAATCAGCGATACAGGTACCATAAAGCGCAGAGTTGAACCCGATTCTTTACAGTCAATCTGACATTCCTGCTGACAGCCCGTAGAGGTTCCATCGATGAATAAATAATCTTCATATGTCTCAATTTGGGCACCAAGAGCCTGCATAGCTGAGATTGTCGCCAAAATATCCTGAGAATACTCAATATGATCAATACGGCTTTTCCCTTTCGCAAGTGCGGCACAGATAATCGCTCGATGAGCCATACTTTTTGATGGCGGAATGGCAACTGTTCCATTTAATTGTGTTGGTGTAATTTTGATCTGACTCATGTTAAACCCTTTCTGCTCCATCAAAGAATGAGAGGTCTGTCGGATAAATAAAAGCTTCCCCTAAATTCTTTAAAAGAATCAATGATAATTTACTGTTAATATTCTTTTTATCTAATTTAATCGTATTTTTAAGAACCTCCATCTCTAAATGGCAAGCCGTCGGAAGTTCATATCGTTCTAATACAGATTTGATCTTTTCTGCTGTATCTGCCGGTGTCAGTCCGTGTTCTTGTGCAATTTTAGTTAGTTGATACATACCAATTGCCACAGCTTCTCCATGAGAGTACGATTCATAATGATAATACTGTTCAATCGTATGTGCCAAGGTGTGTCCGAAATTCAATATCAATCGATCACCAAAGTCTTTTTCATCATTTTCTACTACGATTCTTTTAATGTCAATACAGCGATAGATAATTTCATCAATATCTTTATAAAGGTCATTAAAATCCTGATAAGCTGCCAGCTGATCGAATAGAGCAGCATCTTTAATACAGCCATATTTAATGACTTCTCCCATTCCATCGTGAATAAATCGCGGTTCTAGCGTTTTTAATACCAAGGGGTCAATCAACACCAGCTTAGGATGATGAAATGCTCCTACCAGATTTTTTCCCGAAGGCAGGTCCACTGCCACTTTCCCACCAACGCTTGAATCTACCTGAGCAAGCAGTGAGGTAGGTATTTGAACAAATGGGATTCCTCTTAAATAAGTTGCGGCAATAAAGCCGGCAAGATCGCCAATCACTCCCCCACCTAAAGCAACAATTAAATCGCTGCGAGTTAGATTAAAATCTAATAATTGTTTGTAGAGTGCTGGTAAAACATCAAAGCTTTTGCTTTTTTCACCATGTGGCATTTCTACAATAGTGACGGCATAATCTTTTTCTAACTGTGATTTAACGATCTCTCCATAATAATGGTTCACCTGATCATCTGTAATAACAGCAATCTTTTTCCCCTGATAAATTGCCTTTATTTTTTCTCCCACTTGATGAAGCAATCCCTGTTCAATATAGATGGGATAGCTCTTTTCTTTTAAATTTACCAGCATCTCCATAAAACATCCTCCTAAATTTCTTTCCCTATTACTCTTGCGATATCACGTACTTGTTTGATGACCGCTTCAAATTTCTCCGGCTTCAATGACTGTGGTCCATCACATAATGCTTTTTCCGGATTGTTGTGGACTTCGATCATTAAACCATCTGCTCCCGCTGCTACTGCCGCTCTTGCCATGGGTTCGACTAACCACCATTTTCCTCCGGCATGACTTGGATCAATGATAATCGGTAAATGCGTCAGTTTCTTTACTACCGGGATCGCTTGTAAATCCAAGGTGTTTCTTGTATATGATTCAAAGGTTCGGATTCCTCTTTCACATAAAATGACATTAGGATTTCCAGCTGCCATGATGTATTCGGCTGACATAATCCATTCTTCAAAGGTAGCAGATAAACCTCTCTTTAATAAGATCGGTCTTTTTGTCTTTCCTAATTGTTTCAATAAATCGAAGTTCTGCATGTTTCTTGCACCAATTTGAATCAAGTCTACTTTTTCATCGAATTCCTCTAAATGATCGGCTGACATTAATTCTGAAACGATCGGCATTCCCACTTCTTTTCCCGCTTTATACAGGATATCCAATCCGCTTGATCCCATTCCTTGGAACGCATATGGACTGGTACGAGGCTTGAAAGCACCGCCGCGAAGCATATTAGCACCGGCTGCTTTTGCCGCTTTGGCAATCTCGATGACTTGCTCTTCTGATTCAATAGAACAAGGACCGGCGATCACTGCTAAATGGTCACCGCCCACTTTAACCCCTGACACATCAATGATAGAATCATCAGGGTGGAAAGCACGATTTGCTTTCTTATAAGGCTCAGAGACCTTCATCACTCTTTCAACAACTTCATCGACTTCCAAACTTCTTGGATCAATCTTAGTCGTATCCCCTATGATCCCAATAACAGTCATTTCAGATCCTACCACGATTTGTGGCTGTCCCCCTCTTTCTTTGACCATTCCTTCAATTCTTTCAATATCTTCTTGTTTTGTTTTTGGTTTTAATACGATAATCATAATATTTCTCTCCTCTTCTTTCTATAATCCTTGGATAAAATATAAAAAGCCCTCATTCTCTAATTGCTTAGAGGACGAGAGCTATGCTTCGTGTTACCACCTCAGTTTGTAAATATCTCACAATATTTACCTTATCAAGTACGCTAAATAACTTAGTTCATACTCTAACATGATAACGGCATGTAACCGGATATACCTACTAATTTCAGTACTCAACTCCAAGATGAATTCACTATTTTTCATTTGATCCTATCTCACCAACCTAGGACTCTCTTTGCAAATGGCCAATACCTACTATTTCTTTTCACAGTATTTTATCGATAGATTATGCAATAATATTAATACGATTTTTAACCTTTGTCAATTCTTTTATATAAAATAGCAACATCATTCTGATAATTATTGAATTTCAGAAAAAACCTATCTTAAAATAAGATTTTTGTATTTTAAGCATGATTTCTTCAGTTAAATCATACTATTTATAGAACAAAATAATGGCATATTCTTAGAACATTCGACAAAATATATGGTATGATAAATAAAAAGGGGTGAAGCGTATGAAATGCTTACTGATCGTCAATCCAACGTCAGGGCGTAAAAATATTCAGGCGACACTGCATGAATTAATTGGGAAGCTTGTTTTAAAAAAAGTTATTTCTTCTTTTGAGGTTTTTTATACCCAAGGAAACCGTGATGCCTATCAGCTTTTATTAACGCTTGCACCTCATCAGTATGATTTGATTATTTCGGTTGGCGGAGATGGAACACAAAGTGAAGTCATCAACGGAATCATTGACGGAAAATGTGATATTCCGTTGTATATTTTAGCGGCAGGAACCGTTAACGATCTATCCCGTGCCTTAAAGATTCCGGAAAAGCATGATGATGTCGTAAAAACAATAGCGAAATTTCATCAGATCAAGATGGATGTGGGAAAAGCCAATCAGGTTTATTTCGCTAATGTCTTAGCCGGGGGAATGTTTACCGATATTGGTTTTAAAGTAGACAAAAAGAAAAAAGCTATTCTAGGTCCCTTCGCTTATTATCTGAACGCTGTTTTAGATCTTCCTAATCAGCTCAATAGCACGATGGATCTCCATATTGAGGTTGACGGAGAAGCCATCGATGAAGAAGCCTATATGTTTCTAGTTACCAATTCTCGTTTAGTTGGCGGCTTCTTATTAGCTTCCCAAGCCGATTTATGTGACGGATTGCTTGATTTATTGGTAGTAAAGAAGTGTGATATCACTGATCTGATTGCGTTATCTAAAGATATTCTATTAAACAAGCATTTAGAAAGTCCGTTTATTATTTACCGACAAGCAAAGCATATTCATCTTTCCTCTTCTAAATCTATCACATTGGATATTGATGGAGAACAGGCAAATGAACTGCCTATCGATATTTCCGTGGCACCTCAAGCCATCAAGATCATTACTCCTAAAGTCAAAAAAAATAAAAAGTAACCGTTGAACAATATGTTTCATCAGGTTACTTTTTGCATTTATCCGATCATTTATCTTTCTTACCCGTTTTTCATTACTACAGGCATATCTAATAATAAAAAAAGTGGGAACTCCCACTCTCTTAATATTTTGATAACATATTTCTTAATTGCGGTTCACCGGTAAAACCAACTTGAGTTTCTACAGGCTGACCATCTTTAAACATCACCAAAGTCGGAATAGATTGTACCCCATAACGTCCTGCAATATCAGGAGATTGGTCTACATCTACTTTGATTATTTTCACATTTGTATACTCACCAGATAATTTTTCTAGTACCGGAGCAATCATTTTGCATGGTCCGCACCATGTTGCAAAGAAGTCAACTAATACTGCTCCTGTTGAAATTTCTTGATCAAATTCATTTGAATTCACGATTTTCATGTTTTATCACCTCTATACATATTATGCCAAAGTATCTGAATTTAATCAATTAATTTGCTTTAAGAGTGACATCTAACTGATTAAATGGAATTTTAATACCTTCTTTATCAAAAGCTGCTTTTACTTGTTCCAACATGTCGAAACGAAAATCAACGAAATCATCGTTTTCGCACCACGCTCTTAAGAGAACCTGCACACTGCTTTCTTTATAACCGGATACACGGATAAGCGGTTCGGGATTTTTTAAAGCCTTAGGATGTGACAAGATCACATCATGGATAACTGCTTTTACTTTTTCAATGTCGGCATCATAAGCTACATCAAAGATTAATTCTAAACGGCGATGCTCCTCATGAGTACTGTTTACAATGATATTTTGAGTCATTTGCGAGTTGGGAACGACGATGCGTTTATTATCAATCGTATTGAGAACAGTGAACATCACTTGAATTTCTTTAACCGTTCCCGCAAACTGATTCACTTCAATATAATCACCTGCCATGAACGGCTTTGTAAATAAAATAATAATACCACTTACAAAATTACTAAGGTTATCTTTGAACCCCAGAGCCAAAGCGGCACCGGCTGTCCCAAAAATCGCAAATAATGAAGCCGTAGGAAAGCCTAATGCTCCAATAGCACTGATAATGACCACTACTTTTAATCCGCTGCTTACTACCGAACGCACAAACGAAATCAGTGTCAGTTCAATCTTAGCTCGGTTCATCGCCTTCACTACAAATTTCGTGACAAACTGTGACAGATAAAGTCCAATAACCAGAACTAAAATCGCTGAAAAACACTTTTCTCCTAATTCTAATCCCTTTGTGATTAAAAAGTCGATAACTTGTTCCATGTTTCCTCCTAGACTAAAAATAAGCGATCAATCGCTTATTTAGCTGCTGCTTCACTCTCTTTTACAACTTGTTTATAAAAGACCGTGATCGCTAATTGTAATTTAACTTTATAGATCATAACTGCAAATGTGATAGAGGCTAATGCAATCAGAATAGTCATTACACAAGCTAAGACAAAGCTTAGTGATGGCAGCATACCAATCAATTGTGTAAATCCGTTTGTTAAAGCGATATTTGCTAAAGTGATGGCAATCAATGCGCCAAGATAAGGAATCGCAAAGCGAAGAAGCAGCGTGATGTACGCCCATGTTCTTCCTTTCATTCCTTTCCAAGATGCAGAAAGTGATTCAAACAATGAATATTCTTTATCTACTGCATAATAATAAGTTAAAGCAAATTTAATTTCTAAGAATAGCCCAACGATCATAGCAATCGCAAAGCCAATCAGCATTCCAGCAGGAATCAGCCATTGAATTAAATTATTAGAATCCGTTGTTTTAATAAAATCAATGCTACCTGTTAATAATGCTCGGATACATGCAAAAACATGTTCAACATCTCCTGAAAAAGCAACCATTGATCCTAAAATGATTAAGATCTGGATAATCACAATGATCAGTCTTTTTCCAACAAACACAGAGAATGCACTCGGATATTCTTTAAGTCCCATTAACGTATATTTTAATGTAGTGACTTCTTTTGCTTTTCTATCGTAAGCTTTTAATGATGCACGAATCGTTCCTAATTCCAATGTCTCCATCAGTACTGATAAGATCATAAATGGAATAAAGTAAGAAAATCCTCCAAGGATTCCCAATATTGCACCAACCGCTAAAAATGTTCCTGATATATAATGTGAACTTTTTTGATATAAGAAATTGGCCTGTTCCTTTATTTCTTTTGTATTCAATTCTATTCCCTCCTGCCATTTACACCATATTATATCATAAAATTACAGCGTTTCCACTAAAATAATAATTTTGATAAAAATAAAAAACGTTGTGTAAACATGTTATTTTTGATATGATGATTAAGTTAGGAGGAATCTTCTATGAAAAAAATCGCAATCGTAACCGACAGTAATTCAAGTATTTCTCAAAAAGAAGGAAAAGAGCTTGGAATCTTCATTATTCCAATGCCTTTTACGATTAACGGGAAAGAATATTTTGAAGATATCAATTTAAGTTCAGATGAATTTTTTGAGTTGCTGGAAAGTGGAAATAAAGTATTTACATCACAACCCTCTGCTGGAAACATTACGGCTTTATGGGATGAACTTTTAGAAGAATATGACGAGATTTTGCATATGCCAATGTCAAGCGGACTAAGCGGTTCTTGTCAAACAGCGATGCTTTTAGCTGAGGAATATAAAGGAAAAGTGTTTGTTGTAAATAATCAGCGTATTTCGATTACTTTAAAGCATGATGTGTTAGAAGCTTTAAAGCTGATCAGTCAAGGAAAAGATGCACAGTATATAAAAGATATATTGGAAGTCAATAAATTTAATTCAACCATTTATATCACGGTTCCAACCTTAGAATATTTAAAACGTGGCGGACGTTTAACACCGTTAGCGGCAGCTTTAGGCGGTCTGTTGAAATTGAAGCCTATTTTAACGATTCAAGGGGAAAAGCTTGATGCTTTTGAAAAGACACGTACAATGGCTAAGGCTCATAAGATTATGGCTGAAGCGCTTGTAAGAGATATTAATGAAAAATTAGATCCTGAAGGAAAAGGTGCGAATTGTAATATCTATGTCGCATATACTAAAGATGAACAAATCGCTAGAGATATGGTTGAATATTTAAAAGAATATTTTCCAAATAATGTTATTACTTATGCTCCACTGTCGTTATCTATTGCATGTCATACGGGACCTAATGCAATCGGAATCGGTGCTTGTTTGAACATTGACTAGAGGTTAACTCTAGTTTTTTATTCTTTTCTATAAAAGAATGGCTGGAATTATGCTATAATTTATGGAGATGAAAAATTTAAAAAAAGAGGTGAAATCATGCCAACAGAAAAAGTTGCAAATAAAGAAAAAAATAATAAAGCTGCACAACATGCGCCTAAAAAGCGCCCTCTTGCTGGCACTAAAGAACCTAGATATACACATGAAACAAAAGTATATGCTTTAGGTGGTTTAGGTGAAGTCGGTAAGAATATGTATTGCATCGAACACGATAATGAAATTATCATTATTGATGCCGGTGTTAAATTTGCTGAGGAAGGATTACCGGGAATTGATTACATCATTCCAGATTATTCTTATCTCGTTAAAAATCAAAAGAAAATCAAAGCCTTGTTGATTACCCATGGACATGAAGATCATATCGGAGGAATTCCTTTCTTACTACAATTAGTGACGGTTCCTTTCATTTATGCTTCTCCATTAGCGAGTGCGTTGATCAAACGTAAATTAGAAGAAAGAAAATTAACAAAAGCTTCTAAGATAATAGAAATTGATGATTCTTCAAGAGTTGAAACGAAGTTCTTCAACATTGGTTTCTTTAGAACGAACCATTCTATTCCGGAATCTGTCGGAATTATTATCAATACACCTAATGGACGTATTGTAACGACCGGTGATTTTAAATTTGATTTAACGCCAGTCGGTGAACCGGCTGACTTTCAAAAAATGTCATTCTTAGGTACAACCGGAGTTACTCTTTTGATGAGTGATTCAACAAACGCAGAAGTACCGACTTTCTCACTAAGTGAAAAAGTAGTAGCTAATTCTATTCAGAATGAATTCAGAAAAACGGAAGGACGTATCATTGTCGCAACATTTGCATCTAATGTTGACCGTGTTCAGCAGATCGTTCAGGCAGCGGTAAAATTTGATCGTCGTATTCTTGTTTTCGGACGTTCAATGGAAAATGTTATTCAGACTTCCCGCAAACTGGGACACATTAAATGTCCGGATCGTTATTTTATTAAAAGTGATGAAGCAAAGAAATTTCCTGACAGTCAGCTGCTCATCTTGTGTACAGGAAGTCAGGGAGAACCTTTGGCGGCATTGTCACGTATTGCTGCCGGAACCCATAAATTTATCCGTATTAAACCAACTGATACGATTATTTTCTCATCAAGTCCAATTCCCGGAAATGCGGCAAGCATCAATCGTGTCGTAAACAAGCTCTTTAGATTAGGCGCTCGTGTATTAACACATTCTCCATTAAACAGTCTGCATACATCAGGACATGCTTCTCAGGAAGAACAAAAGCTGATGCTGCTGCTAACAAGTCCTAAATATTTTTTCCCAGTCCATGGAGAATATCGTATGCTTAAAATTCATAGTGAATTAGCTCATGATGTCGGTATTCCTAAAGAAAATACTTTCGTTCTTTCAAACGGAGATGTCATTATCTTAAAAGATGGAGAAGCTCGCTTAGGAAATCGTATTCATGCAGATGATATCTATGTCGATGGAAATGATATTACGGGATTATCTACTGCGGTATTAAGAGATCGCCAAATCTTATCTGAAGATGGAATGGTATCTATTCTTATCAGTATGGATTCACGTACAGGTAAGCTGCTATCTCGTCCGGTCATCGTATCTCGTGGATTTGTCTATATGAAAGACAGTTATCAATTAATTAAAGAAGCCGAACGTTTAGTACAAGACGCTTTAAATAAATTATTGGCAGGAAAGACGACATTCAGTGAAATTAAGAATACAATTCGTGATACTTTAAGTCCATATTTCTATCGTAAAACGAAAAGAAATCCAATGATCATTCCGGTGATCATGAATAAAAAATAATGAAGAAGCTTCATTACTTAAAAGTTATTGTAATATTATTACTGATCGCAGTGATAGGGGTAACCGCTTATTTAAGCTTTTATCGAACTCCTTATGCGATCAGTCTTTCTAAACACGAAGTCGTTCATACAGATTTACCGGAAGCTTTCAATAATTTTAAAGTAGGCTATTTTTCTGATTTGGATTTAAAAGATAATGATGATATTACACGACTTAAAAAAATAGTAGAAAAAATAAATGCACAGAATTTTGATTTGGTTCTATTTGGCGGTGATATTTACGATGCGCAGATTATCAGCCAAGATGAAGTCAGTCAGCTTTTAAATCAGATTACAGCTAAATATGGAAAATTTGCCGTATTAGGTGAAAAAGATTACACAAGTGTCAATGATACCAAAAACATATTGCAGTTAGGTGGATTTGAGGTGCTGTCAAATGAGGCACGTTCTATTTACTACAATAACAGTTCAATTACTTTATTCGGTTTGGAATCGGCTGATAATTTAGGTACTCTAATTAATGCCAACAACAGCGGTAATTATAAAATTGCGTTAGTGCATCAACCTGATTTCTTTACAAATACGGTGGGCAAAGACATTGAATTACAGTTGTCAGGACATTCACATGGAGGCTATATCTATCTTCCGTTTTTAGGTCCTTTGATTACTGTTGATGGAGCAAAAGCATATAACCATGGTCGTTATGATGTTGGTGCTTCTACCTTGATCGTTTCTAACGGTCTGGGAATGGAAAGCGGACAGTCAGCACGACTGTTCTGTACTCCTGATATCCTGCAAGTCACACTGAAAAATAAATAGAGGAGCAAAATTTATTGCCCCTCTTTTTTTAATTCACTTTTACGGTCTTTATAACCTTTTAAAACAACCTTACGTGCCTGAATTGCTTCCGACTTATCCAATGCAGGAATACCTTCTAATGGATAATCCATTCCTAAGCTTTTATATTTATTGATTCCCATTGTATGATAAGGCAGAATATCCAACGCCTTAACATTGTGGAACTGTCCAATATAGTATCCTAACTGATAAAGATAGTCATCGTTTTGTGTTATTGTCGGAACCACCACATGACGAATCCAGACTTCCTTGCTAGTCTCATCAAGATAAGCTAAAAAATCTAAGATGCGATCATTTTTCTGTTGTGTCAGTTTGATATGCTCCTGAGGATCAATATGCTTTATATCTAACATCACCAGATCAGTCACAGCCATTAAACGATTCATCTTTGCCAATGCTTTTTCTTCTCTGGAGAAGGTTATTCCCGATGTATCTAAACAGGTATGAATTCCTTTTTCCTTGGCTTTAGCAAACAGCTCTGTAACAAAATCCATCTGCATCAACGGTTCTCCGCCAGTAACCGTTAAACCGCCTTCTTTATAAAAAGATTTATTTTCATCATAAGCCTCTAAAATTTCTTTCGTCGTCATTTTATTTCCGGTATTTAATTCCCAAGTATCCGGATTATGACAATACAAACAGCGCATTGGACAACCTTGAGTAAACACGACAAAGCGAATCCCCGGTCCGTCAACAGTACCAAATGATTCAGTTGAATGTATATATCCTTCCATTACGCGCCCTCCATTCTTATTTCACTATACCCATTATAGCATTATTTAATTTAAAAAGGGAGCTAAGCTCCCTTTTAATTACATTGAATCGTGGAAAGTACGTGCGATAACGTCATCTTGTTGTTCTTTTGTAAGTTTAACGAAGTTAACTGCATATCCTGATACACGGATTGTTAATTGTGGATAGTTTTCAGGGTGAGCCTGAGCATCTAATAATGTTTCTTTAGTAAAAACATTAACGTTTAAATGATGTCCACCTTTTTCAACATAACCATCTAATAAAGATACTAAATTATCGATTTGAGCTTGATTTGCCATAGTATTCCCCTCCTATTAAAATTCGTCGTCTTCCTCTGTAAAGAACGTTGGAATCTGGCATGCTGACTGTACGCCGCATGAGTCCAAGCCTTTCTTTACCTCTATTTTATCAACATTGAATTCTTCGCTGTCATCATTGAACTGCACATTCATATGACCACCGCCATCCTCAACAAATTGATCTAACATTTTAATTAATTCTTCTACTTTTTTTTCGTTCAAAAGAATCGCTTCCTTTTTTATTTATCTTCTAAATCAATATCAACATCCAAGTCACCAACAAATACTTGGTCATCTTTACCTAAAGCACCTGGAATGATTGAGAAAGTATTAGAAATACCATCTTGTGCATCTTTAAATGGTAATTTTGCTACTGAAGCAAGTGAAGCAACAGCACCATGAGTATCTCTGCGATGCATTGGGTTAGCACCTGGAGCAAATGGTTCCCCTTTCTTTCTACCATCTGGTGTACTTCCTGTTGCTTTACCATAAACAACATTAGAAGTAATAGTTAAGATAGATGTTGTAGGAACACTGTCACGATAAGTATGATGAGATCTTACTTTATCCATGAATGTTTTTACTAGCCAAGTTGCAATTTCATCAGCTTTGTCATCATTGTTACCGTATTTAGGGAAGTCTCCTTCAGTTATGAAATCTGTTACGATACCATCTTCATCTCTGACACATTTAACTTTTGCATATTTAATTGCTGATAATGAGTCAGCTACTACTGAAAGACCGGCAATTCCTGTTGCGAAATAACGTTTAACATCTCTGTCATGTAATGCCATTTGAATTCTTTCATAGCAGTATTTATCATGCATATAGTGGATGATATTTAATGAGTTAACATAAACTCCAGCCAACCAGTCCATCATATCTTCATATTTAGATACTACATCGTTGAAATCTAAATATTCTCCTTCAACAGGTCTGAATTTAGGACCAACTTGTTTTTTAGAAACTTCATCGATACCACCGTTGATTGCATATAATAAACATTTAGCTAAGTTAGCACGAGCTCCGAAGAACTGCATTTCTTTACCAACAACCATTGAAGATATACAGCATGCGATAGCATAGTCATCACCATGAGTCACTCTCATTAAGTCATCGTTTTCATATTGAATTGATGATGATTTGATTGACATCTTAGCACAGTATGCTTTGAAGTTAGCAGGTAAGCGAGTTGACCATAAAACAGTTAAGTTTGGTTCCGGTGCTGCACCTAAGTTGTCTAATGTGTGTAAATATCTGAATGAAGTTCTAGTGACCATTGGACGTCCATCGATACCAACACCACCGATTGATTCAGTTACCCATTGTGGATCTCCTGAGAACAATGCATTGTAATCTGGAGTACGAGCGAATTTAATCAATCTTAATTTCATGATGAAATGATCTACTAATTCCTGTGCTTCTTCTTCAGTTAAGACACCATTTTTAATATCTCTTTCGATATAGATATCAATAAATGTTGAAGTTCTTCCTAAAGACATTGCAGCTCCGTTTTGTTCCTTAACTGATGCTAAGTAACCAAAATATAACCATTGAATAGCTTCTTTAGCTGTTGTAGCTGGTTTTGAGATATCTAAACCATAGATTTTTCCTAATTCTTTCAATTCTCCTAAAGCTCTGATTTGTTCACTTAATTCTTCACGTAAACGAATGTTTTTACTATTCATACGTGCAACATGTGATGTAGCGAATTGTTCTTTTTTATCTTCAATTAAACGATCTACTCCATATAATGCAACACGTCTGTAATCTCCGATAATACGTCCACGTCCGTAAGCATCAGGTAATCCAGTAATGATATGAGAAGATCTGCATGCTCTCATTTCTGGAGTATAAACATCGAATACACCTTGGTTATGTGTTTTTCTGTATTTTGTAAAAATATTTACAATTTCAGGATCTACTTCGTATCCATTATCTGCACATGCTTGCTGTGCCATACGAATTCCACCAAAAGGCTGTAAAGATCTTTTAAATGGTTTTTCTGTTTGGAAACCAACAATCTTTTCCTTTGATTTATCTAAATAACCTGCTTCATGTGATGTGATGGTAGATACTACTTTAGTATCCATATCTAAAACACCACCGGCATCTCTTTCCTTAGCAGTTAAATCCATAACTTGATCCCATAATTCTAAAGTAGCTTTAGTAGGCCCGGCTAAGAATGATTCGTCTCCTGTGTAAGGTGTGTAGTTTAATTGGATGAAATCTCTTAAGTTGATTTCAGAAGTCCATTTACCTTCTACAAACCCTTCCCATGCATTTGTTAAACTCATGTGTTTAAACCCCCTGTTTGATTTTTTATTTTTCCTAGTCAATTATAGCACCGCCAAAATATGAATACAACAAATTTATTACAATTTTAAAAAATTATTAGTATTTCATAAAAGTGTACTAGAAATGATAAATAAAACGCTGTAAAAGAAGATAATTAAAAGTGATCGCACTCTTAATGTATCAGATAATAATTCCTATTACCACTTATTTGCTTGATTATTTTTAATATCAAATTCTACTCTTTTCAGCATGTTAATTATATCACAAAAGACTTATATCGACAATTAAAAGCATTCAAAACTCTATAAAAAAACTGCCTAGAATGGCAGTATATTTAAACTTTCGCTTTCATTTCATTTTCAATTGCCTGAGAGGTTTTTCCAAAGATCATCGAAACTTTATTTTCATTTTGAACAATTCCGCTGGCACCTAGAGCTTTTATTTTTTCTGCTTCGATTACTTTAGGTTCTTTAAGCTCAACTGTTACTTTTGACATTGAACTGCTGATCTCTTTAATATTGCCGCTGCCGCCAAGGGCTGATAATAAATGCTCAATATCAACACCGGATTTAGCTAATACTTTCTGTTTTGGCTTCTTATTCTTTAAATAAAAACGAATTCCTAATAGAAGCACTGCAATCGCAATCACTCCTATAGCTATATATAAATAAAGTTCATTTCCCATTTTCGCATATCCTTTCTTACGGTATTCTTTGTATTTTCTTCAATTTATAGTATACTATAGTCTAGAGGTGAAGGAAACATGAAAATAGAGAATTTTGAGTTAAGAGGAAGAGATTCGTGGATGTAGAAAAGAAGCAATATTTTCATATGCCGCTGCTAGTGATCATGATTATTGTTGCTATTATAAGCTGTATTGCGATCGCCTCCGCAAAGCCTCTCATTACCTATCCAAATCCTGGCGGGTATTGGTCAAAACAATTACAATGGTACATTATTGGCTTTGTTGCCATGTATGCTGTATATAAATTTGGAAGTGACAGGATTTATTCTTGTATATGGATTATTTATTGGCTGTTGATGATTTCACTGCTGTTATTAGCCCTCAAGCATCGTTTTGGGCTGCCGGTTCCCTTTGCTGAAGAAGTAAACGGGGCAACCAGCTGGTTTCAATTTCCCGGTGTTGGCGGAGTACAGCCAAGTGAATTTATGAAGATGGCAATCATTATCGCATTATCTAAGGTTGTTCAAGAACACAATGAACTTTACACACTGCACACTTTTGAAACAGATTGTAAACTCTTAGCTAAAGTAGCTGCGGTATCCTTGCCGCCATGCCTGCTGATTTATCTGCAAAACGATGCCGGGGTAACGATGATCATTGCAGTATCTGTAATTTTCTTACTATTTGCCAGTGGTCTGCAAATGCGTTGGTTTATCGTTGGAGTAAGTATTCTCCTAGTCGGAATATTAGTGATCGTTTATATCTTCTTATATAATCAGGAATTGTTTAAATCAATCTTCAGCGGACATAAAGCCGGGCGTTTCTATGGCTGGCTGGATCCCGAAGGTACCTATGGACAAGAAGGCTACCAGCTCTTCAATGCGCTGTTATCCTATGGAACCGCCTCCGTTTTCGGACATGGTTTTCAATCCGTCGTTATGAACTTCCCTGAAGCACATACAGACTTTATTTTTGCTGTAATATGTCAAGGTGGCGGGCTGGTTGCCGGGGTTACCGTACTAACCGCAATCGTTTCTTTAGACATTACCATTCTAAAAATCGGGATTCAAGCTGATGAAAAAGGGCGCTGTCTAACAACCGGTTTATTTGGTCTACTGTTTATACAGCAGATCTGGAATATCTTTATGATTACCGGTTTACTGCCAATCACAGGAATCACGCTTCCGTTTATTTCTTATGGCGGATCTTCGCTTTTATCCTATATGCTGATTATCGGAATGATCTTTGATATTGAAAAGCAGAATAGAATTAAACACAGTAAGCTTCATAATTATGAATAAAACCGCTAAACAGCGGCTTTTTATTATACCTTCAATTTTTATAATCTTTAAGTCTTCTATTCCTACAACTTATTTTACATGTTGCAAAAATATGTTTCATCGATTTTACGCTCTTTGGCAAACCGCAATGTCTGCTTTGTAATCGGATGAACAAAGCTTAGCTGATAACTATGAAGAAAGTAGGTATCAGCTAAATTTTTTATATCCCCATATAAACGATCACCAATTAATGGATGCCCAACAGCGGATAAATGCACACGGATTTGATGTGTTCTTCCAGTCTCCAGCTGACATTCCACGACACTAAAGTTTTCATCCTGTTTTAAGACATGGCAATGTGTGACAGATGGTTTACCGATAGGCAGTATTTCTCTGCGAACGTTTTTGTTTATTCGACCAATAGGTAAGTCAATCGTTTGATCGACGACATGCCCATAAGCCAGCGCAACATATTTTCTTTCGATATGCTCTTTACTTAGCAGATAATGAATATAGCGATATTTCGCAACAATCAACAGCCCGCTGGTCTCTCGATCAAGTCTGTTCACAAAGTGAATTGTGCTGTCTAATCCGATGGCTTCATAATAAGCAATAAGACCGTTTGCTAAGGTCTGATCATGATAGCGATGATCGGGAATACAGGGCATCATAGCCGGTTTATTCACTACTAATAAGTACTCATCTTCATAAATGATATCAAGCTCCATTTTTGATGGAGACAGCTGTTTTCCACGTTTTTCTTGCGGAAAAATGATTTCCAGTACATCATTTTTTCTAAGCAAATATCGAATCGTCACATGAATGCCATTCACTCGCATATCCCCATTCGTCTTTACTGCGGATAAAAGCTTATCCGAAATATCATGTTCAGCAATAAAATCACGCAGCGATTGATCTTGTTCAATCTTAAACTTTAGCTTCATTAACTAATGAACGACCTTTTAATACGGCTGATAAATGTGAGTGGACGATACTGTATACATTGTACAGAATGAGAAGATAAAGAAACATTAATCTTTTCAAATGGTTTCAAATTATAAGAATATTGATCAACACCAATAAAAACACCATCAAAACGATCACAGGTCAATGTAACCAGCTGTTCTTTTCCCAGCACGATGCTTGATCCTAATGAACGATAGGCATTATGCTGTATCCCAGCCACCTCTGACAGCTGCATTACTTCTAAATCGGGATGGATTACTGCTCCTCCCAGTGATTTATTATAGGCCGTCGATCCTGAAGGTGTGCTGATGCAAAGTCCGTTCCCACGGAATGTTTCCAAATGCTCTTCATTAATATAAACATGAAGCACCTGAGTATAATGAGGATTTTCAATGCGCATTTCATTTAGTGCATAATACTGAGAGATTCCATTTTGATTCACTACCTGCACATCCAGCACAGCACGCTTATTAATCGTGTACTCTCCTTTTTTAATATCTGCCACAAGCTCATCAATTTCATCAGCCTGATAATCTGTATAAAAACCTAAAGTTCCGGTATGAACCCCTATGAAATAGACCTGATCGACTAAATGGAAATATTCATGCAGAGCATACAGCATCGTTCCATCTCCGCCAATGCTAATAATTAAGTCAGGCTCACTCTCATTATATTCTAATATCCCCTTCAATTTTTCTTTTAATGTATTTGAAATATTTTTTGATTTTTCATCCTGCTTTACGACCATTAAATAACTCTTTATCATTCTATCACCGCCATTTAGTCATATTATATACTATCTTACTTTAAAATCCTAGCTTTCTTCTATATAATATAAGGAGAGGTGAAGCGTATGAATAAAAACATTGAAATTGAATATAAACTGCTTTTAACTAAGGAACAGTATGATATCTTAAAGCCTTTATTTAAAGGTCCTGCCTATCAGCAAACAAACTATTATTTTGACACTAAAGAAGAGAAACTAAGATTAGCCCGCATTACTTTGCGTGTTCGTTTAAAGGATGATCATTATGAATTTACTTTAAAACGCTCTGGAGCTGTTGGTCTGGATGAATTTAATGAAAATATTTCAAAAGAAGATTTTCAGCATTTAATTCACAATGAAGAAATTGACAGTGAAATTTTAGAATTACTCAAAGAATATCATATCACTTTAAAAGATCTCTGCCAGATCTATACATTACAAACATATCGCTATGACCTTCCTTATAAAAACGGTCTCCTATCTTTAGATAAAAGCGAGTATCTAGGTGTAACAGATTATGAAATAGAATATGAAGTTACTAAAACCGAAAATGCGATAGAAGATTTCAATGCCTTTTTAAAGACAGCTGATGTCAAATACGTTCAAAACTGCAAAGGAAAAAGACACCGCTTATGCGATGTCTTATATGGAACACCACAGTAGGTTACTGCTGTGGTATTATTTTAGGTTGAACTCGTAATTTAGGATCACTGAACTGAGGGCAAGCCACATGTTCACATTCTGCCAACTTTCTCAATTCTCGAGGAATAAACGCTCTGATTTCCTCACTGTTGAATCCTACCTGGAAACGTCTTTCATCCATGATGATCGGTCTTTTTAAGACAGATGGATTATTTTGAATGAATTCTATCAACTCATTGGTCGTCATATCATTGACATCCACTCTATTTTCCTTAATAATCTTAGAACGCTTTGAAATAATATCATCTGTTCCGTTCTCAGAACGTTCAAGCAGTTCTCTCAATTCATTTTTTCTCAATAATGTAGAAAATATATTTTTTTCCACATAAGGTATGTTTTGTTCTTTCAGCCAAGATTTTACCTTACGACAAGAGGCACAACTTGGAGCCGTATATATTCTAATCATAATTTCAACTCCTTTGCTTTAGTTAATAATACATCAAATCCTATCATTTGACTATGATTATTTTCAGCTTCTGCATTAATACTACATTACAATTATAAACTGAAAATGAATTAAATAAACTAAATTAAGTATAATAATTTATAAAGATATTCGTGAAAATTCAAATAACCGCTTTTTAACTGCTTTAAAATACGTTTATAGGCCTTATTGGGATCACTTTCTTCTATTAAATAAAGCTGTGTATAAATGCTGAGGAGTTTTCTTGGCTGATATTGATACAATAACTCTATCTTTTGCAAGAGATATTGTTTTTTTATTCTTTCGGCTCTGGTTAAGCCATATTCTTTGTTTTCACAATAATCCTGAACAGTGTAATGCAGAGAATGGGCAGGCATAGTTTTAACAATTTCACCGATCTCATTGCGCTTGTCATATGTGAGAACACTGCGATATTTTAAGTGCCCGTTATGATCTAATTCAATAGCGATCGCGTAGGTTTCATTTGCGACAATAAATTCGTTGCTTGTTCGTTCCATAGAAATGGTTACGATGTTGTTGAAAAGATCATTTAAACATAATTCATCCACACGAATTAAATTGATTTCATCAATTAACTCTAAATCATCGTCTTCTTTCCATTCATATGGTTCTAAGAGTTCTTCATCATATAGAGACCAATTGACTAAGACATTTTTTATTTTCATTTTCATCACCCGTACTCATGTATATGCCTTCTTTCTATAAATATTCTATGAACTCCTTATTTGCTTTAGAAAGCGACACTTTCAGACAATAAAAAAGATTATCCGCAGCTAGGAATAATCTTTCAATATTGATTGCATTTTTTCTACAGTAATTTCATTTCCGAATACTGGTATTTCCGGTTTTAAATCAAACATATTCTTATAAGCAATAGCACTGCTTAAAAGCTTGCTCCATTGAAACGCCGTGATGTTTTCGTCTAGTAAAGAATTAAATTCTTCCCGAACATGATGTAAGCAATAATGAAGTGAAACCCAAATACATTTTTGATTCCGATATGAACCGGTCGGAATTAAAATATTCAATCCCTGTTCTGTATAATAGCTGATAGGCTTTTTATAACGACTTTCGCCCAAAATTCCTTTACTGGATTGCTGAATGGATGAAAACGACAGCAGCAGCGGCTTTAAATAATTATCCATCACTTTTTCTACCGGCTGTTCATAATAAAATATTTGGTTTTCTGATGTCACAACGATGCAATGTGTAGAATTCACTTTAAATAAAATATCAATCATTTTAACTCCCCTTTTGAGGCAGTCAGCAATTAACCTTTATAAGCAATAACTTCCACTTCTACTAAAGCGCCTTTTGGCAGCTTATCTACAGCTACTGCACTTCGAGCAGGAAATGGTGCAACAAAGTAGTTCGAATAAACTTCATTCATTGCTGCAAAGTCATCCATATTATCAAGGAAGACTGTTGTTTTCACTACATTTGAAAAATCTAATCCTTGATCATTTAATAGTGCTTTTACGTTTTCTAATGATTGTTTCGTCTGCACTTTAATATCATTTTCAACCATCTCCCCTGTTTTAGGATCTAATGGAATCTGACCAGAAAAAAAGATAAAATCTCCAATATTTACTCCTTGACTGTATGGACCAATTGCTGATGGTGCCATTTCTGTATTAACTATATTTTTCATTTAGCAAATCCCCCTTTTACTCCTCTATTATAGCATAATCCTGCCGGAGATAGAAAGAGCTAAAATTCATTGACTCAGAGGTTGTGAAGTTATAATAATTATGATAAAATGGATTGAACGAAGGAGGCTAAGTATGGATAAACTTAAAAAGTTCGCTAAAGAAATTAGTGTCTTTGGTATCGTTATTGTCATTGTTGGGGCACTATTAATTTATAAACAATTCAATATGAATGATTATACTATAATTTCAGCTGATAAGGCTGTTTCCATGATTCAAGCTGATAAGGACTTTATTGTAGTATTTGGTACCGTCAAAACAACGACAACATCAAGCTCTACAACAGAGGAACAAAATAATGATCCTGCTAACCTAACAGCAGAACAGGCAACATATGTAAAAGAATACATAAAGAAACATCGTCAAAAAGTTTATTATGTAAATGCTGATAAAATTGAAGATTTAGCAACATATATGAAAGATAACTTCAATAGTGATTCTACTCTACCACAGACATTCTTTATTAAAAATGGAGAGATTACTTCAAATAAAAGTGGTGCGATTAAATATGTAGAGTTTTCTAAATTAGTTACCGAATGGAAAGAAGCCGAATAATAAAATGAAAACATAACCTCAACTGTGGTTATGTTTTTTTATACTCTTTTTTCCTTTATATACCTTAATTAAGTATATAGGAATCTCTATTCATTTATTTCCTATATCCTACACTCTTTATACAAGCAAGTAACACATAATGATGCTTAGTCCTATTTATCCTATTCTTATCTTATAGGAGACTACATTTGCCTATCTCTATACTTAAACACAAAAAAAGGAGGAAACCCTCCTCTCTTCTCTTACCCGGCAATCTGCTATTTTCGCGATCTCTCACTATCTTCGCCGTTGATATGCTTAACTTCTGTGTTCGAGATGGTTACAGGTGTGTCC
>CABJAS010000004.1 GCA_902363625.1 Clostridiaceae bacterium
ACACCTGTAACCATCTCGAACACAGAAGTTAAGCATATCAACGGCGAAGATAGTGAGAGATCGCGAAAATAGCAGATTGCCGGGTAAGAGAAGAGAGGAGGGTTTCCTCCTTTTTCTTTATCACAAAAGTAAGTACTGCATATAATAAGTAATAAAGTTGTTTTATTTGACTATTTCATTTATAATAGTCAAGAGTATAAAAATATTATATGTGATAAATATAGAGAGACAGGATTGAGGAGATTACTATGTCAGAAAAGATTATTATAGAGGGTGGGCATAAATTAAATGGTACGGTAATGATGAGCGGTGCTAAAAATGCAACTGTTGCATTGATTCCTGCAATCGTTTTAGCCGAAGGACCGGTAACTGTTTTTGGTGTGCCTGAAATATCGGATGTAGAAGCCTTAGCGACGTTGCTAAGAGAATTAAATTGTAACGTAGAAACATTTGAAAATCACATTATTGTGGATCCTACCCATTTACAAAGTGTCCCTTTAGTAAGTGATGCAGTAAATAAATTGCGTGCCTCTTATTATTTCATGGGGGCTTTGCTAGGGCGTTTTAGTTATGTTAAAATGAAAATGCCGGGAGGATGTTATTTAGGTCCTCGTCCAATTGACTTACATTTAAAAGGATTTGAAGCTTTAGGAGCTAAAATTACTTGTGATGAAGATGGAACTTATGAAATCTATGCTGAAGAACTGGTAGGTACTAAAATTTATTTAGATTTTGCCTCTGTTGGAGCAACAATTAATATTATGTTAGCGGCTGTAAAAGCGAAAGGCAGAACAGAAATTGAAAATGCGGCTAAAGAGCCGGAAATTATTGATGTAGCAAATATGCTGACAAAAATGGGCGCTAAGATTCGTGGTGTTGGAACAGACACGATTACAATCGAAGGTGTAGACCATTTAGGGGGATGCTATCATGAGATTATCCCTGACCGCATTGAGGCCGGAACTTTTTTGATTTTAGCTGCGGCGGCAGGTGAAAGAATTGTTATACAGAATGTTATTCCTCAGCATTTGGACTCTTTGATTTCTAAATTGAAAGAGATGGGAGTTAAAATGGAGGTTTCCGGAGATAGTGTGGTTGTTTATGGATTAGAGTCTTCTTTGAAAGCTGTGGATATTAAGACACAGCCTTATCCGGGGTTTGCTACCGACTTACAGCAGCCTTTAACAACGCTTTTAACACAGGCTACGGGGCAATCTAGTGTAGAGGAGACCATTTATCCGGAAAGATTCAAACATTGCGCAGAATTGAATAAAATGGGAGCAGATATTGATATTCATTCAGGTTATGCCAATATTAATGGCAAGACAAAATTAAAAGGAGCGAATGTTTGTGCGACTGATCTGCGCTGTGGTGCTGCTTTAGTTATTGCAGCATTGATTGCCGAGGGAGAAACAGAGATTGGCAATGTCTATCATATTGATCGAGGCTATGATAACATCGATCATAAATTAATTATGCTTGGTGCAAGAATTACCAGAATTGAGCGGGAAGATGATTAATCTCTATCTTTATAATAAAAAATACTGAATAATACTTGTAAAATTTAATTGAAGATGCTATTATAATTCAGTAACTTACTTTGGAGTTAGACAAAAAATTTCAAGGCGGAAGGAGAAAGAGCAATGAAAAAAGGAATTCATCCAGATTATAAAAAAGTAAAAGCAGTATGTACATCTTGCGGAGCTGAATTTGAAACTGGTTCAGTTTTAAATGAAATTCGTGTGGATACTTGTTCAAACTGTCATCCTTTCTATACAGGAAAACAACGTTTTGCAAGTGCTGATGGACGTATCGATAAATTCAACAAAAAATACGGACTTAAATAATAAAGTGGCAGATTTGCCACTTTTTATTTTTTCGTGATATAATGAGTTAACGGAAGGAGCGATAAGATGGAATATCATGTTTTAGCGAGTGGATCAAAGGGAAACAGTACCTTTATATACAGCAATGGTTTTGGGATATTGATCGATTGCGGTATTTCTAAAAAGCAATTAGTGACGCGTTTAAATCAAGTGGGGTATAGTGAATCGGATATAAACTGCGTTTTATTAACACATGATCATAGTGACCATAAAAAAAATATACATATATTTGATCCTTCTATAGTATATGCGGGTCTAGGATGCTTGGAAGGACTGTCTTCACGCCATATTCTTAAACCTTATCAGTCAATTGGATTTGAAAATATAGAAATTACTCCTTTATCTATTTCACATGATGCAACCAGTCCACTGGCATTTGTTGTGAATGACACGGTTTCAAAGCTTGTCTATATGACTGATACGGGTTATGTGAGCAAAAAAAATATGGGCTTCATAGAAAATGCTAACTATTATATCATTGAAAGCAATCATGATATTGATATGCTGATGAACAGTGCCCGTCCCATCTATCTGAAAAAACGTATTTTGTCAGATGTAGGCCATTTATCAAACGATTACAGCGCTCGCTTAATGTGCAAAGTTTTAGGTGATCAGACACGGGACATTGTATTAGCTCATTTATCTCAGGAGGCGAATACTCCGGAATTAGCAATGGACTGCTACTGTAAAGTGTTTGAGTACAGTCAGATTAATATTGAAAATTATAATATAAAAATTGCGAGCCAAGTAGAAGTTGTAAGTGGAGGAGATACTATTGAAAATCAGGATCGTCAGTATTGGCAAGATCAAAGAGAAGTACTTGTTGGCGGGGATTAATGAATATAAAAAGCGTTTAGGTGCTTTTACTAAAATAGAGATAGTAGAATTAGAGGATGAAAAAATTTCTGATAAGGCTTCTTTAGCGGATGAACAGCTGGTCTTAGATAAAGAAGGCAGAAAGATCTTAGATCGAATAAAAGACGATGAATATGTCATTCTTTTGGATCTTCATGGAAAAGAAATAGACTCTGTTCAATTATCTAAACTAATTGAAACAAAGATGATTGAAGGGAAAAGCACGATTACTTTTGTTGTCGGGGGATCGCTTGGTCTCGCAAAAGATGTTGTTGCACGCAGTAATTTTCGTATTTGCTTTTCTAAACTGACTTTTACACATCAGATGATTCGTTTATTTTTACTGGAACAGATCTACCGTTCTTTTAAGATTATGAATAATCACACCTACCATAAATAAAAAACCAAGCAATGATACAATTGCTTGATTTTTACTATCTTGGCAGAAAAGCGCGGATATCCTCACTGTTATAACCGGCTAAAAAACGTTTATCATCAAATATAATCGGTGTTTTTATTAGTTTAGGATCACTGATCAGAATTTTGACTAGTTCACTTAAACGCAAATGATCAAAGTGATGAACTAAAGAACGTACACTATCCGACTTTATGGATAAGATCGAAGTCACTTCATCGGGATTCTTTTCTAAAATATCAATCATCTCATCCTCAGTCATTTTGGAACTGATTTTAATTTGCATGACAGGAATCTGGTAATCGTCAAAAAATTGACGCGCATTTCTTGAAGAACGGTTGTTGGAAATATACATTGTTATCATCTTTATCACCTCGAGATTATTATAGCGGAAATAAAGTTAAGAACAGGGCAGCAACTATCATTCAACACCAATATACTGGTGTTATAATTTTTTTGTTCAATGTCCTTTTAAATTGTGAGTAATCTTGCTATTATGAAAAAAGGAGGACGATATATTATGAAAGCGATCTTTAATCACTGCAATATTAATGTTACTAATTTAGATCGAAGCCTTGCTTTTTATAAAGAAGCATTGGGCTTAGAGGAAATAAGAAGAAAAGAGACGGAACATTTTACTCTTGTCTATTTAGGCGATGGAATAACGCCTTTTAGCTTAGAGTTAACTTGCCTGAACGATCACCCGCAGCCATATGAACTGGGAGAAAATGAGAGTCATATTTGTTTTACCGTAGAGGATTATGATGCGGCTCATGCTTTGCATGAAAAAATGGGATGCATCTGTTTTGAAAATACAGCAATGGGATTGTATTTTATTCATGATCCTGATGACTACTGGTTTGAAATTATACCAAAACGTTAAAAGCGCCTATATTAAGGCGCTTTTTTAAATTATATGTAACGTTTAACTCCTATTTTACTCCCTAATCAAATAAATCAGTTATTTCTTTTCGTTTTTCGTCATATAGATGCCCGTATATGTCCATTGTGGTCGTAATACTTTTGTGTCCTAGCATCTTTGAAACAGTATAGATGTCTACTCCTTTATTTATTAACATTGCTGCATAGCTATGCCTAAAGTCATGAACACGAATTCTTTTTATTCCAGCTTTTTTTATCCAATTATCTAAATCTCTATTTATATGAGAATACAATGATGGCTTGAAAATATATTCATCACCAGTACCAAAATCTAACCAACGTGGAATAGGGACAATACGCTTAGATGTTTCGTTTTTAAATTGATCTCCAATTATATAAGCGGATCCAGTTCTTTTAACAGTTTCAGATAAATGTAGTTCATTACCATGTATATCGCTATATTTTAAACCAAATAGCTCACTTTTTCTTAATCCAGTATAAAACAAAGTAGTAAAAATCAATTTATGTGTTGGGTATGTTACGTATTCTATAAATGTTTTAAATTCCTCTTCAGTCCAAAAATTCAATTCATTTTTTCGTACTGGAGAGGTTTTATCAACTTTTTTAAACGGATTCACTTCCAAAAAAGAATGAACTACACACCATTCAAAAAAGGCGCTTAAATTGTTTTCTCTTGTATTTGCTGTAGAGGGGGCTAAAGTTTTATTCATTTGATTTTGCCATAGAATTATATCAGCTGGTTTTATCTTGGATAATTTACTTTTGTAGAATACATGAAGCTGCTCATAATATAAAACCTCTTTATTATAAATAGTTGTTTCTGCCATCTTTTTATTTTTACAATCGGCTATGTATAAAGAATAAACATCTTCAAAGATTGGAGATGAGTTGGAAGCAGTCAACTTTAATTTTAAACGTAACTGTGCCACCTTAGTTCTTCCTTCTTTTACGCTTTTAGAACTTATTGTGGTTCTATTACGTGTACCATCAAGGCGATAGCCAAGGTTAACATCAAAAACATATCTTTTTTCCCCGCTTTTTAATATTTTAACTGTATATTCTTTTGCCATATAAAATCGCTCCTTTATAAATATTTTATTTTTTGGTCAAAATATGTTATAATGAGCACGATAAAAGGAATTGATCGGGCATCAATTTTTTATCATGCTTAGATGATATTGGCGTATCATCTTAACCACTACCACCTTGTTGGCGCAGGGTGGTTTTTTATTATAATTCTTTTAGTTTTAAGGACTCTCTGTATTGCTCGGCATCTGCTACTTTATTAATTTCAATTAGTTTATCATGATTTTCATGGATCACTTTTTCTATGTCTTCTAGTTTGACTTTGAAAAATTCTTTTCTGCTATTAATCATATTAACCTTGTTTTTTTCAAAAGCTTTATGTAGTGCTGCTTCCAATTTTGGCGCATCGTCTGAGAAGATCATTGCATGTACATCAAATGTGAATGGTACAGAGGCATCACCTAATTCGTCAACTCGGTCTTGTGGGTTTAACCTACGTGTCATACCTATTTTATATACATCTTCACCAAATGAACCAACATTTGAGATAACATACACATAGCCGGCTTTTTGGTTGGCTTCTCTATAATCAATATCAGCAAGATTTTTATTTATTTCGTTAATTTGGTCATCGATCTCTTTTAGTTTTTGATTAATTAATACTTTTTCATCATTATCTGCATTTTCTAATTGGCTTACTAATTTGTTTCTGGCATTAGAATAATGAGTTAATTCTTTATTGATTGTTTTTCTGGTTTCCTCAATTTCTTTTTGCAATCTAGCCTGTTCACGTTCTTCTTCACGTGCGGCTCTCATAGCTTCTTTTTCTTCTTGTTTTTTGCAATTATATTCATGTACTAGGTGTAATTCGTCTATTTTCAGCATTAAATAAGAATCTTTAACTGAAATTTTATTACGAGTATTTAATTTGTTTAGTGCAGTAGCACATTTAAAAATTCGATCTTTTACATTATCAAAGTTATTAAACTTTACTTTCGATATCAGTACATCACATTCATTATTGAATGCTCTAAGATACATTTTCATATTATCATTATTCAATGCTTGCCCTTTTGCCTTGCTTCCATCAAGAGTCCAGTCTTCTGAGAAATTTAAAGCACTTTTATTTTTTATTAACACTTTTTGTTTGTTTCTGACTTCTGTTATTCTATTTGCATATTCTTCACTGGTCATACAGTTAAATTTAGGTTTATATAAGCCGAAATCGCACATATCAACTTCAAGTTCCAACTTTTCAAGTGTAGTAGTTAAGTTGCTAATTGTATTCTTTAATTCATTAATTTTAGAGTTCAGTTCTTCCTCTTTTTCATTAAGAGTAGCAAGAGCTTCTTGTTTTTTCTTAATACATTCTTCAACTTCAAAATACTCTTTAGCTCCTATTTGTTGTAATTTAATATTGGCATTGTCTAATTCTAATTGCAGCCTTTCAATTTCTTGAAGTTCTTTTTTATTAAATAACCCCATCTATTTATTCCTCCCTTTATTTCTTATATTTAATATTATACAACAATATATTTCTATTAGTAGCCAAAACCATGCAACAAAATTTTGAAAAATGGCTGAAATCGCTCGAATGCAACGATTTTGATAAAAACTATCGAATGATAAGAAATGCATAAGAAATTAAATCCTAGCATACTGCTTTGCATAATACAGTAAACTAACAATTCTTATAAAGATAAATTTTATTTTAAAATATTTGTAGAAAAAAGAAGTATTTCCAAAACTATGTAAGTATATATAATTAGGGCAATCTGCACCACTTAAGTATTTGTGCTAATATACAGGTACAGAAGCGCTACTGTTGCATATCAACAAAAATCAGTTAAGGGGAGAAGTACATATGAAAACTAAAAACGAAAAACTTATTAAAGATTACCAAGACCAGATTATATGGTTAATACCAAAATTAATATCCATAAAAGCCCTAGAAACTATATTAATAATAATTAGAAGACATGTAAAAGACTAATTGCATGTCTTTTATTTTAGGTCATTCGATAAACTTTTAACAAAATCATATAACGCATCTTGCTTGTCTTGTTCAAGTGAAAGAAAGCATTCCAGCATTTTTCTTGCTTTAGGGGTTAGATTCATTTCATCAGAAATTGTATTAATTAACTCTATATCACCGTCAAGAATTTTGTTCCCAACTCCATATAATAGCCAATCAATAGAATAACCAAAAGTTTTAGCCATTAGAATGAATAATGGTTTTTTTTGCTCAATCTCTTTGTTTCGTCCAGATTCTATATTGGCGATAGTACTTAAACCCACAGCAACTTTTTTACCTAGTTCTGTTTGGGTTAAATTTTGATCTTTTCGCATTTCTTTAACTCTTAACCCGATTTCAATTGCGTTTAATACACTGTTGTTCATATCTTTCACCTCCTGACAAAGAAATAATATCATATATATAATTATTTGGCAAACAAAAAAATATAAAATATATGTTTAATGATTATTTGACAAACATAAAATATCGTGATAATATTTGTTTGTCAAATAAAACTATTTTGTTTGACAGAGAAAATGAAAGAGGGGTGATTAAAATGCGAAAAAAGGGTGTGGTTGCAAAAGAAAGAGCAAAGGACTTTATGGAAATTTATTTGAACTTGAATGAAATCAATAAAGTTCAAGCTGAATCTTATGCTTTAGGTTTATCAACAAGTCAAGCATTAGATCAACTTAAATTACTAGATCGTTCAAACAAACAGAAACAAACTTAATAGAGAGGAGCAATAAAATGAATGAATTAAAAATCATTGAGTATCAAGATCAAAGAGTTTTATTGACAAGTCAGTTAGCTGAAAGCTATGAAACGGATCCAAGAATTATAAATAACAACTTCAACCGAAATTGTGAGCGTTATGAATTAGGAAAACATTTTTATGTCTTAAAAGGAAAAGAATTAGTAGATTTTTGCAGTCATCAAATTGATGAGTACAAAATATCACCAAAAGCTAGAGCAGTTTATTTATGGACCGAACGAGGAGCATTTCTTCATGCTAAATCTCTAAACACTGATAAAGCTTGGGAAGTATACGATAGCTTGGTAGAACATTATTTTAAATCAAGAGAAGCTAAACCTAGTATGCTTCCAACTACCTATAAAGAAGCGTTACTACAGTTAGTGGCACAAGTTGAACAAAATGAGAAGTTAGAGTTAGAAAATAAGGAACTTAAACCAAAAGCACAATTTGCTGATGCAGTATCTACAAGTGAGAATTCCTGTTTGGTTGGAGAACTAGCAAAAATTATTAAAGCCAACGGTTATGATATTGGTCAAAAACGTTTATTTGAGTGGCTAAGGGAGAATGGTTATCTAATGCGTAAAGGTGAAGCGTATAATCAGCCAACTCAAAAGAGTATGGACCTAGGGTTAATGAAAATAAAAAAAGGAGTTCGCCAAAACCCCGATGGATCTTCCATTACCACTGTAACAACAAAAATAACAGGCAAAGGTCAGATATACTTCGTTAACAAATATATGAAGTTAAAGGAAGAAGAAAAGTTGATTTGCTTTTAAGGAAAGGAGGTGATTAAAAATATGATCACAATTAGAACCTTATTAGATGAGTATGGTGATATGCCACTGAATGAAGAAGTTATTCGTCTTTTTGGAATTGTAGAACCTGTCGAAAGAGACTGTATGTTACGTATTAATGACGTTGAATTATTGCTCGGAAATAAAGCTGGCTCAAGCACTGTTAGACGGTTAAAAGTAAAGTATGGCTTGAATTATGACGAATCATCTATCCCGGCAAGCATTTTTGCTAAAGAATATGGAATGGATAAGGAACATGTGATTAATTTCATTCGTCAGAGAACAAAAAATGATCCTGCTGGAACAGGACCAAAAACGTAATTATCTATAAGAATTACACCTTAATTATAAGGTGTTTGAAAGGAAGTGTCAAACTTGATTAATTTAGCAATCTTTTTGACCCTATGCACATTAATCCTACCAGTATTAATTAACACAATATGGGAGATTTTAAGCATGAAAAAAGGAATGAAGAGGTTAAAGTATTATGTTTTATTTGTTTGTAGGAATTGCGCTAGAAAGTTCTATTTTAATTGCGATGTTAAGCATAAAAGAATTAGAAAAACTAGCAAATATTATGATCGTTACGCTCATTATAGTGGCGATCGTGCTAGGGGTTAGCACAGTATACAGAGGATACTAAGGAGGTCCACATATGTTGAATTTTATTCTAGGAATTATCACCGGATTAATAGTCAGCAAAATGATTGAAGCATATCAAGCATGGAATATGCAAAAACATTTAAAAGAAATAAAAATTAAAATTAATAAAAACATGTCTTTTGATGAAGTTGTAAATTTGATTGCTGATGAAGTAAATAAAAATGAAAAAGGACTTTAAAGAAGGACAATTAGTCGCTTATGCCCCCACAGATCAAAACGGATTAGTCTATAAAGTCCAAATTGGAAAAGTAAAACGTATGAATGCAGATCATACCGCAGTATTTGTTTATTATCATGCTGGTGGCACTGCTTCATGTACGCCTGTTCAGCATGCTTATCCAATAGAAAATGATGGTTATCTAACCATCACGAATACATTTAACAGTTTAGATTAAGGAGGAAAAATATGAAAATATTAGAAATGCATCTCATTAATTTTCAGGGAGTTAAAGACAAAAAGTTTATCTTAGATGGCACAAATGCCACGTTTAAAGGAGACAACGCCACAGGTAAAAGCACTTTAGCAAATGCTTGGTGCTGGCTTATATTTGGAAGACCAGCTAATTTAGAAAAAGGGTGGTCACCTAAAACTAAAGATACTGATGGTAATGATATTCACAATGTTGATAATGTTGTCGAATGCAAAGTGCAATTAGACAACAATGTGATTGTTACACTAAGAAAAGAGTTAAAAGAAGTGTGGAGCACACCAAAAGGAACATCAGAGCAAATTTATAAAGGAAACACTATTAATTATTCGATTGATGGAGTTCCTGCTAAGGAGAAGGATTTTATTGCTTATTTAGATAACGTTTATAGAGATACAACAATAGCTAAAATTCTAACACTCCCAGAGTTCTTTAGTACTGATAGCAAAGAAAACAAATGGGAATGGAAAGAAAGACGTCAGCTGCTTATTGATATGGCTGGAGATGTTAGCTTTTCAGATGTGATAGAAGCTAATGAAGAATTACAAGAGTTACCAAGTATTTTATTAAAACCAGGAGCGGTTGATCAGCTTTATACGCCGGATGAATATATTAACAAAAATAAGAAAACATTGTCCGATCTTAATAAAAAATTGAATGATTATCCGGGAAAGATAAACGAAGCTACTTTAGCGATCCCAGACGTTGGCAATAAGCAAAGGGATGAGGTAACACTTGATTTAAAAGTCATACAGAAAGAACAGGAAAACATTAAAGCAAAAATAGATTCCATTAAGTCATTGAGTGTTGATACTGATAAAGAAAATAAACTAATTAATTTACAAATTAAGGAGCGTAAAGCAAGAGAAGCCCACTTAAACAGTGCGTTTGATCATAATGCCCCTATCAAAGAACAAATTCAGTCTAAAACAGATCAAAAGCAAGACTTTATTAATAAGTTAGCGATGATCGGAACATCTATACGCAATACACAAAATGATATTGACTTTATGGAAAAACGCCGGGAAGAACTATTAAAGAATTATAGTAAAGTTCAAACCGAAGTATTTGATTCTACTTCTACTATCTGTCCTACTTGTGGAAAGCCTTTTGATCATGACGAAGTAGAAAAAATGATCGCTAGCTTTAATCTAAATAAAGCTAGAAAACTGGAAGAAATCAATAAAAGTGGGCAGACGGTTTCCAAACAAGCGATTCAAGAAGAAATACAACGCCTAGATGCTTTTAAGAAAAATAAAGAAGTTGTTGAAAACACGATAAAGGAATTAACGGCAGATATTGAAAAGTTAAACATGCAACTGATTAAAGTTATTCCATTTGAAGATACAGAATCATATAAATCGCTTCAAGAGGAAAAACATCTTGTTAAAAGTATGAGTGTTGCAGAGGATCATACACAGGAATTGGAAGCGTTAAAACAACAATTAGATAAATTAACAGCAGAAGAAAATCATACACGTTCTTTATTGGCGCAATTTGATATGGTTGAACGTCAGCAGATCCGTATTAGTGAGCTGAAACAACAGCAGAAAGAAGATGCTCAATCATATTCGGATTTGGAAAAAGGTATTTACTTATGTAAGCAATTTATTGTTAAGAAGATTAGCATGTTAGACCATAAAATAAGCAGCTGCTTTAAAACTATTAAATTCAAAATGTTTGAAGATAATATTTCAAATGATGGATTCAAAGAGATTTGTGATGTATTGGTAACTTGTGAGCAAGGCTTAGTTCCATTTAGTACGGCAAATAATGCTGCACGTATTAATGCAGGATTAGAAATTATAAATGTTTTGAATCAATATTTTGGAATTACAACGCCAGTATTTGTTGATAATGCAGAAAGTGTTACTAAACTACAAGATATTAGTAGCCAAGTTATTCGATTGGTAGTAGACGAAAAATATAAAGAATTAACAAAAGTGGAGGAATAGAAAATGGAGAAAGAAAAAGAAGGCGTATTAGTTAAACAACCTAGTGAAGTATTTATGAATGTCGTTATGAAATCATTCAATACTGGAAATATTGAATTGAAGCCAACCGAAAAACAAAAGGAGCTTATTCAAGGATACTTTATTGCGGTGGATAAAACATTGGCTACATCTGAAGAAAAGAGAATCTCCAAGAATGCTATGAACAGTGACCATTCTTATGATAATACCTTGCCTTATATTTGGAATAATGTGAATTTAAAACAATTAGCATTAGATGTTATGCATTATTCAAAAATGGGATTAGACGTTCAACAAAAAAATATGATCCACATTATCCCTTATAAGAATAATCGTACAGGTAAGTATGATATTAACCTTATGGAGGGGTATAACGGAATTAAATTTAAAGCAGAACGATATGCACTAAATAAACCTAAAAATATCGTCATAGAATTGGTCTATAGAACTGATGAATTTCGCCTAATTAAAAAAGATACGAAACACCCTTATGAAGGATATGAATTTCAAATTACTCAGCCTTTTGATCGTGGGGAAGTAGTCGGAGGTTTTGGTTATTATGAATTTGATGATCCTTCAAAAAATAGAGTAGTGTTCATGACGATCAAAGATATCTTGAAAAGAAAACCAGAAAAAGCGAGCGCTGAATTCTGGGGTGGAACTAAGACAGAATGGAAAGGAAACAAAAAAACAGAGGTGCAAACAGATGGCTGGTATGAGGAAATGTGTTTGAAAACACTGAAACGATTTGTATACTCAGAAGCCAATATTCCATTAGATCCAACTAGAATTGATGAAAGCTATGAATATATGAAAAAAAGGGAGATGGAAATCGCTAGATGTGAAACAGAAGCCGAGATTCAACAGAATGCCAATAAAGAGGCGATTGATGTTGAGGTAACAGAAAAACAAACTGTTCATGAAATTCCGCAAAATGTCTATAAAGATACGATATCCGGAGAAATGGCAAATGTTGATTCTGGGGAAGTCATTAAAGAACCGGTGCAACAGGAAAAAACACAACCTAAACAAGCAGAAATGGATTTAGGACCTAATTGGTAATGGATATCCAATGTATTAGCAGCGGAAGTAAAGGAAATGCCTATCGCATTACAGATGGGCATTCCACCTTACTTTTGGATTGTGGTGTTTCTTTTAAAAAGATTCAAGTAGCCTGTAACTTCAATACTCAATTTGACGGTTGTCTAATTACCCACGAGCATCAAGATCATTGTAAGGGAGCTAAAGAATTGTTGCGTAGAGGTATAGATGTTTATGCAACAGAAGGAACCCTTTCGGCTATGAATATAAATGGACTGGTTATCCATACGGAACATACGTATGACATTGGAACTTTTGAAGTAATTGCGTTTGATATTGAACATGATGCAACCGAACCTGTAGGCTTTTTAATCTATTCGACAGCTACAAATGAAAAATTGTTGTATCTCACAGATACATGTTATTGCCGGTATACATTTAGTGATTTAAATTACATTATGATTGAATGTAACCACGATAAAGAAATGCTTATTGATAATGTCTTAAATAAAAATATTTATCCGGATCTAGCTAAGAGAATTTTAAAATCACACATGAGTTTAGATACATGCATCGAATTTTTGAAAGCCAATAATCTAAGTAAAGTTAAAGAAATTTATCTAATTCACCTTAGCAATGAAAATAGTAACGCAAATACATTTAAAACAGAAATTCAAAAGGTTACTGGTAAATTAGTTAGAGTTTTTTAGTAGGGGGTGAATGGCTTGAATGGATTTATAGTTTTGTTTAGAAAAATGATTGAATGGGAATGGTACACAGACGGACCGACATTTAAGCTGTTCATTCATTGCTTGTTAATGGCAAACTACGAAGATAAGAAATGGCGTGGAATAGAAATAAAAAGGGGTAGTTTTGTAACAAGTTATGCAAAACTGGCTAACGAAACAGGATTATCTATACGTCAGATCAGAACTTCATTAGATAGGCTAATATCGACATGCGAAGTGACAAAGGAAGCGACAAGCGAATTTACGCTAATAAACGTAGTAAATTATGGGGTTTATCAAGGGTATGACGTAGCAGAGCGACAAAGCAAACGACAAGCAAAACGACAAGCGAGCGACAAGCCATCGACAAGCGAGCGACAACAACTAACAATAATAACAAAGAAACAAGATAATGATTATGATAATGATAATAGCGCTGGAGCGCTTTTTGAGGAACATAATTTCTTTACTAATAAACTATTAAAAGATGGATTTATTCATCAAAATGATGAGCTTTATTCTTATGACAGTCTTTTTGAAGATTTATTAAAGACGGAAGCTTTTATTGATGTAGCTAAGGCTACAGAATACGTTAAAGGCAAAATGAAGAATAAAACAATTAAAAATACATTTGGATATTTTAAGACAGCCATCCAGAACCAGTTAGAATACGTACCAGAAGCGGTACAGGATCAAACAAGTGATAGCGTGTCACAAGAAGATATCTCAGATGAAGAACTAAGGAAGATGTTAAAAAACGTTTAGGAGGGAAATATGGCGTATAGACGATATAACAAATATGGCAATAAAAAAGTAATTGTCGATGGAATTAAGTTTGATAGTGAAGCAGAAAGCCTACGTTATAAAGAATTAAAGATTATGGAACATCAAGGCTTAATTGCGCAATTGGTTTTGCAGCCGGAATTTGAATTACTTCCGAAATTTAAAAATTGTGCGGGTAAAACAGTACAAGCGATTCGCTACAAGGCGGATTTTAAATATTGGGACGTGTTAAATAAAAAGTATGTAGTTGAAGATGTCAAAGGCATGAAAACAGATGTGTATAAACTTAAAAAGAAGATGTTTGAATACCGTTACGGCATTCCTATTATTGAGATTGGGGAGAAATAAATATGAATAAAAACTATATTGAAATAAATAAGAACTATGCTGAATTATATAGATTCTGTGAATTAGCTTTAAAATTTGAAAAAGATGATCAACAAGCAAAAGTGATTAGTTTTGGTGATTACATCTATTATTTAGGTCAAACGGAAGCTTTACGTATTTGTAGAAAACGAGATGATGGACTATTCGAATACATGTTATTCGAAAGACCGGGATATTATATTATTAGTAAACGTGCATCTAATAAATTTATCTTTACACTTAGAGATCATATAGAGCCAAATGTACTGAATGAATATGTGTTTGAAGAAATGGACCGCATTAGATATGTGAATAATATTATTGATACTTGTTATTCTGATGGATTATGCGAATTTACAAAGACCAGTGAGTTTAAAATATCTACAGTTGTAGATAAATTAGGTATTTGGATTAAAGATGATGATTTAGCTTATTTAAAGGCATTTAATTATTTAGAGTGTTTTAAACATGAATATATGCTTGTTTGTCATAATGTCTCAGAGGTAAAAGCTGGGGAAGTTATTCACACACATATGATCTTAAACTTTAATAATAAAAAGAACATCTATCAGCAGCAACCTGAACAACAAGAGATGTCGCTAGATGAATCTACACTTATTGAGGAACATGAAATAATTGAACCAGAAAGAGAATTTCCTAGAACATTAGGTAACAATACCATTGTTGAAGCCGAGTTTCACGAAAAAGAAGTTGATGAAACTAATTCAGATTTACTAAATGATGATCCGACTTTCTAATTTAAAAAGGAGTAGTAATACTAAAAGCATATTAACCAATAGCTTGCCAATAATAGACTTGTAAAAGGAGAGCGACAAACAATGTTAAATAAAAAAGAAATAGACTTTTTAAAAGCATTTGATGATGATATCTGCATTACGAAAGATCAAAACGGTAGAGTATTTATTAGTAAAGATCGACCAGTATTAGATGAAACTCTAGGAGAATGGCATAAAGCAGATTTTATTGAATTAGAAAAGGAGTATTTTATTAATTTAAGCTGGAAAAGGGCTTATTTTTCAAAACAATTATTAGCGGAGGCAGGACAGTAGTCCGCCTTTGCTTTAAGGGGGAATAACAAAGCATGACCATAAAAGAATGTAAAGAGCAGCTAAGTAAGACTAAAAGTCCTTATCGAAAGAGAGATTTAGAAAAATGTTTAAAAAGGTTATTGAAAGAAGAAAAGAGGAGGAAGAATGGATGAAGTAGATTTCTATTTAAAAGATTTAGCAAGCCGCTTTCCCAAAGACCGGGAGAACTATTATTTAAGCTATAGCGGTGGAAAAGACAGTCACTTCTTGTATTGGTTCATAAAAGAGTATTTAAAGGACAATAAGATAAAAATAGTAAGTGTTAACACATACATGGAACATCCAGAAATATTCGCACGTATGAAGAAATATGCTGATGTTATTTTAATTCCTAAGCTAAAGCCTTTTGAAATAAAAGAGAAGTTTGGTATTCCTTGTTTTAGCAAAGCGCAAGACGATGTTATCTATTACATTCAAAAAGGGAGTAAAAGCGAATCTAGGTTAAGAAGATTTTATGCGACAGATGATAGTATGCATAATGTATCTAAAAAAGCAAGAGAATACGTTTTAAGCGGTCATGCGCACAAGATTAGTCCGTTATGTTGTAAATATCTTAAAAAGGAACCCTTTCGAGAATTTGAAAGAGAGACAGGAAAACACCCCATATTAGGCGTTCGAGGTGTTGAAAGTTTACAGCGATCTAGTCAGTACAAAAGTTGTTTTACAAAGGACGGTAAGTTTACACCTTTATGGGATTTAACGGATTCCATGTTAAATCAAATCTATAAAAAATACGATATCGAAATACCTGATATTTATAACTATGTAAGTCGCACCGGATGCGCGGGTTGTCCTTATGGAAGTTGGAAAGGCGAAACAAAAACAGAGCTAGATTTACTTCCAGAGAATAAAAGAAAATTTACAATAAGCTACTTCAGAGAAAGTTACGATGTATTAGGAATAGATTACAAACACCAGCAGTTTAATTTAAATTTGGCGGAATAATGATAATTGATTTAAAGAAGAAAAGAGGAGAGGAATATGAAAATAAGGATTACTGGAAGTTTTCAGTTTACCGATGGCAGTGATTGTTGCCGCGAAAATGGCGATCTATCAGTGCTGTATGAAGTTCCGAAGTCTTGGAGTAAATGGGATAACAACAAAAAAGAGGAATGGTTAAATAAAAATTACGATAAAATTAATCGGCATATGCATGATTCTATGTGTGTGGTTGCCTCTATACCAGATGTAGAAGATATAGAAGAATTTTAAATATTTGAGCAGCTTATTGTCGCGAAGAAAAGAAAAATGAAACAACTTGATATATTTGGTAAAGAAACAGATATCAGTCTATTAGTTCATACAATAGATATAAAACCAAAAGATCGAACTATTAAAGGAAAGTTTAGAAGTTATTTTGGATTCTATAAAGATCACAAATGCAAAGAATGTCAACATCATATCGTGTTGCACAGTAATAATAAAAAATTTCATAAATGCAGAATGATTGGTATTTCAAATTCTTCTGCAACAGATATACGTCTTAAAGATTATGCTTGTAAGTTATTTATAGCGGAGGAAAAATGATAAAAGAGGATGATATAAAAATCGGAAACAAATTTATAGGTGATATAAACGGTTTTGAATTTGAAATAATCGATTTAAAGAATGATAATGGCTCGGAATATGTAACTATCAAAGACGGAAAGAACAAAAAGTATGATATTTCAATATGTGCATTCAGAAATTTATTAATAACGAAAGTGAGGGATTAGAAATGTTAACATTACCAATAAAAAAACAATGGTTTAACATGATCTTAAAAGGAGTTAAAAAAGAAGAATACAGGGATATTAAACCGTATTACACATCTAGGTTTTCTAAACTTTTTGGGATATCTAAACATACATTACTTTACTATGACGGTCAGAACTACAATGTCGATTTTGAAAATAGTTGTGCTTATATAAAATTTAGAAATGGTTATTCTAAAAATTCTCCTAGTTTTATTGCAACAGTAAGTATCTCTATTGGAGAAGGTAATCCGGAATGGGGAGCAGAGCCAAACAAGAAATATTATGTATTAAAAATTTTAGGAATTGAGGAGGCAAAAGAGAATGGATAAAATTAAATATTGCCCTGATTTAACAACTTACAGTGAAAGACAAGGTTATTCAATAGGTTCGGGAATGATTAAAGAAATACACTTAAACGAATGTATTAAAGAAAAATGTGCAGCTTATAGAGACGGTATTTGCGAAAAGTATGGTAATTTTGTGGAGGTAAAAGAGGATGGGCAAATATCAAAAAATAACAAAACAAGATGTTCTTAATTTGATGATGGATATTGATTTAAGTGTAATGAGCAGTATAAATATTATGAGTATTTCTTGTATATCAAATTGTCTTGAAACAAGTAAATATCAAGTTAGAAAATATATTAAGGAACTTAAAAATGATGGTTTAGTTGATAAGGATTGTTGCTGTATTGATCCCGAATATTCTAGCCGTTGCTATTTTGGTTTTAAAATAACTGATAAAGTTAAAAAAATGTATCAATACAAAGAGAAAAAACAGAAATATCACAATCATATTAATAAAATATGGGGATATTAAGGAGGTAAAAGAGAATGAATAAATATCAAGAAGCGTTAAACGAAATTTGCTCACAATGTAAACATAGTCCAAAATGTAGGATGTTTAAAACCAAATGTTCTGAATATGAGAACTTACAAGAATTAGTTAAAAAAGCAACACCTAAGAAACCAATAGAAAGACACTATGAAGACGATGGAGAACCTGAATATATAAAAGTGTGTTGTCCTGCTGGCTGTAAAGTTCAAGTTGGTAGTTATTACAATTTTTGTCCAGAATGTGGGCAAGCATTAGATTGGAGTTTTGAATGATAGATCCTGAAAGAAGAATCGTGATCAACGGACACAACATAGAAGAATACTTATGGCGGGGAGAACTGCTTGTTTATATAAATGGCTTGCTGTTTAATGGAACATACGAGGAAGCACAGCGTAAATGTTGGGAGGAAAGAATATGATAAATCGTGTAGTATTAGTTGGACGTATGACAAGAGATCCTGAACTTAGAAGGACTTCTTCCGGCGCAGCAGTAACAAGCTTCTCACTTGCAATTAACCGTAATTTTTCAAGTGCTAATGGAGAACGTCAGACAGATTTTATTAACTGTATCGTTTGGAATAAAGCAGCGGAAAATGTTGAACGTTATTGTTCAAAAGGTTCATTGGTCGGTGTAGAAGGTAGAATCCAATCACGGCAATATGATGCCCAAGATGGTACAAAACGTACTGTTGTTGAAGTTGTGTGCGATTCTGTTCAGTTCTTAGAAACAAAGGCTAGAGAATCCAATCCTCAACAATTTATGGACAGTATCCCGGTTGGTCAGGATCCATTCAATACTCCGGGCAATGATCTTGATGTTGGTATGAATGAGAAAAATTATATAATTTTAGACGATCCAGATATACAATTTTAGTTACTAGAAGAAATAGAGGGGGAGATTGAGGTATGACAAAAAAAGGATATACACAAGAGGAAACACAAATAATAGAAAGTGTTAAACTATATCTAAAAGCCATTAGAGCGTTAAAAATAGAAAGGTTTAATCTTAACTTAGAATTAGAAAATATCCCTACTCCTCAATCTCCTATATTTTCTGATGAACCAAAAGGAAATAGTGGAAGAACGAAAGTAGAACAGTTAGATAGCTATATTATGCGCAGAGAGCTTTTAATTAAGCGTATGGCGTTGTTTGATGAAGAACTGAATAAGTTTACCCCATATACTTATTTATTGAACACAGGGCAAAGAAATATCATAAATGCATATGTGAATAATCGTGGATATGCAGAAATGATAGAGATGCTTTCAAGCGTTTACTATATTAGTGAAACTAAGTATCGTTACGAGATTAATAATATTTGTTTAACGCTTTCGAAGTATATCGATTACAATAATCCTCCTATGATTTCTGAAATAAATTATAGATATAAAGTACTGCTAAGTTCTGTACAATAATAGAGCTGCGGTAAAAGTGCGGTAGTTTTGCGGTAAAAGTGCGGTAAAGTTGCGGTAGTTTTGCGGATGATTACCATGCTATTATGCTATTGTAGAAATAATTCTCTACAGAGAGATGCTGAAAAGTATCTCTTTTACTTTATTTGAGGGTGTCACTTTATTTTGTTGAAATGCCATTTATTAAACTCCCTATCTTAAATATACTACTTGTGGCACCTTTAAACATTGTAGTATAATGTAAGAAACAAGAGAATTAGAGGAGGAGAAGATGGTAAGTATATCAGTAACAGTTATAGCATCTATGCTATCTGGTATAGTATCAACTTTTTTAACAGTTTGGTACTATAAAAAACAGGAAATAAGACGGAGAAAGTTGGATTTATTATCAGTTATATTACAACATATAAATTGTTTGACACCATCATCAGATAACATAGAAAGAAAAGAAGTACTAGCAGGGTGTCTAAATGAGGCTTTTGTAATATTTAATTCTAACAAAGAAATAACAAATTTATTAGAAGACATGAAAATTTCAGTTACCGAGGTAAAATTAGCAAAAGTTATTAAGTTAATGTGTATTGAATTAAAACTTAATTGTGCCAAATTAAGTGATGAATTCATAACGAAACCATTTACAATAAAATAAGAATAACAACTAAGCACTTTCGAGTGCTTTTCTCTTATTTAATGTTTTCTAAATAAAATTGAACAAACCTGTACATAGGAGGAAATTTTATGAGTGGTCAAGATATTTTAAATATCTTTTTTATTGTAATAGTAGTGAGAATATTATTTCTTATGAGGAAGGAATTTAATAAGCTTGGTAATATTAACTATAAAAAATTAAAACAATATTTAAATGAACAAGGTTTTACTTATAAAAATATAAAAGATTATATTTGTAGTAATAGTACGAATTCAATAAGTCCTTATGAAATTGCTATGGATATTAAGTGTTATATTTATTCAAGTAAGACTTATGCTAAAGAGTTTTCTGGTATTGCAAAGTTTATAACAGCCGGTGTGACCATTACTAACTTGCTTGGAAGTTTTGGCTCATCAAAATCAAACTATTATCATTTGATAATGGGGGTATTAACTATATTTATTTGTGTATTCGGAGTGTTTATCCTTAATTATTTAAGAATTATTAGCGATGATGAATACATATTACGCGCTATTGAAGATTTTCAAAATGAGCTGAAAAAGAAGAAACCTTGATTTTAACAGAGAATGAATCATTCTTTTTAATAGTTTTATATTTAGGTGTTTTTAAAAGAATCCAACTATTAGGATTCTTTTTTCTTTTAAGGCGATACAACAACATGAACACTAAACTAAAATACCCCAATCTACTGTTTTATAGTTCTTTAATTCTCCGTATGTTTTTTCTCCTCTTCAGAATAAATCAAGTTGTATCGTCTTAAAAGGAATGTTGATCATTTAAAGTATCATTATACAAAACAACACAAAGGAGGTGGTGAGCGGCTTTGAAAGAAAATTGGGAACTAGCATATGAAGATTATAAAAAAGGTCTTAAACGCAAAGAAATAGCGCAAAAATACGGTGTTAGTATCAATACTGTGAAGTCATGGAAATCTCGCCACTGGAATACTTTAGAGGGCGCACCCCCTAAGAAGAAAAAGGGTGCACCCCTTAACAACAAGAATGCACTTAATAATCAAGGTGGAGCACCTCCTCAAAATACAAACGCCGAAAAGCATGGCTTCTTTAGTAAGTGGTTGCCAGAAGAAACGTTGGAGATCCTCGGAGAAGTAAAAGAGAAAAGTCCGCTTGATTTGCTGTGGGATAATATCCAGCTTCAGTACGCTGCTATTATTCGTGCTCAAAAACTGATGTATGTTAAGGATCAGCAAGATATGACGAAAGAGATATCTTTAACAAGCCCGGACACAACAGCATACGATGTTCAACAAGCATGGGACAAGCAAGCAAACTTCATGAGTGCACAATCAAGAGCGATGAAGACATTGGAATCTATGATCAAGCAGTATGATGAAATGCTGCATAAAGATTGGCAGCTAGCAACAGAGGAACAAAAAGCTAGAATTGCTAGTTTGAAAGCTAAGATAAGTGATCAAGAAGAGATTGAAGATACAAGTGAAACGGATGATATGATTTATGGAACGTAAAAAGAAACAGACAATTAAGTACGTTTTTAGTGAAAAACATATATCCTATATCAAACGGTGTGCCCAATGTACCATTAATGTTGCTGAAGGAGCGGTGCGTGCCGGTAAAACAGTAGATAACATTTATGCTTTTTATCATGAGTTGAAATCGACCGATGATAAGTTTCACTTAGCCACTGGGTCCACAGTCGCAAACGCGAAATTAAATATTGGTGATGCTAATGGATTTGGTTTAGAATACCTATTTCGTGGTCAATCACATTGGGGTAAATACAAAGACAATGAGGCACTTTTCATTAAAGGTCCTAGCACTAAGAACAAAATTAGAATTATTATTTTTGCCGGTGGTGGTAAAAAAGATAGTTTTAAGAAAATTAGAGGGAATTCCTATGGGATGTGGATAGCAACGGAAGTTAATCTTCATCATTCAAATACGATCAAGGAAGCAATGAATAGAACTATTGCTTCTCATAAAAGAAAAATATTTTGGGATTTAAACCCGGATAATCCTAATGCTTTTATTTATACAGATTATATTGATAAGTATGAGCAAAAAGCAAATGATGGGGTATTCAAAGCGAATTATTACAATTATCAGCATTTTACCATTCATGACAATAAAACTATCACAGAAGAAAGAAAACAAGAAATTATAAGCGAGTATGACATTCAATCAATATGGTATCAACGAGATATACTCGGTCGAAGGGTGGTAGCAGAAGGTCTTATTTATAGACAACTTGCTGATGATGTATCTTCTCAAAATTATGCTTATAGAGTAGATAAGCCACCGATTAACATTACAGATATTATTATTGGGGTAGATTTTGGAGGAAGTGGATCAGCGCATACATTTGTTGCTACTGCACTAACTAGGGAGCAAGAAATATGCATTTTAGCTTCTCATAAGATAAATTGTAAAGATTTGGATATTGATCCAGAAAAACTAGATAATGAATTTATTGATTTTTGCTATATGATCCAAAACAAATTCGGATCAATTACAACAGTTTATTGTGATAGTGCCGAACAAACACTTATTAATGGATTAAGAAGCGCTTCTAGGAAAAATGGACTGAGAATCCGTATTGAAAACGCCTTAAAGGTTTCTGTTAATGAACGTATAAGGTTTGTTTCAAGGATGCTTGCACAACACAGACTAAATTATTTAAAAGATTTGTGCAAAACGTTTGAAGAAGCAATGTGCACCTGTATTTGGAATCCTAAAAATAGAGTTGAGAATGAGAGACTTGACGATGGCACAAGTGATATTGATACATTAGATGCCTTTGAATATACTATCGAAAGAACTATAGCAAGATTCATGAGGGAGGAATAAAATGAAATTTGATAAAATGGCAAACCAAATTACAAAGTTGTTAAAAGAAGAAGGCATTGAATTGGATCAAGCTTTAACAGGTGAGGTCATATCAAAAATAGAACTGTGGTCACAGATGTATAAAAACAAAGGTCCATGGATAGATAATGGTGTAGTCAAATCTGCAAGTATTCCTTCCTCTATTGCAGGAGAAGTAGCAAGGTTGACAACATTAGAAGCAAAGATAGAAGTTGATGGATCCACAAAAGCAAACCTCATTAATAGTACTTTAGCCAATATAAAAGAAAGATTAAGAGAATATGCTGAATATGGTTGTGCAAAAGGTAGTCTTATTTTTAAGCCTTATATTAAGGGCAATGGTATCAGCATACAGATTGTTCAATCAGATTGTTTTTTTCCAGTTTCATTCGATGATAGTGGAAATATTACACGGTGTGTATTTACCGAACAATTCAGAGATGGTAAAAAAATATATACTAGACTTGAAATACATGAACTGAAAAATCAAATGCTGACCATTACTAATCGAGCATTTATGTCAATGAATGATGGAATATTAGGAAGTGAAATAGATTTAAAATGGGTTCCTCAATGGGTTCGACTAAAATACAGTGTTACTTTTGGAAATGTTGATCAATTACCATTTGGATATTATAGGTTTCCTATAGCGAATGAATTTAATGCTCCGGTTGGAGCAAGCTGTTATTCAAAAGCTGTTCATTTAATCGCTGAAGCTGATAGAAGATATTCTCAGGAGTGCTGGGAGTTTGAGGCCAAAGAAGCAGCTGTAAACATCAGTGAATCTATGATGTACTACAATAAGGAGATTGGAGCATATCAAGCCCCTAAAGGAAAAGAAAGACTATATAGACCATTTAGGTGGGACAAAGGTGCTTCTGATGAACCATTCATGAAGGACTATAGTCCAGATATTCGTATAGAACAATATTCAAAAGGATATGAAGAACAACTACGAAAAATTGAGTTTGCCTGTTCACTTGCTTATGGTACATTATCAAATGTAAACAATGTGGATAAAACAGCAGAAGAAATCAAGACAAGCAAGCAACGTTCATATACAATGATAAGCGACAATCAAAAGGCATTACAAAAAGCATTAGAAAATTTAATTCATGCTATAGATTTTTATATAACGATTTATGATCTTGCTCCACATGGTAAGATCAATACCCAATTTGAATGGGACGATTCAATAATTGTTGACAGCGAGAAAGAACGTATAAGAGATATGCAGGAAGTAACAATGGGCATTTTACCCAAATATATGTACATTATGAAATGGTATGGTCTTGATGAAAATAAGGCAAAGAAAATGGCTGACTCACAAACTAATGGATTAACATATGAGGATGACTAATGTTAGATCCTGATTATTTACAAGAAATTTCAAAAGATCTTGAAGATTATTTTTATGAATTAGAGACAGCTATTCTTGCAGATATTGCAGAGCGTATTAGCTTAAATCGGGATGTGTTGACCGCAACTGCAAATTACCAGTTATATCAATTAAATGCATTAGGGGTTTCAGAAGATAGAATAAATGAGTATCTATCCAAAGCCTTAAAGATCAGCAGAGAGAAAGTTTCTAAAATTATAGAGGATTCAGCATATAAAGCATTAGAAAATGATAATTTAATATTTAAAGAAGCTTTTGAAAATGGATTAATCGCTTCTTTTTCTTATGACGAACAGAATTTTAAAGGTTTAATTGTAGAGGGTATTAATGCTTTATCAGGGGAATTAAGCAATATATGTAATACAACCGCCATTACCGCTCAAAAAACACTAACCAATACATTAAATCAAGTCTATTTACAGGTATCCAGTGGTGCTTTTACAATGGATCAGTCTGTCGATACGGCGATTAATCAACTTGCTAATGATGGATTAGGGGTCATTGAATATAAAAGTGGTGCTAAAAGAAGGTTATGCACAGCAGTTCGGACTGCGATCAGAAGCAGTGTCAATCAAACCGCCTGTAAATGTCAAGAATTGAATATGGACGAACTAGGATGTAATCTTGTTGAAACAACATCGCATCTAGGGGCTCGTCCTCAACATGCAGAGTGGCAAGGGAAGATTTATTGGAGAAATCAGCCTTATAAAAATTACAAAAATTTCAAGGAAGCAACTCGTTATGGATATGGAGATGGATTAGGTGGTTGGAATTGTAGACATTCGTTTTATCCGTTTTTTCCGGGAATAAGTGAGAAAACTTTTGAACATTATAAATCAAAAGAAAACAGTGAATTATATGAATTGCAACAACAGCAAAGATATAATGAGACAAAAATTCGTGAGTGGAAGCGTAGAAGAGACGTAAAAAAAGCCGCGGGTCTTGATGTAAGAAAAGAGAGTGAAAAAGTTAGATATTGGAGCTATAGAAATGATTTGTTAATTAAGAGCGATGACAGATTAAAACGTAATTACAGCAGAGAAAAGGTTCATTTATCTAAGAAAAATGGTATAATAGATATATCAGATGTAAAGGTTTCAGGTGCCTTAGATCCAAATTCTAAAAAAGCAAGCAAACATGCTGAACAGTATTATGAATCCGTTCGAAAAATGAAAACAGATTATAAGAAGATTGCTTTAAATACCGGATATTCAGAAGAATTGATTAAAAAGATAAAATATTATTCTTTTATTAAGGAACACGACTTAATTACAGGAAAAGGAAAGTTTTATCCAGATTATCATATGGCACAAAGCTGGCAAAGGCTGATAGAAGGAAAAAATATCCAAAAACACGATCTATTGTTACTTGAACATGAAATGTATGAATTGATTTTAGTTGAAAATGGAGTTTCTCAAATCGAAGCCCATAATACAACTAATAAAATATACAACTATACGAAAGGATGTGAGGAATACGATGGTCTCTTTAAGAAATTTTATAAGAAATGACAAAACATTAGAATGTGATTTTTATCCTGAAGCAAAAGAGATTGAGGAGAATAAATGTCATATTGTCATAGATAAGCAAACTGAGGAAATCATCTCTATTAGTGTTCCTGAAACATCAGAATGTTATAGTATGCATAAGGGTGGAGCAAGAGCAATTCTTGCAAAATATATTATTTTAAAAGACTTCCCTGAAGTTGATTATTGTATCTGGGGATGAAGAATCTGATGTAAAGCGGCAAATGGTTGATTTTTAATTTAATAATGATATAAACAAGCGTTCTTAGGAATGCTTTTTATTATGCCCTAAGCATGGCATAAAAAGGCAAATCTACTCAATAGCAAGAGAATAAATTTGCTTAGGTTGAACGTGACCGCCACGATAAAAAGGAGACTGAAAATGGAAGTATTAGATATTATTAAAGGATTTGGATTAGAACTTACTGATGAGCAAGAAAAACAGATTAAACAAAGCATAGGAAAAGAATTTGTTTTGAAAAGTGACTTTAACACTAAAATCAATAATTTAAAACTTGCTGAAGAAAAAGTTAAAGAATTAGAAAAACGTGATTTTTCCTCAATAGAAAAAGAGCGAGACGATTATAAAACGAAGTTTGAAACACTTCAGAAAGAAAAAGATGACAGTGTGAAAAAAAATAAGTTCTTTGAAGCGCTAGGAGATTGTAAAGATAAAGAATATATCTTATTTAAAGCTGGAGGTCTTGATAAATTAGAAATTGACGATCACGGAAGCATTAAAGATATAGAGACGATCACCTCATCTTTAAAAGAAGAAAATCCAATGTATTTTGAAAGAACGCCTTTTGTTGTATCGAAAACAGATGGACCAAACATTGATGTATCAGATGAAAAACAAAAAGCAAATGAAGCGTTAAGAAATTTAGTATAAAACTAGGAGGAAATAAAAATGGCAGTAGATGCAATTAAATTACAACAAGCACAGGCTTTAATTGAGCCACAAATTCAAAAATCAATTTTACAAGATGTACCAAAAAGTTCTATCTTTATGCAGTTAGCTAAAAAATTACCAAATATGACTTCCCGTCAAACTAAAATGAGAGTATTAGACTTATTACCAATGTCATATTGGGTAGATGGAGATACAGGGTACAAACAGACATCAAGACAAGCATGGGATAATGTATTTATGTATGCTGAAGAATTAGCGGTCATTGTTCCTATTCCTGAAGCTATCTTAGCAGATGCAGATATTGATATTTTAGGAGAAGTGACACCAAGAGTATTAGAATCTATTGGGATTCGTGTAGATGGTGCTGCTATTTTCGGTAATAACATGCCTAAATCATGGGGAATGTCTATTATCGATAGGGCAAGAATTGCTGGTAACAATGTTAAAATAGAGACAGGACAGGATTATTATGATGCAATTCTAGGAGAGAATGGGGTTTTCGCAAAGGTTGAGGAAATGGGGTATGGTGTTAATGGAACCGTAGCCGATTTATCAATGAAAGCAAAGTTAAGAGGTTTAAGAGATGCAAATAAGCAGCCAATCTTTAAGAACGATATGCAAGGAGCTACAAATTATGCCTTAGATGGTACACCTATGTTCTTTCCTGAAAATGGAGCGTTTGATAAATCACAAGCTCAAATGTTAGCAGGGGATTGGTCTAAGGCCGTATATTCTATCCGTCAGGATATTCAAACAAAAATTTTGACAGAATCTGTAATTCAAGATCCAGTCACAAAAGAAATTGTATATAATTTAGCACAGCAAGATATGATCGCCCTACGTGTAACATTCCGTTTAGGTTGGGCTTTACCAAACCCAGCAACACGTTTAGACGAAGGCCGTGAAGCGTGTCCATTCGCTTATTTAGAACCTACTACACCAGCAACCACTCAAAAGGTTACATTAACTATTAAAAATGGAGAAGAAGCTGTTGAAAAGGCAACTGTCATCATCAATGGAGAAACAAGAAAACGTACTAACTCTACTGGTGTAGTTGAATTTTATGTTCGCAAAGGAATGTATAATATCACAGTTAAGAAAGATGGATATAATACTATCAATCAATCTATTAATGTAGATAAAGAAGCGGTTTCTCAGGAGATTGTCATTACAGCGGTAGAATAATGAAAGGGGGTATTCTGATGATAGAGTACTCTTATTATAAAAATGAATATAATGGAAAATTAGATCTAGATATTTTTGATGAAATATGCCCAAAAGCCTGTGATGTCATGAAAATGTACATTATGGGCTTTCTTTCGGCAGAGGATTTAAAAACTATAGCAAAACTTGATTTCAATAAAGCTATTTGTTATCAAATTGATTTTATGGAAAATATGGGATTAGGTGTTATTCATGGTGATAGAACAGAGCGTGATATTAAATCGGTGTCAACAAGTGGATTTGTATATTCATATGAGGATCATTCACAATATGAATTTGTTGGAAATATCCCTATTTCATCTATCGCTAGTGCTTATGTTAAAAATGAATTGAGAGTAAATGGATATTTAAACAGGATATATAAACAATGCAAAGATCCCCAAGATTTTTAAGACCACATATGATTATTATTAAACATAGGATTGGTGAAGATGATAATCTGAACGCGTTAGTCGAAGAAACAATTATTCGCTATGTAAAATTCGATGAAAATTACAAGATGATGCAAAGTCAAAAAGGACTAGATAATGCTGATGATGCTTTGTGTATTATTGATTTAAATGACCTTCATGCTATTAGAGATAATAAGCGATGTCGATATATTAATCATACAAAGTATAGTAATCAAGAAGGATTCTTTTCCATATTTAAGAATGATCTCATCATCTTTGATGGGAGGGAATACACGGTGAACTCTATAAATGAAATTAACCCATCAGGAATAGATCCGATTTTTATTGAGGTAAGAGCCAATGCAAGTTAAAGTAAAGGTAAACGTAGATATTGATCAAAGAAAGATTGGGAAAGAATATAAACTAAAGCAGCAGAAGGCATTGAGAGTGTTGAAAAGTGAGATAGCAAAAGATACTGAACCTTACGTCCCTATGAGAGATGGACCACTTAGAAGATCAGTAACTACCAGTCTTCGCACGAATGCGCCTAAGCTTATATGGGCAACAGCGTATGCGAAGTTTTTATATTACGGTAAAGTAATGGTAGGAAAAATCACAAGAAAGGCATGGGCAAAAAAAGGTGAAACGAAAGTGAGTACTAATAAAAATCTTACTTATTCTCAACCGGGTACAGGACCGAATTGGTTTAATAGAGCAAAGCGATCTAAACTTAAGAAGTGGCTCACAGTCGCAAGAAAGGTGTATAAATAATGGCGAAGATAGAATTAAAAGAGATCACACAGGTGGTGGAAGATCTCTTTTTATATGTAAAAAAAATAAATCTCGGGATTGCCTGGGATTATGAGTTTATTAGAGAAAAATCACCAGCACTATCATTTAAACAAGGGACTGTTCAAACCTTACAACAATATATAGCGGGAGGGTATGATGCTGAATTGCCTTTCATTGTTTATCACAAAAATAGCGTGAGTGACACTAGACAAACACTTAATATTACCAAACCATTAAATGATCTTATTATTATTTTTAATAAAGAAACAGAGGCTAATTTTCCAAATTTAAAATTTAAAGATATGAGTATTACACCTATTGCATTAGAGGTTATCACGACACCAGAAGATGCATCAGGTATTGAAAATAACGTTGCAATTTATATGGCCACATATAGATTGATTTATCATAAGAAAGGAAGGTTTGAATAATGGCAGAAGCATTGTTACCTAAAAGAGAACTGAAAGTTGAAGAAAACTTGCATTATGTTAAGTTTGATGAGAATTATGAATTAGCCAACTCGGGGTTAACCGATTGGACCCAATCGACGAATCCTAATACCGAAGATGGTCAATATATTGGAGAAAAAAACGGTCATTCCAATATGACTGGATATAAGCCTACAGTTGCGTATAGTGGAATTGCATTTCCAGGGGATCCATTTAACTATTGGCTATATAAAGTTGGGAAAGAGGAAATGGTATCACAGACCTTTGAAGAAGTTGAAGTGGAGACGTGGCATCCGGTGGCAGAATCGGAAGGCACTTATTATGCATATCATCGTATTTATGAAGTGCAACCAAGTAATCCCGGATCAGGTGAGGGTGGCGGAAAATTAGCAATCGAAGGAACATTTGCACAACAAGGATCCGTTGAAAAAGGAACCTTTAATATTTCGACTAAAACATTTACTAAAGAAGAAGGGGTTAAATAATGAGAGAAATAAAACTGAATGATAGGTTTCAAGAGGTATCAATTTGTGGGAACAATTATATAATTGATATCAATGATTTTGCTTCAGTTAATGTATTGACAAGATTTAAAGAAGAGTATGTTTCACCTAAAGCGGATGATAAAATGCTTGATGATTGCAAACATGTAATTGATACAATTTTAGGTGAGGGCACATATCAAAAGCTATTTAATGGTAAAAAGACAATGAAAGCCTATCTCCTAGTTAATGAATTGGCAAATATTTATCTTGATCTTTTTATGAAAGAAGAGCGCGAACAACAGGAAGCGAAAACAAAAGAAGAGATTGAACAGATTTCTCAGTTCTTAAATAACTTTGATAAATTTTCTAAAACGTTGCAGTATGCTGGAAATAAATATGGAATGAGACAACATGTTTCTGGAAACACTTCCAAGAAGTATAAGAATAGGAGAAATTGATTACCCTGTTCGTACTGATTTCAGGACTTGGATAAAAGTTGAAAGCATACTAAAAGATAGTGGTATTCCAGAGGGATTTAAACTCTCCATGATCTATATTATATGTGATTTATTTTATGGAAATAAAGCGATATCAAATGAGAAGGTAGATGCTATTGCAGATGGCATCTTTTCTTTTTGGCGGATGTACAAACCTGTTCATGAAAAGGCAAAGCCATTAAAAGATATTGCTTATGATTATGAACTAGATTTTGACCTCATCATTTCCGCGTTTAAACAGCAATATAACATTGATGTATTGCATGTGGATATGCATTGGTTTGAGTTCAAATCGTTGTTTGATGGATTAAATGAGAATACTATGTTTAGAAAAATTGTAGGATATCGAACAATGGATCTTTCAAAAGTCCCAAAAGAGCAAGTGAAAGAGTATAGGGAATTAAAAGATTATTATCAAATAAAAACGAAAGTCATTAGTCAAAGGTCTCCACAAGAGATTGAAGCAGAATTATTGGCAAAGGTGGGTGGTAAATAATGGCGCAACAATATGACGGTGCAATTATCATCGATCTACAGCTACAACAAGATGACTTCGAAAAAAGACTAAGTGATATAGAAAATAAAACTAATAACTTTGGGACCAAAATTAAATCTTTATTAGCTGGGTTAGGGATTGTAAAGATTTCAAAAGATTTTATTAGTGCCGGAGTAAATTATAATATTGCTATGCAAAATTATACTGCCGGGTTAACCACCTTGTTAGGGAGCGCTGAAGCTGCGGAAGCAATGATCACTGATTTAAAAGAATATGCGGCTAAGACTCCTTTTGAGATGTCTGATTTATCAAGTGCTACACAGACATTATTAAGTTTTGGTGTCGCTCAACAAGACGTCATGGGGATTATGAAAATGCTAGGAGATGTTTCACTCGGTGATCAGCAGAAATTTCAATCATTGGCTTTAGTATTTGGTCAGGTTTCATCACAAGGAAAACTGATGGGACAGGATTTACTTCAAATGATTAACGCTGGGTTTAACCCTTTGCAGATCATAACTGAAAAAACGGGGGAGTCTATGTCTTCGTTAAAGGACAAAATGTCTAAAGGCGAGATCGGCATTAATGAAGTGACACAGGCTTTCCAATGGGCAACACAAGAAGGCGGAAAGTTTTATGGTGGGATGGATAGAGGATCTCAAACCTTATCAGGTCAAATTTCCACTTTAAAAGATAATTTCAACAGTTTTGCCGGAGAGGCAGTGAAGCCATTGACTGATTTTGCAACAAATACCTTGATTCCGGCACTGAACGAAGTGTTTAAACATGGAGATGATATATTAGACATCTTAAGTAAGCTAATGCCAGTCATTGTTACAATAACAGCCGGTTTTGTGGCATTCAAGAGTGCGATTATGATTGCGGGATTAGTTTCTAAGTTAAGTGTGGCGATATCAGGATTAAAGATCGCGTTTTTAACTTTGTCTAATCTTGGGATTGGCGGAACAATTAAAATGCTTATGGGATTTGCTAGCCCAGTAGCATTAGTAGTTGCCGGAGTCGCTGCATTGGTTGCAGGTTTTTTATATCTGTGGAATACAAGTGAAGGGTTCAGAAAATTTTGGATTGAATTTTGGAACACCATAACCACGTTCTTTAGTGACTGTTGGACCAATATTTTAGAATTTTTCACAGTAACTATACCTGAAGCATGGGAAAATTTTAAGCTTAAGCTTTCGGAATTAGGCGAATCAATAAAACAAATCTTTGCAGATGCATGGAATGGGATTATCTCATTTTTTACAGAAACAATTCCAGCATGGATTCAAAGTGCAATAGATTGGTTTAATAAATTACCTTACTATATTGGTTTTGCTATTGGTGCCGTCATTGGAACTGTAGCAAAATGGGGATTGAATTTAATAGATTTTGCTACTAAAGATATACCAAAATTTATTACGGATATTGCTGATTGGTTCAGTAAGCTGCCGGGGAAAATAAAAGAATGGCTTCTAAAATCTTGGCAAGATATAAAAACGTGGGGTTATAATATTTATACTTCGGCTAAAGAATGGGTTATGAAAACGATTGATAATGTTGTTCAATTTTTTAGAGAATTACCGGGGAAAATGTGGACGTGGCTTGTTGAATCAGCAACTAAAGTCTATAACTGGGGCATGGATCTTTATAATAAAGGAACCGAAGCAGCACAACAACTATGGGATTCTATTGTTACTAAAATTAAAGAATTACCGGGAGAAATGCTTTCTATCGGTAAGAATTTGGTTGAGGGGTTATGGAATGGAATTAGTGATATGGGCGGTTGGATTAAGCAAAAGATCGGTGATTTTGCAGATGGAATAGTTAATGGGTTTAAGAGTTTCTTTGGTATTCATTCTCCTTCTACTTTAATGAGAGATGCTATTGGTAAATTTTTACCACCAGGGATTGCAGTAGGTTTTGATCTTGCATTACCTAAATCTATGAAGAACATAGATCAATCATTGGATTCTATGACAGATAGTATGCAAAGAAAGATTGATTTAAATATGAATGATCTACAAGCAAGTACTGTATTAGAAACGAATGCTAAAATGTCTATGAATAAAGAGATTGTGAATTCATTTCCTAAAACTATGAGAATTATAGATTCTGAAAAACAACCAATCATTGTTTATTTAGATACAAGTGAGGTTGCACATGTACTTGCTGTTCCGCTTAATGAAGAAATTGCACTATTAGGAGGGTAACTAGATGCGTATAAACAATTTGAGTTTAAATCACTTTAACATGAAAGCTAATTCCTTTAGTTATCAGCCATTAAACATAGCTAGAGCGGTTTTTCAGCCAGATAGGAGTATTTATCCAATTCTCGGAGAACTGAACCTTAAACCTAAAAAAATGACAATGATTGCAGAGTTTAAAAGTAAATTGGATATATCTAATTTCATTGCTGAATTGCTCAATCATAAAGTAAATATATTTGATATAGACGATGGCTTTATATATAAAATTTACCTACAAGAAGTGAATAACAGTGTAACTGAATATTGGCAAGGGTGGTATAGACTATCCTTGCCGGTTCTAGTTATTCAATGCGGTCATGAGCAAAAATATACATTAGCTGAAGAAAAAAATTTAATTGTAAATATAGGAAATTATAAATGTGACTGTATCTATACGATATTGCCACTTAGAAATTTAGAGAGTTTAACAGTTGATCAAATCACAATTAAAAATTTAATAGCAGGCAATCAAATCGTACTTAATGGAGAACTTAAAAAGGTGTATTCAGAAACTGAACCTAATAAATACAGTGATTGTACTTTTGGGAATAATTTATTTCCAAAACTTGATCCCGGTCTTAATACTATCTTTATAAGCAATCCTACAGATGTAAAAATAAATCTGAGTTTTACCCCAATATTTATCTAAGGAGGCGATATTATGTTAGATATTTATACTGATTCAGGATGGCTTCCTGTTATTGACTATAAAGATTATTACACAGATTATGAATATGATGGTACACAAGTGTTAAGTTTCGATTTACATGTTGATAGTGAATTTTTGCAATACATTAAAAACGAGGTTATAATTAGAAATGAAGATAACCTTTATGTAATAAAAACAGTAAATAAAAGAAAAACACAATGTTCAGTTACAGCAGAATTATATATGGATGAGTGGAAAGAGAATAAACCCTATGCAGATACTCATAATGATAGTCATTTTCAAACTAAGACTTTGTCAGAACTATTAGAGTATATCAAACCTAATGGATGGAAAATTATCAATAGTAATATTAGAGATATAAGAAGAACACCTGAGTTAAAAGATGCAACTCAGTATGATGTTCTTTTTAGTTTGCAAGAAACTTTTAAAGTCGTATATGAAATACGTAACATTGCAAAAGAAATCCTTGTAATAGATCCTGAAGGGAGTATTGATCGAGGATTATATATTACTCCTGAACTCAATCTTGACAGTATCGAATGGAAAGGAAACAGCAATAAATTTTGTACACGTCTATATGCTTACGGAAAAGATAATCTTACATTCTCTAGTATTAACTCTGGGAAAGAATACGTTGAAAATAATGATTATACCAATAAGCTAGTATGCTTAACGTGGCGGGATGATCGATATACAGTAAAGGAAAACTTATTGGAGGATGCTAAGAAAAAGGTAAATGAAATGGCAGTGCCACTTATTTCATATTCAGTAACAATTAATGATCTAGCGGTGGTGAATGATGATTATAAATTTCTTGATTTTAGACTTTATGATAAGGTTCATACAATAATTGATAATCATATTTCTATACTTCAAACAATAGTAAAATATCGAAAATATCACGAAACACCAGAAAAAAATGTGGTAACACTGTCATCAGAAGCGCAGAAACTTACTTCTAAGATTGATAAGATATCAAATGTCTTTGGCGAAGACGGACAAAAGTTTAAAGGATCTATTTTACAACAAGCCCAACAAGCTGCAACTGAATTGATTAACAGTTGGGCGCAAAAGGGCTATATTTATATGACAGAAAACGAAATCTATATCTTAGATAAGTTACCGAAAGAGACAGCGAAATATTGCATCCGGATTAATCTTGGTGGGATTGCTTTTAGTCAACAAGGCTGGCAAGGACCATATGTATCAGCGTGGACTATAGATGGTAAATTTAATGCTGATTTTATCACAGCAGGAACTTTAAAGGCGATTAATGTTGAAGGGGTTAATATAAAAGGTGGAACCATTACCGGAGAGACAGCTATCAATGTTGGAACGGATTTGACTGTTGGTGATAATATTTATGTTGGGCAGAATCAAGATTCTGAGTATGCTGGGAGAAAGTATATCAACTTTTTAAAAGATATAGGTATTCGATTCTCTAAAATTGGTGAGAATGGATCGATACGTATTTTAGGAAAAGGATCAGCATCTTTATCAAATCAATTTGGAGGATATAATACAGTAGTAGATGCAAACATAGAGACTATTTATTTGGATGTTTATGATAGTAATGGGCAACTGAAAAATATGTTTCACGTGAGTAAGGATAATACTTTTAGTAGTTATCAAATTACTGTTACTTCTGATAAACGCCTTAAAGAAAATATAACTGATACCCATTTAGAAGATTTGATTGATAGAGTAAAGATTAAACAATTTGATTATATAAGTGGTCAAAAAAATAAAATTGGAGTGATTGCGCAAGATTTTATCGGAGATCCTTTTGAAAAGTATGTGTTGTCGCAGGATGGAAATGGATATTATTCTGTAGATTACAGTGTATTATATTTAGCCGCTATACAGAAAGTGCAATCGTTAGAAAAACGCCTTGAAGCCTTAGAAAAACGATTAGAGGAGGTGATTAAATGATTGTAGGAAAGATTAATCAAATAGGGGATTTCTTGACAACAAATAACACCAACATTGCAAACCAGTATGCAGAGAATTTACAGTTAGAAGTTTCCTTCGATGGTAAATATGATGATTATAGTTGGCTATGGTTTTGCGGTTATAGTTATCAACAGCCTAAAGCAGTGCCTATTCTGTTCGACAGTACAACCAGCTTAATAACCTTACCGGCGGAAGCCTTTAAACACGATGGTCCCTTGTATGTGCAAGCTGCCGTTATAAAAGAGGGAGTTAAGTTTACATTAGAACCGGTAAAGTTTTGTATTGGGCAATCTTTAAAGCAAGACTTCATCAAACATGGTTCTACAGAAACGGAAATCCTACAGGCTCTTATTAAGGAAATCGTTAAAAATGAATATGATACACCATTACAGGAATTGATCACAGAAGCTGGCAAACAACAGGAGAAAGCGGAGGAGCAACAAGAGATAGTTTCTGATCTTATTTTGACAGAACAAGAATACCAAAAACAGGAAGCCATTCGGGTTGAAAATGAAAACAAACGTATTGAAAATGAAAATCAGCGCAAGGCTGATGAAATAACACGTCTTGAGAGTGAAACGAATCGTATTACTAAAGAGAATGAACGTATTATTTCAGAAGCCGAGCGAGTAACCACCGAAAATGAACGTCTTGTTTCAGAGGCCCAACGTAAAGAAGAGGAGGAAACTAGACTTGCAAATGAAGCGGTTCGAGCAACTAAGGAAAATGAGCGTGAAGCCAGTGAAAATGAACGAATAGACAGTGAAAACACTCGTAACTCTAAAGAAAGTGAGCGTATTGAAAACGAACGTCTTAGGGAAGAAAAAGAAGTACTTCGCATTACTAAAGAAAACGAACGTATTGCAAATGAAACGGTACGTATAGAAAATGAATCAGAACGTCAGACAATCTCAGCCGAAGCAATAACTAAAGCACAAAATGCTACAAATAATGCAAATGCTGCTGCAGAGGAAGCTAGAAACGCTGTGCGGGATTTCTCTGATACTGTAATTAGTTTTTCGCACGCCGGACAATTAGAAAATATACAGAGTGGTGAACAATTAAAGGTTTTGTTTAGTAAGATAGAAAAATATTATGATTATTTAGTTCCAACAGGAGTGATTAATCAATTTACCGGAGAGATTCCCCCTAATGGGTATTTATTATGTCAAGGGCAAGCAGTTAGTCGCACTGATTATATAGATTTGTTTAATGTTATTGGTTCTAAATATGGAGCAGGGGATGGAAGTACAACCTTTAATATTCCGGATTTAAGAGGGCGTGTGCCAGTGGGATTAAATCCTTCAGATAATGATTTTAAAACATTAGGCTCAAAAGGCGGAGAAAAGGCACATACCTTAACTGCGCAAGAAATGCCCTCTCATAACCATTCTGCTACTCTTACGATAAATAGTGGGGGTGCCCACACGCATAGTGCCAGTAGCAACAATACAGGTGCTCATACACATTCTGTCAGTGGTAGTGCAGCAAGTGCTGGTGGACATTATCACGACATGGATCAGTCAACGTTTAATAAATTAGATACTAAATATGGGTTAACAAATAGTGGTCCTGCTTACAATGATAGAGTTGTAGGACTGAACGGTTCCACATCCATTGGGACTAGAAGTGCAGGGGCACATACACATTCTGTCAGTGGGACAGCAACGAGTGCAGGAGGACATAGTCATACAATTACAGTTAATAGCGGTGGAGCCCACGCTCATACCGGTACCGTAAGTATTGGTAATACTGGCGGAGGACAGGCGCATAACAATATGCAGCCTTATATTGTTTTAAATTACATTATTAAATACTAGGGGGATTAAAATGATTATTCTTATTCAAAATCAGAAACGTGATACAGTCGTGAATTTGTGTGGTGATCTTTTGATTAAATATACAAATAAAAAATATGAAGTGTATCATAACAACACGCTTTTAGGAACTTATGAAGATAAAAATAAAGCTAACTGGATTTTTGAATTTTTAGCTACGTTACCCGATGCAGCCGTCCACAGGTTAGAAAAGGGAAAAAGAGTAATAGGAGTAGCGCCATCTAATCTAGAATTTATTCAAATGCCAGAATAGGAGGGGTTGAAATGGAATTTACACCCGTAGATGAAAACGAATTAGATGTAGTATTGCAATTAAATGCAGATAATCGGATTATTGCGATGGACTGTGCGTATTTGGAAACAGACATCATCATAAAACTTAAAAGAAAAGATTTGCCGTTACCTTATTTAGAGTTTGCAAGAACTATGGATTTATATAAAGTTATTAATGGTGAATTTATAATGTCACCATATGAGGAAGAACCCACATTAGAAGAAATTCAGAACGACTTCAACATCGATGTAGACTATCGCTTATCATGTTTAGAATTAGGATTAGTTTAAATTTAGGAGGATAAAAATGAATACGTTTGAAATGTTAAAGAAAGCAATTACAGCAAAGAAAAACCGAGGAAGCCTAACAGAGAAATACATCCAGGACACGCAAAGCAAAATGGATGTTTTTTTAATGGCGGATCGTATTAGTGAAGAACAGTATACAGAATTAAACACTATGCTAGAAGGGTAAATTAATTAAGGATTCGGCCAATATCGAATCCTTTTATTTTAGAAAAGGAATGAGGGAAATGAAAAGAATGGATAAGGTTAAAGTATTTGTCAGCGCAGTATGCAGCGCCTTTTTTAGTTTCTTTGGATTATTAGCTATCCCTATCTTATTATTGGTGGGATGTAACCTAATTGATTGGGGAACTGGTCTAATGGCAGCTTATTGTCGCGGAGAGAAAGTAACAAGCGAAAAGTCACTAGGCGGAATCGCCAAAAAGATTGTGATGTATATCTTGGTCTTTGTAGGGTTTGTGATCGATATGTTAATTGCATATGTAACAAAGAATATGTCGATTGCCTTGAATTTGCCTAATATAGTGGCTTGCATTATTTGTGTGTGGTTAGTGTTAAATGAATTAATTAGCATTACTGAAAATTGCGAAGATATCGGAGTTAGCATTCCTTTTTTAAGCCCTATTGTTAAGCTGATCAAAGGAAAAATTGAAGAAACAGTAAAAATTGAAAGTGAGGAAAAATAATATGTTATATGGAATCGATATTGCAAGTTACCAAGAAAGTTTAGATCTTAGTCATATCAGCTTTGATTTTGCGATCGTAAAGGCTACGGAAGGAACAGGATATATTAATCCTAGTTGCGACAAGCATGTTCAGCAAGCCTTAAATCTAGGTAAAAAACTAGGCTTTTACCATTATGCTCAAAATGCTAATAACAGCGCACAGGCTGAAGCAGACTATTTCATCAGCAATACAAAAGGCTATTTTGGTAAAGGTATTCCGGTATTAGATTGGGAAGAACAAACATCCGATGTGGCTTGGGCATTAGAATGGCTTCAGGTGGTAGAGCAAGCAACAGGAGTAAAACCCATGATTTATATGTCTGAAAGCGTAGTGAATGCCTACGATTGGAGTAGCGTTGCCAACGCCGGATATGGCTTGTGGGTGGCAAAGTATGCAGATTATGACCTAGACTATAATTATGATATGACCAATGCCGGAGCAGAGCCAAAAGTTAACTATTGGCCGTTTTATGCAATGTGGCAATTTACATCTTCGGGGCATTTAGACGGGTACACAGGTAACTTGGATTGTAATGTTTTCTACGGTGATGAAGCTGCTTGGGACAAATACGCAGGAACATCAAATAACGTTGCAGATCAACCATCAGAACCAATGCCGGCACCACAACAAACATTAAAGCACCGCGTTGGAGAATATGTTTATTTCGGAAGCTGCTATGCTTCATCTACTGCTAAAGTTGGCTGGCCGCCTAACGGTGAAGCGCTAGTGCCGGATATTAAAGAAGGAACAATTACAGCCATTTATGATGGAACCAATAATCCTTATTTGATTAATGGCGGTATGTGTTTTGTAAATGACGGTGATATTAGAGAGAATACAGAAAATCCGGATGGACAATACATTGTGCAGGCAGGTGATACTTTATGGGATATTGCCGGCAGTCAATTAGGCGATCCTACAAGATATCGAGACATCATGTTATGGAATGGTTTAAGTAGTGATACTATTTATCCGGGACAAGTTTTAATTATTAAGGAGTAGCATTTTATGGAGAACTTACCCGAAGTAATACTGGTTAGTAACGCAAAATGTATAGATGGTACACCAGTTAGTTTTGCTTGCTTTTTAAAAGCTGTTTATCTCACGGAAATTAAAAACCACACTTGTGTAATAAAGTGTGGGGATTGGGAACAAGAGATTAATTTAGATCAGATTAGAGAATATGTAAAAGAGTAAATCAAAACCCTAGGTCCTTAATTGGACTTAGGGTTGTTTTTTAGTAGATAAGCTATTTTTTCTTTTTAAAAATATAACAAATTATTATAATCACGATGATTATTATCAATAAAGAAGTTATAAATAAATTAAACATATTTTATTACATGCGCCAAGTAGTTCTAACTTGGCCAGCAGTGTTTACTTCAAAGTTTAGATACCCAGCAAAACTACCCCCAATACCCGCTAATGTACTTGCGTAGAATGTAAAACTTGCTTTTCTACTATTGTATTGTAAATTTTGATTGCTAAGGTTCATTCCTAATACACTGTAATATAAATCATAAGCATTCACAATATCACCGTGATTTAAATCTACTTTATACTCTATAACGTTCACAAGTTCTGTTTGTCTTACAACAGCTGTCCAAGCCCATTGAGGAATATATCCAGCACTCCATCCGGTATCCCCATTAGAAAAAGTCGAGACTATAGGTGTTTTTTCTAGGATAGTGATTTCAATAGTTCTATTATTTTCAGCATCTTTATATAAAGTAATCGTTTGTCCAACCTCTGCTTCGTTTATATCAACAGTTGCTTCACCGTTTGTAGGGGTGTATATTGTTTCCTTTAAGTCAGTAGATTCTGATGCGTTAACTGGTATTGCCAATACCCCAGCTGTCATACATAAACTCATTGCTAAGACTAATAGTCTTTTAATTTTTTTCATAATCAGTATCTCCTTTTAAATTTTCAAAACGAGACTTCACATTTCTGCTACTAGGAATTGTCAAAATCGCTTATTATGTGCATTGGTGATACACCTCCCTAATATTTATATTTCTTTAAATCTATCTATATGTTAACATAGTTTCCCATAATATTGTTATTTTCTAAATGTAATGCAACAGTTTTTGAAAAAATCACTGAATGTAAACGGTAACATAATAAAATAAAAAAATCTCCCATATAGAATGAGAGACGCAGATAGGTTCGCATAGAATTCTCTATCGCTACATTTTTATTATACTTTAGTTTTAAATTTTATTAAACTTAGTATGTTTTCTTTTTTGATAATATACTTTATAATTAGCTATAGAAATTATTAGTATACTGAGGGAGAAAATATGGATTATATAAAATTAGAAGATTTAAGGGAAATAGTATTTTTAAACCTAATTCTATCTTTAGGAAATTATGTAAAAGCTATAAGAGAAGATCCAACCAATATGGAAATATTAGAGTATTGTGAAGGTGTTGTGTACGGTCAATTAAAGGTAATACTTGATTTAAAGCTGATAACATCATATGATCTAAGCAACGTATATAGAACTATAACAGATTACAGGAATAATAAGATTGTGCCTAAGCCTTTACTGGTTTAGGCTTTTTTGTTTATACACATCGATCTATTTACAAATACTGTGTTTAAGATTAATATTGTTTTTATATATAGTAGGAGGCGTAAAAATGTATTTTAAGTGTAAGTGTGGGGAATTAATAACAATCTTTGATGTATTCTACGAAGAGAACGGAAAGTTTAAGGCGTATTATTATCAATGCCCGGTGTGTGGATGTTGCCAGATAGCTATTCATTATGCAGACGGAAAGACAAAAATTATAAAGGTATTTAAAAGATAACTAGGTTCTGTAATTTTAAATGGTATCTATCCTTATTATTATGGGAGTTCTATTTGTTATATTTAACTCCTAAAAAACTCCCATTTTAAATTTTATATTTATTTATATATCCTTTTATCATATATTTCCATTAGTATAATAAGCAAAATAGCTATTTTTACATACGATTAATTGGTTTGAGATTTTACCAAAACGTTAAAAGTGCCTATAATAAGGCACTTTTTTAATCTGATAACTATTTCTTTTTTGCTGAATACACCATTATAACCAAAATTTGAACCACAAATAATACAAGTGTAATTATGGTGTAATGAACAATTCTCAGAAATACCGAAATAAGGTATATTAAACCAGTCCATGTGTAATAATGCTTTTTTTGAGTTTTACTGCCTAAATGATATAAATAGAGAGCTATTAGTTGAAGAATGTTGAAAAATAAACCATATTCATCATACATATTAATCATCTCCTTTAATTAAAGTTAAGAAGAAAATGAACATAAAACTTAATTTTGTCAAATCATCTAAGACTTGTTTTTATAGAGACTGAAATAGTTTTACAGCTTCTTCATTATATTCAGTTTTCATTATCGCAAAGCCATTGTTTACCACTATTTCAAAATCACCAAAGCCTTCAAGTGTAATGATTCCCTCTGATTCAGCTTTTTTATAGGCATCACTTGTCTTATCAAATTCGTAAAATTCTAAACTGCCCTTGTCTGTTTTATATTTAAATCCACTTTTAGCGCCAATCATTGACGCCGCCATTTCGGTTTCTTCACTGATTGTATAGCCGTTATCCTCATATACTTTCTTTATCGTATCAAAAGACAGCTCTTTATTAGTTTCTTCTTTTGTTGGTGTATCGGTATTTGTCTCTTTCTTTCCGTCGTCTTTTGGACTACATCCAGCTATTCCAAACAACAATACTGCAACTAATAATAATGAGAATCCCTTTTTCATTATGCTATTCCTCCTATATATCTTTATTATACTACAATTATCACTATAAATGATAATTTTGCCGATAATGAATAAAAATTATAAATAAAGCTAATGTGGGAAACCAGGTAAACAAATAGAGATTTAAAAAGAACCTTACATAGTCTAATCAAACGTTAATTTTCATATCGTAAAAAAGCGACAAGAAAAAAATAAAAATGATTATAATAATACAAAAGGGGGAATTCCATGAATAAAAAGATAGTGTTTTTTGATATCGATGGAACCTTAGTTGGGGCTTCCAGAAAAATAACTGAAAAAAATAAAGAAGCAATTCATTTGCTAAGAGAAAATGGGCATTTAGCCTTTTTATGTACGGGACGCGCACCTGCTTCAATTGAGCCTTCATTAACAGACATTGGGTTTGACGGGGTAGTAGCATCAGCTGGCGGACTGATTAAAATTGGCGGTGACTATGTTTTTGAGAATTTTATTAATCAATATTTATTAAGTGAAATTATGCTGCTGTTCACTAATCATCAGGTTTTATTTTCATTGGAAACAAAGGAAGCTATTTATCAGGCACCGGGAATTAAAAATTTTTTTGATACAATCAATAAAGAAAAGTTTAAAGATAATCTTGAACTGGCACGTACGTTTGAAGACCGTGAGAAAAACTTCAGACGTAAAACGTTAAAGGATTTTGATATAATGACAACACCAGTAATGAAGATGTGTTTTATTTCTCCGGATAAAGAAAAGTTCTTTCAATGTGAATCCTTTCTGAAAGAATTCTTTAATATTGTGATCTTTAGTGATCCTAAAGAAAGCTACATCAATGGGGAAATCATATTAAAGCATTGTACTAAAGGCGATGGGGTAAAATTTGTCACTGAATACTACGGTATACCTATTGACGACAGTATTGGCTATGGGGACAGCATGAACGACTATGAGATGCTTCAGGTTGCAGGGTATAGTGTTGTATCTGAAAAATCTTCTGACATGCTGAAAGAATTAGCTGATGATCTTTTTGAAGAACCTGACCATGATGGAATCTATAAACACCTAAAAAAACTCAAATTAATCTAACTATGGAAAATTTTCATAGTTTTTTTTTATTTCTTACCTAATATGACAAATAACTACGAACCATATCTATATAATTCAAGTTGAGGTGAGAATCATGCAACTAACAAAGTCTATTGAGATGAAAAAAGTCAAAAATCTAGTAAGAAAGGGTATATTTTTTATTATCGTCGGTTTACTTAGCCAGGTACCGCTTTTTGGGATAAAAGGGTTATTAGGGATGACCATGCTTTCTATCGCTTATGTATCAGGTTATGAATTTGTTTTAATGTATTTTGTAGCGATGGGATTATCTTTTAATGTTCCTTTAGTGATCCTAAGCGTAGGAATATATGTATTATTGGAATTAACCAATCTGCTTCATTTATTAAAAAGTTTTCTAGTTCCCATTGTGGTATCGTTATTAATCGGGATCTATATCAACTTAATGTATTTTGATTTCTCGATTGCGGGAATTAGTGAGAGCTTACTTATTCTCTTATCCCAATATATGTTACAAACCATAAATTTAGAACTTACTAATTTCTTTGTACATACCCATGCAAGAAAGGTAACAAAACGGGAATATACATTGCTGCTGTCATTGTTGATTGTAGCTTTAATGAATGTGGTTCCTTATAATGCTAATCTGGTTTTAACACTCGTTTATGCAATCATTCTTTATTCAGCCTACAGTCTCTCTTTAACAAGTGCATCGTATTTAGGACTGTTTTCTTTATTCTTATTTATATTTATGCAGCTGGGCAGCGTTTATGACTTAGTCACGATGATGTTCCCGATGATTGTATTTAATGTCTACAAGCCCAAAAATAAATTTATATTTGCTTTCTTATTCATCTTATCTAATGCATGGATTCCATTTTTATCAATAGAAACCTTAAAAATACAAGCTATAAAAATCGGTATTGCCACCTTAATATTCTTGATCGTTCCAGCTATTAAAAACAGTGCGCTTGAAGCACGTTTATCAACTTCTGCTCAGTTAGAAAACGATCGTGGAAAAATGAAAAGAAAAGTATTGGAATTTAGTGAGTTGTTCAATAAAATCACCTCTTCTTTCCAAATCGAGACAACACCGACCAACACTAAACTTTATGTAGGACACCTATATGATGAAGTCTGTAAAGAATGTACTTGTAAAGATCAATGTTTCGATCGATATAACGGAAACCATCGTTTAATTAAGTTATTTATGAAAGGTTTAGATACCAAGCTGCAGCTTCATGAGATGAAATATGTGCAGAACTATTGTTTAAATGCTAAGCAATATAAAGATCAGCTGAAAGTAGAGACGACTCTATTTGAACAGCAGGAAAAAATGAATAAAGAATATGATTTGTTGAAGAAAAATCTATATGAACAGCTAATGGTTGTTTCAAGTATGCTGACAGATTTCCAAAACAATTTAACGAATCAATACACCAGTCAAGATGATTATGTCATGGATCTGTTGAAGGGCTATCATTTTGATGTGGAATATCTGCATTGTGAAACGATTGCCAACAATCAGTATGAGCTTGATTTAGGTGTTAAAAATATTACGGCTAATGAGGTGATTGATGATTTAATTCCATTGTTGAATTTAGGGTACAATACAACCTTCCGTTTAAAAAAGCAAACAATTCCAAAACACAAGGGGTATGTTCATTTAGTATTAGAAAATAAAACATTATCTTATTTAACCTATGGAGTTTTTCAATCTTCAAAGGATGATAAATACTGTGGGGATCAGTATGCTGTGTTTGATTACGGCAATAAAAATGTACTGGCTATCAGTGATGGTATGGGACACGGTAAAGTAGCTTATGATGAAAGTTCATTCCTGCTTGATGTTTTACAGAAACTGATTAAGACTGGAGTGGGTATTGAAAAAAGTATTACCACTATGAATGCGCTTCTAAAAATTAAAAACCGCTCAGATATGTTTACTACTTTAGATTTAGCTGTGTTTAACCCGTATAAAAATGAAATAGAATTTTATAAAAACGGCAGCATGCATTCCTTTATTATCAGGGATGAAGCGATCGTTGAAATTGAAGGCCGTACGCTGCCAATAGGAATCATGAGTGAAGTTGAAACCAAACATGAGAAATATGAATTGCGTATTGGTGACTATATTGTGATGTTAAGTGATGGAATCGATGAAGGCGAAGAAACTCGCATTATTGATTATATCATTGAACATAATAAGCAAAATCCACAAATGATTGCTTCCACCTTCTCTACCTCCCTAGAAGAAGCTTCGGCAATTGATGATGTGACACTGCTTGTTATGAGAGTAGAGGGCTAACCTCTACTTTTTCTTTTATTCAATTGCTTAATCGACTATAATAATAGAAGCAATGCTAGGAGGTCATGATGAAAAAGATCGCATTAGATTATTTATTAAAAAATGAACAGTTACATATTGATATGCTAGAAACGATGCGTCATGAACGTAATCAATTAGTGTTTGCCAGTGATAAAGGTGTTTTGCTGTTCAATGAAACAGCAAAAATATATATGCTTACTACAGAGGACTTAAATCTTGGAGAAGAGTTAATTAGGCAGCATTTGAAAGCAGGGACAGGGATTGTTATTCATCAAAGAGACCTGGAACCTGTTGTTAGAAAATATTTTAAAGTGAATGAACGATTGGAATGCTATCAGGAGATATTTCCTAAAACAGAGTTAATGACATTGCCCGGGCAATTGGAAATTAGAGCGATGACAGATACGAAGAAGGTATGCCAATATTACAGCCATGACAGTGATCCGGAATATATTCAAGAAATTATTGCCAGCGGCTGGATGTTTGGACTTTATGAAAATGAGACCTTGGCTGGTTTCATAGGGCGCCATACGGATGGCAGCATGGGGCTTTTAGAGATTTTGCCTGAATATAAACGCAAGCACTATGCGACATATTTACTTAACTATATGTGCGTTCAATATCAAAACAGGGGCTGGACAGCTTACTCACAGGTAGAAATACAAAATGAAGCTTCTTTGCATTTACATATAAAGGCGGGAGCGATTAAATCAGATACAGCGATTATTTGGCTGATGTAAGGAGAAAATATGGAAGCAAAGTTAAAACAGCGTTTAAAACAGTATCCTAAAGATATTCCATATATTGTAGGGGTATCCGGCGGGTGTGATTCGATGTGTTTATTAGATATTTTATATAAAGAAGGATATCAAGTCATTGTTTGCCACGTGAATTATCGTTTGCGACCTAAAGCAGAGACGGACAAAGATTATCAAATTGTCAGTGATTTCTGCAAATTACGTCATATTGCTTTTTACTATAAAGAAGTAGATAAATATCAAAAAGATAACTTTCAGCAGCTAGCCCGCCATATTCGCTATGATTTTTATTTTGAAATTGGTAAAATTTACCATACTAATAAAGTATTTTTGGGTCATCATAAAGATGATGTCTACGAAACGATCCTCATGCAAAAAGAGCGTGGCGGAGAAGAACTTTATTGGGGCATCAAAGATGAAAGTGAAGTTCGAGGAAATCAGGTTTATCGTATTTTTTTAGATGTGACAAAAAAAGAAATTATGGAATACAGCCATAAATATAATATTGAATATCATGATGACTATACTAATTTTGAAACACATTATAAGCGTGATTATATTCGCAATGTTGTTCTGCCGAAAATGACAGATCAGGAAAAAGAATGGCTATTGATAGAGGCTAAAGCACATAATGAAGCATTACATCTAAAAAGAGAACGAAGCAAATTATTGTTACAAACGCATCTGATTGATCAGCGTCTTTATTTTAAAAATCTGGATGAAGCGGACTTACCTGAAGTTGTTCATCGATATTTAGAAATGTATTTGCCTAGTAAGCGTATTTCTAAGATGTTAATCGGTGAAATTTTAAAGGTAATAAAAAATAACCGTCCAAATTTAAAAATAACTCTGCCAGTTAATCTTAGGTTCATAAAAGAATACGATAATGGATACATTCAAACAAGTGGCGAGAAGGTGAATTATGAGTATTGTTTTACTCATTTTTACGAGTTTGAATGCGACTATTTTGAATTGGCGGCAAGTGGACAGCTTAATGAAGGCATTTATTTATCTAAAGAGGATTACCCTATCACGATTCGTAATTTTAGACCAGGTGACATCGTTCATACAAAGTTTGGACATAAGAAAGTCAGCCGATTATTCATTGATAATAAAATACCGCAGATTCAACGTATGACTTGGCCGATTTTATTAAATAAAAATGGTGAGATTCTGCTAATTCCTCATATTGTGAAAAACTTGAGGTATATGGATACAAAAGCGAACGTTTTTGTGGTAAAATGAATAATAAATTTACTGGAGGTATTTTTAGGGATGCATAAGGATGTAGAGCGTATTTTATTCTCAGAAGAACAGATAGTTGAAAAATGTAAGGAACTTGCATGTCAGATAGATGACTTTTATAAAGATGCAGATCATATTTTTACGGTAGGCTTACTGAAAGGATCTATTCCTTTTATGGCAGAGCTGTGTAAACATCTGCAGACACCATTGACGATGAACTTCATGCAGGCGAGCAGTTATGATGGTGTGGAATCTAAGGAATTAAAGATTAAACATGATTTAGAAGCAAGTGTCGAAGGAGAACATGTTTTAATTATTGAAGATATTTTGGATACCGGTAAAACATTGTCAAATGTGAAAAAATTACTGGTTGACCGAGGTGCAAAGGATGTTACGGTGGTGACTTTATTAGATAAAGTAGAAGGACGTACATTCGATTTTAAAGCGGATTTTTATGGTTTTGTTTGTCCAAATGAATTCGTTATCGGATTTGGTTTGGATTTTAATGAGAATTATAGACAATTACCTTACGTAGGGGTATTAAAAGAGTCATGTTATAAGTAAAGGAGAAGTGTATGAAAAGTAAACCAACGAGTTTAATTAAAACGATATTGCCTTGGCTGTTACTGTTAATCTTAATTGGTGCTGCATATACCATGCTTAATCCTAGTACAAGCAAGACATTAACGACTAGCGAATATGAAGCATTGGTAGAAAGCGGAACAAAGATTGAAGAAGCTGAAATTACACCAAGTGATCTCGTAATCAGTATGACGGGGGTATATAAAGAAGACGGGAAACCAGTTAAATTCTCAGTCACTTTACCGAATACAGAAACTCAGATGAACGAATTGCAGGCAGCTTTGGCAGCAAGCGGAACGTTGTATACAGTACGTGATGCTTCCGGTGATGGAATGTTCATGTCTGTCATTATGACCTTCTTGCCGACTATTCTGTTGATTGGTGTTATGTTCTTTATGATGACTAAAATCGGTGGCGGTGGCGGAAACGCGAAAGCCTTTGAATTTGGTAATTCAAGAGCAAAATTAGAAAAAGATCAAAAGACACGTTTTACAGATGTAGCGGGTGCTGATGAAGAAAAAGAAGAATTGAAAGAATTAGTGGAGTTCCTTAAAAACCCTAAGAAATTTGCCGCTATGGGCGCAAAAATTCCTAAAGGGGTATTATTGGTAGGGCCGCCAGGTACCGGAAAGACATTGCTTGCTAGAGCGGTTTCCGGAGAGGCTAATGTACCATTCTTCTCTATTTCAGGTTCTGAATTCGTCGAAATGTTTGTCGGAGTTGGTGCCGGCAGAGTTAGAGATATGTTTAAAAAAGCAAAAGAAAATGCACCATGTATCATCTTTATTGATGAAATTGATGCTGTAGGACGACAAAGAGGTAGTGGTATCGGTGGCGGACACGATGAACGTGAACAAACATTGAACCAGCTATTAGTTGAAATGGACGGATTTGCCGGAAATGAAGGAATTATCATTTTAGCGGCAACAAACCGTGCGGATGTATTAGATCCTGCATTATTGAGACCAGGTCGATTTGACCGTCAAATTCAGGTAGCAAATCCGGATAAACGTGCACGTGCACAAATCTTGCAGGTACATGCCAGAAATAAAAAGTTTGCAGCAGATGTAAACTTTGATAATATTGCGGCTCGTACACCAGGATTCAGCGGTGCCGAATTACAGAACGTATTAAATGAAGCCGCTTTATTAGCAGTTCGTTTAGGACGCGATGTTATAACAATGGATGATATTGATGAAGGGATCGACCGTGTTATCGGCGGACCAGCTAAAAAGTCACGTAAATATACTGAAAAAGAACGTAAATTGGTGGCTTACCATGAAGCAGGCCACGCTATTATCGGGTTAACATTGGAAGATGCCAATAAGGTACAAAAGGTAACCATTATTCCACGTGGAAATGCCGGTGGGTATAACCTGATGACTCCTAAAGAAGAAACCTACTTCCAAACAAAAAGTCAATTAGAGGCTAGTATTACCGGATTTATGGGTGGACGTGTAGCTGAAGAAATCTTCTTTGGCGATGTAAGCTCAGGGGCACAAAATGATATTGAACAAGCAACACGTTTAGCTCGTTTAATGGTTACTGAACTGGGAATGTCTGAATTAGGTCCAATCAAATATGGTAGCGGACAAGATTCTGTGTTCTTAGGAAGAGACTATACTTCAACGAATAACGATCATTCTGGGCAGGTTGCCTTTGAAATCGATCAGCAGGTACGTAAGATTATAGATGAATGCTATAAAGAATGTACGCGTATTATTAATGAAAATAAGGATAAGTTAGAATTGATTGCTGCTGCTTTATTAGAATATGAGACGTTAGCAAACGAACAAATTGAAGCTTTATATACAACGGGCAAAATGCCGGAAGTCAGTGGTAAGACAGCAAATGGTACAGATGTTATTTTACCTGCTGAAATTACATTCGGTGATCAGGAAGAAGAAAAAAAAGCAGAGGAAAGTGAAACTGCACCGGCTGAAGAACCAAGAGTGCGCAAGCCTGTTTCTTATGAAGATTTAGATGATTTAATTGATGATATGAAATAATAGATTTGGGGTTGGCGAAGCCAGCTCCTTATTAATTTCAATAATTACTTTTTTTTACAAGTACTTTTGTATATAATGAGATAGGTGATAACAATGACAAAAAACAATCGTAAAAAAGTAAATAAATTCTTGGTAATCATGATCATTTTCGCAATGGTCGTTCCCAGCCTAATTACGGCTTTGATTATCTTATTTGGAGGATAGTATGAAAGATTATTTAGTAAGAGGGATAGTAGACAGTAAAAATGTACGCGTATTTGCTTGTTCTACGACGAACCTTTTAGAAGAAGCAAGACAAAAACATGGACTTTGGCCTACTGCCTCTGCAGCATTAGGAAGAATGATGTCTGTGGTTTTAATGATGGGAAGCATGATGAAAAGCGAAAAGAGCTTATCATGTACAATTAATGGCGGCGGTCCGATCGGAACGATGATCTGCAGCACTAAAGGTGATGGTAAGGTCAAAGGCTTCGTTGCAAATCCGGAAGTTCATTATACTTATAATGATACTGGAAAATTAGCGGTAGGCGTTGCAGTTGGAAAAGAAGGCTATTTGGAAGTGGTACGTGATATGCAGCTTAGAGAAGCATTCAGCGGTCGTGTAGCTTTGCAGACCGGTGAAATCGGTGATGATTTCTCTTATTATTTTGCAGCCAGTGAACAAGTTCCTTCTGTCGTTTCAGTAGGTGTCTTAGTAAATGATACAAATGAGATATTAGCAAGCGGAGGTTTTATTATTCAATTACTGCCTGATGCAACAGATGAGGATATTGAGTACATTGAAGAAAAAATGAAGGATTTCCCTGCTGTTTCTGCTTTAATCCATGAAGGAAAAACTCCGGAACAAATCTTAGAGATGATTTTTCCTGATGTTAAAATACTGGATCATCAAGACCTATCTTTTGAATGTGACTGTTCAAGAGAAAGAATGGCAGAGGCCTTATGCAGTATAGGTAAAGATGAATTAACGGCTATGATCGATGAAGATCATGGATGTGAAATCAAATGTCATTTCTGTAATACGGCATATCAGTTTAATGAAGAAGAACTGTCAGCAATTCGTGATTCAATTAAATAAAAAAATACAAAACCAGCATTAAGCTGGTTTTGCACTATATTAGGAATAAACTAATGATTAGATAACTTACGTCTATTTTAAATTGGGGGAGGAAAAATAGAGGGGAATCGGTAAGTTATCTGTACTAATTATGCCCCAATTAAAAAGTTATTATACATTTGTTTTTGCATATTTTTAAAAATATATTATAATTTGTTAAGTATAAAAATGAAGGAAGTGAAAACATGCATATTGGTAATGTAGAGATTAAAAATAGAATTATTATGGCACCCTTGGCAGGTATCACGAATATTGCGTTTCGTAAGATTATTAAATCATTCGGAGCCGGACTTGTTTATTCCGAGATGGTAAGTGATAAAGCGATTATATATGGAAATAAAAAAACATTAGAAATGCTTCAAGTAGATGAAAGTGAGCATCCAATTAGTATGCAGGTATTTGGCGGGGATAAGGAATCAATCGTGGAAGCCGCTCAATTTATTGATCAGCATTCTAATTGTGATATTATTGATATTAATATGGGATGTCCGGTGAATAAAGTATTAAAGTCAGATGCCGGAAGTAAGCTTTTGCTTTATCCTGATAAAATATACGATATTGTTAAAGCAACGGTAGAGGCAGTAAGTAAGCCGGTAACGGTTAAAATTCGCAGTGGCTTTGATTTTGATCATATTAATGCAGTGGAAGTAGCAAAACTGATTGAAAAAGCAGGAGCTAGTGCGATCGCTATTCATGGACGAACTCGTTCTCAAATGTATGAAGGAAAAGCAGATTGGAGCATTATTAAACAAGTTAAAGATGCTGTGAGCATTCCTGTTATTGGAAACGGAGATGTCAAAACAGCAAAGGATGCGCAGCGCATGTTAGACGAAACCGGTGTGGATGCAGTTATGGTGGGACGTGCGGCATTAGGAAACCCATGGGTTATTCAGCAGATGGTGGCTTATGTAGAAAACGGAATTGAGCTTGCTGATCCAACCTATGAGGAAAGAATTGAACAATGTTTAAAACATGCTCGGGAACTGATTGAATTTGAGGGAGAGCGTTTAGCGATTCGCGAAATGCGCGGACACGCACCTTGGTATATAAAAGGGGTTAAATCTTCAAGCTACGTTAAAAATCAATTGTCAAAGATTGAAACATATCAGCAATTAGAAGAAATCTTAAACGATTATTCGCAGTATTTAAACACCGGAGATAAAAGTATTATTGAGAAATGGGATAAACAATGCGACTCTTAGTTGATGGAGATGCCTGCCCTGTATTAAGTATTGTTGAAGAGATGGTGCAAGAAAAACATTTGGAACTGGATATTTTCTGTGATATGAATCATGCCTTATACAGTGACATTGGAAGGGTACATATCATTGATCAGGGAGCAGATGCCGTTGATTTTGCCTTACTAAAAGCAGTCAGCAAAGGAGATATTGTAATTACACAAGATTATGGTTTAGCAACCCTCGTCTTATCTAAAGAGGCAAAAGCCTTGCATCCTGATGGGCGTATCTATGATAATGATAATATTGAAGAAATGCTGTTTGGTCGCTATGTGAGTAAAAAACAGCGCCAATCCAAACAAAAAGTCCACTTACGCGGACCGAAAAAACGAACTCGAGAAGATGATGAACATTTTTATGAGCAGCTTCTGCTATTAATTGAAACCAATCAGTAACTGGTTTCAATTTTTTTACAGATTTTTTAAAAAAGCTTTTTTTGCATTAGAATCAAAACCACAGTCTTTATAAAAGTTAAGTGTACTTTTTTCTTTGGAACCAGTCATCAGCATCACTTTATAACAATCCACCTCTTTTGCAATCGTGATTGCTTGATCAATCAGCATAGAAGCATAATGTTGACCACGATAATCACTATGTGTAACAACATTTTCAATGAGGGCATAAGGACGATGGTTATGTGTTAGATTTTGAATAACAATAAGGGTGACAGTTGATACCACATGCTGATCCTTGATTCCGACAAGCAAGTAGTAATAAGGATCTTTCTCAAATGAAGCAATCATCTTTTTCCAAACATCAATATCTTGTGGCTCTTGTGGTGATGTTGACGTTAAATGATTTAAATAAAGTTCTTTCAAATCTTCAGCGTCATGAATACATGATTTTCTAATTTCGATCATAAAAATCTCCTTTTCTTTAATTTATATATAGTTCTGATAGGAAGTCAATCGTACCGATAGTCTCTCTATTAAAAAAATAATATTATTTTATAAATCTATTGACAAATAATAGATATAACGTTATATTGTGTATATACGATATATACAATATATAAGGAGAGATGAAAATGACACAGTTACTATCAGTAAAAAATTTAAACAAGCGTTTTCCTAATTTTCAGTTAAAAAATATAAATGTGGAGTTAGACGGTGGTTTGGTTTTAGGATTGATCGGTGAAAATGGTGCCGGTAAAACAACCTTCTTAAAGTGTATCTTGAATATGATGCATATCGACAGTGGTGAGGTTTTAATACTCGGACAAAATATGAATAATGCCGAAAAGGATGTGAAAAAAGAACTTGGAGTTGTTTTTGAGCAGTGTCCGTTTGGAGATCATATAGAAATCAAAGATGTGGCAGACATCATCAGAAGAATGCACCCAAAATTTAATGAAGCGAAGTTTTATGATTACATAGAGCATTTTGGACTGCCTAGAAAACAGAAAATAAAAACTTTTTCAAAAGGAATGAAAATGAAGCTTTCAATCGTGACTGCATTGGCGTGTGATCCAAAGTTACTTATATTAGATGAACCTACCAGCGGATTAGATCCTGTAGTTCGAGGTGAAATTTTGGATATCTTCTCTGATTTTGTCAGTGATGAAGAACATGGCATCATCTTTTCGAGTCATATTACCAGTGATATTGAACAGATAGCAGATTATGTTGTTTATATAGACCATGGACAAATTGTTTTCAATAAGGAAAAGGATGAAATCAGAGATAACTTTGCTATTGTTAAGATGACGGCAGAACAATTTAGTCATTTTGACTCACAGCTTTGTTTGGGGTATGAAAAAAATCAGTTTGGCGTTGAAGCATTGGTAGAAAATAAATCAGACATTCAGGAGGCCTATCCGGAATTAATATTTGAACGTGTGAATCTTGATCAAATCATGAGATACCATAGTAAGGGAGGAAAATAAAATGACAGGATTAATGTTTAAAGATCTAATAAATTTAAAATCTTATGCTAAATCTATTGGCTTAATGTGTGCTGTTTTCTTAGTTATCAGTATTATGAATGAATCACCGGCATTCTTTACCGGATATATTCAGATGCTGAGCATTGTTCTTATCTTAGCTACATTTGGATATGATGAAAGAGTAGAATGGGACCACTATGCAATGACCTTGCCAATTAAGCGAAATGATATTGTTAAATCTAAATATATCCTTGCTTATGGCACTGTTCTTCTTATGACGATTATCGGAGCAATTACCATTGTTATTGTAAGTTTGGTTCAAAATAAAGATATTATGGCGGATGGAAATATGATGGCGAATATATTAATTGCATCCATTGTCAGTCTGGTGATAGCAGTCGTTATTCCCTTCACATTTAAATATGGAAGTGAAAAAGGTCGTTATGTTATGATGTCTATCGTTGTGATTCCTTTTGGATTTGCCGCTATCTTAAATGCATTGAATGTTTCAATGGAAAGTATTGTTCAATTTGTAGAAATGCTTTCTAAATACCCTGTTATATATCCTTTTGTTATTATTATTGCAATAGGAATTTCCTATATGTTTTCAATCAAAATTTTTGATAAGAAAGAATTTTAATTGACAAATTCTAAAATATTTGGTTGTATAAAAGAAAGGATTGGGGTGTGAAAATGGATATTATCATAAATAATGCGAGTAATCAACCATTATATGAACAGATCGTCACACAGATTAAGCAATTAATCATTTCCAATGTTTTAAAAGAGGGAGAAGCACTTCCCTCTATGCGTCTGTTAGCAAAAGAATTAAAAATCAGTGTCATCACGACAAAGCGTGCCTACGAAGAACTCGAAAGAGAAGGATTCATCGAAACGGTTACCGGTAAGGGCAGTTTTGTTTCAGCAAAAAATCCGGAGCTTCTTAAAGAAGAAAGCTACCGAATCATTGAACAATATTTGAATAAAGTAGTGGAAAAAGCGAAGCTATGCGGGTTAAGTAAACAGGAAATATTAGAATTATTAGATACATTATATGAATAAAAGGGATCTTTGTGATCCCAATGGCGTAAACCTAGAATTATCGGTGCTTACGCTTTTTTATTTATTCATAAAGGCATTTAACTGATCGATAGTTGGCAGCCCCTCATTATCGCCCATGACACTGACCTGTATAGCCCCAATGGCATTTGCTCGGTCACTGGCTTCTTTTAAAGAAAGACCTTCGAGTACAGCACTGATCATTCCTACCGCAAAGCCATCCCCGGCACCAACGGTATCAACAACTTTTTCGACTTTATAGCCAGGCTGTATGAAACATTCCTGATCACTTTTTATGAAAGCACCATCGCTACCTAATTTAATAATCACTTTTTTGATTCCCATCTGATGATAATAATCTGCAATTCTATTAGGATCATCACTTCCCATTAGAGTTTTAGCTTCGCTGATTCCCGGCAGAATCATATCGGCATAAGCGGCAATTTCATGAATAGTTTCAATCATCACTTTTTCACTAGTCCATAAAAGCGGACGTAGATTAGGGTCAAAGGAAATCTTTAAACCGCTTGATTTAGCTTTTTTAACAAGCCGCATAGTCGCTTCACGACAGTTTTCACTTAATGCACATGGAATACCCGTTACATGAAGCAGATCGTATTGGTCTAAGTTTAATGTATCTATAATACTTGGATTCATTTGGGAAAAGGCAGATCCTTTGCGATAATAAGCAATTTCCGGATCTCCTTTTTCAACAATGTTTTTCATCATCATTCCCGTTTTATAAATAGGATCGTAACTAATCATTGAAGTATCAATATTTTCTTCAATTAATTTTTGACTAATACCATGACCTAAAGGATCTTCTCCTAATCTTGTCAGGTAAGTGACTTTATGACCTAGACGAACGAGTCCGATTCCAACATTAATTTCCGCCCCGGCTAAACTACGCTCAAATTTTTTAACTTCATCTAATGAACCATATTCCGTTGCGGTAAAAAGAGCCATGGGTTCCCCAAATAATAATATCTTTGCCATTATTTCACCTTCTTATCTATCAAATGACAAGCCATGCCGCCAATTTCTTCTTTAAGATAAATAAAGGTAATCTGTCCTTTTTCATTTTTACGGACTGTCTCATAATCAAAAGTATAGCCCGCCTTTTCAAGGAAAAAGATCGCTCTTTGAACATTAGCGGTTGAAAAACCTAAATGCCCGTTAGTTCCCGGTGAACCTGCTGGCATTACTTCTAAACGATCAACAAATATAGAAGCCGGCTTCTTGTCCAATGGCGTACCTAAAAACTGGCTGAAACGATGTGCCACCTGTGAACTGGACTGATCCTTTGGACTATTAATACCTACATGATGAAATTGAATATCCAGCATTTTTAAAACCGCAAGTTGAGTTAATTCAGCAATCTCATCAAAGCGTTTTTCCTTTACTAAAGCATCTGGCACCATCCATGTTCCACCACAAGCAATTATTTTATCAAACTCTAAATAACTATTTAAATTATCAGGGTTAATCCCGCCTGTAGGCATAAATTTTAGCTGTCCATAAGGTGCTGACATAGCTTTAATGCTTTTTAAGCCACCGCTTGCTTCAGCAGGAAAGAATTTAACGACATCTAAACCAAATTCAATCGCTTTTTCCATATCACTTGGACACGATGTTCCTGGTATTATAGGATAATTTTTTTCTAAACAATAAAGGACAGTATTAGGGTTAAAGCCCGGTGAGATAATAAATTCACTGCCTGCTTCAATCGCTTCATCAACTTGCTTACTATTTAAAACAGTTCCGGCACCAATCAGCATATCGGGACAAGCCTGTTTCATTGCTTTAATGGCCTCAGCAGCGCAATCCGTTCTAAATGTCACTTCCGCTACAGGTAATCCCCCTTGACACAGAGCCTTTGCTAAAGGGACAGCGTCTTCTAGTCTTTCTATTTTAATAACGGGGACAATCCCGTACTTTGCTAGTTTTTCAACAATTGGATACATGATGTTTCCTCCTTATATCATTCGTCCGCCATTCATCGGTGAATCGGCTAAACGGGTATAGATGGATAAGATTCCATCCTTATATTTAGCTGGCTTTGGCTTCCATTTATTTTTTCTTTCAGCTAGTATTTTTTCAATAGTTTCAGGGCTTTCCTCTTTTCCATTAATTCCAATTATAGCGAGTATACGCTTTTCAACATCAATGTGGATTAAATCGTTTTCCTCAACCAATGCGATAGGACCCCCTGTTTGCGCTTCTGGTGAAACATGACCGATAACAGGTCCTTTACTTGCTCCAGAAAAACGACCATCTGTGATTAAAGCAATGCTGGCTGCTAATTTGGGATCTGAACTGATTGCTTCTGAAGTGTAAAACATTTCCGGCATTCCGCTGCCTTTAGGTCCTTCATAACGAATAAACACGGCATCACCTGGCTGTATGCGTTTATGAATAATCGCATCAATGGCTTCTTCTTCACTATCAAATGGACGTGCTTTTAATGTTGCTTTCATCATCTCTTTTGGACAAGCTGAATGTTTGATCACGGAACCATCCGGTGCCAAATTTCCTTCTAATATCGCAATCGTACCATCTGTTCCGATCGCATGGTCAAAATCACGAATAACATCTGTGCGTTTTAATCCGGTCTTATCAAGATAACCCTGACATTTTTCATAGTAACCATTTTGTTTTAATTCATCTAAGTTTTCACCTAATGTTTTCCCTGTCACTGTCATTACATCTAAATGCAGCTGATTTCTGATTTCTTCCATGACTGCCGGAACACCGCCAGCATAATAGAAATATTCCGCAGGCCATTTCCCAGCAGGACGAATATCTAATAAATAATGGGCTCCACGATGCAGTTTATCAAATTTTCTTGCATCCAGATCAATTCCGAATTCCTTTGCAATGGCAGGAATATGAAGCAACGTATTTGTACTTCCGGATATTGCTGCATGAACCATAATGGCATTTTCAAAGGATTTCATAGTGACAATTTCTCTTGGTGTTAAATTTTTTTTAGCTAGTTCAACAATCTGTTCCCCCGCTTTTTTAGAGATTGTCTTTAAATCTTCACATGTCGCAGGCATTAAAGCACTTCCTGGCAGCATTAAACCCAGTGCCTCCGCCATAATCTGCATAGTAGATGCCGTTCCCATGAATGAACAGGCTCCACAGCTTGGACACGCGTGATGTTTATAGTATTCAAATTTTTCTTTAGTAATTTCACCACGTAAATACATCGCACTGTATTTACCGATTTGCTCTAAGGTAAGAAGATCCGGACCAGCCTCCATAACTCCACCAGTAACAAAAATGCAAGGAATGTTAATACGGCCTGCTGCCATTAAATGAGAGGGTACCCCTTTATCACAGCTGCAGACAAACATTGCCCCATCAAATGGTGTAGCATTAGCATGGATTTCCGCCATACCGGCAATCATATCACGATGAGCTAGTGAATAGTTGATACCATCATGCCCCTGCGCCTGTCCATCACAAATATCCGTAGTAAAATATTTAGCTGCCTTTCCTCCAACTTGATTGACTCCCTTTTCAGCTTCTAAGACCAATTCAAATAAGTGAGCACTTCCGGGATGGCTGTCTCCATAAGTGCTTTCAATCATAATTTGCGGTTTAGACAAATCTTCTATGCTCCAACCCATACCAATTCTTAATGGGTCCATTTCGGGAGCAATTTTCCTAATCTCCTGACTTCTCATTATTCTCCTCCTAGACATATGACGTCTTATCTGCTATTATTGTATCATGGAGCTGATATTTGTCAATCGGCAGATGAAAAATAACGATGAATTGAAATAAGGTGAGAAGATGGATAAAATAACAAGAAACAAACCGTTAGCACAAATAGCGGCAGATCATATTGTGGATTATATTATGAATGGGACCGTAAAAAAAGGCGAACGTCTTCCAAGTGAGGGAGAATTAATGGAAATGCTTGGAGTTGGCAGAGGAACGATTCGTGAAGCTATCAAGATATTGGCATCTTTACACGTGGTAGAGATCCGCAGAGGGGTAGGGACATTTGTTTGTGAAAATATGGGGGTAAGTGAAGATCCTTTAGGTTTTCAGTATATTGAAGATAAATACAAGATTGTCTTAGATACTCTTGAATTACGCATGCTAATTGAACCTAGCTTAGCAGCAAAAGCGGCTAAGAATGCAACCCAGCAGCAAATTAGTGAAATCGGTCGCTTATGTGATTTAGTAGAAGAAAAGATTAACAATAAAGAAGACTATTTGAATGAAGATCGATTGTTTCATACTAAAATAGCTGAAAGTTCAGATAATTTAGTGATTTCTAATCTCTTACCTATAATCCATGGATCCATCGCATTATTAATGGAAACAAATAAGAAGGCTCTAACTAAGGAAACCGTGGTTACTCATCGTAAAATATATGAAGCAATCAAGGCACATGATGAAAAAGAAGCCTATCAGGCAATGGACGAACATCTGCGCCTTAATTTTAAGTCTATTTCTAAATAAATGAGTTTAAGGGTTGCTTAACCTTTTTTTTATAGGTATTATATTAATAGATAATTAGACAATCATCTAAATAAGAAAGGTGGGAGAAATATGAATAATATTTTTAAAGCATTAAGTGACCCAACCCGACGTCAGATTCTGGAACTTTTAAAGGAACAGTCATTGAATGCCGGAGAGATAGCAGAATATTTTGATATTACCAAACCCTCTATTTCTCACCATTTGTCGATATTAAAAAACTGTGATTTAATTACTGATGAAAGACAAGGTCAAAATATCGTATATTCTTTGAATAGTACTATCTTTCAAGATGTGATAAAATGGTTTTACGATTTCATGGGGAGGGATCAAAATGAATAGAAGTAGATTGTTTATTCTGATTGCTGGAATTTCATTTATTATATCCTTAGTGATTATATTGAAATTGCCAGCTATTGTACCTATTCATTGGAATGCATCAGGAGAGATTGATGGATATGGTTCAAAATGGACATTGCTTTTTCTTTCGGCAATGCCATTGATCATTTACTTTGGGATGGGACTTACTCGAAAAATTGATCCTAAGAAAGCTAAGATTGATAAAAGACCGGAAGTCTATGAATTTTTTAGAGTGCTGACCAGCAGTATCTTTATTGTTTTAAATGCAGTGATTTTGGTTGGAACATGTAATTTGGGAATTGATATCTCGATGATTGTTCCATTTGTAATTGGGGTTATGCTGATTGTAATGGGGAATTATATGCCGCGTATTCCTCAGAACTATTTTTTAGGGTTCAGAATCCCTTGGGCTTTAGATAATGAAAAGGTGTGGATTCGTACCCAAAGAATGGGCGGATTGGCTATGGTAATTTCCGGTATAGTGACGATTATCGCAGGATTCATGCGTGGAGATATAGCATATATTATTATGCTGGGAGTGACAGCAGGATCTATTTTATGGGCAACGATAGATTCATATATTTATTTTAAAAGAGTGACTAAGAAAGAGCATGAAGAATAAAAAACATTGACATTGTCAAGTTTATTTAAACAATCACTTGACAAAATGAAAGAAAATTATATATAATCAAACACGTAGAAATAAAAGCGATGAAGAGAAGAGTAGCTTATGACGCTAAAAAAGAGAGTCCTAGAGGGTGTGAATGGATATTAGCTAGTAGAGTGAAAAAAGCCTTGGAGCTGCATAAGGAACCATATTGGGGATAATATGCCGGATGTTCACGTTACGAACTAGACTATGTTTGTAGTCAACAAGGTTAATATGGTGACATATTAATAAATTAGGGTGGTACCGCGAATCAACTCTCGCCCCTATGAGATTTCATAGGACGAGAGTTTTTATATTTTAGGAGGAAATTATGGAAAGAGAATTTAGTGAACAAGAATTAGTACGCCGTGAAAAGGCGAAGGCATTGGCTGAAGCTGGAATTGATCCATTCGGTCAAAGATTTGATATTACTCATTTTTCAAGTCAGATCAAAGAGGAATTTGCTGGCAGAACACATGAAGAATTAGAAGAAATGGCTGTCCCTGTTAAAGTGGCAGGAAGAATCATGACAAAGCGTCGTAAAGGCAAAGTATGCTTTATGCATATTCAAGACAGAGATGGGCAAATCCAGATCTATGTTAGAAAAGACGTTATTGGTGAAGAAAATTATGAAATCGTGATCAAGAGTGATATTGGTGATATTGTTGGGATTGAAGGAACTGTCTTCGTTACCAATACTGGTGAATTATCTGTAAAGGCTGGTCAATTTATTCATTTAACGAAAGCATTGCGTCCTTTACCGGAAAAATATCATGGATTAAGTGATGTCGAAGAAAGATATAGAAGAAGATATGTAGATTTAATTATGAATGAAGAAGCAAGAAAAATTGCGTTTGCAAGACCAAAGATTATTCGTTCTATTCAGCATTTCTTAGATTCTAAAGGATATGTGGAAGTGGAAACCCCGGTATTGAACCCAATTTTAGGTGGTGCGGCTGCCAGACCGTTTACTACTCATCATAATGCTTTAGATATGAATTTCTATTTAAGAATCGCAACCGAATTATCATTAAAGAGATTGATTGTCGGAGGAATGGATGCGGTTTATGAAATCGGACGTTTATTCAGAAATGAAGGGATGGACAGAACACATAATCCTGAATTTACAACAATCGAGGTGTATAAAGCGTTCAGTGACCTTGAGGGAATGATGGATTTAACAGAAGGAATTATTTCTAATGCTGCCATGGAAGTGTGTGGTACATATGAATTAGAGTATAAAGGTCATCAGATTTCTTTAGCTCCGGGATTTAAGCGTATTTCAATGACTGAAGCGATCAAGGAGAAAACTGGAATTGATTTTGCTGAAGAATTAACTTTTGATCAAGCTAAGACATTTGCAGAGGAACATCATATTGAAGTGGAACCTCATTTTGGCTATGGTCATATTGTGAATGCCTTCTTTGAAAAATATGTAGAAGAAACAATTGTGGAACCTACTTTTGTTTATGGGCATCCGATTGAAATTTCTCCATTGGCTAAGAAGAATATGCAGGATCCACGCTTTACACAACGTTTTGAGTTGTTTATTTGTGGTAATGAATATGCGAATGCTTTTACTGAATTAAATGATCCAATTGATCAGTATGAGAGATTCTCAAATCAGTTGAAGGAAAAAGAGCTAGGTAATGATGAAGCCAACGAAATGGATTTAGATTATGTAGAGGCTTTAGAGTATGGACTACCTCCAACTGGTGGTATGGGTATGGGGATTGATAGATTGGTTATGTTGTTAACTGGACAAGAATCTATCAGAGAGGTTATTTTATTCCCACATATGAAAAATAAGTAGAACCTTATACAACCTATGTACAATAGGCATACAACAAAAAAAGCACGATAAAATCAATGTATTTGACCGTATATACCCTTTGTACAATCGTAAATAAAAGTCATGAATTTTTGCGTGATTTTCCGTGAAAATTCCGTGAGAATGAAGCAGATTTCTTAGATGATATCTGCTTTTTTATTAGAAAAATAATTGAAGAATAGATTTAATTGTTGATGTAAAGTTTCTATGATACAATAAAAATAGAAAGGGTCTCATAAATTAGAATTTACAGAGGAGGTCATTATTATGGCAAAAACAGCTTGGATATTTTCGTATAAACTTAAAAAGAATGTTAGTGAGGAACAATTTATTGAGTTAACACAGAAATTACATGATGAAGTAATTTCTAAAGCAAAGGGGTTTATTTCTTGGGAGCATTACTTACAAGATAAGACATGGACTGACTTTGTTCTTTGGGAAACAAAAGAAGATGCGAATAATGCAACAACAATAGGACAGGGAAAAGAAGTAACTGCAAACTTCTATGCGTGTATTCAAATGAATACTTGTAGAGCGTTGATTTCAGAGTTCGTAAAGAAATATTAATATTTTAAATAAAGATATAACTTCAAATTTATCAGTCTTTCAAACTGTAATTTGTGGAGGTAATAATGGTTAAAGAAGATTGTTCGTGTAAAAAGAAAAGTTGTGAACAGCACGTTAATTGTGATGCTTGTAAAGCATATCACGCAGAGTCTAAACGAAAGCGCTCATGTGAAAGAGACAAGGATACTTTTCTTTCGATTAAGCATTGAACTGATTAAATCAACAACTTTCAGCTTGTGCTGTTGGCAAATTAGAATACATGAGGGAGGATTAGATATGAAATTTCCTTTCTATGATGCACCAAACACAGCAACCATAATCTGCTGTCATGCAATGAATGGCGAAGAACCTATTTTATTTGTATCACATGATGAAGATGACGGTATGTGGCAATTCTTATGTGGCAAAACACATGAAACAGATGATGCAAAATTAGTATCACTGGAGTTTGTTTTTAAGTTAGACAATTCAATCGGAGCTTTGATAGATATGTCTTGTGGTTATTATGCGATAAGAGAAAAGCAAGAGGATAATTGGATGATTAGGAAATGTTAAATTAGAATTTGTGGAGGATACAAAATGAAAAAATATGAATACAAGTTTATTGAAGTTCCTGTTGTTTTTGAGAAGAAAGGCATAATAAACATTGTTCATAAAGGCGATACCTTTGAGGAGTGTAAATTAGTTATAAACAAAGAAGCGGTAAACGGCTGGAGATTAAAACAAGTTGTAGTCCCTTTTAATGAAAAATCAGGAGTATATGGTGCAAATTGTTATCAAGTGATATTTGAAAAAGAACTAGATTGATTGTTTCGCTAATTTAATTTAAAAAGTGGATACAAAAGATAACTTCCAGTTTGATGAATAAAATTCTAGGAGAGTAAAGATAAGAGAATGGTTAAAATAGAATAAATACTACATAACAAAATTATTCTTAATTGTAATAAGTACAATCATACTTATTTTTTTATATATTGATATAAATATAGAATGGGAAGTAGCAAATTTTTTCAAATATTAATTATAGAATTTATTATTAATTATGGCGACTATTTTATAATTAAGATTTTGTAGGAAAAGAATAATATTACTAAACACAGCGAAACTTTATTGGTTATTTTAACGCTATACTAAAAATTAGTATCCTTACTGTAATGATTAGGATTAGAAATAATTTTTTCTTTGGAAATCAAAGTGTAAACAGTTTTATAAAAGAAGTATATCAAAATAGTAATACATGAATAAGTCATATATTACTATTTTTTATATAATGAATCATTTAGAACGCTCAGCAGATTAATATCCCTAAACCATGATTAAGAGGAATGCTTCTCTGCTATCAGTTTCCTTATCATGGCTATTTCTTGTTTATGCCCTTCATTATCGAGAGGAGTCTCAATATAAAAAGGGATATGTTGAAGTTTGGGATGGGTTAGAACCTTAAGTATGGACTCTAATCCAATGGAACCATTTCCAATATAAGTATGCCGATCTTTCAATGAATGAAACGGAGTCAAACTATCATTAAGATGGATAGCTTTTAATCTTCTTAAATCTAGGATTGTATCAAACTCTTCAAGTATCTGATCAATATTTCTAATATCATAGCCAGCGGAGTATACATGACAAAGATCTAAGCAAATACCAACCTTTTGCGGGTGTTCTAATCCATCAAGAATCCTTTTTAAATGTTCAAAGCGATACCCAACCTCCGTTCCTTTCCCGCTCATTGTTTCTAATAAAATATGAATGTCTTCATTACCTGTGATAATTATATTAAGACCTTGAATTATATTGTTTATGCCTTGCTCTACGCCTAATCCAACATGACTGCCGGGATGAAGGACAAACATTTCAATGTTTAATTGTTGCATTCTTTGAATATCTTCTTGAATGACATTACATGCAAAAGTAAATATTTTTTCATTAGAACTAGCAAGATTAACGGTATATGGAGCATGTGCCAGCAAAGGACCAAAATGATTCTTTATTCTGATTTCTTGAAAATCATTTATTTCTTTTTGTGAGTATTTTTTATAATTAGATCCCCGCGGGTTACGACTAAAAAACTGCATAGTATTAGCCTTGATATCAACAACATCTTGTGCAGCTTTGGCTAATCCTTTTGCTATAAACATGTGTGGTCCAATAATCAGCATAGTATCTCCTTATCTATTATCATGATAATATCATTATCCCCCTTAAGACTATTAGATATGCACTAGATTTTCATAGAAGGGTTAAAAATAAATTCAAAGAAACTTAAATCTAGATAATAATAGAACCATTATTTCGTCAGGAAAAGAACATTTCCATGTTTAAAAAGGAATAAATTATTTGTAAATATAAAGTTAGAGATTGACAAAGAAAGATACCCTAAATATCTAAGCTCTATCTTAAGTTCATATAATGTATTTTAATTATTATTTGACAGATATTCACTAAAATGAGTATTAAAACTGATGTTACTACCTAAAACAAGAGAAAATAAAGGTGCTTTGATAATAATGCGTTAATTGCTGTAATGGATTTGAGAGAAGAAAATTTAAAATAAGTGACTAAAACACATAGTATTCATGATGACACTAAGACCGAACTAAATGATGTAAAATACAATTTGATGGTATAATTCAAGAACACTGTTGTATAGGGATAAAAGTGATAAAATCGGCACACAAAGAAAAAGTTGCAGAATCTCATAAATGAGGTAAAATGCAGTGATTGTCATGGCAAAAGGTTGAGTGAAACAAGCCTTAACTGTAAGATTCGTGGTTTTTTCGTTGCTGACATGTATGGTTTAGAACTTACGCAGCTGTGAGAGGTCTTATCTGAAATATCTGATCCTACAGTCAATATTTTAATTCAGACCTTGATAGAGAGGTTTGATCGTATGATTGACATCTATCTTTATTTGAATCGAAAAACGCCTACACTTTCCGGTGGTGAACGGCAAAGAATAAAGCTCGCTAAAAAATTGAAAAAGAAAAGCAGTATTATTATCATGGATGAACCCACAACAGGACTGCACATGTCAGATATTCAAAATATATTAAGACTGTTTGATTCGATTGTATCTCATGGCAATACACTTATCGTTATAGAGCATAATTTAGAAGTAATGAAACAAGCTGACTGGATCATTGATATTGGACCTGACGGTGGCAAAAATGGCGGCGAGGTAGTGTTCGTGGGAACCCCGACTGATATGATAAAAAATTCTGAAACACTGACTGCTGACAGTTTGAGAGCGGCTTGTTCACAATAACTATTGAATAAGAAATCTTATTCTTCAAACTATTTTTATCGTATCTTAATTTCAAAATTAAGACAAGGAGAGCAAACAAATCTCCTTTTTTAGATATGTAGATAAAATTTATTGAGACAAGAAGCACTATAGTGTAAAATGAACACAAAAGAGCGTGGCTCATAAAAGAATATAGAGTGAGGTAAATGAATGAATAGAAAATATCCTAAAGTGACAATTTCAAAAGAAGGAGAAAAATGGCTTAATCAAGGACAGATGTGGATGTACAAAAATAATGTGGTGGATTTAGATGATACGATTGAAAATGGAACATTAGTTGATATTATGACTACCAGTGATCGTTATTTAGGAACCGGTTTTTTATCTAAACAAAGCCATATTACAGTGCGTATTCTAGCTATTGATCTTAATGAAACCTTTGGAAGGGACTTTTTTAAAAAGAGAATACAATTTGCCTATGACTTTCGTAAGACTTTAGAATCAGAAAATATGACGAATTGCCGATTAATTTTTGGTGAAGCGGATCAATTACCAGGATTAACGGTTGATCGCTACAATGATATTTTAGTGACTCAAATTAGTTCTTATGGGCTGGATAAAATAAAAGATATGCTGTATGAGGTACTGCTTGAGGTATTAAGAGAAGATGGGCAGGATATAAAGGGAATCTATGAAAGAAATGATATCAATGTACGTTCCAAAGAAGGGCTTCCATTAGAAAAAGGATATTGGCGAGGAACTAATTTACCGACTACGACAGTCATCAATGAAAATGGAATAAAGTTGAATGTGGATGTGGAGAATGGTCAAAAAACAGGTTACTTCCTAGATCAAAAAGAAAACCGTGTTTTACTAAGAAAGATGGCTCATGGAAAAAAGGTATTAGATTGTTTTACGCATACAGGCGGGTTTGCTTTGAATGCGGCTTATGGAAACGCTAAAGAAGTTGTTGCTGTTGACTTGTCGCAGACAGCATTAGATCAGGCATATGAAAATGCAGTGCTTAATCACTTAGAAAATAAGATTCAGTTTGTACAGGCAGATGTTTTTAAATATTTAGATGAATGTAAGACAGGACAATATGATATTATTGTGTTAGATCCGCCCGCTTTCACTAAATCTAGAAGAACAATTGATCATGCCTATAATGGATATAAGAAAATTAATATGAAAGCGATGAGACTACTTGGAAGAGGGGGCTACCTTATTACTTGCAGCTGTTCACGCTTTATGGAAACGGCAAATTTCGAAAAGATGCTAAGGGAATCTGCTCATGAGGTGGGAGTTACATTAAAACAAGTTTCAGTTACTCAGCAGAATCATGACCATCCTATTTTATGGACGATGGAGGAAACGTCTTATCTTAAATTCTATATTTTCCAAATCATTTAGAGGAACTAAATATATAGTAGGGGGTTCAGGTGAGAAAAGATAAATAGTGGCATATGTATCCATATGTCATTTTTATTTTGAAAAGAGAAGGAAGAAAAAGAAATCTATTGTATAGGTAGAGTCAGTGCATTATATGAGGTTAAAATAGTGAGGTGAAAAGTTTATATTTATTTAGATTTACATGGAGAATATTCTATTTTCAAAGATATAAAGGAGCATATTGATTCAAGAAAAGATAAAGACTTAGATTTATTGGGGAATTACTGTGGTTATGACAAGGCAACGTATCTTTATTAAAATATCAGTAAGGATTAACTAATACTTAGCGTAATATTACCTGTCTAATACTCAGCTATGAGGAGATATTTTTAAATTATGTCTAGCCTAAAGAAGAGAGGTAATTCTTTGTTGTCATGACTGTTATCTTTAAAAAGACATGTAGAAATATCTGCCGATGCATACAAATTAGTGGGAGTAAGACGTAATAAATATATTACTTGCGATATGTGGGAAATTTATTCTGTTGAACACATCTGTAACTAAAAAAAGAAGAAATCTAATCTAAATCAACCTAGAATATCTAACTATTTGGGTTAGTTTAAATTTCTTCTTCTAAATGTGATGCGGGTTTATTTGAAAATATTAAGTAATTCCCGTATATTTTCAATTCTGTAATCAGGCTTGATACTTTCATCCATGGGAATAGGGGAATGATCACGATTAACCCAAATGGCTTTTAACCCATATTTTTTAGGAGCAACCACTTCCCAAAGGTAATGATCGCCTACCATACAGGCTTCACAAGCATTTGCATTACAGGCATTTAAAACATTATCGTAAGCTTGTTTTTCAGGTTTTCCAATCCCTTGTTCGCCATCGATGAAGATAAAATCCAATGATTTTTCTAAATCAAAGCGTACTAGTTTTTCTCGCTGTGTCAGAGCATCTCCGTTTGTCAACAGTGCCAGTATATATCCTCTGTCTCTTAAAGTTTGTAGGGTTGGATGAACATCATCAAAGACATAGACAGCTTCATGCTTGCATTCTGCATAATGCATGACTAGAAATTCAATTGCTTCTGAATTATTTATCTTTAAATTATAAAAAGCTTTTTGAATAATACTTCGTCTAAGCTCATCAAAGGAAAAATTTCCCCTTGGTCTTTTTGCCTCATCTTCCCAGATACTGTTGTTTACTTTATAAATTTCATCCGATAATACTAAGGCATCACAATGGGTTGGAAAATGCTTTACCATTTCAGTACATGTCAGATCCCATGCTTTTTTTGTTACTCCTCCATAGTTTATCAGTGTGTTATCTAGATCAAAAATAATCAGTTTTATATCTTTTATCATTTTAGTGTTCTCCTAATTTTATATTCTTTGATACAAACATTCCGACATGAGAGGTCAACTTGAAATGTTCAAATCTTTGTTGATATTGTTTTAAATAATCATACAGTTTATCCTGCTTTTTATATAAGGGCTCTAATCCTGAGCCCAGCCCTTTGCTGCTTAGTAAGAAATGATAATATTCGTCTAAATCTGTGATTTGGTAGATTTCTTTTCTTTCATACAGCTGAATATCATTAAAATAATGGGCTAGTTTTTCTTTTCCATTTTCATAGCCGAATTTTTGATACAAAATAGGCTGATCAAATGAGATCTTTTTATCAAATTTAGAAAGCAAAGCATCTCGTTCTTTCATCATTTCTTTTCCAATAGTAGAACAATAAAATAATCCATCGATTTTTAACACACGGCATATTTCGTTTAATGTTGAGGATAAATCTTCAAAATACATTAACACATGATTGGCTATAACGATATCGAATTGATGATCACTATATAAAAGGTGGTAACAATCCGCAATCTCGTAAGCTTTGATTTGTTTTATATGCTTTAAATTCTGTTGACTTTCCTTTACCATGCTTTCGGAAAGATCGGTAAGTGTTATTTCAACATCGTTAGGAATTTTATCTGCGTTTGATAGCCAGAAACTGCCATCTCCACAGCCAATTTCCAGTATTTTTGCTTGAGGTGTAAATGAATAATGACTGAACATCCATTGATGATAATTATCATGAAATTGGGTATGATGCTGATGAAATTTAATGCGTGTCTGTAACCCTGCAGGTGTTTGAAACTGTAATTGCAGATTAGAAGCATTCTGAATTCTTAAAAATTCTCTATAGATATCTTGATTTCCCATACCATTATTTTGTTTCAGTCTTTCGATAAGACCAAGCATAGTTTTAATATTGGTCATTTGAATATTCAATAAGTCTTGCTGCATAATCAATTGATCTTCGATTTCTCTGTTAGAAAGAATCTCTTTTATTTCCATTAAAGTGTAATTTGCTTTTTTAAGTAATTGAATGGTCTGCATTTTAATCAGATTACTGTCATCTAAATATTTTATTCCATTAATTAATTCATCCTGCAATAGACCAAGAGATTCATAATATCTCAAGGTTCTAATGGTTGACTGACTGATTTTTGAAAATTCTCGGTAAGTTAATTTTGACATCTCTTTTCATCTCCTACATTGATTCTACAGTGGAACGTACCGTGCCTGTCAATAAGAATTATAGAAAAAGCAGAACGGCAATAATACTGTCCTGCTTAGCTTATATAATTATTTAAAACAAATTAGCTTTCTTCATCTTCAAAACAATCTCGGATACGATGCAGATAATCAAGTTGGCTTAATTCTCCACGTTCAAACTCAGTGGTGATCTGACCATCTTTTAAGTAAAAGAAACGACTTGAATAGCTTGCCACCAAGAGATCATGTGTTACAAGTAAAATTGTTAGGTTTAAACGTTTATTTAACTTTTGCAGTATTTTAAGCAGTTCATGAGCATTCTTTTGATCTAAATTCCCGGTTGGTTCATCAGCGACAATTAATTTTGGATTAGTGATTAATGCTCGGGCTACAGCTATGCGCTGCTTTTGACCACGTGAACACTGATCTGCCATTTTATCAAGCTGATCTTCAATATGCAGTAGGTAGGCAATATCTTGAACACGATGTCTTATTTCTTCTTTATCAACATTATTTACAAGCAAGGGTGTTGCAATATTTTTAAATACACTTAGACGCTCATTTAAATAGAAATCTTGGAAAATAAAGCCTAGATGTTCATGCCTGAAGTCTGCTAATCCAATTAATCCTAATTTACCCACACTGATATTATTAATGATGACAGATCCGGTAGTGGGTGCATCGATTGTAGATAATAAATTGAGAAGTGTTGTTTTTCCGCTTCCTGAAGGACCCATAATACACACAAATTCACCACTGTAGATTTTTAAGTCAATGCCTTTGATGACATCATGGCGATTGGTTCGGTATAAGCCAAATGATTTTGTAAGATGACGTGCTTCTAAAATAATATCTTTTTGTGAACTCATGATAAGGCACCTTCTTTCATTAATAATCGTTTGCGATAACAATAGGTTGCAATTAATGAGATGATTGTACATAATACACTAAAGCAAAGAAGGCTCAATCCCATAGATACTGGCATAAATGATAAATTCGTTACGATCATCATTCCGCCAAAAATAATAGGAGAAATAATCATCATAATAAATAGGATAAATAATTCTAAACGATTAATTTTATTTAACTGTTTACGTTGAAAACCAAGATAGTAGAGTGTTCTAAATTGCTGCATCTGATTAGGTGTTTCAATAAGATTACGATAAAACAAGGCAAGATTCATTAATACAATGATAATAAAGTAACTCATACATAAGATAGAAAATATTTTTGTATCGTTCATCGTTTCGATCATAAATGCCATTAAAAAGGTCATCGCTATAAAGGTAATACAGATGTAACCGCATAATGAAATAATTAAATCTGAAGCTCGTCCGATGGCAATCATACTTTCTTTTTTGTTTACGCAGAATTTAGTTCTAATAAGCAGGAATACTTTAGACAAGGCTTTTTTTATAATTTTATTTAATGCGATTGCCCCTAGTCCACACATAAAGCATAGTGCGCGGCTTTGACCTGAAACAGTAGTTACTCCATATATTGCCGCAGCATATAGAAGCCACCAAACAATCTTAGGCATACGTATATGAGAGACAGGTAATGGCTTACTGTTTTTAGATGGACCACTTAATAAATCAATAAGTTCACTTTGATAAGCGAAGCCGACAGCCGCAATAGCTAGTGTTACGATTACAATGCCAATTACCATTAAACTGGAGACAACCGCTTCGCTGGAAATATAGAAAAGGGGAATCACCGCACTGGTAGTCAAACTTATAATACCATTAAAAATAGGATTCATTATAATAAATAATACAATACCAAGGGGTATAGCTTTAATCAACACCAGCGTAATCTGCATTAAGAAGTACACACTGATCCTGACAAGGTTTACACCGGAAAGATGCAGTATAGCAATTTCCTTGTTTTTTTGTTTAAGAAAAGTATTTGAAATGACATACATTAATCCACCGATTGCTAAGATCATTATTAATCCCACTGTCATAACAAAAAGGTTGGCATTATTTTCGGAAAAGAATGATCCACCAATGCTTACAACTTTGTAGGAATCATTGTTCATATAATTAAAGAATAAGAGTACAGAAGAAGAACAAAAAGCCAAAATAAACATGTATACATAATTCTTTTTCTTATCTAACATGAAATTTTCTTTAGAAAAATTAAATAAATCTCTCATAATAACGCCTCCATATCCGGAACAATTGCATTAAAGAGCAGCTTGTAGAATGCTTCATTAGTGAGATCTTCCTTATTATAAATATGCTGAAAACGTCCATCGACTAAGTAATAAACTTTATTAGCATAGCTTGCACAAAGCGGATCATGCGTTACCATTAAAATAGTTGTTCCTTGTTTATTAATCATAGTAAATTGATCTAACAGCTGACGTGTGTTGACACTGTCAAGATTCCCGGTTGGTTCATCAGCGACAATGATTCTCGGTTGATCAAGCAAAGCACGGAGAATAGAAGCACGCTGATTTTGTCCGCTCGAGCATTCTCTTGGATAATGATAAAGTACTTGAGCGATGTCAAGGATTTTGGCTAGATGATGAATCTGTTCCATTGTTTTTTTCTTTTGACGGATAGGATGTTTAATAATAATATTTTCAAATAAAGTGATGGAATCAATCAATTGATGTTCCTGAAAAATATAGCCAAGTTCAGTTTGTCGAAACTGACTCAAAGCGGCTTCATCCAAATCTGTTGACCTTTTACCGTTGATCATTACTTCACCGGAAGTAGGATAATCAATCGTTGAAATAAGATTGATCAATGTACTTTTACCACTTCCCGATGGTCCCATAATACAAATAAAGTCACCAACATCAATTTTTAAATTAAGTTGGTCAATTGCCATAAACGGTTTAGGACCATTTAAATCATAAACTTTTGTCACCTCCTGCAAGGTGATAATGTTATCTTTCATAAAATCTCCTCCCCAATTAATATGAAACAAATTAATAAAAATTATTTTTATTATTTCTATACTTATATATTATTACAATAAACAGATAATCGCAACTGTCTATTCAAAAATTGAAAACTTTTCTTTTTGTTATCTATATAATTATAGATTCTTTACTAGGAATAAAGTACTGCTTTAAAGATTTTCTGCTGCAATGGAGCAGACGATTTTTCACGTCAGATAGATCAGAAGAGAATAAATTAAATACTTATTTAGAACAGAACTTTTATATATTATTTTTAAATGTCATCTTTAATATAAATAAAAATGATCCATCAAAAGATAGATCACTACATATTCATTTTCATGATTTTTTGGATAATAAAATTTCTTCTCTTGATTTTCTTGGTCTTGGTTTAGGTGTTTCTGCCGGATACCCGATTGCAACAGCAGAAATTAAATTTAGATGATCGCATCCGAGATATTTAGAAATAGCTCTTTCATTAAACCAAATATCTCCGATCCATACAGAACCCAAGCCAAGATTTGCACATTCAAGGCAGATATGTTCTATTGCGGCTCCCGTTGATAGAAGATCAGAAGCAAACCATTCTTCTTCATAGACTTGAAAAACAGCGATTAAAAGCTGTGCCCTTTTGATTATCTCCGCTGAATATTTTACGGTATTGACATAACCGAATATTTCTTTGCTTTCCGTATTGGGAGATTCCATCATCATATCTGCAACTATGTCTTTTTCCTGTCCTTTTAGTATCATGAAACTCCAAGGCTGTCTGTTTTTTGCTGATTGACATAAACGCGCACTATCAATTAACTGGTCGATCTTATCTTGCTCAACCTCTTGTAAAGTAAATTGACGGATACTTCTTCGGTTTTGAATAACTTCATTAAATTCCATCTGTAATCCTCCTTTTAAAATTAGATTTAATTTTATTTTAAAAGGTTTATCACTGCTTGTCCTGACTTAAATTGCGCATTCTTGTCTGGATATTGATCTAATCATTATTATTTGTTAAGCTATTGAAAAAATTATATTGTTTATTTTTAAGTGCCTGCACAAGTTCCTTGTTGTTATTAATGGGGACATCTATTTCAAATAATTTACAGCCAACGCTTTCAAAACCGTGACAGTCACTGCCGCAAATATACTGTAAAGACGGATAGGCCTCTTGATGGTCTAAAGCCCATTGTTTCAAATCATCATTATAGTTGTTGTGAAAAGGGGTGTAATTAAATTCATAGCCGTCTAATACATCAGCGCCTTTTATCTCACATGGTTTTCTTAAAGGATGTGCCTGAAAAATAACCCCGCCTTCATGATGTACAATTTCTGCGACACGTTCTAAGCTTTCATTAAAAATAGTAGGATATTTAATAATAAAATCTTCATCAATTCCATAAATTAGATAGTCATTAGGATGCGAGGAAAGATTAAGTTCCATCCCTAAAAATACCTTGATCGAAGATTCTTCCGCCTGTTTTAAAGCATTCCAATAGCCTTTAAGATAATTGTTCTTTAGGTCATCTTTAAAACGTTCATAAGTATTTTTTGAATAATGATTCGTAATCACAACTCCGTCTGCACCAAATTCTTGATAGGCTTTGATAATATCTTTGGCTTTTTCCCTTGCGCAGGAACTTCCTTCACTGGTATGTGTATGCAATTCGATTTTCATCTATTAGACCTCCTTGTCGTATTTCATTTAGTATAGCTTTGAAACAACAAGCAGTCAAGATTCAAGAAGGATAAACAGTTTAAATGAATGTTGATACGAATAGTTATAAAAAGAATAATTTGACAGGAGCAATATAGAAAAATCGAATTATTTCAGGTTATGAAAATAAAGCGTCTTAAACATCTGTTCAACGTATACTTATTTTATAACATTCGTCATATTGTAACGAAAGAGATGGAGGTGATTGTTTGGCGAGAATAAATGAACTCAAACTTAGTAATATTCAAGAGATAAGAGAGTGCTTTTACAATGTTAAAGTATGGACTAAAAATGAATTGTCCGAAGAAACCGGACAATCTTTAGCGGGGATTACAAATATTCTTCATGACCTGATAGAAAAGAAAGAAATTGAATATATTGGGGAGGCAGAATCTACGGGGGGCAGAAAATCAAAGCAGTATATTCTTAATAAGGATTATTATCATATAGGTATGATCATTTTAAAACGTGATCAAAATCAGTATCAGTTTATTGGCAGAACGATAGATTTGATGGGAACAACCATTCATGAAGAAAAATTGGTAAGTAAAATAGGCAATTTAGAAGAATTAAACGATATAGTGGATCAGATGATGGCAAAGGATAGAAGTCTCTCTCTTTTAGTTCTCAGTATACCGGGAATTTGTCAGGATGGAAAAATAGATATCTGTGATTTTGAACAGCTAAATGGCTGTCATTTAGGTGAAACATTAAAGCAGCGCTATGGAGTGGACTATGTTATCGAAAATGATGTGAACATTGCCTGTATTGGTTTATCCTATATGTATCCTAAGAGCCCACATCTAGCGTTTATCTATCAGCCCTCAGCAGTCTATGTAGGGTGTGGCATGATGATTGACCATAAATTGTATAATGGCTTTTCACATTTTGCCGGAGAATTGCGCTATCTGCCGTTTTATACGCACTCTCAGCAGGATCAATTATTAAAAGAAAATCCGCAGTTACTGCTGACTAAGCAAATATTGACCCTATGTTGTGTATTTAATCCAGAAATAATCGGAGTTTGCAGTGATGCTGTGGAATCTGTTAGTCTCTTAGACATCGACAGTGAAATACCAAAGCACCATTATCCACAGATCGTTCAAATTAAAGAGATGAATGAAATGGTTTGGAAAGGGCTCTACAGTATAGCGATCAGAAATTTAAAAGAGAAAAAAGGGGAAGAATAATGAATGAATTTATTGATTTACACATGCACAGCATGTACAGTGATGACGGCGAGTTTACACCTGTTCAATTAGTTGAAAAATGTCATGATGCCGGAATTACAATAATGGCAATCGCAGATCATAACAGTGTTAAAGCTATTGATGAGGCAAAGAAAGCCGCAGAAAAATACGGTATGCATTATATTCATGCAATAGAAATTGATTGTACTTATAATGGCATTAACCTGCATGTTTTAGGATACGGGATTGATCATAAAAATCCAATCTTCAGCGAACTGGAAGAAAATATTTTGAAACAGGAATTATCATGCAGTGAGGAAAAGTTAAAGCTTACAAACCAGCTTGGCTTTGAACTGGATAAGAGTCAGTTAGATAAATTAAGTGCAAATGGTGTCTATACCGGGGAAATGTTTGCCGAAGCATTGTTGAATGATTCTCGTTATCAGGATCATCCATTATTAAAACCATATAGAGAAAATGGACAAAGAAGCGATAATCCTTATGTGAATTTTTATTGGGATTACTATGCTCAAGGAAAGCCCTGCTATACGGAAGTGGTATTTCCATCATTCAAAGAAACTATCAAAATTATCAATGACAATGGTGGGATTGCAGTATTGGCTCACCCGGGAAATAATTTAAAAGGACAATTTGAAGTTTTCGATGAAATGGTGAAAATTGGACTTCAAGGCGTAGAAGCATTCAGCAATTATCATGATGAAGCCACCGTAAATTATTTCCTGCAAAAGGGGAGAGAGCATCAAATGCTGATCACCTGTGGCAGTGATTATCATGGAAAAACAAAACCGGCGATTGAGCTTGGAGAAACACGCTGCAACATTGATGAACATGAGATTGAAGCGCAATTAAAAGAATATCATTTGATTTAAATAGACGAACAATTATTCAACAAAAGATGATAGAATGTATCTAATAATATATTTTCTATAAAGAAGGAGAAGAAAAATGAATAGAGTCTTAAATATAAAATATTCATTGAGTCAGATTTTCTACTGTGCAGCGATCTGTGCAATGATGGGCTATGCTTCCGTTTATTTATTGGGGGAAGGCTTTTCTAACTCGCTCATCGGAATCACCTTGGCACTTAGCAGTATTGTGGCAGTTATTTTACAGCCGCTAATCGCAACGATTGCAGATAAATCTTCTACAGCGAAGATCAATCTTGTTATTCGTATCCTGTTGGCAGTGACGATCGTTTGCTCAGTTGCCGTTTATTTTATTCCGATGAATAAACAAATTCTGGCTTTCTTTGTTATCATTATCTTTTCACTAACGACCTCATTAATGCCATTGATCAATTCCTTTGCTTTTGTTTTTGAAAAGTTTGGCTATAAGATCAATTTCGGGGTAGCCAGAGGATTAGGATCAGCTGCTTATGCCTTAACTTCCATTGCGTTAGGATATGTTGTAAGTGCCATAAACAGTTCAATTATTCCTTTAGCCTATGTTTTATTTAATACATTGCTTTATATTATTATTCAGTTATACACCGTAGTAGATGATAATAAAGACAGTGAGCTAAATGAAGTAGAAGAGAAGTCACAATTATCATTTGGACAGTTTGTGCATAAGTATATTAAATTCATGATATTCCTGTTAGGCTTTGTATGTATTTATTTTGCACACAGCATTATTAATAACTTCTTTATTCAGATTGTAACCAACGTAGGCGGAAACAGCAGTGATATGGGAAATGCAGTTTTTGTAGCTGCCATGCTTGAACTGCCAATCATGTTTATGTTCAATAAATTAAATGAAAAAGTAAACTGTACATTGCTGATTAAAATATCTTTAGTTTGTTTTGCCTTAAAGCATATTCTTACTTTAGTTGCAACGAATATGCCAATGATTTATATGGCACAGGTTTTACAAATGGGGGCATATGCATTGTTTGTTCCTGCTTCTGTTTACTATGTCAATCAGATTATTGAGAAAAATGATATGGTTAAAGGACAGTCTTTTCTAACAACATCAATGACTTTAGCCGGTGTGTTTGCCAGTCTTGCCGGAGGTATCCTGCTGGATATGATCGGTGTACATGAATCTTTGCTGCTAGGAGCGATTGTTTCAGTTGTCGGGGTGATCTTAGGTTTTTTAACTTTAGAAAAAGTAAAATAAATAAACGAGGGCGAAGAGACATTTCTTAACGCCCTTTTATAATGTCATTATAGATCGTGTAGAGCTTCGCCTAATGCTGCAATAGATTGCACTAGTTCACACTGTCTTTTTTAGTTTTACGAATATAATCACTTTGATAAAAATCATTCAACGTTTATTGTAATTACAACTAACCATTTAATAAATTTATTACGGTTTAGATTATTGTTTCTATGGTTTATTGTCACTAAATTAATAGACTGTTTAATTGTCAAGGCAGATTTAATATTGACTAAAAAATAGAGATCGCTATGAACTTACACAATAAAAAACGTCTTGCCGGTTTTAAAGTGGCAAGACATTTTCTTTATTTCTCTCTTTGAAAAATTGTTTTTCCTTCTTTAATAGTTTCAAGTACAGTAATATCTGCAAGATCTTTAGGATCTGTTTCCAATGGATTTCTATCCAATATAACAAGATCGGCAAGCTTACCTGCTTCAATACTACCTTTTTGGTCCTCTTCAAAATATTGATAGGCACCATTGATAGTGATTGCCTTTAAAGCGCTATAAACATCAATTTTTTCATAGTCACCTATTGATTGCCCTTTTTTAGTTTGGCGGTTTACTGCACACCAAACAGTTTTCATCATGTCTGGTGGAAGAACAGGGCTGTCTTGATGGAAAGTGAAAGGAATACCTAAATCCAATGCATCCTTTGCCGGCGAAATACGCTCAGCTCGCTCTTTACCAAAGTTTTCAATGTGGATATCTCCCCAATAATAGGTATGAGCAACGAAAAAGCTAGGCATCATATCTATTGCTTTCATTCTTTCCAGTTGATCTTTTCTGACTAATTGGGCATGAATCATTACCGGACGATGTGGTTCCCAATTTGGATGTTTTTGCAGTACTTTTTCAAATTGATCTATATATTGCTGCGATGCGGCATCACCGTTACAATGGGCTAAAAGCTGCTGATCTTCTGATAAAGCAGTTTCAATTAAAGTATATAGGTGTTCGTCTTTAAGTGTTGGATACCCACTGTAGCCATCTTCAGCATTTTGGTAAGGGGTACTCATCCAAGCTGTTCGTCCCTGTGGAGAACCATCTAAAAAGACTTTATAACCACCTAATTTTAAACGATGATGATACTGATTGACATATTCCTTTTCACGAATTAAGTCATGAGCGTGATCTAAATCAATAAAACCGACTACATCTAATTGAAGCATATCCGATTCTGCGACATATTTTAATAATTGAAACAATGGCGGAGTAACCATTCCGTCTTGTACAGTGGTGATCCCATAACTGGCATAAATATCCTGTGCTTTTAATACAAGCTTCAATAGAGTTCCAATATCTGTCATAGGAGTATTATTGTGAAATTCCGTAAAGGCATTTTCCTCCATGTATCCGTTAGGTTCATTAGTTCCTTCAATGCGATTATATTTACCACCATCAGGATCCTTCGTCTGATCCGTAATATGCTGGAGTTCCAAAGCCTTAGAATTTGCAATTCCCATATGACCGGAAGCATGAATAACAACAATCGGAAGATCTTTTGAAATCTGGTCTAATATAAATTTGTCAGGATGCCTTTTTTCCTTAAGAAAATTATGGTCATAATTTGTGCCAAAAACCCATTCTCCATCTTTGACTGGATTTTCTTTTATAAAAGCCTTCATTTTATTGATAATATCATCAAATGAAACAGCTTCAGAAAGATCGCATTGAGATAGCGAATTAGCGACACCAATAAAATGACTGTGCGGATCAATAAATCCCGGCATCATAACTTTACCTTGAAGATCTATAACTTGTGTTTCTTCCTGTCTTAATGGAAGAATAGATGAGTCATCTCCAACTTTTATAATTTTGCCATCTTTAATATATACCGCGGTGGCTTGTTTGTTATGTGAATCCATTGTCAAAATTGTTCCGTTATAATAAATAGTGTTCATAAAATCCCTCCTTTATCTTATATCTATCTATATCATAACCCTTTTTATAAAAAATTAAAATGATATCGATCATTTGTCCTCTTTTAACAGTAGATAAAAAAGAATCTCGCAATTCTTTTACTTTTGTATTAGTGGAATATATGCTTCATAGCCTTCTTCTTTCATCTTTTCTAAAGGAATAAATAACAGCGATGCGCTGTTGATACAGTAACGAAGTCCACCTTTTTCGATTGGACCATCGGTAAACACATGACCTAAATGAGCATCACCAAGGCGACTTCTTACTTCTGTACGTTCCATATTGAAAGAAGAGTCTCGAAGTTCTTTGATGAGTTTACGATCAATCGGTTTACTGAAGCTTGGCCAGCCGCAGCCTGAATCAAATTTATCATCAGAGATAAATAACGGCTCTCGGGTTGTAATATCAACGTAGATTCCTTTTTCAAAATGATCCCAATATTTATTTTGATAAGGCGGTTCTGTCTTGCTTTCCTGAGTAACCAAGTATTCTAATTCACTCAATTGTTCTTTTAATGCTTCATCGTTCGGCTTAGAAAATGAAGTTTTTTCTTCTTTTGCGTATTTTGCGGATTCAATCTTTTGACGGGAGATATGGCAGTAGCCATTAGGATTCTTTTGCAGATAATGCTGATGATACTCTTCTGCCGGATAAAAATTAAGTAAAGGTTCACATTCGACTGCTAACTGGTCTTGATAAAGCAATTGCAGCTGAGCCAATGCATTTAAAATAATGTCTCGATCTTCATTCTGAAGGTAGTAGATCCCAGTGCGATACTGACTGCCAATATCATTGCCCTGACGATTAATTGAAACAGGGTCAATTACTTCAAAATACATTTTTAATAAAAACGCTAAACTCACAGCTTGCGAGTCATAAAGCACCTCGATGGTTTCGGCAAAACCACTGTCATTATGACAGACAAGGTCATAAGTTGGGTTTTCTAATGTTCCGTTTGCATAGCCAGCTTTGGTGGAAATAACACCGTTAATATTATCGAAATAAGACTGCATTCCACAAAAACATCCACCCGCTAAATAGATTTTATTCATATGTATCACGCTCCTAATCTGATTATAAGTAAAGTATTTCAAAAATACTATTAATATGCTGTTATTATAATATGGTCATAAGTTCATGAGTGAATGCAAGCAATCTCTATCAGTTTCTAAAAAGATTGTGGTATACTAAGAATAGAAATTATGGGGGATAAACAGATGGAACGATTAAAATGGAACAAAATAACGAGTGAAGAAAGAATTCCTAAAAATAATTCAAAACAGGATCTCAGCGGATTGCGCAGTGAGATAGAAAGTGATTATCATCGTATCATTCGCAGTGCATCTTTTCGTCGCCTGCAGGATAAAACACAAGTCTTTCCGCTTGATAAAAGTGATTTTGTCAGAACCCGCTTAACTCATTCATTGGAAGTTGCCGCAATCGCTAAATTGATTGGAAAACAAGTCTGTACAAAAATTAAAGCTAATCATTTAGAAGCTGAGGAAGATTTGCCTGATCCTTTAAACGTGATTGAAGTATTGAACTGTTCATGCCTGCTGCATGACATTGGCAATCCTCCTTTTGGGCATTTCGGAGAAACTGCGATTCGTGACTGGTTTATACAAAACTTAGAAAAACTGACATTGAATAATAAGATATTAAAAGAATATCTGACGCCTCAGCAATATGGTGATTTAATCAATTATGAAGGAAATGCCCAAGCTCTGCGCATCGTCAGTAAACTGCATCGCTTGGTTGGAAATAACGGAATGCATCTGACATCAAGTGTAATGGATACGATCATTAAATATCCAACCAGTTCTCTTGTTAAAATGAAAGAAGATGAATTGCCTAAAAAAGAAAGAAGCCTGCTTAGAAAAAAGATTGGCTATTTCCAAAGTGAAGAGCGTATTTTTAATGAAATAAAAGAGAATACCGGCTGTTATGACTGTCGTAATCCATTGGCGTTTATTTTGGAAGCGGCAGATGATTTAGCTTATACCTTTGCCGATCTGGAGGATGGCTTCAATAAATCACTTTATTCTTATGAAGATCTCTTGAAAGTCATTGTTGATTCAGGAGATGTGAAAGGCTCAGAAAGCCTTGAAAAAGCTTATTGTGACGGTAAAAAATTAGTCGCTGAAAAAGAAAAAGGATTTGATCCTTACAAGCATGCTGTGTTTTCTTGGCTGACTTTAAAGCAGCTTTATTGTATCTCACAGGCAAGTGATGCCTTTATTTATCATTATGAAGAAATTATGCAGGGAACATTCACTAAAGAATTATTGGCAGTTTGCACACAGGCAAAACTGATTGATGGTCTTAAACGTTTCTCCTTCGATCGTATTTATAATGTGTCACCTATTTTAAAACTGGAATTAATGGGAAATGAGATATTAACCTTTTTATTGAATCGCTTCATGAATGCATTGATTGTTTATGAAACCGATTCTATTACGGAAATTCAATCTAAATATATTGATTTATTATCACGCAATTATTTAGATAATTATCATCGAAGTGTTAAAGGTGTCACCGATGAAGGGGAACGTTTATATCATCGTTTATTGCTGGGCTGTGATTTTATTGCCGGAATGACAGACAGCTATGCAAAAAGTCTTTATCAAGAACTAAAAGGAATTTAAAAAGAGGTACTCATTGCTGGGTACCTTTAGTGTTTAGTAGATAAATTCAATAATCATGCAAAGAATAGGAATCGTAATTAGGGATAAAGCAGTGGATAAAAAGACAATCTGTACTGCTAGCTTAGCATCACTTTCATATTTTTCTGCCAAAATTGCCGTTGTCGTTCCAGCAGGCATTCCTGATAAAACGGTGCAGACCGCTACAGCTAAAGCAGGCAGTTTAAATAAAAAGCAAAGACTTAATACAACAGCGGGAATAATGATTAAACGTAAAAAACTGTAGTATAAAGAAAGCTTGTTCAATACACTTTTTAAATTAATCTCTGCTAATATTCCGCCAATGACAATCATGGATAGGGCGGTAGTGCAGTTACTGGTAACCTTGATGGTTTTAGTCAGAAAGAGCGGAAGCTGAATTTGTGTCAGCATTAAGATCATTCCGATTATAACCGCAATAATGCAAGGATGAGTGATTACCTTTTTAATAACATCTTTTCCTTTGGAATCAGTAAAACAGGAAACCCCGGCAGACCACATGACTATTCTTTGAGGAATACAGTAAATAGAAGCAAACAACAGTCCTGTTGAGCCATAAATGCTTTCAATCAGTGGATTCCCCATAAACCCGGCATTTGAACAAATAGTTCCATAGGATAATACCGGAATTTGCTTTTTATTAGCCATGGGATATAGGTGTTTTCCCAATAACTGACAAAAAATTTGAATAATAATAGAGATGATTAAAACAATAATTCCGGATTGGATTATATCCCAGTTCATCTCAATTAAAAATGAATTAATAATATTTGCAGGTAATACTACATAGATTACCAGGTCAGTCAGCGACTTTCTTGCAGATGCCGGAATTATATTGACTTTACGCAAAATATAGCCAATCATCATCAATATAAACAGCTCTATTTGCAAATCAATCAGACTACTAAAATCAACCATGCCCATTTCCCCCTAGTATTTTTATCTTATCATAATACAAAATGGGACTTATGAAAAGATGAACGGAAAGAGAACTTTATTCATTGCTAAGTTTTTCTTTTAGTATTAAGAAAAAGTAAAGCAATCCAACCCCTAAAAGAATATGACCAACTCCCGCAATTCCACTGATGGCTGCATTCATGGCAGAAGACAATGAAGTATTTAGGACAGTAGTGATGCCACGTATAACTAACATGATAATGGTGAGTGATAGTCCAGCATTATAAAATAGTAAAAATGGTTTTATTTTTTTGTTTTCGGTTAATTTAAACTGTTTTTCTAGTAATAAAACAATCAAGAAAAAGAAAAGACCAAGCATAAAAGCATGTGTATGGACTAAGCCTAGTGAAGTGGTTCCGGTAAATTGGTTAAACTTAGTAAATTCACGGTAAAAGATTCCACCGATAATACCAATAAAAGCATATGTCGCAGATAAACGATAAAATTTTTTCATATTTTCCTCCTTTTTTAATTGGTAATAATAATTATTATTAAATATTTACAGATAAAGCATATACTTCTCTTGAGGATTTGTCAAATTTCATGCTGGTATGGTGAAAATGGTAGATAAGAAGGATTACTTTCTGCTTGTTTGCAGCTCTTTTTTTGAGTATAATTAGTAGTAATTTAAAAGGGGGTTGGGAGAATGATCATTAATGGAAAAGAGATTTCTTTAAAAGTAAAAGATGAAGTCAAAGAGGAAGTAGAAAAACTTAAAGAAGATGGTAAAAGAGTTCCTACTCTTGCTGTTATTTTAGTTGGACGCAATCCTGCAAGTATGACTTATGTGAAAAATAAAGAAATTGGTTGTCGTTATGTTGGAATTGGTTCAATTAAAATTGAAATGTCTGAACAAACAACACAAGAGGAATTATTGAAACAGATTAATACATTGAATGCAGATTGTTCTGTAGACGGAATCTTAGTACAGTTGCCTTTACCTGCTCATATTGATGAGACAATTGTGATTGAAGCTATTGATCCTAAAAAGGATGTAGATGGATTTCATCCTGTAAATATTGCGAATTTATTCTTAGGCAAAGCCAGCCTATTGCCATGTACACCCTATGGGATGATGGTGATGCTGGAGAATATAGGCTATGATATAGAAGGAAAAGAAGTGGTTGTGGTAGGACGCAGCAATATTGTCGGAAAGCCGGTAGCATTGCTTGCCTTATCAAAAAGTGCAACTGTGACCATTGCCCATAGCCGCACTAAGAATTTAAAAGAAGTTTGTCAAAAAGCAGATGTATTGATTGCTGCTGTAGGACAAGCCAAAATGTTTGATGACAGCTATATTAAAGAGGGGGCTGTGGTCTTAGATGTAGGAATGAATCGTGATGCAAATAATAAGCTGTGCGGAGATGTCGATTTTGAAAAATGTAAAGATAAAGCTCAAGCTATTACACCTGTACCGGGCGGAGTCGGACCTATGACCATTGCTATGCTTTTGCATAATACGTTGAAAGCATATAAACAGAGAGAAAATATAGATTAGGAGGTTCAAATAATGGTCGATCATCAATACGGATTAAATGATATTGTGGAAATGAAAAAACAGCATCCTTGTAAGAAATCGACAGAGTGGCAGATCATTCGTATGGGTGCTGATATTAAGATTAAATGCTTAGGTTGTGGTGCTGTGATAATGTTTACCCGAAGAGAATTTGAAAAGAAACTAAAAAAGGTAGTAAAGCATCATGATGATTAACAGATCGTTGCGATCTGTTTTTTTTGTATAATTTTAGAAAATATTTCTTGATTTGAAAAACACTATCTCCATAAGTTCAATGTACTATACTTATCATAGACGCCTGTAAATAGGCAGATAACAAAGGAGTGAATGAAATAATGGATATCAATTATATGGTGTTTGATATAGGGGGAACAGCTATTAAGTGGGCGGTTGCCAATGAATTTGGCGATATTTTAGTAGATGGAAAAATTTCTGTCCCTAATGATGCGGATGCTTTTTTTGAGGCACTGGCAAATAAAACAAATGAATTAAAAAATTATAATCTAATGGGAATTGCAATCAGCGCACCGGGAGCCGTTAATTGTGAAACCAGCGTCATTGGTGGAAGCAGTGCAATCAAATATATACATGGACCTAATTTTCGACGCATCCTGAATCAAAAAACAGGACTCAATGCAGAAATTGAGAATGACGCTAACTGTGCGGCTTTAGGAGAATGCTGGCTGGGTGCCGGTAAAGGACATCAGGATTCTGCTTTCGTTGTATGTGGTACCGGAATTGGCGGAGCAGTCGTTAAAAATAAGCGTATCCATGGAGGGATACATCAGCATGGCGGTGAATTTGGCTATTGTATTATGGATTTTGATCCTACCCAAGAAGCACCGGAAAGATTTAAAACTTGGTCACAAGTGGGATCAACGGTGGCATTAGTCAGAGAAGTCGCTAAAAGAAAACAATGTGATCCTAAAACCTTAAGCGGATTGCAAGTGTTTGAAATGGCAGCTAATCAGGATCAGGATGCGATTGAATGCATTGATCGTTTCTATTATTATATGGCAATCGGTATTTATAATATTCAATATCAGTACGATCCTGAGATCATCGTGTTGGGTGGTGCCATCAGTGAAAGAGAAGACTTTTTAACTGAAGTTGAAAAACGTATGGACGATATAATGGAATCCTTGCCCGACGCTAAAATACGACCAAAGATTGCCGTTAATCAATTTGGGAACAAAGCAAATTTATTAGGTGCTTTATATAATTATTTAAGCAGAAATCAATCTATAGATGAAGAATAGGAGAAAAGAATGAAATATATAGATATTTTAAACAGTGATTTAAAAGTATCACAAATTGCTTTAGGGTGTATGCGTATTGCCGGAAAGACACCTGAACAGTTAGAAGAACTACTTAGTAAAGCTATGGACTTAGGTATAAACTTTTTTGATCACGCCGATATTTATGGTGGTGGAAAATCTGAAGAAGTATTTGGCGAAGTTTTGAAAAGACATCCGGACTGGCGTGAAAAGATGATTATTCAGACAAAATGTGGAATTTGCAAAGGCTATTATGATTTTTCTAAAAAACATATTATTGAATCTGTCAATAAAAGCTTAGAAAGATTACAGACAGATTATGTAGATGTATTATTGCTGCATCGACCTGATGCCTTAATGGATCCAAAAGAAGTAGCGGAAGCATTTGATGAATTGTATGAAAATAAAATGGTAAAATATTTTGGTGTATCTAATATGACACCATATCAGATTGAACTGATTCAAAAATATACAAAGCATAAATTATTGTTTAATCAAGTTCAGTTCAATGTTGTCAATGCAGGGATGATTGATTCAGGGATTAATGCAAATATGACGAATCCTCAATCAGTAGATCATGACGGTGGCATTTTAGATTATTGTCGTATTCATGATATCACAATTCAGCCTTGGTCTATTTTACAGGCATCATGGGAAAAAGGCACCTTCCTAGATCACCCTGACTATCAGAAATTGAATGACCTTCTAGCCACTTTGGGAGAAAAGTACAAAGTAAATAAAAGTACCCTGTCTTTAGCTTGGATATTACGTCATCCTGCTTCTATGCAGCCAATTGCCGGAACGACTTCACCCGATCATTTAGAAGAATTATGTCAAGCTGTTGATATTGAATTAAGCCGAGAAGACTGGTACGCTCTTTATTTATCTGTAGATCGTCCATTACCTTAGAGATAACAAAGTTATCTCTATTTTTGTAATGATCAGACGTTTAGAATTAAAAGATACAGATAAATTAAAAGAGCTGCTTGACAAAGTTACAATGGATTTACTGGATCGGGGAATTCCTCAATGGCAATATCCATGGGATATAACATTTTTAATAGAAGAAATAAATCAAAATGATGTATTTGGACTATTTAAGAATGAAGAACTGATAGGCAGTTTTTCTATGAAAAAGATAGAGAGAGGTTATTACTTTTACCGACTGGCGATATCACCTTATTTCCAAGGAAATGGAGAGACTAAAAACATCATGGATTTCTTGAATCAACACTATCCCAAGCAGACAGATATTTATTTAGACTGTTATTATAAAAACGAAAAATTAAAGACATTGTATACTGCTTTAGGCTTTGTATATATAAAAGATTTGCCAGAAGAGGACTATTATGTTAGTGTGTTTCATTATCAGACTAAAAGGGGAGAGAAGAAGCATGGAGATTCAGGAAATCGAAGTAAATAGTTTTCTAACGAAAAGCAAATCATTCGATCATGTTTTTAATCCTTATCGAGGATGTATGCATCGATGTAAATATTGCTATGCCCATTACATGAAGGATTATACTCAGCACAAAGAAGCATGGGGAGACTATGTGGATGTGAAAAAGATTAAGAGGTATCATATCCCAAAAAATGCTAAACGAATTATGCTTAGCTCGGTGACAGATCCTTATCAGCCGATAGAAGCAAAATATAAAGTGACACGAAATGCTTTGAAACATTTGATCGGCTTTAGCGGAACGGTTTCGATCCTGACAAAGTCGAAGCTGGTGACCCGTGATATTGATCTGTTTAAGCAGATGGAGCATGTTGAGGTAGGGATGAGCATTGCTACAGTAGATGAAAAATTCAGACGCATTATGGAAGAAGGGGCATCACCGATAAAAGAAAGAATGGAAGCATTGAAAAAAATTCATGATGCCGGCATCACCACATATGTTTTTGTAGCTCCGATGCTGCCTAAGTTAACCAACTATAAAGAAATTATTAGAGAAAGTAAGCCGTACGTTGACTACTATATGTTTGATACTTTGCGTTTGAAAGGAGAAAATAAAACGTGGGTAATGGAAGAGATTAAGAAACATGCACCTACGCTTCTACCCCTCTATCAGCAGATTTATAATCAAGGAAAGCGACACTATTTTGAACTTCTATCTAAACAAATTGAAGAATTTTGTATACAGGAAAAGGTAGAATATCAACTATTTTTTTAATAAAATTTCTATTGCATGTTAAAACTTATGATAAGTCGTAATAGTTCGACAAAACAACTTTTATTATTCTAGATTTATGTTAAAATAGAGATATATTAAGAAAATCTAAATATTCTTAAGAATTGCTAATTATTTATATAATTGTATGTCAAATTGGGGATTTGATGATATAATGGTCTAGGTATTTTAGTCGGACAGAAGGGTGAAGTTTATGGATAAGCGGGAGAAGATAATAGCGGGTATAATGGGTGCATTGCTAGTGGGTTCCGTCTCACTGGTAGGTCTTTTATTTACAGTTGATCCTGTCGCAGTTAAACAAAGACAATTTACTTATGAAATCTATTCTGAAATCCCTACGACTGCTGAAAATTATTTGAATGCTAATGAAAAGGTATTAGAAAATGCAGTCATTAATTTATCCGATGTTCAAATTGACCAGATTGGTATATATACTGCATATGCGGAATATGCAGGGAAACAATATCCTTTTACGATTCAGATTCGAGATACGGAAGCACCCATTGCTTCTTTGATACAAACAAAATATGAAATTAAAGTAGGCGATACATTAATTGCTGCTGACTTAGTAAAAGATATACAGGACGCTTCTGAATACATTGTTTATTTTGATGAAGAGGATAGACCTAAAACAAAGACCTTTACAGAAGCAAAAACTTATAATGATGTGTTTATTATTGTGGAGGATATCTATGGAAATCGTTCAAATAAGCTTCGTTTAAGTGTTGTAGTAAGTCAGGATAATGAGGCTCCAACCTTTAGCGGTGTGGATAATAAAGTGGTGAAGGTAGGTTCTTTATTTAATGCTTTAGAGGGTGTAAGAGCCAATGACAAAACAGATGGCGATTTAACCACTTCAATAAAGGTCACTGGAATGGTAGATACGAATACAGCGGGAAGCTATACTTTGACGTATACTGTATCTGATTTATCAAGAAATATCACCACTGTCAATCGTACTATTACGGTGCAAATTGATGGTGTCGATGAAACAGACAGTGTGCAGGATGTGGCGAATGGACCTTATCTGCCAAAAGAAAAATATCGTCAGTTAGAAGGAAATTATCTAACGATCAGCCGAGCGATGTTTACAGCGACGAATCATTTGGATTTAGTGAAGCAAATGAATGATTATTTGGTGAAGTTTACTAAATATCTGCCAGCGGATGCTCCGGGTAAATATGCTAATTCTTCTTATGGAGCGATATGTAATAATGCGGCTACGGATGAAGGCTTCGCACGTGCATTCTTATATATGTGTCAGCAGCAAAAGATTGACTGCTATTATGTAGAGGGTACTTATAATAATATGGAAATGGTATGGAATATCGTGAAGGTGGGCGAAAACTATTATCATATTGATGTAGCTTACGAACGTATTTATGGAACTGGATTCCAATTATTATCGACAAGTGAAATGAAAGAATTGGGATATGCATTTGATGAAAGCTATTATCCGCAATGTACAAAGAAATTTTCAAATTAGTTAAATAATGAAGTGATAGAAAAATTCCCGCCAATTTGTTAGTGTTTGGTCTAACATGTGGTGAGCGGTGTTGAAGCTATCACTTTTTTATTTGTTCAAAGCTTGTATAAATCTAAGAAAATATGAAGTAAATACTGCAATAATAAATAATCGGTAGGGAAAAGATAGACAGATAATTTTGGCTGAGATTTGGGATATTTTTTCATCTAAATCATGTTAATATGATAGTGTAGAAAAAAGTATGGAGATACCTTTTTCTATTTTATTTTATTCAAAAGGGGGAAAGTATGAAAAAATGTTTAACTATGTGGGAAATGGCATTAAGCATTCTTGTAGTATGCCTCTCTCTAACTTCTGTCAGTGCCTTGGCGAATGGGGATAAGGGATTTATCATGAGGGAAGTTGTGGCTGGAATCATGACAAAGACACAGGGAAAGATTGGCAATGATGAATACTTTAATGGAAAAGGAGGGGCAACTTATGATGACTTTAAGATCATGATTGCAGGAGCTAATAATGAATTTGTTTATTGTATAGAACCCGGTGTTGTTTCGATTGACAATAGCCAATATCAGGGAAGCAACGTACCGCTTTTGTTTGTTAAAGCGTATAATTCTAAAACTTCACCAGACAGTAAATATCTGAATGTTTCAAAATTACTGCAGTTAGTACAAACACAGTATCGTTATGATGATGGAACAAATGAAACGAGATTGCATTATTTAGTTATTCAAACGCTGATATGGGAGGTTATGTGTGAGGAGAGAAACGAAAGCTTTAATTATATTGGATCTAAAAAGGGAACTACAGCAATTACGTATTTGCTTCAAGGGACCAATCAGCAAAATTTGAATCGCTTTAATGAACTTTACGATGACTATGAAAAGAAAATGTTCCAGCATTCGCTTGTCCCGTCGTTTACGTCTAATCAAGCTGGAAAAGCGCCTACAGTTTTCTTGAATCAATATGATGAAATAACGAAAGAATACTATACTATTTTAGAAGATACACATCATGTTGTTGAATGGTTTAAATTTCATACCGATGATAAGGTACAGTTCTCGATCAATGATAATAAAATGAAAATTACATGTAAGATTCCCGATTATGATGGACAGCTTAACGGATATAACAGCATGGTTCAAGGAGACCCGCTGAATCCCAAATCACAGGTTATTGGACATAGCCAAGGCAATAATCAGGCTTTAGTATCATTGTCATCAATTGGTCAGCAAAAAGACAGTGCCTTTCTAAAGGTGAGATCAGACAATTATACGGGTACATTAACGATTGATCCCAATGGTGGAATCTACAATGGCAAAAAAGAAGTAACCGTTATTCAGAAAACGGCTGGAGAAATAACAGCTATTGAGCAAGTCAGCCGTTCTGGCTACAGCTTTGATCGATGGCAGTTATTAGGTGTTGGACGCTTAGAAAATAATCAGTACACTCACAGTAAAGGGCAAGCTACTTTAACTGCTCAATGGACAAACCATTCTCCTGTGATAACCAGCCCGATTGTAAATGGCGGTGATACCTATATTGAGGGTGAAAATCTCATCATTCAATTAGGAGATAAATTTGTGGCTTTAGACTATGCGACAGCTTATGATCAGGAGGACGGGGATATTACAGACCAATTGATTGTGGCAGATAATGGAGTCTTGCTGGATGAACAGCTGAATACCATTAAAAGCGGTCAGTATAAAGTGACGTATCAAATTACTGATCTTGCCGGAGCGATGGTTCAAAAAACGATTACGGTGATCGTAAATGATCCACCGGTCATAAAAGCGACGGATCGATATTTTTTTGTTGATGATGAAGTGACGGATTCTTTGTTAGTTCAAGGCGTTCAGGCAACAGATCAAGAAGATGGCAATATAACGAATAAAGTAGTGATCTCGAGTAAGTCAATAAATGAACATCAAGAAGGCGTTGGAGAAGTTACTTTCAGTGTTACGGATCGATATCGAAAAACCGTTTATAAAAAAGTGCTTATTCATTTTTTGCAGCCCAAAGAGAGGGAAACGGAAAAAGTAATTCGCTATATTGGAGATGATTATTTAGGTACTTTATATCCTCAATCTAAATGGCGAATAAATGGATCTATTCACCAGCTATTGAAAGATTCTTTGGATAAAGAAGCAACTGATGAAAATAGTCTTTACATTTTTGAGTGGAGCAGAGAAGAAAACAATGGATTGAAACAGCAGTTATTAAGTGATGGGCAAATATTGGATTTGTCTTTTTTTAATACTTATCGCCAAAGATAGGAGAGAAACATGAAATTAGCAGTAAAATTCTCTTTTTTGTTTATTTGTATGTTTATATTTTTCATATGCTTATCGGATATTAACGGGCGTCCATTTAAAATAAATGAAACTCATAGCATTAGTTATGATAGCACATATTATCCACTGAAACAGTTGGCATCGCCATATCATCAGATTACATCAAATGATCAGCTGGTGGCAGAAGTGTTAAAACAGGTGGTACTTAGTAAGCAAAGCGACTGTGATATTAAAGTGCAGATTTTAGGAGTTGATCATATTAATGGACTGCTTGATGTTAATATTATTCAAACTTATCAGCATATTAACGGGAAAGAAGAAGTGATTCAAAGTCGTCAGACAATCATAATCGAGGAGGAATTATAATGGATTTCAGTCTTAAACAGGCATTAGGTGTTGTCGTTGTCATCGCAGTAGCGGCATTAGTTGTCGTTGCAGCTATTAGTATAACGAATACAAATAATGAGAGTGCTCAAGGGGCGCAGACAAAAATGTGGGAACAAGCAATCAACGTAGTTCCAGAGGCGTAGTATGAAGTGGTTTAAAAAGAATGAAGAAATAGACTATTTTGAGACAATTTCAAAAATTGAGGAGGAATCAGAACCTTATATAGAGGAACCGGATAAGGCTCCACAAAAAATAGAAAATATCCATGATCCAAGTTTTTTTGGGAAGATACAGTATCTGATTGATGATATCAATATTACAGATATTAATTGCAATAGTCGTTCAGTTTGGATTAATCATATTAGCAAAGGACGCTATCAGTGCCATGATATTACATTAAGTAATGAAGATATAGAGAAGCTTGCCTATAAAATATCAAATGTCGAAAACAAACAATTTAATGTGGTTTCTCCTATATTAGAGGCGGATTTTAATGATTTAAGGCTACAGTTTACGCATCAGTCTTTTTCTACCAGTGGAACTTCAATGTCCATTCGTAAAACTCCCTGTATTGCAAGAATGAGTGAAGAGAAAATGACTAACCAGGAGTATTGTCCTAAGGAAGTGATTCAGCTATTCAAAAACAGTGTTCAAAGTCACATGAATTTCTTTATCATTGGAATGACCGGAGACGGAAAAACGGAACTAGCTAAATTTTTAACTTCCTATATTCCTAACCATGAACGTATTATTACGATTGAGGATACAATTGAACTGCATTTAAATCAGCTTTATCCAAGCAAAGATATTGTAGAGTTGAAGGTGAATGAAAGGGTAGATTATAATATGGCAATAAAAAGCTGTATGAGGATGCTGCCAAAGTGGATTCTGTTATCCGAAGCTAGAGGCTATGAGGTCAAAGAGTTAATTAAATCTGTTTCAACGGGGGCTAAAATAATAACTACTTTACATACTGACCATGTGCTCAATATTCCTAAACGCATATTAAACATGTTAGAAGGAAACGAACTGGCCAATGATAAGATAGAAAATATTATTTATCAGTCAGTCGATATTGGAATCCGTGTGAAAGCAGATATTACAGACACAAAAACTTTTCGCTATATTAGCCAAATAGCTGTTTTTTGGTTAGATGTAAATAACCGTCGACATCATAAAATGATTTATGAGGTAGTTAAGCGTCATAATCAATTTTTTGTCAGTTATCATCCTTTGCCAAAGTGGATGAAAGATCAGTATGCGGAATATAATTGTCATTTTCTATGGAAAGGAGACGAAAGACTTGCTCAAAATTAATCGTTTAAAAAGTTCTATTGAAAAATTAGGATATCATTATTCTGTACTGGATTATCTGAAGTCCTTGGCAATATATAGTCTGTTATTATCAGCGGTATCTTTAGCCCATAAACTAAAATGGCAATTTGCAGTATTATTAATATTGACGGTTGTTTTGTTACTGCCATTTATTATTTATGCTCAGTTTAGCTATACCTTTGAATTTCAGCGTTTTAATGATTACTGTCTCTATTTGAAGCAAATGACTATCCAGTATAAGACGCATAAAAAAATAAAGAGCGCTTTATTGCAGACGGCTGAGGCTTTCAAAGATAATACTTCAAGAATGCATGGCTGTATTTTAAGAGCAATAGAGGATATAGAGGATGGAGAAAATTTTGAAACAGCATTAATGAATATTGAACGCCATTATTGTAATTCATATATTTTGAAATTACATTCTTATATGGTTTTAGGAGAACAGATTGGTGGTGATAATGTTTATCAGGCTTTAAACAATGTTGATTTTGAAGATTGGCAAAGTGATGTGATCCGATTTCAAAATCAGAAAAATAACGTTAAAAAGACAAATATTTATTTCACGTTATTAAGTGTAAGCATTTCTTTGTTTTGTCTTTATATGTTTCCGCTGGATCTTATGAAGAATCTATTTAGCCTAACGCAATTTCAGCTGATAACCTTCTTATATTTTGAAATGCTGATCATTGCATATACATTAGTGACATGTGGATTAAATGGTAAATGGATCAGTCGAAAGGAGTAAAAAATGAAATGGCTATATCAAATTAACGAAAGAAACCTAAATAGTTATTTAAAAATTTCTGATATCCGTCTGCAGCAATTTTTAAAGTGGCGCTTAACGATAGGATTTCTATTCATATGTTTATGGATAAGCGGTTATTGGACTATTTCCAGACAGCTGGAATTTTATAAACCGGTTTTCCTTTATGGCATCATAGGCGCTTTTTTATTAGGGTATAAGCTGCCTTATTTTTATATAAGAGTTAAAGTTAAGCAAAAAACTGAACAAGTATCAGCTGATTTTCCTCTATGGCTGTCTTCTCTGGAAGTATTGATTTTATCTAATAATATTCCCAATACATTAAAAAAATCTTTATTAACTTGTCCAAGTTCTATCAAAAAGGATTTGAAGATTTTAGTAGATAAGATAGAAAAAGATCCAATGGATCAACAAAACTATACTGAGTTTCTGTCACAGTATAAATTATCTGATATTAATGAGTTAATGTTGGATCTGTATCAATTCAATTACTTGGATAAATCACTGATGATCAGTGAATTTACTGTTTTACATAAACGTCTTAATGCAATAAATACAAGCAATCGCCAGCATTCACAGGAACAGAACTTATTTTTTATTGGTGCGATTAATTCTGTACCATTATTTTTATTAAGCATCTATATTTTATTGATTGCCAATATGTTGTCAAATGCACTTATGGGAGGGTAATATATGAAGTTTTCTTTAGAACAGGGATTTGAACTAATAATGAATTTAATTTTATACAGTGGGTTATTAACGATTGCTTATCAGTGTGTTAATAATGTTCATCGGTTTTAGTTATGGATTATACTTTTGAGAATTTCTGTGATCTACTGATTGCGGTAGCTGTCGTGATTGTGTTTATGAAAGGAATAAATTACTTGCTGTTTAGTGAGGTCGTAAAAATGATGATTGGAAGACTGATATAATGGATTTGAGTATAAAGCATGCAAGTCAATTAGCACTTTATATCGTTTTATGCACTCTATTTCTTTATAGTTTTGCACAGTTTCTATTACAGATGAATAATCGACCTATGTTAGCAGTAAATGAGTTTATAACACCGGATATTCAATATTCCGCTATTTCAATCAATGCAGATAAGATTGCATTAAAATTAAATGAAGAATATGATCTTAAAGATTTTGTAACGGCAACAGATGAAATTGAAGGGGATATTTCAAAAAAAGTAGAAATTTATGATAACATTAATATTAAAGAAAAAGGTTACTATAAAGTGCGTTTTGCAGTAAAAAACAGTTATGGACAATGGGCGGACAAAATTGTAGATGTGAGGGTGGATGAATGAAAATATCAGTAGAATGGATTGTAGACAGCTTGTTAATCACTTTTTTTATTGTATTAGTTATGGGACTGTTCAATATTGCTTCACAGATTAATACCGCTTATCATTATCATCACTATATGATCGCACAAATATCGCAAAGTCATTTTGATCAAGGAATTATGGAAGCGATGGCGAATTCAGAGCAATATCGTATTACGTATACAGATTGTACAATAGATCATGACTTAGAATTTTATCCTAAAGAGCAGCTCTATCAAGTGGAAACAGAATATACACTTAAATTACCGATCATAGGATATCAGACAACAAACAAAATCATCAGTTATGCTCGTTAATAATTCTTTTGACAATTTGATAGTTTCGTGTTTTGATATTAAAGAAGTGGAGGACTTAACATGAACTATAAACTGATTGCATTAGATTTAGATGGAACACTAAAAACCAGTCAGAATACAATTTCTGAAAAAACAAGAGAAGTATTGATTCAATGTCAAGAGTTAGGAATTAAAGTTGTATTAGCCTCTGGGCGCCCTACACCTGGACTGCGTCATGAAGCATTGGCGTTAGAATTAGAAAAATATGAAGGTTATTTATTATCCTTCAATGGTGCAAAAGTCAATGATTATAAAACAGGTGAGATTATTTATGAGAAAGCATTGACAGTTAGTCAAGCTAAAGAAATGATCCAGCGAGCAAAAGAATATCGTTTAGCCGCTATGTCTTATTTGGATCAGGATTTAATTTCTGATCAGGCAGATAATAGCTACGTTATAGGAGAAGCAAAATTGAATGATATGGGGTTACGTCAAATAGACGATTTAACAGCGTTCATTGATTTCCCGGTAAATAAAGTATTATTAGCAGCAGATCCTGACTATGTAGCAAGTGTCTTAGATGAATTTAAGGCTCCTTATGATGGACAGTTAAGTATTTATAGATCTGCACCATTCTATATTGAAATCATGGCTCAGAACATTGATAAAGCAGCTTCTTTAGATTGCTTAGTAAAGCATTTAGGTATCAAGAAAGAAGAAGTTATTGCGTTTGGTGACGGCTATAATGATTTATCAATGGTCGAATATGCGGGTGTAGGTGTAGCGATGGGAAATGCTGTTGAAGGGGTAAAGGAAAAAGCAGATAAAGTGACGCTTAGCAATGATGAAGATGGTATTGCCTATATGTTGAGCCAATTGATTGATGGAGTTGAATTATAATGAGTTTGCCTAGAGATATTAATATTTTAGTCAGCATGTTGAATATGATGCTTAGAGATGATGATATGTCATTAGAAACTATCATTGAAACAAAAGGTGAAAGCTATGAAGAAATCCTACGTATTCTAATGGATAATGGGTATGAATATCAGGAATCAATCAATCAAATCAAAGTGAAATAGAGTCTGAATCAATGGGTTTTAGACTCTTTTTTTAATAATGCTATTGTGCTATACTATTAAAAAATGAGGGGGATATCTTATGCTTAAATTAGATAATTTTAAGGAAGCAAAAAATAGACTAGATCCGGTTCTTGTCAAAACATCATTAATTTACAGTGAACCGTTTTCTAATGAAAGTGATAATGAAGTATATATCAAGCCAGAAAACTTGCAGCGTACAGGATCTTTTAAATTAAGGGGAGCATATAATAAAATCTCGAAAATGGATCCGGAACTTAAGAAAAAAGGGTTAATTGCATCTTCTGCAGGAAATCATGCTCAAGGGGTTGCATATGCAGCACATCAGGCGAGTGTGGAAGCAACGATTGTTATGCCGGCACATACTCCGTTGATTAAGGTTGAAGCAACGACTTCACATGGAGCTAACGTTGTATTGCACGGAGAAGTATATGACGAAGCTTATGGAAAGGCTTGTGAATTACAGAAGGAGCAAGGATATACCTTTGTTCATCCTTTTGATGATGAGGATGTTATTGAGGGGCAAGGCACTATTGCTTTGGAAATTTTAGAAGAACTGCCAGAGACAGATATCATTTTAGTTCCAGTAGGCGGAGGCGGATTAATTTCGGGTATTGCCTGTGCAGCAAAACAAATGAATCCTAATGTGAAAATTATAGGTGTAGAACCAGATGGGGCGGCTAGTGCATTGGCGGCAATTGAACAGGATGAGGTTGTTACGTTAAAAGATGCAGTGACGATAGCGGATGGTACAGCTGTAAAAAGAATAGGGGATATTCCTTTTCAATATATCCGAGAATATGTTGATGAAATTGTGACAGTATCAGATTATGATTTAATGAAAGCCTTTCTAGTTCTAATTGAAAAGCATAAGTTAATTGCGGAAAACTCAGGTATTCTTTCACTAGCTGCATTAAAGAAGCTTAACGTTAAAAATAAAAAAGTCGTTTGTTTGATTAGCGGCGGAAATATCGATGTGAAGAATATATCATCAATGATTAATAAAGGTTTAGTGGCCAGAGGCAGAATTTTCACTTTTACTGTGGAATTACCGGATGTTCCGGGACAATTAGCAAAAGTTTCTAATTTACTGGCATCTTTAAATGCCAATGTCATTAGTCTTGAACATAATCAGTTCATTAATCTTCCTCGTTTCTCAGAAGTGGAGTTACGTGTAACATGTGAAACAAATGGTGAAAAACATATTAAGCAGATTATTAATGGATTTAAAGAGAATGGATTGGAAATTAAGACAGTAAATCAAGATTAAGCAGGGGTTCCTGCTTTTTTAATCGATCGTGACTTTTCTTAAATTTGTTATTGCATATTTGATTCAATTCTACTATAATGTATAAGAATAAGAAAGGAATGAGGAGAATGAAGTATTTATTAGATCATGCATTAGCATTTAATTTAAAAAAACACTGCTGTTTTCCTCGTTTTTTATAGTTCATTTTATAGACATATCATTTTATTTGATATGTTTTTTTGTGAATTAAATATAAGAAAATGGAGGACAAATTATGCCAAAGAGAGAAGACATTAATACCGTATTAGTTATTGGTTCAGGACCGATTATTATTGGACAGGCCTGTGAGTTTGATTATTCAGGTACACAAGCTTGTAAAGCTTTAAGAAGCTTAGGTTATAAGATCGTTTTAGTTAATTCAAATCCTGCAACGATCATGACAGATCCTGAGATTGCCGATGTAACGTATATTGAGCCTTTAAATTTGGAAAGGGTAACCCAAATTATTGAAAAAGAAAGACCCGATGCATTGCTGCCGAACTTAGGTGGACAATCAGCGTTGAACCTCTGTTCAGAATTAAATGAAGCAGGTGTACTGGAAAAATACAATGTACAAGTATTAGGAGTACAAGTTGATGCTATCGAAAGAGGCGAAGATCGTCTGGAATTTAAAAAGGCGATGAACGAATTACATATTGAAATGGCTAGAAGCGAAGTTGCCAATACTGTTGATGAAGCATTAGCTATTGCTGAAACATTAGGATATCCGGTGGTTGTCAGACCTGCATATACAATGGGTGGAGCCGGAGGCGGACTCGTTTACAATGTTGAGGAATTAAAAACAGTGGTATCTCGTGGATTACAAGCCAGCCTAGTTCACCAATGTTTAATTGAAGAATCTATCTTAGGATGGGAAGAATTAGAGGTAGAGGTAGTAAGAGATGCCAACAATAATATGATTACAGTATGTTTCATTGAAAACATCGATCCACTAGGGGTTCATACTGGAGATTCATTCTGTAGTGCCCCAATGCTGACGATTTCTCAGGAAGTGCAGGATCGTTTAAAAGATCAAGCCTTTAGAATCGTTGAATCTATTGGTGTTATTGGGGGAACAAATGTTCAGTTTGCACATGATCCGGTTACTGATCGTATTGTAGTTATTGAAATTAATCCAAGAACTTCACGTTCAAGTGCATTGGCATCAAAAGCAACAGGATTCCCAATCGCTTTAATCTCTGCTATGTTGGCAGCAGGTTTAACATTAGAAGATATTCCATGTGGAAAATATGGAACTTTAGATAAATATGTACCAGATGGTGAATATGTTGTTATTAAGTTTGCTAGATGGGCTTTTGAGAAATTCAAAGGTGCAGAAGATAAACTAGGAACACAAATGAAAGCTGTTGGAGAAGTAATGAGTATTGGTAAAACATACAAAGAAGCTTTCCAAAAAGCAATTCGTTCATTAGAAATCGGAAGATATGGCTTAGGTTATGCAAAAGATTTCAATAACCTATCAAAAGAAGAATTATTACAGATGTTAGCTACTCCTACAAGTGAAAGACAATTTATTATGTATGAAGCTTTAAGAAAAGGGGCTACTGTCGAAGAATTATTTGAATTAACTCAAATTAAGCATTATTTCATTGAACAAATGAAGGAGTTAGTTGAAGAAGAAGAAGCAATCAAGGCTTATAAAGGAAAATCTTTACCTGCAGATGTATTAAAACAGGCAAAGCAAGATGGCTTCTCAGATAAATATTTGAGTCAGATTTTAGATGTTAAAGAAGAAGAAATCAGAAATGAAAGATTATCTAATGATATTAAGCAGGCATGGCTTCCTGTTCATGTAAGTGGAACAAAAGACAGCTCTTATTATTATTCTACATATAATAGTGAAGATGAAAGTCATATTCATCATGGGAAACAAAAAGTAATGATCCTAGGCGGTGGACCAAACAGAATTGGTCAGGGAATTGAATTTGACTATTGCTGTGTTCATGCAACATTGGCTTTAAAGAAGCTGGGATTTGAAACAATTATTGTTAACTGTAACCCGGAAACGGTTTCAACCGATTATGATACATCAGATCGTTTATATTTTGAACCATTAACATTAGAAGATGTATTAAGTATTCATGACAATGAAAAACCGGTAGGAGTTATTGCTCAGTTTGGGGGACAAACACCACTTAACTTAGCAGCTCAGCTGAAAGAAAATGGAGTTAATATTTTAGGAACAACTCCTGAAACCATCGATATGGCAGAAGACCGTGATTTATTTAATGCAATGATGGAAAAGCTTGAAATTCCAATGCCAGAATCAGGAATGGCAGTAAATGTTGAAGAAGCTTTAGAAATCGCTAAAAGAATTCATTATCCATTGATGGTAAGACCATCTTATGTATTAGGTGGTCGTGGAATGGAAGTTGTGTATGATGATGAAAGTTTAACTCAATATATGAAAGCCGCTGTAGGAGTTACACCTGACCGTCCAATATTGATTGACCGTTTCTTAAATAACGCCATGGAATGTGAAGCAGATGCTATCAGTGATGGTGAAAACGTATTTGTTCCGGCAGTTATGGAACATATCGAATTAGCCGGAATTCACTCAGGGGATTCAGCATGTATCCTTCCATCTAAACATATCCCAATGCGTCATTTAGAGACAATTAAAGAATATACAAAGAAGATCGCAAAAGAAATGGATGTCCGTGGATTGATGAACATGCAATATGCGATTGCAGATGATAAAGTTTATGTGTTAGAAGCAAACCCAAGAGCATCAAGAACCGTACCGTTAGTATCTAAGGTATGCAATATCAACATGGTAAGAATTGCAACTGACATTATTACTAGAGAATTAACAGGAAGAGTTTCTCCTGTTCCAGAATTAAAAGAGAAAAAGATACCACATATCGGTGTAAAACAGGCAGTATTCCCATTCAATATGTTCCCGGAAGTAGACCCAATCTTAGGACCTGAAATGAGATCAACTGGTGAGGTATTAGGATTAGGCGGATCATATGGTGCAGCTTACTACAAGGCCGCAGAAGGGGCTAAAACAATCTTGCCAACTGAAGGGAAAATTCTGATTAGTGTTAATGATTTAGACAAGCCACAAGTAGTTGATCTTGCAAAAGGATATTATGATGCAGGCTTTACGTTAGTTGCAACAGGACATACTTATGATCTAATCTCTAAAAATGGAATTCCGGTTGAAAAAATCAAGAAGATCCATGAAGGCAGACCAAATATTATGGATGCCTTAACAAATGGAGAATTGGCGATGATTATCAACACTCCACATGGAAAACAAAGTGCAGATGATGATAGTTATATTCGTAAAAATGCAATTAAAATGAGAATACCTTATGTAACAAATATTGCTGCAGCAAAAGCTTCATTAGAAGGTATTATGGAAATGAAAATTCATGGCAGCCATGAAGTAAAATCATTACAAGAATATCATTTATTAATTAAATAAATTAAATAATGCTTAAAGGTTAATCCTTTAGGCATTATTTTTTATCCTCAAGTTCAAATTCTGAAAAACAATAAAGATAGAAAAATACAATAGTATAATAAAATAGAACTTTAAAGGAGGATATTGGGAATGCTAGTCACGGGAAAAAATGGGATGGTTTCATCAGCACATTGGCTGATTAGTGAAACCGGAATAAAAGTATTGCGTAATGGAGGAAATGCTATTGATGCCAGCATTGCAATGGCTTTAAGTGCTGGTGTTGTTTTGCCGGATATGTGCGGAATTGGTGGTGACGCTTTTATGCTGTATTACCATAAACAAACAAAGAAACTCTATGCAGTCAACGGGAGTGGAGAAATACCAAAGCGTTATGATATTAAAACACCGATACAACAGCATGGCATGACTTCAGTTACGGTTCCGGGATGTGTCAGTGTATTATTTACTGCTTTAGAACAATGGGGAACACAGTCATTTGAAGAGCTGTCAGGAGATGCAATCAGATATGCAAGAGAAGGTATTTGTGTTCCGAGTAAAGTGGAAAGACATATGCACACAGACCTTACGGAATTAAAAAAATATAATGCCGCAAATTTGTATCTAAATAACGGGAAACCTATGACATCAGAAGATAAAATTGTGAATGAGGATTATGCAAAAAGCTTAGAATATTTAAATAAGCATGGAAACGATGGTTTTTATAAAGGAAAGCTCGCTAAAAAGATAGTACAGCATAGTAAGGCACATGGCGGGTATTTTGAATTAGATGATTTTAGCCATTATAAATGTGAGATTGTTGAGCCAATAAAAACTAATTATCGTGGCTATGATGTTTTTCAGACCCCACCGGTATCGCAAGGATATGTCCATTTACAGGAACTTGCAATCTTAAATCAAATAGATATGGAATCCTTAACTCCGTCTCAAAAACTTCATGTGCAGATTGAAGCAAAAAAATTAGCTTTTAATCATCGTGAAATTACTTTTAATAATATTGAAGAAGAATTATCAGAACAACGTTCAAAGGAATTAGCTCTTCAAATTGATTTAAATAAGGCAAATAATGATATTGATGATCCCTATGTGCAAAATAATGGACATACCACTTCTTTTGTAGTAGTGGATCAATGGGGAAATGCCTGTTCATTTATTTTAAGCATTGCCGGTACTTGGGGAAGTATGGAAGTTGTTGATGGGACAGGAATCCTATTAAACAATCGCGCAGGTGTTGGGTTAAACACTCAATCTGGGCATCCAAACTGTATTGAAACACGAAAGAAAGCCATTCACACATTAAATACCTGGATGATTTTTGATCAAGAACATCTAAAATATGTTGGAAATACTCCCGGAGGGGATTATCAGGTTATGTGGAATATGCAGATGGTCAGCAATTTAATCGATCAAAAGAAAAATGCGTTTGAGACTGTAGACTCAGTCAAATGGCGTGCGAATTATAAAAATGGGAAACACCAAATAGAAATAGAAGAAAATATTTCCGAGGAAATAGTGAAAGAACTTAAAAAAATGGGACATGATATCGTCTTGATACCAAAATACAGCGCTAGTGGAGCGAGTGAAATTATTCAAATATTTAATGATCATTTAGAAGGAGGGTGTGACCCGCGCTGTGACGGACAGGCAATTCCTGTTTATAAATTTTAAAATAGTTATCTTTTTAATGGATAAATTGATATAATTATAACAGCAAGGGGGGAAAACAATGACAACATTTTACGTAGGAAGCTATGGTAAGCAAAAAGGTATTTATGCTTGCGGTATTGATGAAGCAGGACAGTTAGAATTAAAAAATAAAATTGAAACAACAGATTTTGCTTCATATATGATAAAAGAGGATCAATATTTATATGTTGCATATAAAAATGCAACTAAAAAACCTAATGGAGGAGGAATAGGCAGCTTTGAAGTAGTGGGAGATACTTTGAAGGAACTGAGCCATTGCAGTTCTCATGGACGATCATATACACATCTTTGTTTAGATCCAAATAATAACTATATTTATGCTGCCAATTACCATATTGGGACAACTGTAGCTTATCGATTAGAGAATCATAAAGTAGTAGAAAAAACATGTGTGGTGTATCATCGTGGGATGGGACCGGACTTGTTTAAACGCCAAACACAGCCGCATCCTCATTATGTAGGGATTACACCGGAGAAAAAGTATTTATACAGCGTAGATTTAGGCAGTGATAAAATCGTACTTTATCATTATGAGGGGGGAAAGATTGTAGAAAATGAGGATCTTACTATTAATGTATTGCCGGGCAGCGGTCCTCGACATATGATTTTTTCCGGTAACGGAGAGCATGCCTATTTAGTAAATGAAATTGCTAATAATATTATGGTGTTTGACTGTGGCAGTGATGGCATTATTTTAAGACAAAAAATTTCCTGTCTGCCACACGGGTTCAATAAAGCAAGCTCTGCCGCTGCTATCCGTATGAGTGAAGATGAAAAGTATTTATTTGTATCAAACCGCGGACATAATTCTATTGCCATGTATAAAATAAGCAGAGAGACAGGTAAAATCGGTTTGATTGGTTTTTATGAGGTGGGAGAAAATCCTCGTGATTTTAATGTGATCGGAAAGTATTTGGTGGTTGCAAGCCAGAATGATAACCGTTTAGAAGTATTGGAAATCGGGAACGATGAATTGATTTACCTAGATCAACAACTCTCTATTCCGGAGCCTGTTTGTGTTTGTAAGTAGCTATTTGATAGCTGCTTTTTTTATTGACAAAAGAAAAAGAAATCGCTAGAATAATTATGTTTTCAATGAGGTGACATACAAGTGAAAACAAAAAACTGAAAGGGGCGAATCGCTTGAGATTTAATACGAAATTAATTGCTCAAAATGCGATTATAGCTTGTATTTATACAGTTTTTACACTTGCAATTGCACCACTAGCCTATTCTGAAATTCAATTTAGATTATCAGAGATTATCGTTTTTCTCGCTTTTTATAATAAGAAATATATACCGGGTTTAGTTATTGGATGTTTTATTGCGAATATCCCTTCAACTTTAGGATGGTTGGATATGGTTTTTGGAACATTCAGTACCTTTTTGGTTTGCATTGCAATGTATAAAATGAAAAATAAATATTTAGCTGCATTCGTAGGAGCTTTGATTACTGGTGGAATCATTGGATTTGAATTACATTTAGCGTTTGGAATTCCTTTTGTAGTTAATGCGATTTATGTATGGATAGGAGAACTGGCAGTCTTATTAATTGGTGTGGTCTTATTTGACTCTCTATCTAAAAACAAGAAGTTCATGGAATTCATCACAAAATAAAAACTTAGCGGAACTCTCTTATTATTAGAGAATTCTTGACTAAGTTTTTTATTCACCTTCGTAATAATCAGCTTGATCTTCTTCTTTATAAAATTGACTAGAAACATTGTGTTGAATAATACCAATTTTCTGAGAATGAGGATAATGTACGACGTCGGGAGAGTGTATTGTGTCAAAATCAATATAGGTAAGCAATTGAGTAGATGAACTGTTGAATAATTGATGTCCACCTTCTTTACCGGAAGGACAAACTACGATATCTCCGGCTTTGATCGGAGAAGTATCATCTTCAGTAATTAATAATCCTTCACCGCTGATGATATAAAAAGCTTCTGTATTAAAATCATGATAGTGAATCGGGTAATTATATTTTTGCGGCGGTATTTCATAAAAGCAGATATATGCCTGTGAAAAATCTCTTCTTGGGGTTACCTCATATTTATAATATTCGTAAGGCTCATGTTCATCTTTATGATGAGCAACGAGCTTTTTTTGACTGGTAATGATAATTCCTGACATTAATATTCCTCCTTTTCGTTATTGTTGTTAATGTATTGTTGGATATGAGTTTCTGGATAGCCCAGTAAATGTCCAAATTCATAAGCGATATTTTCTCTAATCTCCTGATAATCATTATTAGCAATTGCTTTTTCCTTTTTTATTTTTAGTGCTTTGTATTTTTCAATAATATTTTCATCACGATAAAAAATAATATTATATGTAGATAGATTTAATGATGCTGCAAATAAATCTGTGATCAAAGGATCATTGTCTAAGTAATAATAGTTTCCATATTGTTTTGTTATTTGTTTGACGAAAGGAATATATACCTCACGTTCTTGTGGTGTTTTAAAGGGATGAGCCAGAGCCATTGGCTTTAGACCGGCTTTTACCATCTCATTAAAACAGTCCATAATACCACATTGATAAGAAAAAGAATCTATTTCATGCATATGCTTCACCTCTTTAAAATTATAACATAAGTTTAATAATATGAAACTATTTGTTTAATATATTTAAAAATATATTGACAAGAAATTTTAAAATAGATATACTGGTTTCGTGATAACAAGAAGCTATTTCATACATCACACTAATTTTGGAGAACGCATGACTGCGCTCGATAAGAACATACGAAATAAGTTATTTCTTATTTTTGACCACACGACAGTGTTAAAGGCCAACGGACAGCCGGGTCAAAAGCCGATTTTAGACAGGTGTAAACTTGTGACTATACTAAGTATTGATGCTTGGATTAGATCAAGAGATGAAATGGTGAACCTATTATTTTCAGCTATCTTAATCGCAGGCATTGCCTGCGTTTTTATATTATACAATGGAGGAACCGTTATGGATGGAAAATTAAAATTATATGGCTTCAATAATCTAACTAAGACTTTAAGCTTCAACATATATGATGTATGTTACGCCAAAACCAGACGGGAACAGCTTGATTATATTAAATACATTGACGAACAATATAACTCTGAACGATTAACCAATATACTTTGTCAAGTTACAGAAATGATTGGGGCAAAAGTATTGAGTATTTCCAAACAGGACTACGAACCTCAGGGCGCTAGTGTTACCCTCATGATTTCAGAGGAATTTAAGATCAATAATAATGGCAGTGGGGAAAGTGTTGTTGGGCATTTAGATAAATCTCATGTTACGGTGCATACGTATCCTGAATATCATCCGGAAACTTCCATTGCGACTTTTAGAGTGGATATTGATGTATCAACTTGTGGAGAGATTACTCCCCTTGATACACTGGATTACCTCATTCAAAGCTTCGATTCAGATATTATTACTATTGACTATCGGGTACGTGGATTTACACGTGATCTTAATGGTAAAAAATGCTTTATTGATCATGATATTACCTCGATTCAGGATTATATTGATGAAAAGATCAAAAGAAAATATGATGCGGTTGATGTAAATGTTTACCAATCCAATATCTTCCATTCCAGACTTTTGATCAAAGATATTATCTTACAAAACTATTTATTTAAAATAGATACTTATGAACTGACTCCGGAAGAGCGATTACAGATTACACAAAATTTAAGAAAAGAAATGATAGAAATTTACAGTGGGAGAAATATATATGATTAAGGATCAAAACCGTGCTCCTATTTATGAAGCATTAAATGAATATAAACATAATCGCATTGTTTCATTCGATGTACCCGGACATAAACAGGGCAGGGGAAATAAACGTTTAACAGAGTTTTTAGGACAAGCCTGTCTGGATGTCGATGTCAACTCAATGAAACCTCTCGATAATCTTTGTCATCCCACCGGTGTCATTAAAGAAGCTGAGGAGTTAGCGGCAGAAGCTTTTGGTGCAGCGCATGCTTTCTTCATGGTGAATGGAACATCCAGTGCTGTTCAGGCGATGATTATGTCCGTTTGTAAGCGTGGAGATAAAATTATTATGCCTCGCAATGTGCATCGCAGTGCAATCAATGCATTGATTATTACTGGGGCAATCCCTGTCTATGTGAATCCGGGAATGTCTAAAGAGATTGGGATTTCATTGGGGATGAAAATTGCGGATTTAGAAGCTGCAATAAACAAGCATCCTGATGCTAAAGCTATTCTTGTAAATAATCCAACTTATTATGGAATTTGTTCGGACTTAAAAAGAATTGTTGCTTTAGGTCATCAGGCAGGAATGAAGGTTTTAGCCGATGAGGCACATGGGACACATCTTTATTTTGGCGAAAATCTTCCTATCAATGCGATGGCAGCTGGGGCGGATATGGCAGCTGTCAGCACACATAAGACCGGAGGAAGCCTAACCCAAAGCTCATTGCTACTTTTAGGCAAAGAGATGAATGCGGATTACGTAAGACAGGTGATCAATCTGACACAGACGACTTCAGGATCTTATTTGTTGATGTCTTCAGTAGATATTGCTAGAAGCGAATTAGCAATCCATGGAAAAGAAATTTTTAAGAAAGTAGTAGAAATGGCAGACTATGCACGACAGGAAATCAATAAAATTCCAGGACTTTATGCTTTCAGCCGAGAATTATGCAATGGCGATGACCTTTATGATTTTGATGTAACGAAGCTTTCCATTCACACACGCCAAATGGGATTAGCCGGAATCGAAGTGTATGATCTGTTAAGAGATGATTTTGATATACAAATAGAATTTGGTGATATTGGAAATATCCTAGCTATTATTTCAGTGGGGGATCGTCCCTTTGAGATCGAACGACTGATCGCTGCTTTAGCTGAAATCAGCCGCACTGCTTCAAAAGATCCAAGTGGTCTTTATGATCATGAATACATTGATCCGGAAGTTATCTATTCCCCTCAAATTGCATTTTATGCAAAAAAGAAAGCCGTGGAGATTGATAAAACGGAGGGAATGGTGTGTGCGGAATTTGTAATGTGTTATCCCCCTGGAATCCCAATACTGGCTCCGGGAGAAAAAATAACTAAGGATATTTTGAAATATATAGATTTCGCTAAAGAAAAGGGCTGTGTATTAACCGGAACGGAAGATATGGATTTAAATTATTTAAATATAGTGGAGGTGGAGTAATGGAACTGTGGTACAGCGAGAAACATACAGATAACGTTAAATTATCAATTCGTGTTGACGAACATCTTTATAGTAAACAAAGTGAATTTCAGCGAATTGATATCTTGAAAACCTATGAATTTGGAAAAATTCTGACATTGGATGGAGTTGTCATGCTGACCGAAAAAGATGAATTTATTTATCATGAGATGATTACCCATGTGCCGATGGCAGTCAATCCAAAGATAAAAAAAGTCCTTGTTATTGGTGCTGGTGATGGCGGAACGGTAAATCAATTGATTCGTTATTCTTCAATAGAAAAAATTGATGTTGTAGAGATTGACCGGTTAGTGGTGGAAGCTTGCCGACAATATTTTTCCATAGCAAAAAGTTTTGATGATCCAAGAGTGACTGTTTTTTATGAAGATGGATTGAAATTCGTCAGAACTGTCAATAATGAATATGATTTGATCATTGTCGATTCAACGGACCCCTTCGGCCCGGGTGAGGGTTTGTTTACAAAAGAGTTCTACGGTAATTGTTATAAGGCGTTAAAAGATAATGGTATTTTAATTAATCAGCATGAAAGTCCTTATTACAGTGAAGATGCTTTGGCAATGATGCGTGCGCATCGAAAAATCGCTTCAACATTTGAAGTAGCAAAAGTTTATCAGGCACATATTCCCAGTTATCCGTCAGGTCATTGGCTGTTTGGGTTTGCGAGCAAAGGATATAATCCTCAAACAGATGTATCAGCTTGGAATAAACTTAACATAAAAACTAAATATTATAATACAGAGTTACATGATGGCTGTTTTAAACTGCCGAACTATGTACTGGATATGTTAGAGAAACATTAGGAGGAAGAAAAATGGCAAAAAAAGCTTTAATTATCGGCGCTGGTGGCGTTGCAGGGGTAGTGATTCATAAGTGCTGTCAGCATAGTGATGTGTTTGGAGAAATTATGATTGCAAGCCGAACTAAATCAAAATGTGATGCGTATAAAGATGCATTGAAAGATAAAACAAAGACAATTATTCACACTGCTCAAGTGGATGCAGATAAAGTGGAAGAATTGGTAAATTTAATGAATACATTTAAACCGGATATCTGTATCAATGTAGCATTGCCGTATCAGGATTTAACAATCATGGATGCCTGTTTAGAATGTAAAGTAGATTATTTAGATACGGCAAATTATGAACCGTTAGATACAGCAAAGTTTGAGTATAAATGGCAATGGGCATATAAACAAAAGTTTGAAGAAGCTGGATTAACCGCAGTTTTGGGTTGTGGATTCGATCCCGGCGTAACAGGTGTATTTAGTGCTTATGCCTTAAAACATGAGTTTGATGAAATTCATTATATTGATATTTTAGATTGTAATGGCGGGGATCATGGGTATCCTTTTGCGACTAATTTTAATCCGGAAATTAATATTCGTGAAGTGAGCGCAAACGGAAGCTACTGGGAAGATGGCAAATGGATAGAAACAAAGCCAATGGAAATTAAAAGAGAATATGACTTTGCACAAGTAGGTAAAAAGGATATGTATTTATTACATCATGAGGAATTGGAATCTTTAGGAATTAATATTCCGGGAATTAAAAGAATTCGCTTCTTTATGACTTTTGGAGAGAGCTATCTGACACATTTAAAGTGTTTGGAAAATGTTGGCATGACTTCAATTGAACCTATTGAATTTGAAGGAAAGAAGATTGTTCCATTACAGTTTTTAAAAGCTGTGTTACCGGATCCTGCAAGCTTAGGTCCAAGAACAGTAGGTAAAACCAATATTGGGTGTATATTTAGTGGTGTAAAAGATGGAAAAGAAAAAACATATTATTTATATAATGTATGCGATCACCAAGCCTGCTATAAAGAGGTAGGATCACAGGCCGTTTCCTATACAACGGGAGTACCGGCAATGATCGGAGCAATGATGGTATTGACCGGAAAATGGAAAAAACCAGGAGTGTTTAACGTTGAAGAATTCGATCCTGATCCATTCATGGAACAATTAAACGTATGTGGATTGCCATGGCAGGAATCTTTTAATCCGGTATTGGTAGACTAAAATGATCGATTTTAATCAATACAATACTCCATCTTACATCGTTGATGAAAATAAATTAATATCTAATCTTAAAATTCTTGCCAGTATTAAAGAACGTACCGAATGCCATATATTATTAGCGGCAAAAGCTTTCTCAATGTACAGTGTATTCCCTCTGATTGGAAAATATCTTGATGGCATCACAGCTAGTGGAATCAATGAGGCACGTCTGGGGTATGAAGAAATGGGGAAACAGGTACACATTTTTTCACCTGCTTATATTCCACAGGATTTTGACGCCATTTTACACTATTGTGACCATATTGTCTTTAATTCCTTTAATCAGTGGGAAATGTATAAGGATAAAGTAAGTCGTGCTTCTAAAAAGATAAGCTGTGGATTACGCATTAACCCTGAATATTCAGAACAAGATCATGGAATTTATGATCCTTGTGCCAGTCATTCACGCTTAGGAATTACGCTTGAACAGTTCCAAAAAGGCCAGCTGCAAGGGATTGATGGGCTGCATTTCCATTCTCTTTGTGAACAGAATTCAGATGTCTTATGGCGCACATTACAGATTATTGATCAGCATTATGAGCCTTATTTAAAGAAAATGAAATGGATTAATTTTGGCGGTGGTCATCATATTACAAAAGCAGGATATGATATTGAAACACTTATTAAATGTATTCGATTTATGCAGGATAAATATAATTTAGATGTATACTTAGAACCCGGAGAAGCAGTAGCTCTTGATGCAGGATATTTAGTAACATCAGTCCTCGATTTCAATGTCAATGGGGTGATTAACTGTATCTTGGATACTTCAGCTGCATGTCATATGCCTGATGTATTGGAGATGCCTTATCGTCCGCGTATCATTGACAGTGATTTACCGGAAGTCTTGCCTTATAGTTATTTATTAGGTGGGCCGACATGTTTAGCCGGTGATGTTATTGGGGAATATTCTTTTAATCAGCCATTAAAAATTGGACAGCGTATCGTTTTTGAAGACATGGCAATCTATACAATGGTTAAAAATAATACATTTAATGGGATAAATTTGCCAAGTATTTATTTACATAAAGTAAATGGAGAGGATGTTTTGATTAGAGAATTTGGCTATGATGATTTTAAGTCAAGATTATAACAGGTGCAATGCATCTGTTTTTTATAATATTATAAGACAAATATAGGAAGTCACGATGGCAAATATATAACTCATTTCAAGGTGACTTTAAAGAATCGTTTGAATGGCTTAAACAGGAGATTATGGAGAAAAGCTTTATCGCTTCATTGAAAAAGAAAGCTATATAAACCTAAATGCGATAGACTGTGTACTTCTAATCTTTGAACGTCAAAGATATATCGTCAGCTATCGCGTAAGGTTAAATCTTACAATTTTAGCCGATCAAACAGATGTGCATATTATTAGAATTTCAGTATGTAGGGGTTAAGCATAATCTTTAGTCTCAATAGATTTGGTAAAGAAGCATTCTTAGAAAACTACAAGAAGCTATAGAATACTATATTAATAAGACTTCATATTAGCGAAGTCTTTTTTTGCCGTCAATTTATCTAGGCAACAGGAGAAATGAAGTTTATAATAGAGATAGTAAGATCAATTATAGATATCAAGGAGGACAGAAAATGAAATTTGATTATCAATGGGTAAAAGACCCAGAATGTTTTGAAATCAATCGTGAGAAAGCGCATTCAGATCACAGCTATTATGCCAGTTCACAAGAAATGCTGATGGATGAAAGCAGCTTTAAGCACAGTTTAAATGGAGTTTGGAAATTCCACTATGCAAAGAATTACAAAGAAACGATTCGTGATTTTGAACAAAAGGATTATGATTGTAAAGACTGGGATAATATCAAAGTACCTGGACATATCCAAATGCAAGGCTACGATAAACCCATGTATGTTAATCAAATGTATCCGTGGTCAGGCAGAGAAGGGATTAAACCTGGAGAAATTCCGGAACATTTTAATCCGGTTGGAAGTTATGTGAAATATTTTAGTGTGCCTGAAAAAATGAAAGATCAAAAGCTGTATATTTGTTTCCATGGTGTTGAAACCGCTTTTGCATTATGGCTGAATGGTGAATTTGTTGGTTATAGTGAAGATAGTTTTACACCTTCAACTTTCTTTTTAAGCCCATATTTAGAAGAAGGAGAAAATAAGCTAGCAGTTCAAGTCTTTAAGTATAGCAGCGGAAGTTGGCTGGAGGATCAGGATTTCTGGCGTTTCTCTGGTATTTTCAGAGATGTTGAACTCTACAGTATTCCCTCAACACATATTAAAGATTTATTTGTAAAAACGGTAATGGAAGAGCCTTTCGATGAAGCCAATATTGAGATAGAATTAAAAGTTAAAGGGAAAATTGAACATTGTGTTATTCAAAGTGAATTATTAGATCCTGATGGGACAGAAGTATTAAAACATGAATTTAAAATAACCGAAAAGAATCCTTTGTTAAGTATTCCGGTTGAATCGCCGCTGTTATGGAGTGCAGAATATCCTCATCTATATACATTAATTTTAACGGTTCTTCATAAAGGTGAAGTAAAAGAGATTATTTATCAGCGTGTTGGGTTCAGAAAGTTTGAAATGAAAGATGGTTTAATGTGTATCAATGGTGAACGCATTGTATTCAACGGAGTTAACCGTCATGAATTTAGTGCTAAATCTGGGCGTGCTATTACTAAAGAAGAAATTTTAGAAGATATTTTAATTATCAAACAAAACAATATGAATGCAGTGCGTACATCACATTATCCAAATAATTCTTATTTCTATAAGCTTTGCGATGAATATGGATTGTATGTTATCGATGAGACAAATTTAGAAACACATGGCACATGGACAGATTTTTATGACAAAGATATTATCTTACCAGATGACAAACCGGAGTGGGAAGCAAATTTAATTGATCGTGCCAACTCGATGTTTCAGCGTGATAAGAATCATCCAAGTGTTGTGATTTGGTCATGCGGAAATGAATCATACGGAGGAAAAGACATCTTTATGATGTCGGAATTCTTTAGAGAACGCGATGATACAAGGCTTGTTCATTACGAAGGAATCGCTTGGGATCGTCGCTATCCAAATACAAGTGATATGGAAAGCCAGATGTATACTCCGGCAGATGAAGTAGAAAAATTTATTCAGGAACATCCGGAAAAGCCATTCATTTTATGTGAATATGCTCATGCCATGGGAAATTCTAATGGAGCAATGCATAAATATACAGATCTAGTTAAAAAATATCCACAGTACCAAGGTGGTTTCATTTGGGATTTTGCGGATCAGGCCATTTATACATTAGATCGTTATAATAATGAGTTTTATGCTTATGGCGGAGATTTCGGAGAAAGACCGAGTGATTATGATTTCTGTGGAAATGGCATTGTTTTTGCAGATCGTCAGTTAACACCTAAAATGCAGGAAGTAAAATACAATTATCAAAGTATCGACACAACTATTACGGATGAGAATATTACGATCACAAATCATTATTTATTTACGAATCTTGATGAATTTGTCACTACCATTATGATCTTGCGTAATGGTGTAGAAATCGAATCAGAAGAGATGATCCTAAATGTTATGCCCCATGATTCAATTACAATTAAAAATCCATTTACGCCTTTAGATGAACAAAATGAATATTGTGTACAGGTTGTTTATACGACAATGGAAGATACACTATATAGCGATAGCGGACATATTGTGGCACAGGAAGAATATATTTATCCATATCAGCCTGTACAGACTTTGTCAAATAAAAAAATCCGTATCGCTGATGATTTTGCTAATGTGGGGGTTATTGGAGAAGATTTTCGTATTATATTCTCTAAGATTCATGGCGGGATTATAGAATATAATTATCTTGGTAAATCATTGATTAAAGAAGTACCAAAGCCTAATTTCTATCGTGCCTCTACTCAAAATGATACAGGAAATAAATACGGATTTCGTTATGGGCAGTGGTTCAGTGCCAGTTTATACCAAAAAGCTATATTCCAAAAAGCAACGCTAAATGAAGATGGGACTAGTGTTGAAATTATTTATCAGCATATCTTACCGGGAAATGTGGAAACTGAGATAGAAGTTACTTATTTAGTGGATGGCAATGGTAAAGTAGATGTTACTTTAGATTACCAGCCTTCAGCTAAACAAATTGAAATGCCAGAATTTGGGATGATGTTTAAATTACCGTTGGATTTTGAGAACGTTGAATTTTATGGGGAAGGACCTATGGAGAATCATATTGATCGTCAGCAGGGGACAATGCTGGGAATCTATCAATATACTATTTATGAAAATTTAACGCCATATTTAATGCCACAGGAATGTGGAAACAGAACAGGTGTTCGATATGCGGATATCTATAATAAGGATGAAATAGGATTACATTTCAGTTTTATTGATGATGCTTTTGAATTCTCTGCGATTCCTTATACACCAATTGAGGTGGAAAGTGCTCGTCATCCTTTTGAATTGCCTTTACCATACCAAAGTGTTGTACGTATTAATAAAATTCAGATGGGAATTGCTGGAGATAATACATGGGGAGCCAAAACTCATGATGAATATTTATTATCGAACCAAGAACACTATGTATTTAAGTTTAGTTTTAATGGTCATATTCGTTAATTTATAAAATAAAAACTACCTTTAAGTTTGACTTAATCAAGACATGAAGTCCGAAAGGTAGTTTTTTATTATTGGTAATGTTTATTATGTTTTTTATTCTCTTATTATATTTGACATAATAAAATACATCTCTTAATTCAATCTTTCAAATCATGAGATGTATTTTAGTTTATAGCTATTCTTTGGTTCTCGAGATTTTCTCCAACATCTCTGTATAAGAGAACAAACACCCGCAATAGTTTTGACGGTATAAGCCATATTGGCTTGCCATATCTACAGATTTTTTATAGCCATTGTTCTTTTTAAAGTCCGCATATAAAAAGTGAGTTTTATCTTGGGGTTTAGACTCCCCGATCTGATTAATCCATTGACTGTTTTTATGTGGAGATACACTGAGGACTGTAGTCCAATAATCAAAATGGTGTGAAGATGCGTATCGATAGGCAGATTCCATTCTCAGACTATAACATAAATAACAGCGTTTTCCGCCTTCTTTTTCTTCTTTTAATGGATTTAGATGATTTAAAAACTCAAGCGGACGATAAGGTTCTTCAATGATCACAATATTTTGTGAATAATCCTGATTAAACTGTGCAATAAAATCAACTAATTCCTGAAAGCGCCGCTGATATTCTTTTTCAGGATAGATATTTGAGTTGGCATACAGGATAGTAATTTCAAATTGTTCGCATAATTCTTTCAAAACATTGCTGCTGCATGGTCCACAGCATACATGCAATAATAGGGATGGCCGAGTATCCTTGATTTTTTCTAATACCTTTTTAAATAATAAATCAAAATTTCGTTTTTCCATTATAAGATAAACATACTGTCACCGAAAGAAAAGAAACGATATTCTCTTTCAATGGCCTCCTGATAAGCTTTCATAATTAAATCTTTATTTGCCAATGCGCTAATTAACATTAATAATGTTGATTTTGGTAAATGGAAATTAGTAATCAAGGCATCAATCGCTTTAAATTCGTATCCGGGATAAATAAAAATATCAGTACTTTCATTCGTCTCTTTAAAAGTATGGTATTTTGTATAATTCGATTCTAAAACTCTAGTTGAAGTAGTTCCAACACTAATGATACGCTGACCATTAGTTTTTGCCTTGTTGAGTATATCTGCACTTTCCTTAGAGATCATATAAAATTCACTGTGCATATGATGCTCCAATACATTATCTACTTTGACAGGGCGAAATGTTCCCAGCCCGACATGAAGAGTAACGTCTACAATCTGAACTCCTTTTTCCAACAGCTTTTTATTAATAGCTTCAGTAAAATGCAGCCCAGCTGTGGGAGCAGCAGCGCTACCTTCAATTTTCGCATAGACAGTATTATAACGATCAGGGTTTTCTAAGCGTTCTTTAATATAAGGGGGTAAGGGCATGGTTCCTAAGCGATCTAGGATTTCATAGAAAATGCCTTCATAGATCATTTTGAATAAACGAATGCCTTCTTCTCTAACTTCAATACATTCTGCTTTTAATGTTCCATCACCAAAAGTAATGATCGTTCCCACTTTAACAATGCGAGCATTCCCTACCAGACATTCCCAAATATTTTCATTAAGTTCTTTTAGCAGCAGCACTTCAACATGCCCATTGGTTTCTTTTTTTGTTCCGAATAATCGTGCAGGAATAACCTTTGTGTTGTTGCGTACTAAAATATCCCCTTCATTTAAATAATCAATAATATCATAAAAATGTTTATGCTCAATTTTACCGGTTTTACGGTCTAAAACCAGTAATTTAGAGGTATCTCTTTTTTCTAGGGGAGTTTGGGCAATTAAATGCTCAGGTAAATCAAAATCAAAATCACTTAATTTCATACTAAAACGCCCTTTCGTAAACATCACGTCCATATTTACTTAAAAACTCTTCTTTAAAGTCAGCTAATCGATCTTCACGTATGGCTTGACGTATGTTCTCACTTAATTTTAAGAGAAAACGCACATTATGAATCGATAGTAAATTCTTGCCAAATAATTCTTCTGATTTGTGCAGGTGACGCAAATATGCTTTTGTATAATTCTTACATGTATAACAGTCACATTCCGGATCAAGAGGAGTAAAATCATATTTATACTTTTCATTATTAATATTAACACGACCATAACTTGTCATTAATGCACCGTGACGTGCAACTCTTGTAGGCAATACACAGTCAAACATATCAATACCACGCATCGCCCCTTCAATTAAATCAATTGGATTTCCTACACCCATCAAATAACGAGGTTTATGATCTGGAAGCCACTTAACTGCATCATCAATCATTTTATACATAATATCTTTTGGCTCACCGACACTCGTACCGCCAATTGAATAGCCCGGGAAATCCATTTCTACTAAAGCTTTGGCACACATTTCTCTCAGATCAGCAAATTCGCCCCCCTGAACGATTCCAAAAAGAGCCTGTTGGTCACTTTTTTGATGTGCAGCCTGTCCTCGCTTCGCCCATCTTAATGTTCTCTCTACACTGTGTTTCATATAATCATGCGTACAGGGATAAGGGGCACATTCATCAAATGACATAATAATATCTGCACCTAATTTATTTTGTATTTCAATCGCTTTTTCAGGTGAAAGAAATAATTTGCTTCCATCAATAATGCTTTTAAAGGTTACACCTTCTTCTTCAATCTTTCTTGTTTTTCCTAATGAGAATACTTGAAAACCACCGCTGTCTGTTAAGATTGGACGGTCATAGTTCATAAATTTATGTAAACCACCAGCTTGTTCAACCACATCTTCACCAGGTCTTAACCAAAGATGATACGTATTTGAAAGGATAATTCCGCTGTTCATTTCTTTTAATTGTTCAGGAGAAATTCCTTTAACAGTCGCTAAAGTGCCTACCGGCATAAAAATAGGTGTTTCTACATCACCATGAGGAGTGTGCAGGATTCCATAACGAGCTCCCGTTTGTTTGCACACATGTTTAAGTTCATACCAAAAATTGTCCATTATATCACTCCAATTCCGTTTACCAGTGTAACACAAATCGAGGGGAAATGGTACTAAAATGTACGATGTTGCAATTTGTCGATAAGTCCGTATAATGAAATCAAAGGAGGAATTTTCGATGAAGAAATTTTTTACAGAGTTTAAAAAATTTGCCATGAGAGGCAATGTGTTGGATATGGCGATTGGGGTTGTAATGGGGAGTGCCTTTACGGCAATCGTTAATTCTTTAGTCAAAGATATATTTACACCTGTTATTTCAGCATTTACTGGGGTTGCTAATTTTGAAAATTTAAATTTTAAACTGGGTGAAGCATTGATTAACTATGGGAATTTTTTGAATGCTGTTATCAGTTTTATAATAGTAGCATTTAGTATTTTTTGTATGACGAAGGTTATTGGAAGATTAATGAAAGAAAAACAGGTTCAAGAAGAGACCGCAAAGGTACCTGAAGCAACGAAAGAAGAATTGCTTCTTACTGAGATCAGGGATCTATTAAAAGAAACAAAAAACTAGACCTTATTTCCTGTTTGTGAAAACACTTTCACACTATGAAAAAATGATTGTTTCCTCAGATAAACGCGCTATTATCGCATTAATAGGGGGATAATCATATGAAGAAGAAAAAGAAACGAGAGCCTTTATCAAGAGATGCGAAAATCTTATTGATGGTTGGAATCTTATTCCTATCTGGAATGACGATTGCAGCAACATTTGTCAATGTATATTTGATACGTTTAACGGATAATATGGGATTGATGATTCTGCAAAATGTTTCCAACTATATTGCATTGTTAGGTTCATTTTTGTTTGGGACATATTATGTCAAAAAAGGATCTATTCTTACTTTGTTGAAAGTAGGAATTGTATCGTCTGTTATTTACTACAGTCTTATTTTGTTACTGCAGGCTGAGGCAAGCAAGTATTTGATCTATCTGGGAATTTTTAATGGTATTGGAATGGGAATGTATTATTTTGCCTTCAATATTCTGGTAGGAAAATTTACCGGCGAAAAACATCGTGCGACATTCTTTAGCTATCAAACCTCATTTAGCTATATTTTTGGAGTAGTTGCTCCTATGATTTCCGGGGCAGTTATAGTGCGCTACAGTGAATTAACAGGTTACTATATCTTATTTGCATTCAGTGTTATTGTTTATATTTTGGCTATTATTATTTCTTGTTTGCTTAAGAACGTAAAGTTCGATGAAGAATACCATGTTTTACCTATTTTGAAATTAAGGCATAATAAATACTGGAATGCAAATCGTTATTATAATTTTAGCTTTGGATTAAGAGAAGCAATTTATGGACAGATATTTATGGTATTTGCTTATATCATTCTAAACAATGAGCAGATCATCGGGAATCTGAACTCAGCGATGTCATTAATTGGTGTATTGAGTTCAATTTTTATCGCTAGTAAATTTACTTTAGAAAATCAAAAGAAGTATCATTTATGGGCATCAATCATTTATTTAATTTCCATTGGAACCTTAGCTATTGTGGCTAAACCATGGAGCTTGGTCATGTGTTTTATCTTAAATGGTGTTATCTTATGCTGGAACTCTGTCATCTTCCAAACTATGAAGTATCATCTTTCTTCAAGGGCGAAAGATGGGTTTAATGACGGAGATTACATTATTGCCTGCGAATTTCCTACGGCAGCAGGAAGAATTTCCGGACTTCTTATTTTCTATGGACTGAATTATTTCTGCGGAGGATTTAATTTATATCGTGGCTTATTGCTGGCAGTATCGTTAGGTTTACTGATCGATCATTTTGTTATTGATCGTAAACTTCATTGGATGGAGGATGAAATTATTAGGGAGACTCCACAAAAATTATAACTGTGTCATGTGCAATTATGGATCCTGTTGGTTAAATGTTTAACTGGCAGGATTTTTGCTGTAAAGTTGGAATGAAGATGGAACCAATGGTCAAACGGAATTTGCTATAATGTATATGGTGATATTATGAATCAGGTAGAACATATAGCGGCTTATCTTTATAATCGTTATCGTATTCTTTACGGACAGACTATTGATGAGATGAAACTTCATAAATTATTATATCTATTACAGCGTGAAGCCTTAAATCTTTATCATCAGCCACTATTCAAGGAACCGCTGTTGGGCTGGGTGCATGGACCAGTATCTTTGGAAGTGCGAAGTATATTCTACCGCATAGAGGATTTTTCTATTCCGATTTCGCTTCAGACAGAAATGCTGATCGATAGTGTGCTAAAGCAGTATGGGAATCGCCAATCCATAGATTTATGTCATTTAACACATCAGGAAATCTCTTGGAGAAATTCAAGAAAATCCTTGTGTAAAAATGAAATAGGGACAAACCCGTTAAAGATGAGTGATATAGTGAAAGATGCCAAAAGGATAAAACCATTTGATACAGATTGGGGTTGTTTCTTTGAAGAACATGCAGATGTGGGGCGGTAAAATTGTGATTACCTTGTTTCCATATTATAATGTGCAAAATCATCATTATGCTTATAAGGCTAGACCGGCTTTAATTATGGCTGGTTACCCTTTATCTGATGAAGAGTTTCTAGTTTTGCCGATCGCAACGCTGAAACGCAGAGAATTTTATTCTCCCCAATTTGATTATTGTTTATCTTTGCAGCTGTGTCATCAATTAGGGCTGCATGAACAATGCTTTATACGCTGTCATAAACAAACCACCATAAATAAGGCAATGATTGGGCAGATTTTAGGGGACTTAAAACAAGTAGATGCTCATGTGTATAAAGAAGTTGTACAATTAATGAGGGAGTACGATACAATTAAATTAAAGTTGTAGTATAATGAGAACAAGGAGGTTTGTTTATGGCATTATTAGAAGCAAAAACAAAATTAGGGACATATGTAGGAATTCAGGACGATCACCCACAGTTTACCGTGTTCAAAGGGATTGCATACGCAAAGGCACCGGTTGGAAATTTACGCTGGAAAAAGCCGCAGCCACTTGACCCATTTCAAGGGATTTACACGGCGGATACCTTTAGTCCGATCAGTGTTCAGCCAAGACATGAATTAGGATCATTTTATCAAAAAGAATTTTTTGGACACCAAGAAGCTATGTCAGAGGATAGCCTGTATTTGAATATTTGGACACCGGCAACAACACAAGAAGAAAAATTACCTGTTTTGCTTTGGATTCATGGCGGGGCGTATACAGGGGGATATGGGCATGAAATTGAATTTGATGGAGCGAAGTTCTGTTCAAGAAAGGTCATTTTAGTGACAATTAATTATCGCTTGGGGGTGATGGGATTCTTATCTCATCCATGGCTTCAAGAGGAAAATGAAAGAGGAAATTTTGGGATTTATGATCAAATAGCAGCTATTCAATTTATCCATGAACATATTGGAGCTTTTGGTGGAGATGCTAATAATATAACGATCATGGGACAATCAGCAGGAAGCCGAAGTGTCCAAATTATTTGCTCAACGGATAAGACAAAAGGGCTTTTTTCTAAAGCTATTATGCAAAGTGCAGCGGGAACAAACAGTATCTGTCAGGAAATCACGCAGGAGAAGCAGGCTAATATTATGAAAGATGTTATCGCCGGATTGGGATACAAAGATTTAGCTCAATTAAGAGCGGCACCATATAAAGTACTCATTCATGATATCCACCAATATATGGCTAACCATCAAATTAATCCGTTAGAATTACTAGGACCGAATATTGATGGAGAATTGCTGGTGGAGGAATGTGATAAGATTTTATCCAAAGCAGCTTTCCACGATATTCCTTATATGATTGGCTGTACGAAAGATGAACTGTTTTCCAAAGAAACTGCGCATGCGATTCTTGAATCCACAAAAGGATTTGCGAAATTGCAGAGTCAGCTGCATGATGCTCCAGTTTATGTGTATTCATTTGAAAAGGAATTACCAGGCGATCAAGCGGGCGCATTCCATTCAGGCGAGTTATGGTATGAATTTGGTACTTTGAAAAGATGCTGGAGACCATTTACACCTGGAGATTATGAATTATCAGATAAAATGAATTACTATTTCAGCGAGTTTGTTAAAAAAGGTGATCCTAACCATTTTGATTTGCCTATTTGGCATAAATGGACGAGTGTTGAACAGTGGATTCAATGTTTAGATGAAATTATCAAATCTAAGAAAATCTAATGAAAAAGATAATAATTTTTTGCTTTTTCTTGCTTTTGTTAGGATGTACTAAACAAAAGATCTACAATTTGAGAGATATTATTGAATATAAAAATGTAGAATTCAGTACTACAGATGATGATGTGACTGAAATTACCTTTGCTGATAAATCAACGCTTTATGTGGATATAAAAGTGGAAAATCGATCAGAAGACATTATTTCTTGTGATAGTTCATTATGGCAGTTAGAAATTGATGGAAAGAGATATGAGAATACTATTTTAAGCGAGAAGACTTTTCAGGTTGGAGTTGGAGAAAGTAAAACAGTCACACTATCTTATGAAATACCAGATACAAAAAAAGCAAAATACCTGATGCTTTCTTTTGAAGAAGGCTCAAAATTTAAAATAAAATTAGCTGATGAAGAGTAATATTAAAACTGTTATCCGTCATTAAAATCACGTAAATCCGGAATATTTATTTCGGATTCTAATGTTTATACGTTTATAAGGTTATTGAAATCATAATAAAAGTGCTGTTTATTAATATTTATAATTCAAAATATATATTTCTTTTATTTTCTGGTCATACTTATATGGGTGATAAAAATGAAAGAATCTTATTGGCAGCAAAAAACTAAAATTAAAAAGTTTCCGGCATTGGATCATGATATTGAAACTGATGTTTTAATTATTGGCGGTGGATTGACGGGGCTTATGTGTGCATACTTTTTAAAGGACAGTCAGTATCATATTACACTGGTAGAAGGAGATGAGATAGGATCGCATTCTTCTTCTCATATGACAGGAAAAATCTCGTATTTCCAGCCAAGTGTTTTAAAAAACATTAAGCAATCTTTTAGTGAATTGACAGCATTGCGATATTTTAAATCAAATTTAGAAGCGTATATTTCCTTGGTAGAAATCATAGAGAAAAATAATATTCAATGTGATTTCAGTGTAAATCCACATTATTTCTATTCTGTTGATAAACCACAGGATTTAAAAACAGTTTACGACATGCTTGAAGGAAGTATTTCTACCATGGAGTTTACAACCAATCAAATTAAAATGTTTCCATTAGGAACCTTTGATCCTGTTAAATATATGAAAGGGATTGTGGAGACGTTAGATAATGTTAATATCTATGAACATACAAAAGTGCTTAATCATACTAAGATTCAGCATAAGCATGTTTTAAAAACTGGCCAGCATCGCATTACCGCTAAATATGTAGTGGTAGCGACACGCTATCCTATCTTTAATTTCCCTAGTATGTATTTTTTGAAAATGCATCAGGTTCGTTCGGCACTTTTTCTGACACCGCAAAGAGATCGGCGAATTGTTTTGTGTGAAGATGATGATATATACAGTCGTCGCAATATTGATCATTATAACTTGCATGTGACAAATGAAAGACTTGTAGGGGATAAAGAAAAACCGCTGCGAGTCTATGACAAAATTCAAACATGGCATAATCAGGATTGTATTAGTCATGACGGTTTGCCGATGATTGGATATTATGATAAAGGTGATTGCACAATGTTTGTTGCGACTGGTTATAATAAATGGGGCATTACTATGAGTCATGTTGCAGGAAAATTAATCAGTGAATTAATATTGAACAAGGAAAGTGAATATCAGGATTTGTATGAACCACATCGCTTTAAACCGATAACCAGTGCATCTGCTTTTTCAAGATTAGCATTAAGAACAATGAAAGCAGAAATTGTAGATCGTATTGTTTTAAAAAAAGTTGACATTGAAAATATGGATAATCATAGCGGAACAGTAACAGATTTAGATGATACGATGGTTGCTGTCTATAAAGAAAACGGACATTACTATGGATTTGTTCCTGTATGCAGCCATTTAGGATGTATATTAAAATATAATTCTGCTGAACATACATTTGAATGTCCATGCCATGGTTCACGTTTTGATTACACGGGTAAAGTGTTAGATGGACCGGCTATTGAATCGATTGAGTCTACTATTGTGACTAGTGAAGATGATAACAATGAAAAAGAGCTATGACTTTTGTCATAACTCTTTTTGAACATTTCATCTAATAGTTGATCATCAGTTAGTTAACTATGAGTTAGAATTTTCTTAAAAACTCTGTTGTACGATCCATATTGATGATTTGTTCCATCGTTCAATCTTAACTTTTGTGGACGTTGTGTTTGGGGTAAATAGGTTAAGATTAACAATGCTCAAAGGATTTGCTCTTCTTTTTATTATTACATCATTGAAGAACTTCTTCCTCTTTCTATTTATATAATAGTCATACATGATTGGAAATACAATCGTTTTTCTGTGTTTAAAAAAGCCTGTTCCTTTAATAGGAATATATGATATAATGAAATATATGAGTGGTGAAAACCACTTTTTTGTTTTCTTTACATAAATGTGCAAAGCCGCCGTATATTTATAATGGAGGTGCTGAGATGAGCAATTATAAAGTTGATTTACCCTATCCGCCAATTCAGATTAACGGTGTTTTTCCTGAATATGGTTATATGCTTCTGTCAAATATAGGTAGTAGTAATTCCGAAGTAAATGCAGTAAGTTTGTACACGTATAATAAAATTATTACAAGACCCGGATTTAAAGAAATATCAGATACATTTCACGCAATCAGTATTGTCGAAATGCATCATTTAGATATTTTTAGTCAATTTTGTCTGTTGGAAGGTGTTGATCCCCGTTGGTGGTCATGTGATCAAGGAAACTTTGAATACTGGTCACCGCAATTTCATGCTTATCCAAAAGAATTAAGCTGTTTATTAAAATATGCTATTCAAGGGGAAGAAGATGCAATAAAAAAATATCAGCAGCAGGCAGCTATTATCTGTGATGAAAATATAGTAAAGATGTTGGAAAGAATCATTTTAGATGAGCAGCATCATGTTGAATTGCTAAATAATTTATTATGTAAATACTGTGGGTAAAGACAGGCACAAAATCAAAGCAACAAACATATAGTATACAAGGGGGAATTGCTTTGAACTCTTTTGATATTTTAAAAGTTTTATATTATGATACACCACAGGTTTATGCCTCTATTTCAGGAAATGGGATTACCGGCATGATGACAGCATATAAATATCTTGACGGCTCTTTGGTCATGGTTGAGGTATCCGGACTGCCGCAGACAAGCTGTAATCAAGGTATCCATGCTTTACACATTCACGCTGGGGATAGCTGTACCGGAGATAAAGAAGATCCTTATAAAAATGCAGGCAGTCATTTTTCTTTAAATGATTGTCCGCACCCTTATCATACTGGAGATTTACCGCCTTTGTTTTCAAATCAAGGATACGCTTGGATGTGCGTATATACGGATAAGTTTTCTCCGGATCAAATTGTCAATCGGACGATCATCATTCATGAAAAGGTGGATGATTTTACCAGCCAGCCAGCGGGAAATGCAGGCAAGAAGATTGCATGTGGTGTTATAAAGGTTTTAGCTAGTTAAGAATGGGGCAACTCATTCTTTTCTTTTCTAAGAAAGTAGTTGGTTTTTGTATGTGGGAATTGTTATAATGGGAGTGTTAGGTGGGATAAAATGCAAAAGATGTGTAAAATATGGATCGCTATTGGATTGATTATTGCGATAGCAGGGTGCAGTCAGAAAAAAGAATTAAAGTTAAAGCAGGATGTATTTAAAGCGGAATTGGGAACTACGTTAAGTACAGATTTAAAAGATTATTTAGATACAGAAGATATAACCCAAGATGAACTGGAAAAAATGGAATTGGTTATAGATATTCCGGATCAATCTAAAATGGTGAAGGATGAATTATCTTTTGTTAAAACTGGAGAATATTCTGCAAAAATTCTTTATAACAAAGAAGAACTATCTTTTAAGATTGTGATTGAAGATACCATCAAGCCGGAATTAGATGGACCGGATCAACTAGAACTGACACAGGGAGAAGAGCTAGCAACAGAGAATTTATTTACAGCGAAAGATTTAAATGAATTAGAGGAAATAAAATATGATCTTTCTCTTATTAATAAAGATGAACCTGGGGATTATTCGATGATTGTATCTGTAAGAGATGTTGCCGGAAATGAAACACAAAAGACAGTAAATGTAACAGTGATCGAAAAGAAAACAGATGAACAAGAAACAACGACATCCTCTAACACGCCGGAGTTAGGAAACAATACTACAACAAGCAACTCAAATGCAAGTTCGGCATCAAATGCTGAAAGCCAAACATCACCCCAAGATGTTCAGCAGTCTTTAGCTGCAAGTCTTAGTGCTTCAAATAATACAACACAATTGCTTACCGTTGTTGGAACTGGAGGATCAAATGCAGATTTTGCTTTACATGAAAAACGTGATGGAGTTTGGGTTGAGGTTCTTCAATGTAATGCACGTGTAGGGGTAAATGGTATTGGTCCAACAACAGAATGGTCAAAAACAACACCCAATGGCGTTTTTAGTCTAGGAATGAATTTTGGTTTGAATGGAAATCCGGGTGCAACATATGGATATACTCAGGCAAACAGCAATCATTATTGGGTTGATGATGTAAACTCAAAATACTATAACCAATTTGTAGATATCTCACAAATCACTCCTGATTGGAACAGCGCGGAGCATATTGTTGAATTTCCGGGATATTATAATTACTGTGTGAATATCAACTATAATCCGAATTGTACTCCCGGGGTAGGGTCAGCTATCTTTATTCACTGTGATATTGGAATTTATACATATGGATGTGTGGCAATACCAGAAAGCGTCCTTGCTAGTGTAATGCAGCGATTGCAGTCAGATGCACTGATTGCCATTTATCCATCATATAATGCTTTATATTAAACATGCTCAGGCATGTTTTTTTGTCAAAAATGTGCTGTTATAAAATCAAAAAAGAACCACAAATTATATCTTCAATTTTGTATAATATACCTATATATGGAGGATAACTTATGAACGAATGGTGGAAAAATGAAATAGCCTATCAGATCTATCCGAGAAGTTTTAAGGATACAAATCATGATGGGATAGGTGACATTAAAGGAATTACAGAAAAATTGGATTATTTAGAAAACTTAGGGGTGACATTATTGTGGCTGTGTCCTATTTATAAGTCACCAATGGATGATAATGGTTACGATATTTCCGATTATTATGACATTAACCCCGAATTTGGGACAATGCAGGATTTAGAAGAATTAATTCAAGAAGCAAAAAAGAAAAATATTAAAATTATTATGGATTTGGTAATTAATCATACATCAGACGAACATCCTTGGTTTAAAGAAGCTATTGTAAATCCGGATAGCCCTTATCGTGATTACTATATCTTTAAATCAGCAAAGGACGGTAAAGAGCCAACAAACTGGCGCAGTGTATTTGGCGGATCGGTCTGGAAAAAAGTGGAAGGCACAAACGATTATTATTTCCATGCTTTTTCGCAGCGTCAACCGGATTTGAACTGGGAAAATCCACAAATGCGTCAGGATTTATATAAGATGATTAATTGGTGGCTGGAAAAAGGAATCGCGGGATTTAGAGTGGATGCGATTAACTTTATTAAAAAGGATCAGCGTTATCAAGATGGACCGGTTGATGGTACGGATGGCTTATCTGCATGTTTTGCTTTTTCAAGGAACCAGCCGGGAATTGAAAAATTCTTTGAAGAAATGAAAAGAGAAACTTTTGCAAAACATAATTGTATGACAGTAGCCGAAGCAGTGGGAGTCAACTATCCTGATTTAGGTATTTTTATTGGTGAGCAAGGCTGCTTTTCAATGATGTTTGATTTCAATTACTCAAATTTTGATATTGGTGAAGACGAAGAATGGTTTAAAAGAAAAACATGGACCCCTAAAGAATATCGGGAATTATTATTTACGGGTCAAAGAGAAATTCAAAAAATTGGCTGGGTTGCAAGCTTCTTAGAAAATCATGATCAGCCACGTTCAATCGATAAGTTGATTGTTAATGAAGAGGATCGAAATTATTATTCAAAAACCATGCTGGCAGGAATGTTCTTTAACTTAAGAGGAACACCATTTATCTATCAGGGACAGGAAATAGGCATGGTCAATTTTACTCGTCAAAGCATTGATGAATTCAACGACATCGGCAGTATAGGGCAATATCAAAGAGCGATAGAAGAAGGGTACAGTAAAGAAGAAGCGCTGCATTTTGTGAATTTAAGAAGTCGTGACAATACACGTACGCCAATGCATTGGGATGACAGCGAGTATGCCGGATTTTCAGATGTAAAGCCATGGATTAAAATGATGGATAACTATAAAGAAATTAATGTAGCCAAACAACTAAACAATGAACCCTCTGTTTTTCAATTCTATAAAAAGATGATTGCACTTCGTAAAGCAGAACCAATCTTAGTAGAAGGTGACTTTGAAGAAATATTGGAAATGCCCGATGATGTCATTGCTTATTCACGTGAGAGTGCAGAAGGAAAGATCAGCTGTTTATGCAATTTTAGTCCAAACATAATTAAAATCAGGGAGATTAAGGGAAGCGTATTATTGAACAATTATACGGAATATCAATTAGGAGAATTGAAGCCATTTCAATTTGTGATGATAAAATAATAAAAAAAGATCTTGGAAATAGGTGCTACATCCAATCAGTTAAACTATTAGTCTAACTATTTGGAGTTGCCTCAAACATCTAAGATCTTTTTTGCTGGTTAAATTCTTCTTTTGTCATGGAGTAGCAGCAACTATCAATGACCCCTTTATCAAAATGAACAAGGGCACGGCGCAGGGTTCCTTCATAAGTAAAACCGCACTTCTCAATAACTTTTTTTGACTGCTGGTTAAACGGATAGTGATAAACAGAAATAAGGTCTAGTGATAAATCATTAAAAGCATAATCAAGTACAGCCTCTACAGCTTCTTTCATCAGTCCTTTACCCCAGTAGGAATCATCTAAAACATAGCCAATCATTCGACAGCTAGGATTATTGCGATGTTTATCAAGATGCAGTCCGAAAGAACCGATAACACGATGAGACTGTTTATCTGTAATCGCCCAAACCTCTTGATTTTTAATAAAACTGTCTAAAATTTGTTGTGTTGTTGCGATACAGGTGTGCGCCGGCCAACCGGCAGCCGGACCAATGTTAGGCTTCGAGGCATAGGCAAAAAAATCTTGTAAATCATTTTGCTGCCAATCTCTCAGCACTAATCGCTTTGTTTCTAAATGTTTCATATAAACATCTCCTTGTCATTAATTGTAGCATAGTCACGTATAAAATAAAGAGCTTTGAATAAACTTTTGTGTGTTGTTTAAAGCAGGGATAAAAGGTTAATAATTTAAAAGTAATTTCATACAATAGAAAGAGAAAGTAGGTGTACTATGTTAACTAAGTTTAGTGAAAAAGCACAAAAGATCATTGTGATAGCTGAAAGTGTTGCGTTTGATTTGGGACATGCAAACGTAGGCAGCGAGCATCTGCTATTATCGATTATGAAAATGAAAGATAATGCAATGTATCCCTTACTGGAAAAGTATCAGATTACGGAGCAGAAACTGCAGGATGACATCATTCGCTTGTTTGGAACCAATGACATGCAGCCCTTTTATATGGAATATACAAATATTGTTCGTGTTATCTTAGATAAGGCGATTAAAGAATCACACCAACGCGGTGAAAAAAAGGTAAGCGTGGAATGTCTATGCTTGGGGCTTTTAAGCGTAGAAGACAGTGTGGCAATAGAATTGCTGAAAAAGTATGATGTCAATATTGAAGAAGTAAAAGAGGAATTAGAAGAAATGACAAAGACAGAAAATGAGCTTGATCAAATTAATGAATTAATCAATATCAATAAACGAGTAAAAGCTCAAAATACTATTGTCATCGGTCGGGATAAAGAACTTCATCAGTTAATAGAAGTCCTTAGTCGTAAAGAAAAGAATAATGCAATCATTGTTGGAAAAGCGGGGGTTGGAAAAACCGCTTTAGTAGAGAAATTGGCTATTGAAATCAATAATGGAAATGTACCCGAAGCCTTAAAAGAATGTACGCTCTACGAATTAGATCTTGTCAGTGTTGTAGCAGGAACAAAATATCGTGGTGAATTTGAAGAAAAGTTTAAGAAGATCATACGTAAAGTATGCAATGATCCTCATTGCATTATTTTTATCGACGAAATCCATAATATTATAGGTGCCGGTGGTGCAGAAGGGGCGATTGATGCTTCAAATATTATCAAGCCTTATATCGCAAGAAGGCAGTTTACCTGTATCGGGGCTACTACACAAGATGAGTACTACAAGTATTTTGAAAAGGATGAGGCTTTAAATCGCCGTTTCCAGTATGTTCATTTAGATCCGACAACACTTTCTGAAACAACTGCGATTATAGAGGGATTAAAAGAGTCTTTTGAAAAATTTCATCAGGTAAAGTTAGAAAGTAGTTTGATTCCTTATCTGGTTGAAAATGCCTCACGTCATTTTCATAATCGTTTTATGCCAGATAGTGCTATAGATCTTTTGGATTTAATTTTAGTAAGGGCGAAGATGAATAAAAGTGACAGTATCGATAAGCATGATGTGGATAAAATGGTTGAAGAATTGACCAATATGAAAGCTCACAGCAATCGATTGCAGTATTTAAAAGGGCAGCTGCTAAAGTATATTAAAGGGCAGGATGAAGCTATTGAAACAATCATTCAACAACTCTCTTTAGTTGAAAGTGGATTATATGAAGATGGTCAGCCTAAATGGGTTTCTTTATTTGTGGGACCTACCGGTGTAGGGAAGACAGAGATTGCAAAGCTGTTGGCAAAGTATTATTTAGATGATGAACATCATTTTATCAAATTAGATATGTCGGAATACAAAGAGTCTAGCAGTGTAAGTAAAATTATCGGAGCAAGTCCCGGATATATCGGATATGATGAGCAGTCATTGCTAGTAAAGCATATGAGCAGCCATCCGCGAAGTGTGATCCTGTTAGATGAAATTGAAAAAGCGCATCGTGATGTATTAAATCTTTTCTTATCTGTTTTTGATGAAGGTGTTTTAAAAGATCAGCGCGGAAAAACTATTGATTTTAAAGAATGTATTATTATTATGACTTCAAATGCCGGCTGTGACGCTTTGAAAGATTCTATCGGATTTAAAAAGGATAAGAAAAAGAATAACATTATTGATTCTGTTTTCCCAAAAGAATGGCTGAATCGCATTGATCAAGTTATTTATTTCGATCCAATCAGTGAAGAAGCAGCTCGACAGATTGCAGATATGCAGATTGAAACTTACAATAAGCAATTAAATATGGATATCCAATATGAAGACAACAAATTAAATGAACTGCTGCCTAAAGAGGAAATTCAAAAGTATGGAGCAAGGGCAATAAAGCGAGCTGTGAAACAATATATGTATAAGCAGATATTAAACAACACCCATGTGTGATATAATACACATGGGTGATTTTTATGAACTATAGTGTAGTGATACCTTGCGCAGGTATGGGAAAAAGAATGGGCTTAGGCTATAATAAGCTTCTTTACAAAATGGATGGGCAAAAGACTATCATCGAAAAAACTGTTGGTATTTTTACCGAAGATGAATGTTGTGTACAAATCATTTTAGTGATTAGTCCACAAGATCAAAAAGAATTTATAGATTTATTTGATTCTAAAGAAAAAGTAGAATGGTGTTTAGGCGGAGAAGAAAGACAGGACAGCGTATATCAGGGATTATTGCGGGTTAAATCGGATTATGTGATGATTCATGATGGTGCCCGCCCTTATTTAACAAAGGACTGTATTAAGCGACTATTAACAGCTTTGGAACAATATGAGGCTTGTTTGTTGATGGTACCGGCAAAAGATACAATTAAAATTGTGGATGAGGACGGTTTTGTGAAAGAAACACCAAATCGTGCAAGTCTCATGCATGCACAAACCCCTCAGGCATTTAAAACAGAACTCATTAAAGAAGCCTGCCGTTTAGCAAAAAAACAGTGTGTCTTAGGAACAGACGACGCTTCATTAGTTGAGATGATGACAGATGTAAAAGTAAAGATAGTTGAAGGGGATTATAGCAATATCAAAATAACAACACCGGAAGATCTTTAAGGAATTTATCAAAATAAAGTGTATAGAAAGATAGGTAGCAGCAGTCAAGCCATGTTTTATAAATAACGAAAAATGTTGGAAGATTCATAGTGATTTTTGTTTACAAAGGTCTAAGGGTATGCTAAAATGATAAAGCATGTAAAAATAATTTACTGCCTGCTTATATATCAAGTATAAGCCAATAGACCATAGGGAGGTGCACAAGAGATGAATAAATACGAAATTATGTTTATCCTTCGTCCTAATTTAGAAGACGATACAAGAGCTGCATTATTAGAAAATGTGAAAAACATTTTAACTGCTAATAATGGAACTGTTGACAATGTGAACGAATGGGGAGTACGTGAATTAGCGTATGAAATCAAAGACTTCACAAGAGGTTACTATGTCATTGTTGATACAACTACTTCAGCTGCAGATGTTGCTGAGTTAGATCGTTTATCAAGAATCAATGCCAACATTTTACGTCATATGATCATTCGTAAATAAGAGGTAGAGATATGATAAATCGTGTAGTATTGGTGGGGCGTATGACAAGAGACCCTGAACTTAGAAGAACTCCTTCCGGAGCAGCTGTAACAAGCTTCTCACTTGCAATTAACCGTAATTTTTCAAGTGCTAATGGAGAACGTCAGACAGATTTTATTAACTGTGTCGTTTGGAATAAAGCAGCGGAAAATGTTGAACGTTATTGTTCAAAAGGTTCTTTGGTAGGGGTAGAAGGAAGAATTCAATCACGTCAATATGATGCTCAGGATGGTACAAAGCGTACTGTTGTTGAGGTCGTGTGTGATTCTGTTCAGTTCTTAGAAACAAAGGCGGCTCGTGAAAAAGCGCAACCACAGATCGATACATCAAATCAATCATTCTATAATGTTGAGTCAAATGATTTTAGCAATGATTTTGACAATGTCAGCAATGCATTCGACATTATGGATGATGACATACAATTTTAATTAGGAAGGATGTGTAAACATGGCTTACAGAAAACAAAGAATGGGTAGAAAGAAAATTTGTTATTTCACAAAAAATAAAATTACTGAAATTGATTATAAAGATGTAGAATTATTAAAAAGATTTATTTCAGCTAATGGAAAAATTATCCCAAGACGTGTAACTGGTACAAGTGCTAAATATCAAAGAATGTTGGCAACTGCTATCAAAAGAGCTAGACAAATGGCTTTATTACCATACGTTGGTGAATAATTAAGTGTTTAAACCTTGGATTTTAATCTGAGGTTTTTCTTTTTTAGTGTATAACCAAACTGTAATTTTCTAAGCAATATGAACTTGTATAGAAATATTATAGTTTTTTGTTGGTACTATTTTGCTTAGTCTATAATAACTTAACAATATATTTTCTCTCAGTGATTGCATTTCAACTATGCCTATTAAGTATAAATAGACATAAAATATAGGTATTTGATATAGAAAACATAACTATGTATAATGATAGCGAAAAGAGAGGAGAGAACTATATGACAGCATTATCAACATTATTTCCCGTCTTTTTTATGATTGGACTAGGTTTGCTAGCAAGAATAAAAAAATGGATTACACCTGAACAAAAGGATGGTGCCAATAACATTGTTTTTAATATTTTATTTCCTATTATGATTTTTAATGTTCTGTTTACAGCGAAAATAGAAACCTCTGCAATATGGATTATTCTATATGTATTTATCGCTTTTAGCTTAGCCATTATAATGGGGAAAGTTTTAAGTCACTTTACAGGAAAAAAGGTAGCACATATTTCACCTTACCTGCTGACTACCTGTGAAGGAGGAAATGTCGCTTTACCATTATATACCTCTATTGTTGGTTTGAGTTTTGCCAGCAATACTGTGATTTTTGATATTGCAGGGACTTTTATAGCGTTTGTGGTTATTCCGATCATGGTAGCCAAATCAACAGCAGGAAAAACAAGTGCAAAAGAACTGATGAAAACTATTTTCACAAACTCATTTGTCATTGCCGTCAGTCTTGCCTTAATATTAAACTTTACAGGAGCCTATGCCTATTTAAGTACAACACCGTTTATTGATATTTATACCAATACGATTTCACAGGCAACAGGACCGATTGTCGGAATGATTCTGTTTATTATTGGTTATAATTTGAAGATTAATAGGGAAACATTAGGTTCACTCATAAAACTATTAACGGTTAGAGTCTTATTTTACATCTGCGTGATTGCCGGATTCTTTATTTTCTTCCCGCACTTAATGGCAGATAAAATCTATAGAATTGCAGTTCTTATTTATTTTATGTGTCCGACCGGATTTGCGATACCAATGCTTGTATCACCTCTGAATAACTCAGAGGAAGATGCAGATTTTCAAGCCGCTTTTATATCATTGTTTATGATTGTTACTTTGATTGTATATACATTTATTGTCGTTTTTGTTTATTAAACGATCATGCAGGCTATGTAAATTAAGTAAATATGTTTTCAATCGGACAGAAGCAGTATCAGATAGATCATTGTACAAATTCAAATAACTCTTTATACACTTAACTCTTGTAGAAACAGGAGTTTTTTTATTTTTGAAATTCTTTTAAAATTTTACTTAGTTTAAGTAAATCATAAATAAGCAAAGAATAAAATACTAAAGATATTACGATAGTAATTACAAATTATGATAAAAAACAGTGGTCAAAAGGCTATAATTATATTAAAATGATATGAAAAACAATAGATAGATGATAAATATTTAAAATATGCAAATCAGGTGAGAAAATGAGACAGAAAAAAACAAGAAAAATCGTAGAAGGAGCGGCCATTTCCGCTATTTTTGGAACCCTTTTTTTAATTGATATGTACAGCGGAGGGTTGTTTGGCTATTATTTGTATTTTATACTGCCAACCTTAATTGTTTGGTATGGATATAAATATGAATTGAAGGATTCGCTGACACTAAGTATAGCGATTTTCTTTATTACATTATTTGTTGCATCGCCGCTTAGTCTTTATTATGCAATATCGGCATTATTAGCGGGAATTGTGATTGGGTATTGTGTAAAAAAGAAAGTCAATGCTACGACTTTGTTTTTAGTGACGACCACGATAACCTTACTATCTAATATATTAATGTATACACTGTTTTCAAAGCTGTTTGAAATGGACTTGATCAGTGAAGCAACCTCAATTTACCATATGGTAGAAGGCTTTATGCCATCAGGCAGTATGATTGCTTTGGATATATTCTTACAATTTGTTCCATTAGTCATCTTCTTTATGGGGATTATTGAAGCCTATGTCATGATCCTTTTGATGATGCTCATTTTACCAAGGCTGAAAGTGCCGTTTTCATTTCGCTTTAATTTCTTATTAATGCAATTTCCCAAAGGCTTTGGTATCATAAGTCTTCTTATTATAGGACTGAATTATTTTATTGAGGGAGGCTTACTTCTTCATTATTTAGATGTTATTTTAAAAACAATCCTGATTGTTCAGGGCGCATCCCTTGTCGGGCTCTATTTTACTCTTAATAAAAAGATTGTTTTTTACTTCTTGTCAATGCTTTTAGTGATCATTCCTTATGTCTGGTATATCTATGGAATCCTAGGTTTTATTGACATAATGATTGGTATAAAGAAAAAATTACTGTATAATAAACATAAGCAGTAAAAGGTGGTGATTGAATTGTCAAAAACATTATTTAAGTATAGAAACGCTGTGATGTTTATCTTATTAGTTGAGTTTATTATTGTGGTTTCTATAAGTGCTTTAACGACATCCAGTTTCATATTAGCCTTAAGTTTATATATCTTTGTCAAAAACAGTATTATGATTGCGCTCTTGTATTTACTGTGTCGGCAATTTGATCAGGAACAGGTGGATATTTCAACGGTTTTAGGTGAAGATGTTGGAAATGCCTGTATCTTTGGTGGAATTGGTTTAATCATGTATGATGAGAATCGCAATATTATGTGGACGAGTGAGCTTTTAAAAGAGTTAGGCATGGACTTAGTTGGACAGAAATTATTAGAGTGGCAGCCGGGATTAGAAATCCTGTTTGAAGAAGAATCTGTGAAAATGATTGAAGCAAACAAGCGTCGTTTTGAAGTTTTCAATAATGCCAGTTCGCGTGTCCTCTATTTGCGTGATGTAACAGATTTTAATGAATTAAGTGAATCTTATCATAATGAGCGAGCAGTCTTTGGATATTTATCCATTGATAATTATGATGATACGATTGCAAGTGTGGATGAACAAAAAATGGCGATGATCCAATCCGCAGTCCGTAACGATATATCTAAATGGGCAAGTGATTATGGCATTGTATTGCGTCGTTTTAAATCAGACGGATATATTTTAGTATTTAATGAACAAATTTATGATTCATTAGTGCATAATAAATTTGATATTTTGGAATTAATTAAAGAAGAAGCCGACAAGCTAGGCGTAGTATTGACATTAAGTATGGGGATTGCAAGAAAATATGATTCCTTAAAAGAATTGGAAGAAATGTCAGGCTCTGCTTTGAATCTTGCTTTCTCACGTGGCGGTGATCAGGTAGTTATTAAGTCGATGGATGAACAGATCCGCTTCTTTGGCGGAAATAGTGAAGCCTCTTCCAAGAATAATAAAGTAAGAGCGCGAGTTATCGCTAAAACCTTGCGTAGTTTAATTAAATCAAGCAGTAATGTTATGATTATGGGACATAAGCAATCTGATTTGGATTCCTTTGGCGGATCTTTAGGTATGTACAAGATTGTACAGTCTTATGGTATCCCGGCAAATATTATTATAGATGGCAATTCATTGGAAGATAAAACCGGACGAGTAGTAAGCGAAATGAAACAGCAGGAAGCTTATCAAGGCGTGATGATTTCGCCGAATCGAGCGATTGAACTCACTAAGCCAACTACATTGCTTATCATAGTGGATAATCATAAACCATCATTGGCTATTGATCACAAGGTAATTGATGTTACAAAAAATGTAGTCGTGATCGATCATCATCGTCGTGGCGAAGAATTTATTGATTCACCCGTATTAACCTATATGGAACCCACTTCATCTTCCACGGTTGAACTCATTACAGAATTGTTTGATTATCAGGAATCAGCGATAAAGCTGACGGAAGAAGAGGCAACAATCATGTATGCGGGGATGCTGGTTGATACGAATAACTTTAGAGCTCGAGTTGGAGTGCGTACTTTCCAATCAGCAACAAAACTAAAAGAACAAGGGGCAAATGTTTGTACAGCCTATGAATATCTGGAAGACGATTTTAAAGATGTAATGGCACGTATCAGCATTATGCAGACAGCTTATCGTTATCAAAACAATATTTTAATTGCCTATAATAATGAAGACACTTATGTGAGCCGTGCATTGCTGGCAAAAGTAGGAAACGAATTGCTGGCAACGGTCGGAATCGATGCAGTTTTTACATTAGGCTATATAGAAGAAGGAGAAGTCGCTATATCAGCACGTTCTTCAAGAAATATCAATGTACAGATTATTATGGAAGCACTTGGCGGCGGCGGACACTTTTCAATGGCAGCCTGCCAGCTCCATGATTATAAATTAGACGATGCTACCAATGAATTAGAGGTACAGATCAGTCAGTATTTAGAAGAAAGAGGGGAATAAAATGAGAGTAATTTTAACTCAGGATGTAAAAAAATTAGGAAAAAAAGGCGATATCGTGAAAGTTGCAGATGGTTATGGACAAAACTATCTGATTAAGAACGGTTTAGCTGTGATTGCTACAGAAACCGGTAAAGAAATCGTCGCAGCTAATAAAGAAGAAGAAAAACTTCAGGATGCATTAAATAAAAAGAATGCAGAATCTTTGAAGGAAGTAATCGAAAAGATTACTTTAGATTTCAAAGTGAAAGCCGGAGAAGGAGGACGTGTGTTTGGTGGCGTTTCAACTAAGCATATCGTGGAAAAGCTTCAAAGCGAGCATGATATTAAAGTGGATAAACGTAAATTCTTAGATGCTAAACCTGCTCAAAGTCTGGGAACAACGAAATATAAAGTAGAGTTATATAAAGGAGTCATTGCAGAATTAAAAGTTCATTTGACGCAAGATTAATAGGGAGGGGTTAAAATGCCAAATACCTTACCTCATGATACAGAAGCGGAGCGTTCCATTCTAGGAGCCATGCTGTTATCTAAGGAAGTATGCTATGAAGTGATCGGTTCACTAATGCCGGAAGACTTTTATTTGGATCGACATCGTATGATTTATGATACGATGATCGATATACATAAAAAGAATATGCCGATTGATATCACAACTTTGACCGCTCATCTAAAAGATAAGCAAATCTTAGATAAAGCAGGCGGTGTGGAATATCTTTTGGAATTAAGTGAATCCGTTCCGACAACTGCGCACAGCCGTTACTATATGCGGATTTTAGAAGATAAATCAATGCTGCGCAAACTAATTAAAGAAGCTACTTCCATAATTGAAAAAGCAACAGGTGAAGTGGATGATGTCGGTGACTTTGTCGGAGAAACAGAAAAGGATTTATTATCAGTCACCCGTGATCGAAATTCAGGAGAATTTAAAAATATTAAACAGGTTGTTCAGAACGTGACTGACCGTTTGATGCTTTTAAGCAGTCAGGGGGGAGAAATATCAGGGCTAAAGACAAACTATTATGCCTTGGATAAAATTACTTCCGGGTTGCAAAAGGGAGATTTAATTATTTTGGCAGCACGTCCTTCTGTCGGAAAGACAGCGTTTGCCTTAAACCTAGCAACAAATATTGCTTATAAATCGAAAGAGCCGGTTGCTGTTTTCTCGTTGGAAATGCCCGCTGAACAATTAGTCAGCAGAACCATTTCCTCAATGGGCGGAATTGACAGTAATCAGATCCGAACAGGTGAAATTATTAAAACAAACTTGAATCGTTATCATGCTGCTGCTGACCGTGTGTCACAGTGCAATTTGTATATCGATGATGGAGCCGGAATAAAAATTAATGATATCATTGCAAAGTGCCGTCGTTTAAAACAAGAGCACGGCTTATGCTTAATTGTGATTGACTATCTACAGTTGATTACCGGCAGCGGCAGAAGCGACAGCCGTCAGCAGGAAGTATCGGATATCTCACGTCAGCTTAAAGCATTAGCCAGAGAATTAGAAGTTCCGGTGATCGCATTGTCACAGTTATCACGTTCAATTGAAAAGCGTGAAGATAAGCGACCGTTAATGTCCGATTTGCGTGAATCGGGAGCAATCGAACAGGATGCCGATATTATAGCGTTCCTGCATCGTGAAGATTATCAAAAGACAGAGGATGGTCAGGTTGAAAATGCCGGACCGGTTAAAATTATCATTTCTAAACACAGAAATGGGGCTTTAGGCGAAGTAGATTTATTATTTGAAAAGAATTTCAGTCGTTTCAGTAATATTGATAATCGCTATAAAGAACAAATCGAAGGAACAAAAGATTTAAGAACTTAGAGGTAAAACAGGATGTATCATCAGTATAGAGAAGGATGGCTGGAAGTCATTTGCGGATGTATGTTCGCAGGTAAAACGGAAGAATTGATCCGAAGAATAAATGTCTTGAGCTATGCGAAAAAGAAGATTGTGATTTTTAAACCAAGAATTGACAACCGTTATTCGGAAAAACAAATCGTATCTCATTCAGGGACACGCATTGACTGTATCGCTGTGGATAAATCAGTTGATATTTTAGATTATGTCAGCAAAGATCCGGAAATTGATGTTGTCGCTATTGATGAAGTACAATTTTTAGATAAAGACATCGTTGAAATCTGTGACTATCTGGCGGATCAAGGAAAACGAGTAATGGTTGCCGGATTGGATAAAGATTTTAGAGGAGAACCATTTGGAGTTATGCCGGAGTTATTAACAAGAGCAGAATTTGTAACAAAATTAACTGCTGTCTGTGCAAAATGCGGAGCGCCGGCAACACGAACACAGCGTTTGATTAATGGTGAACCGGCTTCATTTGATGATCCGATTGTACTGGTTGGAGCTACGGATCACTATGAACCTCGCTGTCGCCATTGCCATAGCGTGCCCGATAAACCTAAATTAAAAAAACTTTAAATGTTCATAAATAATTCATATAGAATTGTTATTATATGTTTGTCAAAGGACAACATAATAATAACTGTAGGAAAAACTCTCCCAAACAATTAACCTACAAAATTTCCCCATAAAAGACAACCGCTCTGGTAACAGTGGTTGTCTTTTTGTATAAACAATGATATGTATTTTTATTTAAACATTTTTATAAAGTTCATATTTAATTCATATTTATTGAGTATTATATTCTATGTCGAAGGACAATAATAATAATGTAGGTGCCCCTCTCCCAAAATAAGCACCTACACTAATCCCCAAGGTACTGCAATGCAGTACCTTTCCCCATTTAGTCAATTAATCATGAGAAAATCATGATTTTTTTGTTTCTAGTAGATTATATTTTGATTATTTATATATAATAGTATATAATATTAAAGATTTGGAGGTATAAACCATGAACAACATGATTGATAGATTAGAATCGATGGAGAGACGATATGAAGAGTTAAATCAAATGCTGATGGACCCTAGTATCGGAGAAGACATCAAGAAAATGACAGAAGTAACAAAAGAGCAAGCCAGCTTGCAAAATGCTTATGATTTATATCAGGAATACAAAAAAGTAACAACTGGCATTGAAGAAGCAAAAGAACTTGCAAAGGAAAATGATCCGGAAATTAAAGAAATGGCTAAGATGGAATTAGCTGAACTGGAAGAAAGATTAATAGAAGTAGAAGAAAAGCTGCATTTAGAGTTAATTCCAAAAGATCCAAATGATATGAAAAACGTTATTGTAGAAATTCGTGGAGCAGCAGGTGGAGATGAAGGAAATATTTTTGCCGGAGACCTTTATCGTATGTATACAAAATATGCAGAATCTCAAGGATGGTCTATAGATTTAATGGAAGCAACCGAAGCCGAAGCCGGAGGATTTAGTAATATTTCTTTCATGGTAAAAGGGGACGGCGTTTATTCAAAGTTGAAATTTGAATCAGGATCTCATCGAGTACAGCGTGTACCAAAAACAGAAACACAAGGAAGAATTCATACTTCAACAGCAACGGTATTAGTGATGCCGGAAGCGGAAGAAGTCGATGTAGATATTAATCCGAGTGATTTACGTATTGATACTTACCGTGCTTCGGGAGCCGGTGGTCAGCATATCAACAAAACCGATTCAGCGGTGCGTATTACCCACTTGCCAACGGGAATTGTTGCTTCAAGCCAGGATGGACGCAGTCAGCATGATAATAAAGATAAAGCGATGAAAGCTTTAATCACAAGAATTTACGATAAGATGATTACAGAACAAGAACAGGCAATCGGCAGTGAAAGAAAAAGCAAGATCGGAACCGGAGATCGTGCAGAAAAAATCAGAACTTACAACTATCCGCAAAATCGTGTGACAGATCACCGCATCGGATATTCTGTACAACAATTGGATCGTATCATGGAAGGGCGCATTGATGATTTAATCACAGCGTTAGTCAATGAAGATCAGCGCTTGAAATTAGCTGGAGAAGAACAATAATGACTGTCAGGGAATTAATACGTCAAACGGAAAAACAACTGGAAGAACAAGGAAAAGACATCCAAGTAGCAAAAGTATGGTTTTACCATCTTGTCAATAAAGAGCCTCATGAACTTTATTTAATGATGGATGAAGAAGTCGATGAAGCCGTTTTAACTTCCTTTCAAGATGGAATAAATGAATATTTAAAAGGAAGACCCATACAATATATCAAGGGTGTTGAAAACTTTTTTGGTCGGAATTTCATTGTGAACCAGGATGTTTTAATTCCCCGTTATGAAACTGAAGAATTAGTTGAACATATTTTATACGCTATTGATGATTATTTTGAAGATTTGGATCATATCGATTTATGTGATGTGGGGACCGGAAGCGGAGCTATTGCAGTGTCTTTAAAATGTGAAGAACCACGTTTAAATGTCTGGGCAACGGACATATCTAATGAAGCATTGGAAACTGCGAAAAAGAACGCTGAAAACAATCATGCAAAGATTACATTTATGCAAGGTGACATGGTACAGCCATTGATCGATGCAGGAATTAAAGTGGATATCTTTGTCTCTAATCCGCCTTATATTCCATCTCAGCAGGAAATCGAAAGTGTAGTAAAAGATCATGAACCCCATGTTGCCTTATTTGGCGGACAGGATGGACTTTATTTTTATCGTCAGATCTTTAATAGTGTAGAAGCCATTTTAAAAGATAAAGCTGTTTTAGCTTTTGAAATGGGATATGATCAAAAAGAAGACATGGAAAAAGAAGTTAAACATTATTTCCCTGATTATCCTTTTGAAATAATAAAAGATATTAACGGGAAAGATCGTATGCTGTTTATTTATAAAAATATCAGTAAGAAATAAGGTGATCACTTGTTTGGATTTATTCAAACCAAACGGTTGAGAATTCGACCATTGGAAGAAAGAGATATTTATCCTTTATTTGAATACCGTCATCTCGATGAAATTAAACGCTATCAGTCATGGGATGACTATTCAATTGAAAAAGCAACAGAATTAGTCAGACGCAATAAAATGCATCCCTTTACTGGCTATTTTGATTGCGGAAACTTTGCTGTCGAATACCATGGTGAAATGATTGGCGATCTTTTTATCGGCGTGAATGTCAATAATCCCCAAAGCGTGAGCATTGGCTATACGTTTCATCCTGCCTATCATCATATGGGATTTGCCCGCGAAGCGGTCAGTGCGATGATTGATTATTTATTCATGTATTATAAAAAGAATGAAATTGATGCCTATGTCATGGAAGGGAATGTGGCTTCTATGCGGTTACTCATTTCATTAGGGTTCCAGCTCATTGATTATGATGAGAAATACGGTGACTATTTTTTTAGATTGCTAAAATAATAGTCTTTTTTTATTATCTTTGTTAGAATAGAAGTGGAAGGTGAAAACATGGACAAACAAACAATAAAAAACTGGATAGGCGATACATCTGAACTTTTCACAAGTACCGCAGAATTATTAGATAAAACAGCTCTCATCTTAGAAGATGAAGTTTATAACGATCAGGATGGTAAACAGATTATTGATACGATTTACCAAGTTTTAGGAGAAAACGGAGACAAGATGCAGAAATATCTTATTCATTGTGTATGCAGTGAGCTGACCAAAACTAATTTAGATCCTGTGAAAATTGAAAAATGGTATGATGCTTTAATAAAGGAGTAAATGAAATGTTAGAAATCAAAAACAGCAGTGTGATGAATTTTGAAAATGCTATTCGTGGGGCACGCAACCCGATGAATAGCTGGAATCGTATGGATAGTGCCTATGATGAAAGCGGGCAGTACATATTAGGTCCCAATGATTTAAGTTTAGCGATGCGCTTAGCTAAGGCCGGAAGCGATCATCGCAAATATTTACGTCAAATTTTTGTTTCTGTTGATATTACGGCCCCATTATATTGGTGGAAAGAATTTGATACATACAAGGTAGGAACTGTTGCCAATTCCACTTCAACGATGCACAAAATAGCGAGCAAGCGTTTTGCAATCGATGATTTTTCGCATGACCATATGAATGAAGAAACATTAGCCTGCTTAAATCAGATTGTTGATACTTTAGAAGCCTTACGTCAGCAATATTTAGAAACAAAAGATAAGACAGTTTGGTACAGCATGATTCAATTGCTTCCAAGCAGTTATCAGCAAATGCGAACTTGCAGTATGAACTATGAAACACTGATCAATATTTACTATGCGCGAAAACATCATAAATTGGCAGAATGGCATACTGTTTGTGATTGGATTGAAACGTTGCCATATGCAAAAGAATTAATTTTAATTAAAGATGAAAAATAAAACAAAAGGACGATTATGTACTTTTTTGCTAGGAGGAAAAGAAAATGGCAGTTTGTATGAACTGTGGTAAAAAGACCGGAATGCGTAATCCTGAATATTATTTGGATTCAGATATGACTCAGGTACTATGTGGAGAATGTTATAAGAAGCTGGAACATTTTCAAATTAAATCAAATGAAAGTGATATTCAAAAATTAGATGAAACATTTAAGCTGATTCAAAAGGAAATGGAAGAACATCATTTTAACGATGAAACAAAGACAGCAATTATGCGTTATTTACAGAAGAGACGAGCAAAGGTTGAACGAAATATTTTTGAAGAAAAGAAAAAATATGTGGATCTGAGTAATATGAGTACACATATGCTGACCACCGGGTATAATTTTGAAGGATATGAAATCAGCGAGTATCTAGGGGTAATCAGCGGACAATCTGCTTTAGGTTCCGGTGCATTCAGTGGCTTGAGTGTTTCTGCAAGTAACTTTTTAGGAACAGAATCCAGTTATTTTGGCAATCGTCTGATTGAATCGAAAGAAAGTGCGACGCGTGAATTGATTGTCAGTTCTTTGATGAAAGGCGGCAATGCCATTATTGGCATTGATTTTGACTATATCATTATTGAAGGATTAATTACCGTCATAGCCAATGGGACAAGTGTTAAAATAACAAAGAAATAAATGACAACCCCGTGTGGATTCGTTATAATAAAAAAGCCTTATAGATTAATGGTAGTGATCTAAAGACACTAACCTTCTAAATAAAAGGCAATATTAAAGACGCATGGCATCCTAAATAGGAGCGATAGTGGAGGAAAAAATGAAAAATAAAAAAATTTTTAGAATGGCTTTTTTAGCGATGATGAGTGCTGTTTTAGTCATCATGATGTTTACCCCCTTAGGGTATATTCCGTTAGGTGTATTACGCATTACCACAATGCATATCCCGGTCTTGATTACAGCGATGGTATTAGGCAAAAAAGAAGGGATGATGATGGGAGCTTTATTTGGCATCAGTTCAGTCATCATCAATACATTGCAGCCAACTTTAACTTCTTTTGTGTTCTCTCCCTTTATTACGGTGGGAACAGTAAACGGAAATGGATATAGTTTGATTATTGCGGTTTTACCAAGAATACTGTTGGGCTGGAGCAGCGGCATGATTTATGAACGACTTGCTTTATATAAAAATGAAACTAGCCGGATCATACTCAGTGCATTTGTAGGAACATTAACGAATACACTTTTAGTATTAGGTGGGATTTATCTTTTCTTTGGATCTGCTTATGCAACAGTCAGAGGCATTGAATATTCAACCTTGCTTACCGTTTTGCTGACAACGATTCTAACAAACGGTATTTTAGAGATTTTGCTGGCGTTAGTCGTTTGTCTGGCAGTGGTAAAAGCATTGCAAACAAGAAAATTGAAATCATAAGGATACCCCGATAACATATTTATGTTATCGGGGTATTTGTTATTTAATAGGTACTAATTCAATATACCCTCTTGTTCCGATAGGTTCAAGCTGAATCCTTGGGTTGTCATGGTCCCATTGATAATGAATAACGGCAGGATCATATTTTTCAATAGCGGACTGTACCAGTTCAATAGCTTCACAGTAATCTTCTTCGTTAAACGGTTCTCCTTGAAACATTAGATATTTAGACGCCGGCAATTCGATGATATCCAGCCCGTTTGGAATGACATCGTCATATTCTAAAGGTACTTCTGCACCTTGAACATATTGGGATGTTTGAGGTAATTGATAACGTTCAGGAAGCCAAAGGCAAATTGGTTCACCACTGATAGATTTGATGCTTTGAAGAAGCCCCCAAACATCGCACCCCACTTCCTCACAGTAAGACCAGTAATCATTCGCACGAATGCCTCTTTTCACAATAACCTTTCGGGCAGGCTTATCAATGACTTGAATAAAAATATTTTTTGAATCTAACGTATGCATTCTCCTTTCAATATGTCTGAATTTAACGCCATAAGGAGTAAATAAGTATATGGGTATCGGATGAGCCGCATACTCGCTGGGATTACACCCAAATTCTCGCTGAAAAGCCCTCTGATAGCCATCGACACTTTTAAAGCCTAAGTCAAATGCAATTTCAATAATCTTGCATGGCTCATCACGCAGTCTAAGGGCAGATCTTGATAGTCTCAGCTTGCGAATATATTCTGCCGGAGACAATCCCAGTTGTTTGATGAATAAACGACGAGAATACCAGGGAGAAAACAAAGATGCTCTCGATAAATCGGCAGGTGTAATATCTTGTTCTAAATGGGATTCAATGTAATCCTGCATGCGCTGTACCGCTTCAATTTGTTCTAGCATAGACATTCCTCCTTACATTTTCAATTATAGGCTTATTTTGTGTTAGCTTCTCGACCATTTTAGCTAACATGTTTAATGATCTGACTTTATTATACGTATTAAATAAATAGAAAGAAATAAAGTACTCCAATTTCTTTTCTTTGGTGTTTAAAAAAAGCGGGAATGGTCATAATCCAAATGAGGTGAGAAACATGTTTAGAAAAATATTTTGTACCTTTTTAATTGGCATGACACTGTCCAATCCGACATCTTCCAAAACCTTCAATATTGTCGCTAATTCAAATACAAAAGAAGATATCGCAGAGATGTATCAATATAAAAATGAAATAATCAGAAGTTATCAGGAAATGATAACCGGAGTAAGTGAAGAAGAGGTCATGGAAGATTTAACTGTCCTTTATCCACAAATGTATTATGAAAATAATCAAGTAGTTTTGGTTATCGGTGAAGGAAAAGGAAAGAGTATCAGCGGTGAATTAAAAAAGGATTACTGTGAGGTAGATGTAAAGCCTAAATCGTTTATTGGCAGTTTGTTTGAATAGCACGATATGTGCTTTTTTTGTTGGGGATTAATTTTGTGTTAAAATTCCCTTTTTATTCCATTTATGATATGATGTCATAGAGGTGAAGCCGATGGAAACACAAATCAAAAAAAGAGCGGAAATAGATGATGTTGCTGCTGCTTTAAAGCAAGAAAAAGTCGTTGCTTTTCCAACTGAAACGGTCTACGGATTAGGGGTTATTTATGATTCGGTAGCGGCGGTAGAACGTCTTATTGAAGCAAAGCAGAGAGACATGTCGAAACGCTTTACATTGATGTTGTCAGACAAAGAAGAGCTTGATGAGTATGTCTATGTCTCCTATCGGGATCAATTGATTATTGATAAATTTATGCCGGGGGATATTACCGTTATCCTCAACAGTAAAAAAGAAGAAGGAACGATCGGGATTCGTATACCAGATGATGCGTTTGTTCGTGAATTGATACGAAAAACAGGAAAACCATTGTATGTGACAAGTGCGAATATTTCCCACCGGCCTAGCACCACCACTACTAAAGAAGTGCTTGAACAGCTAAACGGGCGCATTCCGTTTGTCGTAGAGGGAGAATGCGGCAAGCTTCAAGCTAGCAGTGTAGTAGATCTAACCACAGATGAAATTAAAATATTAAGACAAGGAAGAATCACTATCGAAATGATTGAGGAGGAACTGAAATGAAAATAGCGATTGCGTGTGATCATGGCGGATATCGCCTTAAAGAAGTATTAAAAGCATCAATGATTGCTCAAGGATATGAGGTCATTGATTTTGGAACCAACAGTGAAGACAGTGTGGATTATCCGGACTATGCTTATAAAGCTGCTAAAGCAGTAGCAGATAAAGAATGTGAACGTGGTGTAGTTGTATGCGGAACCGGAATCGGAGTCAGCATCGTCGCCAATAAAGTGGATGGTATTCGTTGTGCCTTGGTACACGATCTGTTTAGTGCCAAAGCAACTCGTCAGCATAATGACACCAATATGATTGCAATGGGCGGACGTGTAATTGGCGAAGGATTAGCTTTAGAAATATTGAATACTTGGCTTCATACTGATTATGAGGGAGGACGTCACGATCAGCGTATCGAAAAAATGATGGCTATTGAAAAACAATAAAAATGAGAGGGGATTTAGGATGAATGACTTTAGAGATGAATTAGTATTTGAGGCAGTAGAAAAAGAATTGATGCGTCAAAGAGAAAATATTGAGTTGATCGCATCTGAAAATCTTGTATCGAAACAAATCATGGAATTAGCCGGAAGTGTATTTACAAACAAATATGCAGAAGGGTATCCGGGAAAACGTTATTATGGCGGTTGTGAAAACATGGATACAGTGGAATCTTTAGCGAAAGAAAGACTATGCCAGTTATTCGGCTGTGAATACGCCAATGTACAGCCCCATTCGGGAGCGCAGGCAAATACTGCCGTGTATTTGGCGGTATTGAAAAATGGAGACCGTGTATTAGGAATGTCATTAGCGGACGGCGGACATTTAACTCATGGACATCCGTTAAACTTTTCCGGAATGAATTATGAATTTGAAAGCTACGGTGTAGATAAAGACACAGAAACAATCGATTATGAAGCATTCCGAGAAAAAGTCCTGACTTTCAAACCGAAATTGATTGTCGCCGGAGCAAGTGCCTACAGCCGAGAAATAGACTTTAAAAAAATGCGTGAAGCGGCAGATGAAGTCGGTGCCATGCTGATGGTGGATATTGCGCATATTGCCGCATTAGTAGCGACAGGATATCATCAATCCCCAGTGCCTTATGCAGACTTTGTAACTTCAACGACACATAAAACATTGCGCGGGCCTCGCGGCGGTGTCATTATGTGCAAACAAAAATATGCGGCTGCCATTGATAAAGCCGTATTTCCGGGAATGCAGGGCGGACCATTGATGCACATTATTGCAGCTAAAGCTGCTTGCTTTGGTGAAGCTTTACAGCCAAGTTTCAAAGAATACGTTAAAAATGTTGTATTGAACGCCAAAGCATTGGAAAATTCTTTGAAAGCAGAAGGCTTTAGATTAGTCTCAGATGGAACAGATAATCATTTATTATTAATCGATGTCAAAGCCAGCTGTGGGATCAGTGGTAAAAAAGCAGAGCGTTTATTGGATGAAATCCATATTACCGTTAATAAGAATGCCATACCGTTTGACACAGAAAAACCGTTTAAAGCAAGTGGAATTCGTGTCGGTTCTCCGGCAATGACGACCAGAGGATTTACTGAAGAAGATTTCATTGAAATCGGAAAAATTATAGCTTATCGCTTAAAAAATGAAGAAACCGATGAAATAAAAGCAGAATGCATTCGTCGTGTGAAAGCATTGACAGATAAATATCCTTTATACGAAGGATTAACTTATCTTTAGAGAAAGGAGGATACTATGGCAACATTTGTTATTGAACACCCATTGATCACTCATAAATTATCAATTATGCGCAATAAAGAGACGAAGTGCAAAGACTTCGCTGAGAATCTTAAAGAAATTGCAGTACTTGCCGCTTATGAAGTGACAAAAGATCTGCCGACAAAAATTGTGGAAGTAGAAACACCATTAATGCTAACAACAACCAAAATGCTAGCTAAAGATGTAATATTGGTGCCTATTTTAAGAGCCGGACTTGGGTTCTTAGATGGTATGAAATCAGTCATTCCTAACGCTAAGGTGGGACACATTGTCATGAAGCGTGATGAAGAAACTTTAGAAGCTAAGGAATACTATGCCAATTTTCCTAGTACCATTAACGAGGATATGATTATTGTCTTAGATCCAATGCTGGCAACCGGTTCAAGCTTGGCAAAAGCATTAGACAGCATCAAGCAAAAAGGCGCTAAACACATTAAATTCTTATGCTTAGTGGCAGCCCCTGAAGGGATTAAACTGATCGAACAGCTTCACCCGGATGTGGATCTGTATATCTGTGCAGTAGATGAAAAGCTCAACGAGCAAGGCTATATTTTGCCTGGTCTTGGTGATGCAGGAGATCGTATTTTTGGAACAGAATAAGATTTGGAAATATATTGTATTGGCACTGGGAATCGGCTGGGAAATATTTGGCTTTTTGATTCTTAGTGTCTTTATCGGTCTGGGAATTGACCATTATTTTGGAATTAAGCCAATCGGGATACTGTTAGGAAGTGCGTTAGGAATTATCAGCAGTTTTAAGCACATTCTGCGATTAGGAGGGAAGTAAGTGAAGGAAGAAGAAGCCATCGTAAAAAAATCAATCCCTGTCTTTTTAGTAGTTGCAGCAGTTACTGCAGGAATTGGTTTGTTATTTGGAGAAATCTCCTATGTTCTTGGATTAGCATTAGGGTATGGGATCAATTTAATCATATTTAAGATCATTACGATCACCGTTGACAACATTCTATTATTTAGAAGCAAGATCTCCGCAATGATTGTGATGTTTAGTTATCTGATTAAAATGGTCGTCTATGGTTTTGGTTTTTTTCTAGCTGTGAAACTCCCTTCAGTTTTTAACATATTTACTGTAACAATTGGCTATTTTATGATAAAATTGACTATATTCTATTATGATTATAGGATTAGAAAGCGAGGTGAGGGTATGTGAATACAATGCGTTTGATGTTAGCGGATATTCACATCATCATTCAGCCAGAACTTATATTTTCTTTGATCATCATGGCCGCAATCTGCCTTTTTTGCGTTTATGCGGGAAGAAAGATCAAAGCAGCGGATCCTTTGGAAAAGCCTAAAGGAGTCGTCTTAATTTGTGAGGTAGGTGTACGTACAGTGCAGGATTATATGGCATCTATTATGCCGGAGAAATTCGCCAAAAACTATTACCCCTATTTCGCATTAATGTTTGTGTACTTAGTGTGTGCCAATTTAAGTGGACTGATCGGATTTGATTCTCCGACATCCAATTTCTCTATTACATTAGCCATCACTTTGATTACATTTACGTTAATACAATACAACGCTATCAAAAAGAAAGGTGGACTGACCTACATCAAAGAATTAGTATGGCCGCCCACCAATATTTTAGGAGCAATTTCACCGCTTATTTCATTATCTATGCGTTTATTCGGTAATATTCTAAGCGGAACCATCTTAATGGGATTGGTATACAGTTTTACCGGGTGGCTTTCATTCAAGATCATTCCGTTTAACTTTGTCGGACCAATCTTAGCCCCTGTACTGCATGTTTATTTTGATGTGTTTGCAGGGTGTATTCAAACGTTAGTGTTCGTAACACTCTCATGTATTCTGATCGCTATTGAAGCAGAAGAATAAAACAAAATAAAAACAATATTGGAGGATTTTAAAAATGACAGACGTTGGATTAATCGCGATCGCTGCAGGGATTGCAGTATGTGCCGGATTAGGAACCGGTATCGGTGAAGGGATTGCCGCAAGTAAGGCAGTTGAAGCAGTAGGAAGAAACCCAGAAGCGGAAGGAAAGATCCGTACCATGATGATCTTAGGGATTGCTTTATCAGAAACAGTAGCGATCTATGGGTTATTGATCGCCTTCATCCTATTATTCGTTTATTAATCATCATTAATTAGAATAGGAGGAATAAGATGGATATCAATATAGCCGGAAAGTTATTCCCGAATATCACGACATTGATCGTACAGCTGTGTTCAACAGGCATCATGCTTTTAGTATTTAAGAAATACTTATGGAGCACGATTCGTGAATATATGGCTAAGCGCGCTGAAGCGATTGAAGGAAATATTACAGAAGCTCGACAAATGAATGAACAGGCAAAAGTCTTTGTACAAGAAAGCGAGCAGCAGGCACGAGAAGCAGCCAAAGAATATCGTGCTACGATTCAAAAGGCAAAAGAAGATGCCGCTAAAGTAAAAGAGGGAATCTTAGCTGAAGCCGCACAGGAAGCTAAAATAAAGATCGAACAGGCAGATCGAGAAATTGAAGCTGAAAAGCTAAAAGCAAAAGAGGAAATGAAACAAGAGATCATTGAGGTTGCTTTTGAAGTTGCTGAAAAAGTAATGAATAAAGAAGTAGATCAAAAAACGAATAAAGATATGGTCGATGAATTTATCGACGACTTGGTGAACTAATGGAATCCGTAGCATTGCGTTATGCTTCTTCCTTGTTTGAGTTAGCTCAGGAAGAAAGAAAGATCGAACGCTATGAAGCAGATTTAGCCTTAGTGAAAAATATCATTTGCTCAGATGAAGAAGTCCTAAACTTTTTTATGCATTTTAATGTTGACAAAAAAGTAAAGAAAGAAACTTTTGATAAAGCGTTTGATAACAATCTATCTGTCTATGTGCAAAACTTTATCAAATTGTTGATTGATAAAAATCGTATGGGTTCACTGCCGGAGATTATTCAGGCTTATCATTCTTTGACGAATGATTATTTAGGAATCAAAGAGGGAACGCTTTATTCGAGTATGCCGCTAGATGAACAGGAAATAAAAAAACTAGAACATGTTTTATCAGTTAAAATGGATAAAAAGATCGTCTTGACACCAAAGATCGATGAAAGTCTGATCGGTGGTATTAAAGTAGTGATTGGAAATCATGTGATTGATGGAACAGTTAAAAATAAAATGGACTTATTGAAAAATGAGTTGCTTAGAAAGTAGGTGGATCGAGTGGGTCTAAGACCAGATGAAATCAGTTCAATCATAAAAGAACAAATCAAACGTTATGACGAAGTTGTTGAAACAAAAGATATCGGAAAAGTCATGACAATCGGAGACGGTGTTTCATTGATCCATGGATTAGACAATGCCATGCTGGGAGAATTGTTGGAATTCCCGCATGAAGTCTATGGAATGGTTATGAATCTTGAAGAAGATTATGTAGGTGCCGTATTGCTTGGTCAAAGTGATGAGATCAAGGAAGGTGATGAAGTAAAACGTACCGGAAAAATTATTGAGGTACCGGTTGGAGATGAAATGCTGGGACGTGTTGTGAATCCATTAGGGCAAGCCATTGATGGACAAGGACCGATCCTGACGAATAAAACAAGACCAATTGAAAGAGTTGCTCCGGGGGTTATGACTAGAAAATCGGTGAGTGTGCCGCTACAGACAGGAATTACTTCGATTGATGCGATTATTCCAATTGGACGCGGTCAGCGTGAGCTGATTATCGGAGACCGCCAAACCGGAAAAACAGCAATTGCGATCGATACGATCTTAAATCAAAAAGGTCAAGATATTTATTGTGTTTATGTCGCTATTGGACAAAAGAATTCGACGGTTGCTCAAATCGTTGAAAAATTGCGTCAAGGCGGAGCAATGGATTATACGACAATTGTATCCGCTTCTGCTTCAGAACTGGCACCGGTGCAGTATATTGCCCCGTATGCAGGAAGTGCCATTGCAGAAGAGTGGCTGGATAAAGGGAAAGATGTTTTGATTGTCTATGATGATTTATCGAAACATGCTGTCGCTTATCGTACAGTGTCTTTACTATTAAAGAGACCGCCAGGACGTGAAGCGTATCCAGGGGATGTCTTCTATTTGCATTCAAGACTGCTGGAACGTGCCTGCCGTTTGAATGATGAAATGGGCGGAGGATCAATCACTGCCTTGCCAATTATTGAAACACAAGCCGGAGATATCTCAGCCTATATCCCTACAAATGTTATTTCGATTACGGATGGTCAAATTTTCTTGCAGCAAGATCTATTTAATGCCGGCTTCAGACCTGCTATTGATACCGGGTTATCCGTATCTCGTGTAGGCTCTGCCGCACAGATCAAAGCAATGAAGCAAGTATCCGGATCATTGAAGCTTGAATTAGCACAGTTTGCAGAAATGCAGGCCTTTGCACAGTTTGGATCAGATTTGGACAATGCGACAAAAGCCGTATTGGATCATGGACAAAAAGTACGTGAAGTATTGAAACAAGCACAGTATTCACCACGTAGTGTAGAAACTCAGGTCATTACACTGTTTGCCTTGAAGCATGGCTTTACTAAACAAATTCCGGTAAATAAAATTAATTTATTTATGGATGAACTGCTAGAAGAAATTGCTGAAAATCATGATGATTATATTCAAGAAATCAAAGAGGCAAAAGCCATCTCACCTGAATTAGAAGCGAAGCTAAAAGAAACTATCGGAACTTTTGCGGAAAGATTCGTAAAAACCGCCGAAAAAGAAGGATAGCGCCTTATGGCTGGAATGCAGACGATCAAGCGTCGTATTCGCTCGGTCGAATCAACTAAAAAAATCACAAAAGCGATGGAATTAGTTGCCACTTCTAAATTAAGAAAAACAAGAAATCAATTAGATCAATTAAAGCCTTACTATAACACTGTTCGCTCTACTGTGGCAGAAATCCTTGAATCAAGTCAAGGGCAAAGTGACAGCCCTTACTTAATGAAAAACGATGTAGAAACAACCGCTTATATCGTGATTACATCCAGTTTAGGATTATGTGGTGGCTATAATGCTAATGTCATCAAACTGGCATTAGAAGAAATCAAAGCGAATGATTTAGTTTACACAATCGGAACAAAAGGCTATAGCTCATTAAAAAGAAGTTTTGCTTCTGTCAATGAGACTTACATGCATGTGAATCAATCGTTGGATTTTAATGAAATCGTTCGTTTGGTCAATGAACTGAAGAACTTATACTTAGAAAAGAAAATCGGTCATATTAAAATTATTTATACAGAATTTGTTAATAATCTGCGCTATGTGCCTCATGCGGTGACTTTGCTGCCGGTAACTGCGGACAAGTTTGTAAAAAGCAGTCATGCAAATAAAGAGACTTTATTTGAACCCAGTCCGGAAGCCGTATTGGAACAGCTGATTCCGATGTACTTGCAAGCCGTTATCTATGGGTATTTGGTAGAATCCATTACCAGTGAGAATGCTTCAAGAAGAACATCGATGGAAAATGCTAATGATAATGCAGAAGAATTAATCGAAGATCTATTATTAAAATACAATCAAGCAAGACAGACAGCGATCACGAATGAAATTTCAGAAATCGTTGCCGGTGCTAATGCTCAATAAAAGGAGGCGGTATGATGTCTGAAAAAAATATAGGAAAAGTCGTTCGTGCCGTTGGACCCGTTGTCGATGTGCAATTTGAAGCAGATCATTTGCCTTTGCTTAATACTGCCATTGAGATCATGAATGGACAAGACCAACTTGTTGTTGAAGTTGCTAGCCATATCGGTGAAGATATTGTTAGATGTATTGCCATGGGTCCGACAGATGGACTCACCAGAGGAATCGATGCCCTTGATACAGGGGCGCCGATCCGAGTACCGGTTGGAGATAAAACATTGGGACGTATGTTTAATGTTTTAGGTCAGCCAATCGATGATCAGGAATTTGACAGGGATGATGTTAAGCTGATGCCGATTCATCGTCAGGCTCCCGATTATTCACAACAAAGAACGGAAACAGAAATCCTTGAAACCGGAATCAAAGTCATCGATTTAATTTGTCCCTTCATCAAAGGGGGAAAGATTGGATTATTCGGTGGTGCCGGAGTTGGTAAGACCGTATTAATCCAGGAGTTCATCAACAATATTGCGACTGAACATGGTGGATTATCTGTGTTCGCAGGTGTTGGAGAGCGTTCACGTGAAGGAAATGACCTTTACTATGAAATGAAAGAAAGCGGTGTTTTAAATAAAACAACCCTTGTGTTCGGACAAATGAACGAACCACCGGGATCTCGTTTAAGAGTAGCTTTAACAGGATTAACAATGGCGGAACATTTCCGTGATGAAGAGGGACAGGACGTCTTGCTGTTCATCGATAATATATTCCGTTTTACGCAAGCCGGTTCAGAAGTATCTGCCTTGTTGGGACGTGTTCCTTCACAAGCCGGATATCAGCCTACTTTAGCGACAGAGATGGGACAACTGCAGGAACGTATTACCTCAACTAAAAAGGGATCCATCACTTCTGTACAAGCCGTTTATGTACCAGCCGATGACTTAACGGACCCGGCTCCGGCTACAACATTTGCTCACTTAGACGCTAAAGTTGTATTAGACCGTTCTATTGCGGCATTAGGAATCTACCCGGCAGTAGATCCATTGAACTCATCATCACGTGCGCTGGATCCGTTGGTTGTGGGAAAAGAACACTATGAAGTAGCTCATGGTGTTCAGCAAATCTTACAGCGTTTCCAAGAATTGCAGGATATCATTGCGATCTTAGGAATGGATGAATTAGGTGAAGAAGACAAATTAACCGTTGCTCGTGCGCGACGTGTGCGTAACTATCTGTCTCAGCCATTCACTGTAGCAAGTCAGTTTACCGGAATGGATGGTAAATATGTGCATGTAGACGATACTATTAAAGGCTTCAAAGAAATCTTGGAAGGTAAGTGGGATCATTTGCCTGAACAAGCTTTCCATAACGTTGGATCAATCGAAGAAGCTGTCGCTAAAGCTGAAACATTAGAATAGAGGTGCAATGATGAGTACCTTTCATTTAAAAATCGTAACCCCTAGTGGTGTTTACGCAGAAAAAGATGTGAATATTTTAAATATTCGAACAACCGGAGGACAAATGGGGATCTTAGCCCATCATTTGCCTTTAGCCAGTGCGATTGAAATTTCGGAAATGAACTTTGTGGAAAACAACCAAAGAACTTTTTATGCAATCGGCGGTGGTTTTGTATATGTCGGAAATGATGAAACAACGATCATTGCCAACTCGATCGAAAGTCAAGAAGAAATCAACTTGGCACGTGCTACGCAGGCAAAGGCACGTGCGGAAAAGCGTCTGCAAAGCAAAGACGGTGATGTTATACGTGCAGAGATTGCTTTAAGAAAGGCTTTGAACCGTATTCACGTCAAAAACTTATAAAATTATCCCAATTGGGGATAATTTTTTTATAAAACTAAAGAAAGGAGGAATAATGATGGTATATTCAATCATAAAATTAGTGACGTATATAGGAAGTGTTATGGTAAGTTTCTATGCTTTAAGCTGTATAGACTTTGCTCGTTTTCTAAAAAAGAATAAAGCAAGAGAGTTCAATACCCTTTTTATATTGATGTGCTTTGCTTTAGCTTATTTAGTCGCTTCATTTATACTCGAATTTATGACAATAAGAATCGGGTGATGATTTGAAAAAGATATTTATGAGATTAGGAGCTTTAGCTCTGTTATTTGCTTGGATTAATTATTCTTTATATTTAAAACCGGATAAATCTCACGCAAAGGAACCGGATATTCAGCAGTTAAACGATACAAATGATAAAACTACACTTCCCAGTGAATATCAGGTCGAGGTAACTCAAAAAGACGGAAGTGTTCAATATTTAGCGTTAGATGATTATTTAGTCGGTGTAGTCGCCGGAGAAATGCCTTTATCATTTGAAGATGAAGCTTTAAAAGCACAAACAGTTGCCAGCCGCACCTTTGCTTTTTCAAGAGGCTTAAAGGTAGACACAACGACTAACACACAAGTCTATTTAACTGTTGAGCAGATGAAGAATAACTGGAAAGACGAATTTGATCAAAAATATGAACGATTGAAAAATATTGTAAGTTCTACACATAATGTGGTAATGAAATATAATAATAATTATATCTCTGCCTTGTTTTTTTCAAGTTCAAACGGAAAAACAGAAAATAGTGAAGATTATTTTGCTTCCAGCAGTGTTCCTTACTTACGCTCTGTAGACAGTACCTGGGAATTGTCAATATGTCCCAATATAGAACGTACCAGTAGTTTTACACCTGAACAAATGAAAGCTGCTTTTAATCAGGATATCGAAGACATTCATATCGTCTCTCATTATGATAGCGGACGTGTAAAAGAAGTTAGTGTTAACAATCAAATTTACAGCGGCAGGGAAGTAAGGGAATTATTGAATTTAGCGTCAACGGATTTTAAAATTAACTATGATGGCAGTCAGTATATATTTGATACCGTTGGATTCGGTCATGGCGTAGGAATGAGTCAGTACGGTGCTAACGGAATGGCAATGAATGGCTATAGCTATGAGGAAATTCTAGCTTACTATTACCAAAACGTGGAAATTTGTAAATTATAGAATAAATTTATTCATAATGGAAATACTGTTTATGAGGTGAAATTATGAATAAAAAAACATATAAAATTGGTTTATTGTTTTGTTTATCTGTCTTTGTTTTCTTAACGGGATTGGTGGTATATGAAAAGTTTAATGAAAATAACCAGGATATCCCCGTTGTTTCCATGAATCCTACACCAACGGAAACAGAAACAAAAACAGAGGAAAAAATCGCTAAACCATATGCAGGTGAAGTACAAGTAGCAAGAAGTTTCTATGACCAAAGCGACGACGCTGAAAAACAAGGAAAATCTTTAGTGCTATTTGAAGGAGTTTATCGTCCTAATCAAGGTGCCGATTTTACAAGCAATAATAAAGCATTTGAAGTATTAGCAAGTTTAAGCGGAACCGTAACAAGCAAAAAAGAAGATCCAATCTTTGGATTATGTGTATCCATTGAAAGTGATAATGGTGTAACAATCACTTATCAAAGTATGTCTGAGGTCTCTGTAGAACTTAACGCTAAAGTTAAACAAGGTGATGTATTGGGAAAAACCGGAGAAAACCTTTATGAAGCAGATCTTGGTAATCATTTACACATGATCGTTGAAAAGAACGGAAATGTTTTAAACCCAGAAAAATGCTTTGATAAGACAACAAAAGAATTATAGGCGATTGAAGAGTTAGAATTCGTTTCTAACTTTTTTTATTTTCTTATTCATGAATATAAATTTAGTCCTTATCTATACTAATAGTGGCAGGCAATTCGAAAAGAAACAAAAAAATAATAAAAAGTTTATGAGTTTTTATTATTCTTATTGCTAGATTATTAGATATAGTATATGATATAATACTGTAGAAATAGGTTCATAGGAGGAAAAAATCATGGGATTTTCAAAAGAAATTGGTATCGATTTAGGTACTGCAAATATATTAATCTATGTTAAAGGCGAAGGAATCGTCGTTAATGAACCTTCAGTTGTAGCTATGGATGCTGAGACACATAAAGCATTGGCAGTTGGAGCTGAAGCAAAAGAAATGTTAGGGAAAACACCAGGTCGTGTACAAGCCATTCGTCCTTTAAAAGACGGTGTTATTGCAGACTTCCAGGTGACTGAAATCCTTATTACACATTTTATCAATAAATTAAATTTGAAGGGTGTTTTTTCAAGACCGACAATCTTGATTTGCTGTCCTTCTAATATTACTTCTATTGAAAAAAGTGCGATTAAAGATGTAGCTGAACGTTGTGGTGCTAAACGTGTATTTATTGAAGAAGAACCTAAAGTAGCCGCTATCGGAGCAGGTTTAGATATTTCAAGACCGGCTGGACATATGGTCATTGATATCGGTGGGGGAACAACCGATGTTGCTGTCTTATCTTTAGGAGATATCGTAACAAGTACATCATTAAAAATTGCGGGTGACCGTATGGATGAAGAAATTATTCATTACTTAAAAGATAAATATAAATTATTGATCGGTGATCGTACTGCCGAACAAATTAAAATTGAAATTGGAACAGCTGTAAGAGGTGGAAGAGAAGATAAAGTCATGGAAGTTAGAGGACGTGACTTAGTGACGGGACTTCCTCATACTGTAGAAATCAGTGCAGATGAAACTGAATTGGCACTAAGAGAAAACTGTAATACAATCGTTGCAGCTGCAAAATCAGTATTAGAAAAAACACCGCCTGAATTAGCAGCGGATATTGTAAGCCGTGGTATTTTCTTAACTGGTGGTGGAGCATTGCTTCATGGACTGGATGCTTTATTAGAAAAAGAATTAAACGTACCGGTATTTGTAGCAGATAACGCTTTGGATTGTGTTGCTGAAGGATGCGGCGTTATGTTAAATAATTTACATTACGTAAAATAAGCTGTAGGGGGATGCTTCCCTCTTTTTTTATTTTCGATTATTTCACATTGTTCACTAAGAAATATATGGTATAATGACATACAGTAGGAGGCATGAGAATGAAAATTGAAATCATATTATCATTTATAGTAGCAATGATCCTCAGTGCACTCCTCGTTCCTATTGTAAAGATTGTAGGAGACAAGCTCAATATCATTGCTTTGCAAAATGAAAGAACCATACATAATGGTCGAATCGTGAGAATTGGCGGTTATGCCATATATATCAGTTTTATCATTTGTGCTTATATATTCTTGAAAACAGATGTGCAGATCAATTCGATCCTATTTTCAAGTTTTCTTGTCTTTATGATTGGACTGTATGATGATATTCATGATGTCAGTCCCAAAGTTAAATTACTTGTAGAAATAATCGCTGCTTCCATCATCATTTTTTATGGAAAGATCATGCTGAGAGGGTTTACGATTCCTTATCTTCCGGGTGATATTTGTGAATGGATTTCTATTGGGATTACCTATTTATGGATTATTGGTATTACGAACGCGATCAACCTGATCGATGGATTGGATGGACTATCCTCTGGGATTTCAACAATCGTCCTTGTAACTTTATCGCTTACCAGTTTACATTTCGGGAGAACCGATATTGCCGCACTTTCACTATTGCTGGCAGGAGCAACAGTTGGTTTTCTCTTCTATAATTTCAATCCAGCCTCTATCTTTATGGGAGATAACGGAGCCTTGTTTTTAGGTTTTATGATCTCTGTTATTTCATTGTTAGGTTTTGGATACAAAAGTTCGGCTTTCTTTACGTTAGGGGCGCCGATTATTGTCTTAGCCGTTCCGATCATGGATACGATCATGGCGATTCTAAGACGTAAACTAAGGAAGAAAAAATTCTCTGATGCAGATCGTGAACATTTGCATCATCAATTAATGTTTAACTTAAACCTAGGACAGAAAAAGAGTGTTTTAATATTATACGGAGCAACTGTTTTATTCTCACTTTCGTCTTATATTTATCTGTTTGACAAAAAAGCGGCGATTGCTTTATTCGTTCTGTTAGTTATCGCATTTGAGTTATTTGTCGAGTATACACAGATGATCAGCCGTCGTTATCGACCATTGTTAACGATTATCAATCTCTTTGTCCATAGTGATAAGTTACCGGTCTTAAGTGAGCCGGAACCCGATGTTCATACTTTAAAGGAACTATCTACACAGATCAATAAAGAAAATAAGCAGCAGATCGATTATTATCGTCGGCGTGCCAGAGCATATGAAAGGACTAAACGAATCATGAAAAAAGATAGCAAGTCAAAATTAAAATTGCAGATACTTATTGTTTCCATTTTAAGTGTATGTGTTGTATTTGGAGTAGTGGCAGTGATGTACCTTAAAAATCAAGGAGAAAGCAATCAGCCTCCTGTTGTGCAGCCAGTGGATGATGGCTTAAATTATACATTGTCAACCAATGCAACAGATAAAATGAAAGAAATCTTTGAACAGCTGGAAGCAGCGAATCAATCCGGAGATCAGGAAAAAGAGATGACTTATGCAGCTGCTTATTTTGCGACTGATTTCTTTACTTGGTCAAATAAAACGAAGCGTGAAGATATTGGTGGATTAAATTATGTCTGGCCGGATTCACGCCAGGATTTTGCTTCATTTGCTTTGCGTGACTATTATGCAAATTTCACAGATTATGCCAATAAATATGGAATCAGCTTACTTCCGGAAGTAGAAAACTATGTAATCAACGGTGTTTCAGAATCAGAATTTCGTTTAGAAAGTGAAGAGGATAAAGATAAGCCATGCTTTGATATCAGCATCGATATTACTTATAAACAAGTAAGCGGTGGGATGCCAACTTCTTCATTAAAGAGTTCGATGGTGATTACTGTCGTAAAAGATACAGAATTGTATTATGTTGTCGGGATCGACTATAAAGAAGCTTAATCGCTTCTTTTTTTGCCCTTTAAATGGTTGAAATTTAAAAATAGATATGGTATTATGACAATGCTAGTAAATCAGAAAATTCACATGAGTTTTAATTAGTATTTAGGAGGATCGATCATGTTAGATATATTAATGGTAGTCGTATGTATTGCAATTATTGTATTATCTCTATTGCAAAGCGGTAAATCTGAGGGAATCGTCAGCGCTTTGACCGGACAAAGTTCGGCATTATTCGCACAAACTAAAGAAAGAGGATCAGAGTTAGTTTTAACACGATTAACAGTTGGATTCGGTATTGCTTTCTTTGTGTTGGCAGTATTAATCCAAATGGGGTAAACAATAGGACAATGCAGTCCTATTTTTTTTTGAAGGAGGGATGTTATGGAAAAGCAAATATTAGAATGGTTAGCAGCAGATGAATATTTAGGAATGGATGTAGATGAATTAGCGACAGCATTGGGATTTGATACAACCGATAAATTTAAAGAGCTGGTAAAATGCTTGGTAAAGCTGGAAGATGAAAAAGCTATTGTCAGAGGAATTGGCGATCGCTACTTTTTACCTGATCGTACAGGCATTGTGATTGGGACAGTTCAATTAAATCCGCGTGGATTTGGATTTATTCGAGTGGGAGATGATCTTGATGATGTTTATGTGGGGGAGAAGAACCTACATGGGGCTTTAAATAATGATAAGGTTAAGATTAAGATTGACGGAAAACAAAGTGGTTCTTCTTTAGAAGGAGAAGTCATTGAAATAATTGAAAGAGGTCAAAAACAGGTTGTTGGATTAGTAAAGCAGATTCAGGGGAAATTTTATGTATCTGTCGATGACAATAAATTTGGTTCATTAGTCCTGCTTAGCGGAAACCGCAAAGGGGCAATGGAAGGACACAAAGTTGTTGCGAAAATCACAAGTTTTGAACAGCCGATTATGGGGGAAGTCGTACAGATTTTAGGGCATCGCAATGACCCAGGAGTCGATATTTTATCTGTTGTTGCACGCTATGATTTAGCGACTGAATTTAATGAGGATGTAATGGCAGAATTAGAAAGTATTCCGGATGTTGTGGCGGCAGAGGATAAGGAAGATCGTGTCGATCTGCGTGATGAATTAATTGTGACTATCGATGGTGATGATGCTAAAGACTTGGACGATGCCATCAGCTTGAAACGATTGAAAAACGGAAACTATCAATTAGGAGTACATATTGCAGATGTATCCCACTATGTAAAAGAAGGAAGTCAGATTGACAAAGAAGCTATCAGCAGAGGAACTTCGGTTTATTTAGTTGACCGTGTTATCCCTATGCTTCCACACAAGCTTTCTAACGGAATCTGTTCGTTAAATCCGCATGTCGATCGATTGACGATATCTTGTATCATGGAAATCAATTCATCAGGGGATGTGGTTGACCATCAGATCTTGCCAACGATGATTCATTCTACAGAAAGAATGACCTATAATAATGTCAATAAAATATTAGACGGAGATAAAGCAACGACGAAACGTTATGAAGATATTCATAAATTATTCTTCCAAATGGAGAAATTGGCGATTATCTTAAGAAGTAAACGTAGTAAAAAAGGGGCTATTGACTTTGATGTGGATGAGGCAAAGGTTATTGTTGATAAAAAAGGTAAACCAACGGATGTAGTATTAAGAACCCGAGGAATCAGTGAACGAATTATTGAGGAGTTTATGTTGGTTGCCAATGAAACTGTGGCAGAGCATTTTTTCTGGCTGCAAGTGCCCTTTATTTATCGTGTTCATGAACATCCTAAGAAAAAGAAGCTATTGAATTTTGCTACGATTGCCAGCGTTTTAGGTTATAAGATTAAAGGCTCTTTGGATCATGTTTATCCAAGAGAATTAAGCTCACTGATTGAATCGGCAAAAGGCAAACCGGAGCATAGTGTGATTTCAACCTTGCTGTTAAGATGTATGCAGAAAGCACGCTATGATGCCCAATGTTTAGGGCATTATGGACTAGCTGACGAATATTATACACATTTTACTTCACCAATTCGACGTTATCCGGATTTATTAGTACACCGTCTTATCAGAAATTATGTATTTGAACAAAAATTAGATGGTCAGACAATTCAGCACTTTAGTGAAGTTGTACCGCAGTTAGCGGAAAGTTCATCAAACTGTGAAATTGATGCGGTAAACTGTGAACGTGATGTAATGGATATGAAAATGGCAGAATATATGCAAAGTCGTATCGGTCAGGAATATGATGGAATTGTATCTTCGGTAACTGCTTTTGGATTGTTTGTAGAGCTGCCTAATACTATTGATGGTTTAGTGCATATCTCTACATTGAAGGATGATTATTATCATTATGACGCTCAATATTTACAGTTAGTAGGAGAAAGAACTGGGAATACTTATCGTATGTCAGACCGAGTACGTATTAAAGTCATCAGTGCCTCTAAATTGGATGGTCAGATTGATTTTGAAATTATTGACAGCAAGAAGAAAAAACGTAAACCTAAAGAAGAGCCTGTTCATCGCAGAAAAGGTGATAAAAGAAGAACACCTACTTCACGAAATTTATTTTCTCGTTCAAAGCGACCAGCTAATAAAAGTCGAAGCAGGAGGGGATCAAAATGAAAATCTTAGCTCAAAATAAAAAAGCTTATCATGATTATTTCATTGAAGATACTTTTGAAGCGGGCATCGTTTTACAAGGAACAGAAATCAAATCTGTTCGCAAAGGAAGTGCTAATTTAAAGGATAGTTTTATTCGTATCAAAAATGATGAAGCCTTCTTAGAAAATATGCATATTGCTCCTTATGAACAGGGAAATATCTTTAACCATGAGCCACTGCGTACTAGAAAACTTTTATTGCATAAAAAGGAAATTCTTAAATTGGCAAAAGAGGTCAAAGAGGGCGGTTATACGATTGTTCCCACTAAGCTTTATTTTGATAAGGGAAGTAAAGTGAAAGTGGAGATTGCTTTGGCAAAAGGAAAGAAATTATTTGATAAACGTCAGTCGCTAAAAGAAAAAGATGCGAAAAGGGACATTGAAAAAGCTTTAAAGAACATTTATTGATTTCATTTCAATGAATGTGCTATAATTCATATGCGGTTATCCGCATATCTGGGGTCGTCTTGGATTCGACAGGGACAAGTCTGACTTTAGCTGCAGTCGGCGGCACACGTTACGTGCACAAACAAATAACTGGAAACAGAACAAATTATTCATTTGCCTAATTAAGTCGACATAGACTTTGGCATGCTACTGTTGGATTTACTCATAATTCATCAGCTAGTATCATAACTTATGAGTTAAGAAAAAGGATTGCCTAGCTCCTTTTTACGAAAACCAATAGGCTCGCTAAGTGAAAGATTGCTTATTGATCGTAGCTTAGTTAAACCCATTCAATAAGATAAACTGTAGACGCTTTAGAGGGACTGTTTTTGGACGGGGGTTCGATTCCCCCCGGCTCCACCAAATAAAAGTGCTAAGTTGGATGTCATCGAAAAAAAGCCGATAAATAAAGGCTTATTCGATGATTTGTCCAACTTTTTTATTTACCCATTCACCGTGGATGTCATCAGAATTTTATGAAAAATGAGCGATTTTTGGTTGCTGGAATTCAAGGAACTGTGCCCAAGTTGGATGTCACCAAGGTATCTAAGTTTGAGAGATTATGCTATGATTGACATAGAGATAAATTAAGATTTCGTGGAGGTATTAAAAAATGAATTTCAAATCAAATAGGTTACCTTCTTCATTGGAAGAATTAAAATGGTACTGGAGTAAATGTGTGAGAGAAAATATGAGTTTCTCAAATATTACCATAAATGAAAAACAAGTTGATTTTACCCAGGCTGTTGATTACTTTGACCTTACAGATGGTGGGGGCCGACAAGATTTCTTTTGTAGGCAGACAGTTTTATTTTTTTGCACAGCCTGTTGCACTAACAGAGTTTGAATTAAATATATTTGGAGATTTAAATGCAGATACACAAATTGGTGTGTTGTTAAGTAATATTAATCATCTACGTACTGATGCGTCTTCATATGGTATATATGCTACTTTCGTATATATTGATAAGAGCGTTTATTGTGCTTTTACAATTTGTCTTGTGGATAAAGATACAGGAATGGAGATGGAAACAGCCGTTGTTGAAATTAGTCAAGACGAAGAAGCTTATGTTCAACCTATTTTCATAAATGAGGAAGCTTTATATTATTTTAACTATGATGATATCGCAAAGCTGTCATACTGGTTAGGTAATTTTTGGATTGGGATTCAATACGAAATGAACAATCGACCGGAAGAGATTAGAATTGTAGAACAGAGAGGACAGATAACAGGAAATCATGGAGAGTATAAAAAGGGCGACCATATTGTTCTAGTTAGAAGTATAGTTCCTATTGATGAAGATGGCAATATAATCAAATATGATACCACTGGTTCTAATCGTCAGTATACTGCTGCGGTATGGGGAGTCTGTGGACACTACAGAACTTTACCAAGTGGTAGAGTAACTTATGTAAGTCCTCACCATAAAGGAAAGGATCGAGATAAACTGGATACTTATGACGAAAAAGAATATCAATTCGTTGATGAAAAGATAGATTCAGATATAAGATAAACACTCCAGGAACATCCTGATACTGAAAAGGTAGGTTATATTTGTAGGTAAGGGCATGATTCATAATGGATCGTGATTTTTTTAGTTATCCATGTTAACTCAAATTGAAATTTATTACAAGAATAGACTTTGTATAGATAAGAGGTCTATAATGAAATAAAGAAGGAGGGTGAAGAGTTATGAGAAAACTACTTACTATGCTGATAATTGCAAGGAGAATGGTCGATTAAAATATTATATATTAATAATGTATTTCTGAAGGAAGGAAGAAAATATGACTGTTGAATTCACAGAAGAAGAATTTGTGCGTAATCATACTATAGAACTGGAGTATCTATATAACTTAAATGTTCCAAGGTATATATCTAAACAAGAGGAGGAAAAAAAAGGATATGATATTGCATTTGAAGAATATATATATCCTATATATATTCAGTATAAAATTTCAACGCTTCTTACAAGAAGTAATGCTAAGTATTGGTCTGAATTCAAAGGACCTTATTATAAGTTTGATTTACATCGTAAAAATAAATATAAACAACATAATACGCTTGTCGAGTTAGCTAAAAGTGCAAAAACTTATTATTGTGCGCCAGCATTCTTTACTCGGGATGCACTGTTGCTATATCATTGAAATAAGAAAGTTGTCGAACATAGTGTATTTATTGAAATTGGACAATTAGGAAAAATTACGACTAATGTACAGCATTGCATCTGTTTTTCACCAAGTTTGATAAAAAAAACTATGCATTCTGAACCTGTAAATATTGAATTTACATTATCAAAAGAATTATTTGGAGAATTCAAACCAGTGAAATTATCTGATTTTATTAAATCTGCATATAAATTATTGGCAGAAATTGAAGAACGATTTCCATATATTCTTGATGATCCAGATTCTATTTCAATTAAAGAGAATAAGATTAATGCTAATATAGAAAGAGGATTATATAATGATAAAAAACAAAAATTATCTGTAGATAGAGAAATTCAATCAGATGGATTAATGAAACATACAATATTAAATGAGGATGAGGTTTACTATGAAGTTTTAATTGAGGATAAAGTAGCTATGACAAAAACAATAGATATACATGAGAAATTAGAATATATAAAAAAAACAGAATTATTTATAGAAAATAATTTAAATAGTAATAATTATAAATTTTATTTAACACATGTAGTAGATTCATTGCAAATACATGGTATAAAGATAATGTTAAAGAAACATGATTGAAAAAAATTATTAACGATTTTCTCTTTTATTAAAGTTAAGATTATATATTTAGAGAGTTATGTTATAATTTAAACAATATAGTCAAAAACTAATTTATGAATATATTCTAATGCTTACAACTGAGCTTATGATAAAGTAAAATAGTCTAGATTTAATTGAATAAAGATGTTTCAAAAAGGATGAATAAAACTTTGATAGAACGCTTTCAAATATAATTAGTTATATTTTCTGGACAAGAGTTCGACTTTCGCCACCTCTACCATATATATTAAATATAGCGAATATGTAATAGTATTCGTTTTTTTAATACACAAAATTTGTTATTCTTCGTATAAGAACATGTTAATTCAAAATATAAAAAATAAATAAAGGATTTTTAATATGGAAAATAAGAAATCAGAAATATTAATGTATCAAACTGAAGATGGATTAACAAGAATTGAAGTGTATTTAGAAGAGAAAACCATTTGGTTAAATGCTAAACAAATGGCAGAGTTATTTGATTGCGATCCAAAGAATATTAGAAAGCATATTAAAAATGTGCTTGAGGATGGTGAAATGTCACCAATTTCAACTGTTGCAAAATTTGCGACAATTTAAAATGAAGGTGATAGATAAGTTGAACGTAATGCAGAATATTATAATATAGATGTTGTTGGCTGTCTTGGATATCATGTCCAATTCCAGCATAGAATGTAGTTTAGAATTTAAACTAATAAAGTATTGAAGGAATATATGATTAAAGGTTTTGCAATGGAAGATTAGCGATTAAAAGATTTTGACAAAATAGTAATGTATTAGTGTTTTATAACTACATGTTAAATTTAATAAAAAGTAGCTGAATTCATAAACTGTTCGTTTTTATACTTATAAATGAAGTATTATGAGCAGAAAATGTTATGTTACTAATTATAATGATAATTTGTTATAATATATTAAGAGTAATGTTTCAAAGGAGAACTACAATGGCAAATTATGATTTCCATCACTTATTAGAACCACTTGAATTTGAATCCTTAGCTATATCAGTACTTAGTATAAGGGAAGGATGTGAGTTTGAAAGATTTAAAGATGGTAAGGATGGTGGTATTGATAGCTTCTATAGTTCGACAGAAGGATTAACTATTGTTCAAGTTAAAAGATATAAAGATGATTGGAAATATGTTAAACAAAGATTAAAACTCGAAGTAAATAAGGTAAGGAAAATTAATCCCAAAAGGTATATTTTGGTTTTATCTGTGGGATTATTACCACAATATAAACAAGAAATTATGAAAATGTTTGACGGATATATTTTAAATTCGACTGATATTGTGACTTCTAATGATATTAATGCTTATTTTGAAAATTCAATATATCAGCAAGTTGAATTGGCATATCCGAAATTATGGATTTCTAGCACTAATGTTTTAGAATGCTTATTAAGAAATGGTATAAATAATGCAATTTATAATAAATCAAAATTAGGTTATTTAAAAATGAAAGAGGAACTTAAAACTTTTGTGCCAGTATCTTTGCTATATAAAGCAATGGAAATATTGAATAAAAATCATTCTATTATTATATCTGGAAATCCTGGTGTTGGTAAATCAATCAATGCCATGAGTTTGGCAAATTACTATTTGGAGAAAAAATCTTTTGAAGAACTTTATTTTATTCAATCTGTAAATGATATTTTTCAAGTTATCAATGAAAAAAAATCACAAGTATTTATCTTTGATGATTTTTGGGGGAAAATTCAGTTTTCAAATACTTATTTAAAGATAAATGATGAAGAACAAATACTAAATCTTATTGACTATTTTAAAAAAGTAGATAGTAAGATTTTAATTATTACAACACGTGAGTATGTTTTACAGCAAGGCTTGATAAAATTTTTGGATATGAAAGATAGATATGAAAAAGACAAAATAATTTTAAATCTGAATGACTATGACGAAATTGAAAAAATAGATATTATGTTTAAGCATCTGCATAATTCAGTGCTTGAATGGAAGTATATTAAGCAGTTTTATATTAACTGTGAAAAAATTGCTAATCATAGAAATTACTCACCAAGATTTATAACTGATTATTTGAAATTAGAAATTGACACTGAAGTTTCACCTTATGAATACATAGATAATTTTTTTGATAGATTAGATAATCCGGAATTATTTTGGGAGAATACATTTTTGCAATTATCTTATGAAGCAAGACTGATAAGTATTATTATATCAACTAGTGATCAGGATTTATCAATACTAGAAATAAGAAATACATATAATAATATTGTTAAAGCAGGAGAATTTGGTTTAAAAGCAGAATTATTTGATAGCGCAATTAAAGAATTAAGCAATACGATTTTAAACATTTATAATAAATATAGTGATGATTTTTATGAAGGAAATATTTTTGTTAGATTTTTGAATCCATCTATTAATGATTATTTAAGTATGTACATAAATAAGTATGCAGAAATTTATATACCTTGCTTAATTAATAATATTGAATATATAGATCAGTTATTATATTTAGTAGAAAATGAAAAGTTGGAAATTAACCAAAAATATATGAAGTTATTAAATTCTCGTCTAAAAGAACAATTCTTAGATATGACAATGACTACTGCGGGACAAGAAACTTTGATGGCATATATTGGAGATTTAGAGCATCAACAATTAACTAAAATTTATCTATTATTGAGTCTTTACAATAAAAACAAGAGTAAAATATTATTTTCTTTGATAAAAAATTATGCTGATGATTCTTATGAAAAATTAAAATACGAATATAAGCAATTTTATGAAACAGATATGGAAACATTGCCTGGCTTTTTTAGTAAAATAAAGGAAATTGGAATAGAATTTAATGGTACAAAGTTGATTGAAAACTATTATAAACATTGTACATTTGCAACTGAAGTTGCTGCAGTAAAAGATTTTGAAGAAGGTTATCTAAATGAATATGAAGAATTTATGAGTCAATATAGAGAAAAAATAAAAAAGAATATGAAAGATTTAATAATTGATGATATTTATCATTATATTGATTTAATATATGATGAATTTGAAGTGGAAGACTCAGAACTTCAGTTAGATATGTTACTAGATAGAATTCCAGATTTATTACATCAATTTGATTTAAGATATACAAAAAAATATAAAAACTTGGTTTATACAGCTGCAGAGAGAGAAATTTATGATTATTCAGAAAGTTGTTCAAATGTTGAATTTCCTAAATATGAAAACGCATATAATAAAGAGAAACAAAATAAAGAAGTGTATTTAAAAAAATCGGCGGAATGGTTATTAGGAGTTCCCACAGTATTGAGTAAATCAGAGGTTGAAAATTCCTTACTATATGCTGATTTAAATCAGTCAACAAAGGAGTTTTTGTTAAGTTCAACACTTTCAGAAGATATATATGAATTATTATATTCACTAGATTATAATAAAAAAGTAGTGACTTATTTTTCTGGTATTAATATATCAAATATTAACATTTGGAATTTTTATTCATCAATATTTGATTCTTTAAATAGCGCAATAAAATCAAATATTGATATTCTTTCCGCTTTTATTTTTGGTATGTTTAAACATAATACTAGTAAATTTCATAAAGAAAGTAAATTATTTGTAAATTCTGAATTATTAATAAAGGATGCAGACAAACTTGTTGAAATTGGAATATTATGTAAGAGAGGTAGGTGGTATCAATTTCAAAATTACACATTATTAGTTTATTGTACTATTATGTGTGTTAAATCATTAGATGAAAATCAAAAACAAATGTTTTATGATCAAAGAATTTGGGATTGTATTGATAATCTTGATAATAACGCCACTTTTTATAAAATATTAGAACAAGCAGACACAGTCGCATATAATAAGTATTTTATTGAACCTATATTAAGAGATTTTATAGAGTTAGTAGATTATAAATGCGATATTGAATTAGCAAAATATATATTAAATATTTCTGAAATAACTCTTATAATAACAGACGGTTTAGATGGTTTAAGCTATATTGCTCGTGAGATAGAAGCATTACAAATTATAGATGTATTCAAAGATTTTAGATATTCTAGAATACTGGAATCACTAGGAGAAAGATTGGTAAAAAATGATTGTGTAGAAAAGTACTTTTGTATAGTTGAAAAAAGTAATAAAGTGTGTGATATTACAAAACATATTGAGGATGCACAATTTATTGATATTATAAAATCAATAGATTTACCAAAAAAAATCTATCATGTGTATTGCTATATTAGAGAAATATTATCAATGTTTGACCAAGGTGATTATTCAGAACGATGGACTAAAGGTATTTAATTTGGAATGGGTATCAATAAATGGTTAGCTTGGGAATTATTACACTGAGTCAATATAAAATGTAGGGAATACGTAGAAGATATTGTTTTTTATCTACTAATAAAAAAAGGATAATTTTAGTATCTTTTCAAATATTGAACTTAGCTAAGCACCTGTCTATTTGTCATATATGTCATTTATTATTAATAGATGATACATTTGATAAATAGGCTTTTTTTATTCACATTGAGTCAAACAGGTTGATCTGTTTTTAATTTCAATTGTTGATATGAAGTTTCTATGATACTATAAAAATAGGATATATTTAAATATTAGAAAATACAAAAAAGATTTACAATGCACTTAGTTATAATTTAGGGGATGGCTCAATGTATGAATTAAATTATTCTAATGATAGAAATAAAGCACAGTTAGATACTGCACTTGGTCTGTTCATGAATAAAAAAAGAATAAAGAAATTAAAAAAGCTTCCAAAAGCTTCTACGAATTTTAAAACTCTCTTGCTTCAATCCTTTTTATTTTTTATAATAGCTTTTATTTATTACTTATTACAAAAATCCGATGTAAATATCTTTCTGACAGTTATGCAAATAATTTGTATAATTCTAGGAGTAATATGGCTATTTTTAGCCTGTGTTAATTATTACATAATGTATACTTCATTTAAACAAATTAAGAATGCCGATGATATAGTGAATTTAATAGTAGATGAAGAATACATCATGGATAATAATAAAAAATATTACTGGAATAGTTTGTATTGTTGTGTTATTTTAAACGACATTATTGTATTAATTTTTAAAAAGGATGCTCTTTATATACCATATAATGAGGAACATTTAAGGATATTAAGAAAAGTAATCGATGATGAAGGTTACTTTTATAGTATGAAAAACAAGTAAGCTCTTCTATGGTCTATATAAAGTGACTTATTTTAATTTAATTGGTAGAGTAAAAAAGGGAAGAGTCTCTAATATTTTACTTAGGCATCTTAGGCAGAATTAGAGTTTGGTATGATCAGAGCCGTTATATGGTAATGGGCTTTGTGAGTTGCCAAAGATAATTAACACATTTAAACTAATGTATAAATATCAAAGATTTTACCATAAAACGGTCTTTTTATAAGAATTAAATGAATAGAATGTGTCCTGTTGTTTTAATACAGAAAGTGAAATTCAGGTATATTCGATATAACATGAAAGGAGAGATAAGCATGCTCAATTTACTCAATATAAATGTAGGATTAAGTATAGCTATTATAGTTTTACTATTCGTCATTTTATATTTTATTATAAAGTTGGCAGTTAAAGCAGGAGTGAAAGAAGCCTATCAAGAGTTAAAAGACGATGGCAGTTTAAAATAGAAAAATAAAGAAGTAAGTAAAAAATCTATATAACGTTAAACATATTTCTATTATATTATTATTTATATTTAAAATGTTTTGTGTCAGTATTTATTAAATGTGTTAGTCTTTAAAGTTATTCAATCTAGTAAGAAACAAAATAACGGTGTTTATCATTCTTGTATATGATGTGAAAAATAATAAAAAGAGGACAAAAAAATGGAAATAACAAAAGAAATTTTAGAAAGTATTTTAGATGCCTACATTTATGAAATAGTCTTTGTCGATCGAGAACATATTGTTCGCTATATGAATAAAACAGCTAAGCAGAGATATGGGGATCGTGTTCAAATAGGAAATAGTCTTTTTAATTGCCATAATCAAAATTCGAAGATCAAGATTGAAGAATTTTTAAGGCGTGCAGATGCTGGTGAAGAGGAAATGTTTGAACTTCTTAACGGCAAAACAGGTGAAAGAGAATTCTTTGTACCGGTAAGAGATATAGATGGTAAGGTGATTGGTTATTTTGAAAGACATGAAATGCCATGGAATCAAGATGAACCGGAAGTGCCTGTATTTGAATATTGGAAACATCGGCAATAAGGGAATATAATAAATTTAAATGGTATAAAATTAAAGAGGAAAAGAATAATGGGGATTAAGAATTATCTAATTGAAGGGGTATCTTGTACAGGGAAAACAACAGTTTGTGATGAACTGATAAAACGTGGCTATCAAGCTATTCATGGAGATCGTGAATTAGCTTATCAGGGGGATCCTGAAACCGGCTTGCCAACAGCTGGTCTGACACATGAACATCATATTTGGAACATTCAGAAAGTAAAATGTTTAGTCGCCAATCATGATGAGAAGATCACCTTCTTTTGTGGAGGATCTCGTAATTTTTCAAAGTTTATTGATTTATTTGATGAAGTATTTATCCTTGATATTGATCTTGAAACCTTGAAACATAGATTAGACCAGCGTCCTAAAGACGAATGGGGATCAAAACCGTCAGAAAGAGAACTAGTGATAAAACTGCATCAAACAAGAGAGGATTTTCCTGAAAAGGCAATTATCATTGATTCCACTCAACCGATTGAGAAAGTGGTGGATGAAATTATTCGTCAAATTAAAATATAACTGAATATGATGTAATAAAGTTATGATTGTATCTTGATACTGTGATATGTAGATTCAAGATACTTTTATTTTAAAAAGAAAAGACTATCCAATTGGATAATCATTTCTTAAAAACCAGAGTAACTCGATATCTTTATAATACCATAGGTTTTGCATTCTATGTACAAAATTCGGCTGCCAGTGTCCCCTTTAATATCTTTGGTAGGCTTTAAATAAGTACTACGTGTTCCATAATATGTAGGACTTGGTTCAAAGCCCGTCGTATAAGCATCAATTGGATGTTCCATCAACGCAATCGATAGTCTGATCGAACCTGTAGTAGAAAAGAATGAATAGCTAAAAAATACTAATAATGCAATGAGGGGAATAATAAATCCTTTCCTTTTCTTTTTGAGAATAGTATAAAGCATCCAACCCATTCCAATGATAGAAATAATACATAGGCACCAAGCTAAAGTAAGTTCCATTTTTCTGCCTCCTATCTTTACTATTATTATAACACTGTTTAAAGTCATAGCAAACTTACAAAGCTAGTGTATGAAAAATGCAAAAGGAGATAAGATTGTAAATAAGGAAAATCTATAGTAAAATTAAATAAAGAAGATACATTGAATAATGAATAAGGAGGGAAGTACTATGAACTATTGTGAAAAATGCTATCATCTAAACGATCAGGAAGAATGCAGCTGCTGCGGTAATAAAAAATTAAGAGAAATTACGGATAAAGATGTATGTTTTCTTATAGAAAAACAAACAATTTGGGCAGAGATGCTGAAAGAAAAGCTAGATCATGCAGAGATACCTTTTGAATGTGTTGGAGGTATGGGAGCTGCAATGGCAATAAAAACAGGACCATATCTGGAGAATTACCAGTTCTACGTACCTTACGCTTATTATTCAAAAGCAAAAATTATTATTGATGAAATGTTTTCACAGGATCAAACTGCTGATTAATAATAAAGATATTATATAAATATTCTGTTTTTTCCATGATAAAAGGCGATTTATTTAATAATAAATATTTTTTAAAATAAAGGAGAAAAAATGATTGTTCTTAGAGAAATGATGAATAACGATATACCGCTCTTTAAAAAATGGATCTATTTGCCGCATGTCGCCAAGTGGTATCATGAACCACAAGATTGGATTGAAGAGGTTGAAAAACAAGACAATGAATTTTCCTGGCTTCATCACTTTATTGTGGAAGATAATGGAAAACCAATTGGCTTTTGTCAATATTATGCTTGTCAGGACAGTGATGAACTTTGGGGTGGGTATACAAAACTAAAAGGAACGTATAGCGTTGACTACCTGATTGGAGAATTAGACTATCTTAAAAAAGGATTTGGCAAACAAATCCTTGAAAGTCTCATGTATAAGATTAGGACTCATGATGATGCTAAAAGAATCGTTGTGGAGCCGGAACCGGAAAACAAGGCTTCTTGTGGATTACTGATATCATGCGGATTTGACTTCGATCAAGCTACAGGAATCTATGTAAAAGAACTATAAAAATGCTTAGTTTAAACTAAGCGAAAGGAGCAGCTGCTAATGAATGCCTTTTTATTGATGATCCCATTCTTTTTTATACGTTTTGGTCTAATGCAGATGGTCAATAAAGAGGCATTGTCACGTGCAGCCTTCTTTTCGCCATTACAAGGAAATGAAAAAATTGCTTACCTTGTTTATCAATTATCTAATATCCTTATCATTCTTTATCCGCTTTTCTTAAAGATTCAGATGGATCACTATACATTTTTATTGGGGTTCACCCTCTATATTTTAGGCACTGTTATTCTTGCTTTTTCGATTACTGCTTTTGCCAAACCGGCTCCTAATGGGCTAAATAGAAAAGGTATCTATCGCTATTCTCGCAATCCCATGTATGTTGCTTATTTCCTATGTTTTTTAGGGATTGCGGTCATCACACGATCAATTTTGTTGCTGTTAGTGGTACTCACTTTTCAGATTTCGGCTCACTGGATTATTCTTTCCGAAGAAAGATGGTGTCTTATTAAATTCAAAGAGGACTATGCGGAGTATATGCGACATGTCAGACGTTATTTTTAAATACTTTAATATATAATTCTATATACGATAATGCGATTATATTGAACTACTGAATTTATTTTAGTAGTTTTTTATATGTAATTCAAAAATCGGATAAACTCTACCCATGCTTTTAATGTATGATACACTATTCTATATGGGTATTTTATTATATTAAACTCTACTGATATAATAAATCTTGCAGCACTTCACAGTTACTAACTGTAAGATATTTTAAATAAGAATCAGGAGAGAAAAATAAATGAATCACAATTTGAAATTAAAAATTGCATTACTGTCTTGCTGTTTTGTCACAGCATCAACAAATGCAATTGCGGGGAATATTCCGGAAATGGCAAAGACCTTTTCTTCTACTCCGCTTTATATCATTGAGTTAATCACAACGATTCCGTCATTGTTTCAAATGCTGGCAATTATATTCGGTCGGTTTATCGCTAAGAAGATAGGCTATAAAAACAATATCCTTTTAGGAATCGTCTTATGCGGCATTGGGGGAGTTATTCCTATTTTCATTCAGGAAATCATGCTTATCTTGCTATCCAGAGCTGTTTTTGGGATCGGTGTAGGTTTAATTTCTTCCTCACTGCTTACCTTAATTATTTCATTCTTTGATGGGGAAACAAGAAGCACCATGATCGGAATGCAGGGAAGCATAGGGGGCTTAGGAAGTTTGGTTGCTACCTTTATTGCCGGTCAGCTTCTGATATTTGGCTGGAACTACTCGTTTATCACCTATTTTGTCAGTTTTATTGTACTGATTATTGTCTTTTTATTTGTACCTAATGTTAAGAATAAAGAAGTTCATGATAATAAAGAAACTCATCAGCATGCCACTAAATCATTTAAAGATATAATGGGATTAGTCAGTCTGTCATTATTGATGTTTCTTTCTGTTTCCTTGGCAACATTGTTTGTCATTAAAAGCTCTTCTTTAGTCACACAGGCAGGATACGGAACAGCAAAAGACGGAAGCACTATTATTATGCTGATCTCTTTAGGCTCTTTATTAAGCGGTGCAATTTACGGAAAGATCTATTCAAAAATAAAAGACATGTCTTTAGTTTTATTCTATGTTTTATGTGCAGTGGCATTTGTTATCGGAGGAATATTTAATCATCTTATCACAATGTTGATTGCGGGATTTATATTAGGTTTCGGTTATATGGCGTTTGTACCTTTTATTCAAGAGAAAATCCATTCTGTCTATGTTCATTTTGGTGAGAGTGCAACCAGTGTAGTTCTTGTGTTTCAAAGCTTAGGTGCATTCCTAGCCCCGTATCTTGGTAATATGTTTAGTTATGTGACAACGGATTTAAATAATCAGTTCATTATGAGCGGAGTTATCTTTGGAGTACTGGCATTAATAGCTTTCTTTATTAAAAGACCGATTCAAGCTTAAGATTCAATATAATATTGGATCTTTTTTTGTTTGAATGCACTTAGAGAATCTTGGCTGAGGAATATCTCTTATATAAATAGAATATATAACAGTAGAAGATATAAACTTAGGAGGGCTTATGTGCACAGCAATCAATGTTAAAACGCAGCTTGGCAGTATTTTCTTAGGACGTACGATGGATTTTTCTTATCCTTTAGATCCACAGCTTTATGTTGTACCTAAAGGCTATGAATGGAATAACCAGCTAAATACGCATACGATTAAGACAAATTATACTTTTATGGGCATTGGTCAGGATATTTCTCCGGTAACCTTTGCGGATGGCGTCAATGAAATGGGCTTTGCGATCGCTGTTTTGTATTTTCCCGGCTATGCAGTTTATGATCCGATTGACGTGCAGGATCGTCAAACCTTATCTGTTACTGCACTTGAAATGACCAAGTTTTTATTGAGCACCTGTGCGAATGTTGACCAAGCAGCTAAGTTATTGAAAACAATTCGAATTGTTGGAATAGAAGATCCGGTAACTCAGTCGATTGCACCGCTTCACTGGATCATGGCAGATAAAGAGGGAGCCTGCTGTGTCATTGAAAAAACAGAAAAAGGCTTACAGGTAATGAACAATCCCATCGGGGTACTATCAAACAGTCCTGACTTTTTATGGCATATGACAAATTTAAGAAATTATATGAGTGTAACACCAACACAGATGGAAGCGATAAAGTGGAACTCATTTAGCTTAACACCATTTGGTCAAGGTGCAGGTACCTTTGGTTTACCGGGAGACTATACACCGCCATCCCGCTTTGTCAGAGCCGCCTTTTTAAAAAGCCATACCATTTACCCCAATAACCAGAGTGAAGCAGTAACTGCCTGTTTTCATGTCATGGAAAGTGTAAGTATTCCTAAAGGCGTAGTCATAACGAAACGAGAAACCAGTGATTATACTCAATATACAGCGTTTATGGATCTAACGACATCACAATACTTTTTTAAAACTTATGACAACAGTGAGATTATAGCGGTTCAATTACCACTTTATTCCCAAAATAAAGATCAAATTATTTCTTTAGGTAAACTGATCCGTCCAATAACGTTTAAGCATTGAACTTAGGAACTTGAAACCATGAAGGTGAAGAGTTCTTTTTTATTGCACATAAAATAAATAAAGGGTAGAATATAAAACAATAAGAAGGAGGGATTTTATGGAAAGCAATACATCAGAAGAATTAATGGCGGCGGAAAAGGTAATTTCTGCTACGATTAAAAATTGTGAAAAGATGCAGCCAAAATTTATAAAAGGAAGCTCACAGCATACCTTACTGGAAAACAGAATAAAAGCGCTGTATATCTCAAAAGCCTTAATCAGACAAGCAGATCTTTCTGTTTATACCATAGAAGAACTTCATCAGGCATTGCCGCCGATCCTCTCTATTATTCATAAATGTGAAAAAGGGCAGTCCAAGTTTGAAAAGGGAACCCCTTATTATCAGCGCTTTGTCCCTTTGATCAATGCCATGTCCCAATCGTTGCTTCTGCTTAAAGAAGAAATTGATAAAAGAAATTAATTATTTGACGTTAATCTTTTTATAGTTGTATAAAAACTGATATACTAAGAACAGGAGGTGGGGATATGGCAATTAATATAAAAGCTCTTTTGGCAAATGGCTTGCTGGAACTTTGTGAAGAGATGCCGCTGGAATCGATTACCATCAAACAATTACTGAATAAAACGGAAGTTAGTCGACAGACCTTTTATAATCATTTCAAGGATAAAAATGACTTGATTCAATATATTTATTTAGAAAAGATCATACCTCGCTACAACGATGCTAATACTGAAATTGATTTTTATGAGTCTCTTTTGGATACCTTTAAAAGAATGAAAAAATATCATGTTTTTATGAAACAAGCTTGTTTGATGGAGGATCAAAATTGTTTAAGAGATTATATTTTTGATCACTGCAAACAATTCGATTTAGAGTGGCATCAGCATCTTTATGGAGAAAAGCCAATGCCTGAGGCTCTTCGTTTCGCAACTGAATACCATGCAACGGCTTCCAGCAGTATGACACTTTCTTGGATATTATCGGATATGCCTGCCAGCTGTGAAGAGATGGCATTTCTGATAACAAAAATGCGCGGTATTGGAATGGAAAAACTGTTTGCTGATGCGAACACAGGGAATAATCCTTATCAAAAAAATGAATAGGTTGACAATTTAAGTAAAATGTCAATTTATGGACAACATAAAAATAATTGTAAATTGCTCTCTCTTTCTTTATACATTAAAATGAAATTGTATAGAAAAGGAGGGCTTTTATTTATGGAAATAAAGAGAAGTAAACATGGACAGGCAATGCCTAAAAAAGTAATAAAAGTAAATGAAGATGCTTTTTTACCAATCCGTCAAACTGAAATTCGCTGGCTTGGCAATGCCAGTATTATGATCAACAGTCACGGAACAACTTTGATGATCGATCCTTTACTGGAAGGATTTGATATGCCGCTGCTTTTTGAAATGCCGATTTTGCCACAGACGGTTCCTCATTTAGATGCCGTACTGATTACTCATATTGATAATGATCATTTCAGCAGACCGACATGCACGGATTTAAAACTTGTTTGTGACGCCTACCATGCCCCTTATTATGTGGCAGAAGTGATGAAAGAAGAGAACATTAACGGAACTGGACATGCCATTCATGATACGTTTGAGGTCAATAATATTACTGCAACCTTAACCCCGGCAAGACATAACTGGCAAAATGGCTCAACAAAATATCATTATAGAGAATGGAAAGAGGAAGATTACTGTGGTTATTGGCTGGATACAATAGATGGAACGATCTGGCTGCCAGGGGATTCCAAACTTATGGAAGAACATTTAAAAATGCCGGCTCCTGATGTTATATTGTTTGATTTCAGTGATAATGACTGGCATATCACATTCGATGGGGCTGTCTTATTGGCTAATACTTATCCAAACGCAGATTTGATTTGTATTCACTGGGGAAGTGTTGATGCCCCTGATATGTCACCCTTTAACGGGAATCCTGAATCGCTGAAAGATAAAGTGATTCATCCGGAACGTATTCGTGTTTTAGCACCGGGCGAACCCTTTACATTAACTAAGAAACAGGTGAAAGCATGAAAAAGACACTTTATTTAATGCGCCACGGAGAAACCATGTTTAATATCCAACACCGCATTCAAGGCTGGTGCGATTCTCCTCTGACAAAAAACGGTATTCAGCAGGCAAAGAAAGCAGGGCAGTATTTTAAAAATCAAAATATTGTCTTTGATCATGCTTACTGTTCAACCAGTGAGCGATGCAGTGACACTTTAGAGTATATAACGGATATGCCTTATGCCCGACTGAAAGGATTAAAAGAGATGTTTTATGGCGAACTAGAAGGAGAAAGCGAACGTCTAAACTGTCAGACACCTAAGGAATGCGAAATCTATTATTTGCAGTTTGGCGGGGAGTCGTCAAATACAGTGAGAGATCGAATGCTGGAAACTCTCACTTCTATAATGGAAAAAGAAGATCACAGCTCTGTCTTAGCTGTATCACACAGCGGTGCTTGCTTTAATTTTTTAAGAGCGATTCAAGATCCCATGGAAGAATTAGGAAAAGGCTTTGGCAACTGTTGTATCTTTGTTTATGAATTTATTGATCATCAGTTTTATTTAAAGGAAGTTATCAGACAACATTAGGAGGTAATGATTATGGAATACGTTAAATTGGGAAATACAGGATTAGATGTATCAAAAATATGTTTAGGCTGTATGAGCTTTGGAGATCCAAAGAAATGGATTCACAGCTGGGTATTAGACGAAGCTGCATCAAGAAAGATTATTAAAAAAGCATTAGATCTAGGTATTAATTTCTTTGATACCGCTAATGTTTATGGCATAGGCAGCAGTGAAGAAATCTTGGGCAAAGCATTAAAAGACTATGCTGTTAGAGAAGAAATCGTCATTGCCACGAAAGTGAGCGGTAAGATGCATGATGGACCGAATGGCTCAGGACTTTCCAGAAAATCAATCCTGCATGAAGTTGAACAGTCGCTTCAACGTTTGCAGACAGATTATATTGATTTATTGTATATTCATCGCTGGGACTATCAGACACCGATCGAAGAAACAATGCGAGTCCTCAATGACTTAGTCCGATCAGGTAAAGTTCATTATATCGGAGCTTCCAGCATGTATGCATGGCAATTTCAAAAAGCCCAGTATGTCGCAGAAAAGAACGGTTGGACTAAATTCTCAGTCATGCAAGGACATTATAATTTGCTGTATCGTGAAGAAGAACGGGAAATGAATCCCTTATGTCTGGATATGGGGGTCGCTTTAGTCCCTTATAGCCCTCTTGCCGCCGGGCGTCTGACAAGGGATTGGGACAGTGAATCAAAACGTGCACAGGAAGATCAAGTGGCTAAACAAAAATATGATACCACAGAAGCACAAGATAAACTGATCGTACAAAGAGTAGCGGAAATAGCGGAAAAGCATCATGCGACTCGTTCACAGATTGCGGTTGCATGGCTTTGGCAAAAAGGGGTGACGGCTCCGATCGTAGGGATTACAAAAGAAAAATATTTAGATGATTTTATCGGTGCCTTAGATATCACGTTGAGTAAAGAGGATATGACATTACTTGAAGAATTTTATCTTCCTCATTCTATTATTGGGCATCAGTAATAACTAAAATGGTTGTGCATACAGCCATTTTTTTATGTCTTTTTTAGCTTATCCATGTCCGTTAAAATAAATTTATGTTAGAGTAAAGCATGTAAGTATAAAATGAGGTGAAGACAATGAAAATTATAGTATGTTTAGACGATCAAAACGGAATGATGTTCAATCAAAGGCGACAGAGTCAGGATCGCATGGTAAGAGAAGATATCATGGGACTGTCACTCCCTATTGTGATGAATGCCTATTCTTATAAGATGTTTGAAAAAGATGCTTTTGCAGAAACGATTATTGTAAAAAATGAATTGCCTGTTTTTAAAGATGATTGCTATCAGTTTATTGAAGATTTGGATATAAAGCCATATGAAGACCAAATCACAGAAATTATCGTTTATTCTTGGAATCGAAGCTATCCCAGTGACTTAAAATGGACGATAAATCTAGCTGATAAACAATGGCAGTTAATATCTGAAACGGAATTTCAGGGTAATTCCCATGACTGTATTACCAAAAAGGTGTATCTCAGAAACGAGGATCTGACACATGATGTTTAGAAAATTACTGCTCATTTTCGCTGTTGCGGTCAGTCTCTTTGGCTGTTCTTTGGCACCGGAAAAAGAAGTCGTTGATTTAGCTGACCTTCCGGAATTTTCGGGAGAACCCTATGTCGTTGTGAATGACAATATCCCAAATTTTGAAGAAAGTGATAAAAATACCAATTCATTTGAACGATACAGCGATCTTGATTCACTGGGAAGATGCGGAGCAGCATATGCTAATGTTTCAAAAGAGGTAATGCCTGTAGAAAGTCGTGGATCCATTGGACAGGTAAGACCCTCTGGCTGGCAGACTGTAAAATATGATCAGATTAATGGGAAATATCTCTATAACCGATGTCATTTAATTGGGTTTCAGCTGACCGGAGAAAACGCAAATGAGAAAAATCTGATTACAGGTACAAGATATATGAATACAGAAGGTATGCTACCTTTTGAAAATATGGTTGCTGACTATGTCAAAGAAACAGACAATCATGTGTTATATCGAGTGACACCTGTTTATGACGGAGACCATTTAGTCGCAAGCGGGGTTTTGATGGAAGCTGAATCCGTTGAGGATACCGGTGAGGGTATTCAGTATTGTGTGTATGTGTATAATGTTCAGCCGGGCATAAGTATTGATTATTCTAATGGAGACAGCCATTTAAATGAAGAAACCGATACTAAAGAAGTGATAGGGGAAGAGATCCGAGGAAATAAAAAATCAAAAGTCTATCATTGCCCCGGACAAGCAGCTTATGAAAGTATGAAAGATTCAAAAAATTTGATTGTATTTAATAACGAAGAAGAAGCAATCGAGGCCGGATATCGAAAAGCAAAACAGTAAATATAAAAATATGTTATAGATAATACAGGAATAGCTGTTATAATGGGGGAAATAAAGGGGAGAAAAAAATGAAATATACATGTGCCTACTGTCAAAAGCATAGCTGTCATAAAAATGATTTAGAGAATGCACCGAAGAACTGTCCGTCATTAGACGAAGAACAAAAAGAAATTATTAAGCTGTATCAAGAAAAAGAAAATTTTGATATTGCGAAAGCTTCTTCTAAAATTGTGATGGATGACTACGGCAGTAAAACCCGACTGAAAGAAATGATTGATTTTGCTCATGAGATGGGCTATCAGAAAATAGGTTTGGCATTTTGTGTGGGTCTATCTAAAGAAGCAGATGTGTTTAATCGTATTTTGGTTAAAAACGGATTTGACGTAGAGTCTTTAATCTGTAAGCTTGGAAGTGTTTCCAGAAAGGAAATTGGTATTACGGATTGTGATGTTCCGATGTGTAATCCAATTGCTCAGGCTAAATACTTGAACGATCAGAAAACAGATTTTAATATTGTACTAGGTCTTTGTGTTGGGCATGACACATTATTTTTTAAATATTCAAAGGCTCCGGTTAGTGTGTTTGCGGTAAAAGATCGTGTACTGGCTCATAATCCGTTAGGGGCTGTTTATTTAGCGGACAGCTATTATGAAGATAAATTTTAAGGTAAATAAAGGAGAATATATATGTTTAGAGAAATGCGTCGTAAAAATCAACTTTTATCATTAGAAGAAACTATTTCTATTCTCGAACAAGAGACATCGGGAACTTTAGCGGTTTTAGGGGATGACGGGTATCCTTACGCAGTGCCATTAAGTTATGTCTATGAAGCTTCTAAGATTTATTTTCACTGTGCTAAGACCGGGCATAAGATGGAGGCTATTTTAAATAATGATAAAGTATCGTTCTGTATTATTGCTCAAGATCACATAATTCCGGAAGAATATACAACGTATTATCGAAGTGTAATCGTGTTTGGAAAAGCACGTCTATTGGAAAGTGAAGAAAAACGTCATGCGATTGAAATCTTAGCTAAAAAGTATTCCCCTCAAGATGAAGCAGGACGTGCAAAGGAAATCGAAGAATCTTTTAATCGTGTAGCTATGATTGAAATCGCTATTGAGCATATGACAGGAAAAGCTGCCCTTGAACTTGTTAAAGAGAATAAGTAGAATGGCAGATACCGGAATTCCCGTTATTTCAACTCAACGTTGTCTGATTCGTCCGTTTCAGCAGTCTGATATCTTCACTTTTATGGAGTATCACAATAATGAACAGTGGATGTGCTATCAGGGATTCAAGGGGCTGACCTACGAGCAGTATTGCCAAATATTGTTGAAGCCATCCGTGTTGGAGGAAGGAATGCAGCTCGCTATTATTAATCATAAAGAAACAAAGTTGATCGGGGATCTTTATTTGAAAAAAGAATCAGATCAGCTTTGGCTGGGATACACCATACATCCTTTATATCAGCGTCAGGGATATATCTATGAAGCCGTCTTTGGAATTATAAATTGGGCTTCAAAACAAGATATATCATTTTTGAAGGCTGGTGTTTTGCCTGATAATACGGCAAGCAGGAATCTCCTTATAAAATTAGGCTTCAATTTTATCACAAGAGAAGAAGACGAAGATATTTACAGTTTAAAATTATAAGCTGCTTATCCTAAGGATGGGCAGTTTTTTTAACCGCTTTCATAAAAGCGTTAGTAAAATGTCGATAAATAAAGTATAATGTAAAAAGAATAATGACTATATATAAGGGGGAAGGAGCGCATATGGAACATAAATGTAAAATCACAGTATTAAAAAAAGAATGTTATCAAGATTTACAGGCAGAATACTTGGCAGATCCTAAAGCAGGGGTATGTCCGCTGTTTGAAGTAGGGCAGGAGTTTATTTTAGAAAGAAACAGCGAACATGATGATTTTTGGCATATGATGGATGGAAAATTTTGCTCCGAGGCATGGGATGCGATCAGCCGTTATGTCTATACAGCTTTACAGGGAGGCTCGATTATGAAGGGCTGGACCAACGATGAAAAAATGATGATTGCCTGTTGTAATGATGGAACACGACCGGTTATTTTTAAAATTGAACGTATTGATGTTGAGTAATAGAAAGGAGACCATGATGAATTGTCACTTATATTCTTTATATCTATGTGTAAAAGATATGGGGCGTGCTATTACGTTTTATAAAGATTTCTTTGAAAAATCACCATTAATAGAAGATGAAATCTACAGTGTCTTTGATCTTAATGGTTTTCGTTTAGGATTATTTGCTTATCAGAAAATGGGAGAAAATCATGAATTTGGAAGTAATTGTTTACCAAGCTTAGAAGTAGAAAGTTTAGATGTTCTTCAAAATAAAATAAAGAATTTAGAAATATGCTTTCCCCTTACCAAAATAAAAAACAATTGGGTTGTGGAGTTTATTGATAGTGAAGGTAATCACATTGAACTGACAGCTCCGATTAATATGGAGTAGGAGAGCAAAACGGGAGAAAAAGTATGTTTAATTTTCAAGTAGATCTAACAAAAGATAAAATATTTAAAGCCTTACTGTTGTTTGCAATACCAATTTTTATTTCAAATATTTTTCAGCAGTTTTATAATACAATGGATACAATGATTGTTGGTAATGTTTTAGGGGATACCTCATTAGCGGCAATCGGTGCCTGTACAGCAGTGTATGAACTATTAATCGGTTTTGCGCTTGGAGTGGGAAACGGTTTGAGTATCGTTGTAGCAAGAAGCTTTGGAGCTAATGATAAAGAGTTGTTAAAACGTTCCGTTGCCGGATCCATTGTGATCGGAATAGGGTTGACAATTATTATAATGATTATTTCGCAGCTAGGCTTATATCCACTGCTGCAATTATTAGATACTCCACAAAATATCATTCACGAATCTTATTCTTATATTTCGATGATTACGTTATTTGTAGGAGTTATGTTCGCTTATAACTTGTGCGCCGGATTATTGCGTGCAATCGGAAACAGTTTCATGCCTTTAGTTTTCTTAATTATCTCTTCAGTAGTTAATATTGTATTAGATTTAGTGTTCATCACTCAATTTAATATGGGAATCCAGGGAGCAGCGATCGCAACCGTTATTGCCCAGGGAATTTCCGCAGTTTTATGTATCGTGTATATGTGGAAAAAAACTCCGATTTTGATTCCGCAAAAGGATCATTTCAAGTTTGATAAAGCGTTATATCAGGAATTGGCGGGACAGGGATTTTCTATGGGATTTATGATGGCGATTGTTTCATCAGGAACTGTTATATTGCAAAAAGCAATCAATGGCTTTGGCTATCTTACTATTGCCGGTCATACGACAGCTAGAAAGATCAATGCTTTTTGTATCATGCCATGTGCTACTATTGCGGCTTCTTTATCTACTTTTGTTTCACAAAATAAAGGAGCTGATAATCGTGAGCGTATTATTGAAGGTGTTAAAACCGGGTTTAAGATTTCGATTGGTTGGGGCATCATCGCAACGGTTGTTTTATTCTTTTTAGCCAGACCGTTGGTTACATTGCTTTCAGGCTCAAGTGAAGCGGTTGTACTGGATAATGGCTCTCGTTATTTAATGATTAACGCTCCTTTTTATGCCGTACTGGGAATTCTTTTAATACTGAGAAATTCACTGCAAGGCTTAGGAAAAAAAGTAGTGCCATTGATTTCAAGTGTCATTGAATTTATTGGTAAAGTTGTCTTTGCATGGCTATGTATTCCTGCCTTGGGGTACTTTGGCGTTATTATCTGTGAACCGGTAATCTGGTGCTTAATGTGTGTTCAATTATTATATTCTTTCTTTAAGAATCCTTACATTAGAGGAACGCAGTCATAAAAAAGAGGCAGTACCTAATTGGTATTGCCTTTAGTCTTCTATATCTATGAGATTACTGCTGTATTTGATCTCACCTGCTAGAACACCATCAAAATAGTCCTGTTTTTGTTTGATGAACTGTAAAGATTGTTGCAGCAGCTGCATTTTATGAAGCAGTATTTCATTGGTTTTAGAAAGCATTTCCTTTCTTTGCGGAATGCTGGAAACTCCTTGCAGACAATATTCCATGTAAATTTTCATATCTTTAATGCTTAATCCACAGTTCCTTAAACATTGCAGACTTTTTAGCCAAGCAATATTTCTTTCATCAAAATCACGATAATTATTTTGATCTCTTTTCACATTGGGAACTAATCCTTCTTTGCAATAGAACTTTAATGTTTCATAGGTCATCCCTACTTCTTCACAGGCTTCTTTCATCGTACACATTTTTTAATTCCTCCATAAAGTATAAAAAACACTTGCCCGGTTGTTACTACCGGATGCTATAATTTAATTGTAAAGCGAGACCAACAAAAAGGCAAGAAAGAAAATGGTTAAGAATTTTAAGCAGTAAACTTAGTGTAATAGGAGGAATTATAATGAAAGTATTACTAATTAACGGGAGTCCTAATATCAAGGGATGTACCTATACCGCTTTAACGGAAGTGGAAAAAACATTGAATGAGGCGGGGATTGAAACAGAAATCATTCAGGTCGGCAGTAAGGATCTCCGTGGCTGTATTGGCTGTCGTCAATGCAAGAAAAATGGGAAATGCGTATTTAATGATTTGGTCAATGAAGTAGCACCGAAATTTGCTGAATGTGATGGTATTGTGATTGGGTCTCCGGTTTATTATGCTTCTGCAAACGGAACATTGATTTCATTTATAGATCGACTATTCTATAGTGTTCCTATAGATAAATCAATGAAAGTAGGCGCCGCTGTTGTTTCAGCCAGACGTGGAGGATGTTCAGCTACATTCGATGAAATCAATAAATATTTCACCATTTCAGGAATGCCGGTCGCTTCAAGCCAATACTGGAACAGTGTTCATGGTTATACCCCTGAAGATGTTTATGCCGATAAAGAGGGCTGTCAAACGATGAGAACTTTAGGAAGAAATATGGCATTTCTTATTAAAAGTATTCAACTAGGCAAGAAAGAATACGGACTGCCTGAAAAAGAAGACCATGTATTCACAAATTTTATTTAGTTTAATTATCTAAAGATATTTAAAAAGAGCTGAGAATAAAATCTCAACTCTTATTTTTTTTGTTATATATTTGTATAGTTTTCCGGATCAATCAAAGAAGCTGCATCTTGATCGCAAATAACTGTAAAGTTTGGGTGCATTTTCAAAATAGTAACAGGTACATCCTGATTGATAGGTTCATCTAAAAATCTTTTAAAAATCTCTGCTTTCTCTTTCCCATTTACAATCATCACCAAATGTTTAACACGCATTAAACTCTTTGCTCCCATTGTTAGTGAATAAGGCTGACGTGGTCGATCTGCATAGCTGGGATTCACTGCTTGTTTATCTTTAAAATCAATGCAGTAGGTATAACTGTCAAAAGGCGTACAGCGAGGACAGTTTCCACAGAAATGCCCATCATAGCCAAGACCGATAACCATCACATCAATACCGCCGGCTTTCTTAATTTCATTATCATAATTTTGCCAGTTGTCTAAATCCATGATATGAATACGTTCATTTGGGATATGTGCTTCTTTAAAGAATAAATTCTGCATATCATTCCAATTTGGACCATGAGGTTCGTCAATATATGGATTTTCATCAAATAGATAATATTCAATATCTTTAAACTTATCTTGATCTTTGACATGAGGAATCATCATATTATACATTGTTTTAGGTGAACGACCGGAAGTTAACGAAATATTGACACGTTTATCCTGCATCATAGCTCCCAGTAAAATAAACATGGCACTTTCACTCATTTTTTGTTCATTTTCTTCAATAATTAGTTTCATACCTTTTCTCCTTTTTTATAAAGCGCTTACAATTAGAGTATACTGTTTTTTATGACAATGGTCAACATTTCCCGTTTTTATCCAAAGCTTAGGCTTCTATAAATAAAAAAGCAGAGATAAACAGATTAATATTTATCTTTTCCCACGTAACAAAAACGAGTATAATGAGAATATATTGAGTAATGAAAGCTACATGCGTAACTTAATGGATATATTGGATTTAAAGAATGGAGATCGAGAATGATTAAGAATAAAGAAGAAGTCATTGCCTTTGCAGCCTATATCATGCACACTTTTTTCACAGATAATAATATTGAGCCATTAATCAATGCAATGAGTGATGACATTGTATGGATGGGCTCAGGAAGAACACAGATTGCCGAAGGAAAAGAAAATGTTGCTCGTTATTTTATTGAGGGAAAAGACGATTTATCACCTTGTCAATTTAGTGAGGAACACTATGAGGTGACTTTATTAGGTGAGAATGATGCAATTTGTCAGGGACATGGCTATATGGATACACTTCCGGATAATGAGATCAGAATCCACGAATTTCAGCGTGTGACTTTTGTTTTTCATAAAGAAGACGATACGTTTAAGATCAAGCACTTACATCATTCTATTGCTTATGAAGCAATGGAAGATGAGAAGCTGTTTCCTGTTCAATATGGCAAACAGCGTTATCAAACTTTACAAAATGAATTAGCTAAAAGAGATAATCAGATTGAATTGATGCTGTCACAGCTTCCGGGTGGTACAACGATTTGTTCATTAGATGAAAACTTGACAACAAAATGGATCTCTAAAAGTGGATGTGAGTTATTGGGGTTTGAAAATGAGAAAGAATTCTGGGAAGAAACCGGCGGAGATACTACGAAGGTTATTTATTCGGAAGATGTTCCTAAAATTAAAAAGGAACTTGCAAGGTGCATTGGTGAAAAAAAGACTTTTATGCTTGAATACCGTTTAATAAGAACTGATGGAAAATTGACATGGATCGTTAATATCGGCAAGATTATAAAGAATGAATATGGCGAAGAAGAAGTCTACTGTTTTGTCAGTGATATCAGTGAACGCAAGGAAATGGAGTTACTGTATAAAAAAGCGGATTTAGATGCTAAACGTCAGGCAGCGTTTATGATGGAACTATTTAATACATTACCGTGTGGGATCGTTCAATTTACAGTGGATGATACTCATTTATTATTGATGACGAATCGTTATGGCTGGGAGGTTTATGGCTATGAGGAAGAGGAGTTTCATAGAACCATTAAAAGTCCTTTGCAGTTTGTTTTAAAAGAAGATCAGGATTATATTATGACATTGCTCTCTAACCTTGAACTTAATGGTGAGTTAATCCAATATGAACGAAAAACATGTAAAAAGGATGGCACTGAGATTTGGATTTCAGTGTTGATGAAACGCTTGATCAACATGGATGGAAAAGATGTTATTCAGGCAATTTATACAGATATTACAGAACAGAAAGAAATGCAGTTAGAGATTGAAAAAAGCAGAAGGGTGGAAACAGAATCCTTGCGTGCTGCCATTGATATTGCCTATCCACTCATTTATAATCTTAATTTAAGTCAGGACAGCTATACCTTATTAAGTAATCGTATAGAAAAGGGACTACCTGAAAGCGGTCTATATGATAGAATGTTTGATAACTATTTTCAGCGAGTGCATAAAGATTATCAAGAAGCCTATATAGAAAACTTTAAGAGAGAAAACATGCTCAGACGTTTTGCAGCAGGAGAAAAAGAAATTTATATGGACTTATTGCAGCTGGGGACGGATGGAAACTATCATTGGCAGTCTGCTCATGTCATTCATGTAGATGATCCTTACAAGGAGTCACAATTAGCTATTTTATTGGTGAAAGAAATGGATGAACAAAAAGCGGAGCAGCTGCGACAAGAACAGCTGCTGCGAGATGCTTTAGCCAGAGCGAATGCCGCCAATGAGGCAAAAAGTAATTTCCTATCTTCAATGAGCCATGATATCCGAACCCCAATGAACGCTATCATTGGTATGGCTACGATTGGTCAGATGAAGCGCTATGATAGTGAAAATGTTAAACATTGTTTTGAAAAGATTGATGCATCAAGCCGTTATCTTCTGGCTTTGATCAATGATATTCTGGATATGTCTAAGATTGAACAAGGTAAAATGAATATTAATCCGGTAGAATTTAATCTGATCGATGTGACTCAGGAAATCAACAGTATTATCGTTCCGCAGGCGTATGAAAAAGAAATTAATTATGAAATGTATATTATGGAGCCAATCGCTCATGATTACGTTGGTGATGTTCTGCATCTGCGTCAGATTCTTATGAATTTATTGAGCAATGCCCTCAAGTTTACTCCTGTTTCGGGAAATATTACTGTGACCATCAGTGATGAATATCATCGCAATGGATATGCATACTTAAAGTTCTCTGTCAAAGATAACGGTATTGGTATCTCTAAAGAGTTTATGCAAAAATTATTCCAGCCATTTGAACAGGAATCTGTGGATTCCGCCAGAAATAAAGTCGGAAGCGGATTAGGACTATCCATTGTTTATAATTTGGTTCATTTAATGGAGGGGCATATTGAAGTAAAAAGTGAAAAGGATATAGGGACAGAATTCATTGTGAAAATACCGATGAAGCTTGTCTTTATCAACAGAGAAGAGGAAGAACGTCATCGTCAAAAATCTCTGTTAAAGGATCTTCGTGTTTTAATTGTGGATGACGATGCAGTTATTGGTGAACAAGCCAGTCTGATCTTAGAAGATATTGGAGCGGTTTGTTTATGGGCGGATTCCGGCTATAAAGCAATAGAGGAAGTTAAAATAAGCCTTGAAAATAAATCTCCGTTTGATGTTGCCATGATTGACTGGAAGATGCCTGATATGGATGGACTGGAGACTACCAGAAGAATTCGTCAGTTAGTGGGTCCGGATACGATGATTATTATTATTTCTGCCTATGATTGGAGCAGCATTCATCAAGAAGCAATTGAAGCGGGGGCAAATACTTTTATCACAAAACCGCTATACACTGAAAACATTTGTGATACATTAGAAAACTTATATTCAGAATTTGAACATCCGGTAGAAAATCAAGTGAACTATAATATTGATGGAAAAAGAATTTTATTGGTTGAGGATAATGAACTGAATATGGAAATTGCTAAAGAGCTGCTGGAAATGCAAGGATTGGTTGTTGATACGGCAAGTAATGGACTAGAAGCGGTAGAGATGGTTAAGGATCATGATGCAGATGCTTATTATGCGGTATTAATGGATATCCGTATGCCTATTATGGATGGTCTTGAAGCTACCAGAAGAATTCGTCAGTTACCGGGATTGAAGGGAAATCTGCCTATTTTAGCTATGAGTGCCAATGCCTTTGATGAAGATAAAAAGGTTGCGCAGGCAGCAGGGATGAACAGCTATTTAGTTAAACCGGTTAATGCCTCAGACCTCTATCAGGCATTAAGTGAACTTCAGAAAAAAGAGCTATTTCATAAATAATAGCTCTTTTTAAATTTATCATCATTTAATGAATTACGACTTGACTCTAACATGATGGGATAGTTTATACTAACAGTGAGCTCAAGAGGAGGACCTCCGTATGTTAAAGATATCGGACTTTTCAAAACTATCAAGAATCAGTATTCGAATGCTAAGATTTTATGATGAAAAAGGTATTTTAAAACCAATCATTGTGAAAGAAAATGGGTATCGTTATTATGAACCAACCCAATTGATCATTGCCTCACGCATTCAGTATTTACGATATTTAGGTTTCAGTACGGATAAGATTAAAAGTATTTTATCCATCTTTCAAAACAATGCTGAGATAACAGAATATCTCAATAGTCAACTTAGTGAATTAGAAAATGAGCGTAATAAATTGAAAGAAAAGATCGATGCTCTTTCATTGACGATCCAAAAAATCAATCAGGAGGAAATAATGATGAATTATCAGGTAGAAATTAAAGAGATTCCGGCAAAGTACATGATGTGTAAAAGAGCGATTATTCCATCTTATGAAAAAGAAGGGTTATTGTGGCAAGGAATGAATAATGAGTTAAAGGAATGTCAGCTGAATGTGGAAAAAGCAGAAAACGGAATGGTGATGGCGGTTTTCTATGATCCCGGCTATAAAGAAAATGAAGTTGATGTAGAAATAAGAGTGGAAGTAAAAGGAAATTATGAAGATACAGAAAATATCAAGTTCAAAAAGACTGATCCGGTGAAAGTTGCTTCTGTGACTTTTACCGGCGGATATGAACATATCACAGAAATTTCTTATCATATTGCCACTTGGATTACTGATCATGATTATGAAATCTGTGGACCTGATTTCTCTATTTATCATGTGGGATATGCACAGACAGATAATCCTAATGAATTTGTCACTGAAATCTGTTATCCAATTAAATAAAGCTAATAGACCGAATATTATTTTGATTATATTAACCTGACAGCTACTTGTCAGGTTTTAACTGTTATAATGATAGTAGGCAGCAGCTATTTAAACTAAAAGAAATGGATAGGAGGAATGAGGATGACAAAAAATGAACCAACACCCAATGAATTGAATACATTGCTAGGGGATCATTTATTTACTGTATGGCAGGAGGTGTGCAGTCAAGTCGAAGAGAAGTATGATATGGAGAAGCTTTGGAATACGGGCGGAAAGAAATGGGATTACGAATATAAGTATCGCCGTGGCGGCAAAACATTGTGTGCATTGTATGCAAAAGATCATTCTATTGGTTTTATGGTTATCTTTGGTAAAGCTGAACGTGAAAAGTTTGAAGCAGAACAGGAAAACTATTCACCTGCAATGTTAAAGGTGTATGAGGAAAGCGTTACGTATCATGATGGTAAATGGATGATGTTTGCATTAACGGATCTTTCTTTGATGGAAGAGCTTCTGAAGTTACTGCGAATCAAGCGTCGCCCCAATAAGAAATAAAGTGGAAAAGAAATGAAGTCCGGCTATTTACAGACAGATAGACTTATGGCATTTAATCAGCACATACATAAATTGTCTTTGCTTCCCAAAGATGAGGATGACTTATTGATTGTGAATAATACAGTCAGAGGAGCAAATTTTAAAGGGTTTATCTGCCAAGACTGCGGACTTATTGTCTTTGATTATACCCAATCAAATGTTAAAGAATAGATGAAGCCACAAATTATTGCTTGCTTCATCTTATTTGTCAATTATATAAAGGGTCCCTGTTTATTGTCATCAATAATCGCAAGACCGGTATTTTTAAAATTGAACCTCAATCCCAGTATACAGATCAAACACCCTAAATCAAAAGTATAAGGAGAAAAATCGGTAAAGATATAAACGCTTGACAATAGGATGATCATGATCGTTAATAATGGAATTTTAGAAAGCCTTCCGATTACATAGAAAGATATTAGAACTAGAAGATTAATGAGAGGGGGTGTTTTGAATAAAGAAAGTAAAAGAAAGATCGTAAAATAAGCATTATAATAATACCAATGCAAATGCTTAAGTTTATTTTGTTTAATAGTAATAATGGAGAGGATACTAAAAGCTATCATTAATAGATAATGATCCCAATTTAAATAGAATAAATTAAAGTAGCTGATGAACACCAGGGAAAATAGCAGACAGAATAGAATGATTGTTTTTTGTTTATTCATCTTAAAAACACCTCTTTTCCTTTTTATATAAAAGAACACTGGCAATTTGTTTAGCTATAAAAAGTGATAATTCAGCTAAGTGTAAGAATTAGATAAACTATAATAATTATCAATTTATCTATACCTAATTTTATAATAGCACAATTCCTTTTGTTTTCTTAAAAGCTTGGAGTGAAAAAGAATTTGTATTGTAAGGTACACTAAAATAAAGTAATCGATTTCATTTAACGAAAAAATTCGATGTTCTCGTTTATACGGATTTATACTTAAAGAAAAACAAGGAGGAAAAAAATATGGCATTTCCAAAAGGATTTTTATGGGGTGGCGCTACAGCAGCCAATCAATGTGAAGGTGGTTATTTAGATGGCGGAAAAGGATTGAGTATCGCTGATGTAATGACTGCCGGTAGTTTAAATAAAGAAAGAGAAAATACACTCGTCGTTAAAGAGGGTGAATATTATCCTAGTCATATTGCGATTGATATGTATCACCATTATAAGGAAGATATTGCATTGTTTGCGGAGATGGGATTTAACTGTTATCGTATGTCCATCAATTGGGCACGTATCTATCCTAATGGCGATGATGAAATTCCAAATGAAGATGGTCTTCAATTTTATGATGATCTATTTGATGAATGTTTAAAATATGGGATTCAGCCTATCGTTACTTTGTCTCATTATGAAACACCTATCGGACTATATACAAAGTTTGGCGGATGGAAATCAAGAGAATGTATTGATTGCTTTGTCCGTTATTGCAAAACAGTGTTTACACGTTATAAAGGTAAAGTCAAATATTGGATGACTTTTAATGAAATCAATTGTTTAGAAATGAATTCATGGAATGGGGCAGCCATGCTGGAAGAAGATTTACAGACCAAAACTCAGGCTGCACATCATTTATTTGTCGCAAGTGCTTTGGCAGTCGCTGCCGGTCATGAGATTGATCCAGAAAATAAAATCGGAATGATGTACGGGGGATTATTTTCATACGCTAATTCATGTAATCCGGCAGATGTACAGGCAAATATTGATACGATGCATGCACAGCTTTTCTATTGTGATGTTATGTGTAAAGGGTATTATCCGAATTATAAATTGAAACAATTAGAAAGAGAGCATATAACCATTCAAAAAGAACCGGAAGATGATGAAATTTTAATGAAAGGTAAAGTAGACTATTTAGCTTACAGCTACTACATGACTCTTGTTGCTGGTGAAAAAACCGCAAAAGCCGAATTGGCAAACGGAAATTTATTTACCGGATATAAAAATCCATATCTGGAACAATCACAATGGGGATGGCAGATTGATCCAATGGGAATCAGAATCTCAATGAATGAGTTATATGATCGCTATAATATCCCATTAATGATCGTTGAAAATGGTTTAGGTGCAGTCGATGAATTAAAAGAAGACGGAACGATAGATGATGACTATCGTATTGACTACTTAAGAGAGCATATCAAAGAGATGGAAAAAGGAATCAATATTGATGGAATTCCATTACTTGCCTATACTCCTTGGGGATGTATTGATCTAGTTTCAGCCGGTACCGGAGAAATGAAAAAACGTTACGGCTTCATTTATGTAGATCGTGATAATGAAGGTAACGGAACATTGAAACGCTATCGTAAAAAATCTTTCTACTGGTATAAAAAAGTCATTGCTTCTAATGGAGCTGATTTAGATTAACAATGTATTCTCTGTTTACGTTAAGAAAAGAGGAATATCTGAATGAAATTAGTAATAAGAGCTGATGATTATGGTTATACAGTGCCTTATAATATGGGCGCACTAAAAACGATTGAAGAAGGAATCACAACACATGTCGATATTATGCTGGACACCCCGGGAACTGTAGATGCCCTAGAAACAATAAGGAACTATCCTTGGATTTCTGTAGGTTGGCATGACCATTTCTGGGGAGCACCGGTAACTGATCCTAAGCTGATTCCTTCGATGGTCAATGAAGAGGGAAGATTTAAATTCAGAAAAGATCAGTCTTTAAAGAATGAATGTGTTTTTGAAGAGGTATTATTAGAATGTCGTGCGCAAATTGAAAGATGTATTCGTATTTTAGGCAGAGCACCCGATGTTGCTTTGATTCATGGGGATTCTCCCTTTGAATTAGCTAAAAAACAAGTATGTGATGAATATGGTATCAAATATAATTTCATGTATAAATATGATACCCATTCAAGCAAAGAATCCTATCCGTTGGAAGAATTTGAACATCTAAACATTACGATGGCAACGCAGCACAGCACTGCCTATAAACCTCAGGAAAGCACAGACTGGAATGATCGTAAAAACTATGATCCGGTACAATATTTCTTAGACGATGAAGATGGCATCTTAAAACAAGAGATCAGTATTTCAGCTTGGCATCCGGGATATTTGGATGATTATATCGTAGCTGAATCTTCTTATAAGGAAGCAAGACCTATGGATATTGCGGCGCTTTGCTCACCGATTCTTAAACAATGGATTGTTGACAATCAAGTCGAATTGATTAATCTGCGTGATGCATTGTATGGAACAAATGAATACCAGAATCATTTAAAAGTAATCCATAGTCCTTTAGCGATTCAAAAATAACAGGCACCTTCTACAGTGCCTTTTTTATTTGGAGTGTAAAAGATTGTAGCCGATATAAATAAGCGATATAATAATAAAAGGAGGAAGCTTCATGGGACACTTTGGTTTTTCTTATATGGGTATCATATTTCTTTTATTACTGATAGTACCTAATCTTGTTTGGACAAAGCATCAGCCTAAAGGGTATGATCCCAGTCATGAAAATAAGACTTTAGGCTTATTTGAACGGGTTGGAGAAGTCTTGGTCAGTGCTGTCGCCTTGATCTTTTCTGATTTTAACTTTCAAGGCTGGAATTTGTGGAGTATATGGCTGCTGTTGGCTTTGCTTTTTATGACCTTTTATGAAATATGGTGGATTCGTTATTTTAGAAGTAATAAAGAGCTTCGAGATATGTATTGCAGCTTTGGTATAATACCGGTAGGTGGAGCCACTTTACCCGTTATTGCTTTTATCTTTTTAGGGATTTACGGAAAGGTAATCTGGATGATTTTATCGGTTATCATCTTAGGAATCGGTCATATCGGTATTCATTTACAGCATCAAAAAGAAATAGAAGGAGAAAAGCTATGATTATATTGATCAGCGGCAGTACGCATACAGGTAAAACAGTGCTGGCACAGCGCTTATTAGAAAAATATCACTATCCGTATCTTTCGATTGACCATCTAAAGATGGGACTGATTCGCAGTGGCTATACATCTTTAACACCAAACAGCAGCGATCAGGAGCTGACAGACTACCTATGGCCGGTAGTACGGGAGATAATAAAAACAAACATTGAAAATCATCAGCATATAATCATCGAAGGCTGTTATATTCCATTCGACTACAAAAAGGATTTTGATATAACTTACTTATCCGATATTCGTTTTATTTGTTTGATTTTTAGTGAAACATATATTCATTCACATTATAATGAAATCAGCAGGTATGAAAATCAGATTGAAAAACGCTGGGAAGAGGAAGCCTTTAATAAACAAGAACTTATTGAAACAAACCAATATAATTTTGAGATGTGTCAGCGACATCAATGTGATTATATAATGATGAAAGATAAATATGAAATTAACTTAGAAAGGTTATGTGAGAAATGGAGCAGAAAGTAAAAAGCACAGGCTTTCAGTATATTATAAATGGGATATGTCTTGTGGTTTTAGTGGGCGTCTTTGGATACCTGGTTTTAAATTGGAGTCATTTGCCTAATCAAATTCCTGCTCATTATGATGCCAGTGGAGCGATTGACCGTTGGGGGAATAAAAATGAGTTATGGCTCTGCCCGATTATTTCTTTAATCCTTTTTGTTATTTTTACTGTTATTGAGAAATATTTAATTACCTGGGAAATAAAAATGAATAACGGTAATATAAACAGCTATCGTATCGCTAAAGATATTGTACTGTTGGTAAAAATGATTTTAGTCATTGCATTTAGTTATATAACGATCAATTCTTCAGGCTCTAACACATTGCCAAACACGTTTACTGTCATCCTAGTAGGATCAATATTTGCAGTTGTATCAGGGGGATTGATTTTGTATATGCATATAAATAAAAAAGCAAACTTATAGGAGGAATATGAAATGCTTAAAAAGAACGGTGAAGAATTATTAAGAAAGTTTAGTGAGACAGCTTATCCTTATGAAATTAAAAAGATCAATGATCGTATTTATCATGTAGTTGGCTTAGGACACAGCAACTCGATAGCGATTGAAGGCAATACGTCATGGATTCTAGTAGATACACTAGATAGTGATCAGAGAGCTTTGCGAATGAAAGCAGAATTAATTAAAATTGCGGATAAACCGGTAAAAACGATTATTTTTACTCATAGTCATTATGATCATCATGGCGGAAGTGGTGCATTTAAAGACACAGTTGAAGAAATTATTGCGTTTAAGCCTAAAAAAACACCATTAAAATATTATAATTTATTAGATGATGTATTGCAGAAAAGAACTTTCAGACAATTCGGCTACGCTTTGAGTAATGAAGAATGTATTACACAAGGAATCGGGATTCGTGAAGGAAGAGCTGTGAACGATGGGACAGGTGTTTGTTTAGAGGCTAATGTTTTGTATGATCAAGATATTGTGGAAAGAGAAATTGATGGTGTAAAACTGCAATTCGTCTCTGCTGTCGGTGAAACTGACGATCAGCTCTTTGTCTGGCTGCCTGAAGATAAAGTGTTATGCTGCGGGGATAATTATTATGGATGTTTTCCTAATCTCTATGCCATCAGGGGAAGTCAGTATCGTGATATTGCCGCTTGGGTAGACAGTTTAAATTTAATTTTATCTTATCCTGCTGAAGCGGTTCTGCCGGGACATACAAAAGCCATCATAGGATATGATCAGGTTCAGGAGGTTCTAGGCAATTTTAAAGATGCGATTGAATTTATTCTGCTGGAAACATTAAAATGTATGAATAAAGGTATGAGTGAATCAGAAACAGTATCGGCGGTAGTTCTTCCACAAATTTGGGCTGACTTGCCGTATTTAGGGGAATTCTACGGAACAGTGGAATGGTCAGTACGTTCAGTCTATCATGGTTACTTTGGCTGGTTTGATGGTAATCCGACTCATTTAGCACAATTATCAGATGAAACATTCGACACAAAATTGTTTTCTATGATTGGTGAAGAAAAGATGGAATCAGAAATTCGCACAGCATTAAATGAAGAAAATTATCAGATGGCTGTTCAATTATGCGATATTTTACTGAATGCCAAAGTGGATATACAAAAATATAAAAAGTTAAAAGCAGAAGGCTTGATAGGCTTATCTAAACAGGTAACTTCTGCCAATGCACGCCATTATTATATTTGCAGTGCAAAAGAACTAATGGAATAACCTAAGGTCCTAATGGACCTTTTTGTTTAGATCGTGTCATTTAATAGGGAATATGATATAATTATAAAGAAATAAAATAAGATTAGGAGTACAAAAATGGAAATAAGACCCGAGTTTAAGGAAATCAAAACATTTGATGAATTTATTAAATATTATTGGTATAAAGAAGAACTGCAAAAAATCTGCAAGGAATTAGGTATTGATCATTCAGGATCAAAAGGGGATCTGAATCATAATATCGAGGCTTATTTTAATGGACAGATAATAAAGAAAGTGAAACGTGTTAGTGTAAAAAAGAAAGATGTTGAATTAACTTTGGATACAAAGCTTTTAGAGAGTGGTTTTGCGATGAGAAATGAATATCGGGAATTTTTCGGACAACAGGTTGGGGTGAAAAACTTCAAGTTTACAGCTGATATGGCAGCGGCAATAAAGAAGGTTCGTCAGGAAAAAAATAAAGACTTCACGGTAAGAGATTTAATCGATGTTTATTATGGGAAAAGTGATTATGCGAAGTATGACAGTTCAGCTTGTCAGTGGAATAAGTTTTTAAAAGCCTTCTGCCAAGATGAGAGAAATAATGTTTATAGGGATAAATTAAAAGCAGCCGCAGCTTTGTGGAAACAGGTACGCCTTTCAACGCTAGATAAAGTTTATGATTATTCTATGGTTGATATTTATCGTGATGTTTTGGAAGAATTCCGTATAAAGGAATAATAAGATATGAAAAGCACACAAATCGATTTGAAAAAAAGAGGATATATTGATGATAAAGAACTTCAAAATTATCAAGAAATGTCTCATACTACAATGGTTTTGTGGATAAATGATCCTGATCCTGTAAAGCGAAGTATTGCAGCTCATTATCTTGATGCTTTGCTTAAAGAAGACATAATCTTATTGATCGATCAGCTAAAAAAAGAAAAATGTCTATATACAAGGATAGCGATCTGTGAGAAGCTTCAGACCGGCAATGCTTTAACGGCTTCATTAATGGTAAAAGAACTCGGAAAGATCGGACATAATCAATATCATGCCCTGCCAAAAAGAAGCTCCGCAAAAAAATCATATCCTTTGCCTAGAGACATAATCGCTCGTTATTTAGGGAAAATGGATACAGTTATTTTTCCTATTTTATTAGAAGTATTAGAGACAAACGATGCAAATCAAATCAGTGAGGTGTTGGATGCAATCGGATTTATGGCATTTTACCACCCTTCTCTTGCGACTAAGGAAAACGCTGAAAAGATTTATACCATTTTTGATCGGTATCAGGACAACCCTTTACTAATTTGGAAAGGCTTAACCTGTCTATCCGCTTTTCCACTTCAAGAAACAAAATTAATCTTACAAGGCTACGCCTGTCAATCTGGTGTTTTGAGGTTGGAAGCACAACGCTCGTTACACTTAATGATGAAATAAAAAGGATTCCTAAACTAAAATAGGAATCCTTTTTTTACCAGTTTGCCATATTCATATCATCTTCAATAGTCTTATTTATAATATCCTGATAATGGTCTAGCTTTTTAGTCATATAGTCCAGTCTCAAACGGGCTTCTTCAAAATCAATTTCAGCAATTTCTTTTTGCCTTTTTAAAATCTCGTATCGTCTTTTTATGGTTTGATCTCCTTCTAAACATAAGTTGACATATTCTTTAATAGCTTCAATTGACATACCGGAATCACGTAAATGTTTAACGCCGATGAACCAATTCAAGCAGGCGTCATCAAAGATGCGATTATTATTTTTATCGCGTTTAACCGGTGGGATTAATCCCTGATCGCTGTAAAAGCGAACGGTATGCTCTGTAATATGCAGTTTTGTGGCAATTTCTTTGACCGTATACATAAATTTTTCTCCTTTTTTATAAAAAATGCTTGCCTTCGTGTTACACGAAGGTGATACATTAATTCTAACAGATATTGCATAGATAAGCAAACACTGTATAAATAGATAGGAGGAAATAAAATGAATCAAACTAAATTATGGACAAAAGATTATTTATGTGTCTTATTTACTACATTTTTTGCAGCAGTAACACATAATATCTTTATCTCTATTTTTCCTTTATATGTTGTCGAAATAGGAGGAAATAATGCATTAGCCGGGGCAATGATTACCGGTTTAGTGGTTGCCAGTACAATTACTCGTTTAATCTGTGGTTCTTTGCTTGATCGTTATGGACGACGCAAAATGTTGATGATCGGGGGTTTTTTATTTGCGTTAAATACGATCGCTTATAATTTTGTCAGTAATATTCCGGGATTGTTCATGCTGCGTATCTTGAATGGAATCAGTCAGGGGATTTATTTTGGTGCAGCAAGTACAATGGTGGCAGATATCGTTCCAGAAGAGCGTTTAGTGGATGGAATTGGATATTTTGGAATTGCCGGAAGTTTAGCGGCTGCTTTTGCGCCTATGATTGGATTAGAGATATTTCAAAATCTAGGAGCATCTAACCTGTTTTTATTTGTCTCTTTCTTTGCAACGGTAGGAGCATTGTTTACACTTTGGATCAAATCAGATTTTATTGCTGCACCTGTTGTTAAAGGGGAAGAAAACCATGGATTTAAAATACCAAAACTTTCAATGCTGATCGAGTTTAGTGTGTTGGTACCGGCTATTATTTCATTCTTTATTACGTTTGGAAACAGCTCAGTAGCCAATTTCCTAGCCGCCTGTGGGATTGAAAGAGGCATCACCAGCATTAGCTTATTTTTTATGGTAAACAGTATTTCAATGATTATCATACGTTTGTTTACAGGAAGGCTAACCAATCGCTATGGACTGTCTCGTTTGATTTTTACAGGAGCAGTTTTGGTCGGTATTGGTTTTGTAACAATTGCCTTTGCATATGATACGTTTATGATTATTGGTGCAGGTATTCTTTGTGGTATAGGTATGGGTATCACTACCCCTTTATTAAATACCATGATTTTTAAGATAGCCAGCCCACAAAGAAAAGGAGTGGCTAACTCAACCTTTGCCTTATTTGGTGATATTGGAAACGGGATTGGAGCAACTGTCTGGGGAGCTTTATCGCAGTATAGTGGGTATACGATCACATATCTTGTCTCTGCAATCTGTATCGTCATTGCTGTCATTATTCATTTGTTTACATTAATTCCTAAGATAAAATTAAATCCACAATATGATAGGTAGAATTTCGATTCTATCTTTTTATTTTCTAACAAAAAATTAACTTTTCTTATTCATAGCGCAGTAGTAAAATAGGGTTAGAGAGTAATAAATGAGGGATAAAAATGGAAATGGTTAAATTTGATCAGAGAGATGATACAATAATCAACCAATTAATGGATATATGGGAAAACTCTGTTCGAGCAACCCATTTGTTTTTAAAAGAAGAGGATATTTTAAGAATAACGGAGTATGTTCCACAGGAATTAACACAGATTCCGGTCTTGATAGCTGCAAAGAAGGATGGAAGGATTGTTGGATTTATGGGGATCGATCAAGATAGTTTGGAAATGCTGTTTATTTTAGATAAGGAACGTGGACAGGGGATCGGAAAAAAACTGTTAGAATATGCGATCCTGAATGAACATGTGGATCGTCTGAGTGTAAATGAACAAAATCCTCAAGCTAGAGGGTTTTATGAGTATATGGGATTTGCAGTTGAAAAAAGAAGTGAGCAAGATGATCACGGCAATCCTTTTCCCTTGCTCCATATGCGTTACAAAAGAGAAGAGGATTAAAATGAAATCTAAAAAGACACTGATATTTTCTATTGCTTTAATGATTGTAGCATTAGTATTGATGTTGTTTGGTATCTATTTTGGTAAGCTGTCAGATACCGCAATTAGGATTGTCGGCATTACGATTTTATTAGATTTAGTGATGATTGTGTTTAATTATATGAGCATTAAAAAAATGAAATAAAGGAGAGATGTATATGAGAGGGGTTTATTCATCTATTACAGATATTCGCAGAAAGATTTTTACTGAAATAGCGAGAATGGCTTATAATGGAAATTATCATGACTTAGAAGAAATACCGTATAAGATTATTCCGGGAGAAATTGGAACATATCGCGGCAGTGTCTTTTTGGAAAGGGCGATCGTAGGAGAACGTCTGCGCTTAGCAATGGGTTTGCCTTTAAGACCGATTGATCAGCACGCTCCTTTAACAACGGGAGTAAGTGAAAGTATTGTGGCAGAGAAATATTATGAACCACCACTTATTAATATTATTAAATTTGCTTGTCACGCCTGTCCTGATAATCAAGTAACGGTCACGAATGCCTGTCAAGGCTGTTTAGCCCGTTCATGTAAAGAGGTTTGTCCTAAAAATGCGATAAGTATTGTTGACGGGAAGAGTGTGATCGATCAGGAAAAATGTATTAAGTGCGGTCTTTGCATGAAGGCATGTTCGTATGATGCGATTATTAAACTGCAACGTCCTTGTGCAAAAGCCTGTGGTATGGATGCGATAAAAACGGATGTGAATGGGCATGCAGATATCGATTATGATAAATGTGTTTCATGCGGTATGTGTTTAGTAAATTGTCCGTTTGGTGCTATCAGTGATAAAGGACAAATCTTTCAGCTGATTACTTCAATCAAAAACGGAGATAAGGTAATTGCGGCTGTTGCTCCGGCATTCGTTGGACAGTTCGGTCCCAAAGTTACTCCGGAAAAGTTAAAAGGAGCGATGCGCCAGTTAGGCTTTGCCGATGTGGTAGAAGTAGCTGTAGGTGCAGATTTATGTACTTTAGATGAAGCAGAAGACTTTTTAGAAAAAGTGCCTTCTAAGCAGCCGTTTATGGCGACATCTTGCTGTCCTGCTTGGTCAGTTATGGCAAAAAAGCTGTTTCCTGAATTCAAACCTTATATTTCGATGGCATTAACACCAATGGTATTAACTGCAAGAATGATTAAAAAAGATAACCCCGACTGTAAAGTTGTATTTGTGGGACCATGTGCGGCAAAGAAGCTGGAAGCCTCACGTAAATCGGTGAGAAGCGATGTCGATTTTGTATTAACTTTTGAAGAAATTATGGGGATGTTTGAAGCAAAAGACATTCATTTAGATCAATTAGCAGAACAAGATCCGTTTATCAAAGCAACAGCTGCCGGGCGTGGTTTTGCGGTGAGCGGAGGAGTGGCTCAAGCAGTGGTCGATTGTATTCATAAAACTCACCCAGATCGTGAAGTCAAAGTGCATGCTGAAGAGAGTTTGCAGAACTGCCGTAAGATGCTAAAAGATGCAAAGGCAGGAAAATATGACGGGTACTTGCTTGAGGGAATGGCATGTCCGGGTGGCTGTGTCGCCGGAGCGGGAACGCTGCAATCTATCGTTCGTTCAACAACGGCTGTGAATAAATTTAAAAATACAACAGAAGCTAAAAATGCGGCAGACAGCGAATATGCTGAACGTCTGCATGAATTATTAGAAAAATAGATCCAATCCTTATAAACACTGAACAGTTTATAAGGATTTTTTGATGTTTTTTAAATTTAAGTATTGACTTGGAGTTAACTCCAAAATGTATCCTTTAATTAGGAAGAGCTAAATACTCTGACAAAACAGCTTAAATTGGGGGTATTATGGAAGAAAAATTATGGACAAAAAAATATATATTGGCAGTAAGTATCTTATTTGGCATTTGCTTTTGTTCAAATATCGTTTTATCTGTACTCACTATCTTCGCAAAAAATCTAACTGGCTTGGATACTTATGCAGGATTGATGACATCAATATTTACAATTGCCGCTTTATCGGTACGCTTTGCTGCGGGGGTACTGTTAGATAAGTTCAACTGTAAACGTGTTATTTTAAGCGGTATCAGCCTGATGATCATTGCGTCTTTCTTGTTTATTAGCTGTGATGATATTACAGCGGCATTGGTTTATCGTGCTGTGCAGGGGATTGGTTTTGGTATTGCTTCAACCGGGGCAAGCACCTATGTGACAAAGGTTTGTCATCCTAATCGTCTTTTAGAAGGCGTGAGCTATGCTGCTATTGCTAATTCCTTAACTGGGGTTATCGGACCTTCTCTTGCTTATGCATTAATCGGAAAACATTACGATCAGTTTCAGTTATTGTTTATTGTCGCTGCTCTCATCGCTGTTGGCACCTTCCTATTGATGCTTTTAGGAAAGGATGCACATCAGCAGACAATCACAAGTTCAGCAGTAAAAGAAAAGAATAAAAAAATTAAAAGGAATGCTTTGTGTTTACCGGTAATGATCCTATTTTTAAATTCACTAACTCAGAGCGCCATTACTTCTTTTGTTTCTTTATATGCAATAAGTTTGGGTTTTGCAGGGGCAGGGTCTTTCTTTTCTGTCAATGCCATTGGGATGATTGCATCTCGTTTTGTAATGAATCCATTAGTAAAAAGATTTGGTCAGTTTAGAACGATTTTAATTAACTCTGCTGTCTTTTTTATCAGTGTTTTTCTATTATCAAAAGTGACAGCAATGTGGCAGATGCTTGTTATAGCTTTGCCGGCAGGATTTTCAATTGGAGCGATTTCACCTATAATTAATACGTTTATGATTCAAAATATGCCTGCTAATAAAAGTGGGATTGCCAATGCTCTTTATTATAGTTCAATGGATATTGGCTATGCAATTGGATCTATAATATGGGGGATAGTGGCGACTATGACAGGATATGCAAATGTTTTCTTTATTGGAGCGTTGATTCAGATTATATGTGTTGTATTTAGTGAGATACAGTGTAAAGTATTTAAACTTAGATAGGAGGAAATATAGATGTCTAAAACATTAGTTGCTTATTTTTCCCATTCAGGGAATTCACAAGTGATTGCCAGAGAGTTTGCCAAAGTGTTAAATGGAGACTTATTTGAAATAAAAGCAAAGCATACTTATTCAAGCCAATATAATACGGTTGTTGAGGAGGCAAAAAGAGAATTAAATGCGAAAGCCAGACCGCTGTTGGTCAACCCGCTTCCGGATCTAAAGGAATATGACACGATTGTCATAGGGTATCCTAATTGGTGGGGGACTATGCCAATGCCTTGCTTTACATTTTTAGAGAGCGCAGATTTTAGCTATAAGACGATAATTCCTTTTTGTACACACGAAGGAAGCGGCATGGGAAGAAGTGAGCAGGATCTTCAAAATCTTTGTTCTTCTGCGCGGATCTTAAAAGGTCTTGCTATCCGCGGATCAGCTGTACAAAAGGCTCAGCAGAAAATCATGAATTATTTAAAAGAAAATCAATTGATTTAGGAGAAAATTATGAAAGTTATTATTCTATCATCAAGTCCGAGAAGAAAAGGCAACAGTGAAATTTTATGTGAACAGTTCGCAAAAGGAGCAAAAGAAGCAGGACATGAAGTGGAAATGGTTAATTTGAATGACTATCACATGGGATTCTGTCTTGCTTGTGAATATTGCCGTTATCATAATCATGTCTGCGTATTAAAGGATGATGCGAATCAGATTATTGAAAAAATAATTGAAGCAGATGTTTTTGTAATGGCGACTCCGGTCTATTTTTATAGTTTGTCCGGACAACTAAAAACATTGATTGACCGTATGTTTGCCAGAGAATATGAAATTCGTGATAGTGAGAAACATAAAAAAGCTTATCTGATTTTAACAAGCGGTTCACCTGATGTTAAGCAGATGACAGGTATAGTAGAAAGCTTTAGAGGTTTTATTCAAGTATTGCGTAAAGTGGAAGAAGGGGGCATCATTTACGGCTTAGGTGCTTTCCATAAAGGGGATGCTTTAGAACACCCAGCATATAAAGAAGCTTATGAAATGGGAAAAAAGATTTGAAAAAGCCCTTGTCAATTGACAGGGGCTATTCATATACTTCATAAAATTGGTTCATTTTTTTAATAATTTGTTTCACTTCCTGTTCACATTGTGAAGAATAAGTAGGATCACAATTGAAATGATTATTAAAGATGTGAATCAATTCATGGATCTCAGATTTCTTTTGCTACTGTAGAGCCAGCTTTTATTAAAAAATATGATGATGGGCGATATGTACTTGTTTGAAAGAAAGATATCTTGCTTATTAATACAATAAAAGCATATCAAGAATTAAGTTGTTTAAGAGATCAAAGATTTATTATTTAGCAAATATGACATTAAGTTTGTATCAGAATATAGTGAATAGTAAAGAGAACTTCAATCTGACAAAGCTGAGAAAAGGATTGATACAATTTGTTGTTTTAGTATTTGGTACATTATTATTGGTGATATCTGTGGATTTACTGGTTAATGTTACCGGACTTAATCAAAATGAACTTAGTGAAGTGATTTCTGTAGCCGCAATTCTTTTAACTATTGGAATGGCAATTGTTAAATATATTAAAGAAGCATATATTACTTTACAGGATATTTTAAATAAGTAAAAGGAGGGAAGGTTTATGAGTTTATTAGGTATTGATATTTCAAGCTGGCAAAGTGAGCTGGATCTTAGTCAGATTATTTGTGATTTTGTAATTGTTAAAGCTACAGAGGGGGCAGATTATATCAATCCCTACTGTGAGTGCCACTTTCAAAAAGCATGCTTACTAAATAAGAAGGTGGGTTTTTACCATTTTGCTAGAAACAGCATTAATTCTGCAGAGGTAGAGGCAGACTATTTCATCAGCAATACAAGAGGTTATTTTGGAATAGGGATTCCTATTTTAGATTGGGAAGATGCTGTTGAGGATGTGACCTGGGCTTTAACATGGCTGCAAACAGTTGAAAGGAAAATGGGAGTAAAACCTATGATTTACATGTCTGAAAGTGTAGTGAATCGCTATGACTGGACAGATGTGGCTAGAGCCGGTTATGGCTTGTGGGTTGCAAAGTATAAAGGGTATGATCCCATTTACAATTATGATACAGCTAATAGAGGAAGCGAACCTAATATTTGTCATTGGCCGTTTTATGCGATGTGGCAATTTACTTCAACAGGTTATTTGAATGGCTATAGTGGTAAATTGGACTGCAATGTTTTTTACGGTGACATTATGGCTTGGGATCGTTATGTGGGAGCGGCAGCCTCACCAGCCGAACCTAAACCAAAGTATTTGAAATATAAGGTTGGAGATTATGTCACCTTCGGAAGCTGCTATGTCTCTTCTAATGCAAAAATTGGCTGGCCGCCCAATGGTGAGGCACTAATACCGGATATTAACGAGGGCATTATCACCGCAATTTATGAAGGAACCAATAATCCCTATCTGATTAATGAGGGAATGTGCTTTATTAATGAGGGTGATATTCAGGAAAGTAAAGAAGAATTTTATATTGTCCAAAGCGGGGATACATTGAGCGAAATTGCTATGCGATTTGGTACGACGTATCACTATTTGGCACAAATTAATCAGTTAGAAGACTCAAATTTAATTTATCCAGGACAAAAACTGAAAGTTCATTAAAAAAGCTTGCAATCACTGCAAGCTTTTTTCTATTTTAATGTTTCTCCATTGGACTGAATAACCCCTTTATACCAGTCAAATGATTTTTTCTTTATTCTTTTTTTCGTTCCATTTCCTTCATCGTCCAAATCAACGTAGACTAAACCATAACGTTTGCTCATTTCTCCGGTACCAGATGAAATTAAATCAATAGGTCCCCAAAGTGTATATCCCATTAGATCAATACCATCATCTTCCACTGCAATCTTCATTTGCTGCAGATGAGCATGTAAATAATTAATGCGATAATCATCAATGATCTGCCCTGTTTCATCTAACTTATCCGTTGTTCCTAATCCATTTTCTACGATCATTAATGATAATTGATAACGACTGTAAAGATCATTTAAGGAAAGTCTCAATCCAATTGGATCGATTGTCCATCCCCATTCGGACTTTTCAAGATAAGGATTCTCCACTGCCATCATTTGATTGCCCTCTGTCATTTTCTTATCTTTTCTCGTTGTAGCTACACTTGTATTATAATAGCTAAAACCGATGAAATCGACAGTACCATTCTTTAAAGCCTCTTGATCGCCCTCGTTCATGATGACTTCTATGCCCTTTTTCTTCATAGTGTTTAAGGCATATGCCGGATAATGACCGCGACATTGGATATCGGTATAAAAATAACGCATCATTCTTCCCATTTCCATACAATATAACTGATCTTTAGGATTGCAGGTTTCAGGATAGCTCATGATATTAGCGAGCATCATACCGATCTCAAATTTAGGATTGATACTCCTTGCTAAAGCGACAGCTTTTGCAGAGGCAACAAAAATATGATGTAATGCCTGATAGCGTTCCTGCTCATTGCTGCTGCAAAAACCAAGAGAACGATATCCATTGTTTAATAACAAATTGATTTCATTAAACGTTAACCAATATTTTACTTTATGCTGATAGCGAGTAAATACAGTAAAGCAATATTTTAAATAATAATCGATAGATTCACGATTAATCCATCCGCCTAACTTTTCTGCAAGGTGAAATGGATAATCAAAGTGAACAGTAGTAACCATCGGTTCGATCCCATATTTTAAACATTCATCAAATACATCATCATAGAATTGCAATCCTTCTTCACTGGGTACTGCATCATCTCCATTAGGATAAATACGACTCCAAGCTAAAGACATACGATAACATTTGAATCCCATTTCTGCCATCAATGCAATATCTTCTTTATAATGCCCATAAAAATCAATGGCTTCATGGCTGGGATAATAAAGCTGGTCATTTAATTCGATATAGGCACCAACTGGAAGATCATCTTTTCTAAAATTATGAACAAAATCTCTAGTCCCATCTTTTAAGGTGATCGAAATCTTTCTAGGGGTATTCTTATTACCGGCTGTCATAAAATCATAGGTTGCTAAGCCACGGTGCGATAATCCACCCTCTACCTGACTGGCAGCACTGGCACCGCCCCAAAGAAAATTCTCTTTAAAACTCATAACATCACGCTCCTTTATTTCAATATACCGCTTAATAAAATATATTTCAATAATAAATAAAATAAATTTTATAATGTTTTATATTCCATCTGTTTATGGTAGAATATAGATAGAGGTGTTAGGATGAATGTACTAGAAAATATTCACATCCATTATGATGAACTGACTAAAAAAGATAAGGACATTGCAGATTATATTTTAGAGTATCCGAAGAAGTTCTGCCGTCAGGACATGAATGACTTTACAAGTAAAATGAATGTTTCTAAATCAGCTCTTATTCGATTTTCAAAGAAATTAGGATATTCCGGATATAGTGAATTACGTTATGAGTTATCAAGAATTATTTTTATCGGCGGAGAAAAAAGACAAGAGCTTTATACTCCGGTAGAAATTATTGGGCATGGCTATATAGAATGTCTTTCTGCTTTAATTGAAGAACTGGATTCTGAATTGATCGAAACCATCGCAAAAAAGATTTGGCTAGCTAATAAAATTAAACTCTTTGGATATAATGAGTCTGCTTTGCCGCCACAGCATTTAGCGATACGAGGAACATTGCTAAACTTAGATTTTGCAGTCTATACAAATCGTGATTACTTTGCGACACAGTTCAAAAATATGCATAAAGAAGATTTAGCGATTATCTATTCAGTCAAAGATCATGCCAAGGTTTATGCATCATTACTAAAAAATAGAGAGATGCCGGCGTTAGTCATTACGATGAATCCTAAAAATTTTTCATTGATAAGTGAGGATTTAATGGTGAATCTGCCTAATCCAGCAACATCAAAGGCTGGGCTGCTGGATGAACAGGTGTTGTTTTATGTTTTTAATGAGATTTTATTAGCTCAATTAATGAAAACAAAAACAGATAAAGGAGGGTGTTTATGAAATTATTGGAGTTGCCTAATATTGGGAAAGAAACTGCACGTCAGCTAGAGGAAGTTGGCATTCATGATGCAGAAGAGCTGCGTTTGGTTGGAGGCAAGGAAGCCTGGCTTCGCATTAAAACCTCCATTGATCCGGGTGCTTGTATTCATCTATTATATGGTATAGAGGCGGCAGTTGAAGGAATTAAAAAGAAAGATTTAAATAATGAAAAGAAAGAAGAATTGAAGGAATTTTATCATTTAAATGAGTAAAGCGGTGTTTCACTGCTTTATTTTGTTTATAGCTGGCGTCATGATGAAAACAATGATAAAATAATGAAGAAATGAGGTGGAAACATGGCCAAAACATTAGTTTTAGCAGAGAAACCCTCTGTTGGCAGAGATATTGCCAGAGTATTGGGATGTAATAAAAAGTTAAATGGAGCATTAGAAGGCAATCGCTATATCGTGACTTGGGCATTAGGACATTTAGTCACATTAGCTGATCCGGAAAAATATGATAAACGTTATAAAGATTGGGATTTAAAAGATTTACCGATCATTCCTGATCGCATGTCATTAGTGGTAATTGGTCAGACAGCAAAGCAGTTTAAAGCGGTACAAAGCCAAATGAATCGAAATGACGTTCAGGAGATTGTCATTGCGACAGATGCAGGACGTGAAGGAGAATTGGTTGCCCGTTGGATTATTCAAAAGGCAGGAATAAAAAAGCCATTAAAACGCTTATGGATATCTTCTGTAACCGATAAAGCTATCTCCGAAGGATTTAAGCACTTAAAAGATGCCCGAGCCTATGAATCACTGTTTCATAGTGCCTATAGCCGCAGTGTTGCCGATTGGCTGGTAGGAATCAATGCAACGCGTGCGTTAACCTGTAAATATAATGCACAGTTGGCGTGCGGGCGTGTTCAAACCCCTACATTAGCGATGATTGCCGCTCAGGAAGATCAGATTCGTCAGTTTGTCCCTAAGCCTTATTATGGCATTACCGCCGAAGCGATGGGAATACGCTGGAGCTGGCGGACAGCAAAAAATGAAACGCATGTATTTGAAGAAGAAAAGGTGGATCAAGTTCTTTCTAAATTAGAACGTCAATCTCTAGAAATTACAGAGATCAGTAAGGCATCTAAAAAGAAATATGCACCTTTGCTTTATGATCTTACAGAATTACAAAGAGATGCCAATAAGCTCTATGGCTTTTCTGCAAAAGAAACATTAGCAATCATGCAGAGCTTATATGAATATCATAAAGTGTTAACTTATCCAAGAACGGATTCACGTTATTTAACCGATGATATCGTGCCGACCATAAAAGAGCGTTTGGAAGCTAGCCGTGGTGGGGATTATGATGCTGCTATTCAAAAAATCTTGAAACAACCAATAAAGAAACAATCTCATTTTGTGAATAATAGTAAGGTTAGTGATCACCACGCAATCATTCCAACTGAGCAAAGTGCTTACATTGGAAGTTTTGATGATCGTGAAAGAAAAATCTATGATTTAGTATTAAAACGTTTCCTTGCAGTTCTGCTTCCTCCTTATGAATATGAGCAGACAACACTCACTGCTAAAAGCGGCAATGAAACTTTCATAGCAAGGGGAAAGATAGAAAAAGCAATAGGCTGGAAAGAAGTATACGGACATTATCGTGATGAAGAGGAAGAAGAGGACGAACAGTCTTTACCGCCTTTGAAAAAAGGACAATCAATGCATGTGGATAAATGGGAAAAAACGACGGGTAAAACTCAGCCGCCTGCTTATTTTACTGAAGCAGCATTGCTTTCTGCGATGGAAAATCCGGTTCGTTATATGAAAAGCAGTTCTAAACAGTTGAATACTACACTGAGTGCGACTGGTGGTTTAGGAACCGTAGCGACACGTGCGGATATTATTGAAAAGCTGTTTAATACATTCCTTATTGAAAAAAGAGGACAGGAAATTCATGTCACCGCTAAAGGAAGACAGTTACTTCAGTTGGTTCCTAATGATTTAAGATCACCTGAACTAACTGCAAAATGGGAACTTGAACTCGCTAAAATAGCGAAGAATGAAAGAAAATCGAATCAGTTTATTAAAGAGATTGAGAAATATACGCATAGTGTTGTTGAAGAGATTGAAACTAGTGAAGGTAAATTTAAACATGATAATATCACCACTAAAAAGTGTCCTGAATGTGGTGAACTTTTGCTGGAAGTCAATGGTAAAAAAGGAAAGATGCTGGTGTGTTCAAATCGTGAATGCAAGTATAAAGAAACTCTGTCTATTGTAACGAATGCTCGTTGTCCGAATTGTCATAAGAAAATGGAATTAGTGGGTAAAAAAGAAAGTCAGATGTTTGTCTGTAAAAACTGTGGCTACCGACAGCACATGAATGCTTTCAAAAAAGAACGAGAAGATAAGAAAGGTGTAGCGGGTAAGAGTGATGTGAAAAAGTATCTGCAAAAACAAAAAGCAGAAACGAAAACAACCATTGAGGATTCACCGTTTGCTGCACTGTTAGATTTAAAAAAAGAATTGAAGAAATAAAGATGAAGACATTGACCTCAGTGTCTTTTTTATAAGCTGCTTTACTGCTTTGGGTTTTAACTTTTTCAAAAGAAAGTGTCAGTCAGCATGAAAATAGAAAGTGCAGGAGATTTTATGATGACTTTTAACAAGCATTGTAAAATAATAGGCTATGAAACTGCACTGTCGTTAATTGAAGAGTGGATGAACAGTGAGTGAGCCAATGTACCCAAAGCAGCTCTTGGAAAATTGAGAGTTCGATGAAAGAAATAAACCAGGTTTATAAGCTGGCTAATCGATTTGTCGAAAGTAATAAATAAAATCGGTATGACGAAAAACAGTCATACCGATTATTTTTTAGTTATCGTTAATAGTGGAGCAGAAATTGTTTTGCCTCTTCACAAGATTCAAATATCTGATTACTGTCAAGAATGTAATTAACAGTATCTTGCCAATCTTTTAAGGTGAAGTCTTCAGCGACATAATTACCAATTATTTTTTTTATGGAATTTAATAAATGAGGAGCATGTAAATCTGAGAGATATTCACAGTTTAAATCGTTGGCAACACAATTGATTAAATGAAGATTTTCGTTCATGTCATACTCCTTTCCTTCTGACCGAGATCGTATACAATCAGGTTGTACACTTCTTGAATGATTCTTAGATTCTTATTACAAGATTATTCAATCACATATTGTATGTAAAGTCAAATGCTAATTTAAGCAACTTTATATCTTTAGTTTATTTCAAAAACTTCTTTGACTGACCGAAATCCTTTGCATTCATAAAGTGTACAACCTGATTGTATACGATCTCGGTCAGAAGGAAAGGAGTATGACATGAACGAAAATCTTCATTTAATCAATTGTGTTGCCAACGATTTAAACTGTGAATATCTCTCAGATTTACATGCTCCTCATTTATTAAATTCCATAAAAAAAATAATTGGTAATTATGTCGCTGAAGACTTCACCTTAAAAGATTGGCAAGATACTGTTAATTACATTCTTGACAGTAATCAGATATTTGAATCTTGTGAAGAGGCAAAACAATTTCTGCTCCACTATTAACGATAACTAAAAAATAATCGGTATGACTGTTTTTCGTCATACCGATTNATTATTTTTTAGTTATCGTTAATAGTGGAGCAGAAATTGTTTTGCCTCTTCACAAGATTCAAATATCTGATTACTGTCAAGAATGTAATTAACAGTATCTTGCCAATCTTTTAAGGTGAAGTCTTCAGCGACATAATTACCAATTATTTTTTTTATGGAATTTAATAAATGAGGAGCATGTAAATCTGAGAGATATTCACAGTTTAAATCGTTGGCAACACAATTGATTAAATGAAGATTTTCGTTCATGTCATACTCCTTTCCTTCTGACCGAGATCGTATACAATCAGGTTGTACACTTTATGAATGCAAAGGATTTCGGTCAGTCAAAGAAGTTTTTGAAATAAACTAAAGATATAAAGTTGCTTAAATTAGCATTTGACTTTACATACAATATGTGATTGAATAATCTTGTAATAAGAATCTAAGAATCATTCAAGAAGTGTACAATATGAATGATTCTGTTATAAAATAGTTAAACGGAATTCCATGGTTTTAAACAAGCATGGAATTTTTTAGTTAGAAGAAGCTTCTTCCCATTTATCCATCATTTCCAATAACTGCGCCTCATTTTCTTCGATTTGGCAAGTTAATTCATTGTATTTTACGTAATCATTAATGTATTCATCTAAATGAAGCAGGTCACTAAGCTCTTGAATCTTTTTTTCTAATTCTGAGATAGTCTTTTCTATTTTGCGAATTTCATTTTGTTTCTTTCGATCGATTATCTGTTTTGCTTTGTGTTCAAAATAATCAGTCTCTTTTTTTACTTCTACTTTCTGATTACTGATTTGTTCAATATAGTGATCATAGTTACCTGGGAAATTGATCAATTCTTTGGGTGTCATTTCTACAATTCGAGTGGCAATCTTATTAATAAAGTAACGGTCATGGCTGATGAACAAAACTGTTCCTTCAAATTCTAAAAGAGCTTCTTCAAGGATTTCTTTTGAAGCAATATCTAAATGGTTAGTCGGTTCATCTAAAATCAGCAGGTTGGCATTGGTTAAGATTAGCTTTGCTAAAACGACACGACCTTTTTCTCCTCCACTTAGCATTTGAACCTCTTTAAATACATCATCATTTTTAAATTGAAATGAGGCAAGGATACTGCGAACCTGAGTATTATTCATTTTGGGATATTCATCCTGAATTTCATTAAAAATAGATTTAAGCGGATGCAAAGAGGTATGCTCTTGATCATAGTAGGCTGTCTCGACATGTGTGCCAAAGGTAATCTTTCCTTCGCTTGGTGATAATTGCTGCAAGATCAGCTTAAACAGAGTAGTTTTTCCAATTCCATTGGGTCCAATTAAGGCGATGCGCTCACCTCTTTTTACGTCTAAGCTAAGATGCTGAAACAGCCACTCCTGATCATAGCGATAACTTAGATTTTCCAACTGTAATACATTATAACCACTTTGAACCTGTGGGTGAAAACGCAGGCGAATAGTTTCCGGATCACTTTCCGGTTTATCCATCTTTTCCATTTTTTCTAACTGCTTTTCTTTGCTCATCGCTCGCTTAATTGATTTTTCACGATTGTATGAACGCAGCAATTGAATGCTTTCTTCCTGCTTTTTAATTATTCGCTGCTGGTTTTCGTAATGTTTCATTTCTACTTCTTTATCTTTTGAACGAGTATTGACATAAAAACTGTAGTTACCACGGAAAAGCTTAGATTTTCCATGTTCGACTTCCAAGATAGATGTACAGACCTGATCGATAAAATAGCGGTCATGGCTGATGATCACTACAGCGTGATTATAATTCTTTAAATAAGTTTCCAGCCACATGATCGCTTTAGTATCTAAATGGTTCGTCGGTTCATCAAGCAATAAAAGAGTAGGCTGAAGCAATAATAGCTTCGCAAGAGAAACACGAGTTTTCTGCCCTCCGGATAAAGACTGAATACTTAAATTAAAGTCACTTTCATTAAATCCCAGACCTTTTAATACTCCTTTGATACGGCTTTGATAACTGTAGCCATCAAGCTCACTGAAACGATGTGTTAATTCATCATATTCCTTCATGATCGAATCAAGCTGCTGCGTTTGGCTCATTTGGCTTTCTAATTCACGCAGTCTATTCTCCATTAAAATGATTGGTTCAAACACCTTAATCATTTCCGAATAAATCGTTTCATTTAAATGAAGATTACTTTCCTGTGTTAAATAGCCGATAGTTGTTCCCTTTGCTTTATATATATCCCCGCTATCAAAGCTTTCCTGATCAGAGATAATTCGCATTAAAGTTGATTTTCCTGCACCATTAACACCGACGATGGCAATTTTTTCGTTATTTTCTATTTTAAAAGTAATATCTTTTAATATAGATGTCGTTCCAAAAGACTTAGAAATATTACTGCATTGTAAAAGCATTTCTCTCACCTCACATAGTCTTTATTGTAACAAAAATATTTTTTAATTTATATATTGTGTATTACACAGTTACGTGGTATACTGTGTTTGACACATAGATGTGTATTACACATATAAAGAAAGGGGATGGGCAGCTATCAAGAGATTAAGTTGCCAGTTAACTTGGAGTAAGTGTATAATGAGTGATAAAGAGAGTAGGTGAGGACGATGGATACTCAATTTAAAAAAGGAGTGTTAGATATTTGTGTATTAGCGGCCATATCGAAGAATGAAATGTACGGATATGGTTTGAAAGTAGAAATGTCCAAGTTAATGGATATTAATGAAAACACTTTATATCCATTGCTGAGACGATTAGAAAAAGACGGATTATTGGAAACATACACAAAAACAAGTGAAGCAGGCAGAGCTAGAAAATATTATTTAATTACTTCCAAAGGAACTGATTATTTGGAAACAATGAAAAAGGAATGGAAACAATTTACTAAAAGTGTGGATAAGATCCTAGAAGGAGGATATACAAATGAGTAAACAAGAATTTTTAGATATTCTGGAAGAAAAGTTAAGTGCTAAAGTTAACCGTGAAGAGACGGCTTCCTTAGTTCAATATTATGACGGGTATATCGATGAAGCCCTGGATTTTGGAATGAGTGAATCAGAAATTATTGAGCAATTGGGAGATTTAGATTTATTGGTAGATGAAATCACTCAGGGATTGTCTCAGGAAAATATTGATATTTCCACAAGAGAAATTGCAGTCACAACAAATGATCTTGAGGGATTGGAAATGGATCTTCGCAATACTTCGGTAGAGGTTGTATATGATGATACGGTCAGTGGAATCAGTGTGAAAGTAGATAAACGCTTTAAGCAAGATTATTTAGTAAAAACGATTGACGGTGTATTTAAGATTAAACAGATTAAATCATCAATTTCTGTTGGACCGGGATTTGTTGTACGCTATAACCGCGGAGAAGATAAACGTTTGTTTGATTTTGATTTTAACTTTGATCTGGAAATTAAATCTCGTAAATTATATGTCAGAATTCCAACTAGCTATGATTTGGAGACTTCGATTGTTACAACGAACGCTAAAATTGATATTAGCGAGGGAAACAATAAAGTTCAAACCGCACCGGTTCATTTATCGACGACCTGCAGTTCAATTACAGTCAATAATATGAAAATCAGGGATCTGCATTTAAAAACATCGAACGCAGCGATTCGTTTAAATAATGTGGATAGTGAAGTTTTAGAAGCCATAACTTCTAATTCGAAGATTGTGATGGAAGACGTGCTGGCAAAACAATTAAAGGTTCAGACTACCAACGCTAAAATACAATTAGATGATGTCTTATTTTTAGATGGCAGAATAAAAACAACGAATGCAAAGATCAGCTGTGCATTAAGAAACAACGATCTCTCTAAACGTGTTCGCTATAAAACAAGTAATTCAAAGGTCGTCATTGATGGTGTTCGCTATGATAACAGAGGTGAATTGGATTTCAATGATCAGGGAGAATTGATGAAGTTAGATGTTCAGACAACCAATGCGAAAATCGAATTAGAAAACTTTAGGTAGAAGGATGGCAAGGTTGGTCTTGCCGTTCTTTTAGTTTTTGATAAATTTAAATTATCTTTTAAGAAAAATAATAAATATAAACAGAAAGATGTTAAGATTTCGTTAAAAATAATAAAAATATATAAAACGAAAACTAAATATTTAATATTAGTATTTTAAATACAAAAATATATTAAATATATCTAAATTTCATAAATTATTAATATAATTATATTGTATTCTCAATAAACATCATGTATAATTGTATACAATACGAACTATGTATAATGGGGGGATCAGTTTATGAACTTAGCGTATAAGATCTTAGCTTCTAAATTAGTATCTGGAGAATTAGTGCCTGGTCAGGAAATAGGAATTCGATTGGATCAAACATTAACGCAGGATTCAACGGGAACAATGGCATATTTACAGTTGGAAGCTATGGGGATTGACCATGTGGCTGTTGATAAAGCAGTCGCTTATATTGATCATAATATGCTTCAGACAGGGTTTGAAAATATGGATGATCATGAATTTATTCGTTCAGTCGCTAAAAAACATGGGATTGTTTTTTCAAAACCGGGGAATGGTGTATGCCATCAGCTGCATTTAGAGAATTTTGCGAAGCCGGGAAAAACATTGATCGGATCAGATTCGCATACACCGACATGTGGAGCGATGGGAATGATTGCGATTGGAGCCGGTGGTCTGGATGTCGCTGTAGGAATGGCATCAGGAATTTATTATTTATCATGCCCAAGTGTCATGCAGGTTGTGTTGAAGGGGGAGAAACCGGCTTGGGTGAGTGCCAAAGATATTATTTTAGCGGTGTTAAGAAAATTGAGTGTTAAAGGCGGGGTCAATAAGATTATTGAATATGCAGGTACTGGTGCAGCTTCTTTATCTTTGACCGAAAGAGCGACCATTTGCAATATGGGAGCTGAACTGGGGGCAACAACTTCGATCTTTCCTAGTGATGAGCATACTCGTGAATACCTTCTTTTGCAGGGACGTGCTGAGGATTATATAGAATTAAAAGCGGATGATGATGCGGTTTATGATGAAACGATCGAGATCGATCTTTCTCAACTGGTACCCTTGGTTGCACAGCCACATTCACCTGATGCTGTCTGCGAGGTCAGTCAATTAGAGGGCATGTTAATTGATCAAGTCGTAATTGGAAGCTGCACAAATTCTTCATTTGCCGATATGATGAAAGTCGCACATTTATTAAAAGGAAGGAAAGTAGCAGATCATGTCAGTCTAGTAATTGCTCCGGGATCAAGCAGTATTCTTGCGATGCTGGCTGAAAACGGTGCTTTGGCAGCCATGATTCAAGCGGGGGCTAGAATTTTGGAATGTGGCTGCGGACCTTGTATCGGAATGGGACAGGCACCTAAAAGTAAAGGTGTTTCATTGCGTACGATTAATCGTAACTTTAAAGGACGCAGCGGTACGAATGATGCAAATGTCTATTTAGTTTCACCGGAGGTAGCGGCTTTATCAGCGATCAAAGGATATCTGTCCGCTCAGTTTGACGAGGATATGTATTTAGCGGAAATTCCCAATATACCATTTATTAAGAATCCACACTTCTTTATCAATGAATATGATTCTAGGCAGGATGTGATCATGGGACCTAATATCAAACCGGTTCCGCGTGGTCAAAAGATAGCCGATTCGATCAGTGGAGAAGTGGTTTTAAAAGTAGAAGATAATATTTCAACTGACCATATTGTCCCATCGGATTCAAAATTGCTGCCTTATCGTTCTAATGTAGAACACTTGGCTAAATTTGCTTTTAGTAAAGTGGATTCTGAATTTTATGAACGTGCGGTTTTGGCTAAGCAGGGATTTATTGTTGGCGGAGATAATTATGGACAGGGTTCTTCTCGTGAACATGCGGCATTGGTGCCAAGCTATTTAAATATTCGTGGAGTTATAGCGGTGAGCTTTGCCCGAATTCACCGTTCAAACCTAATCAACAATGGGATTTTGCCATTAGTAATCAAAAAAGAGGATTATGAACTGCTTTCAAAAGGCGATCAGTTAGAGCTTGTTGATGTTAAGAATTGTGTAGAAAAGGATCGGGAAATAACGATCTTGAATAAGACAACTGATAAAACATTAAAAGCAGAGCTTAATTTGAGTCAAAGAGAAAAACAGATGCTGATGTATGGCGGCTTATTGAATATGATTAAAGAAACTGGAGGGCAAAAAATATGAAAGCAGTATTGATACCCGGAGATGGAATTGGCAAGGAAATATCAGAAAGTATTCTTCAGATTACGGAAGCATTGCGTTTGGATATCGATTGGGTAACCTATCAGGCAGGAGCGGATTATGCCTTAGCACATGGTGAACTTTTTGAACCGGGCTTGCTGGAGGCGATTAAGGAATATAAATGGGCTTTAAAGGGACCGACAGCAACACCGATCGGAACCGGCTTTCGCAGTGTCAATGTTGCGCTGAGACAATATTTTGAAACTTATGCGAATGTTCGCCCGGTGAAATCATTAGTGGGAATTGCTTCACGCTATGAATTTATTGATCTGGTGACAATTCGTGAAAATACTGAAGACTTATATAAAGGAATTGAATATAAAGTAAACGATAATATGGCAAACGGAGTAAAGCTGATTACTCGAGAGGCCAGTGAAAAAATCTGCCGCTATGCGTTCGAATATACACGAAAGCATAATCGTAATAAAGTGACGGCAGTGCATAAAGCAAATATTATGAAATTAACGGATGGACTTTTTTTAGAAGCCTATCGTGAAGTCGCAAAAGATTATCCTGAGATTCAAACCCAGGAGATCATTGTTGACAACATGTGCATGCAGCTAGTCTTATATCCGGAAAAATATGATGTGTTAGTGGCACCGAATCTGTATGGAGATATCATTTCTGATTTATGTGCCGGGCTTGTCGGAGGATTAGGCTTTGCACCGAGTGCGAACATTGGTGATGACTATCACATCTATGAAGCGGCTCACGGTTCTGCCCCGGATATTGCCGGCAAGAATATTGCCAATCCGAGTGCATTGATCTTATCTTTTGTCATGATGCTGGAAGCACTAGGTGAAGAAAATGCTGCTCAGAAAATTAAAGATGCTTTAAACATGGTAGTAAAAGAAGGAGTGAAAACAACTCCGGACATCGGTGGTCAGGCTACGACAACAGAATTTACTCAAGCCATTATTAATAAAATTCAAGCGGGGAGGTAATCTATGGATACAGCTACAAAAAGTAATATGTTAAAAGAACGCGGGTCATTAGGAAATCGAACATTCTTGATATTAAGAGATAAGATTTTAAATGAAGAATACACTAAAGGGCAAAAATTGAATGAAGTGACTTTGGCAAAGGAACTGGAAATCAGTCGTACGCCGATTCGTGAAGCGTTAAAGCAGCTGGAACTGGAAGGACTGGTTCGCAGCATTCCTAATAAAGGTGTCTATGTCATTGGTTTTAGTGCCCGTGATATCGATGATATGTTTGAAATACGCTTAGCACTGGAAGGATTGGCAATTGAACTGGCAATTGATCGTATGGACGAAGATCATCTCAATAAGATCCAAGAAATTTTTGAATTAATGGAATTTTATACAATGAAAGATGATCAGAAAAAGATCGCTTCATTAAATATCGAATATCATGATGCGATTTATCAATCGACACGTTCTCAATACTTTGCGCAATTACTAAAAGATATTAATTATTATGTATCGGTTACTTCACGTCATTCGATCTCTCAGCCGGAGCGATTGGATACAGCGTTGGAAGAACATAAGGCAATTTTTGAAGCAATCTTAAATAAAGATAAAAAAAGCGCCCGTGAAATGATTAAACGTCATATTCGTTCCACTCAGACACTAGTAAAACAGTTTTATGCGAAAAAGGCGCAGTAAGCTGTTTTTTATGGATAAAAAAATAATCTCTGCTCATTTGTCAGGAAAAACAATTGCTGTCAGTGATATTCATGGTCATTTAGATTTATTTGAGCAGCTCCTTGATAAAGTTCATTATTCTGCGCAAGATAATTTGATTATTATTGGGGATTATGTAGAAAAAGGGGAACAGATCTTAGAAACGATCCATCGCATGCAAGATTTAGCGTTGTGTCAAAATGTTTATATTTTGAATGGAAATTGTGAATGGGCTGTTTTGGATATGGTCTATCATTCTTTTCATCTGAAGCATTATCTCAATAATGTAAGCTATAGTATTTTTCATGAAGTGTTTCGCAAACACCGTATTGATTATCGTCAGCATGAGGAATCGACATTAAAAATTTTAGCGCAGCTGCTTTTAAAAGAAGAGCTGGCTTTTATTGAGTCTTGTGCGGTGATGCTGAAAACGAAGGAGTATATCTTCGTTCATGCCGGGATTGAGGATCGTTTGGATTTTGAAAACAGTTCACTTTCCTCACTATTGGAACAGCGCTATTTTATGAATGGTCAGCATCCTTTGGCACAGTGTGTAGTCGTCGGGCATCTGCCTGCCGCTAATTACCATCTATACCATATTGATAACCGCATCATCATTGATGAAAATAAGCGTATGATCAGCATCGATGGCGGTGTTGGCGTAAAAATCGTCTGTCAGCTAAACGCATTGATCATTAATCAAGGATATCAGACACAGTATGTGCGACCATTTAAACGTGCCGCTATTAGGAAAGCCTATTATCCGGGAATATGCCATCATCATAAAGTGACATGGCCCCATTATGAGGTCAACGTGCTTAAAAGACAGAATGAATTTTCCCTTTGTCAAAAAGTGTATAATAAAGAAAAACTATCGATTAAAAATGAATTTTTATATTTAAAAAATGATCAGTGGTACTGTAAGGATGATTATATTGACTACCATGTGAATGTTGAAGTAAACGATGTCGTGGACGTGATTGATATTTACGGACAATATGCCTACATTATAAAGGATCATGAGGTTGGCTGGATTTTAAAAGATTGTTTAATGAATATGTAATAAAACGATTAGAAACGCTCAAACTATAATGGGTGATAAAAATGGAACATGATATTGAAGTGTTAGAAAGTTTAGTGTCCGGAATTGATATGGGAATCAATGCCAGCGATGAAGTCATGAAAAATGTTGAGGATGAAAAGCTGAAAATGGTCTTGATTGATCAGGCACGTTCATATAAAGCATTGAAGGCAGAAGCGGAAGAACAGCTTGAAATTTATCAGCGAGATAAAGAAAACAAGCATGTTTTTGAAACCGCAATGCTTAAATCAATGGTGAAAATGAAAACAATGATGAATAATGATGATCATAAAATCGCAAAAATGTTAATTGAAGGAAGCACGCAGGCGATTATGTCCATGCAGACATTGATCAATGATTATCCGGATATTGAGGAAAAACCAAAAGCGTTATGTGAACAATTTTTGAATTTATCAAAAGAGCATATCAACCAATGGAAGGATTTTTTATAAGCAGGCAAAAGCCTGCTTTTAACGTCTTTATTATTAAAAAAATAAATTGTTATTACATTAGATTTCGTCTATAATGTTGATAAAGGAGTGTGGAAATATGCATCCAATATTAGAGCCATACGCTAAATTTGTTGACTTCTTAGGAGAAGCCTTAGGAGACAACGTAGAGATCGCTTTACATGATTTAACGACTAAAAATAAAGAGATCGTTGCTTTACGCAATGGGCAGATTAGCGGCAGGGATATAAATTCGGGGTTATCCAGCTTAGCTGTTCATCTATTAGATGACAAGCAGTATTTAACCAAGGATTATGTATTTAACTATAAAACAGTCGGTGCAGATGGCAAATTGCTGAGAGCTGCTACCTATTTTATAAAAGATGGACAAAACACCGAACCGGTAGGAATGATCTGTATCAATGTTGATATAACCGATTTTAATTATATCGAAGATACATTGAAAAAAATCTTAGGAATCAAAGATGAGACACCGGCTGAATTCGGACGTGAAAATCCTATCGAAGTTTTATCTAATTCATTGGATGAAACCGTTGAAAGATATATTAGAGAAGCACTGGAGGAAATGGGATTCCCAAGCTATTTTCTGCCGGAACGCTTAAAGGTTGACGAAAAAATCAAAGTCGTGAAGTTCTTACAGGAAAAAGGAACATTCAAAGTTAAAGGGGCGTTGGTTTTCGTTGCCAATAAATTAGGGGTATCTGAACCCACCATTTACCGTTACTTAAAAAAAGATGCTATATAGGAGGAAGAAGAATGGCAAATAAAGTATACGTTTCAGGTCACAAAAATCCTGATACAGATTCAATCTGTTCTGCAATCGCTTATGCAAACCTTGTAAATCAATTAAAAAAATATGATGCAAAACCAGTGAGATTAGGAAATATCAGTTTAGAGACACAATATGTTTTGGATACCTTTAAAGTACAGGCTCCGGAATTATTGAAAACAGTCAGACAAACAGTAGCTGATTTAAAATTTGATCGTGTTGTGAAGTTTACAAGTGACTTTACATTAAAAACAGCTTGGGATCTCATGAAAGCAAAGTCATTAAAGACAGCACCGATCGTAGATAAGAATGCAACATTATTGGGAATCCTTTCTTCAACAAGCCTGATCGAAGGCTATATGGGAGGATGGAATGCAAATATTTTAGCGGAAAGCAAAACACCTGTGGAAAACATTATTGAAGTACTGGAAGCTAAATGTTTATATCGCAATAACGAGGATACTTATTATGGAGAACTACAGATTGGTTCGATGTCTTCAGCGGAAATGAAAAAACGTATTCAAGAAAAGGATATTGTTTTAGTAGGCGGAGATCGCCGTTCAGCAATTGAAGTATGTATTCAAAATAAAGCCGGATTGATTGTTTTGACAGGTAATCTGCCATTAAGTCAGGAATTGGCAAAACAAATCCGAGAAGCAAATATCACAACTATTTTAACTCCATATAATACATATATGGCTTCACAAATTATCGTACAGGCAATTCCGGTAAGTCATGTTATGGATACGGATAACATTACCTGTGTTCATGTGGAAGATTCGATCGACCAGGTTAAAGAAGTGATGACAGAAACACGTTATCATAATTATCCGGTATTAGACGTTAATGATAAGGTATTAGGAACATTAAGCCGTTATGATGTGATTGTGGATGAAAAGAAACAAATCATTCAAGTGGATCATAATGAACGAGGTCAAGCTGTTGATGGTATTGAAGAGGCTGAAATCTTAGAAGTTATCGATCATCATCGCGTCGCTGATTTTGCGACAATGTCACCATTATATTTCCGTGGAGAACCGGTTGGCTGTACAGCGACGATTGTTACGAAGATGTATCATGAAAATGGGGTAGAAATTACTAAAGAAATGGCAGGATTAATGTTAGGAGCCATTATTTCTGATACCCTGTTGTTTAAATCACCGACATGTACACCGGTTGATGAACAGATGGCAAGAGAGCTGGCGAACATTGCCGGAGTAAAAATCGAAGATTTTGGGATGGATATGTTCAGAGCCGGAACTTCATTAAAAGGAAAAACAGTTTCTGAAATCTTAAATGCGGACTATAAACCATTTAAATTCGGTGACAGCAAAGTGGGAGTCGGACAAGTAAACAGTATGGATATTGATGGATTCTTACCATTAAAAGAAGAAATGCTGGCATATATGAACGAAAAGGTTGAAAAAGATGGTTTAGATTTCATTATGTTGTTAGTGACAGATATTATTAATGCCAACAGTGAAGTATTTGTTGCAGGAAAAGAACAATTAGTGGAACAGGCATTTAATTGTCAGCTAGTAGATCATCAGGCAACTTTACCGGGTGTAATTTCACGTAAAAAACAAGTTGTTCCTGTGATTACAGCTTTATATTAAAATAAAAAGATTTACCAAACGAACTTCTCTGAAATATTAGATTAAAGCTCTAATAGGCAGGGGAGTTTTTAATGGTAAATCTTTTTTGTTAACTATGCTGTGAATTTTTCAAAAGCTGCAGTCGATAGGCGGTGGGACTGACTCGAAAGGCTTTAGTGAACACTTTAGTAAAATAATTTTGATCGGTAAAACCGCATTGACTGGCAATTTCCTTGATAGGCATTTGAACATCTTTTAATAAGATCTGAGCTTGTTTTAAACGATAATCGATTAAATACTGACGCACATAAGTCCTTTTAAAAGCATTGGTAATCGTCGCTTTGCTGCAATTAAAATGATCGCAAAGATCATTAAGCTGAATGGGACGATAGTAAAAATAATGAATATATTCTTTGATCGCTAAAGGAAAGTCGGGTGTGGGACTTTCCACTTGATGTGTAAAAGTAATATATGAAGCACATATTTCCATAATGGCTGCACAGGCAGCCAATTTTTCTTTTGAATGCAAGGTTAACTGATCGATAGTAACTTTTAGATAGGCTTTATCCTCCACAAAGGGTTCGCTTATCTGATAGGTGTATTCCCTGTCAAACTTGGAATTGCTGAGCGTCTGTCCCATCATTAAATAGCCTGTCAGCTTACCGCAGTAATAAAGCGGAGAGATGGCTTCATATAAACCGAAATGACACTGATAGACATATAATCCCCCTAATTTTTCCGCTTCTTTAAATCCAATATGGTCGTATTGAAGACAGATGTCACAAGCTTTAGGGTTTTTATGAAGCAATTTACAGAAATCGGTTTGTTCAGGATAGGAACAGATCGTTTGATAGTTCGAATCCAGTAAAGTCATCCTAAAGCCGGAAACGGTATACAGCTGTTTTAAGATATCAAGTAATGCTTCTTTTTGGCTCATCATTATTCTCCTGAATGTTAATCGAAATTACCTACTATTATACATTATTCCATCGTTTATAAATAGAGGCTTTGCTATAATGGACGAGAAATTGGGGGTATATTTATGAAAAACAAAGCATTTATTCAGTTGATCTCATTTTATCTGATCTATTCCATTTCTCAGGGAGTTCTATTGCCTTTTGTCAACATCTATTATGATCAGATAGAGCTGAAGGGTACGCAGATCGGACAGATTGGTTCGTTATCTTTATTAGGAACGATGCTGATCTTACCGCTTTGGGGAATGCTGACGGATTATATTAAAAAGTATAAGTGGATGCTGGCGTTATCGTTGGTATTAACATTTATTTTGACTTATTTTTGGAAACTGCAAACCACTTATTCCTTAATCCTGCTTTTTTCAATCTTGATGAGTATCTTTCGAGGGGTTACGATGCCGGTTTGTGACAGTGCCAGCTTATTATTTTGTAAGCTTCATCATAAAGACTATGGATTGTTGAGATCGATGAGTTCACTAGGATATGTTTTAGGAAGCGTAGTGATAGTAAAAATAGCCGATCATTTCGGATACAGCAGTCCGTTAGTCAGTATTTATTTAAGTGCCATCCTCATTGCTTTTGTCATTGCTTTAAATTATCCTAAAATCGAACAGAAGAAAGAAAAGGGGAAAAAAGGAACTGTTATCAAAGATATAAAAATCCTATTAAAGAATAAATCTTTCTTATTTATCCTCTTTTTAGCGGCATTCAATAATATTCCTATGGAAAGTGCCTCTTCCTATATTGGCAATCATTTTGTTTCAACGCTGCACCTAAGTGCTTCCTCTATGAGTACTTATCTGATCTTTGCGACACTGCCGGAGATTGCTTTTATCATGATTGTATCGAGGCTGTTTAGAAACTATGGTTATAAGAAAATTTATCTTGCTGCCAGCATTGCGCAAATCCTGCGTGGAATCGTGTATGCCTTTACTTCCAGTTTCCCATTGTTTTTATTGATTTCGGTTGTACAGATGCTAATGGTTGGGGTTGCCAGTGTGGGAAATTTCGGCTATATCAGCAAAGTCATTCCTGAACGTTTAACCACATCGGCAATGAGTATCTACAGTGCCTTTGTGATGATCATTACCGCCCTCTATACACAGTTATTCGGCTTTATTTACGATGGCTTTGGAAGTCATTCTATCTTTTTAGTTATGACAATCCTTACGAGCGTAGGACTGGTGATTCTGTTAATGACAAAAAGGTTTGATGATCTACATCAAAACATAGAATAGAATTTTCTGAAAAATCAGTAAACATAGGTGTTGTTTTCATTTTATCTGCATAAGCAACTCCTTTTTTTATTTTCTGAAAAGATTTTCTTTATAAGAAGAATCGAGTATAATAGGGGCATGGAGGTCGTGATATGGCAAAAATATTATTTAGTGACTTAGATGGAACCCTTATTGAAAAAGGAGGACCAACATCAGATAAGAATTTTGAAGCGATGAAGAAAATGCAGGAACAAGGGCATTTGATCGCATTATGTACAGGAAGAAACCATATTGACATTCAACCGGTGTTAAATAAAATGCATATCCCGTATGACTACCTGGTTTTATGCAATGGTTCTTATATAGAAGATAAATCTGGGAATATTCTATTTGAAGAACATATTTCCAAAGAAGTAGGACAGTCAGTCATTCGTTTGGCTTTGAGTCATCCGGATATTGTTGCGGCTTTTTGCTATGATGATGGGTGTCCGGTGTTAGTAGATGGAGAAACTAAAATTTTAGATCTTGACGGGTTAAAAGACAGTGAAGATGATTTTTATACATTATTGGATAAGGCGAAGCGCTTCTATATGCTCTCACTGCATCATAAGGATTTGTCTGTCGACATTATTAAAGAAGTCGCAAAAGAAATTACGGATCGCTTTGGTGAAATTGAAACGCACTTGAATCAGCAGTATATTGATGTAGCACCACGCGGACATTCCAAAGGAACCGGTATGAAAAAACTGATATCATTGTTGGAGAATGTTGAATCTTCTTATGCGATTGGCGATTCTTTTAATGATTTACCGATGATTAAGGCGGCAGATGTCGGGGCAACCTTTACCTATGCTGTTCCTGAAATTCAAGAAGAAGCGAATAAAGTCGTACGTTATGTTTATGAACTAATTGAAGAAGAAATTTTAAGTTAATCTGAAATTCATTTATATGGGGTAAACTAAGGGGGAATAATGAAATGAGCTGGAAAGATTATTTAAGAGATGTTGAACCGTATGTAGCTGGAGAACAGCCTAAGATGGCTAATTTGATTAAGCTAAATACGAATGAAAATCCATATGGACCTAGTCCAAAGATAGAAGCAGCACTGAAAATGCTGGGAAGTGAAAAGCTGCGCTTATATCCGGATGCGGATGCGTCAGGACTTAAAAAAGCACTAGCAGACCTTCACCATTTAAAGCCGGAACAGATTTTTATCGGCAATGGATCAGATGAAGTATTAGCGTTAAGCTTTTTAACGTTTTTTAACAGTGAAAAACCTCTTCTTTTTCCGGACATTACCTATTCGTTCTATCCGGTGTATACACGTCTATTTGATATTCCTTATAAAAGCATACCGTTAAATGATCGGTTCGAGATTGTATTAGAAGATTATAAACAGGAAAATGGCGGTATTATTTTTCCTAATCCCAATGCGCCGACCGGTATTTTAGTTGGTGTGGATTTCATTGAAGAATTGCTTCAAGCCAATCCGAACAGTATGGTTATCATTGATGAGGCGTATATTGATTTTGGCGGAGAATCATGTATCCCTTTACTCGAACATTATGACAATCTATTGATTATTCAGACATTCTCTAAATCACGTTCTTTAGCGGGATTAAGAATCGGTGTGGCTTATGGAAACAGGGATGCTATTAAGGCGTTACAGAATGTGAAAAACTCATTCAATTCTTATCCTGTGGACTATATTGCCCAACATCTGGCAACGGCATCAGTTTTAGATCATGAGGATATGCTGTTTAAAGCAAAGAAAGTGATAGCCGCAAGAGAATATACTATAAAGGAACTGCGTCAGTTAGGGTTTGAAGTTTTGGAATCAAAAACAAATTTTGTTTTTGCACGTCATCCGCAATTGGATGCTGAAAAATTACTGGCAGATTTAAGAGCGGCAGGCATTATTGTACGTCACTTTAATCAGCCGAGAATTGACCAGTTTTTAAGAATATCGATTGGAACAATCACACAGATGGAGGAACTCATCAAATTTTTAAAAGAATATTAACCCAGGAGGTTAGTTATGGATCAAACAAATAATATATTAAAAGAATACAGAGAAAACGCAGAGATCTATCAAAGCTTGAAAGATGATATTGAAGATATTTTGAACAGTATCGTGCAGCTTAACGGGATTAAGATTTCTAACTTATCTATTCGTATTAAACAGGAAAAATCTTTGTATAAAAAGATTATGTATAAAAATAAATATCACCACATTAATGATATTACCGACGTGGTGGCATGCCGTGTCATTACTTTATTTGAAGATGATGTGGAGAAGCTTAAAAAATTGGTATGTGAAAATTTTGATATTCTCGAGCTGCGTGATAAACGTAAAAAAGAAAATCAAATCCGTGAAGAATATGGCTATAATTCGCTTCATATTATCGCTAAATTTACAAAGGAACGATGTGCTTTGGTGGAATATGCGCCTTATCAGGATATTGCTTTTGAAATCCAGATTCGTACAGCTTTACAGCATTCTTGGTGCGAAATTGAACACGGGCTGGGATATAAATCAGAATATGAAATTCCGAAGCATATTCGCCGCCGTTTAAATCGTTTATCGGCAACGATCGAATTGTTGGATGAAGAGTTCGTGGCAATCGCGAAAGATGTAGAAGCCTATAATAACGGCTTGGAACATGAAGAAAAAATTATGAAAACAGATATCAATATCCTCTCCTTGCAAAAGTATGTGCTTCATCAGCCTTACTTAAAAGAATTGATGAATCATTTATCGGAAGAATATCAAGTACCGTTAGAATATGATGTAGGACTTTTATCTCAATTCAGAGTGGTTCAGCGTCTAAATTATATGGGATATGGCTATATTCATGAGCTTGAACATATTATTCAGACTCATAAGGAACAGATTCAGTTTATTTCTAAAACATGGATGGAATTACTGGTGAAAGAAAAGACCGCCTTTAATTACTATATCTGTATTGTATGGCTGACAATCTGCAATATGATGGAAACAGGCAATGAAGAGGTGAATGAAATCATCAACAAAGAAACGATTGAAAAAATCAAGCAGTCTGAAATTATTACAGTGCCGCAGGGACTGAGCAATTAGTGCTTCTTGAAACTAAGAGGGTTAATCGGTTATAAATCTCATTTTGTGAATTAAAATAAGTGTAAGATTTCATCAATAAAGGGGGAAGTCTATGAAAAAGGAAGTTATTTTAATACCGAATGCAATCAAAGCACATGAATTAGCAGCTTTGAAAGAGGCAGCGCCGGAGTGCGAATTCATTCTTTGTGATAAAAGTCATCCTGCTACTTTAGAACAGTTAGAAAGAGCGACGGTTATTTTTGGTAATGTTTCACCGGAGGAATTGAAGCAGGCTAAGAACTTAAAATGGATTCAAACACATTCGGCTGGTGTTGATCCTTACTGCAAACCGGGAATTTTAGCGGAGGGTGCCATTATCACTAATGCGACAGGAGCATACGGAATGCCAATTAGCGAATATATGGTGGGTACTGTGCTGGCTTTCTATAAAAACCTATTGAAGTATAAAGTACGTCAGCCTCAGGCAATCTGGTCAAATGTAGGTCATATAAAATATGTGGAAAACACTAAAGTCCTATGTATCGGACTAGGGGATATCGGCTCTAATTTTGCCAAAAGAATGAAAAAGCTAGGGGCTTATACGATGGGAATCAAGCGAACAATAGCGAATAAACCCGATTATATGGATGAGCTTTATACAAGTGAACAACTTAAAGATATCCTGCCTAAAGCGGATATTGTCGCTTTGAGCTTGCCTCGCACATCGGATACAATCCATTTAATTAACAAAGAAATGCTGGAATTGATGAAGGATGATGCCTTGATTATTAATGTAGGACGAGGTGAAGCAATCGATACCGAGGCTTTAGTTGAGTGTCTCCGCTCAGGAAAACTGATGGGGGCGGCTTTAGATGTTTTTGAACAGGAACCACTGCCTAGTGACCATCCGCTTTGGCAGATGGAAAATGTTTTGATTACACCTCATGTTTCCGGTGGAAACTACGATAAGGAAACTGGTGATATCGTTTTTCATCTAACTTACAATAATTTTAAGCGTTATTTTAATGATGAACCGTTAGAAAATATCGTTGATTTAACAACCGGATATAAAGTATCCAATTCTTGATCCCTAATGACAGGGATCTTTTTTATTAGACGAACTTTTTAGATGTAATTTTTGTATTCGGGCAACATCGATTGTATTTTTTTTATAATAGTGGTAATCTTTAAAAAAGGAGGCGATCTTATGGCTTTGAAGATTACCAGAGCAGATTCATCCCATTATCAATATTTTAAAGCAGAGATATTGGAACAGGGGGCAGGATATATCGTATCAAATGCAAATTCAATCGTAGGCTTATTTTCGTTCTTGCCAAAAGACGATCACGCAGAACTTAATTTTACCTTTGTTTTTGACAATGATGCTATTAAGCTGGCAGTACAGACATTTTTAGAAGATCATCCCAAGATAGAGACCATTCAATATATGGGGAATCAAAATCTCGCTAAGGTTGGGTTTAAACAGAAAGTATATAAGAGGAGCTAATTATGGATAAACAATTTTTTTATGAAATGCTGAAAACAGATTCAGTATCAGGAGACGAAATCAAACTGCAAAAGAAAGTATTAAAGCATTATCAGCCAATTGCCGATCAGCAGCTGACTGATGAAACAGGAAATGTGATTAACGTGATCAATCCGAATAGTCCGATAAAAGTTTTAATGTCGGGACATATTGATGAAATCGGTTTGGTTGTAACCGGATATACGGCAGATGGTTTTTTAAAAGTAACGAATGCAGGAGGAATCTATGTCTCTAGCTATTTAGGACATCAGGTAGTCGTTCATACTGCCAATAAGGATATGTATGGTGTTGTTGTGTGTACACGTTCGCTTTCAAAGAAAAGTGATTTAGCAGTCGGTGATCTGTCTATTGATATTGGAGTCAGCAGCAAGCAGCAGGCTGAGGAGCTTGTGAAAATCGGAGATACGATCACGTTTGATACTCATATTCGTGAGATGCAGGACGGTAAAATTTCAGCAAGAGCGATCGATGACCGTGGGGGGGCTTTCATTATTCTCGAAGCACTTAAAAAAGCAAAAGAAAAAGGATGTCAGATTGGAGCCTATGCAAGTACCAGCGTTGGTGAAGAAACCACGATGCGTGGGGCATATTTTGCAGCGGCACGCATAAATCCGACTATGGCAATTATAGTTGATGTGACATATACTTCCGATTATCCGGGGGTGAATGACTACGATTCCGGACATGTTGAATTAGGAAAGGGTCCGGTGCTGTGCTGCAGCAGTATAGTGAATAAAAAAATGAACCAGAAATTAAAGGAGATTGCTCAGGAATTAAAGATTCCTTATCAAATTGAAACCTTTGTCGGGAGAACGGGAACAGATGCAGATAAAATTCATTTAGCGAACCAAGGAATTCCGGTATGCTTAGTTTCACTGCCGTTACGCTATATGCATACACCATCTGAAACCTGTCATGAAGAAGATATTCAAAATAGTATTGATTTGATTGCAGAATTTTTATGTCAGATTGATGAAAGATTTGATTTAAATCCATTTTCATAATTGAGGGGGAATGAAGATGTATAGTTTTAAAAGTGATTATTGTGAAGGGGCACATCCACAAGTCATGGAGGCTTTGGTAAGAACAAATTTTGAACAAACCACAGGTTATTCACAAGATGAATACTGTGATCAGGCGCGACTGAAAATAAAAGAGCAGTTAAAGCGTGATGATGTGGATATCCATTTTTTAGTGGGAGGGACACAAGCCAATTTAACCGTTATCGCTTCGGCTTTAAAACCTTATCAGGCTTGTATTGCTGCCGATACAGGACATATCAACGTTCATGAAACAGGGGCAGTTGAAGCGACCGGGCATAAAGTCTTGACCATTTTCAGCGATGATGGAAAAATCACCTGCTCACAAGTTCAGCAGATTTTAAATGAACATACCGATGAACATATGGTACAGCCTAAAATGATTTATATTTCTAATCCAACAGAAGTGGGAACGATTTATAGTGCGGAAGAATTAAAAGCTTTATATGCCTTTGCGAAAGAAAATAATCTTTATTTATTTGTCGATGGGGCACGTTTGGCAAGTGCTTTAGCCCTAACAGAAAACAGTATGACATTAGAAGATCTGGCGAATTACAGCGATGTTTTCTATATTGGTGGGACAAAATGCGGGGCGTTATTTGGCGAAGCTGTCGTCATTGTCAATGAATCCCTGAAACCTGATTTTCGCTATATGATGAAACAAAGAGGCGGGATGCTGGCAAAGGGAAGATTGCTTGGCATACAGTTTCTTACTTTGTTTGAAAATAATCTATACTTTCAGATTGGTGAATACGAAAATAAGATGGCAGCCCGAATGCGCGATGTCTTTATACAACACGGTTTAACTTTCTTGGCAGATTCACCAAGCAATCAGCTGTTTCCGATATTAAAAGACAGTGTCATTGAAGCAATCGGCGAAAAATATGAGTATACGTATATGCAGAGAATTGATCCGCAGCATTCATGCATTCGTCTTGTCACTTCTTTTGCGACCAATGCTAAGAAAGTGGAAGAGTTCATCAGTGATGTGGAAAATCTTTTAAAATAAATGAAAATGTTAATATCAAGTTCATAAAATGAGGCTATTATTTAGGTGTAGACAAAAAATAATCATTTTTCTTCCAAAAAAAATAATTTGTCTCTAAAAGATATCGCACCAACGGTATCTTTTTTCCTTTGTTGTCGTTTTTTCTATCAATTTAATTCTGACAATGGTAGAGTAAAGGTAAGAGAAAATATAGGAGGAACTAAAAATGATGCGTGATGCAGTTAAAACAATAGGTAATTTGATTGATAAGCAATCGATAGGCTATATCAGCTCTATCGATGAAGATGGATATCCTGCGACTAAAGCGATGTTTGCCCCTAGAATACGTGTTGGAATCAAGGTGTTTTATTTTTCAACAAACACTTCTTCATTAAGAGTAAGTCAATACAGAGAAAATCCTAAAGGATGTATTTATTTTTGTGACCGTCGTTTTTATAGAGGAGTTATGCTTCAAGGAGAATTTGAAATTTTGGAGGAACATGAAATTAAAGAAAAACTATGGCAGGAAGGCGATACGATGTATTATCCGCTGGGGATCGATGATCCGGATTACTGTGTGTTAAAATTCACGGCTAAAAAGGGCCGTTACTACAGTCAGCTAAAGTCAGAAACATTCATGGTCAGCGACTAAATATGATGTTTTTTATTTGCAAATAAAGTAGATTAGGGTATGATAATAAATGGACTATAAAAGTAAGGGGTGATGATATGAAATTGATCGTAGGATTAGGAAATCCTGGAAGAGAATATGAAAATACACGACACAACTGCGGATTTATGATGATAGATCGTTTGGCAGATCAGTTAAAGGTCGAGATCAATCAGGCTAAATTCAAAGGATTGTATGTGAAAACAAAGATAGAGGGGGAAGACGTTATTCTGCTTAAACCGCAGACATATATGAATTTATCGGGGGAATCTATCGGAGAAGTCATGCGCTTTTTTAAGATTGACAAGACAGATATTTTAGTAGTTTATGATGATTTGGATTTGCCTGTTGGAAAGATCAGGATTCGTGAAAGTGGCAGTGCCGGTGGCCATAACGGAATCAAAAGTACAATCGCACACCTAGGCGGACAGGACTTCAAACGTATTCGTATCGGAATCGATAAGCATCCGCTGATTCCGGTCGTGGATTATGTATTGGGGAAATTTACAGCCGAAGAACAAACTAAACTGAACGAGGCTTTAGAGAATGCCTGCAAAGCGGCAAAGGCATTCATGACACAGGACTTTAATAAAGTCATGAGCCTGTATAATAAGAAATAAGATGGAAAAGATATTCCGCTTATTAACCCAAAATCCGGCTGTACAAACACTGGCAAAAGGTAAAGGAAATGTTGTGACTACTCACATTAGCGATGAAGCTTATTTGATCGCTAGTGCCTTTTTGGCTGCTCAAAAAAATATTCTGGTTGTTAAAAGCAATCAATATGAAGCACTTCAGCTCTATCGACAGCTTATTGATATGAATCAAAAGGATGTGCTTTTTTTTCCGGTAGATGAATCTCAGCGTATTGAAGCCTTGGTGCAGTCTCCTGAACTGATGGCAGAACGAATCAATACACTCTATCAACTGCAAGGGGATGAACCGAAGATCGTTATTGCACATACTGCTTCCCTTATTCGCTGTCTGCCCAGTGCATCATTATTCAAAGACAGAATACTTCGTCTTCAGGTCAATCAGCAAATTGAGATCAACGATTTAAAACGAGCATTAATTTATAATGGCTATCAGTATACGACACGAGTAGATCAGCCTTTCTACTTTGCTCAGCGCGGAGGCGTGATCGATGTCTATTCCATGCAATATCCTAATCCGATACGTATTGAGTTTTTTGATGATGAAATTGAAAGCATCCGTTTCTATAATGCGGATGACCAAAGGACAATCGAAAGCATCTTAGAAATAGAAATCATTCCTGCAACAGATATTATCTATGAGAATGATGAGATTGAAGCCTGCTGTGAAAAAGTATTGGCAATAAAGCAGGACTGCATCGGTAAGCTGGATACATTTAAACAAGATGAACTCGATGAAAATATTGCGATCGATTTAGAAAATTTAAGACAACATGATACCTCTTTTTCAATGTATAAGTTCTTACCTTTCCTAACAACGATCAATACGATCAAAGACTACTGTCATAACCCGATTCTTTTCTTGTCGGTATATACCAGCATTTTAGATAACTATAAGATGTATGTGGAAGAACTGTTTTACTATAATAAGGAATTATTTGAAGAAGGACGTTCTTTATTGAATCTGTCACTGTATGTGGATATTAATAATGTGATTAAAGGAAATGCGGTGTATGGTGAGATCTTTAAGTCAAAAGAAAAAGAAGTGCCATTTAATGCCCGTCAGATTCAATCCATCTATCAGTCAGAAGCACAGCTAATTAATGAATTAACCGGTTACGCAAAAATATCTAAAGTACTTCTCATTCTAAAGAATGATATGCATTTTAGAAATATTACAGAACTGCTTGAACGTCATCAGATCGCTTTTACATTAATCAGTGAGCAAGATGACATTTATCCGGGGATTAATATCATACGTGGAGAATTAAGTGGCGGAATCGAATTAGTCGATGAACGCTTAACGATTATCACAGAAAAAGAATTGTATGGAACTACACCTGAAACGAAAAAGAATTTTGTGAAGTATAAGAACGCTAAGGTGATTCAAAACTTCAGTGAATTAAATGTGGGTGATTACATCGTTCATGATACGCATGGGATTGGGCAGTACATGGGAATTAAGACGTTAGAGGTGCAGGGTGTTCACCGTGATTACCTTTATATCAGTTACCGTGGAAATGATACACTCTATGTCCCTGTCGATCAATTCAAGCTGATTCGTAAATACACATCAGCAAATGGACATGCACCAAAAGTGCATAAATTAGGCAGTGCTGAGTGGCAGCGTACTAAACAAAAGATTAAAAGTAAAGTCGATGATTTGGCAGATGAACTGATTGCTTTATATGCAAAACGTCTGACACAGCAGGGATTTGCTTTCGATCAGGATAATGCCATGCAGCAGGATTTTGAGAATGAGTTTAACTATCAGTTAACTCCGGATCAGCAGCAGGCAGTTAATGAAATCAAGGCAGATATGGAACAGCCTCGTCCGATGGATCGCTTGCTTTGCGGAGATGTTGGTTTTGGTAAAACAGAAGTAGCACTGCGTGCAGCTTTTAAAGCGATTTTAAGTGGCAAGCAGGTAGCTTTTCTATGTCCGACAACGATTCTGTCATCACAGCATTATCGCACCGTGACAGAGCGTTTTAAGAACTTTCCGGTGAATTTTGCACTGCTGAACCGATTCACCACACCAAAGCAGACAAAAGAGATATTAAACAGTGTCAAAGACGGGAGTTTAGACCTGTTGATTGGAACCCATAAGATTCTCAATAATAATGTTCAATTCAAGGATATTGGATTATTGATTGTAGATGAGGAACAGCGTTTTGGGGTACGTCATAAAGAAAAAATTAAAGAATACAAGGAAACCATAGATGTTTTAACATTATCGGCAACTCCGATTCCAAGAACTTTGCAGATGTCATTGATGGGGGTGCGAAGCTTGTCTCAAATCGAGACAGCCCCTACTAACCGTCTTCCGGTTCAAACCTATGTGATGGAAAAGAATCCAGCTCTAATCAAGCAGGTCATCGAAAGAGAATTATCACGTCAGGGACAAGTGTTCTACTTATATAATCGCACTTCCAGCATAACGGATGTCGCCAATAAGATAGCGATGACGATTCCCGGTGCTAAAGTAGGTATTGGACATGGACAGATGCATAAAGATGATTTAGAAGATGTCATGATGAAATTCATGAATAAAGAGTATAATGTATTAGTGTGTACAACCATTATTGAAACAGGAATCGATATTCCTAATGCCAATACTTTAATTGTAGAAGATGCCGATAAATTTGGACTGTCACAGTTGTATCAGATTAAAGGACGTGTGGGACGAAGCGACCGTAATGCCTATGCTTATTTACTGTATCGTCCAAATAAGCAGATGAGCGAGGAAGCCGCTAAACGTTTAAAAGCGATCAAAGAATTTACACAGCTGGGAAGCGGTTATAAGATTGCGATGCGTGACTTAACGATTCGCGGTGCCGGAGATATTCTAGGCGGACAGCAGGCAGGCTTCATCGACACGGTTGGATTTGATATGTATATGAAAATTCTAATGGAAGTCGTAGATGAAAAGCGCGGCATTGAACAAAAAGAAGATGTCCCGGTTTTAAATGTCAATGTAGACGGTTATATTCCGAGTGATTATGTGAATACTGATTTAGAAAAGCTGGAACTCTATCAGCGTTTAGAACATGTTCAGTCCCTTGAAGATTTGGACGCTATTAAAATAGAATTGAATGATATCTATGGAAAACTACCGAAGACTGTAGAAACATTAGTGCAAAAAAGAGAATTTGATCTTATTATGAATGATGAAAAAATCGATGAGATGAAAGAAGAAAAAAATCTTGTTCAGATCGTTTTAACACAGGCGTTCAGTGATCGTTTAGATGGTGAAAAACTTTTCAACATGATTAGCGAATATAGAAAAAAGGTAAGTTTGACTTACACTATGAAAAAGATTGTGATAAAATTTTTAAAGGATGAGAACTGGTTAGCGAGAGCTAATGAGATCCTGCCGAAAATAAAAGAATTATAAAGATAAAGGGGTGAAAGTATGGGAGAACAGATCAATATTGAAGAATTATTGCTGAATGGCACACCTGCTCAAATTGAAGCAATGATTCGTTTTATCCACCCGGCAGATGTGCTGGATGTCTTGCATGAACACGAGGATCTTGCACGGGAGATTCTGCAAAAATTACCCGATGAAATGATCGGGGCAATTATCGATGAAGAAGAAGCCGAGGATAAATATGAGTTATTGAGAGGGTTCACCCGTACGCACCAAAAGACAATCCTCGATGAGATGTCATCCGATGAAATCACCGACATGATCGGTTCGATGGATGATGAAGAGGGGAAGGATGTCTTCAACATCTTAGATAAAGAAGATCAGGAAGATGTCAAACAGCTGTTATCTTACGATCCGGATAGTGCCGGGGGGATCATGACAACGGAATTTATTGGTATTTATGACAATAAAACCGTTTTGAAAACTCTCGAATATTTAAAAAGCGAATGCCAGGATGTTGAGATGGCGACTTACATATATGTCATCAGCAGAAATATGGAATTAAAAGGCGTTGTCTCATTAAGAGATTTAGTCTTTACTGCTTTTGATACACGCATTTCAACCATTACCAATCACAATGTCATTTCAATCGATGTTGATATGGATCAGGAAGAGGTTGCTAATACCTTTGATAAATACGGGTTTGTGATGATGCCGGTTGTTGATAAAGAAAATAAGATATTAGGAGTCATCACGATCGATGATATCTTGGAAGTCATTAAAGAAGAAGCCAGTGAAGATATTCACCATATGGCGGGGTTAGCGAAAGAAGAACGTGTCGATGGAACCATCGGTGATTCGATTAAATCACGTCTGCCTTGGCTGATTATCAATCTATTGACAGCCTTGATGGCTTCCATGGTCATTGATTTATTCCAATCTACCATTTCTCAAGTTGTCGCACTATCCGCCGTCATGACCATTGTTTCGGGAATGGGTGGAAATGCCGGAACCCAGTCTTTAACTATTATCGTTCGCGGGCTTTCTCTTGGTGAGCTGACAAAAGAAAACGCACGAAAGGTTTTGATGAAAGAGTTAGTGGTCGGATTAGTAAATGGTTTAGTTATAGCGATCTTTGTATCGATTCTGGCACTTTACTACGAATTTAATATGATGTTTGGACTTATTGCCGGAATTGCCATGGTACTCAATATGATTATGGCAAACTTCTCCGGTTATCTGGTACCGGTAGTATTGGAAAAAATGAAGATTGATCCGGCATTAGCCAGCGGTGTTTTTGTAACAACGGTGACCGATATTTTGGGATTCCTGTTCTTCTTAGGATTAGCAAGCATGTTTATGCAGTATCTTGTATAAACATGCTTTTTAATTGATAAATTATCATAATATGAGCAAAACAAAAAGACCCAGTAGGTCTTAAATAGGTAAATCAATATTAGGAAGTGTAAATCCTCTTCCTTTTACTTCATGAACCTCGGAGATAATTGTAAAGGCAGTAGGATCGATGGATGCAATCCCTTCATTTAAAGCATGCAGCTGACGTTTCGATAGAACGCACATGACGGCTTTTTGACTTTCGTTGTGAAGACCTGTGGTAATTTCCAAATAAGTCGTTCCACGATCGATATGATGGTGAATCCAATTATTGATTTCACTGTATTTTGGAGTAATGATGACAACCTGAGTCTGAGTAGATCCCAGCATCAAGGTTCGATCAATCGCAACAGAACTGATAAACAGAATAATGAGACTGTACAGCAAGCTTTGAATATCCGTTGAAAAAGCCTGTGCCATAATAATAACGAAATCAAATGCATAAATTAAGACAGAAGTTGGAATTCCCAGCTTTTTATTAAGTAGGATTGGGGGAATATCCATTCCTCCTGTGCTTGCCCCTTGTCGCAGGACTAAACCGATTCCCAAGCCGATAAATAATCCGCCAAAAATTGTACTGATCAGTAAATCAAATGTTGGCTGATAGAAAGCCACCAGCTGCTGGGAAATTTGCAGAAAAAGAGGATAAACGACCGTGCTGACAATGGTCAGCATAGCAAACTTCTTGCCTAAAAAAAGCAGTCCGATAATAAACATGACAATATTAATAACGAGTACCGCAAAAGAAATATCAATACCAAAGTAATTGTTTAAGGCAAAGGCAATTCCGGTTCCGCCGCCCATAATAAGATGAGTGGGAGAAACGAAAAGGCTCACGCCAAGAGCGAGCAATGCATTGCCAAGTAGTGTTGCGACTAAATTATAAATCGATTTTTTCATGTTACAACCTCCAAAATAGATAATAATACATTTATTTTTAGTATGACCTGGTTTTAAATTTCTACAATTAAAACCGGTTTGTTTAAATGACTGTCAAATGAAAACGGTGTGTATCACACCGTTTATTGCGCATCATTCAATCCGTTTGTCGTATCAAAATTATATTGATCATAAGGCTCATTTGCATTAAATGAGAACTTGCTTGATGGAAGTGGATAATCTTCCAATCCCATGATACGGCGAATCTCGGTTGCTGCAGCCTGCAATGATTCTTTGTATGGAATATAGTAGTAGATCTCTGCTCCTGCCCAATCCGTATAAATCATTGAATCATATCCGGCAATGGTGCTAGAGGAAATGGATAAAGCGGAAGTATTTGAGAATGTAGATTTTGATCCTAAACTTGTCAGCAAGCTGAATAAACCATACATATCACTTTGTTTCATGTTCGTTTGAACGTTGTTTCCTAATACAGAAAGCAAGCTATCCAGACTGGTCAGGATTTGACCGGAAGCTAATTTACTGATCATACCCTCAATCACAATTTGCTGATTGACACCACGACCAATATCACCGTTTGGTAAAGTTTTACGATGACGAGATAAAGCTAAGGCTTGTTCACCGTTTAAATGCTGATAGCCTTCATTGATACATAAGGCATCCGGTGTGTCTTTGGAATCCTGTTCACAGAATGATAATGGAACAGTCACGTCGATTCCACCAATCGCATCGACTAGATTGACAACGGCATTAAAGTTTACTTTGACATAGTAGTTAATCGTAATTCCTAATGTTTCTTCGAGAGAATCGATCGTACAAGTCACACCACCGGAACCGGAATGAGTGATCTTGTCATTGATGTTTCCGCGGCAGGTTACAGGAATATAGGTATCACGTGGAATAGAGATCATTGAAAGCTTCAAGGTTTTTGGATTAAATGTCGCTAACATAATCACATCGGCATTTGATCCGGAAGAAAGATCACCGTCACGAGAATCCACTCCATTAATTAAAACTGTGAATGGCTCGGTTGACATATTGACAGATGTTGATGAGTTGGAATTATCAATCGTTTGCTTATAAGAAGCGATCTGCACAGTTGTTTTGGCAAATTCGGGATAAATTTCACCGATCATGCTTAATCCCTGCTCATCAACTGCGATCGCATCGACCTTTTTGTTCATCAAGTCTCCGGCGGCTGTAACGAAGTTGCTGTAGGTTTCAATCGTATAAGAACCTTCGGCAATTCCTTTTTTATTTAAGCCTTCGATCACCGTACTATAGCAAGTAGTGCTTGTTGAAGATTGTAAACCAAGCTTCTTACCGGTTAATTCTTCAGGGGCAGTAATCGCAGAATCCTTTAAGGCATAGATATAGCTGTAAACATATTCCTGAGTAGAAGAGATTTTTCCCAGCTCATAATGCAAACGGAAATAAAGATAATCCGCATAAGCGATGGCGCTGCTGCAAAGAATGCTTAGTACAATCGCGAAGATCGTCAAGTTACGAATTGCTTTTTTCTTTCCCAAGATAAAGCAGAGAATAACGATCGCCGACAGCAATAAGATTACACCGCTGATCATTAAATTGATTTTAGTTCCTAAATAGGGAGAATTAAACAGTAAAAAAATACCAACGACAGAAAAAATCAAAGGTAAATACGTCAGTATAATACAGGCGATATTTTTAAAGTTTATTCCTTCTTTTTTGTGTTTACTCATGAGTAACCTCCTTCTCTACGTATTCATCACGCAGATACTGTTTTTTATATTGATTTGAAGTTGTTTCCTGAATGAATTCGAAAAAATGCGGATCATCAACAAAGCATGTGTAAGTGACAGCTTCATCATACTCCTTGTTTATGACTAAAATCGCCATAGTTTTTATATAGTGATCGATGAGTTTTGTAAATGTATAATCAAAACTGATCTTGTATAAAGGCTTTAATTCGTAGATTACTAAATCAGCATTTAATAAGGTTTGACTGGTCGCCTGACTGTAGGCTCTTACTAATCCGCCGGCACCTAATTTAATTCCGCCAAAATAGCGTACAACGATAGCTAAAACATGATTTAATTCCTGTTTTTGAATAACATTTAAAATAGGCATTCCGGCTGTTTTAGCGGGTTCGCCGTCATCACTTGCTTTCATTGCCCCATCAAAGATATAAGCATAGCAGTAATGATTCGCTTCAGGATATTTATTTTTATAAAATTCTAAATAAGAAGAGACATCTTCAAGTGCTTGAAGATGAACGACAATGCCAATAAATCGTGATTTATTAACGATAATTTCATGTTCACAATTATTTTTCACAGACTTAATCATGTCGCACCTCCAATAAAAACATTATAGAGTATAACTGTCGATTTTAAAAGGAAAACTAATATTTGTCACATAATAAAATACAAAATGTGAAATTTGTCGCACTTTTTAAGCAAAAATTTAGAGACTTTTTTTAGATTTGTGCTAATATACTTAAGGGAGGAATGAACATGTCAAAAATCGCAATACTAGCTGACAGTGGCTGTCAGATAAAAAAAGATGCCTTAATTAAAGAAGGAGTCTATATTGTTCCGTTGCAAATAACGGTGAATAATCAAAATTATTTAGATGGAATTGATATTCAATCCGAAGAAGTGTTCAATCGCATCAAAGATGAAAAATGTATCGCAACGACTTCCCAGCCGGCAACCGGTTCTTTAGTAGAAGTTATTGCCCAAATAAAGGCAGATGGCTATGATGAAATTTTAGGAATCAGTTTAGCCTCTGGGTTATCTTCAACGATTGAAGGAATGAAGATTGCCGCAGATATGGAAGATATGCCAATTACATTAGTAGACAGCAAGGCAACAGCTGGAAATCATAAGTATTTAGTAAAAGTTGCGATGACGTTAGTTAAAGAAGGAAAAAGTGTACAAGAGATCAAGACTGTTTTAGAAGACTTAGTCAAAGATTCAGCAACCTTGATTTTAGTCAGTGACTTGCAGCATTTAAAACGCGGCGGACGTATTACGGCTTCTGTGGCAGTGCTGGGAGGTTTATTGAAAATTGTACCGGTCATGAAATTAAACGAGGATCTTGGCGGAAAAATTGATGAATTCGATAAAGTAAGAACGATCAAAAAAGCCAATGTTCGTATTATTGAATACTTTAAAGAAAAAAATATAAATTCTCAGGATTATATATTAACACTTGAAGATGTATTAGCTACAAAGATTCGTGATGAAATGAGAGATTACGCAAAAGAAGCACTTCATAGCGACACTATACATACAGGACTGCTGCCGGCTGTGGTTGGTGTTCATATGGGAATCGGTGGCGTTGGTTATCAGTATATTCGTAAATATCAGGGAATTGAACAGTTAGAGGATGCTTAAAACATCCTTTTTTTGTTCATAATAGAATCAGGTGATTATAATGGACGAAAGAAAAGAAATTTTAGAAAAGATATTCCAGCAAACGCAGTCAACGCTATGTGATGAAGAAACTATGCAACTGCTGTTAGGGAAAAAATATGACAGCGACAGCAAGGATGACAAGCCTTCTTTTAGTGAAAAAGCGGCAGATATGATAGCCCGCATTGCCGGAAGCTGGGCGTTTATCATTATTTTCGGGATTGTGCTGTTTAGCTGGATGTATGTCAATATCCTTTTTTTGAAATCCCCCTTTGACCCCTATCCTTTTATTCTGCTAAATTTAGTGTTATCCTGTGTATCTGCCTTTCAGGCACCTTTAATTATGATGGCACAGAATCGACAGGATCATAAGGATCGGGTACGGGCACGCAACGATTATATTCTAAATATTAAAACAGAAGTGATGATGGAGGATATTTATCAGAAAATAGAGAATATAATGAAAACTCAAGAAGAAATTTTAGAAAAAATAAATAACGAGACAAATTAATTTGCAATTTATCTTAAAAATGTTTAATATAGGAATATAACTTACAGGGGGTATTATATGAAATTCGAATTTTCCAATAGAATGCGTAATGTACAGGCTTCGGCAGTCAGAGAAATATTAAAAGCGGCGTCAGATCCTAAGGTGATAAGTTTTGGCGGCGGTAATCCGGCAATGCAGGCTTTTCCGGTAGACAGCATTAAGACCATTTCGAATGAATTGTTTGAAGAAGATCCCATCAGTATGCTTCAATATGGGATTACAGAAGGCTATGGACCGCTTCGTGAATCTGCTAAGGCATTTTTCAATCGTCATGAACAGGTTTCCAAAGAATACGATGATTTGATTATTACTTCCGGATCACAGCAGATTATGGATTTTTTAGCTAAATGTCTATGTAATGAGGGAGATACGATTATTTGTGAAGATCCAAGCTTCTTGGGGGCTTTGAATGCTTTTAGAAGCAACGGATCAAAGCTGATCGGAGTCAGCTTAGAAGAAGATGGCATCAACATGGAAGAATTAGAGAAAGCGATGCAGCAAAAACCAACGCCTAAATTCTTATATGTGATTCCTAACTTTCAAAATCCAATGGGAACAACGATGTCATTGGAAAAAAGAAAAAAGACCTATGAACTGGCTAAGAAATATGGTGTGCTTATCTTAGAAGACAATCCTTACGGCGATCTGCGATTTTCTTCTAAAGCCGTTCCTTCTATTAAATCAATGGATGAAGAAGGAATTGTTTTATATGCGGCAAGTTTGTCGAAGATTATTGCACCGGGAATGCGTGTTGCCGTTGCGATCGGACATAAAGACTTATTGTCACGCTTAACAGTCGCTAAACAGGTGGCGGATGTGCATACGAATGTATGGGCACAGCGAGTGATGGATCGTTTCTTGCGTACCACAGACATGGATCAGCATTTAAAACGCCTGCAAGCGATCTATCGTGATCAGGCGCAACTTATGCTGGATACAATCAAAGAACATTTTCATCCTTCAGTCCAATACACAAAACCCGAAGGCGGAATGTTTATCTGGGCAACTTTCCCTGATGATGTTGATGTTTTAGAGTTCATTCAAGAAGCGATCAAGCAGAATGTGGCGGTAGTACCGGGCAGTGCTTTTATGGTGGATGAGAATGCACCATGCCACAGCATTCGTTTAAATTTCTCTACGCCAACAAAAGAAAACATTCAAAAAGGAATTAAAATATTAGGGGACTTAACCTATAAATTTTGTCGATAATCGAGACCGATCCGGTCTCCTTTTTTAATATTTCAAAATTAATTGAATATTCAACTATTGTGTGCTAATATGTTTTTAGTTGAGTGTTCAACCATTTGGAGGGCGTATGGAAAGTAATAATTATTTGTTGATGAATTCGTCAATTTTATACCGCTGTACTCAAAAATACTATGATAAGCAATTAAATCCGTATGAGATCGGTGCCGGACAGCTTCAGTTTTTAATTATGATTTATGAAGAAGAAGGGATCACGATGCAGGCACTTGCCAACAAAGGCAACTTTGACAAAGGTACGATTACCAAAGGCATTCAGAAACTAGAAGATTTAGGTTATGTACGATCTGTAGTGAATGAACAGGATAAGCGCGTGCGCTGTTTATATACCACCGATAAAACAAAAGAAATTATCGGCAGCCTGTATTTGATTCGACGTGACTGGTGGGAACGGATTACAAAAGACATTACCCTTATAGAAGCGGAGCTTTTTGAAAGTCTTTTACAAAAAATTGCGGAGAGTGCCAGTCAGTATATGGTTGAAGAAGAAAAAGAGATTGCCTTTTTCGGAATGCAGAAACTCACATTATTAGATTATCCTGGGAAGATGGCATGTACGCTGTTTACCGGAGGATGTAATTTTAAATGTCCGTTCTGCCATAATGCCGATTTAGTTTTTTTACCGGAGAATATGGTGGAAATTAAAGGGCAGGATGTTTTAGATTATTTAAAAAAACGTCAAGGAATCTTGGAAGGGGTTTGCATCAGTGGGGGAGAACCACTCTTACATGATGAAATTGAACCTTTTTTAAGAAAAGTAAAAGCTTTAGGATATCCAATCAAATTAGATACAAACGGATGCTTTCCCGATAAAATCAAATATTTAGTAAAAGAAGGTTTAATTGATTATGTCGCTATGGATATCAAGAATTCATTTGAAAGATACCCGGAAACAATCGGGACTCAGACAATTTATATAGAGGCGATGAAAGAAAGCATAGACTATCTGTTAAGCGGAGCGGTTGACTATGAGTTTAGAACCACGATGGTGAAAGAATTTCACACTATCGAAGATATATCAGCAATCGGAAAAATGCTGAAGGGAGCTAAGCGCTATTATCTGCAAAACTTTATAGACGGAGAGCGTGTGATTCAAAAAGGATTGCATGGATTTACAAAGGAAGAATTGGAAGCATTTGCTAAGGTGGTAAAACCATATATTGAAACAGTGGAAATTAGGGGAATATAGAAAGAAGGATAAATCATGTATAAAGTTATTAAAAGAGATGGGAAAGTTGCAAATTTTGATTTGACAAAGATCAGTTCTGCTATTGCGAAAGCGTTTGAAGCACTGGAACGTCAGTATGAACCTAGCATTATCGAATTACTGGCATTAAGAGTGACAGCTGATTTTGAGCCTAAAATCAGTGATGGTCATGTGCATGTGGAAGCAATTCAAGATAGTGTCGAAACGGTGCTAAGTGAATCCGGCTATGGAGATGTCGCAAAAGCGTATATTTTATATCGTAAACAGCGTGAAAAAATCCGTAACATGAAAGCAACCATTTTAGACTATAAAGAACTAGTGGACAGCTATGTAAAATCAACAGATTGGCGTGTTAAAGAAAACTCAACGGTTACTTATTCTGTTGGCGGGTTGATCTTAAACAACAGCGGAGCGATTACAGCGAATTATTGGCTGTCAGAAATCTATGATGAAGAAATCGGAAATGCTCATCGTAACGGGGATATTCATATTCATGATTTATCAATGCTGACTGGCTATTGTGCAGGCTGGTCACTGCGTCAGCTGATCAGTGAAGGACTTGGCGGAGTAACTGGAAAAATTACGTCTGCTCCGGCAAAGCATCTAGCGTCATTATGCAATCAGATGGTTAATTTCTTAGGGATCATGCAGAATGAATGGGCAGGCGCACAGGCTTTTTCTTCGTTTGATACGTATTTGGCGCCTTTTGTTAAAGCGGATCATTTAGAATATAATCAGGTTAAAAAATGTATCGAATCATTTATCTATGGTGTCAACACACCAAGCCGTTGGGGAAGTCAGGCACCGTTTACCAATATTACATTGGACTGGACAGTACCGGCTGATTTAGCGGAACAGCCAGCCATTGTCGGTGGAAAAGAAATGGATTTTAAATATAAAGACTGTAAGAAAGAAATGGATATGGTTAATAAAGCATTTATTGAGATTATGATTGAAGGAGATGCCAATGGACGCGGATTCCAATATCCGATTCCAACATATTCGATTACCCGTGATTTTGACTGGTCAGATACAGAAAATAATCGTTTATTATTTGAAATGACATCTAAATACGGAACCCCATATTTTTCTAATTATGTCAACAGCGATATGGAACCTTCCGATGTAAGAAGCATGTGCTGCCGTTTACGTCTGGATTTACGTGAATTGAGAAGAAAATCAGGCGGATTCTTTGGCAGTGGAGAAAGCACCGGCTCAATCGGAGTCGTTACAATCGACTTGCCTAGAATTGCTTATCTGGCAAAAGATGAAGCAGATTTTTATGCTCATTTAGATCATATGATGGATATTTCCGCACGTTCATTAAATGTCAAACGTACGGTTGTTACAAAACTATTGAATGAAGGACTATACCCTTATACAAAACGCTATCTTGGATCGTTCGATAACCATTTCTCAACGATTGGATTAATCGGAATGAACGAAGTAGGATTGAATGCCAACTGGCTCAAAGCAGACTTAACGCATAAAGAAACACAGGAATTTGCGAAAGAAGTACTGAATCATATGCGTGAACGCTTAGTGATTTATCAGGAAGAATACGGGGATTTATATAACTTGGAAGCAACACCGGCGGAATCAACGACCTATCGTTTAGCGAAACATGATAAAGAACGTTATCCGAATATTATTACCGCAACAGATAATGATAACGCTCCTTATTATACAAACAGTTCACATTTACCGGTAGGCTATACGGAAGATATTTTTGAAGCATTGGATGTACAAGATGAATTGCAGACACTATATACATCAGGAACGGTATTCCATGCTTTCCTCGGTGAAAAATTACCGGATTGGCGTTCAGCAGCAACCTTGATTCGTAAGATTGCTCAAAATTATCGTCTGCCTTACTATACCCTTTCGCCTACCTATTCGATCTGTAAGGATCACGGCTATATCAATGGTGAAATCTATACTTGTCCAGAATGTGGAGGAGAAACAGAGGTTTACAGCCGTATTACCGGATATTATCGTCCTGTAAAGAACTGGAACATCGGTAAGTCGCAGGAATTTTCAGAAAGAAAAGTTTATAATGTCGGTCAAACAATCTTGAATGGAAAAGAAGCTTTTCCTGAATCATCAGCACTTAAAAATAACGATGTGGAAGTAAAAAGCGGCGGAAAATTATATTTATTTACAACGAAGACATGTCCAAATTGTCCGACTGCAATCCATATCTTAAATCAAGCGAAAGTAGCATTCGAGAAGATTGATGCTCAAGAAGAAATTGAATTGACTAAAAAATTCGGTATCCTGCAAGCACCTACTTTAGTAGTGGTACAGGGGGATGAATATCAAACTTTCAGTAATACCGGAAATATTAAAAAATATGTAGATACATTAAATAAATAAGACAGAGTCGCCTTTTATGAGGCGATTCTTTTAATTTGGGTGAATTATTCTAAATAATTCTTACTATACCGTTTTTTTTAACACACATATTTTAGATTGAGGAGGTGAAAAAATGAGTCAGTTAGGAATTGATATAAGTGAATTTCAAGGCGCAATGGATTTTGAAGCCATAGCCGGAAACATTGATTATGTGATTATTAGGGCGGGCTATGCGGATGTGGTGGATCCGCAGTTTGAACGAAGCTATGCTGAATGTAAACGATTGAATATTCCCTGTGGCACCTATTTTTATTCATACGCCTTAAATACTGAAGAAGCACAAGCAGAAGCGGACTTTTATTTGAGTTTATTAGCCGGTAAAGTTTTTGAGTATCCTATTTATCTTGATATGGAAGATGGCGATCATTATAAAGAAGAACATGGGCTTACCGATCCACAAGAATATGTGGCGATTACACAGACCTTCTTAAGCCGAGTAGAAGCTCAAAATAACTATGTTGGGATATATTCATCACAATCTTGGTTTGATAAGTGTTTAGGGGCGCCTTCTTTGAAACGCTATGACCGCTGGATTGCCAATTGGGGAACCAATGATGGAACAATCCAGGTCGATGTCAGCGATCAGGCAGGAATGCTCCAATATACTTCGGTAGGATCTATTGAAGGATACGATGGCAACGTAGACAGAGATATTGCCTATTTAGATTATCCAAGTATTATTGTCGGGGGGAATTTTAACGGAAACGGTCAAAATGAAGAGCCGCCGGCACAAACAGAATATAAGATTGGTGATCACGTTAAGTTTGAAAGCTGCTACCGATCATCAACAGCTAAAATAGGCTGGCCCCCAGAAGGTGAGGCGCTAGTACCGGATACCAATCATGGAGTGATTACTGCTATCTATGATGGAACCAATAACCCCTATTTAATTAATGATGGCATGTGTTTCGTGAATAATGGTGATATTCAGGGATATTATGAGGTAAAACAAACCACTTATGAAGTGGGCGATCATGTAATGTTTAACAGCTGTTACCGATCATCTACAGCGACAGTCGGCTGGCCGCCGTTTGGCGAAGCACTAGTACCGGATGTTGATCATGGGATTATTACAGCTATTTATGATGGAACCAATAACCCATATTTGATCAATGATGGCATGTGCTTTGTGAACAATGGCGATATTACGGGGTATTATGATAAAAACACTTATGTGGTACAGGCGGGTGACACATTGAGTGAAATCGCAGAACAATATGGAATCAGTTATCAGGCTTTAGCACAGATGAATCAGATTAGCGATCCTAATCTTATTTATCCGGGACAAACGTTAAGGGTCCCCTAAAATAAAAATTTCCCCATGATGGGGAAATTACATAGCACCGTTCTTAGAAATCACATCTTTATAGTAATAAAAACTATCTTTTTTTATACGTTTTAATTCTTTAAGATCATCATTTGTACGATCTACATAAACCATACCATAGCGCTTGTCCATTCCTTGTGAACTGCTTAATAAATCAATGAATGACCAAGGATTAAACGAGAAAAGTTCAACCCCATCATCAATCGCTAAAGACATCTGTTCAACCATTTCTTTAAAATAAGCAATTCGCAGATCATCGTGGATTTTTCCGTCTGTTCCCAATTTTTCGTTGGCAGACCATCCATTTTCAGTAATCATGACAGGTAGGCGATAACGTGCATAAAGACGCCTTAAAGCAAAACGAAGTCCAATTCCGTCACGATTCCAATTATATTCACTGTATGGAGTATAAGGATTTTTATAGTATTGATATTCTCCGGCAACACTTCTGCCTTGTCTTGGCAAGTCGGGACCACTATACTCCTCAGGCATATTTTCATTGACATATTGTCCCACTACTTCTGTTACATACCAGTTAATCGCAATGAAATCAGGACGGGCATCTGCCAACATCTCTTTATCTTCCGGTAAAACATCAAACATCAGATTCTTTCTTTTCAGTTCATTAATAAAATAAGGTGGATATTCTCCATAATAATGTGCATCAATCAATGAAAATACATTAAGATCATCCATTTGATAGGCAAGCATCATATCTTTTGAATTGACGGTTGCAGGTAAACGAGTCGTATAGGAAATGCAGGGACCAATTTGACCGTTAAAGTGCATAGAACGATACAGCTTAGTTACTAAGGCATGCGCTATACACATATGATGGAATGCCTGATACGATGTTTTTAAATCGGTTAGTCCTTGGAAAAATGGCAGTTCAGTGATGACCATCTGCTCATTGATCGTTAACCAGTAAGGAACAATATCACCAAAGCTTTCAAAGCAAACTTTAGCGTAACGAACAAAATCTTGAATGCATTCGCGGGAAGCAAACCCATTGTATTTTTCAATCAGTGCCTGTGGAAAGTCAAAATGATATAATGTAACAATTGGAACAATATCATTTTTTAATAGTTCTTCGATTAAACTGCGATAATAAGCTACCCCTTTAGGATTAATTTCTCCACAACCATCCGGAATAATCCTTGACCAAGCAATTGAAAAACGAAAACTCTTTAAACCACACTCTTTCATTAATTGAATGTCTTCTTTATAGTGATGGTAAAAATCAACCGCGATAGAACTATCTGCGAGTCCGTTTTCATCATTTGCCTTTTTTAATCTTAAATCAGCAACAGTTAAACCTTTGCCATCTTCTAAATAGGCACCTTCAGCCTGAAAAGCAGAAATACTTCCGCCCCATAAAAAATCTTTTGGAAAACTCATATATTATCACCTCAGCTTCATTATAATTAATCAGCACTCACATAAATTTCAAAATTTGAAGAGTTTATTCATAGATATTTTCTCCTATCTTATTATGAAAACGATCAATCAAACGCTCATAAATACGCATAATCGCATACTTGCTTAACCCATTGTGGCTGTATTTTCCGCAAAACAGCACAATATCAAATAAAGCTAATAAAGAAGGATCATGGGACTGGGTAATTAAAATCTTAGTACAGGGTAGTTTTTGAATAGACGGATAGTAAGCTTGGTCGCTGTTAAGATGCAGGTATTGCCCATTAATGCTAGTCACAATGATTAAATCAGTAGGGCAAATACCTTGTATGTAATCATCAAAAAAATTCACTTTAGCAACAATTTCACTAAGTTTTCCGTGTGAATATAACTGTTTTTGAAAGTATAGAGCAGGATATTGAAATTCACCATAGCCAAGCAAATAGATATTGTCTGCTTGCATAATCTTTATAGCTGCTTGGTCTAATTGGTAAATTGGCTCCACCTCTATTAAACGCATATTTTCATTCATATGTTGTAAGTAGGATTGCTTTTCATTGAAATTATAAATTTGAGGATAATTTTTCAATTCTTTCCTACTTGCCTGCTGTCTAAAATGCTTATAATTCTTATAGCCAATTAATTTAAAAAAACGATGCAACGTAGAATCTGACACATGACAGAGTGCAGCTAATTCCTCTAATGAACAATTGGGCACTTCCTTTAAATGGATCAGCAGTGTTTTGGCAATATCATAGTTTGTATCTTTTTTTATAGAACAATTAATATAATTGAGTAAAGTATAGATAAGTGTCTGCATAATCAATTTCTCCTATACCTTATATTATAACTAAGTTATGTAGTCTGTTCATCTTTTTTAGTGAGAACGTCAATGAAAATAACGATAATCAGCTCATTCTATTATTCTTCCATCTTTAAAACAGCTATTTGATTGCGGTAGATAGATGCTTTCATATTGTCGCATTGGTACCTTTGTGATAGTATTAAATATAAATAGAGAAGTATTATATATAGAAGACTAGATCAGGAGTTTGAGAGGTAATATAATGAGTGGGTATATTTATATTTTAACCAATCCTTCTTTTAAGGAATATGTGAAAATTGGTTATGCAGATGATGTTCAGAAAAGATTAAATCAACTTAATCGAAGTGAATGCATCCCATATGCATTTAGAGTGTATGCAATTTATGAAGTTGAAATGCGACTTTCTGATAAGAAATTACATAGTATTATTGATAAATTAAATCCTAATCTTCGATCTATAGAAACTTTTGCTGGAAAGAAACGAGTAAGAGAGTTTTATGCTATGTCACCAGAAGATGCGTATAGTATTTTGGAAGCAATGGCAGAAATACATGGACGCAAAGATAAATTAAAGAAGGTTCAACCATCTGACTATGAAGAGAATGAAGAAGAAACAGCAAGTGAAATTGAAGCGGAACATAAAGAACGTATGGCTCCTTTTGAATTTTCAATGTGTAATATTAAACCGGGATCTATATTAGAGTTTTACAATAGCGGAAGTGTTAATTCAGGTCGTACATGTAAGGTTGTCGATAATAAGCTGGTGGAATTTGAAAATGAATTATGGTCTTTATCTGCTCTTGCAACAAAATTATTAGGTTCTAAATGGGGTGTTGCCGGACCAAAATATTTTAAATATAATGGAGAATGGTTGAATGATATTCGAGAAAAAATGCAAAATAAATCGGGTGATTAAAATATTATGATGATGTAATGAATACCTTGAGTTTTTATTAATAAAAAAATGAAATAGTATTTGCTTTTATTTAAACTCTATGTTATACTATGTATATAGTAACTAGCAACGATATACAATTACATGGATCATCCATCAACATTGTCTATTCTTAGTACAGTGTTGGCGGATGATTTTGTTTTTAATATAATGCTTCTTATTAAATAAAAAAGGAGGTATTTCATAGTATGAATACAGGAAAAGTAAAGTGGTTTAATCAAGATAAAGGATTCGGTTTTATTACAAGTGATGCAGATAGAAAAGACATCTTTGTACATTTCTCAGCAATCCAATCAAGTGGATTTAAAACATTAAACGATGGAGATAATGTTAGCTTTGATATCGTTATGTCTGATCGTGGTGAACAAGCTTCAAACGTTACAGTTATCTAATTTGATAATGAAAAGGAAAGCAATTACAGCTTTCTTTTTTTTTATACAAAATTGTTTGCTTATAGTTATTTTTAATAAATATATTTATATGAATTATTGGTAATTCTAAATTTCTTTTGCATATAAATCAATAATTTGTGGTAAAATAAAGATATCAAGCATATACTTAATAGAAAGATAGGTGGATATATGTATGAAAAAGGAGATTTGATTGTATACGGGAACCAAGGTGTTTGTAAGATTGAAAATATAGGGAAATTAGATATTGGAAGCAGTTCTAATGAAAAAGAATACTATACCCTTGTTCCGGTTTTTAGAGAAGGAAGGACGTATACGCCAACGGATACAAAGGTGCATATGCGACCTCTTATTACGAAAGAGGCGGTTGATCAGCTGATTTCAATGATCTCAACCATGCAGGAAGATGCATTAGAAAATCAGACTGCTCAGCAGTTGACTTCTTATTATAAAGATCTTATTGATGAGTATTCTTGTGGAGACTTACTGCAGGTTATTCATAGTGTGAGAATGAAACAGGAAAAAATGGAATCGCAAGGTAAGAAGCTAGGACAGATCGATACACGTTATCGAAAAGAAGCCGAAGAATTGCTTCATGAAGAATTTGCGGTTGTACTGGGAATCTCAAAAGATGAGGTAATCCAGTATATCACGGATCAGATGAAACTATCCGTTTAATTGAATAATATTGGGCAGGTACTTTTTAACGAAAAGTATCTGTTTTTCTTTCCAACTTCCCTATATCCTATTATAAATGCTGGGAATTATGCTAGAATATAAAATATTTTTTCTTTAATAAATTGTACAGACAAAAAGGTAAACACTGATAAACATATTTAAAGATGAGAATGCTCATTGAAATAGGGGGGGATCACTGTGTTATTTTGATAATGAAGGAAGAAATGAAACTACAAGCAAATAGAATTGTATAATTTCATTTAGAGGGAGATTAACATGGAATATTCAGACTTAATAGCAGGGATGCAGCGTTTTGGAGCCAACAGTAAAGACATCTTTTATAATTGTATGGGAGTAGATGTAAAGGTTATTAGAGAAACTGTGATTATTTCACCGGGCTGGACACCGCAAAAATTATCGGGATTGGGAATATTTGAATTGATTGTGGATTCATCGCCTTTATTTGGTTATAAGGTATGGGATGTCCGTTACGATGATTTAAACATGACTTTTATAAAAACCGGTTTTGGGGCACCGGCATTGATGGATGCAATGCTTTTATTAGGACTTAGTAAATGCAAACGTGTGATTTTTGTAAGTTCAGTCGGCGCATTAAAGATGGATATCGGAATCGGTGATCTTGTCATCCCTAAATGTTCAATATCCGGGGATGGAGCGAGCCGCTATATTTCTTCAAACAGTTTTACGAATGATGTTTTTGGTCAAAAAAACACCCCGGATAAAAGTCTGTTTGAAAAGTTGAAAAAAGAAACGGAAATAGTGTGTGCAGATCAAGAGGTCTGCTGGCATATTGGAACACCGTTTTGTACGGATACTATTTTTGCTCAGTATCCTTATATTAAGGATATTGTAAGTATGGGATGTGATACAATTGACATGGAAAGTGCAGCCGCTTTTAAAACGGCGGAAATAATGGGAATCCCAATGGCAGCTTTGCTTAATGTTTCCGATAACTCTATGCAGGATCAATCGCTGATGAGTGCAACAACAAACGAGATTCAAGAATATCGCCAATTTGTAAGATGTGAAGTCATACCAAAAATTATTCATCGTCTGATTATTGACGATTGAACAAAATAGGTGTAAATGCGAAGTGTACAGTCTCTCCGTTTTTTAATATTTTAACTGTATATTCTTTAGTCATATAAAATCGCTCCTTTATAAATATTTTTAAATATGTTATAATGAGCACGATAAAAGGAACTGTCGGCGAGACAATTTTTATCATGCTTAGATATATTGGTAGCATATCTTTGAATCTCCGTGTTGGTAGCAGGGGGATTTTTATATTTGTCCTCTAATTCATTTTGTGGATTTTTAACAATGGTATTATTTTTATACATTGGATCTATATACCTGTCATTGTAGAAAGCTTCTTTTAAAAGTTTTAATTCTAAATATTGAGGTTCTGTTAACGCTAGTTTTCCTTGATGCAATCCACCCTCAACAACGTGTACTTTTTGTTTGCAATGAGGACAACTTTTTTTCTGTTTTGGCATTTCAATTTTCTTTTTACAATATGGGCATATTCCATCAGTATATAAGGTAATAGCATCGGTAAGACTATCCTCATAATCAATACATTTTTGACCAAAGAGAGAAATATACGTATTGGTACTGTTAGCATAAATGTTCACTCTATCATCAACTCTTATATAATTAGAAGTAACTTTAGTTTCTTCAAAGGTCACATCTAATTTCATTTTTTTATCTTGACTATTTTTTATTTTAAAATAAGACATATGTAATGAGCTGCGGTGCATGGCAATGTGAAATATATTTTGATCAAGTACAGTTTATAAAAGAGTAAAGTAAAACCCTAGGTCCTATTTGGACTTAGGGTTATTTGTTAAATCCAATAAACACTTAGTTCAACTATTGCAACTAATATAAATATGGATATTGGCAATGGGATATTAATAATTCTACTTGATAATACTATTAATACTAAAGTAATAATAAAAATAATTGAAGTAGTGTACTTTTTTTTATTATCAATTCTTTCCCTGGTCATTCTTCTTGTACTATATATGACACTTACTAGAGATACCGCAAAAAGGATTACTTGCATAAAATTGGCTTTTTGAACCGAATTCACATTGAAAACTAGATTAATAAATATACTTGTACCAATGACACTGACTAAAGATTCAATGATTTTCATCATTTTTTTATCCATATTAATAATTCATACAAGCCCCGCCCGCTTCATCGGGTCTTATTGAATGAAATTTATACTGATATGTTTTTACTAAGTCAGTATAATTTGGTTTAGCATAGTACCATTGAGTTTCTAATACATAAGATGGACAATCATCCATATAAGCCTGCCAATATTCAATGTACAAAGTTGCATAAGCAACACTTCCTACAAAACTTATAACTCCTGTTATTGTTGATATTGTACCTAATATAGGGTGAATAAAGCTTACCATTGCTGTTGCACCACTTACATAACCTAATACTTCTACAACAACTTTATTTGTTTTATAATAGGGACCATAATTTTTCCCCCAACTACCGTATGTTGATATATTATAATCTCCATTAGGGTTTTCCACTTCTTCACTTTTAGAAATATAAAATTTATTTCCAAATTCAGATGTTGCTGTTAGATTATCCAAGTTTCCTTCAATAACATAACGTTCACCATTAACAATGAATAAAAAACTATTATTTCTTATATTCCCTTCGTATAAGATATAATTATTATTATTTATATCTTGTATAATAGAAGTACCAGCGTTTTCTGTGTCATTGGAATACACAATTTTAAAATTTGGATTTTTATCTGAAGATATATTTAAAAGAGTATTAAAATCCCCAGATTGCAATGCTTCATAGTTATAGTCTCCAAATTGAGATGGATCCTGAGATGAGTATAGTTTAGGTGATTTATTTTGACTGATTAAATTTAAATATTTTTCCTCTGCTGTTTTATCATGAATTTCGAATTTTTCATTGAATGAATTTTCTGTATTCTCGGCAGCTAAAGCGGTAAGATTTAATGAACAAAATCCAATAGTTAATGCTAAAAATAATGTGCAAATTATTTTTTTAAATTTGTGTTTTGACTTCATGATTGAATCTCCTTTTAATTTTCAAAACGAGACTTCGCATTTCTGCTACTAGAAATTATTAAGATAAAATATTATATGCATTGGTGATACACCTCCTAACCTTATTAATATTTCTTTAAATCTACTTAAATGTTAACATAGTTTCCCATAAATTTGTTGATTCCAATGAACAATGCAACAAATTATAAAGAAATAGCTAAATGAAAACGCTTATACTATAATTGTTTATACACACTCATATCTTTACAAATAATAAGTTTAAGATTAACACTGTTCTTAAATATAGTAAGAGGTAAAAATATGAATTTTAAATGTAAATGCGGAAAAGTAATCATAACTTATGATGTATTTTATGAAGAAAGTGGAAAGTTTAAAGCATATGTATATACATATCCCGTTTGTGGCTGCTGTCAGATAGATATACATTATAAAAATAAGGTTAAAATAATAAAAAGATTCTTAAAGAAATAATGCCATTTACACATATCCATGTTATTATACTATTAGTAATGTGTAGGAAGAATGTGGATATGGAAATAGGAAAATTAAAAAGATTGTATTTTTAAATCTTATATCCTCTTATGGGGATTATGTTAAAGCAATCAAGGAAGATCAAACAAATGTAGAGGTAATGGAATACTGCGAGGGGATTATATTCGGGCAACTTAAAATGACGCTAGATTTAGGGCTGATAGTACAAGATGATTTAAGCAATGTTTATCATTCGATTATAGATTATAAATATGCAGCAAAAGCTATCAATTAAGATAGCTTTTTTACTCTAAATTTACTCCTAATCGTATAAAAAATATAGCTAATTAATCTAAAAAACATTAAAAATGAGCCTGTTTTATGTATAAAACACATAAAAATTATGTGTTAGATTTCAATAAACGAAAATAATTGAGAAATCTAAAAAATAGGTATAGTATATATGGGTATGGGGAGGTATGGGAATGGATGAGAGTAGAACAATGACAAGAGGTTCGATTTGGAAATCGATCGTTTATTTTTCAATTCCATTATTAATCGGAAATGTATTTCAGCAATTATACAACACAGTCGATAGTATCGTTGTAGGGAACTATGTAGGAAAAGAGGCTTTAGCTGCGGTAGGATCATGTACCGTTATCATTAATATGCTCGTTGGTTTTTTCATGGGGTTATCTACCGGAGCCAGCGTTGTTATTTCACAGTATTATGGGGCGAACGATCATAAGAAGCTGCATGATGCGGTTCATACATCAATCATGATGACATTAATCTTAGGCGTTATTATGACATTTGTGGGAATCTTACTGTCACCGACATTATTGAATTTTATGAAGACACCTGCTGATGTTATGCCGAATTCATCACTTTATTTAAAGATTTATTTTGCCGGTATTTTAGGATTGATGATCTATAATATGGGGGCTGCGATTTTAAGAGCGATTGGCGATTCAAAAAGACCGCTTTATTTCTTGATTTTTTCTTCGATAGTAAATACGATATTAGACTTAGTGTTTGTTATTGTGTTTGACATGGGGGTTGCCGGAGTTGCATGGGCGACTTTAGTAGCACAGGTACTATCCGCTGTTTTGGTCATTGCTTTATTAGTAAGATCAAAAGAAGCATATAAAATTATTTTAAAAGATCTGCGTTTACATAAAGATATGTTTACTAAAATGCTGAAGATTGGATTGCCGGCTGGATTGCAGCAATCAATTACAGCATTCTCAAATATATTTGTTCAAGGCTATGTTAATGTATTCGGTTCTTCGGCAATGGCCGGATGGAGTTCCTATACGAAAATTGACCAGTTTGTTATTTTACCGGTACAAAGTATTTCATTGGCATCTACAACATTTGTTGGTCAGAACTTGGGAGCAAAGGACGTTGAGCGTGCCAAAAAGGGAACTAAAACTTCTTTGATGATTTCAATCGGTGTTACTATTTTCTTATCTGTACTATTGAATATCTTTGGTAATCAGGTATTAAGCATTTTCTCACAAGATGCAGAAGTATTAAAGTATGGAAATATCTTTTTAAGAACCTTCTCGCCATTCTATTTTGCGATTTGCTTTAATCAGATATATGCCGGAGCTTTGCGTGGGGCAGGGGATTCCAATGCGCCAATGGTGATCATGCTGTTTTGTTTTGTTGTTTTTAGACAAATTACTTTATTCTTTGGAACCCAATTCTTTAGTTCCATCAATTTTGTTGCTTTCAGCTATCCTTTAGGTTGGGTTCTATGCAGTGCTTTATTAGCTTACTATTACTATAAAGGAAAATGGCAGAAGAAGTTAAACAGTGTTGTTGATTAGGAGGAATTAAGATGAAAATCCCAAATAAACCAGGAGAAATAAAAGACTACTCAATGTATCGAGTAGAAAAATTAAAAGATCATATATTTCATATTGAAGATCGTATTGATAATCCTTCAAGCATGTACTGTATTATCGGAAGTGAGAAAGTACTATGGGTTGATACTGCCAATACGCATGCCGAGTATGAAGAAGAATTGACACAAATAGCCGAAACTTTAGCTGATGGCAAAGAGATAATGGTTGCGATTACGCATAATCATTATGACCATGTTGGAGGACTAAATGCTTTTAAAAACAAAACAATTTTGTTTCCCTTGAAAGATAAAGAGGATAACTTAGAAACAAGGGATTATCAGTTTATCGAAGATGGGGATATAATTGATTTAGGAGATAAGCAGTTAAAGGCAGTTGAAGTACCCGGGCATACAGCTGGATCAATGGTTTATATCGATGCTAAAGAAGAATTGGTGATCACGGGGGATGCCATTGGTTCAAGCTATGTCTGGCTGTTTTTCATGGATCAGGTTTTAGAACACTATAAAAAAGGAATTCATCATTTGTATAATGAAATCAAACATTATCAAAATCCGTTGTTTATGTGCGGACATCGTTGGCAGCAGTATCAAAGTATCGGACGTGATCCATTGTCACCGGTCAATGCACCTATGACGATGCAGTACCTGCTTGATATGATAAAGCTGGTAGATATGATTGAAGCTAAAACGGCTTTGACAAGACCTTTTAATACTTTGGGAAAACCTGAAGAGCATTGTGTGTACAGCTTTACAGGCTCTAAAGCAGAGATTGATTCATTTGTATCTCTGATGAAATAAGCGCAGCAGCGCTTTTTTAATGTTTAAATAAGAATGTTTCATCAAGCATAAAATACAATAAATTTCTAATTAATTATTTATAATTTGTGACAAATCGATTTTATTCTACAATTTTCATTCTTTTGTTGTCTTACAATAGGAATGAAAAGGAGGGCTATGTATTGTGGAAGGTACTAAACAAGTATTGGATGATATAAGTGGTAAATTATCTGATATTAAGGATCAATTACAAAAAATTGATGCTGATGTATTATCTGTAGAAACGATTTTGGCTGATATCGTTGCAGATAAAGAAAAAGACGAATAGGGAAAAAGAACCTGATAAATGATATATACCTAGAATCCTGGATACATATCAGAAATCAGGTTTTTTATTATCCGATTTTGGAAAATGAAATATCTTTTGTTATGCTTTTCTTTCTTTTATGATGAAGATGAAAGAGAGGTAATTATATGAAGAAAAATCCAGATCAATTTCCGAATCATTTTTTATGGGGAGGAGCATTAGCGGCAAATCAGTGCGAAGGAGCCTATGATGTCGGCGGCAAAGGGCTATGTATCGCAGATATTAATCCTTATAAAGATAATGTTGCATTAAAAAAGAAATCAAATAAAGAGATGAGTTCAAAAGATATTGAATCCCTGCTTCATGATCCGAGCATGGTTTTTCCGAAAAGATATGCCATTGATTTTTATCATACGTATAAAGAAGATTTAAAGCTATTAGCAGGAACCGGAATGAACAGTTTGAGAATCTCTATTAATTGGGCAAGAATCTTTCCTAATGGGGATGAAACCGAGCCCAATGAGGAAGGATTAGCTTTTTATGATCACTTAATCGATGAAATCATAAAAAATAAAATGGAACCGATGGTTACAATATCCCATTATGAAATGCCATTGCATTTAGCGACACATTATAATGGTTGGTATAACCGACAATTAATCGAATTTTTTGTTCGCTATTGTGAAACATTGTTTAAACGTTATCATGATAAAGTGAAATATTGGATTTTAGTGAATCAGATGAACCTGATTAAATATGAATCTTTTAACCATTTAGGGATTCCCAGTGATCGTGTAGAAAACTTACTGGAGGCAAAATACCAAGGTGTACATCATGAATTGGTGGCATGTGCATTGAGTATTGATATCGCAAAAAAGATTGATCCAAGTATGCAGATTGGAATGATGTCTTATTATGCAAATTGTTATCCGGAAACATCGGATTCAAAAGATGTTATGGCGGCAATGCGTATTAATCAAATGGAATTCTTTTATTCTGATATTTTAGTCAGAGGAGAATATCCTAAGTATGCCTATCGTTTCTTTGAAGAAAATAATCTTGATATTAAGATTACAAATGAAGACTTAGAAGCGTTTAAACATACAGTTGATTTTGTCAGTTTCTCGTATTACTATACAAAAATTACCAGTGCAAAAAATTATGGCACTGAAGAGGCAGTGAAAATTAATCCTCATATTAAAACGAATGAATGGGGATGGGGAATAGATCCGGTAGGATTGAGAGTAGCATTGAATGAGTATTATGATCGTTATCAGCTGCCGATTTATGTAACAGAAAATGGTATGGGATTTATTGAAACGCTTAATGAAGATGGCACTTTGCATGATCCGTATCGTATTGAGTTCTTGCGTGAACATATTCGACAGATTAAAGAAGCCATTAAAGATGGTGTGGATGTCAGAGGTTATTATCCTTGGGGACCAATTGATATCGTCAGCTGTTCAAGTAGTGAGATGAAAAAACGCTATGGATTTATTTATGTGGATTTAGATGATTACGGAAAAGGCAGTGGGAAACGTTCATTGAAGGACAGTTATTACTGGTATCAGACAGTAACAAAAAGCAATGGAGAAATATTATAAGAGTGAAAGCGGAATCAACCGAAAGGTTCTGCTTTTTTGTTGGTAAAGTCAGCGAGTTGTTGTATAATAATTGAAGAGGTGAGGCAAGATGGATATTCCGATTAAAGATATTGTAGAGGCTTTTAAACAGGATTTTAATCCTCAGGAATGTGAAGGAATTTATAATCTTACACATCAAGATATTATATTTACGATAACCAAGCTTAAACAGTTTATTTTACATGCTCAGCTTCAGGAAATTACCTTTAGTGAATTAGAAGAACTGTTTAATTTTATACAAAGTGATGAAGTGTTGGAAACCTATATTAATGAATTAGTTGCACCGTTTGCACCGGGGATGATGGTAGGGCAAACTTTGGAAAGTGAATTTGTCGGATCGATTGGTATTTATGATCGGTTTGTATATGAAAAGGAAAGACAGGGCGGAACGATCATGATTGCTCCGATTCTTGTGGTCTGTACACTGGTTCAGAATGCCTATCTGTTTATTAATGATATTATGCTTCATCATGATATTAGCTATTGCTTAGATAAATGCAAAGGGCTCAGTGAGCGTGAAATTGAAATAGAAGATATCTATCGCCATGTGGTTCATTTGATTATTAAGCCGTTGTTAGAAGTTCTTCATTACCGTGCGCTTAATCCAACTCAAAATATTCCGCAGTATATTGTGACTTCGTTTGGGTTGATTGAAGCTGAATATGCTATTGAACATGGTCATGAAATTACACAGCAAATAGAAAAGACGCTAGACGATATGTTGAAATCGCTAACGCCTGAAGATGTTAAAGAAAATAAGTTGATCAATTAATCTTTAATAAATACATAACGAGATGAGGTAGAATGCGTTGGACTATAGTGAAAATCATCTACGATGAGTTCCTTTATTGTCTCCAAATCTCTTATCTCTTGCTTTATCAAGTAATTCAACATGGATCCTCGTGCTTTTTTGATCAGCATTGAGGGTCTTTTTAATTGTTCATTATTCTTGATTGCAAAATCGATGGTGATAAGATTGGGGTGCTTCACTTGCTTAGCGTATTCCAAAGAGGCAAGGCTGATAATAAAGTCTTCCTTTTGCAGCAATTTATTAACCTCTTTGTCCCAGTATTCATAAAGATTTATACCCTCGATCTGACATAAATAATCCAAACGATAAAATGAAATCTCATCTAAATAGCGCAGACATCCGTATAATGCATCCAATATGTAGAGGTGTTCTGATAAGTAAGCATGGTGTTTAGAGTTATAAGTGGAGAGCTCCAATTGTTTAAAGACAGTACCTGTATAATAGTATAATGCGGGGATTTTTTTAGTTTGACGCAGCCCGTCATAAATGCTTTGAGCCAATTTTGAAGAGACATGCATTCTTTTTTCTATCATAGCAGGATCATCGTTTAATAGTGTGTTTTTTATCGGTTCAGCCAGTTCTAAAAACATTGGCTGTGTAGACGGCAGTGAGCAAGGCTGCTCTTTTAGAGTTTTACTTGGGGATATAATAATCTTCATTGCTTTTCCTCCTAAAAAATACTATATATAAAAAACTCCGGCGTGTCAAAAGATGTAATTTTATGATACAATGGGGTGGGTGATAAAAATGAATACAATAATTATAAATCGAATTTTAATGCATATGATGGATTTTGAACATCATCAGATTTTCTTTTCTGATGACTTTTTAGAATTAAGTCCGACGATGCAGGAATATTATGACAAAAAACTGGAAAAAGCATGGTTGAGTCCGCAGTTAAAGGAGTTAACTTTGGGGGATTTTGCTCCCATTATTTTAAGAAGCAAGGATATGGTTGAAGATGATGATAAATTTTTTCAGCACGCTAAATCGATTACACAGGAATTGTTTGATTTAGGAAAGATGATCCAGTTGATGCCAAATTGCAATATTATATTTGTGGAATGCAAAATTGATGGAATGAAGCACATGGTCATCATTAAATTGAATTATAAATTAGCGCCGGTCAATGTACTAGAAGAAGATGAAAATGGAAATAAAGTAGTAAGAATCACAAATCGCCAAACTGTTCCGACAAAAACAGCGAATGTCGAAGAAGCTATATTGGTGAATGTGGAGGACAACCGTGTTTATCTTATAGAGAAACGTTTTGAAATTGACGGACGTCCTGATTATTATTTGAATCCGCAATACATCAAAGGGGAACCTAAGATGACGGATAAGCAAAAAGTATCTCTTTTAAATAAGACGATTACTAAAATCGAAAGTCAGTTTGGAGTAAATGAGTTTGAGCCAAAGGCACTGATTAAACAGGAAATGGCAAATCGTGTTTTAGATCATCAGGATATTAAACCGCATGAAATTGCATCGGTCATATTAGAAAGAGACTATAATGCAAAAGAAGAAGCCTTAGATATCTTGACAGACTTAGGTATTACAGAAGAAGATACAATTTCACAGAATTTTGAAACAGTAGAAAAATTATCTAAATGCAAACTTGTTACAGATACTGAGATTGAGATTACATTGAATGTCAGTGACTATCTTGAGCAGAATCATATAAAAAAGACACGCCATGAAGATGGTACCTATACAATCGTATTAGAAGATATCCATGATATAACATTGAAATAAATTTAACCTCCTGTTTGCCCTTGTTTACTGTATAATATGGGTAAGGAGGTTTTCTTTATGGCAATTGAATCAATCGTTAATTTTTATCCTTGTAAAGACATTGAGGAAACAACGGAGTTTTATTTAAAGGTCATTGGACTCACTTTGTTTCAGGATCAAGGAAAAGCAAGAATTTTTGATAGTGGATATGGCTATTTAGGGTTTTGTCAGTATGATCATGGTATGCTGGCAACGCAGACCTGTATTTCTTTTAATTTAAAGGATCAAAAAGAAGTAGATGATTATTATGCTAAGTTTAAAGAACTGAATGTGGATGGATTGATTCCGCCTAAAATGCATGATCAGTTTGATGTCTATTCATTCTTTATGAGAGATCCCAATGGCTATCAGATTGAATTTCAAAAAATTAAAAAATAGTGTAGCTTTAAGTTACACTATTTTTAAAACAGCAAGTATAATCAATAATACTCCGGATAGCCAGGAAAGATCCAAATCCAATCGTTCGGATAGCTTTTTGCCTAAATAACTTCCAAGTGCGATGACGATTAAATTAACAATTAACGCACATAAAAGAATTTCTGCTGGATGGATGATACTTAATCCCACGCCCAGTCCTGCAGCTAAGCTGTCAAGTGATAGGGCAACGGCAAGGGAAAGTGCCTCCTTTGGCGAAAGGGTATGAGAACGATCGTAGTCTGCTTTGGTTGGGGTAGCATAGACTTGCAGGATCAATGTTAATTGTTTGGTGGTAATAGATATAGGTTTATCAGAACCTCTTTTAATTAAGGCTTTCATGGAGCTGTCATAAAGTTTGATGACTCCAAGAATAAAGAGTAGAGTAAAGCAGAATAAAGAGGTGACGGGTGGTGGGATGATTGTTTTAATCATTGCCCCTAAGCCAAGGGATATCCCTAAAAATGTACACCCGATAACACTGATGATGGCAGCAGAAGAAACTGGAATCTTGATTTTACTGCTACCATAGGCAAAACTAGCCACAAAAGAATCGAGAGATAAAGCTACGACAAGTAGCAGAATTTCACTGAGATATTGTAGAACTGCCAAGAAAATCCCCTCCTAAATTAAGATATGTTTAAAAAGAGGAAGAGGTTGGGAATTTGTCTTTATTGATGGGCAAAAGTGGTTAATAATACGCAAAAGAAAGTAAATCATGTATAATGAGTGATAGGTGATAATATGGAAATCGTAATTGGAAAACAATGGAAAGAAAAAACAGACTATTATATTAAAGAAAGCTTATCAAAGCCTTCTGTTTGGCTGGTGGATGCTGCGGTTAAGGAAGAATATGAAAAGATGCTGCTGGAAGCCAGCGAAAACAAAGCGATCCTGCTGCAAAGTGTAATGACTTTTGATGAGTTTTATAATGATCTGCTTTTTTCACAGCAGTTTTTTAAGCGTCAGGTTATAAGTCCTATTCAGTCATTATTAGTGATTTATGAGATTTTATCGGATTATGATGGAGAGATTATTCAATGCGTGGATAATGGTATTTTACAGCAGCTGCATCATGTGTTTTCTTGCTTCAAACGCTATAAAAGTAATTTAGAGTTATTGAAGGAGGTAGAACTGCCGGCTTTCTCGAAGAAAAAATTGGAAGAATGCGGACAATTATATCAAAAATATTTAGCGAAACTGAAAACATATGGCTGGCGAATGAAGGAAGATTATGAATCGGAACCGGTTAAAATAGATAATACGATTCATTTTTATATTGATCAGATCGAAGAAGTGGATGAGCAGATGATGAGTCTGATTCGTAAGATGACACATTGTACGATTCTATTGACTTGTGATGATCAGGAGGATGCGTATACGCATTTTATAAAAAAAGAATTGAAGAGGTGGAATACAAAAATTATTTCATTTGATGAAACTGTAAGTCCGTTTAAAGAATATCTGATACAGAGTTATCAAAATTTGAAAGCACCTGATTATTCTTTAGATTATCCTCTGACGGGAGTAAAGGCGGTTAATCAGAATGCGGAGATTTGGCAGCTAGCCGTTGACATCTATCATTTGATTGCCAGTGGTCAAGCTCAGTATTCTGATTTTGCAGTATACTGTACAAGTCAGGATTATTTTGAGAAAATAGAGACGATTTTTAAACTGCATCGGCTTCCTTGTTTTATTGCAAAGACAATACCGATTTATCAAAGCCGAATTGCCATGCTTGTTAAAAGCTTATGGCTGTATGCGAAAACTGCCGATGAAATGCATTTAATAACTTTATTTAGAAGTCATCTTTTTAAAGGAGTTTTTTTGGATTCCAGAATTGATCTGTTTGAAAAGCAGCTAAAAACAATGCGTTCTTGCACTTTAGAAGATTATCAAGAAGCAAAAGCAAACATCGACCGACTGACAGCAGAAATGAATTCTAAAGATTATGTCGATCAAAAAGTGGGTTGTTTAATTCTTTGGCTGGAAGAAATGGACATAGAAAAAGGGGGAATTGATGAATTAGAACGTACCTGCTTATCTCAAACATTGGAATATTTAAAACAGTTTGAAATGCATATCAAAATGGACCAAAATGATTTTCTCGACATGTTGTCAGCATACTATACATTGCACGCTCCAAAAATAGAGAAAACAATGGATATGATTACAGTTGCCATGAACGATGCAGTGGTGACACCGGCAAAACGCATTTATATCTTAGGCTGTAATGAGAATAGTTTTCCAACTGTTGAGAATGACAATGAATTGATATTAAATGATGAGTATATTGCTTGTGAAGAGGCAGGAATCCATTTGGGATTAAATTTATTTGAGCGTATCGAGGTACAATATCTGCAATGGTTTAAATTGTTTTATTTAGAAAAGAAGGTGACTCTTTCTTATATTACAGGCTCATTGGGAGGAGATGACTTTTTACCTTCTAGTCTTTATTTAAATTTCATGAAACAATTTAAAGGCAAAGAAAAAATTATTGGACAGACACGACGTTTGAGTGATGTGACTACACCGGAAGCATCTTTAGATATCGCTCTTCATTATGGAGATACTACGGAGTCTATTCAATCTGTCCGTGTTTTAGCGGATCAATATCGACATAATAAAAATCAGCCGGCACCAATCAATGTGGCATTGCTTGGACAGCTGATCGATAAAAATGGACAAAAAGCTATTTCTCCAAGTGAATTAGAGACTTACAATGGCTGTCCATTCAAATATTATATCCGTTATGGGTTAGGTATTTATCCTTGGCAGGATCGCACATTAAAAGCAAATGATTTTGGTACTATTGTCCATGATGTTTTGGATGTTTTAAGTGATCTGTATGATGGCAAGAAAACAATCGAAGATTATTTGACAGAATACCGGATTGCAGATGTGTATAACCCCTACGAAGAAAATATTTATCCTTTCATTTGTGACAGTGATGTCTTAAATGAACACGACCAAGGGTTATTTTTAATCATTCATCATATTGCGAATGAAAAAATCGATCAGAGTCAGCTGACAGCCAGCCAGCAGTATCTGTTTTATAAACTACAGCATGACTTATTCAATACGGTCAAAATCTTGATTTATCAAATGTCGATCAGTGATTTTTCTATTACTGATCATGAACAATGGATAGAAAAAAATAATGGAGAATTTCTGCTTCATGGACGTATTGACCGTGTTGAGCAGTATCAGCAGTATATAAAGGTAGTAGATTATAAATCTTCTCAGAAAGCTCTGGATCTTTGCTTAGCAACACTAGGGTTTAATATTCAAATGCTGCTTTACTTAGATATGGTATGTCAGGATAAGGCATTGGAAAAAGGCGGAGTGCTTTATTTTAATACAAAACAGCGGGTAGTAAAGATGGATGAATATCTCTATGAGGATGGATTGGATTTCGAAGAAATTGTAAAGCTGTATAAAATGGAAGGCTATATAAACAGTGAAGAAACATTGATTAAGGCAATGGATCGTCACTATGATCCTAGTGTGATTGCAAATGTTAAATTTGTTAAAAGTAAAGGGACATATACAGGGAATTTATTGGATCGGGAAAGTTTTGATTGCTTATTGGAGAAAGTTAATCTGCATGTAGAAACATTACTGGATCGCATTTATCATCAAGGAGATATCCGTATTTTCCCTAGCCATCATGATGCACCTAAGATTAACATGCTGGTGAATCCATGTACATACTGTGATTATGATAGTGTATGTCTGAAGGATGTCTTCTATAATGAAAATAATGAAATTGAATATATAGATCCAAAAACCATGCTGAAAATTTTAGGAGGGGAACAACATGATTAGTCCGTTTAATGATGAACAGGCACAATCCATTGCAACACGAGGTGTAAGCATACTTGTATCAGCACCAGCAGGAAGCGGTAAAACAAAGATTTTGGTCAGCCGTATCATGTCTTTGCTGATGGAGGATGGTTATCATGTTGATGAATTTTTAGTGTTAACCTTTACTCAGGCTGCTGCCGCAGAAATGAAACAGCGTTTATTGTTTGCGATAGAAGATGAACTAAAGAAGGATTTGGAACCTTCGGTATATGCTCATTTATTAAAACAAAAGGAAAAGATTCCGTATGCTTATATCACGAATTTTCATGGCTTTTGTTCACAGTTATTAAAAAAATACGGTTATTTAATTCAAATTGAAGCAGGTTTTGATATTTTAAGCGAGTCGGCTTTATTGAAACATCAGGTGTTGGATGCGTGCATTGAAGAATGGTGTCAGGAAAAGGAATTCACTGATTTTATTTCATTATATTTTAATGATATGCGTTTTGATGGTTTTAAATCTATTGTTTTAGAGCTGTATGAGATGATGCATTCGATTGATAATGTTGACCGTTTTGTACAGTATATTAAAGAGCAAATTTATGAAGATTATATGGATAGTGATCAAGATTTAACGACTTGGCAGATTTTCCCGGAAATAAAACGTCAGCTCAAAAATGCTGCAATCAGTGGCTATAATAATCTTATTGATCTTGCCAAGTTTGCAGAAGAGAAAGGAATTTCCGATTTCTTTATTCGTCCCGAAGAACAAAGCAAAAATAATGCAGCTTTACCGGTGCCGTTTGAGACGATGCAGGACTATTTCAAAGAACGCTTTCAACTGCTGAATCAGGATTATTGTGCTTATGATCATTTCCGTCAGGTATCTTTAAAAAATTCGGATAAAGCGTATACAATGAAGTGGGATGAGGATATCAAACCTTTTCAAAAGGAATTTAATAGTAAGAAAATCGGTGTCACTAAGCCTTACTTGGAAAAGGCTAAGGTTTACTTGCCGGAAGATGAAAATGCATTTAAGATGATTTTAAAAGAATCTTACTATGTTATCGAAATGCTTCTAGGAAAACAGGGGCTTGTTCAGCGGTTTAAAATAGCTTATCAAAAAGAAAAGAAGGCACAGCATATTTTGGACTTTAATGATTTAGAGCAGTTCACGATTAAATTGTTGCAGCCACAATATCATATTTCCGAACTGCTTTATCATAAATTAAAAGAAATTATGATTGATGAATACCAAGATACGAATCAAATTCAAGAAACAATTATCGGATTGATCAAAGATTACCAGACACCCTCTATTGTTGCATTTAGAGTTGGCGACATGAAACAGTCGATTTACCGTTTTCGTCAGGCTGATCCTCAGCTTTTTAAAGAAAAGTATGATCGATACAGCCTGAGTCTTGAGGAGGCAAATTCAACAGGAGAATTGCGAATAGATCTGCGTTTTAACTATCGTTCTAATAAGATTGTGTTGGACAGCGTTAATTATATCTTTAATCAGATCATGGATAATCAGGTAGGCGGGTTGGAATATCTTCATGATGCCTCCAGCCATTTAAACTATGACTATCTGCGTAAAGAACGTTGCCCCTCTCTGGAGCAATTACCGGATGTTATCCGTAAGTGTGATGAGCGTTATCAGGCTGAAACACGTTTTGACAGCGAGGTGTTATTAGTAGATGATACTCAGACGGGAGAATTGAAAGCAGCAGAATATGAAGCACACATGGTGGCTCAGCGTATTCAAAAATTAATCAGTGAGGAAACTGTGGACGGCTATGACGGTAAACCAAGAAATATTAATTATCGGGATATTGTTGTTTTAATGCGTTCTACTTCTCTGTTTTTAACGTTTAAAAAGGTGTTCGATCAATATCAGATTCCTAATCATATTGTTTTGTCTCAGGGGTATTTAAACGCTGTAGAGATTATTAGTGCAATTACACTTTTAAAAGCACTCATCAATCAGTATGATGATGTGAGTCTGCTGTCAATGCTAAGAGGAAACTATTTATTTAGTCATTTTGATGAAGATCTGATTATGAAAGTGCGTTTGATGAATAAAGAAAAGCCCTTAATGGATAACTTAAAGCAATATATTGAATCGCAAAGGGAAGATAGTCAGCAACTGATGGATTTTAAAGATCAATATGATCAGCTGCGTGAACGCATGTTAGAATTAAAGCCAAGTGCTTTTTTAAGAGAAACACTGATAGTCAGCGGATATCGATTGTTTGTTAGTCAGTTGATTAACGGAGAACAACGTGTCGCTAATTTAGATTTATTAGTTGAGGAATTTGCTCAGCTTGAAAATAAAGAGGATATTTTTGCCATTGTAAAACGTTATGAGCAAATGATGGAAAAACAAACGGCTTCATCTCCGGCACAAATGATTTCCGGCAGTGACAATGTAGTCCAGTTTATGACGATTCATAAATCCAAAGGCTTAGAATTTCCGATTGTTTTTGTCAGCAATATTGATAAAGGATTTAATAAACAGGACAGTACAAAGCGTATTTTAATCGATAAACAGTTGGGAATTGCGGTAAAGCTACGAACAAAAAAGAGTGTTGAAATACACAATGGGAAATGGGTGGATCAGATTATTGAATATGAAAATCCTTATCGCCGATTACTCGCTGCAAGACAGACTGAGGAGGCAATCAATGAGGAAATGCGTATCTTCTATGTGGCATTGACACGTGCTTCTCAAAAGCTGATTATGAGTGGAGTGGGGCATTTAGAAACACTGATAGAGTGGCAGCAAAAAATTCTATTGAACGAAGACCCTGATATTTATGATGGAAAAGAAAATGAACACTTGCTGCTTTACTATAATGCGCGCAAAGCAAATTCATATTTAGATTGGATTGGACTTTCACTGATGCGTCACCCACAAATTATTGAACAATATAAGCATCTTGATTTAGAGGACTATCCAATCATTAAAACTAACTTTGAAAAGATCGAACAATTATCTTCTACACGTCGCTATTGCTTTGACAATACGAAGGCGTCTAAATTTACGATTCACTTTTTAAGTCCGGCAGAAATAGAAGCAACGATGGAAAAGCAAATGCCGAAACGTATCTTTAAAGAGGAAAATCAGCCGATACATTATTTACCGCTGCCAGAAGTATCAGAAATACCGGTTACGACCAGTGCTACTAAACTGCAAAAGGAAGCCGATAACCACGATTATGGCTACACGCCGATCATAAATGTTCATAAGGAAATGAGCGCAGCGGATAAAGGGACATTAGTTCATTCCTTTTTTGAATATCTGCCTATGGATGGAACTTCTGTATCGTCAATGATTAGTCAGTTGTATGAAAAAGGACTGTATGATGAAAATGAAAAATCAGTTTTGATTTCTTATCAAGATAAGATCGAAGCTTTTATGCAAAGTGATTGTTTCAAAAGAATGAAAGAAGCAAAACAACTGTATAAGGAAAAAGCATTTAGTCTGTTAGATGATCAGACGCATCAGATTGTACATGGGATTTTTGATGTTCTTTGTATTGAGGAGGATCGAATCACTGTTATTGATTATAAAACAGATCGTGTTAAACCGGATACTAAGGAACACTATTTGATTGAAAATCATCGTGTTCAAATGGAATATTATAAATTAATTTTAAAAAGAATGTATCCGCACTGCCAGATCGAAGTGATGGTCTATTACTTGGAAATCGGGCGCTATGTCATTTTGTAAAAAAGTATGATATAATGCTTTAAAAGATAGGGGATGAAGTATGGATAAACAGTATGACATAAAAGAAGTAAGAGAACGTTTTAACCGCTATAATCGTTTGGAGAAACTAATTCAGGAAAAAGGGAGACAGTTGGCTGTACAAAGAGATCGATTGAGTGATTTATATCGCCAATTGGAAAAAGAAAATCGTGATGTAGAGGAATTGGAACGTGCTTCATTTTCGTCTCTGCTGGCACGAATTACCGGTCAAATGGAACAAAAGATGGAAAAGGAAGTTCAAGAAGCGAGAATTGTTGAACTGCGTTTTAATGATGCAAAACGTGTAGAAAAAGAACTTCTTGAAGAATTAACTAAACTAAAAGATGAACAATATCGTTTACGCAATGTAAAAGAAGAGTATAAAATTGCTTTATCTATGAAAAGAGATCAATTAAGTCCATCACAGTTAGAAGAGATGGATCGTTTGCAAGATGAACTTCATGATTGTCAAAGTACAATTAAGGAATCTAAAGAAGCATTAGCTGCCGGAGAAGAAGCAAAAGAACTGGTAGAACGAGCACAGCGTTCTTTGAGTTCGGCTCAGAACTGGGGAATTGTAGATATGATCGGAGCTTTAGACTTTATTGCAGATATGGCAAAATATCAAAAAATAAACGAAGCTAAACAATTGATGAATGAATTGCAAATGGCATTGCGCCGTTTTAAGACAGAGCTTGTTGATGTTAATTTTGATGCCAGGTTTGTGGTAAATATCAGCTCGTTCGATACAATGATGGATTTTTTCTTTGATAATATGTTCTTTGATTTTATGGTGCAGTCAAAGATCAACGACGCTAAGAGACAAATGGATGGCATTTATGATCAGATCAATAATATCATGGCTGAATTAGAATCCATAAATGATCGTAATACAAATAAAATCTCCGAATTGAAAGAAAAAATAAGACAATTCATTGAAGAAGCCTAAAAGAGTCGAAGGACTCTTTTTTTTGCTCTTGACTTGTACCTTCACATAAGCAAGATTATAATAAAAGTATCATCAGTTTTAGGAATGAAGAAATGAGGATTTATGCAAAGTTCTGTCTAATATTCAAGACAGACTGATAATGGAATTATAGAAATCAAATAGGAGTCATAAATAGATATTTATAGCTCTTTTGTTTAGGAGAACAGATATGAAATATCATGAAATACAATGTCTTAACGCTTGTAATCGCATACGTGAGGGGCGTCTCCCCTATCATTGGGATTTAAATATTTACCGTGGCTGTCAGCATGCCTGTCAATACTGCTATGCTCGTTATTCTCATCAGTATTTAGATGGCGGTGATTTTGATACGGATATCTATGTCAAAATAAACATTGTAGAAAGATTAGAGGAAATGCTGAGAAAGCCAAAATGGGATCACGCTGTTATTAATATTGGCGGTGTCAGTGATGCCTATCAGGCGGCAGAAGCAAAGTATGGGCTGATGAGAGGTATTTTAAAGGTATTGATTAAGTATAAGACACCTTGCATTATCTGTACCAAATCAGACTTGATTTTAAGAGATTTAGATTTGATTAATGAATTATCACAGCTTACCTATGTCAACATCGCAAGCACAATAACAGCAGATGATGAAAGGATCAGAGAAAGATTAGAGCCGGGGGCAGTTCCTTATCAGCGAAGATGGGCAATGCTGAAAACAATTAAAGAACAGACAAATGCCGCAGTAGGAGTTCATTTAATGCCGATCATTCCTTATTTAACGGATCAGTTGGTAAATTTAGAAGCTATTTATAAAAAAGCGCAAATGACCAATGTGGATTATGTATTACCGGGAATGCTGTATTTAAAGAGTGTGACAAGAACTCATTTCTATAATTTTATTTCTCATGAGTATCCTGAACTTTATGAAAACTTATGGGAGCTTTACCATAATAAGGATGTGAAAAACAATTATAAAAAAGAACTTTATCCAATGATTTCCCTTCTGCAAAAGAGATATGGAATCAGTGCAGACTATAACCGTTTTAAAGAAGAAAAAATGAAAAGATCCGTGCAGCTGCAATGGGATATATAAAGAAATTATTTTGGTGTCAGACGCTGTTTTAATATGTCGAAAATGTTATAATGAAAATGTCAGCTAAAGTTGTTTTATTATTTTCATGAAAAATAAAAAAGAAGAGGAGGAAACTTATGAGTAAGCATTTATCAATGGATGTTCGAGCTCCAATCGAACCGGATAATCCGGCGATTCAAAGGGACGAACACTTGTGTATTAAATGCGGGCAATGCAAAAACATCTGTACGGATTATATTGGCGTTCATAATACATATTGTTTAGAAAATACAGATGATGTAGCCGTATGTGTTCACTGCGGCCAATGCGCTAATGTTTGTCCGGTATCAAGTATTACGGAAAAGTATGAATATGAAGATGTTAAAAAGGCAATTGCAGATCCTGATAAAATTGTAATTGTCAGTACTTCGCCTTCAATCCGGGTTGCTTTAGGTGAAGAATTTGATATGGCAGATGGAAGCTTCGTTGAAGGAAAAATGGTCGCCTTGCTGCGTCAATTAGGGGTAGATTATGTATTGGATACGAATTTTTCAGCGGATTTGACTATTATGGAAGAAGCAAGTGAATTAATTGAAAGAATAACTACAGGAAATAAACCACTTCCTCAGTTTACAAGCTGCTGTCCGGCTTGGGTGAAGTATGCGGAAATCTATCATCCGGATATGTTGGACCATATTTCCAGTGCGAAGAGCCCAATCGGGATGCAGGGACCGACAATTAAAACTTATTTCGCTAAAAAAATGGGAATTGATCCGACAAAAATTATCAATGTAGCTTTGACTCCATGTACCGCAAAGAAATATGAGATTCGCCGCGAAGAAATGAATGCGGCAAGTCAGTATTTGGGAATTGAAGGAATGCGAGATATGGATTTTGTCATTACGACACGTGAAGCGGCAAAGTGGGCAAAAGAAGAAGCAATCGATTTTGTTGGTTTAAAGAATGATGACTTTGATCGTGTCATGGGTGAAGGTAGCGGAGCCGGAGTTATTTTTGGTAATACTGGCGGGGTGATGGAAGCAGCTCTGAGAACAGCTTATGAATTCATAACAAAAGAAAAAGCACCAGCTACACTTTATGAATTAAAACCGGTTCGAGGTATGAAAGACGTTAAAGAAGCAACATTAGAAATTAATGGATTAACATTGAATGTTGCGGTTGTGTTTGGAACAAAGAATGCCAGTGATATGATTAAGCGTATAAAAGAAGGATCTAAAGAGTATCATTTTATTGAGGTTATGACTTGCCCGGGTGGATGCATCGGCGGCGGTGGACAACCTAAGGGCACTTTATTAAAAGGAGATGCGCTAAGACAAAAACGTATTGATGGATTGTATCAGCGTGATCAAGCCATGAACCTCAGAACAAGTCATGAAAATGAAGAAATAAAAACACTTTACAAAGAATTTTATAAAAAACCATTATCAGATTTAGCTGAACAAATGTTACACACGCATTATAATGACAAAAGTAAATTATTAGGAGGAAAAAGAATGAAATATCGTTGCAGTGTATGTGGTTATATCCACGAGGGTGAATTAGAAGAAGGTTTCGTTTGTCCGATTTGTAAACAGCCGGCATCTGCATTTGTGCTGGTAGAAGAAAAGAAGGACAGTGAAAATATTTATGCGGGAACAAAAACTGAAAAGAATTTAATGGAAGCTTTTGCCGGAGAATCTCAGGCAAGAAATAAATATACTTATTTTGCGAATATTGCCAGTCAGGAAGGGTATGATCAATTATCCGAAATTTTCTTGAAAACAGCGCGTAATGAACAGGAACATGCCAGAATTTGGTATCAGGAGTTAGGGGGATTAGGTGATACTGCCACTAACTTATTGCATGCTGCTGAAGGGGAAAACTATGAATGGACAGATATGTATGCAAAATTTGCTAAAGAGGCAGATGAAGAAGGATTTACAGAACTAGCAGAAAGATTTAGAAAAGTAGCGGCGATTGAAAAATCACATGAAGAACGATATCGTGCTTTATTAAAGAACGTAGAAATGCAAAAAGTATTTGAAAAAGGTGAAGAAATGATGTGGGAATGCCGAGTTTGCGGACATTTAGTAATGGGGAAGAAAGCGCCTGAAGTTTGTCCTGTATGTAAATTCTCTCAAAGCTTCTTTGAAGTACGTAAAGAAAATTATTAATATAAAAACGGCTGAAGGACTTAACCCGACAGCCGATTTTTTTATAGCTTCTGATAACTACAGCACTTTTCAAGTTCATGCTGAATATAAGGCGAATCTTCATCATCTAGTAAAGCGACAAGCGTATCCCCTGTATGAAGAACTGTTGTTCCTCTTGGCAGCAGTTCCTTACCACCACGGATAATACTGATAATCAAGCATTTATTAGGCCATTTGATATCTTTAATCGCTTGTTCACATACCGGTGAACCAAGCTCTACAACAGACTGAATAATTTGCTTTTCACCATGGAAAGCAGACATGTCCATTCCCATTTTAGACAATAGATTATGCAGTAAACTTTCATAGATCGGTTCGCAATTCATCATGCTGGCAACAAGATAGCTTACCAGCGAAACAACAGCTAAAGGCAGTAAGTTTGTCAGTGATCCGGACATTTCGGCAATTAAAATAATTCCCGTAATCGGCGCCCTTACGATGGCTGCAAATGTTCCCGCCATTGCCATGATGATGAAATTTGCTAAGTACATCTGAGGGAAATTAAACCATTGAATAGCGAGGGTACCAAAGATAGCGCCAATAAAGCTTCCTAAAACCAATAAAGGAAAGAATATTCCACCAGGAGCGCCAGAGCCGAAGCTGATGAGCGAGAAAGCAAATTTAGCCACTAATAAAATAAGCAAAGTTTGAATAACAAAGTTTTGATTAGCACTGAGAAATTCAATCATTCGATGCCCGCCGCCTAAAATCTGAGGCATAGTCAGGATAATGAAGCCTGATAAAATAAACGGAACAATAACACCGTAAGACCCTAATTTTGTTTTACTGAATAACTTTTGCGTAGAAACTGTTCCCTTATTGTAAAGAACACCGAACACCCCACAAGCAATTCCTAATAAAATCACCATTCCATAATAATGAAGCGGCAATGTACCTTCAACAACAAAGTGAAAAGTAGGGGATAAACCAAAGATATTACTTGAAATAAAATCACCGGTCACGGAAGCGCACATGACAGAAATCAAAACGTGTACGTTAAAGTTTTTGTGAACTTCTTCCAAAGCAAACATAACCCCAGCTAGTGGTGCATTAAAGGCGGCAGATAATCCCGCAGCAGCACCACAAGTCAGCAGCAAACGTTCTTCCATTTTGACTTTATGAAATAATTTAGATAATCCTTTTCCTGCCATTGCTCCTAATTGAATGCTGGGACCTTCCCTTCCTAACGAAAGGCCACCGAATGCACAGAGTACACCGCCTAATATTTTAGTAGGCAGAATTTTATACCATTTTTGATCAACGAAAGAAATAATTTCTCCTTCAACTTGAGGAATTCCGCTGCCGCTGATTAAAGGCTCATACCTCAGTAATTTTGAAACAATCACAGCCAGCAGAAATAAGACTGCAAACCAGCCGATGATGTAAAGCAAGTTACCCTTTATTGCAGTTCCAATAAAGCCGATGAAATCTTCTGCATATCCTAACAGTATTCGATAGATGACAGCGACTAATCCGGCGATTAAGCCGGTCGCAATTCCTTCAATAATTAACATATATTTAAAATTCTTTGCAGTTTCCAAAAGATCAATAGTTGATCCTTTTTTATTTTTCATAAAATAACCCCTTTTCCCAATTTCATTACTAGCATATACCTTTTTTTATTATTAGAAAAGGAAAAATTATCATCTTAATAAATAATTTTACAAATAAATGTGAAAAGAACTTGGGACGCACGGTTTAAGGACTGCTGTTATAATAGTAACAGGTGATCACTGTGAGATGTCCAAGATGTAAAACTACCGATCCAAAATACTTTTATAAAGTTAACGGTCGCTGCTACTGCCGGCGCTGCATAGCTTTTGGAAGAATATTTTGTGATGAGAAATTGAAGTCTCAGGAAGTCTCAAAAATAAATAAACATGTTTATTATGAATTAAGTTATACATTATCTTCTGCACAGAAGAAAATTGCACAGCATTTAATGGAGAATTTCATCCATCATAAAGATTCCGTTGTCTGGGCAGTTTGCGGCAGCGGTAAAACGGAACTGATTTATGATAGTATTGCGTACGCATTGAATCAGAATCTGAGGGTATGTGTAGCTATCCCTAGAAGAACGTTGGTAGAAGAAATCGGTGAGCGGATTCGCAAGCAATTTATTGGTATTGCCCCCTCTTTATTTTATGGCGGACATCAAGGGGATTTAACAGCACCTTTGATCGTTTGTACAACGCATCAGCTTTATCGGTTTTATAAATGCTTTGATCTATTGATTTTAGATGAAATCGATGCCTATCCTTATCAGGGTAATCCACTCTTAAAGGATCTGCTTTTTGGCTCTTTAAAAGGCAATTACATTTTTATGAGTGCTACTTTAGACGCTGAAAGTTATCCTAATGCGGAATTGTTCGTTTTAAATCGTCGTTACCATTTAATCGATTTGCCCATCCCTAAATGGCAGTTTTGCTGGGGAAAAATGTGGAAAAGTCAAGTTCAGCATTATTTAATGAACTGGAAAAAGCCTGTTTTGATTTATGTTCCAAGAATTAAGGATTTAGATCAATTTAAGGGCTGGCAGCGACGATGGCGTTACGCAACTGTAAGTTCACATTCAAATGATGTTTCATCGCTCATTGACAAGTTAAGACATCGGGATCTTGATTTTCTGGTTACAACCACACTGCTGGAAAGAGGCGTTACGATCGAAGATGTTCAAGTCATTGTTGTAGAAGCGGATCATTTGGTATACACAAAAGAGGTTTTGCTTCAGATCGCCGGGCGTGTAGGACGGAGTCCTAAAGCTCCAACTGGGGAGGTGATTTTTCTATCTTCGCAAAAAACAAAAGCAATTGCGGGATGTATTCAAACCATCATCGATTTAAATCACATGACTGTTTAATCTGCTTTAAACCAATCGATCATCAATTTTTCCTTTTATCATTAATTGCTAATCCCTCAATTTGTATTGATTGTTTTAGAAAGTTAAACGTGTTAAATGAGAAGAGTCGATTTGATGGCTGTGATATTCACTTTCTTTATGAATACAATGAATTCTTTCGTTCTCTATTATTCCAATACAAAGGACAATATGACATTGCCTTAGCTCCTGTTTTTTTATCTTACTTTTTAATAGAGTTAAGACACCAATATTCGAACTGTATTGTTGCGTGTTGTCCTTCTAGTAAAGAGCAGAATGAACGTCGTGGATTTGCTCCAATGGAAGAGATTGCTAAAACATTAAACCTTCCCCTTTTTACCGATCTCATTAAAATTGGAGATTATAAACAGGCAGATCAGCCATTTAGAAAACGAAAAGGAATTTATGATCATATTGCAGTTGTGGGTGGACAAGACCTTTATCAAAAAGAAATTTTACTGATTGATGATGTAATGACATCAGGACATACACTTAAAGCGTGTCTTGATCAGTTAAGAAAACTTTCGCCAAAGAAAATCGATATCTTAATTTTATCGTGCCGAAAACATAGGAAAACTTTGTCGAGCGAAAATTCTTTCTAATCTTTGCAGCAAAGTTTATACTAAAACGTAGAGATAGAAAGGATGAATTTTATGCAAGGAAAAGTGAAATGGTTTAACAGCGAAAAAGGATTTGGATTTATTGATCGTGGAGAAGGAAAAGATATTTTTGTTCATTATTCACAAATCGTTCAAGACGGCTATAAAAGCCTGACCGAAGGGGAATTGGTTGAATTTGAAATCTTCCAAAGTGACCGTGGTTTACAGGCTAAAAACGTTGTTAAAGTATAGAAAAAACAAGACAAGTGTGAGGCTTTAAAAGGCCTCGCATTTTTTTGTTTTATGAAGGCGTAAAATGCGAATATACGAAAAAAGGTTGATTTTTTGATTGTTTTTGTTATAATGAGTTACGTATTTGTTAAGGAATGGAGGTAAAAAGGATGAACTTTGAGAAAGTCAAATCAATCAAAGAAGCCGTTTTACATAAAGGACAAATGTTTATACCATTGGTTTGTGTCTCTTCATTTTTCCTAGTAGGTTATGCCGCTATGGATAAAGAGGCGCCAGTCATTGCAGATGATTATGTGGTATTAAACTATGGTGACAAATTTGATGTTAGTATGGTAAATATTGCGGATAATAGAACATCTTATGATGATCTGTTAATCACATGTGATACATCTACTTTACGTGAAAGCGTAGTAGGAAGTTCTTATGTAACAGTAGAAGCAATCGATGAATACAATAACACTGCTTCGAAAGTCGTAGAAGTTAGAGTGGAGGATCATGTTGCTCCTAATTTTGAATTAGTTGCGGATTCAAAAGATACTCGTTTAGAAGATGGTAAAATGATTATCAATCTAAATTCAAGCAACACAATTACGGATCATATTAAAGCTATTGATAATGCAGATGGGGATGTAACAGCTTTCGTTGAAGTAGACGGAACTTTAGATACAGCAAACCTTGATCCGCAAACGATCACGTTGTCAGTAAGCGATTCATCAGGAAATGTAAACAAGAAAACATTTGATATCCAAGTAAAGGATATTGAAGCACCTGTTATTAATTTATTGCAGGGAGATGCTGTAACGACAGATTTTGGAAATGGATTCCATGTTTCTGACTTTGCAACTGTTTCAGATAATTCTGGAGAAGAAATTGAAATATCATTAAGCAATGATATTGATACTTCTAAGGAAGAAACTCAAAGCGTTACATTAACTGCAGTGGATAGTGCAGGGAATAAAACAGAAAAGGAATTGAAAGTTGGCGTTGGAGATATCTCAGCACCGATCATCAATGCTTCTGATATTGAAATCGAAAAAGGAGATGCGCTGGATATTCGCAGCCAAATCTCAGTTATTGATAACAAAGATGGCGACTTAACTGCTGAAGCAACAATTGAGGGCAGTGTCGATACCGAGAATGCAGGGGACTATGCAATTACGATTAGTGCAAAAGATGCTGCCGGAAATGAAGCAACAAAAACAATTAATGTTAAAGTAAGTGCTTTTAGCGGCGGAGCTACCACTTCAATTGGAATGTCTTTAGTCGGATCACCATATGTCTTTGGTGCTACCGGACCTAGTGCATTTGACTGTTCAGGATTTACAAGCTATGTCTTTGCACAGGCAGGTATTTCTATTGGACGTACAACATTCTCACAATATGCAGGTGGAACACCTGTCAGTGATTTACAGCCGGGAGATTTAGTATTCTTCAATACATATACATCATTGGGTCATGTAGGGATTTACCTTGGTGGCGGAATGATGGTGCATAGTGGAAATGAATCAACTGGTGTAGAAGTAACAAGCATGGGGAACTCTTATTGGTCATCAACCTATGCCGGAGCAGTTAGATACTAAAAAGGTGAGTCATCACCTTTTTTCTTTTCTTTAAGGAATGATGATGGTATAATATGATAGATAATACGGTCTGTTATGACTGAATGATGAAAGGAGATTTTTCATGGCTCTTAAAGTAAGCAAGGATGGCGATAATTCGACAGACAATAAAACCTATGAAGTTGTCGATTTGAATGATCAGCCAGCAGAAGAGATACAGATTGAGACATTCGAAGATGTAGAAACAAGTCATCAGGGGAATGTTGAATTTAATACAAAAGCACAAAAAACGAAAGTGGGGTTCTTTGATCGTATTCGTAAAATATTTGATCAAGAGAATAAAACACTTAAAGTTTTAGAAGCTCAAGCGGATAAAATTATGGCATTGGAACCACAGATGAAAGCTTTATCTGATGAACAGTTAGCCGCTAAAACAGATGAATTCAGAGAGAAAATCGAAAGCGGAAGTACGCTCGATGATATATTGATAGAAGCATTTGCAGTTGTACGTGAAGCTTCACGCCGTGTATTAGGACTTCATGCTTTTAAGGTACAGTTAATGGGGGCTATCGCTTTGCATAATGGTGATATTGCCGAAATGAAGACAGGTGAAGGTAAAACTTTAACCTCGATTTTCCCTGTATATTTAAATGCTTTAAGCGGTAAAGGAACACATGTGGTTACCGTTAATGATTATTTGGCGGGACGTGATGCACAAGACAATGGAAAAGTATTTAACTTTTTAGGATTGACTGTGGGACTAAACAAACGTGAGCTTTCTGCTCAGCAGAAGCGAGCAGTGCATGCTTGTGATATTACGTATACAACAAATGCAGAATTAGGATTTGATTATCTTCGTGACAACATGGTGAAATCAATGGATCAGAAAGTATTGCGTCCGCTTAATTATGCGTTAGTCGATGAAGTCGATTCTATTTTAATTGATGAAGCTCGTACACCGCTGATCATTTCCGGTGGACAGGTGAATACTGCTAAGCTTTATAATCAGGCGGATGCCTTTGCGAAATCATTGGTGAGAACAGATGATTATGAAGTCGATGAAACATCAAAAGCGGTAACGTTAACTGAACATGGGGTAACACGTGCGGAAAAATACTTTAAAGTAGGAAACTTATACGATATTGAAAATACAGCGATCGTGCATCGTATCAATCAGGCTTTAAAAGCAAATTATGCGATGACACGTGATGTAGAATACATGGTCGCTACTGAAGATGGAAGTCATTCTTTAGCCAACGCCAGTGTTTTAATTATTGATCAGTTCACGGGTCGTGTGATGCCGGGTCGTGCTTATTCGGATGGTCTGCATCAAGCGATTGAAGCCAAAGAAGGCGTACCTATCAAAGAAGAAACGATTACATTAGCGAATATTACGTATCAAAATTTCTTCCGTTTATTTAATAAATTAGCCGGGATGACCGGAACAGCCAAAACAGAAGAAGAAGAATTTCGTTTAATCTACAACATGCGTGTAGTAGAAATTCCAACGAATGTGGCTGTTATTAGGGAAGATGCCAATGATTTAGTTTTTGCGAAGGGTTCTGCGAAATTCAACGCTTTATGTGATGAAGTAGAACGCCGTCACAGCTATGGTCAGCCGATACTGATCGGGACAGTAGCTGTTGAAACCAGTGAAAGGATCAGCAAGATGCTGAAATCGCGCGGTATTCGTCATAACGTATTAAATGCTAAAAACCACTCTAAAGAAGCAGAAATCATCAGTCGTGCCGGAGTAAAAGGGGCAGTAACAATTGCGACCAACATGGCTGGACGTGGAACCGACATTAAATTAGGTGAAGGGGTTAAAGAATTAGGTGGATTAGCCGTATTAGGATCAGAACGTCATGAATCAAGACGTATTGACAATCAGCTAAGAGGACGTTCTGGACGTCAGGGAGATCCTGGGTTCTCACGTTTCTACGTTTCATTTGATGATGAATTGTTAGCTCGTTTTGCCAGTGATAAAGTTAAATCAATGGTTGCTTTGCTTGGAGATGAAGCAATTGATAATAAAACCGTTTCAAAATCAATTGAGGGTGCACAGAAGCGTGTTGAAGGAAATAACTTCGATGCCCGTAAGCAAGTCCTGCAATATGATGACGTTATGAGGCAACAGCGTGAAATTATGTATAGTGAACGTGATCGCATCATGGCGGAATCGGATTTAGGTGAAATAGTTAAGGGAATGTTTAAACAAGCCATTGAAGAAGAAATTAAAGCTCATACAACCAATGATGGAAAACATGATACGGTTGATGTAGAAAGTGTACTGAAATCAGTGGGATCAAAATATATGCTGTTTAGCGTATTAAAAACACCAAATGCTGAAGCGGTAAAACAGGATCCGGAGAAATTGGCGGCAGTTTTAAGTGAGGTTGCCTTTAAAGGATATCGTTCACGCTTTAGAGATGGATTAACTCCTGAACAGATTTGTGAATATGAAAGAAATGTTTTATTAAGCGTCATTGATTATTCGTGGGTAAATCATATTGATGCCATGAGTAAACTGAGAAATGGAATTTATTTAAGAGCGTATGCTCAAAAAGATCCATTGCGTGAATATACAGAAGAAGCTTTCTATATGTTTGAACAGATGACAACTAGCATAGCGACAAGTATTTGTACTTCTATCAGAAGAATGGGCTTAAAAGTTCTTGATGAAGATGTAGAAAAGAAATTAGGACGCCGTGATATCACGGTAGAATTTTAAGCTTGGAATTATACGAAATTAAAAATGGGCTTGAGAAAGCCCATTTATTACTCGAACAATTAAGTCAGTCGCTAGATGTGAGTACAAAGGAAATGGAAATTGAGTCATTAACTGCACAAACATTAGAAGAAGGATTTTGGGATGATCCGGATCATGCCAAACGTATTTATGATCGCCTAACCGGATTAAAGAAGGCAGTCGATCAATATAATGAATTAAGTGATAAATTAAACGAATTAAATGAAACCTATGAATTAGCTAAAGAAGGCGATGAAGACTTCATGCTGATTTTAGATGAGGATTATCAGCAGTTCGACAATCAGTTGGATGCGTTTGAAAAAGATATGCTGCTGTCTCATGAGTATGATCATTTAAATGCGATTGTGGAAATTCATCCCGGTGCCGGTGGAACAGAAAGTCAGGACTGGGCAGAAATGCTGTTTAGGATGTATACTCGCTTTTCAAACAAAGCAGATTTTAAAGTGGAAGTGCTGGATTATTTAGATGGTGAAGAAGCAGGGATCAAATCAGTAACATTCTTAGTTAAAGGCTATAATGCTTATGGATATTTAAAATCAGAAAAAGGAGTACATCGCTTAGTGCGTATCTCTCCGTTTGATTCCAATGCCAGACGTCATACTTCATTTGCTTCAGTTGATGTAATGCCGGAATTCAATAATGATATTGAAATTGAAGTGCGCACAGAAGACTTGCGAATTGATACCTATCGTTCATCAGGAGCAGGCGGTCAGCATATTAATACGACAGATTCTGCTGTGCGTATTACCCATATACCGACCGGAATTGTTACTTCTTGTCAGACGCAGCGTTCTCAGATCAAAAACAGAGAACAAGCGATGGTGATGCTGAAATCAAAGCTTTATCAAAAAATGATAGAAGAACAGCAGGAAAAGCTAAGAGAAATCAAAGGAGAACAGAAAGAAATAGGCTGGGGATCACAGATTCGCTCTTATGTGATGCATCCTTATTCACTGGTAAAAGATGCGCGCACAAGCTGCGAAACCAGTCAGGTTGACCGTGTCATGGATGGAGATTTATTTGATTTTATCTATGCTTATTTACGCTGGGAGATTCAATAGACTATACTTTAGGTTATAGTCTTTTTTTCTTTTTAAAGCTTATCACAGTAATAAAAAAATACGAAAATAATGTTAAAAATATGTGATTTACAGAAGATAATTTCTAATAGAGTTCGTGATATAATAAATAAAAAATTTTTTACATATTTTTATAAAATCATACAGGTTTTGACATTTAGTATGCTATAATTGTAGGCGGGTGATGAAAATGATTAAACTCCAAGGAGTAACTAAAAAGTATAAAACAGGCGTACACGCTTTGAATAAGATGGATCTTTCTATTGATCCCGGTGAATTCGTGTATATTATCGGACCAACCGGTGCCGGGAAATCCACATTTATTAAATTATTATATCGCGAAGAGAAAGCAACATCAGGAAATGTCATTGTAGATGGAGTAGATGTTTCATCAATAAAGAATCGGCATGTCCCTTATTTTCGAAGAAAGATCGGAGTCGTATTCCAGAACTACCGTCTTTTGCCAAGAAGAACCGTGTTTGAGAATGTAGCGTTTGCCTTAGAGGTAATCGATACACCAAAGACACAAATACGAACAAGAGTTAAAGAAACCCTGCGTTTAGTTGGTTTAGAAGATAAAGCAAATGCTTATCCTCATCAGCTTTCAGGGGGACAGCAGCAACGTGTGGCGATTGCCAGAGCGATCGTGAATTCTCCAAAAGTGTTGATTGCGGATGAACCGACAGGGAACTTAGACCCTTCAACGTCACGTGAGATCATTGAAATTTTAATGAAGATCAACAAAGAACATAAAACAACCGTGATCGTAGTCACTCATGATATTACGATCGTAGAGGAATATAAACAAAGAACAATTACGATTGCCGATGGATGTGTATCATCGGATACAATGGCAGGGGGGTATGATTATAGTGAAAGAAATTAGTAGTTGTATACGAAACTTGCCCAAGCATTTGATTACAGCGATACAGAGTATATGGCGTAACGGTGTGATGAGTGCCTCTTCTATTTTCGCAGTCACAATCACCTTGTTGTTGATTGGATTAATTGGTGTTGTGGCAATAAACGTACAGGATATGACCACCTCAGTTGAAGATAGCTTAACGATTTATGTTCAGCTGGAAAGTGACGCATCAGCTGAAGATGTACAGCAGGTAGGCGAAGAAATCAATAAAATCGGTCAAATTAAATCAGTGGTATACTCTTCAAAAGAATCAGAATTAGATAAACTCATTGAAGCGTATGGTGATGATGGACAAAGTTTATTTGGTACATATAAAGGAGAAGAAAATCCTTTGGGTGATGCCTATGTGGTAGAAGTAGAGGATGCTCAGAATTTATCACAGATCGCAAAGCAAATCATGAATATTGATCATGTCAATAAAACAAACTACGGTGGAGAGTCTACTGCCGAATTAGTCAAAACATTAGAGAATGTTCGTAATGGCGGAGCAATCTTCATTGTTGCTTTAGGGATTATCGCATTAATGCTGATCTCGAATACGATTAAAGTTGCGATTACGGCAAGACAGACGGAAATCTCTATCATGCGTATGGTGGGAGCTTCCAACTGGTATATTCGCATTCCATTTATGATTGAAGGAATATTAATCGGTCTTTTCGGTGCTGTAGTTCCATGTCTTATCTTAATGTTTGGATATACAGCGATGTATAATCAGATGAATGGTGTTTTCTTTTCTTCATTGCTGACATTAAGACCGGCATCTCCGTTTGTTTATCAATTCTCGTTGATACTTGCGGGCTTAGGATCAGGAGTAGGGCTTGTAGGAAGTTACTTCTCTATCCGTAAATTCTTGAAATTCTAATGAATAAAATTATAAAAATAGTGGTGTGCATATGTTTCACTTTCATCGTTTGCGGTGCAGACTTATCCTACAAAGTAAAAGCAGAGGATGATTTTGAAATCAATGAACGCGATTATATCGAACGTTGCAAATCCTCTGAAATGTCAAAAAAGGATATTGAGATTTGCAGCCAATTCAATGAATATTTGAAAGCTAAAAATGAAAACTTAAAAAATAGTATGTCTGACTTACAGTCGTCTATTGATGATACGGAGGGGCAAATTGATACATTAAGAGATGAAATTGATGCGATCGATTTGCAAATTCAAAATAAACAAGAAGAAATAAATTATGCTTCTGAGAATATTAATACATTGACAAATAATATTCAGGAGCTGGAAGAAAGTTTAAAAGCACGCTTATACGCGATGCAGATGTATGTTAATTCCAACCAATTCTTTGCTTTTATCATTGGTGCAACAAGCTTTTCGGATTTATTTTCCAGAATTGACGGAGTCAATCAGCTGACTTCTTATGATAAGGATTTAATGAATCGTCTTGCTAATGATAAAATAGCCAACGAAGAACAAAAGAATTTGATGGAAGAATCAAAAAACAACTTAGCTTTACTGCAGGAACAAAAAGGTCTCTATGAAGATCAACTGAATACTCAGTTAGCGGATTTAACAGCTAAATTGGGATATATTGAACAAGAACAAAAATTAACCGAACCGGTTATTAATCAATTAGCAAGTGCAGTAGCAAGCAGTCAGGCAAGTATTGCCGAAGAAGAAGCTTATCAAAAATGGCTGCAAGAGCAGCAAAACAAACCAAATACGCCTGATAATGGCGGAACAGATAATCCGGGAGATAATTCCGGATCAGATGATGGAAATGGTGATGTTGACAGTGGTAATAACGGTGGCGGAGACAATGGCAATAACAATCAAGATACTTCTGCTTTAGGGCTGCAGATCGTTCAAAAAGCAATCAGTCAAAAAGGCAGTCCGTATGTATGGGGTGGAAAAGGACAGCCGATTACCGCTGAATTAATCGGGTGGTTAAAAAGCGCTTATGAAGATGCAACGGCTGCTGGGTGGTATAATGGATTAGAAAATTATTATGACTCAGGAACCTTGGCTTTTGACTGTTCCGGCTTAACCTATTGGGCTTATGGTGAATATGGTATTTTTGTTGGCTACTCGACACTTGACCAGCAAGTCAGAGGTTACGAAGTGTCTTGGGATAACATGCAGCCAGGTGATCTCATCTTATTTGATTGGGATTACAATGGGCAAACCGATCATGTTGGAATGTATGCCGGTAATGGAATGATGGTCCATACATCGACACCAAATGACGGGTTAGGGGTACATATGATTAACTTGAATGCAAGTTCTACATGGTATAACCATTGCTATACAATTAGAAGATTTATATAGCTTCTAAAAGGAGGAAAGGAATAAGGAATGAGAAAAAAATCAAACTTTATCAAATGGCTATTAGTGGGAAGCTGCACAATGGTGGTAGCTCTTAGCGGATTTCATACAGTAAATGCAGAGAATGATTTTGCCGAAAATGAACGTGCTTATATGGATAAGTGTTCATCGAATACACTGTCTCGAAGTGAGATTGCTGTATGTGAAGAATTTAATAGCTATTTGAAAGATAAGAGTGCCAATATTCAAAATAATATTGATACATTGGAATCAGATCTAACTTCAGTGAAAGAAAAAATTAATGCAGTGCATGATGTGATTCAATCATTTAATGATCAGATTGCTTCACAGCAGGCAGAGATTGACTATATTTTAGCGAATATAAAAAATAAAGAAGATGATATTGCTTACCGTGAAGGATTGTTAAGAGAACGCCTTTATGCAATGCAGACCTATTCAAATTCAAATCAGTTTTTAAGCTTTATTTTAGGAGCAAGTGATTTTTCAGATTTATTCTCTCGTATTGAGGGGGTTAATGAATTAACCGCCAATGACAAGCAACTGATTGAACAGTTAAATCAAGATAAAAAAGATTTAGAAGAACAAAGAGTTTGGGCAGAAGATGCGAAAGCAACCTTAGAAGGGTTAAAGGCTGAACAGGTTGCAAAAGAAAATGAATATACCGATTTAGTTAATCAATATGCTGCTAAGTTAGATAGTCAACAGCAGGATAAAGCAGAAATGGATGAATATAATGCTGCTTTAGATGCTGCGTTGAATGAAAGCCGTATCTCTTTGGAACAGCAGGAATGGCTGAATAATGGTGGAGCGAGTGCCGGAGGCGGAGCTGAGGCAACAGGAGATGCTGCCGCAGTTGTTGCTTGGGCAACCAGCAAGATCGGCTTGCCTTATATTTGGGGCGGAAGCGGACCTAATGGTTATGATTGCTCCGGTCTGACCTCTCAAGCCTATTTACAGGCTGCCGGAATTTGGATTGGACGTACAACTTGGGATCAAATTAAACAAGGAACTGATGTCGGATGGGGGAATTTCCAACCGGGAGATTTAATTTTCTTTAGTACAGATGGTTATTGCAGTCATGTAGGAATGTATGTAGGAAACGGTGTCATGGTGCATGCCCCTCAGCCGGGAAGTACAGTGATGTATTCTAACGTGAATATTGCATATTGGCAAAACACATTCTGTGGTGCTAGAAGATATTTATAAGGTAGAACCAATGTTCTGCCTTTTTTGTTGCAATAGCTAAATTTTCCCAAATTATAGGAATAAAGGAGACCCTTCGACAGGGTTAGAAATATTCAAATAAAAGAAGAAACAAAATATAAACAAAAAGTACATTTTAATAATATATTCAGCATTTTTGTGGTAGAATATCCTTATTGAGGTGATTGGATGAACTTGAACGAGGAACCAAAAAAGAAGGCGAAAATGAGAATTAATCCTGGGGCGATGATCATTGCGATGATCCTATGCTTAGGCGGTGGTTATTGGTTAGGCAAAGAGACCGGCAAAGCAAACGGAACAATGCCAGTACAGAACCCTTTAGGTAAAATAGAGGAAGTTTACAATATCTTAAAAAATGACTGGATGAATGTATCTGATGAAATCAATTTAGATGATGTTTTAGCCAAAGCGATGGTTGAGGCGGTAAACGATCCTTATAATAGCTGTTTTACTCCTGAGGAATTAACTCAGTTTGAAAACACAATCAATAAAAACTATGAAGGAATCGGAGTGGCTTTTAATACTTTAGCCGGGGTTCCGATTATTACTCAGGTGTATGTGGGTTCAACTGCCGAAGCTGCCGGTTTAAAAATGGGTGATATCCTTCTTGAAGCAGATCATCAGGAGCTAACTGATTTGACAAGCACGGAGATTGCCGAGCTTGTTAAGGGAAATAGCGGAACGACAGTATTGCTGAAAGTGAAGCGAAATCAAGAAGAATTTGAAGTGTCTGTAAAAAGGGCACCAATTGATTACTCTGCAATTTATGAGATCAGAGAAGCAAACAGCAAGAAATACGGTCTGATTCATTTAAGTTCATTTGGAACAACGACGGATAAAGAAGTAGAAAAAGCTTTAGCTTATTTTAAAGCAGAAAATATCGAGACAATCGCTATTGATTTGCGTGATAATACTGGTGGATACCTACAGTCAGCTAAAGGTATTTTGGATTTATTTTTAAGCAAGGGACAAACTGAATTCAGTACCGAAGATAAACATGGCAAGCAAGTCATCTACCAATCTGAAAATAATAACCCTTATCAATTTGTAAATGGATATATTTTAGTTAACGAAAATACAGCTTCTGCTTCGGAGGTGGTTGCTGGTGCTTTGCAGGAACTCTTAGGATATCAGCTGATTGGTACAAAAACTTACGGCAAAGGGGTTGTTCAAACACAAGTAACATTAAGCGATTTAAGCGTGGTTAAATATACTTCTTCAAAATGGATGCTGCCAAGTGGAAAAAATATTAATGAAGTAGGTTTGAGTGCGGATATTGAAGTGAACAATATAGATGCCAGTCATTTATATGATTTTGAGGTGACAGAACCATTAAAAACAGACATGGTCGATCTGCGTGTCCAGCAAATGCAGAAGATGCTGAAACTGCTCGGTTATAATGTTGACCGTGAAGATGGCTACTTCAATGAACAAACAAAAGAAGCTTTGGTTGAGTTTGAAAAGAACCATGGTTTAGAAGTTAATGGTGAATTATCTGATGATGACCGAGTAATTTTAATCAAAGAAGTGGTTTTATATTTAAATGATGAAAATAATGATCAGCAGTATCAAAAACTAATAACGTTGATCAAGTAAGGAGGGAATCTATGCCTAAATTTGAATTAGTGTCTTCCTATAAACCGACCGGAGATCAGCCTAAAGCGATTGATGAATTGGTAGAAGGAATCGAGAACGGTAAAAAAGTTCAGGTTCTTTTAGGAGGAACGGGGACAGGAAAAACATTTACTGTTTCCAATGTTATTGCAAAAGTGAATAAGCCAACCCTGATATTAGCTCATAATAAAACGTTGGCAGGACAGCTATATTCCGAATTTAAAGAATTTTTCCCTAATAATCGTGTTGAATATTTTGTATCAAACTTCGACTTTTATCAGCCTGAAGCTTATATTCCTAAAAGTGATACGTATATAGATAAAACATCGGTAACCAATTATGAAATCGAAATGCTGCGTTCGTCAGCAATGAATTCATTACTAGAACGTGAAGATACTATTGTCGTGGCGTCTGTTGCTTCTATTTATGGATTGGGAAATCCGAATCAATATCGAGAAATGATTTTCAGTGTACGTGTCGGACAAATGATTGACCGTAAAGAACTGTTAACTTATCTAGTAGATCGTCAGTATGTTAGAAATGATATCGAACAGACACGTGGAACATTCAGAGTACGTGGTGATGTAGTGGAAATAATGCCGGGACATACCGAAAACTGGATTGTGCGTATTGAACTTTTCGGTGATGAAGTAGAACGAATTTGTGAAGTTGAACCACTGACCGGAAACGTTTTAAACGTCTTTAATCATTACACGATTTATCCAGCTTATGATTATGTTACCACTAAAGAACAAATGAATCGTGCAGTCAATGGCATCAGTGAAGAGCTGGAAGTGCGCTTAAAAGAATTACAGGAAGATAATAAACTTTTAGAACATCAGCGTTTGGAGCAGCGTACACGTCATGATATCGAGATGTTAAGAGAAGTCGGTATCTGTTCAGGAATCGAAAACTATTCACGTCATATCGATGGACGCTCAGCAGGACAGCGACCTTATACATTGATCGATTATTTTCCTAAGGATTTCTTATTAGTAGTAGATGAATCCCATGTTATGCTGCCGCAGATACGCGGAATGTATAACGGAGACCGTTCACGTAAAAACGTATTAGTTGATTATGGCTTCCGTCTGCCAAGTGCATTGGATAACCGTCCTTTGCGCTTTGAAGAATTTGAAACCTTGATTAATCAGGCGATATATGTTTCAGCAACACCGGGAGACTATGAGCTAGAAAAAGTAAACAATCATTATGTGGAACAGATTATTCGTCCTACTGGTTTATTAGATCCAATCATTGAAGTCAGACCTATCGCTAATCAAATTGATGATATTATTGGTGAAATTAACGAACGTATCAAGCGTAATGAACGTGTATTGATCACAACACTTACAAAACGTATGGCAGAAGATTTGACAGATTATTTAAAAGAAGTGGGATTGAAAGTCTCATATCTTCATTCGGAAACCAAAACTTTGGAAAGAACAGAAATTTTACGTGATCTGCGTTTAGGAAAGTATGATGTGTTAATTGGAATCAACCTTTTAAGAGAAGGCTTGGACTTACCGGAAGTTTCATTAGTGTGTATTTTGGATGCGGATAAAGAAGGGTTCCTGAGAAGTCACCGCTCATTGATTCAGACTATCGGTCGTGCTGCTCGTAATGCTTCAGGACGTGTAATCATGTATGCCGATCGTATCACCGATTCAATGAATTCAGCCATCAAAGAAACAAACCGTCGCCGCGAGATCCAAGAGGCTTATAATAAGGAACATAACATTACACCAAAAACCATTATTAAGGATATCCGTGACGCTATTCACGGCTTGGAAAATACGGTGGATTCTGCTGCAGACTTGCTGAAGAAAGGCAAGAAGGCACCTAAGAAAGCAAAAGAAGAATTGATCAAAGATATTGAAGCACAGATGAAAGCAGCGGCTAAAGTCTTAGACTTTGAAAAAGCAATGGAACTGCGAGATATCTTAATCGAATTAAAAGGTGAGAAATAATGGAATTTTTCAGTCACTTTTCGCCTATAGTAAAAGCAGTGTTCGATGCCATTAAACATTCAGGCGGAGATGTCTATATCGTTGGCGGTTATGTACGGGATGAATGGCTGAAGTTAAAAGGAAATAAAGATATTGATGTTGAGGTTTATGGATTAGAGCCTCAACATCTTCATATTGTATTAAAAAAATTTGGTGAAACTCAGCAGATTGGCAGAAGCTTTAGTGTTTTTAAATTAGCTCTTCTTCCTAATTTTGATTTTGCCTTAGCCAGAAAAGAAAAGAAGACCGGAGATGGTCATCGTGATTTTGTAATGGAATATCTGACAGATAAGAATTTTAAAGAAGCCTGTAAACGTCGAGATTTAACGATCAACAGTATTTTATTGGATCCTTACAGTGGAGAACTGATTGACCCTAATGGAGGAATACAGGACTTAGAAAATAAAATAATTCGTCTAATCGATGAAAATACATTCAAAGAGGATCCTCTTAGAGTTTTAAGAGTAGCTAGAATGCAGGCAAAATTATCGGAATTTCATATTGATCCGCAAACAAAACGAGTGTGTAAGGAGATGACCGGGCAACTGATTCATCTCAGTAAGGAACGGATTTTTCAGGAATATTCTAAGCTGCTGTTAAGTACGCAGCCATCGCTTGGTCTTTCTTTTTTGTATGAAATCAATGCACTGCCCAAACCTCTTTATTTATTGGCTAAAACAATGCAGAGAGCAGATTTTCACCCGGAAGGCAATGTGTTTAATCATACGTTGCTCGTCGTTGATTTAGCGGCATTATGCAAAGATAAAGCCGTGGATCCATTAGGTTTTATGTGGTCAGCCCTCCTTCATGATATTGGCAAACCGGCGGTCACAACCGATCAAGGAAAAGCACCTAACCATGATTTAATAGGAGAACCGCTTGCCTATAAATTCATGTATGACTTATCTGGCAATAAGAGTTTATCAACGTATGTTTCACTGATGGTGCGATGTCATATGGTCTTGATGAATGCTTCAAGACAAGGCATGAAGCCTTATCCTTATCTTAAAGTATTAAAGCGATTAGAAGGCAGGGTTAGTATAGATGATTTGGCACTCTTATGCAAATGTGATAAAATGGGAAGGGCAAGAATTGATTGCCAGTCGATTGAAAATTTTAATGCTTATATCGATAAAATGAAGAAAAATTATGGTATGATAGCTTTGCCTCCACTTGTAAGTGGACATGATTTAAAGGATTTAGGTTATCTGCCTAACTCGGCATTTTCAACGATATTGGAAGATGCCTATGATAAACAGCTGTCAGGAAAAGATAAACAGCAGCTAATCAACTATATTTTAAGCAAATATGAGAGGTGAAAATATGGAACACGATAAAATTATTATAAAAGGAGCTCGCGAGAATAACTTAAAAAACATCGATATTGAGATCCCGCGTAATGAACTTGTCATTATGACCGGACTTTCCGGATCGGGAAAGACATCTTTGGCATTTGATACAATTTATGCTGAAGGGCAGCGTCGTTATGTTGAATCATTGAGTGCCTATGCTCGTCAGTTCTTAGGAAATGCGGATAAACCGGATGTTGACAGCATTGAAGGTTTGTCACCGGCTATTGCCATCGATCAGAAAACAACCAGTCACAATCCCCGTTCTACAGTTGGAACTGTAACCGAGATTTATGACTATTTGAGATTACTTTATGCAAGAATTGGGGTAGCCTATTGTCCGGAGCATAATGTCCCCATTCAGTCTCAGACAGTAAAGCAGATGATTGATACAGTCGATCGCTTTGAAGATGGTTCAAGATTGCAAGTATTGTCACCGATCATGAAAAATAAGAAGGGAACCCATAAAGATCTCTTTGAAAAACTGCGTAAAGAGGGCTATGTGCGTATCCGTGTCGATGGTGAAACTCGTTTATTAGAAGAAGAAATTGAATTAGATAAAAATAAACGTCACAATATTGAAGTCATTATTGACCGTATTGTGAAACGTGAAGATTATCGTTCACGATTAGCTGATTCATTGGAAACTGCTTTAAGATTAAGTGAAGGAGAAGCCATCGTTCAAAATCTGACAACAGAAACAGAACATCTTTTTTCAGAAAATCATGCCTGTCCGATCTGTGGTTTTTCAGTACCCAAATTAGAGCCTCGTTTATTTTCGTTCAACTCTCCTTTAGGAGCATGTCCGGACTGTAAAGGACTAGGTTTTAAAAATGAGGTCGATGTTGATCTGATTATTCCGGATCGTGAATTATCTATCAACCAAGGTGGAATCCGTTATTTCAAGACTGCTATCGGTACAGATCGTATTGAATGGCAGCGTTTCTTGATCTTGTGTGATAAATATCATATTGACTTAGATAAACCATTAAAGAAATTCACTAAAAAAGAAATGGATATTATCATGATCGGATCAACTGAACCGATTACTTATACGATTACTTCCAGTTCAGGAAATGTGAGCAAGACAACAAAATACATAGAAGGAGTTAAAACGCTGATCCAGCGTCGTTTTGAAGAAACAACTTCTTCATGGTCAAAAGAATACTATGAATCCTTCACCGCTGAACACACCTGTCCGACTTGTCACGGAAAACGTTTGACAGATGAAGTGCTAAGTGTCCGTGTCGGTGGATTAAATATCGCGCAGCTGACAGATTTATCGATTAAAGAAGCTTTACGTTTCTTTAATGAACTTGAGCTGACGGCGACAGAGGCCGTGATAGCAGAACTGATTCTAAAAGAAATTAAAGACCGTTTAGGCTTCTTATTTGATGTAGGCTTAGGGTATCTTTGCCTGTCACGTATGGCAGCCGGATTGTCTGGTGGAGAAGCACAGCGTATTCGCTTGGCAACTCAGATCGGATCACGTTTGACCGGGGTTCTTTATGTATTGGATGAACCTTCAATCGGACTTCATCAGCGTGATAACGATAAATTGATTAATACCTTGCATCAGATTCGTGATTTGGGAAACAGCGTGATCGTTGTCGAACATGATGAAGATACGATGCGTGCCTCAGACTATATTATTGATATTGGTCCGGGAGCCGGGATTCATGGCGGAGAAGTCATTGCAGCCGGAACACCGGAAGAGATCATGAAAGATGAAAATTCTATTACTGGAAAATATTTATCACATCGTTTAAGTATTCCGGTTCCTAAAAAACGCCGTAAGGGCAATGGCAAGTTCATTGAGATTAAAGGGGCAGAAGAAAATAACCTTAAAAAGATCAATGTGAAATTCCCATTAGGAACATATACGGTAGTAACCGGAGTATCGGGATCTGGGAAATCTTCCTTAGTCAATGAGATTTTATGCAAAGGTATTCAAGCTTCGGTGAATCGTACAAAGATCAAACCGGGGAAACATAAATCTATTCTCGGTTTAGAGCATGTCGATAAAGTTATTGATGTGTCACAGGATCCGATCGGACGTACACCACGTTCAAATCCAGCTACTTATACGGGAGTATTTGACGATATTCGTGATCTGTTTGCGAAAACCACCGATGCGAAACTAAAAGGTTATGATAAAGGACGTTTTTCATTCAATGTCAAAGGCGGTCGCTGTGAAGCTTGTCAGGGAGATGGCGTACGCCGTATTTCCATGCACTTCCTGCCGGATGTTTATGTTCCATGTGAAGAATGTGAAGGAAAACGCTATAATCGTGAAACTTTAGAGGTTATGTATCGCGGTAAAAATATATATGATGTTTTAGAGATGACGGTTGAAGATGCCTGTGAATTCTTTGCTAATCTGCCTAAGATCGCTAATAAGATGATTACATTAAGAGATGTGGGCTTAGGTTATATCAAATTAGGACAAAGTGCAACAACCTTATCAGGAGGAGAAGCACAGCGTGTGAAGCTTGCGAGTGAATTGCAGAAAAGAGCGACAGGAAAAACGGTATATATCCTTGATGAACCATCAACAGGACTGCATAGTCATGACGTTGCTCGCTTAATTGAAGTGCTGCAAAGCATTGTCGATAATGGGGATACGGTTGTCATCATTGAACATAATTTAGATATGATCAAAGTAGCCGATCATATTATAGACTTAGGACCAGAGGGCGGAGATGAAGGGGGGACCATCGTCGTAACGGGAACTCCTGAAAAAGTAGCTAAATGCAAAGACAGCTACACCGGTCACTTCCTACAGCATGTATTAAATGAAAATAGATCTTGATGCATTAAATCCTAAAAAGATGCTGAAACGCTTAGTTTCCGTCTTTTTAGGTTTATTGATATTAGGCTTCTTTGGGTTTGCTGCTTCTATCAAGATGCAGGAAATGCTGCTTATAAGCCTGCTTTATATGACTGGCTACACTGTGTTTGAATTACTCTATTTGTTTTTGATTCTCCATCATTTTAAAGATAAAAAAATGACGCTGAATTGGATGATTTTATTAAAAACGATACATTATTTTATAAGTTGGTTTCTTTTATTGTTAAATTCCTTTATACTAAAGGGAGAAAGTTATATGACTTTACTTGGTACATTACTATTATTTGTAATAGTGGAAATACTGTATATGATCACAACGTATCGTAAGGAGGACCCATCATGTCAAAAAAATCAGTATTAGTTAAAGTATTAACCGAGCATTATCCAAGTCTTATACAAGCAACCGGAGATGAAACATCATTAGACCGTGAGATCTTGGTTCCGGAGATTAACCGTCCCGGTTTTGAATTAGCCGGTTTTTTCCAGCATAGTGATTTTCGCCGTGTTGTCGTATTCGGGGAAAAGGAAATGGCATTCATTGACCAAATGACAAAAGAAGAACAAGTGACGCGTTTTGAGCGTTTAACCGATGATTTAACACCGGTAATCGTTATCGCTAAAAACTATCAGTGTCCTCCTATATTAAAAGAGATCGCTGATAAGAAGAACTTTCCAATTATGCTGACAGCACAGACAACCGGACGTTTTTCAGTTGAACTATCAGCATTCCTTGATGAAAAGCTGGCACCGGAAACCCTGATGCATGGCGTATTCTTAAATATTTATGGAAAAGGCGTAATCATCAAAGGTGACAGTGGGATTGGAAAAAGTGAAATTGCTTTGGAATTAGTTAAGAGAGGACATCTTTTAGTAGCGGATGATGCAGTTGAACTTTACCAGATCGGTCAGCAGATCATCGGGAAATCTCCTACTGTGCTTCAGAATCTGCTAGAGATCCGTGGAATCGGAGTCATTGATGTTGTTAAGATGTTTGGGGTTGGTGCAGTACTGGAAAAGGATCAGGTAGATATGATCATTCAATTAGAACGTTGGGTACCAAGCAAAGAATATACTAGAATCGGAATAGAAGATAAACAGGTGGTTGAAGATATTTTAGGTGTAGAAGTCGATAAATTGGTGGTTCCTGTAACAGGTGGACGTAACATGTCCGTTGTTATTGAAGCGGCAGTAATGAATAAACGTTTGAAAGAATTGGGCTATGACAGTTCAAAAGAATTTGTCGATCGTATCTTGGCTAATATTGAGAACGGGAAAGGAAGCCAAAACTAATGGCTCTTTTTCCTAGCAGGACAATTTTCCTGCAATTAGGACCACTGAATATTACCTGGTATGCTGTCTGCATTATGACAGGTGCTTTAATTGCTTATTTATTTTCTAAAAAAAGAATGAGCGATCGCGGATACAGCGATTTTCCTTTTTCTGACTTTCTGATCAATGTATTGATTATTGGAATTATCGGGGCAAGAATCTGGTATGTTATCTTTACTTTCAATGAAAGATACATCAGCAACCCGATTGATATCTTTAAGATTTATGAGGGCGGTCTGGCGATTCAAGGTGGTGTCATTGCGGTATTGCCTTATGCTGTCTATTTCATGAAAAAACATCATGTGGATATACTAAAGGCAGGAGATGCCATCATGCCAACCGTGTTAATAGCTCAGGCGTTGGGACGCTGGGGAAATTTTGTTAACCAAGAGGCTTTTGGACAGATCATCACGGAAGCACATATAAATGCACTTCATTTGCCTGAATTTATAAAAAGTGGTATGTATATAAATGGATACTACAGACAGCCAACATTCCTTTATGAATCGGTATTAAATATTTTAGGATTTATCTTGATTGCTTATGTCATCAGTCGTCTCCTCAAGAAGGACGGATGCCAATTCGCTCTATATTTCGTGTGGTATGGCATTACTCGTTTTATCGTAGAAGCTTTCAGAAGCGATTCTTTGATGTTGGGATCGATTAAAATGGCACAGTTGACTTCGGTTGTCTTTGTGATCGTTGGCGTTATTGCAATTATCTATTTATATATGCGAAAGAATAAAGAATCCGTTTAGAAAAGGAGAACACTATGTACGACTTAATTATTATCGGTGCCGGTCCGGCAGGAATGAGTGCCGCAGTATATGCATCACGTTCGGGGTTAAACACATTGATTTTAGATGGCGGAGCCCCTGGCGGAAAATTAAACTTGACGGCAGAAATCGAAAACTATCCGGGAAAACAAATCGTAGCGGGACCGGAGCTTGCTTATGAGATGTTTGAGCATGCAACCCATTTCGGAGCAGTTTATGAATATGGAATGGTCAAAGAAATCAAAGATTTAGGTGAGCATAAAGAAGTGATCACCGAAGAAAACACGTATGAAACAAAAGCGGTGCTGATTGCTACAGGAACCAAAGAAAGAAAAATCGGTATACCTAATGAGGAAGAAATGACAGGACGTGGAGTTTCTTACTGTGCAGTATGTGATGGTGCATTCTTTGGCGGAGAAGAAGTCGCTGTGATTGGCGGTGGAAATTCAGCCTTGGAAGAAGCGATGTATTTAACTAAATTCGCAAGCAAAGTGCATTTGATCGTTCGTCGTGATGTATTTAGAGCGGATAAAATCGTTCAGGATAAACTTAAAGAGAATGATAAAATAGAAATTCATTATTTAAAGAAACCTGTTGAAATTGAAGTAGATCAGGAAAATAATAAAGTCAGCGGTTTGGTATTAGAGGATAGTCAGACAAAAGAGCGCAGCACTTTGAAAGTAACCGGAATCTTCCCATTTGTTGGCGCAGATCCAGTGACTGAATTTGCAAAAGGGTTAGATATTTTAGATGAACGCGGATATGTCATTACAAACGAAGATATGGCAACCCATTGTCCTGGTATCTATGCTGCCGGTGATGTGCGCAAGAAATTCCTTCGTCAAGTTGTTACTGCAACGAATGACGGTGCAATTGCAGCACAGGCGATTAATCGTGACATGTTTGAATAAGAGGAGAAATCCTCTTTTTTTGTTGTGAGGATTTACTTGTCTTTAAGTAAGATTTATAATGTGATTAGGGAAGGGAGAACCATTATGGGAACAATTTGGATTTTCTTAACATGCTTTGTCGTGCCGTTTGGTTTGTTAAGCATGTTCGTCAAGAAGAATAAGCGTTGTTTGCTGACTTTTGGAATTGGAGCATTAACGTTTTTTGTCAGTCAGGTATTATTGCGTATACCATTACTTGAATGGTGGCAGAGCCATGCATCTACGCAAGTATGGATCATAGCCAATTCGTTTTTATATGTTTTGCTTTTATCTTTTTCTGCCGGATTATTTGAAGAGACCGGAAGATTAGTTAGCTTTAAACTTTTAAAAAAGACAGATACCCTTTATGAAGCGATTGCTTTTGGTTTAGGGCATGGAGGAATCGAAGCGATTTTACTTGTAGGGGTTCCGGCATTATCACAAACACTTTCATTGGAAAATGCTTTGCTTGCCGGAAGTGAACGCATTGCTGCGATATTAGTGCATATTACTTTATCGATTGTCATTTTTATTGGGGTAAAGAAAGGACAGAACCTCCTATATTGGGCTTTAGCGGTTATGCTGCATGGACTGTTTAATTTAATTCCGCTAATGATTACTTATTTGAGCGGACCATTATTCTTAAGTGAGTGTGTTCTTTTTACTTTGGCGATAGGGTTGTTTGTAGGCGTTTACTTTTTGATGATAAAGGAGTATATAAAAGATGAAAAAATATTTTAAATGGTTAGTGATTGGATGTTGTTTTGTGGGACTACTGGGATGTCAGAAAAGCAATGTACCAAAAGAAAGACAAGAAAGCATCAAAGTACTGGCGAATAAAGTGATTGATTCGCTTAATGCCGAAGATTACACTGCAATTTCGGATATGTCCGATGCGAAACTGAAAGAAATTAATATTGAGCAGGCAACGAGAGATGCTTGGGGACCGGCAATAGGGGAACTGGGAGCATTTGAAGACTACGGAACATACAGCTATGCTTCAAAAGATGAAAATGTGACGGTTGTGGTAATCTCTAAATATGAAAATAAAAAGGTACAGTTTACGATTACTTTCAATAATAAGGATGAATTGACAGGACTTTATTTTAAATAACAAAATCAAGGGAAAATCTCCCTTGGTTTTTTCTAAATAAATAACTTTTAAAGCGTGAGCTATGGGCGTATTAAGCAAAATAGTATATAATACACATATGAGGTGATACTATGGATAGAATACAGTTAGTAATGGTAACCGGATTATCCGGGGCAGGTAAGACAAGCTGCATGGCAGTGTTTGAAAATTTAGAGTTTCAATGTATCGACAATGCACCCATTGAACTTTTGGAGCAATTTGCGAATTTATTAAAAATATCGAAAGAATATACGAAAGTGGCTTATGCCGTTAAATTAAAAGATGCATTGCAGGCAGCCCGCATCTTATCCAACTTAGATTGGATTGATTTATCCATCCTATTCCTTGATGCCAATGATGATGTCTTACTGAAACGTTATAAACAATCCCGACGAACGCATCCATTGTTGATCAGTGAAAGAGCCGCTTCTTTACAAGAAGCGATTGAATTTGAACGTGAACTGGCAAAACCGGTTCTACGTATTTCCAATAAAATCATTGATACCAGCATGATGAAAACCAATAAGCTTCAGCAGTTAATTGAAGATTACTATCTGCATAGTGAAACCGATCCATTTAGAATCAGCTTCATTTCTTTTGGTTATAAGCATGGAATTCCTAAGGATTTAGATCTTATGTTTGATGTCCGTTTTCTTCCTAATCCATTTTATGTTGATGAATTGAGAGAGCAAACCGGAAATGATAAGGCAGTCTATGACTATGTGATGGAAAAGCCGGAAACAAAGGAATTTATTGAGGTTTTAACCCCTACCTTGGATTACTTGTTTAAAAACTTTGAACAGGAAGGAAGAATGCATTTGGTTGTCGGTATCGGCTGTACAGGCGGGCAGCACCGTTCCGTAACTTTAACGAACTATTTTGCTGAGCATTACGCAAAGATTTATCAGGTTCATCGTTTGCATCGTGATGCAGATCATTAAAGGAGGGATTGGATGATATCTTTTTCAAGAACAGTAAAAGAAGAAATAGTATTTAATGAATTTGAACCTTGTTGTGGGAAAGCGATTCTAGCGGCATTGATTAAAATTAATGGTACCTTGTCGCTATCCAATTTAGGATTAACGATTGATATCAGAACAGAAAATGCAAAGATCGCTTCTAAAATTCATAAGCTATTAAAAGAAATATATAATCCTCAGATCGAATTTAAGGTACTGAGAAAAATGAAATTAAAAAAAAATAATATTTATGTCGTAAAAGTAAGCAAAGCCAGAGAGATTCTTGATGACTTAGGTCTCTATGCCGGATTTGGATTAACGGATGTTCCGCAGGGATCAATCACTTCCAAGCAATGCTGTAAGCGTGCCTTTTTAGCCGGAGCTTTTCTGGCTACCGGCAGTGTCAATCATCCATCAACAGCTAACTATCATTTAGAGATTTCGGTGACGAATGAAGAACTCGCAATATTCATCCAATACCTGATGAATCAGTTTGAATTAAATGCAAAGGTGATTACGCGCCGCAGCCGTCATATTATCTATTTAAAATCGGCAGAAAAAATCGGTGACTTTCTGGGATTAGTGGGAGCCTCTTCTTCCTATATGTCTTATGAGAGTATCCGTATTGACCGTGATTTCATCAACAACATCAACCGCTTGGAAAACTGTGAAATTGCCAATGAAGTAAAAACGATGAATGCTGCCAATCAGCAGATTCAGGATATTCAAACGATCGAAGAAATGATGGGCTTGGCTCTGCTTGATGAAAAAACCAGACAGATTGCAGAGGTGCGTTTGGAAAATCCGGATGTTAGCTTAAATGAACTGGCAAGCCTGTATGAAGAAAAGACCGGTTCTAAGATTTCCAAGTCAGGACTGCACCATCGATTTAAAAAGATCAGCGAAGAGGCCGCAAAGCTGCGTGCAATTCATACATAATGGAAACGATTGAGATATTGTTTGGCAGACGCTTAAGAGAATTGCGAAACATGCGAAATTGGTCACAGGAAGAACTGGCATTTCGATGCAGTGTATCCAAGAATTATATTTCTGATGTTGAAAGAGGGAAACGAAATGTTTCTTTAAAAGCTATAGAAAAGATTGCGAGAGGACTGGAAGTTGAGATTTATGAACTATTTTATCGTAGTTCACAATAAGTTCAATTAGTCATGTTAGACTTGCCCAAAAGGATGTGAAAGTATGCATAATTATCTATATATCGCCGTTATCGTCATCGTACTCATTATGATTTTTAGTTTTTTAATTCAGTTTGCATGGATCCCGATCTTACTTTATTTACTGTACTGGATCTATAAAAATATAAAATATAGACTTCATGGATCAGATGAAAAAGAGTCTTATTCAAATCGTACTCAATATTATGATTCATACGATCAGGAAGATTACAGCAGCAGTTATACGAATCAATCTTCATCACGTCCCAATGGAGCGATTGATGCAGATTATAAAGTGGTAGATGAAGAGGAAACAACTCAGCGTCGATAGACAACCGGAAAGAACAATGAGGAATAGATATGAAAAAACGAAAGATATTCATGTCATGTTTTGTTTGTTTACTTTTAGGCGGGTGCGCAAATAAAGAAGAACAGCCCTTATTAAAAGTAAAGCAAGATGAATTTATCGTGGAATATGGTGAAGCGATCGATTTGGAAGCCGAGCATTATTTAGACTTAACCAAGTTGGATGACAAACAAAAAGATGAAGTATTATCGAATAGTACCTTATCCGTCGGTATGACTCAACAAGATATGACAACAAAAGAAGATCAGACTTATACGAAAGTCGGGACTTACAGTGCCTTGATTACTTATCAAGAGGAGTCCTTGAATTTTAAGATTGAAGTTAAAGATACCGCAGCTCCTAAAATAGAGGGTCCCGATGAGGTCACTTTGAATGCAGGAGAAACGGCTGATTTTAACGATGTCTTCAGTGCAGTAGATTTAAGTGAGTGTCTGCCGTTGGAGTTTGATCTTGATCAGGTTGATATAAAACATGCCGGAGACTACATCATGAATGTGACGGCTAAAGATATCTATGAGAATAAGCAAAGCAAGCAGGTAACGGTTCATGTCATTAAAAAGGAAGAAGAAACTCCTCCGCCACAGAATAATGAACCATCAAGTCCGACAGAAACACCTCCGCCGGTGGAAACGCCGACAGAAAATAAAGTGGTGAAATTGAATGTTCCCTATTATAATCAAATGGATGTTGGAGCAGTCATGGGCTGCGAAGCGACCTCATTATACATGGGCTTACAGTATAAAGGATATACTTCTGTTGATCTAAAAAGCTTTATATCCGATCTGCCTAGATCAGCTGATCCGTTAAGCGGATTTAGCGGAGATCCCTTTGTATTAGACGAGAGTGTGGATGCCTATCAGGGGATCTTTCCGACACCACTAGCTGCTTATGGGAATCAGTATGGTTCTTGTAAGAATATCAGTGGAGCTTCAGTTGATGCCATTATAGAGGAAATCAAAAATGGTAATCCGGTGGTTGCTTATGTTTCCTTGGACTTTGCAAAACCGATTGTTAAAGAATATTCATTTGGCAGTGCGGTTGATAACGGACATGTCGTATTGGTAGTAGGATATGACTTGGATCAAAATGTCTTGTTTATTCAAGATCCTTATCGTCGTGATTTAAAAGAAGTCTCAGTAGACACCTTTAAGAATGCCTATTCCCCATTAAAATATGCTGTTTCAATACAATAATACAGACAGGGCAGCCTGTCTTTTTTATTTCTTGTTATTATGGAAATATAAGTTGGAAACCTTTTCATTTTTTGTAAATTCATGTATAATGTCACTGAAAGAGGTGGGATAGGTGAAAGGATTATATTATCGGCTCATTATCTATTTAGATACAGCGGACGAAAGTGATACAAACTATAATATCGCATGGTATATGGTGCATAACTTAGAGAAATTATCGACGATCGGTATCAGTGATTTAGCCAAAGAATGTTATGTTTCACCTGCGACTATCTCTCGTTTTTGCAGAACGTTGGGATATGATAACTTTGCACATTTAAAACAGGATTGTTCTTATATTAAGCAATTAAAACAGCGTTCACAGGAGATTACTAAGATTGCTGTAGATTCTATGAAAAGAACACCGGTTAAAGCTTCTGGTGATTATATCGAACAGATCATTCTTTCTTTGCAGAATATGCAGAAAGAATTAGACTGGAAAGCGATTGACAATGTTCTGCGCTATATTAAAGAAGGAAAGAAAGTGGTCTTTTTCGGTTCACAGTTTTCACATAGTGCGGCGCTGCATCTTCAGGCAGACTTATTAATGCTGGGAAAATTCACGATTGCTTATATTGATTATGAAAAGCAGATTGAAAGTGCGAAGCATTTAGACAGTGATTCTGTAGCGATCATTATTACGGTAAATGGAAACTTTGTGAAAACGGGATCAAAGGCATTCCACTATATTAAAAAATCAAAATGCAAAGTAGCGATTATTACTCAGCAATCAGATCTGGAAATTGCAGAATTTGCCGATGAGGTCATTCAATTAGGAGATCCTCAGTATGGTCATGTAGGGAAGCATACATTACTGACCTTGATGGAGCTGATGTCTTCACGCTATCATGCCTTATTTGTACACAATAAATAGAAGATGAACCATCTTCTTTTTTTAAGGAGGTTAATCCATGAGGGAAATAAAAACAGAGATCATCACTAAAGCGGTAAGAGATTTATGCATAGAGGCAAACTGTCAGTTACCTGAGGATGTCAGTCAGGTATTTGATAAGATGCTTTTAGAGGAAACGTTTCCGATCGCGAAAGATACACTTAAAATACTGGCGGAAAATGCAAGGTTAGCGAAAGAAAATCATTCTCCGATCTGTCAGGATACGGGAATGGCTTGTGTCTTTATTACTATCGGACAGGATGTGCATATCGTGGATGGAAGTCTTCAGGAAGCGATTCATGAAGGGGTACGTCAGGGCTATGAGGAGGGTTATCTAAGAAAAAGTGTAGTCAGTGAACCGATGTTTGATCGTGTGAATACAAAAGATAATACTCCGGCACTTATTTACTATGATATCGTTGAAGGGGAACAATTTGATATTGTCGTGGCACCAAAAGGATTTGGCTCAGAAAATATGTGTCAGATCAAAATGCTGAAGCCAAGTGATGGTGTAGAAGGCGTTAAAGAATTTGTCTTAAAGGTGATACGTGATGCCGGACCGAATGCTTGTCCGCCGATGGTGATCGGAGTAGGAATTGGCGGATCATTTGATAAGGTAGCCCTGCTTTCTAAAAAAGCGATGCTTCGACCAGTCGGCTCTCATCATAGCGATGCACGTTATCAATCGTTGGAAGAGGAATTGCTGGAAATGGTCAATGCCACAGGAATCGGACCAGGTGGATATGGCGGCAAAACAACCGCTTTATCATTAAATATTGAAACCTATCCAACGCATATTGCGGGAATGCCGGTAGCTGTCAGCATTTGCTGTCATGTTGCCAGACACAAGGGGGTATCATTATGATTCGTTTAACTACACCTTTAACAATAGATAAAGTCAAAGCCTTAAAAGCCGGAGATCAGGTGCTGTTATCAGGTACGATCTATACCGGGCGTGATGCAGCTCATAAACGTTTGATTGAATTGGTGAAACAGGGAAAAGATTTACCCTTTGATCCTAAGGATCAAATCATCTATTATGTCGGACCAACACCCGCTAAACCGGGACAGATTTTTGGCAGCGGCGGACCGACAACATCAGGAAGAATGGATGCCTATGCACCGACAATGCTGTCACTGGGACTCAGAGGAATGATTGGAAAAGGGTATCGCAATGACAGTGTAAAAGAAGCGATGCATACTTACACCGGTGTATATTTTGGCGCTATTGGCGGAGCGGGAGCTTATATCAGCCAATGTGTCAAACAGGCAAAGGTCATAGCCTTTGAAGATTTGGGAGCGGAAGCGATTCGTGAGCTCTATGTAGAGGAATTTCCATTAACGGTTGTGATTGACTGTGAGGGGAATGATTTATATGAAATCGGCAAGAAAGAATATTTGGGAGAGAAAGTATAGCTTTCTTTTCTTTTTATAATCTTTCTTGTATTCAAGCCAAATTATGATAAACTATTTATTTGAGGTGTGTCTATGAAAATATTAAAGCAAGTAGCAGATAAAATATTATATTTTATCAAAGCTTATAAGAGTGTTTTCATCATTAGCCTGATTGCCTTGTTTTGTGTGGAACTGCTTAATCATCCAACCTTCAATCTATTTGATCTGGTAAACTGGATGTTTCATCATAAACGGGTACTGCTGATGAATTATATCATTTACTGTAATATTTGTATTTTGATATATCTTGTCATGAACCGGCTTAATTGGTCGAATATCATTTTTATTACGACTCTTGTAGTCATTGGCATTTGCAACTACTATAAACTTCTTATGAAGGGTGAAAATGTTGTCCTTTGGGATGTGTTGAATTTGCAGGCTGCGGCAGGAATCATGACTGAGTTAAATATAAAAATCAGTTGGCAGGTTATTTTATGTCTGGTGGTTTTATGTGCTGTTTTGTATCAGCAATTCAGAGGTGCAAGGAAACAGCAGCGAATCAGTATTCGTTTTAAGTATTTAGCATTGGCGTTTATTGTATTATCCTCTTTAACGGTCGGCGTTATTTTTAATAACGAAGTGCTGAATAGTTTAAAGATTACCAACATGGACTGGAATCAAGATAAGAATTATCGAGAAAACGGCTTTATTTTATCCTTCTTTATGAACCTGAAAAACATTTCGGTCGTGACGCCGGAGGATTACAGTGAAGAAAAGATAGAGGAAGTCACGAAAAGAATCGATGCCATTGAGGATCCAATACCGGTAGACGTATCAGAAAAACCAAACATTATCGTGATTATGAATGAATCTTTTTCTGATATAACGATTGCTAACGAAGGATTAAGCTTTGATGAGCCTCTGACACCGTTTATTGATTCGTTAAATGACAATGTGGTACGAGGAAATTTATTGGTTTCCATCTTTGGCGGCGGAACAGCCAATACTGAATTTGAATATCTGACCGGGCATTCAATGAAGCATTTACCGGTTGGCAGTGTTGCCTATGACCGCTATTTAGATGATGACGAAGACAGTATGGTGAAGGTGTTAAAAGAAGATGGCTATACGGCAACGGCAATACACCCTTACTTGGGAACATTCTGGAACCGTAATCATGTCTATCCTGCTTTTGGCTTCGATCAATTCTATACTATTGATGACTTCAGCGAAGACGCTAAAAAAGTAAAAGGGTATATCAGCGATGAAGAAGTCTATAATAAAATTGTCTCTTGCTATGAAAATAAAGATGCAGACTCTCCATTATTTACATTTTGTGTCACGATGGAAAATCATACCCCTTATACCGATACAAGCAATGGTGTTGTAGGTGTAGAAGGAGATGAGAGCCTTTTTAAAGAAGAAGGCAAATTAGAAGCCGGAGTGCATGCCCGCGGAGTTCAAGATGCGGACGCAATGTATCAAAAATTAGTAGAATACTTCTCTGCTGAAGAGGAACCGACAATCGTTGTAATGTTTGGTGATCATCATCCATTTGTCAGTTCAACGATCAACAAGGATTCGGATCATTTAGATGATGTGAATAAATACAAAACACCGTTTGTAATGTGGGCAAATTATGATATTCCCACTCAGATCGGGGTGACCATGGATTCTTCAGTATTGGGAGCTTATACGTTATTAAATGCCGGAGTGACTTTACCAAATTATTTAAAATACAATTACTATGCTGCAAGTTTAGTAGATGGGTATAATAATTATTTTGTCTTAGGGAAAAACGGTCAGTTTTATAAATATTCGGAGGATATGCCTGATAATATCCAACAGTTTTTAGAGGATCATGAACTGCTTCAGTACGATCAGCTGTTTGGACAGGAATATTCACGTCAGTACTTATGGAAGGAATAAAGAAGAATGAGAAAAAAACATTCATATTACAGTTCTTATGGAAGAAAGAGAAGGGTTAATTGGCGAAAAATCTTAGTTTTTGTCGGTATCCCTGTAGTTATCATCGCAATCGTTATTGCATTGAATTTTAATCGTATTAAATTAATGACAAAAGGGTACAGCTTTTCAGAAGCAAATATCGTTTTGAAACAAAGTAAAGATGTGAAAGCAGAGTTGTTATCAAAAGCCAAAGTCAAATATTTAACAGACTGGCTGGCAATTGATTTAAATGCAGGTTATTATGATGAGTATGATCGATACTTTGATCTGCATCCGGAAATGAGCAAAGAAGATGTCGTATCAGCAATGCAGAATTTTATGGATAAAAAATATCCGGAATTAGTGAGCTTGGGTTATACAGATGCAGATATTTGGACCATCTTAGGAAATGCTTCGATGGATGATATCCAATCATTGATTACAAACAAGTATACAATGGAAACAGTCAATCGTTTCAATAAATACAAATACTTTGATTATCAGAAAATCGGAGAATATATCACGGCTTCTTCGCAGTACAACAGTGATGAATATGCAGTGAATATTGTGAACTTCCCATTCGTTATATCTACGAATCCAACAAGTGAGCATTATGAAATAAAGAATCCAGAAGAGATCACGGCATTAGTTAAAAAAGGATTCTATTTGCCTAATACATATGTTCCTAGTGATTTAGTGGTGCCGGAAATGCCGATCGCACCGGACAATACGGATAATACAGTAAGACAAGTAGTAGCAGATGCTTTAGTCAAAATGACGGCAGACGCTAAAAAGGCAGGAATGGAATTAGTATTAAACAGCGGATATCGTTCTTACAGTGAACAAACTAAGGTATATGATGAAACAGAATCGATTTATGGCGGTATCTATGCTTCTGAATATGTGGCATTGCCAGGAGCAAGTGAGCATCAGACCGGATTAGGTGTGGATATCACTTCTCAAAGTGTCGTGGACGGAACACGTATTACATTTGGGGATACTGAAGAATATCAATGGGTGATTAAAAACTGTTATAAATATGGCTTTATCGTTCGTTTTGAAACAGAAAGCGCAGATATTACCGGAATTGCTCACGAACCATGGCATTTACGTTATGTCGGAGAGGATATTGCTAAAGTGATTCATGATAAAGGATGGACATTTGAGGAATATTGTTTAAATACAAGTACATTGCCGGAAATTGACTATTAAAAAGGGATTTTGTCCCTTTTTTATTTATTCCTCATTTATAACTGTGCTAAAATATAAACGTATGAGAAAGTAGGGGACCTATGAAAACATTGATTACAACATTAAATTCAAAATTTATTCATACTGCTTTAGCGCTGCGTTTATTATACGTAGCTTGCGCAGATAAATTTGATATAGATTTTAAAGAATATACGATTAAAGATGATCTAAGTGAGGTGTGTGAAGATATCCTTTCCATGAATTTAGATGTATTGGCATTATCTACATATATATGGAATGTTGAAAAAATAAAAGAGCTGGCAAAAATGGTTAAGCAGTGTCAGCCAAATATTGTCATTCTTTTAGGCGGACCGGAAGTCACTTATGAGCCACGCTATTTTTTAGAAGAATTTTCTGTGGATTATGTATTATGTGGAGAAGGCGAGAAAACGCTGCCGGCATTATTAAAAGCAATAGAAGAAAAAAGTGAACCGCAGCTAGAAGGGATCTGCTATTTGAAAGATGGAAAATTAATGAATGAGGGCATCGCTAAAAACTGTGATTTATCTGAGATCGAAAAACTGCCGTCACCCTATCTTTTAGAACGTGATCTGCCGCATATTAAAGATCGCATCGTTTATTTTGAATCGAGCCGAGGATGTCCTTATCAATGTCAGTACTGCTTGTCCTCTTTAGAAAAAGGGGTCCGTTTTTACAGTGATACCTATATTCATGAACAGCTTTCAGCAATCATTCAAGCCGGAGCAAAAACGATTAAATTTTTAGACCGCAGCTTTAATGTTAATCCCACAAAAGCGTTGAATATCTTAGATTTTATTGTCACGCATCATCTTCCCGGACAGCAGTTTCAATTTGAAATCAATGCCGATGTCTTGGATCAGCGCATTATCGATTTTGTAAATGAAAAAGCACCGAAAGGCTTGCTTCGTTTTGAAGTCGGGATTCAATCGACCTATGAGCCAACAAACGAAGTAGTAAAAAGAAAACAAGATTTTCAGCGACTTTCAGAGGTAATCATGCAGTTGGTCAAAGGAGACAAGATTGATCTTCATTTAGATCTTATTGCCGGGCTTCCTTTTGAAAGCTATGAACGTTTTAAACAATCTTTTGATGATGTCTTTGCTTTTCGGGCAAAAGAGCTGCAGTTGGGTTTCCTAAAATTACTGCGAGGTACCAGTCTGCGCGAGGATGCCGAGCTTTATGATTATACTTATCAAAAAGAAGCACCGTATGAAATTTTCGCCAATCATGTATTAAGCAATGAAGAACGACAGGAAATCCATGTAGCTGAAGAAATGTTGGAAAAATATTGGAACAGCGGTCGCTTCTACCGAACCATGAATACTTTATTTGATCATGAAGTACGTTCACCTTTTGAGTTCTTTCATGACTTCGGGCGCTATTATATCGATCGTGGATTCAAAATGATCGGATACCAAGTAGATGAACTTTTTGTTTATTTGGAGTCCTATTTAAAAACAAAAGATATTGATGTTTTAGAAGAAATGGTTTTGGACTATCTGGAGTTGTTTAAGGTAAAACCAAAGAAGTGGTGGAAGAGTGAGTGGACTCGCGAAGAACGCCAGATATTTACCCATGCTTTGCTCGAGGAGCACAATCTCTTAGCCTCGCTGCATCTGAATCAGGAATTGTTATTTCGTTACTGCCTGATCGAAAAAATTAATAATCATTACATTATTGCACTTTATAAAGACTTTCAGCACCAGATTGCTGTACTGGAAATCGTAAATAATGAATATAAATTGATTTAAACAGACAAATATATTAATTCGCTGTCGAAAACTGGCATATTCTGTAGAGGGGTGATAGAATGTGTACAGTATGTATTACAGCAGTGGTTGTATTATTTTTAGTCGCTATTATTTTACTCAACATCAAAAAGCTGGGACTTCGCAAATTCTTAGTGCGTATGATTGTTGTTGCGGAAGAAGCATTTGAACATGGACAGAACGATGATAAGTTTAATTATGTTTTCAATCAGTTTTATCAGCGTCTGCCAACCATGATTCGAATGTTTGTATCACAGCAGATGATTAAGAAATTTATTCAGGAAACATTTGATGAAATTAAGCTAGCACTCGATCATTAGTAGGACACCTTTAGGTATCCTACTAATCTAGGGGGAGAGGACGGTTATGAAAAAGTATTCGACATCCAAACGATTTGTGATTATTGTGATTGCCTTGGTAATAGGCTCGCTCCTATATACCAATATCTTTTATAACACTATGCGTGAAAGAGTTTTATCAATGCTTTCGGAAATTGCCTACCAATCGACACAGGTCCTGAAAAAGGAAGTAGAAAAGGGGGAAGCGGTTCTAAGCAACGTAGCGGATTATATCGCTCAGGAAGAATTAGATACGGACAATATCCTCGCTAAACTAGATACACTCAATGAGGATAATTTCTTTAAAAGAATGGGGATTGTTGATCTTGAAGGAGTTGGAAAAACAACGGATGGATTACTCATGGATCTGTCTGACCGGAATTATTTTTTAAAAGGATTAGAAGGATATTCAAGTGTATCGGGAACCATTATCGATAAATCAGATGGACAAGAAATCAATGTATTTAGTGCACCGATCATCAAAGAAGGAGAGGTCGTTGCATTATTGTTCGCTACATATGCAACAGATTATTACCGCAATCTATTGACCACAACTATATTTAATGGACAGGGGTATACCTATGTCATTGATAATAAAGGGAATCGTGTCATTGCTTCTAATAATAAAAACAGCAAGATTGATTTTACGAACTTTTATGACGCTTTAAATGAAGATAAAGGAAATGAGGCTACAGCGAAAAAACTGCGTACAGCGATCGAACATAATGAAACCGGAAACCTGACTTATACGTATGGTGTAGGTAAATATATGGACTATCGTCCATTAGATATCAACAACTGGTATGTCCTCACAATTATTCCTGATGAGGTGATTGCTACCTATACCAATTCATTAGTGCTGTTATCGGCATCATTTGCTTTAATCTGCGTAGGGGCAATTAGTTATTTAGTCGTATATATCTTTAAACAGAAAGAAAAGAATCAAAGAGAGCAGGAAGAAATGATCTTTACTGATGCTTTAACGGGCGGAATGAGTCAGGCGAGATTCAAGCTGGAAGCACGTTCTTTGATAAGACATCCGGGAGTTTCTTATGCGATTGTGGTGATGGATATTGAAAAATTCAAATATATCAATGATTTATATGGATTTTCAGAAGGAGACATTGTATTAAAGAAAATCTATAATATTTTGAATGCTCAGCTAACTAAACATGAACTTTGTGCTCGTCAAAGTGGAGATCATTTTATTTTGCTGCTTCACATTGAAGAACGAAACAAGTTTACTTTGCGTTTAGAAGAGCTCCAGAAGAGGCTTCTGCATTGTCACGAATTCGATCATCAGGAATATGAAATAAAAGCGAAGTTTGGAATCTGCTTAGCTATTGATAAGTCTGATAGTTTAGAAACAATGATCGATCATGCGGATTTAGCACTGAATCTTATAAAAAAAGAAGTCATGCATTCCGTGAGTTACTACGACGATCAGTTAAAAGAAAAGCTTCTGCAAATCAAAATGATTGAAAATAAGTTTGAGCTAGCCATCAATAATCGTGAATTTATTCTCTATTATCAGCCTAAATACAATCTGCACACGAATCGCTTTGACGGTGGAGAAGCCCTAGTCCGATGGAAAAACAGTGAGGGTAAATTTATTACACCGAATCAGTTTATTCCGATTTTTGAAAGCAATGGCAGCATTATTAAATTAGATCGCTATGTTTTTGAAGAAGTATGTCACTCAATTTCCGAATGGTTGAAAGCCGGACTGCCGGTAGGAGCAATGTCAATCAATGTATCCCGATTAGATCTGTATTCTCCGGTTTTTGTAGATGATTATCTGCATATAATAGAAAAATATCAGATTCCTTCTGAATTGATTCAATTAGAAATCACGGAAACCGCATTATTTGATAATAATGAAGAGATGTTGTCGATCATCAACCGTTTACATGATTATGGCATCGCAGTATTAATGGATGATTTTGGAACCGGCTATTCTTCTGTTTCCATGATTAAAGACATACCGATTGATGTCTTAAAGATTGATAAGAGTTTGATCGATGATTCATTAACGAATGATCGCGGACAGACGATTGTGAAAATGATTATTGATTTGTGTCATCAATTTGATATCAAAGTGACGACTGAAGGGGTTGAAACCAAAGAACAGTTTGACTTGCTTCGCTCACTTGGCTGTGATTTTATTCAAGGTTATTATTGTGCTAAACCAATGGATTTAGAAGCTTATATTCATATCTTAATGGAACTGTCTAATGAAGGATAGTTCCTTTTTCTGCTTTATGCAAGCGATTGAAATGTGATAAAATAGGAGCAGGAGGGATAAAATGAAAGTCATAGAAAAAGAAAATTATAAATTAATTTATAACGAGGATGGTCCGACACTGGGAGTCGCTAAAGACAGTGATGTCCCGATTTTAGAAGTAGACGGTCTTTATTTTAAAAACTTATCAAGAAGCCACCAGTTAGAAAAATATGAAGACTGGCGACTGGATGTGAAGGAACGTGCTGAGGATTTAGCAAAGAGACTCTCGATCAAGCAGATCGCCGGATTAATGCTTTACAGTAGTCATCAGTTAATACCGGCTCAAGGTATGGCGCGATTTGGCGGAACTTATAACGGTCTTTCTTTTGATGAAGCAAATGTTGAGCCATGGAGCTTATCCGATCAGCAAAAAGAATTTATCGAAAAAGATGATGTGCGCCATATTTTAGTTATGCGCTATCAGAATAAAGAAGTGATGTCAAAATGGAATAATATCGTTCAGGCATTTGCTGAAAGTCAGCCTTTAGGCATACCGGTCAATAACAGCAGCGATCCACGTCATGGAACGATCAGTGATGCTGAATTTAATGGCGGAGCAAACAGCGATATTTCAAAATGGCCGGATGGAATTGGTATGGCTGCTACTTTTGATCCTGAGTTAGTTAAAAAATATGGCAACGTTGTTTCCAAGGAATACCGTTCTTTAGGGTTGACAACAGCTCTGTTTCCCCAAATTGATTTAGCGACAGAACCGCGCTGGATGCGTTTTAACGGAACCTTTTCAGAGTCACCTGAATTAGCGACTGACATGGCAAGAGCATACTGTGATGGCTTGCAGACATCTTTTGGCGAAGCGGAAATCAAAGACGGATGGGGTTATGACAGTATCAATGCAATGGTAAAACATTTCCCTGGCGGTGCAACCGGTGAAGCCGGGCGAGATGCTCACTACTCTTATGGAAAATATGCGGTTCATCCGGGAAAAAATCTGGAGATGCATCTAAAACCATTTGTTGAAGGGGCTTTTAAGTTAGAGGGGAAGACCAAAATGGCGTCTGCTGTAATGCCTTATTATACAATTTCTGCTGATTTAAAAGGTAAAGATCATGAGATGGTAGGAAATTCTTACAGTAAATACATTATTCAGGGGTTGCTTCGTGATCAGTTAAATTATGACGGGGTTGTTTGTACAGACTGGGGAATCACTAAAAACCAAGGAGAAACTGTTTATTCTTTTGGCGGAACTTGCTGGGGAGTTGAAGGACTAACCGAAGCGGAAAGACATTTGAAAATTATCTTAGCCGGAGCTGACCAGTTTGGTGGCAACAATGATGCCCAGCCGATTTTAGATGCCTATGAAATGGGATGCAAGGAGTTTGGTGAAGATTATATGCGTAAGCGTTTCGAATTATCCGCAAGGCGTTTATTAATGAATATCTTCCGATTAGGCTTATTTGAAAATCCTTATGTTGATATACAAGAGGCAAAAGAGACTGTAGGGAAAGAAGAATTTATGGCAGTCGGTTATGAAGCACAGTTAAGCTCCATCACTCTTCTTAAAAATAAAAATCATGTATTGCCGTTAAAAGCAAAAACAAAAGTGTATATTCCTAATCGTCATATTGAGTCTTATCGTACTTTCTTTAGCACGATGTCAGAACCGGAAGATATTGTGCCGGTAAAACAGGATTTGGTGAATAAATATTTTGAATGGGTCGATACACCAGAGAAAGCAGATGCGGCGATTATTTTTATGGAAACACCGATTTGTGATTCTTACGATCCAAGAGATGTGGAAAATGGCGGAAACGGCTATTTACCCATCAGTCTGCAATATCGTCCTTATACAGCAGTAAATGCAAGAAAAGAAAGTTTGGCAGGCGGTGATCCTTTAGAATCCTTTACCAACCGCAGCTACTATAATAAGACGAATACGACAGCAAATGAAACAGATTTAGATAATGTACTGAATATGAAGAAAATAATGAAGGATAAGCCTGTTATTGTGTGTATGAAATTAAAAAGACCAACCATAATGTCAGAATTTGAACCTTATGCTGATGCGATTATCGCAGAATACGGTGTTCAGAACCAAGCTATCTTTGATATCTTATCAGGTAAAAGAATGCCAAGCGGATTATTGCCGCTCCAGATTCCAATGGATATGGATACCGTAGAAACACAGCTGGAAGATGTACCATTCGATATGATTCCTTATGTAGATAGTGAAGGTCATTGCTATGACTTTGCATTTGGTATGGATTTTGATGGTGTGATCCAAGACGAAAGAGTAAAAAAATATCGTTATAAATAATAGAGTAAAGTACCGTTTGAATAAAATGCGGTACTTTTTTGTATTGGGGTTGACTTTTAAACAAATAATGTTAATATATAGGTGTACGATATATCGTTAAACGATATAAAGGAATACGATATAATAGGAGGGACAAAATGAAAGCAAACACATTTACAGAACAAACCTATTTTATTCTCTTGGCATTAGCCGCAGAGTCACTGCACGGGTACGGGATTATAAAAAAAGTAGAAGTATTAAGTGACGGACAGATTGTTTTAGCAGCTGGGACACTTTATGGCGTATTGGAGAATTTAAAAAAGACCAATCTGATCGAACAAATGCAAAATCAAGAGGATACAAGACGGAAGATGTATCGCATTACAGAATTAGGAAAACAGACGTTACTAAAAGAGTATACAAAATTACAGCAACGCTGTTTTATTTCCAAACAAATACTAGAAAAGGGAGAATGATATTATGTTAGCGATTAATTTATTACACAGTGCGGATTCAATAGAAAGATATTTAAATCGAAAATCAAAAAAAGGTTATCACCTTAAAACGATCGTTCCTTTTACCTTATTTCCACCGCTTTATTTTACTGTTTTCAATTTTAATAAAACAACAAATAAAGATCGTGTCTATCGTGTGGATTCCAGAAAACTAGAAAAAGATCAGGAAAAAGAATATTATCAAATCTTTGCCGATGATGGCTGGACATGTTTAGGTAATGGCAGTGTATCCGGTATTTCTGATGTGCATCATATCTTTTATTCTGATGATCCTAAGAAAAATAAGATTTATTCAGACGAGGAATCAGTAAGACTAAGAGATAAAGATAATGCAGGGCGCGAATTACTAGGTGGGTTATTCCTCTTTGTTGTCTTTATCTGTTTAAATATTTTCTTTCCTATCCTAGCTGAGCATCCAAATACGCCAATCGGATTCCTGTCTCATAATTTTTATTTCATTGTAGCTATTGGGATTATTATTATCTCATTGTTTCGTTATTTCAAGAACCGATAATTTTACCAAGGTATGAAAAAAGGTTACACGTGTGTGTAACCTTTATAAGTATTATTTGTAAAAGTCATTATAAAGATTTACTGCTAGGTCTAACACTTTCTCCCCATCCATGCGACCATAATCTCTCATGTCGATCATTGAGATCGGACATTTTCCTTCACATTTTTTTTCTAATTCTTTTAATTTGTAACGAATTTGCGGACCAACTAATAATACATCGTAATTCCCCTCTTCAGCGTCAACTGATTTTTCGCTGACTGCCCAGATTTTTGCTTCAATACCACGGTCCGCGGCACTTTTTTCCATTTTAGTTACAAGTAAGCTAGTAGACATCCCAGCAGCACAGCATAATAATACTCTCATCATAATATAACACCTCCTTCATAAATTCATTGTATACTATGGAAGCGCTTGTATCAATTTTTTTCGATTTTGGAAAAAGAATTAAAAAATTTTATTAGATATCGTGCAAAAGTGGGTATACAAAATAAATAAAAAAAACAGCGGGAAAACCCCAACTGTTAATAAAAGTACTTATCTTTTTTTAATATCTTTGAAGTTGATGAGTTCAATGTCATGATCATGCAGCCATTGCTTAAATTCAGGACTGCGAATGAACTTCATTTCAAAGATTCGAGGAATGGCATAAGAGCTGTTGTTGTAGAGATGATCATCAATAAAACCAGGGTGACACATCATTTCCTGAATGCCTTCTTTATTTAAATGGTCTTCGCAAAACTGAATGTAATCTTTAATCTCTCCGTTAAATCCTCTTAGCAAAGGGGCAAATTCATAATGATGCTGAATATCATCAGTTAAGCGCATTGGCAGATCGTACTCTTTAGCTAAACGAGCTGCTACCTCAATGTTTCCTGGTTCTAAGTGAGTATGGTGATGTGAATCGATATGTGTTGGCTTCTTACCGGCTAATTGGATAAATAATTCAATTTGAGCATGCCATTCTTCATATAACTCATTAGGATCAACGATGGCTTTTTTATTCGGATACGTATTCAATTTCTTAAAATCTCCATTTTCATCAGTAAAGCTTTTCTTTCCTAATGTTAACGGTCTGCCGCACGTTAAAACAAGGTGAATACCCACTCCTAAGTTAGGGTATTGTTCCGCCATCTCTAAAGCTTTTGCAGCATAAGGCATATTGGTCATTAAAGTAGTTGAAGTTAACACACCTTCGCGATGACATTGAATGATTCCGCGTGTAACGCCTTCACACATCCCGAAATCATCTGCATTGATAATTAATTTTTTCATGATAGTATTGTCCTCCCAGATATCATATACAGATCTATTATAATGGGAATTGGTAAAAATAGCGGCAATGTTTTAATTTGCGTAAAAGATTGTTTTTTTCTATTTAATTATGATAGAATATCTTAATACAAGAAGGTGACATAATGAAAGAATTAATTATTGCAACAACCAATAATGGAAAAATGAAAGAAATGAGAACATTGTTAGCACCATTGAATATAGAAGTTAAATCCATATTAGATGAATTTAATGAAAATATTGAGATTGAAGAAAATGGGAAAACATTTAAAGAAAATGCTTTAATTAAAGCACAAACCATCGCTGATAGAACCGGAAAGGTAACATTGGCAGATGATTCCGGATTGGTAATTGATGCTTTGGATGGACAACCGGGAGTGGAATCTGCCCGTTTCTTAGGACATGATACAAGCTATACTATTAAAAATAATCATATTTTAGAGCTAATGAAAAATAAACAAGATCGCAGTGCCCGCTTTGTCTGTGCTATTGCTATCGTTATTCCTAATGAGAAACCGATTTTGTTTGAAGAAACATTTGAAGGCGAAATCGCAAAAGAGATTTTAGGTGAGAATGGTTTTGGTTATGATCCAATCTTTTATTTTCCACCGTTGGACAAAACAAGTGCGGAAATGAGCATGGAAGAAAAAAATCAGTATTCACATCGGGCAAAAGCAGTGAAAAAAGCAATTGAAATTATAAAAAAGCTATAGGAGGCTATTATGGCAAATCATATCGTACTTTATAATCCGGCAATTCCGCAGAATGCAGGCAATATTATGAGAACTTGTGTGGCAACTAATACAACATTGCATATGATCAAACCATTGGGATTTGATTTGGACGACAAAAAGATGAAGCGTGCCGGGTTGGATTATGTTAAAGATTTAAATATGCAGGTATATGAAAACTGGGAAGAATTTATACAAAAGAATAAAGGCTATTATTATTTTACGACGCGTTACAGTAAAAAAACATACAGTGACTTTGATATGGCTAAAACCGATCAGGATCATTATTTTATCTTTGGACATGAACATGATGGAATTCCTAAAGATGTATTAAAAGAACATTTAGAAGAATGCATGCGTATTCCAATGAGTACCAAAACTCGCAGTCTTAATGTTTCCAACTGTGTTGCTTTAGTTATTTATGAAGCTCTGCGTCAGCAGGACTTTCCCGGATTATCCTTAGTAGAAACCCAAAAAGGGGAAAACTTCTTATATGAATAAGCTGAAACGTAATAATTGGATCTTTGCAGTCATTGCGATGATTACGATTATTACACTCGCTATTGTGATTACTGTATTCTTTAAAGGGCTGTACTACTTCGATATTAGTTATTTAAAAATTAAGGAAGCTACTTTATTATCAGTTGAACAGATTAAGCAGAATTACGATGCTTTGATTCATTATCAGTCAATTTTTTACCAAGGACCATTGATCTTGCCTGACTTTACTATGTCAGAAAGTGGAATCAAGCATTTTGAAGAGGTAAAAAGAATCTTTGAAGTAATTCAGGTTATATGCGCTGTTGGTTTAGTAACCACCCTGCCGATTAGTATCAAACGATTTAAAGAACGAGATTTTCTCTTTTTTAAATGGACTTCCATTTTAACTGTCGCTGTTCCAGCAGTCATCGGATTCTTAGCGAGCATAGATTTTTCAAAAGCATTTATTATCTTTCATCAAATTGTTTTTAGAAATAATGATTGGATATTTGATGAACGTTATGATCCGGTTATTACGATTCTGCCGGAAAGCTTCTTTATGCATGCTTTTATAATGATTGTAGTTATTGTATTAGGATTAAGTGCAGTGAGCTTTATTTTGTATCGTTACTTATTAAAAACATATGATAAAGGAAATGCTTCTATTAATTAGGAGCGTTTTTATTTGCTAAAAAATAGGAAGAATTGACAAGGATAAACAATGATGGACTAGATTCGATAAGGTGGATTCAAACAATTATTAAAAAAAATAAAAAAAGTAGAAAAAAAGACTTGTCAAAGGAGAGAGGACGTGGTAATATAAACAGGCAGTCCAATCAAGGGCGGCGGAGACCATTGAAAACTGAACAGAACACG